>NZ_LYMM01000030.1 GCF_002896965.1 Novosphingobium guangzhouense
CGATGTCCCGCCGTATGTCGCAGGATCAGGCAGATGCCACCTTTCCAGAAGCCGAGAGGACGGTCCGGGTCTTCGAACGGACGCGTGGGGTGCGTGATCACGGCTTTTGAAACCGCATCCCGGCCCACGACGCCGACCCGATACACCGCAGGCGACGTGTACCTCGTCACCCCGGATGCCGGGCCATATAGCCTATTTGGTTATAAATGTCAAGATCAGCGCGGAAGCTGTAACGCGCCGTCCGCGTCCCTCACGACCGGACCATGCACTATCACGGCTGACAGCGGCAGGTGCGCGTAGATATGCGGGAACAGCGCACCCCCGCGTGAGACTTCCCACTTCACCGCGCTTCCCATCGCGGCAAGGTCCACCGCGGCCACGTGAAGATCGTCCTGACCGGCAAAGTGCTTGTCCAGCGTGCCTTGCGCCTGATCGGCAGTAGACATGTGGATGTAGCCGTCCGCCAGATCGACAGGTGCCCCGGCAAACGTCCCTTCGGCGAGCAGCCGCGAAAGCTGCTCGCCGGTCAGGATCTTGTAGGCGACGGTTTGCGTCATGCCTCTTCGGTGCCGTTGTTGTCGGTGCCGATAACGCCGTTGCCGGTTTCGGTGCCATCGGACGAAGATCCGGCGGCAGGTGCGTCAGCAACCTCGCTATCGGGTTCCTCGTCGAGGCGGACCGCGCTGACGACGTGCTCGTCGCCGGAAACGGTGAACAGGCGCACACCCGCCGAACCGCGACCGATCACGCGCAGGGAATCGAGGGGCAGGCGGATCAGCTTGGCCTGATCGGTCACCAGCATCAGCTGCTGGGCACGCGTGGCCGGGAAGCTGGCAACGACGGGGCCATTGCGGCCGATGTTGTCGATATTGGTGATACCCTGACCACCGCGACCGGTGCGGCGGTATTCATAGGCCGAGGACAGCTTGCCGTAGCCATTTGCGCAGACGGTAAGGATGAACTGCTCCCGCTCGCCCAGTTCGGCCATGCGTTCGGCTGACAGAGTCGGTTCGCCGTCCTTCTCACCCTTCCACGGGGCGAAGCGCAGATACTGTTCGCGCTCTTCGGCATCGGTGCCGACGCGGTGCAGGATCGAGAGCGAGATGACCTCGTCATCGCCCTTCAGCGTCATGCCGCGCACGCCGGTGGAGGTGCGGCTTGTGAATTCGCGCACGTCGTCGCCGGGGAAACGGATCGCCTTGCCCTGACGGGTGGCGAGCAGCACGTCGTCGCTGGGTTCAAGCAGTGCAACGCCGATCAGGCGATCATCACTGCCTTCGTCGAAACGCATCGCGAACTTGCCGTTCGACGGAATGTTCGCGAAGGAATCCATGGCGTTGCGGCGCACGTTGCCCTTGGCCGTGGCGAACACGACCGACAGCTTGCTCCACTCTGCCTCATCTTCAGGCAGGGCAAGCACGGTCTGGATCGTCTCGTCCTTGTCCAGCGCGGGCAGGAGGTTGACGATCGGGCGACCGCGCGTGGTCGGGCCGCCTTCGGGCAATTTGTAGACCTTGAGGCGGTAGACCTTGCCGGCGGTGGAGAAGAACAGCACCGGGTTGTGAGTGGAAGTGACGAACATCGTCGTCACCGCATCCTCGTCCTTCGTGGCCATGCCGGCGCGGCCCTTGCCGCCGCGGTTCTGGGCGCGGAAGGTGGAGAGGGCGGTGCGCTTGATATAGCCGTCCATGGTCACCGTGACGACCATGTCCTCACGCTCGATCAGGTCTTCATCGTCGATCCCGTCGAAGGCGGCGGTGATTTCGGACAGGCGCGGCGTTGCGTAAGCATCGCGTACGGCCTGCAATTCTTCACGCATGACGCCGTAAAGCTTCACGCGGTCGGCCAGGATGGCGAGGAATTCCTCGATCGCGATCGCAAGTTGCTTCAGCTCGTCGCCGATTTCGTCGCGGCCCAGCGCCGTCAGGCGATGCAGGCGCAGGTCGAGGATCGCCTTCACCTGCACTTCGGACAGGCGATAGATGCCGCCTTCGGCCTCGGCCTCGGGTTCGATCGCTTCGACCAGACGGATGTACTGGGCGATGTCGCCGATCGGCCATTCCTTGGCGAGCAGCTTGGCGCGTGCCTCTGCCGGATTGGGCGAGGAACGGATGATCTTCACCACTTCGTCGAGGTTCGACACCGCGACGACGAGGCCAAGCAAGATGTGCGCCCGGTCACGCGCCTTGTTCAGTTCGAACTTGGTGCGGCGGGTGATGACCTGTTCGCGGAACTGGATGAAGTTCTGCAGGATATCGCGTAGCGACATGATCTCGGGGCGGCCGCCCCGGATCGCCAGCATATTGGCCGCGAAGTTCGACTGCGCCGGGGTGCTGCGCCACAGCTGGTTGAGCACGACTTCAGGCGAGGCATCGCGCTTGAGGTCGATGACCACGCGCACGCCTTCGCGGTTGGATTCGTCGCGAATGTCCGAAACGCCCTCGATCCGCTTGTCCTTGGCGGCCTCGGCGATCTTTTCGACCAGGTTCGACTTGCCGACCTGGAAGGGGATCGAGGTGAGCACGATCGAGCGCGCATCCTTGCGCGAACCGCGCCCTTCCTCGACGTGGCTGCGGCAGCGCTGGATGATCGAGCCACGCCCGGTCAGCGCCGCGTTACGCGCACCGCTCTGACCAAGAATCAGCGGGGCAGTAGGGAAATCGGGGCCGGGGATGATCTGGAACAGCTCCTCCGAGGTGATCCCCGGGTTTTCCATCATCGCGAAGCAGCCGTCGATCACTTCGCCAAGGTTGTGGGGCGGAATGTTCGTGGCCATGCCGACCGCGATACCGCCTGCGCCATTGACCAGCAGGTTCGGGAAGCGGGCGGGCAGGACGGTGGGTTCCTGACGCGAACCATCGTAGTTGTCCGCGAAGTCGACCGTATCCTTGTCGAGATCGTCAAGCAGCGAATTGGCGACGCGGGCAAGGCGCGCTTCGGTATAGCGCATCGAGGCCGGCGGATCGGGGTCCATCGAACCGAAGTTGCCCTGACCGTCGATCAGCGGCACGCGCATCGACCAGTCCTGCGTCATGCGCGCGAGAGCATCGTAGATCGCGCTGTCGCCGTGCGGGTGATAGTTGCCCATCACGTCGCCGACGATCTTTGCGGACTTGCGGTAAGGCCTCCCCGCGACGAACCCGCCTTCCTGCGAGGCGAAAAGGATACGGCGGTGGACCGGCTTCAGACCGTCGCGCACATCGGGAAGCGCGCGGCTGACGATCACGCTCATCGCGTAATCGAGGTAGCTCGTCTTCATCTCGTCGACGATGTCGACGCGGGTGAATTCGCCCTCGGGGCCCATTGGCGGGTTGGCGGGAAGGTTTTCGGTTTCGTCGCTCACGCGGATTGGTTCGCCGTTGTTGCGGGAAAGGATGGATGAACCGCACTAGGACATGCGCGGGGGGAAAGCCACCGGAAGCGGCGTCCAGGCGGGTTTTTCCACATCTACCGGACGCACTGCGCGACGGGAACCTGAACAGCTGCGATGAATTGCATTCAATGCGCGTTCAGTGGCGCAAACCTATTTGCGGCGAGAGGTTGCCAAGGGTCTTTTTCCCGGCCAAACCCTCCCGGCCCTTTTTCGATCCTGTCGGGCAGGATTTCTTATGCCCCGCAGGATCTTGGTTTTGTCCTTGAGAGGAGTAGCCTTGATGGCTCGCAAGTTCCTTGTTTCCCGTGTCGCTCTTGCCGTCGCGCTGTCGAGCGGCCTGGCGATGACGGTCGCAACCCCCGCGATGGCCGCGAAGAAGGAGAAGGAAGCCGCAGGCGGCAAGTTCTCCCCCGAGTTCGTGAAGGCCGCGCAGCCGCTCCAGAAGGCGATGGAAGCCGCAATCGCAGCACTCGGTGGTCAGCAGACGCCCGAAGCGATGGCGAAGGCCAAGGCCGCGTTCGACGGCGCTGTGGGCGGCGACGGCAAGGCAGCGTTCGCCGCTGCGGTGCCGACCGCGACAACGCCTGACGACAAGAGCGCACTGGGTTCGATGATGCGCAACTTCGGCATCATCTCGCAGGATCTTCCTACCAAGCAGGAAGGCAACAAGCTGATGCTCGCCAGCGGCAAGCTGCCGGCCGAGGAAGTCGCCAAGACCAATTACGACGCCGGCATCACCGCGTATCAGCTGAAGGACTACGCCGGGGCGGCGACTTATCTGAAGGCGGCGAAGGACGGCGGCTTCGTCGATTCGACCGGCCAGCTCGACGCTGTTCTGGCCGATGCCTACAAGCGCAACAACAATCCCGAAGCTGCCCTGCAGATGGCCAAGGACGATGTTGCCGCTGCCCAGGCCAAGGGGCAGGCGCCTTCGGAAACCGCGCTGCGTTCGGTGCTTCAGCAGACCTATTCGGCCAAGCAGCTTGGCCCGTCGACGGAATATGCCGCTCTTCTGGGCCAGTATTACCCGTCGACCTGGAACACCGCGATCTCGGTCGTGCGCCAGCTCGCTTCGTTGCCGCGTGACCAGAACCTCGACCTGATGCGCCTGATGTTCCTCACCGATTCGATGAACGACAAGCGCGACTACTACGAGTACCTCGAAAACGCCGATCCGCGCGCTTTCCCCGGTGAAGCCAGCAAGGTGATGAACGCGGGTATCTCGAAGGGCAAGCTGACGGCAGCCGACGTTCCCGACAAGGCGAACACTGACGGCCGTGTGGCGGCCGACAAGGCCTCGCTGCCCGCGACCGAGCGTGATGCCAACAAGCCGGGCGCGACGGCTGCCACCGTCGTCGGCGCTGCGGACGTGTTCCTGAGCTACGATCAGGCTGCGAAGGCGGAGCCCCTTTACGCCAAGGCTGCCTCGATGCCGGGCGTGGATGCCAACAAGGTCGCGCTTCGCCTTGGTATGTCGCAGACCCTTCAGGGTAAGTATGCCGATGCCGAAGCCAACTTCGCCAAGGTCACCGGCACCCGTCAGCCAGTTGCCAAGCTGTGGTCGGCCTATGCCAAGAGCAAGGCTTCGCCTGCGCCGGCAGCTGCAGCCCCGGCTGCCGCGAACTGAGCTTTCGCTCCAGGCCGAAACAGGAAAGGGCGCCGGGAAACCGGCGCCCTTTTTCGTGTGCGGCGAGATTGTGAATGCCGATGGGACTTCGACGGACCAGCCTCAGCCGCCGAAGCCCCATCACCCAACGCCGTTACTCCACCGGTGCAAATTCGCCGCTGGTTTCGTCAAGCAGGTGCAGCACACCGTCCGAGATCGCGAAGAAGGCGCCACGCAACTTCAGGTCGCCCTTGGCCACCTTGCTCTGCACGCAGGGGAAGGTCATCAGGTTTTCCAAGCTGACCTTCACTGCCGCCTGCTCCATGGCGCGTTCTGCGGTGCGGCCCGAGGTGCCATGTTCGTGCGCAACGGGCACGCGGGCTTCGTCCAGCATCGAGATCCAGTCGGCCACGAAGCCGCCCTGGCCGATTTCCGCGTCCTTCAGATCCTGAGTCAGCGCAGCCTTGCAACCGCCGCACAGGCCATGGCCCATGACGACCACTTCCTTGACCTTGAGCACCTGCACCGCAAATTCAAGCGCGGCTGAAACGCCGTGGTGACCGGGAGTCGTCTCGAAGGGCGGGACCAGCGCGGCGACGTTGCGCACCACGAAGATGGTGCCGGGGTCAACGTCGAAGATTTGGCTGGGATCGACGCGGCTGTCAGAGCAGGCGATGACCATGACTTCGGGCGACTGGCCTTGTCCCAGTTCGTCCCAGCGGGCGCGGTTCGCGCTCCATCCGGTGCCGCGAAAGCGGCGGTAGCCGTCGATCAGGCCGTTCAATACGCGGTCGTTTGTCTCGGTCATGGTGGCTCCGTTGCTGTTTTCGAAAGGGGTGCTTCGCCATACGCTGGATATTCGTACTGGCAAGCTTGCGTCCATATGACTATCTGGACGGCATGAACGATCTGTCCTCCGTCCCGGTTCCGGAAGAAGCCCCCGCCCGTCAGCGCAAGCCCGACTGGATTCGCGTCAAGGCGCCGACCAGCAAGGGTTATGGCGAGACTCGCCAGCTCATGCGCGACCTCAAGCTCAATACCGTGTGCGAGGAAGCGGCCTGCCCGAACATCGGCGAATGCTGGACGAAGAAGCACGCCACCGTGATGATTCTGGGGGACACCTGCACCCGCGCCTGCGCGTTCTGCAACGTCAAGACCGGGATGCCCGGCCGCGTCGATGCGGCAGAGCCCGACAACGTGGCGGAAATGGTGCTCAAGACCGGGCTGGAGCATATCGTGGTCACCTCGGTCGACCGCGACGATCTTCCCGATGGCGGCGCCAGCCAGTTCGTCAAGGTAATCCAGGCTGTGCGCGCGGCTTCGCCCGCCACCACGATTGAAATCCTGACTCCGGACTTCCGCAACAAGATGCAGCGCGCAGTCGAGGCAATCGTTCAGGCGCGACCGGACGTCTACAACCACAATCTTGAAACCGTGCCCCGGCTTTATCCGACCATCCGCCCCGGTGCGCGCTATTACGCGTCGCTGCGGCTGTTGGAGGAAGTGAAGCGCCACGATCCGTCGATCTTCACCAAGTCAGGCATCATGCTCGGCCTTGGCGAAGAACGGCTCGAAGTCCATCAGGTGATGGACGATATGCGCTGCGCCGATATCGATTTCCTGACCATGGGCCAGTACCTGCGCCCGACGCCCAAGCATGCCGAGGTCAAGGAATTCGTCACTCCGCAGGCGTTCAAGGCCTATGGTGCGATCGCCCGTGCAAAGGGCTTCCTGCAGGTGGCGTCCTCGCCGCTGACGCGGTCAAGCTATCACGCCGGTGACGATTTCGCGCAGATGAAGGCCGCCCGCGACGCCAAGCTGGCGAAGATGCAGCCTGTGACGGCAAGCGCCGGGGTCTGATCCGTGCCCGGCATTCATGAGACCAAGCGCCTGCCGTACAGCGCAGAGCAGATGTTCGACCTTGTCGCCGATGTGGGCCGCTATCAGGAATTCCTGCCTTGGGTCGTCGCCACGCGGGTAAAGTCGGACGATGGCCACGAAATGATCGCGGACATGCTGGTGGGCTTCAAGGCGCTGCGGGAAAAGTTCACCTCGCGCGTCGAAAAGGAGCGTCCACGCGTCATCAAGGTCCATTATGTCGACGGCCCGATGCGCGACCTCGACAATGTCTGGACCTTCCATCCGGTAGATGAAACTTCGTGCGACCTTGAGTTCGACGTGAAGTTCACGTTCCGCAATCCGCTGTTCGAAAAGCTGGCGGGGCAGTATTTCGACAAGGCCTTCCGCAAGATGGTGGCCGCGTTCGAAACCCGCGCCTCCGAACTCTACGGCGCGGCACAGGCGGGCTAGGGGTCAGGGCAGCAGCAGTTCCAGCGCCACGATCGCTGCCTGATGGCGGATCTCGGCGCGGGTCTTGCCGTCCAGCAGCTTCTGTTCGGCGTTGACCTCTTCCTCGCCGCGCTTGGCGCAGGCGAAGACGACGGTGCCGACCGGCTTCATCTCGCTCCCGCCGTCCGGTCCGGCGATACCGCTGATGGCGACTGCCACGTCCGCCCGGCTCTTGCCGATGGCGCCCTGCGCCATGGCCCATGCCGTCGCCGGGGACACCGCACCGAACGAATCGATAATGTCCGAATGGACCCCCAGCATCTCCATCTTGGCTTCGTTCGAATACGTCACGAAGCCGCGATCGAGAACTGCCGAAGAGCCGGGAATTTCGGTCAGCGCCGCGCAGACAAGGCCGCCGGTGCAGCTTTCCGCCACCGAAACCATGCGGCCAAGCGCCTTGTTTTCCTCGATCACCTTTTGGGCGAGGGCATAGAGGTCCGCGGGAAAGAAGGCGTTGGCAGGCATGGTCAATCCTTGCAAAGCGTTACGTTGCCGAGCTTGGGGTCGGCTGCGCCTGCAACGTCCATGCTCAGCGCGATCAGCCCGGCGGTATTCTCGGGCGGGAGGGGGGACAGCAGATCGATCGCAAGGTCGAGTTGCTTGCACGAACGCGTCGCGATGCGTTGCGATACGAAGCCTTCGACGAAGACGTCGGCCATCTGGCGCAGCGTGTCGTCGGGCAGACCGGCGAACATGCCTGCGGAACTGCCGCCGTTCTTCGCGTTCAGGGCCTTCATCAACGCCGGCTTGGCCTTGGGCCAGTAGCGGTCCTTCTGCGCGGCGTAGCGCGAGGCAAGGCCCGGCCCCTTGGTGCGCAGGAAAGCATCGGCGGGGAGAGCGGGGGCGCAGCGCTTCGCGGTCCCGTTGATCGCCTGCGGCAGAGCATAGGCGATCAACGATGTGGCTTCGGCCTTGCTGATACACACGGGTTCCGCCGCCATCGCAGCGCACGGCATCATGGCCAATGTCAGGGCAAGTGTTCGCGAAAGTCCACGCATCTGAAAATATTCCTTCGCGCCCCGCGAGGTTAAGCCAGGGAGAGGCTGACGGCTGCCTGCGTCGCGATCCCCTCGCGCCGCCCGGTGAAGCCCAGCTTCTCGGTCGTCGTTGCCTTCACGCTGATCGCCGCGATGTCAACGTCGAGTATTTCGGCAAGGCGTGCGCGCATGGCTTCCCGGTAGGGGCCGATCTTGGGGGCTTCACAGATGATGGTGACGTCTGCGTTGCCCAAAACGTATCCGGCCTGCGCCACCAGTTTGCCCGCATGGGCAAGGAACCGGTCGGAAGCCGCGCCCTTCCATTGCGGATCGCTGGGCGGAAAATGCTGGCCGATATCGCCGGCCCCGATCGCGCCGAGCAGGGCATCGACAAGCGCGTGAATGGCAACGTCGGCGTCGCTGTGGCCGGACAGGCCATGGCTGTGTTCGATCCGGACGCCGCAAAGCCAAAGTTCCTCGCCTTCCTCAAGACGATGCACGTCATAGCCCGTTCCGACCCGGATGAGCGGCTTGGCGGCGCCGAAGTCGGAGGCGTAAGTCAGCTTGTGCAAGATTTCGTCCCCTTCGACGAGCGCGATTTCAATGCCCCATGCCTGCGCAACCTGCGCGTCGTCCCCGGCGCTGGTCGGTCCATCCCAGTCGCGATGGGCGGCCAAGATGTCGGCGAAACGGAAAGCCTGCGGTGTTTGTACGCGGCGCAAGTCTTCGCGGCGGGCGGGCGCACCCATGACTTCGCCGGAGGCGTGGGTCAGGCTGTCCGCCACCGGCAGCACGGGGATCGCGCCCTTGTGCCGGTCCAGCGCGGCATGGAGCCGCTCGATGACTGTGGCCGGAAGCAGGGGCCGGGCGGCATCGTGAATGAGGACGCGATCGAGTTCCAGCGCGGCGAGAACTTCCAGCCCCAGCCGCACCGATTCCTGCCGGGTCGCGCCGCCGGTGGCAAACTGCACGCCGTCGATCCCGGACAGGGCATCACGGGCAACCGGCTCTGCATTTTCCGGGATCATGACGAGGATCGGCATGCATCCGGCAGCAGCCAGCGCCTCGACCGAATGGCGGATGACAGGCTTGCCGCGCCAGCGTGCGAACTGCTTCGGCACCGGCTGGCCGGCCCGCAGGCCCTTGCCCGCCGCCACGATAATCGCAGCAGTGCGAACATCGGCCCGATTGCCGGAGGTGCTAGCTGAGCTGTTACTGGCCGAAACCTGCGGTGCTGAGACGATTTGCGACATTGCCGAAGCCGGTAATCGCTTGCCGCGGCGAGGGCAATCCACTATGCGCTGCCTGTTTTTTAGGCAGCACTGCATTTATCATGACTCACATGCCCATTCCTCCGGCACCGCCGCCCGCGCTGAAGCCCATCCATGTCGGTCCCGTGACGATCGACTGCCCGGTCGTGCTTGCCCCGATGACGGGCGTGTCCGACCTGCCGTTCCGCAAGATGGTCCGCGCTTTCGGTTCGGGGCTCAACGTCACCGAGATGATCGCCAGCCCGGCCGCCATCCGCGAGACGCGCGTGTCATTGCAAAAGGCGATGTGGGACAAGATCGAGGATCCCGTCTCGATGCAGCTGGTCGGATGCGAACCTGACCAGATGGCAGAAGCGGCAAAGCTGGTCGAGGATCGCGGCGCGGCGATCATCGACATCAACATGGGCTGTCCGGTGCGCAAGGTCGTGAACGGCGATGCGGGTTCGGCGCTGATGCGCCAGGTTCCGCTGGCGACGAAGCTGATCGAGGCGACGGTCAAGGCCGTCAAGGTTCCCGTCACCGTCAAGATGCGCATGGGCTGGTGCCACGACAGTCTCAACGCCCCCGAACTTGCGCGCATTGCCGAAGATCTGGGCGCGAAGATGATCACGGTCCACGGCCGCACCCGCAACCAGATGTACAAGGGCGAGGCCGACTGGGCCTTCGTGCGCAAGGTCAAGGACGCGGTCTCCATCCCGGTGATCGTGAATGGCGATATCTGCACGATCGCCGATGCCGCCAATGCACTGGAGCAGTCCGGCGCGGACGGCCTGATGATCGGGCGTGGATCGTATGGACGGCCGTGGTTTCTGGGCCAGGTCATGCAGTGGTGGCGCGGCGAGGAAGTCGACGCCGATCCTTCTATCGCCGGCCAGTATGCAATCATCCGCCGCCATTACGAGGATATGCTTGACCATTATGGCGCCGACACCGGCGTCAAGATGGCCCGCAAGCACCTTGGCTGGTACATCAAGGGCGTGCGCGGCTCTGCCGAGTTCAGAAACAAGCTGAACTTCATTGCCGATCCCGCTGAAGTGCTTCGCGAACTGGACGAATTCTACGCGCCCTATCGCGATGGTGACGATGGCCAGCTCAGGGCCGCATGAACCTGGAAGTCCGAACAGACCTGCCTGATGCGCAGCGCCTTCTGGCGAGCCTGCCGCATGCAGTGCTGCTGCTGGAGTTCGGGCGCACGATCGCCTCGCTCAATCCGGCGGCCGAGCAGTTCTTCGGGCAGTCGGCGCGCCGGCTTGTCGGCACTCGCCTGCGCGACATCATGTCGATTTCCGACAGGCGCCTGCTCGATCGACTGTCGGACTCCGAAGCGCCTGTTTCCGCACGCGAAATCGTCGTCCAGATAAAGGGCAAGGGCGCGCGCCGGATCGACATAAACGTGGCCCCGGTTGCGGACAGCCCCGGCTGGCAGGTCGTGACCCTGCACGACAATTCGGCCGCAGAGGCTCTGGGCGACGATTCGGGTGGGCCTGACAATGCTGTGCTGCGCGGCCCCGAGATCATGGCGCATGAAATCAAGAACCCGCTTGCGGGCATTCGCGGCGCCGCGCAGCTTCTCGGCCGCAAGGTTGACGAGCGGGACAAGGCGCTGACCGACCTCATCACCGGTGAGGTCGACCGCGTGGCCGGACTTATCGAGCGTATGCAGAAGCTTAGCGGCCGCACCACGCCTCCTGTCGAGCCGTGCAATCTGCACGAGGCCGCGCGCCGCGCCATCGACGTGCTGAAGGCAGCCAAGGAAGAAAAGCCCGCATTCCGGCTGGTGGAGGAATTCGACCCCTCCCTGCCACCCGTGCTGGGCAGCCCCGACGGGCTGGTGCAGGTGATGATGAACCTGCTTTCCAACGCGGCCGATGCCTGCAAGCATGTTGCCGAACCGCGCGTGACGATCCGCACTCGTTTCGCCAGCGGGCTGCAGCTTCACACCGGGGATGACGGCGCGCCACTGCGCCTGCCGATCGAGGTCCGCGTCAGCGATAATGGCCTCGGCATCGACCCGGCCATGCGCGATCACATTTTCGAGCCCTTCGTCACCACCAAGAAGTCGGGGCAGGGTCTTGGCCTGCCGCTCGTCCGCAAGCTGGTACGCGACATGAACGGGCGCATCACCCATGACCGCGATGACGAGAACGGGTTGACGCACTTCCGCATCCACCTGCCGCTCGCCCGCGAGACACGCTACCGATCCCGGAGAAAACCAGCATGAAGACCGACGTTCTGCTGGTCGAGGACGACATGTCCATCGCCATCGTCATCACCGCCGCGCTGGAGGCGGAAGGCTTTGGCGTATCACATTGCGTCACTATTGCCGAGCGCGACCGGATGCTGGCCGAACGGAGTTTTGCGGCACTGGTCACCGACGTGATGCTGCCCGACGGTGATGGCATAGAGACGATCGAGCGTGTCCGCACGCTTCATCCCCAGATGCCGATTGTCATCCTTTCGGCCCAAAACACGCTCGATACAGCCGTCCGCGCTACCGACACGGGTGCCTTCGAGTATTTTCCCAAGCCGTTCGATATCGATGAACTGGCCCGCACCGTCCGCCAGGCAGCGGGGACGGCCCAGGGGTTGTCCGCCGATGGCGAGGAGCCGGTGGCGGACGGCCTGCCGCTCGTCGGCCGAAGCACCGCCATGCAGTCTGTGTTCCGCATGATCACGCGCGTGCTGCGCAATGATCTGACGGTGCTGATCCTGGGCGAGTCCGGCACCGGCAAGGAACTTGTCGCGGAGGCGATCCACCAGCTTGGAAATCGTCGCGAAGGGCCGTTTATCGCCGTCAACACCGCCGCGATTCCCGCCGAACTGATCGAGAGCGAGCTTTTCGGGCACGAGAAAGGCGCCTTTACCGGTGCTGTGGCACGGCACGTCGGCAAGTTTGAGCAGGCGGCCGGTGGTACACTTTTCCTGGACGAGATCGGCGACATGCCGATGCAGGCCCAGACCCGCCTTCTGCGCGCGCTGCAATCAGGCACAGTGCGCCGGGTTGGTGGTCGTGAGGAAATCCGCCTCGACACCCGCATCGTGGCGGCCACCAACAAGGATCTTGAGCCGGAAATCGCTGCGGGCCGTTTCCGCGAGGATCTCTACTACCGCCTCAACGTCGTGCCGATCCATATGCCGCCGCTGCGTGACCGGCGCGATGACATCGACGTGCTGGCGCGCCATTTCCTGCAACATGCGGCCAACGAAGGCTTGCCGCGTCGTCAACTGACGAAGGAAGCGGCGGACGTGCTCAGCCGCCAGTCCTGGCGCGGAAATGTGCGGGAATTGAAGAACTTCATCTATCGTCTCGCGTTGCTGGCCCGCGAAGACGTCATTGATGCCGAATCGATCCTGCCGCTGCTTGCATCGGAGCCTGCGCCGGCCACGGAGGGCGAAGCTCCGGTCATGGTATTCGATATCGCAACGGCCGTGTCGCAGTGGCTCGCCGTCAATCGTCCTGCCAGCGGCACGATCTATGACAGTGCGATGGCCGCTTTCGAACGGCCTCTCTTTGCCGAAGTCCTGCGCGAGACAGCCGGTAATCAGTTGCGCGCTGCCCAGGCGCTGGGGATTAATCGCAACACCTTGCGCAAGCGTCTGGGCGAACTTGCCCTCGACCCCGAGGAATTCGCTCGTCGGCCTTAGATGTAGCCTCGTGGATTTACTCTTGCAGCGCGGTCACAGTCCTGTTGTAACAGCGCAACGATGAGCGAGGTTGCAGTCCAGAAACGTGCATGGCCACGATGGTGGCGGCGGATGCAGGTGGCTGCGCGCCGGGCAAACTTCTTTGCCATCATGGAAGTGCTGTCTGCCGTCGCTTTCCTGGCGATGACCGTAACCACATGGTTCGCTCTCAACAGCGGCGCCGACAGGCGTGAGCTTTTGCCATCCAATCTTACGGCCAGCCTGCTTGTGGGCACGCTGGTGCCGGCCATGGCGATCCTCGTCCTGCTGGGCCGCCGCATGGCGCTTCGCCGTGCGGCGGAGCACGCCACGGGCGGGACCGGGCAGATGCACGTCCGGCTGGTGTTCATCTTCTCGCTGATCGCGGCGATCCCGACGCTGCTCGTCGTGGTCTTCGCGTCGTGGCTGTTTCAGTCCGGCGTCGAGTTCTGGTTTTCCGACAGTTCTCGTGGTCTGCTTGAAAATGCGAACAAGCTGGCGCGGGGATACTACGAACAGACCCTGCGTGACGTCGGCTACGAATCTGTCGCGATGGCAACCGACTCGCGCGAGGAACTGAGCCGCAGTCCTGTGGCAAGCCGTGAATTCCAGGCGTTCCTCTCGTTCCACGTCATCCGCCGGAATCTGAGCGGCGCAGCAATCATCCAGATCGATTCGAGCGGAGAGCAGCGCACGCCGATCATCGTCGACCCCGATGGCGTGGCGGAGAACAACCGGATCAGCAAGATCGGCCTTGAGCAGCTGGACAAGGGAGAGCCCTATGTCGTCAGCGCCAAGGACAACCGCATCGTGGCAGCCGCCCCGATCGAGCGGTCCTCCGGCGTCTATCTGCTTGTGGTGCGCAGTTCGGATTTGCTGTCGCTCAGCCAGGGTGAGCGTGCCGAGAACATCGTGCAGGCTTACGAGGTGCTGACCAACCGGGCGCGCGTACTGCAATTGCGCTTCAACGTGGCGCTGTTCGTGGCATCGCTGGCGCTGGTGGGGCTTTCGGTTTGGTTTGCGCTGCGCTTCGCGGATCGTCAGGTTGAGCCATTGTACGAACTTGTCGATGCCGCGCGGCGGGTGGGGGCAGGCAACTATGCCTTGCGGATTGAAGGGCGTACCGGGGCTGACGAAATCGGCCTGCTGAACCGGGCCTTCAACCGCATGACCGCGCAGATCGACAAGCAGACACAGGCGTTGCTTGGCGCCAACCGCCAACTGCACGAACGCAGCGTCTTTATCGAGGCCGTTCTGGAATCGGTGACTTCGGGCATCATTTCGCTCGACGGGGAAGGGCGCATCCTGCTGCTCAACTCAACGGCACAGAAGCTGCTGACCAATCGCCCCGAAGACGTGCTGGAAGGTGTGCCGATTGCCGAACTTGCCCCCTCGATCGGATCGATTCTGGAGCAGGGGGCCAGCAGCGGCCTGATCCAGTACAACCGCGGTGGCGATCTGCTGACGCTGGCCGTCAAGACCAGCCGCGATGCTACCGGGCACGTCATCACCTTCGAGGATATCACGCGCCAGCTTCTCGACCAGCGCACAGCGGCATGGTCGGACGTCGCCCGGCGCATTGCGCACGAAATCAAGAACCCGCTTACGCCAATCCAGCTGGCGACCGAGCGTCTCAGCCGCCGCTATCGCAAGCAGATCACGGACAATCCCGAACTGTTCGAAGATCTGACCCGCACGATCATCCGGCAGGTCGGCGACTTGCGCAAGATGGTGGACGAGTTCTCGTCCTTCGCACGCCTGCCCAAGCCCGTGTTCAGAACGGAAGACCCGGTCGCTCTCACCCGGCAGGCCCTGTTCCTGCAGGAAGTGGCACGCCCCGACATCGACTTTCGCTTTGGTGCAGAGCGCGACATTCGCGTGATCGAATGCGACCGGCATCAATTCGGGCAGGCGATGACCAATGTTCTCAAGAACGCGGTCGAAGCGATTGAAGCAAAGTCAAAAGACGCGGATGGCGATTATCCGGGCGCTATTTCTGTCGAAGTCGTCGATGAGGATCACTCCATCCTTGTGCGCGTAACCGACAATGGGATCGGGCTGTCACAGGACAAGGAACGCCTGATCGAACCTTACGTGACGACGCGAGAGAAAGGCACCGGTCTCGGTCTCGCGATCGTCAACAAGATCATCGAGGAGCACGGCGGTGAAATGACGTTCACGGCCGCGCAAGGAGGGGGCACCACGGTTACCATGCGCTTTGCGCATGACCCGTCGGCACAGGAAGCAGCAACCGGTTCGGTTTCCGCGCGCAAGCCGGAAGCCGCGCAATGACCCGTTTTTCCAGCACGAAGAAGATTGGCCCATGGCACTTGATATCCTGATCGTCGACGACGAACGCGACATTCGCGAACTGGTCGCCGGCGTGCTGAGCGACGAAGGCTACGAATGCCGCACGGCGGGCGACAGTGATGCTGCGCTGGCTGCGGTCGATGCCCGCCGTCCCTCACTTGTCCTGCTTGACGTGTGGCTACACGGCAGCCCCATGGATGGGCTGGAAATTCTCGACGCGATCAAGGCTCGTGAGCCCGAACTGCCGGTCATCATCTTTTCCGGCCATGGCAATATCGACACGGCTGTGGCAGCCATTAGTCGTGGTGCTGTAGACTTTATCGAAAAGCCTTTCGAAGCCGAAAAGCTGCTTCACCTTGTCGCCCGTGCTACCGAAACGGAACGCTTGCGCCGTGAAAATGCGCAACTGCGGCAGGGCGTCTCGACCGGGGAAGAATTCACCGGTTCCAGCGGTGCGATCAATCAGGTTCGCGCCACTCTCAAGCGCGTCGCCAATACCGGGAGCCGGCTGCTCATCACCGGGCCTGCAGGATCGGGCAAGGAAGTGGCCGCAAGGTTGCTTCACGCCTGGAGCCCGCGTGCCGGCAACGCCTTTGTCAGCGTCAATTCCGCTCGCATCACGCCTGAACGTTTCGAGCAGGAGCTTTTCGGCGAAGAAGCCGACGGCACGCTGATCCGTTCGGGTCTTCTCGAAAGCGCCGACGGCGGCACGCTCTATTTCGATGAGGTGGCGGACATGCCGTTGTCGACGCAGGCGCGCATACTGCGTGTCCTGACCGATCAGGCCTTCGTGCGGGTGGGCGGCACCCGGCAGATCCGCGTCGACGTGCGCGTCGTTTCTTCCACATCTCGCGATCTTGAAAAGGAAATCACGGAACGCAGGTTCCGCGAAGACCTTTTCTATCGGCTCAACGTAGTGCCGATCTCGATACCCGCGCTGCGGGAGCGTCGAGATGATATCCCGGCCCTGATCGACCACTTCTTTGCGCGCTATGCCAATGAACAGGGCGTTACCCCGCCTCAGGTCAGCGGAGAGGCGATGACCGCTTTGCAGGCTTACGAATGGCCCGGCAACGTGCGCCAGCTACGCAACGTGGTCGAACGCACCGTCATCATGGCGCCGCGCGAAAAACTGGCCCGGATCGAAGCCGATATGCTTCCTCCTGAAATCTTCAGCAGCCGGGGAGGGGGCGGTGATGCCGGCGTTACCGTCATTATGAGCGCGCCCTTACGTGAGGCCCGCGAAAGCTTTGAACGAGAATACCTGCGCGTTCAGATTCGTCGGTTTTCCGGCAATATTTCGAAGACGGCGGCCTTCATCGGGATGGAGCGATCAGCCCTCCACCGTAAGCTCAAGCTGCTCGGCATGTCCGAGCGCCGTGAGGATGAAACGGACCTCGACGAACCGATCTGAGTTGCGGTGTAACATTTCTGCTACAAAAACCCCGTTTACTGCATTGCAGCAAATGGGTAGTTTCCGATTCGAGAACGGCCCGCGCCAACAGCGGGACCAGATCGCGGACCGCATGGGCGGCCGCCAAAAATAAGGAGCATACACATGGCTGGTCGTACCCTTTCTGCGCGACCCAAATCGACGCCGGCCCCCGAAACCGAGGACGCCGCTCCGTCCGTAGCCGCAGATGCTGCGCCCGCGCCGGCTCCCGTCACGGGCGGGAAGGGTGGTCAGAACCTTCAGGACCAGTTCCTGAACCTTCTGCGCAAGAACAAGACCCCGGTAACCATGTTCCTGGTCAAGGGCGTGAAGCTGCAGGGTATCGTCACCTGGTTCGACAACTTCTCGATCCTGCTGCGTCGCGACGGTCAATCGCAGCTTGTCTACAAGCATGCCATTTCCACGATCATGCCGTCGACCCCGGTCGATGCCCGCCAGTTCGGCAATGGTCCGGAGAACACCAAGAAGCAGCGCGTTCTGCAGGACGTCTTCCTTTCCAGCATCCGCAACGCCGGTGTGCAGGTGACGATGTTCCTGATCAATGGCGTGATGCTTCAGGGTCGCGTTGCTGCATATGACCTGTTTTGCATGCTGCTCGAGCGCGAAGGCTACGTGCAGCTTGCGTACAAGCATGCGGTTTCGACGATTCAGCCCGTGACTCCAGTCGACCTTCAGGCGCATGAAGAAGCCGACGACTGAGAAAAGCTGAACAAAATTGAACGATGAACTCAAGGGCGAGGTCACGCGCGGCGCGCGTGCCCTCGTCGTCTATCCGCAAATGAAGGGGCCAAGGGGCGATCGCAGCGACCTTGATCCCGAAGCCCGCCTTGAAGAAGCGAAGGGCCTTGCACTGGCCATCGGTCTCGAAGTGGCCGACGCGATGGCGATCGTCATCCGCGAAGCGCGCCCCGGCACCCTTTTCGGCGAAGGCCAGATCCAGAACATTGCCACCGCCTGCGCGTTGAACGAGGCGGAACTGATTATCGTGGACGGCTCGCTGTCAGCGATCCAGCAGCGCAATCTGGAGGAAAAGCTCAAACGCAAGGTCATCGACCGCACCGGGCTGATCCTTGAGATCTTCGGCGAACGGGCAGCGACTGCGGAAGGGCGCTTGCAGGTCGAACTTGCGCATCTTGACTATCAGGCCGGACGCCTTGTGCGTAGCTGGACGCACCTTGAGCGCCAGCGCGGCGGCTTCGGATTCCTCGGCGGCCCGGGCGAAACACAGATCGAAGCCGACCGTCGCATGATTCGCGACCGTATGGCCAAGATACGCCGCGAACTCGAACAAGTTCGCCGAACGCGCGGCTTGCATCGCGACAGGCGTGAAAAGGCGCCTTGGCCGGTCATCGCGCTTGTCGGCTATACCAACGCAGGCAAGTCCACACTGTTCAATCGGCTGACCGGCGCCGGCGTCATGGCGGAAAATCTGCTTTTCGCTACGCTCGATCCCACCATGCGCGCAATCCGGCTGCCTGGGCTGGAGAAGGCGATCCTGTCCGACACGGTGGGGTTCATCTCGGATTTGCCCACCCAGCTTGTCGCTGCATTCCGGGCGACCTTGGAAGAAGTTACTGCTGCAGACGTCATCGTCCATGTGCGTGATATCGCCAACCCCGACACGGAATCGCAGAAGCGCCAGGTGCTTGAGGTGCTTTCCGATCTGGGCGTGATCACGGCTCCGGAAGACGAAGAAGGGCAGGAAGACGCGGCGATCCCCATTATCGAGGTGTGGAACAAGTGGGACTTGCTGGGGGCCGATCAGGCTGGTTCGCTGCGCGAAGCCATGGAGCACCGCGATGGCGAAACGATCGTGGCCCTGTCAGCGCTGACGGGCGTGGGCTGTGACGAACTGTTGGAAACGGCGGGACGCAAGCTCACTCAGGATTCGAGGACTTACACCTTCGTGCTTCCCGTCGCGGATGGCCAGCGGTTCGCGTTCCTTCACGCCCGTGGTGAAGTGCTGTCGGAACAAGACGCCGGCGAAGGCGAGCAGGGGCCGCAAATCCGGCTCGAAGTCCGCCTTTCAGAGCGTGAGCTTGGGCGATATCGCGCTCTTTAAGAGCGCGCTTCGTTGCGTTTGACGACCTGCCAGTAGCCTTCCTGTTCGTTGAGCGGGAGGGCTGCGAATTCCACGCCGTCATCAGCCGCGCACGCTTCCATGGCCCGGAAACGGCGCTCGAACTTTGCATTCGCGGCGCGCAGTGCATCTTCTGGCGCGATCCCGTTGAGGCGGACAAGATTGACTGCGGCGAACAGCAGATCACCAGCCTCTTCCAGCTTGTGGCAGGCATCGGCTTCCGCCAATTCGACCATTTCCTCAGCCACCTTATCCGCAGCGCCGCTGGGATCTGGCCAGTCAAAACCCACGCGAGCCGCGCGCTTCTGCAGTTTTTCAGCGCGCATCAGCGCGGGCAGGGACAGGGCAACACCATCGATTGCACTGTTGGCTCCCTTGGCGGCGCGTTCATTTGCCTTGAGTTTCTCCCACCGATCCGTTTGCGCATCATCGGATGTGTCGTCTCCGAAGATATGCGGATGGCGTGCTTCCAGCTTGTCCGAGATGGCTGCAGCCACATCGTCGAAAGCGAAGTGTCCGAGTTCTTCAGCCATGCGGGCATGAAATACAACCTGCAGCAACAAGTCGCCAAGTTCCTCATGCAGAGACGGAATGTCAGCATGGGCGATCGCTTCGGCGACCTCATAGGCTTCCTCTATCGTATAAGGCGCGATTGTGGCGAAGGTCTGTTCCTTGTCCCATTCACAACCATCCTGCGGATCGCGCAGACGGGCCATTATGGACAGAAGGCGGCTGATCTGAGGCTGTGAGATGTCCGTCATTCCCGATGCGATAATGATGATTATGTAAAGTATGTGAGTGCGAGCAGCCAGTTCACGGCTCTATCCTGAAGCCTGACCACTGGATCACCATCACGAGTCCAATGATGATGACCGCCCATATGGCCGCGAGCCGCAACACCTGCATGTCACCAAGTGCCCGGATCTGCGGATTGCGCAAGGCCAGCACAAGGCAGCCTGCAATGGCAATCATCGAAACGAGCATGGCCATCATATTCACGGCGTGATCACCAGCCCATCATAAGCGACCCGGACATTCTCAGGCACGGACGAAGCCAGTGTGGCATAGTCCATACTTTTGTCGAGATGCGTCAACACCGCCGTGCCCACGCGGCACGCGTCGGCCAGTTCGAGCGACATCGCCAGGTGCGCGTGCGTGGGGTGCGGTTCCCGACGCAGACAATCCACAACCAGCACGTCACAACGGTAGAAAAGATCGATCATCCCGCGCGTAATCTGGTTGAAGTCCGTGGCATAACCCACTGATTTTCCATCAGCGTCGAACAGATATCCCGTGGAATCCATGCCGCCATGCGGCATCTGCGTGTGGCCGACGCGAAAGCCCTCGCACAAGCGTACCGTGTCGAGGTTTTCCAGCGAAATCAGTGTCGGGTAACCGTGCTGCCCGGCAAACACATAACCGAACCGCTGCCGAAGGCGGCGCACCGTTTCGGCATCTGCATAGCCTGGGATCGGGCCGGCACGTCCGTAACGCAAGGGTCGCAAGTCATCGATCCCATGGCAATGATCAGCGTGGTCGTGCGTCCAGAATACCGCGTCGAGGCGGTGGATATCGTTGGCAAGAAGCTGGGCCCGCAAATCGGTCGGCGTGTCGACAAGGATGCGGGATCCCGCGTCGCTTTCCAGCAGGATGGCAACTCGCGTGCGGCGGTTCTTTGGCTCGGCAGGATCGCATGAACCCCAGTCAGCCTTTCCACCTTCGCCGCCGAGCCGGGGTACGCCGGTAGACGTGCCGCTGCCAAGGATCGTCACCTTCACGCGTATTGTGCCTTGGTGAAGAGCGCGAAGAAATTGCGCGTCGTGGCCTCACCCAGTTCCTCCACACTCGTGCCGCGAAGCCCGGCAACGAAGCTGGCGGTATCGGCGGTGAATGCGGGTTCGCACTTGCGTCCCCGATGAGGCACCGGGGCCAGGAACGGGGAATCGGTTTCTACCAGCAAGCGATCTTCAGGAATAGTCTTAACTACGCCCTGCAAATCCTTGGCGTTCTTGAATGTCACGATGCCAGATATGCTGATCGTCAGGCCAAGATCGAGCACCTTGCGGCCGAAATCAGCACTGGCGGTGAAGCAATGGATCAACGCGGGAAAGGCGCCCTTCCCCATTTCATCCTCGAGGATGCGGGCAGTATCTTCTTCTGCATCTCGGGTATGAATGATGATCGGCAACGCTGTCTGGCGGGAGACAGCGATATGTGTGCGGAACAGGGCCTGTTGCACATCACGATCGGACTTGTCGTAATAATAATCCAGCCCGGTTTCGCCGATGCCGATCACCCGCGGATGGGCCGCGGCTTCAAGCAAGGCCCCTTCCCCCATATCGGCATGCTGATCAGCCTCATGCGGGTGAATACCGACCGAGGCCCATACGTCGGGCTCTCGCGCCGCTGTAGCGACAACGCGATCCCATTCCCGCTGCCGCGTCGATATATTCAGAAAGCCCTTGATACCGGCTTCCCGCGCACGCGCCAGAACGCCTTGCTGATCCTCGACCAGACCTTCGTATTCGAGATGGCAGTGGGAATCGATCAGCATCAGGCCGCGGCATCCTCTGGGAGTTCAAGCCGGGGGAACACGCCCTGCGGCTTATCGACCTTGAAGCCCGAATTGGCCAGATCGGTAAACCAGTCTGCGTTACCGAGGGCGGCATAATCGCGTGCATTGCCAGCTTGCCCCATCTGGTCGAGCAGAGCGTCGATCGCGGTCGGTACTACCGGGCGCACTGCGATGGCAAGGTCACGAACGACGCGGAACAGCGTCATCAGGACCGCCTCCATCCGCGCCGGATCGCTCTTGCGCAGAGCCCAGGGGGCTTGCTCATCCACATACTGGTTGCAGGCGAAGACTGCCCGCATCCATGCTTCAAGACCGCTACTGAAATCCAGCGCATCGAAGGCAGAGCGGAGCCCGGAAATGCCTTCGGCTACGGCTGTGAACAAGGCCTCATCAGCTTCGTTGCTTTCAAAACCAGCCTTAATTTCACCATCCATGTTCTTGAAAATCATGGAAAGGCTGCGCTGTGCAAGATTGCCGAAACTGTTGGCCAGTTCCGCGTTCGCTCGGGTGACGATCGCTTCGGCCGACCAGGAACCATCCTGACCGAATGCCACTTCGCGCAGGAAAAAGTAGCGCAGCGTATCAACGCCGAAGGTCTCTGCCAGACCGATGGGGTCGGTCACGTTGCCAAGAGACTTGGATTCCTTCTGCCCCCGGTTCAGCAGGAAACCATGGCCGAATACCTGCTTGGGCAGTTCTAATCCGGCGCTCATCAGGAAAGCCGGCCAGTAGACGGTGTGGAACCGAACGATGTCCTTGCCGATCAGGTGGACGTTGGCCGGCCAGAACTTTGCAAAGTCGGCAGTTTCTTCCGGGAAGCCCAGGCCGGTAATGTAATTGGTCAGAGCATCGACCCAGACATACATCACGTGATTATCGCTACCCGGCACCTTGATACCCCAGTCGAAGCTGGTGCGCGAGATGGATAGGTCGCGCAGACCGCCTTCGACGAAGCGCTGGATTTCGTTTCGGCGGCTTTCGGGACGGATGAAATCACCCGACGCGTAAAGCTCAAGCAGTTTGTCCTGATACCTGGAAAGGCGGAAGAACCACGATTCCTCGACCGTCCATTCAACCGGCGTGCCTTGCGGCGAAAGCTTTGCGCCGTCTTCGCCAGCCTGCAGTTCGCTTTCGTCATAATAAGCTTCGTCGCGTACCGAGTACCAGCCCTCGTAGCGATCGAGGTACAAGTCGCCATTGGCTTCCATCCGGCGCCATAGTTCTTGCGTCGCGGCGTGATGGCGCGGTTCAGTGGTGCGGATAAAGACATCGTATTCGATGTTCAGAGTGTCGCACATCACCTTGAAATAAGAAGACATTTCATCCGCAAGCGCAGCCGGCGTGGTGTCCAGATCGCGTGCCTTCTGGGCCATCTTGAGGCCATGTTCGTCCGTCCCGGTCTGGAACCGAACGTCGAAGCCTTCCGCCTTCTTGAAGCGCGCGATCACGTCTGCCGCGATTGCCTCGTAGGCATGGCCGATATGGGGGCGCCCGTTGGGGTAGCTGATGGCTGTGGTGATGTAATAGGGCTCGCCCATGCGGCGTCGCGCTTTCCTGGCTGGTGTTTACAGGTCAATATTCAAGTGCGTTCTGAACATCCCGCAGGAGTCCCGAAATCGCGCTAACGTGCCGCTTCTCTAGGCATCGCGGCCGAGGCCAGCAACCCGCCAATTTCCATAATCAGGAGGCCAGCGTCGAAATTGTAGGTTGGCGCCTGCGTCGCAAGCCTGGTCAGCGTGCCATAAGCATCGATTATGGCGAGCTGTCTGCGACGGGGAGCATCACGCAGTTGCTGGACCAGCACCGAACGCGCCAGTTCCAGCGCTGCAAGCTGCCGGTCGCGAGCGGGACGCCCTCCCATCTCTTCAGCCAATGCGCCGCGTAGCGCAAAGTCGGGATCGCCGCGCTGGAGAATGCGCATCATCAAGGCGTGGATGCCGCCAAGGTCATGCTCGACGATATCGAGCGCCACGCCGGGGGACCCCTGCGCTGCGGCGATTGCTGCGGAGCGAGCGGTGGCGTCGGCCTGCGGGGCATCCCGGCGAATGACTGCATCAAGCTCATCCGGCCTCAGCGCCGCGAAACGCAGCACACGGCAACGGGAACGGATAGTCGGCAGCAAACGGCCCGGCTGATGTGCTATAAGCAGGAAATACGTGCCTGCAGGCGGTTCTTCCAGCGCCTTGAGCAGTGCGTTTACTGCGCCCTTCTCCATGTCATCGGCGGGATCGATGATGATGGCGCGGCGATCGCCAAGGGTCGGTTTCGTCGCAAGGCGGCGGATCATTCCGCGCACCTGATCGACGGTGATGTTGCGCTTTGTCTGGTACGGCTTGCCGTCCGCCTTCTTCTTCGCTTCGTCGTCGTTGGCGGGAAGATGATCGAGAATGTGGATATCGGGATGCGTTTCGACATCCGGCACGGCAGCGCCGGGCTGGCGCACAAGCTCAGCCGCTGCAGCCCGTGCGAAAGCGCGCTTGCCCAGACCCTTGCCGCCGCTCAGCAGCCAGGCATGATGCATGCGCTCCGACGCGATGGCCGCAAGCCATTCCTGCCACGCTGCGTCCTGACCGACGAAGGGCTTTTCTGCGTCAGTCATGGCAGCAGAGGCGCCAGAGCGGAGAGCACAAGGGCGTGCGTGTCCAGCGGGCTGCCGTCACCGTCGATCCGGGCAAAACGGGCAGGCTCGGTCGTCGCGAATGAGGCGAACGCGCTGGCGACCCTTTCATGGTAGGCAGCATCGCGCCCACCAATGCGGTCGCTGCCCTGCGTGTCGCGCAAGGCGAGCCTTTGCATCGCCACCGTCGGCGTGACTTCCACCAGCACGGTAAGGTCGGGCAGCAGCCCTTCGCTACCGATGGCATGCAGTGTTGCGATATCCGCATCCGACAGGCCACCGCCGCCGCCCTGATAGGCCCGACTCGAATCAAGATAGCGGTCGCAGATTACCCAAGCCCCGCGCGCCAGCGCTGGGCGGATAAGACGGTGGACATGGTCCGATCGCGCAGCTGCAAAGAGGAGCGCTTCGGCGCGCGGGTTCCAGCTTTCGCCGCCGTCACCCTCTACACCGTCAAGCAGCAGGGCGCGGATCGCCTCCGCCCCGGCAGTGCCGCCCGGCTCGCGCGTGGTGACTACTTCCAGACCGCGTGCGCGCAGCGCCTCTGCAAGCAGGCGGGCCTGAGTAGACTTGCCGGCCCCTTCCCCGCCTTCAAGCGCTATGAATCGACCCTGCGTCATGTGAAGAGGTTGATAAGCCCGTTCAGCAGTCTGTCCAGCCATCCGGCCGGACCGACATCGCGACCGGCGTAAAGCGGCACACGACCGGGGGCGAGGCCGGCAACGCGGATTTCCAGTTCGCCGACCTGCTCGCCCTTGCGGATCGGGGCTTTGATCGGACCATCGTAATGGACCGCAAGCGTGATGCCCGGCTGGGTCCCGCGAGGGATCGTGGCGTGGACTTCACGGTTGGCAACCAGCGGAAGCGAGCGGGCGTCACCGCCTTGCACCTTGGCCTGTGCGATCGTCTGCCCCTGATCGAACAGGTGCCGCGTATCCCAAGCGGCGAAGCCCCATTCCAGCAGGGCCTTGGCCGCGTCGTCACGCACCTTGGGAAGCGGAGAGCCTGCCAGCACCATCACGAGCCGCCGTCCGCCGCGTTCCGCCGTGCCAAGGAAGTTGTACCCTGCTTCGCGGGTGTAACCGGTCTTGATGCCGTCTGCCCCCGGCACGACGCCCACTGTCGGGTCATGACTGCGCATGTGCACATCGCGCCAGACCCAGCGCTTGTGGCCCGAAAACTCTCGGTAAAGATCGGGATAGCGGGTGATCATCGCATCGGCCAGCCGCACGAGGTCACTGGCGGTGACGTAAGTGTTGCCTTCGTCCATCCAGCCGTTCGGCGTGTTGTAGTGGCTGCGCGTCATGCCAAGGCGCCGCGCGGCGTCGTTCATCTTGGCGGCCCATGCCTGAATACTGCCGGCGTACCCTTCGCCCAGCACGACGGCGGCATCGTTCGCTGAAGCGGTCATGATGCCATGGAGCAGGTCGCGCGTGGTCGGCCTGTCCTTCGTCGTAATGTACATGTTGGTGCCCTTGGCGAACCATTCCTTCTCGGTTTCGGGGCGCTCCTGGAACTGACGGTCCATGCTGAGACGTCCGGCACCGATTTCCTCGAAAGCGACGAAGGCAGTCATCACCTTGGTCACCGATGCAGGCAGGAAGGGGGTGTCAGGGTGCTTCTGTTCCAGCACCTGGCCGGAGCCGAGGTCGACCAGCAGGCTGACCGGGATCGGAGCGACCTGCGGCGGCGGAGCCGGAATGGTGGCTGCCGAGGCACTGACCGGGACAGAGACGGCCAGCGCCAGCTTGAGGATGGTGGAAAACGACTTCAAGACCCGACTTCTCCCGCGCGCCTGTAGGCGTCTGGCTGCGCGCGGGAAAGGTTTAACGTTCAGTCCGCGCCGAGGATTCGGGCATCCCTATAGCCCGCGCTTCGGGCCTTCTCCAGCGCCGGCGCGGCTTTTGCACGGTTCGCGTAAGGACCAAGCCGTACGCGCCAGAACTTGCCCGCTGCCGATACCGTGCCACCAAGCTGTGCAGCAACCTTGCGCGCGGACGCTTCGGACGAAAATGCCGCCACCTGAACGTAAGTGGAGCCTTTCTCGGCAGGCCGAGATGCCTCGGGCTTTGGCGCCGGAGGTTTCGGTGCCGGAGCTTCTGGCGCAGGCGCCACGACACTGGTTGCGGCAGGCTTTGGTGCTGGCGTAGTCCGCGTCGGCGCAGTGACCGCCGGCGGTGCCGCCTTCGGCGCGGAAGCGATTGCCGGAGGCTGCCCTGATGGCATGGCCGGCGGCGTCGAAGGAGGGGGCAGCAGCGGCGATTGCTCGGCGAGCTTTCGGCGCAGAACCTTAAGCAACCCTTCCGGCGTCTCCATGCGTTCGGGCGCCCGATTGCCGGCACGCAGCATGGCGCGTTCCTGCTCGGGCGGGTTGACGCGACGGACGCGAACTGCGGCCTTCACTCCGGCGGGAAGCGCCATCTGCGCCGATGCCTGCGGTGAAAGTTCGATGAGCGCATCGTTGCTCATTGGCCCGCGTCGCTCGATCCGGACAAGGATGGTCCTGCCGGTGCCAAGCGAAGTAACCTCGACATAGCAGGGCAGCGGCAGTGTTTTGTGTGCGGCCGTAACACCCTCGCCCTGCCCGGTGACGGCATTGCCGACGGCGTCGTAGTTGAGCTGGTCTGTCGGCGTCCAGACGGTGCTGCCGATAGTGAAAGGCTCTCCGACAACGACGGGATAGTCAGCCGCAGGCCCCGTCGCGGGGGCCACGGCCTGAGGTGATCGGGAAGCGGCAAAGGCCCCTCCCGAGCCGAGCAGGATCAGCGCCGCAAGCGGCAGGGCATGGTTAACGGGCAATCTCATCTGCAAGCAACCCCACGGACATGGCGTAGTAGTTCGAGCAGTTGTACTGGAGGATAACCCGATAATTACCGGTTAACAGATAAGCAGGCGTGCCCGGCCCGTCAGGCTGAAAGAGCGATGCGAGGACGTCCCCGCCGATGGCGCCCTGTGGCGTTACGCCAAGGGCGCGCCATTGCGACACCGGCTTCCACTGTGAATGACGGGCATGGACTGCCGCGCAGGAGGGCGAGGACAGCTTTGTCGCATAGGCGTTCACGTTGAAGCCGGAAGGCAGGCTTGCGCGCACGCCCCAGGGTTGGCCCGGCCGCCATCCCGCATCACGAAAGTAGTTAGCGATCGATGCCAGAGTGTCTGCCGAGTTCGAGAAGATGTCAGCCCGCCCATCGCCGTCACCATCCACCGCAAGCCGCAGGTAGACGCTTGGCAGGAACTGCGGATAGCCGAAGGCGCCTGCCCAACTGCCCTTCAGTTGCGAGCGGGGCACGCCCCGATCCACCATCTTCATGAGTGCGATGAGTTCGCCTTCAAACAGTTCGTGGCGACGCCCTTCCCAGGCCAGCGTGGCCAGAGATCGGGCAAGGTCGAAATCACCGGTATAGCTGCCGTAATTGGTCTCGTGCCCCCAGATCGCGAAAAGAATCGGTGCGGGCACGCCATAGCGACGCTCGATCCCGGGCAGGATCGAGCCAAGCGAAGCGTAGCGCGACTTTCCGCGCGCCACGATCGAACTTCCCACGTGCTGGGAGATGTAAGGCGCCAGCGGCGGCGGCGCCCCCCGACTGCCGGGCTGCGAATTATCAAGCGCAATCACCCGCTCATTAGGCGTGAGGCCGGAGAGAACGGCGGAAATCGCCCCCTCGCTGACCCCTTGTGTGCGGGCGTGAGATGCCACGGTGCGCAGGTAATCGGGGAACGTTTCCGGCTGCGCGCAGGCCTGCGCCGCAGGTAGCGCCAGCACTATGGCGAAGACGGGAAGACGCAGCGATCGCATGAAGGTTGCAAAGGTCATCGCCAGGAAACTTCGCACAAAGCGCCTCGGTTGCAAATGGGCCGACGCGCGCCGTCGTGGACAGTCGCCGCAAACCTAATGCTCTTCATCGAGCATCAACCCCTTGCGCCAGCCCAACTTTGGGCTATGCGCAACAACAGAGCGGACAGGTGGCCGAGTGGTTTAAGGCAGCGGTCTTGAAAACCGCCGTGGGTGCAAGCTCACCGTGGGTTCGAATCCCACCCTGTCCGCCAAATCCCCCTCCACAAGGGGCCACAGATGGACAGCCATCGGCTTTACCTTCTGGTGAACCCATGCGGGCCCAGGCCTTGGAAATGGAACTACGCCTACGACGGCAAACAGAAGACGATGGCGTTCGAGAGCTATCCAGTTGTGTCTCTGGCCGATGCAAGGACGAAGCGCGATGAGAACCGCGCCATCCTGCTCGAGGGGAAAGATCGCGCCATTCAGAAGAAATTGCGGATCGAGGAAAATCTGAACAGCCCGCAATACGCTCGAACTTGTCGCACATGACTGGCTCGAAACCGTCGAGCCGCAGTGGGCCCGGATCCATGCCGGAGACATCCTGCGTAGTTTTGAATGCGATGTCTTCCCAGCCATCGGAGATCTTCCAATCGCTGAATTGACGCCGCCGAAAATTATCCAGATTCTGCGATCAGTCGAAGAGCGCCATGCCATCGAATCAGCACGGCGGCTGAGGCAGCGAATCTCTGCGGTATTTGTCTATGCGATCGCCTGCAGCATGAAGACCTCTCAATGCGCTGCGCCGTGCCCGGTTTCGTGACAGCGACGAGCCGCCCTCGCCGACAGTCACCCCGCCTTTGCCAGTGCAGAACCCTGTGCCCGTTCACGGGTTATAGGCAGCAAAGGAACCTGCATCATGGCAACCCACGAAGCCCGCCTGATCGGCATCGCGATCAACTGCCCATTTGAGGAGGCCTATGCCGTCGCTCACGTGCCGGAGAATTTCCCCGAATGGGCTGCGGGCATGTCGTCGTCGCTCCACCGGGACGGCGATGAATGGCGGGCCGAAACGCCCGTCGGTGAAGCCAGGATCCGGTTCACCCCGCCCAACGATTTCGGCGTTCTCGATCACTGGGTCACGCTGCCCGGCAAGCCGGTCATACATATCCCGCTGCGGCTGATCGAGAACGGGACAGGGACCCAGGCGGTCTTCACCCTCTATCGACAACCGGACATGAGCGACGCGGAATTCGATCGCGATGCCGCCATGGTCTGCCAGGATCTCGAGAGCCTTAAGGCACTCCTGGAAGGTAGTCGGCCGGACAGGGATGTTCCATGACGGACGGGCCAAGTAGCGAGGAAACGGAGTACCTGCCGGCTTCATCATGGCGGCGATCGGCAATATCGTCGGCGGCACCGGCCTGTTCGCGGTGTTGGCACATGGCCAGATGCGCAGCGATCTTGGTTCAGACGATCAGCGTCCAAACCGGACCACCCAAGTTGACCGCACGGATCAACACAAGAGAGGACCTGTCCCATGAGGCTCTACTATGCACCGGGCGCTTGCAGCCTGGCCGACCATATCGCCCTTGCCGAAGCCGGCTTGCCGTACACGCTGGAAAAGGTCGACCTGAAGGAAAAGCGCACCGAGACCGGCAGCGACTACACCACGATAAATTCCAAGGCCTACGTCCCCGCGCTTGCCCTCAGCAATGGCACCATCTTCACCGAAACATCGCTATTCTCAGCTATCTTGCGGACCAATCCGGGAAGCTCGCAGCGTCACCGGATAACCGCTGGAAATTGCTGGAGACGATCGCCTTCATCTCGACCGAAGTGCACAAGGGCTTCAAGCCGTTCTTCATGCCGGACAGCACCGATGCGGCTAAGAAGGCAGCAGGAGGCAATCTGGCCAGGCGCTTCGCCTACCTCGAGGCACAGCTGGCTGAACGCAATTACATCGTCGGCGACAGCTTCACTTCGGCAGACTGCTACTTCTTCGTCATGCTGATGTGGGCGCAGAAGAAAGCCAAATTGCCGCTACCGGATACCCTCACCCGCTATTTCGACCAGCTGACCCAGCGACCGTCGATACGGCAGGCTGTGTCAGAAGAGGGTCTGGGCTAGCTCATCCTCAGGCCCCTGCGAGAAACCCGTCGTCGCGCTCCATGGCGACGGGCCCGCCTGTCCGCAAACAGATCTCGCGCAGTGCGGGCTTGAGCCCTTCCTCGAAGGTGGGGTGATAGAACGGGAGGGTCAGTATCTCGCTCGCCGTCAGTCCTCGGTCGATCGCCATGACGAGGAAATGCACCATGTGCTCGGCCGCGGTCAGGGTTGCTTTGCAGTGGAGGAGAACAAGCTCGATGACGTCTTCTCTTTCCTCGGCAAGGGGCGGATGATCTTCGCGGCAAGAAGCTGAATTCGGGCCTAAAAGTCAGATGGCGAGCAACGCCCGTTATGTCTGTCGGTTGTACCTGGGGTCATACAAGGAGATCCATGTGCGCAATCGGTTGATCGTTTCCTCGCTGCTTGCCGTGACTGTTGCACTCGCTGCATGCGGGTCCGGCTCCGAGACACCCGACGCGCCTGCGCCGGCCGTGAGCATCTCTGAAGTTCATTGGAACGATGCGGCCGTTCGCGACCTGCGCGCTGCGATCGACAGCCGGCAAGCGCATGGCCTCGATCACATGAATTTCGCGGTCGATGGCCGGCCCGGCAGTGCAGAAGGCGATCGCGCGCTGACCGAAAGTGCCTTGCGCTACGCGTCGGCGCTGGCGCGCGGTGCCAGCGACCCGAAGAAGCTTTACGACATCTATTCCGTGCCGAGGCCTGACCCGAACCTCCTGCCCGGCCTTGCCAAAGCTTTGAAGGGCGGCGACCTCAAGGACTGGCTGGAAGGTCTCGCGCCCCAGGATGACGGCTACCGGCGCCTTTCGAAAGCCTACATGTCCCTTCGCGGCAGCAGCGACGCACCCACCCCGGCCATCGCGCACGACAGCGAGCTGCTGAAGCCGGGCAACACCGACCCGCGTGTGCCGCTGATCGCCCGCCAGCTCGTGGCGTCCGACTATCTTGACGGCAAAGATACGCAAGGTGACCGCTATTCGCCGGCCATGGTGAAGGCCGTGCAGCGAATGCAAGCGGACTACGGCATCAAGCCCGACGGCGTAATCGGCAAGGATGCGCTGGAAATCCTCAACCTTTCCGATGCGGACAAGGTGCGGGCAATTGCAGTCGCGATGGAGCGCATGCGCTGGCTGCAGCGCGACCCGCCCAAGACCCGCATCGATGTCAATGTCGCTGCGGGCCGCCTGATCTATTGGCGCGACGGCAAGATGGTCGATACGCGCAAGGTCGTCGTCGGGAAGCCGGAGAACCAGACTCCGCAGCTGGGTTCGCCGATCTATCGCCTTGTCGCCAATCCGACCTGGACTGTCCCGCGCTCGATCCAGAACAAGGAAATCGCCGGCAAGGGCAGCGCCTATCTGCGCCGCAACAACATGGCGTGGAAGGATGGCTGGGTGGTGCAGCAGCCGGGTCCGAAGAACTCGCTGGGCCTCGTCAAGTTCGACATGAAGAACGAGCACCAGATCTACCTGCACGATACCCCTGCCAAGCAGCTGTTCCAGGAAGTGCAGCGCCAGCGCAGCCACGGCTGCGTGCGCGTGGAGGATGCCCTGGGCTTTGCCGAGATGCTGGCGAGGGACGAAGGCGTGCTCGACGAATGGCACCGCGCGCGCGCCACCGGCAAGGAAACCTTCGTGCCGCTGCCGCGCGAGATTCCCGTCCGGCTTCTCTACGACACCGTTCTGTTCGGTGAAGATGGTGAGCCGGTCATCCGCTCCGATCCCTATGGTCGCGACGAGAGCGTGGCGACGGCGCTGGGTTTCGCGGCAGGGACCAACCACCAGTTGCGCGCCAATGGCGGCGACGTCGGGCCTTAAGACACCTTGGGCGCGCCGTTTAGCGGGAAATGGGCAAAGGTTCAGCGTACCCTCGTATCGCGTCCGAACAGGAAACCGAGAACGAGAATCACGACGCCTAGGATCAGGAAAATCTTGGCAAGGCCGGCAGAAAGACCTGCCACGCCCCCGAAACCCAGAAGCGCGGCGATGACTGCGACTACTGCAAAAATTATGGTCCAGCGAAACATCAGGCATCTCCCGTTTCAAAAAGCCGCATCGATCACTTCGACGTACTCGGACCGGCAAACTTTCCGGCATTGGCAATGTTCCAGACACATCATGTGCAATCCCGACAACTGCGGTGCCGTTCGGTAGGTGAATGACCCTGACGGGCTGAAGATAAGGTTGGCGATGGGTCGGATCATGCGCGCCTTCTGTGCGTTGGCTCCTGTGGAGAAGGAGCCTGAAGATGTCGTTTGTCACTAACGCCCGCCGTGAAGTTCTGACGCGCCCGGTGCTTTCACTCGTGCAATCCGCGCTGCCCGCACTGTCCGCCACGGAAAACGAGGCGATCGATGCCGGCAACACGTGGTGGGACGCTGCCCTGTTCACCGGCAATCCCGACTGGAACGCCTTGCTGGCCGTGCCGCCCGCCACGCTGACGGTGGAGGAACAGGCGTTCATAGCCGGCCCGGTCGAAACGCTGTGTGCGATGATCAACGACTGGCGCATGACCTGGGAAACCCACGACCTGCCGCCCGAGGCCTGGGACTATCTCAAGTCCGAGAAGTTCTTCGGCATCATCATCCCGAAAGAGCACGGCGGCCTCGGCTTCTCAAACTTCGCGCATAGCGAGATCGTGAGGAAGATCGCCACCCGCTCGGTTTCGGGAGCGGTGACGGCGATGGTGCCCAACTCGCTCGGGCCGGGTGAACTCATCCTGCGCTTCGGCACCGAGGCGCAGCAGCGCCACTGGCTGCCCCGCCTCGCCGATGGACGCGAGATTCCCGCCTTCGGCCTCACCAGTCCAGAGGCAGGTTCCGATGCCGCTGCCATGGTAGACGAAGGCGTGGTCTGCCACGGGAAGTGGCAGGGTGAGGAGGTGCTGGGCATCCGTCTCAACTGGCACAAGCGCTACATCACGCTGGGCCCCGTCGCCACGATCCTCGGCCTCGCGTTCAAGCTGCGCGATCCCGAGCATCTTCTTGGCGGACAGGACGAGATCGGCATCACCGTGGCGCTGGTGCCCACCGACCTGCCCGGCGTCACCATCGGGCGGCGGCACATCCCCTCGATGCAGACCTTCCAGAACGGCCCGAACGAGGGCAAGGACGTCTTCATCCCGCTCGACAACGTTATCGGCGGGGCCGAGCGGGTCGGTCAGGGCTGGAAGATGCTGATGAGCGCGCTGGCCGCCGGACGAGGCATCTCGCTGCCCTCGCTGTCGGCGGCGGCAGGCGCCTTCGCGGCGCACACCACCGGCGCCTACGCGCGCGTTCGCTCGCAGTTCAACCTGCCGATCGGCAAGTTCGAGGGCATCCAGGAACGCCTCGCCCGGATCGCGGGCAATGCCTACCTGCTCGACGGCGCGCGGCGGCTGACATGTGCAGGGCTGGATCAGGGCAACCACCCCGCCGTGATCTCCTCGATCCTGAAACTGCACGCGACCGAGCGGATGCGCGTCGTCATCAACGATGCGATGGACGTCCACGGTGGCAAGGCGGTGATCGAGGGCCCGCGCAACTACATGGGCGGCCAGTACCGCGCGATTCCCGTCGGCATCACCGTCGAGGGCGCGAACATCCTGACGCGCAGCCTGATGGTCTTCGGACAAGGCGCGATCCGCTCGCATCCCTATCTCCTCGACGAGATCCGTGCGGTGGGCGATGCCAATCGCGGGCGCGCGCTGGCCAATTTCGACAAGGTGCTGTGGAAGCATGTCGGCCACGCCCTCAAGACCGCGATCCGCGCTTTCGTGCGCAGCTGGAGCGGCGGCGTTTTCGCTCCCGCTCCGAAGGCGGGGAAGGCCACGCGCTATTATCGCCAGATGAGCCGCTATGCCGCCGCCTTCGCGTTCTGCTCGGACATCGCGTTCCTGACGCTGGGCGGCGAGCTCAAGCGGCGCGAACTGCTTTCGGCGCGGCTCGGAGACGTGCTGTCCGAACTCTATATGCTTTCAGGCGCGCTCAAGCGCTGGGAGGACGAAGGGCGGCAGGATGACGACCTGCCCCTGCTCGACTGGTGCATGCAGAGCGGCTTCGCCAGCATCGAGCAGAGCTTCGCGCAGATCATCGAGAATTTCCCGGCGCGCCCGGTCGGCTGGATGCTGCGCCTGTTCATCATGCCTTACGGTCGCCGCCGCAACGGCCCTACCGACCGGACGATACGCCGCGCCGCGTCGATCCTGCTGGAACCCTGTTCCGCCCGCGACCGGCTGGTCGAGAACGTCTACATCGGCGGCGAGGACGAGGCGGTCGCGCGGCTGACCGAGGCGTTCCGCAAGACCGTCGACACCCAGCCGATCCATGACCGCATGAAGCAGGCCCGCATCCGCGACGCCGACCAAGCGCTCGCGGCGGGGCTGATCTCCCAAGCCGAACGCGAGCAACTACGCGAGGCGGACGGAGCAGTGAGCGAAGTCATCGCCGTCGATGACTTCGCTCCCGAGGAGCTGACCCGCAAAACGGATACGCCAATGCGCGAGGCCGCCGAATGAGCCGCGCGGTCTACATCGTCGATGGCGCCCGCACGCCGTTTCTCAAGGTCCGTGGCGGGCCGGGGCCGTTCACTCCGGTTGATCTCGCGGTGCAATGCGGCCGCCCGCTGCTGCTGCGCCAGCCGTTCGCGCCCGAGGCGATCGATCAGGTGATCCTCGGCTGCGTCAACGTCATCGCCGACGAGGCCAATCCGGCCCGCGTCGCGGCCCTGCGGCTTGGCTGCGGCGCGCAGACGAGCGCCTTCACCGTTCAGATCAACTGCGGCTCAGGGATGCAGGCGATGGATACCGCCTATCGCTATATCGCGGACGGCGGCGGCGACCTGATCCTGGCGGGCGGCACCGAAGCGCTCAGTCATGCGCCGCTGGTGCTGCGGCAGGATGCGGTGGAATGGCTGGCGGCGATGCAGGGCAGCAAGGACGGCCCGCTCGGCAAGCTAAAGGCGGCGGCGAGATTCCGGCCCGATTTCCTCAAACCCATCGTCGGGCTCGAACGGGGGCTCACCGATCCGATCACCGACCTTGGCATGGGCCAGACCGCGGAACTGCTGGCGCATCTGTTCGGCATCAGCCGCGAACAGGCCGATGCCTATGCGGTGGAGAGCCACCAGCGCCTCGCCCGCGCGCAGGCCGAAGGCTGGCTGGAGGGCGAACTCGTCCCCGCCTTCGCGCGGGACGGCACCGTCCACGACCACGACGACGGCGTGCGACCCGACAGCGCACCGGACAAGCTGGCGAAGCTGCGCCCCGTCTTCGAGCCGCCCTACGGCAAGGTCACGGCGGGCAACAGTTCGCAGATCACCGATGGCGCCTGCTGGACGATCCTCGCCTCCGAGGACGCGGTAGCCCGGTACGGACTGACGCCGCGCGCCAAGATCCTCGACAGCCAGTGGTCCGCGCTCAATCCCGCGATCATGGGCCTCGGGCCGGTGCTGGCGGCAACCGAGCTGCTGAAGCGGGGCGGGCTTGTGCTTGACGACATCGATCTTTGGGAACTCAATGAGGCTTTCGCCGCGCAAGTCCTCGCATGCCTTGCGGCGTGGGAGGACGACGATTTCTGCCGCGAAGTCCTCGGCCTCGACGGCGCGGCGGGGCGCATCGCGCGCGAGCGCATCAACGTCGATGGCGGGGCGATCTCGCTTGGCCATCCGGTCGGCGCCAGCGGCGCGCGCATTGCGTTGCATCTGGTGCAGGCGATGGAACGCCATGGCGGCGAACTCGGCATCGCCACCGAATGCATCGGCGGGGGCCAGGGCGGCGCCATGCTGATCGAACGCATTGCAAACGTGGGAGCAGCCGCATGACCATGCAGGACCCCGTCTGGACTTATCTCGAAGACCGCAACCTGACGCTCGGCCCGCGTCCCGTCCCCTCCGAGGGAATGCGTCACTGGACACTGACTCGCGATGCGCAGGGGGTCGCCTGGGCCGTGCTGGACAAGCAGGGTTCGGGCGCCAACACCTTAGCTCAGGAGGTGCTGGAGGAATTCGCGCAGATCCTCGACCGGATCGACCAGCGCGCGCCAAAAGCTCTGGTGATCCGTTCGGGTAAACGTGAAGGCTTCCTTGCGGGCGCGGACATCGGCGAGTTTCGCGGCGTCACTGACGAGGCCGCGATCCGCAAGCGCATCGAGCAGGCCCATGCCGTGGTGGACCGGCTGGCGGCGCTGACGATCCCGACCATCGCGGTCATGCACGGCTATGCGATGGGCGGCGGGCTGGAGATCGCGCTTGCCTGCACGCAGCGCATTGCCGTGGAGGGCACGCGCTTCGGCTTTCCCGAAGTGCAGATCGGTCTGCACCCCGGCCTTGGCGGAACCGCACGCTTCACCCACATCTGCGATCCGATCGCGGCGATGAGCCTGATGCTCACCGGCAAGACGATCCACGACCGGCAGGCGAAGGCGATGGGCCTCATCGACGCGCTGGTGCCCGAGCGCCATGTGCAGGCCGCCGTCGATGCCGCAGTGGCCGGCAGTTTGCCGCAGGCCCGTCAGGGTGTGCTCGACAAGGCGAAGGACAGCGCGCCCGCCCGCCGCATCGCCGCCCGCCAGATGCGCACCGAAGCCGAGCAGCAGGCACCTTCCGCGCACTACCCGGCGCCTTATGCCCTGATCGACTTGTGGGAAGAGCACGGCGGCGACCTTGATGCGATGAAGCGCGCGGAGATCGCCTCCTTCGCGAAGCTGATGCTGACCGATACCGCGCAGAACCTCATCCGCGTGTTCTTCCTGCGCCAGACGCTCAAGGATCTTGCCGGCAAGACCGATGCCATCCGCCATGTCCACGTCATCGGTGCGGGCGCGATGGGCGGTGACATCGCCGCATGGTGCGCATGGAAGGGCCTGCGCACCAGCCTGTCCGACGTGAAGCCGGAGCCGATCGGCGGTGCGCAGGCCCGCGCCGCGAAACTCTACGAGAAGATCGCGCACGGCGACCGTTTGCAGGTGCGCGACGCGCTTGACCGGCTGATCCCCGATCCGGATGGCCTCGGCATCGCACAGGCCGATCTCGTGATCGAGGCCGCGCCCGAGAAGGCCGACCTCAAGCGCACGCTCTACGCCGAGGCGGAACCGCGCATGAAGCAAGGCGCAATCCTTGCCACCAACACCTCGTCGATCCCCCTGCCCGAACTGCGCGAGGGGCTGGCGCGGCCCGAGCGGCTGGTCGGCATCCATTTCTTCAACCCCGTCTCGCGCCTCGATCTGGTGGAGGTGATCGCGCACGATCGCCTTGCGCCGGAGGTCGAGGCTGCCGCGCGTACTTTCGTCGGCCGGATCGGCAAATTACCGGCGCCTGCCCGCAGCGCTCCGGGGTTCATCGTCAACCGCATCCTCACGCCTTATCTCGCCGAAGCGCTGATCCTGATGGATGAGGGGCTCGCACCCGAAACCATCGATCGCGTCGCCACCGGGTTCGGGATGCCGATGGGGCCGCTGGAACTGGCCGATCAGGTCGGTCTCGACGTGGCGCTGGACGTGGCGGCAATGCTCAAGCGCGAACTCGGCTGGGCGCTGCCCGATGCGCCGCAGTGGCTGGCCGACAAGGTTGCCGCCGGCGATAGGGGCCGCAAGACTGGCAAGGGCATCTACGTCTGGCGCGACGGCAAGCCGGTGAAGAGCAACAGTCCCGATCCCGATCCCGAATTAGCCGATCGGCTCATCCTGCCGATGGTGAATACGGCCGTCGCCGTGCTGCGCGAGAACGTCAGCGACGATCCCGACGTGATCGATGCGGCAATGATCTTTGGTACCGGATTCGCGCCGTTTCGCGGCGGTCCGATCCATTACGCGCAACAGCGCGGCATCGACGACGTCCTCGCCGCACTGTCTGCGCTGGAACACGAGCACGGCGCCCGCTTCGCACCCGACGCGGGTTGGGAAGCGCTGCGGTGAGCCTCTGCCTTTCCGACCCCGCAGAGGTCGCCCGCCGCATCGTCGAGCATACCGGGGGCAGGATTGTGCTCGGCCTGCCGCTGGGGCTGGGCAAGGCACCGCACGTCGCCAACGCACTGTTCGAGATGGCGCGCGCCGATCCCGCCATTCACCTTACCATCTTCACCGCCCTGACGCTGGAGCCCCCTCCCCTCGGCAGCGAACTGGAGCGCCGTTTTCTGCGACCGGTGTTCGACCGCACGATGGGCGGCTATCCCGAATTCGTCTACGCCGCCGCCCAGCGCGCCGGGGACATGCCGCCCAACATCGAGGTCAACGAGTTCTTCTTCCAGGCGGGCAGCCGCCTCGGCAACGATGACGCGCAGCGCAGCTACATCTCGGTCAACTACACCCACGCCATGCGCTGCCTCATCGATCAGGGCGTCAACGTCATCGCGCAGATCGTAGCCCGGCGCGGCGAACGCTTCAGCCTGAGTTGCAACACCGACATGACGCTGGACCTGCTCGCCGCGCGTGACGCAGGGAATGCGGATTTCCTGCTGGTGGGGCAAGTCAACGACGAACTGCCGTTCATGACCGGCCCCGCCGACCTGCCCTCCGATCGTTTCGCGATGATCCTCGACAGCGCCGAGACGCGCTTTGCCCTGTTCGGACCGCCCAAGCAGCCGATCAGTCCCGCGCAGCACGCGATCGGCCTGCATGTCGCCTCGCTGGTGCCCGATGGCGGATCGCTCCAGATCGGCATCGGCGAGATCGGCGATGCCGTAGCGCACGCGCTGATCCGCAGGGACCGCGAGCCCGGCGCGTTCGCCCGCACGCTGGCCGAGATCACCGTGGGCGCGCGCCCTCCGGTCGAAGCCTCGCCGTTCGAGCAGGGGCTTTACGCACCGACCGAGATGCTCGTCGACGGGTTCCTCGAACTGCTGCGCGCCGGCATCCTCAGGCGCGAAGTCGACGGGGCCGTGCTGCACGGCGGCTTCTTCATCGGTCCGCGCAGTTTCTATGCAGCGCTGCGCGAGATGGACGAGGACACCCGCGCCCGCATCCACATGCGCGAAATCTCCTGGATCAATGCGCTCTACGGTGACGAGCAGGCCAAGCGCGCGGGCCGTGTCGGTGCCCGGTTCGTCAACAGCGCGATGATGGTGACATTGCTGGGCGCGACGGTGTCGGACGCTCTGGAGGGCGGCCGGGTGGTCAGCGGCGTTGGCGGGCAGTACAACTTCGTTGCGCAGGCGCTGGAACTCGAAGGCGCGCGCTCGATCATCACCCTTCCCGCGACACGGGTGCATGACGGTGAACTGCGCTCCAACATCGTCTGGTCCTATGGTCACGAAACGATCCCGAGGCATCTGCGCGACATTGTCGTCACCGAATACGGCGTCGCCGACTTGCGCGGCGTGAGCGACGAACAAGTGATCCGGCGCCTCGTCGCCGTGGCCGACAGTCGGTTTCAGGACGAACTGATGGAAACAGCGCGCGATGCCGGCAAGCTGGCACCGGACTGGATGCCGGACGATGCCTGTCGCCGCAATCTTCCGGAGGAGCTTGCGGCGTCGTTGTCCGCTTCGCAGTTCCCGCCCTATCCTTTCGGGACCGATTTCACGCCCGTCGAACAACGGCTCCTTCCGGCCCTGCAACACCTTGCAGAGATCGCGCATCACCCATCCGGTCTGGCCGGACTGATGGCGCATGGCCTGACCGGCGCTGCGCCGACGGAAGCCGAGGCCGAAGCGCTCGAGCGCATGGGCCTGGCCGAGCCGCACGGCCTGCGCGAACGCAGCTATCGCGCGCTGGTGCTTGCCGCCCTGCGCCGGGAGGACCAATCCGAGGGTCTTTGACGATCGCGGGTTGGCGTCACTCCCCGCAGCCCTGTCACTCCATAGTGACGCCCAGCCTGCGTTCCATCTCTTCGAGCGAGACGCCCTTCGTTTCGGGAAAATAGAACAGCACCAGGCAGAACTGCAGGGCCATCATGACAGCGAAGAAATAGAACGGCAGGCCGACCGAAACCGCAGCGATCATCGGGAAAGCCGCGGCGATTACCGCATCGAAACCCCAATGCGTGGATGCGCCGATGGCGCTGCCACGGCTGCGCACTGCGGTCGGGAAAACCTCGGATATATAGACCCAGATCACCGCGCCGGTACTCGGCGCGAAGAAGGCGATGAAGCCGATCAGGGCGGGCAGGACCATCCAGCCCGGCAGGATGGCGCTCATCGCCAGCCCCGCAACCACAAGGCACGATGCCATGCCCGCCGACCCGATCAAGAGCAGCGTGCGCCTTCCCAGACGGTCGATCAGCGCCATCCCCAATGCGGTGAAGACCGCGTTCACCACGCCGATGATGATCGCCTGCACATCGGGAGACAGGCTGCCCCCCGCTTTCGCAAAGATTTCGTTCAGATAATACAGAAGCGCGTTGATGCCCGACAGCTGGTTGAATGCCGCCACCATGAACGCCAGCAGGATCGGCTTGCGATGCCGCGTCCAGGACAGCGCTTCCCCGCTAGGTTGCTGGCCAAGAGTAGAGCGAACGACAGCGATTTCGGCCGATGCGGCCTGTTCGGTGAGGCCAACATGGGCAAACGCCCGGCCCGCCTCGGCATCGCGCCCCTTGGTCAGCAGCCAGCGCGGGCTGTTGGGGATACGCAGCAGCAGCACGAGGAAGATCGCGGCCGGCAGCGCCGAGACGCCGAACTTCCAGCGCCAGTCGTCCGCGCCGAACTCCATGCCGGCAATCACCGCGTTCGAGACATAGGCGGCGAGAATGCCGAAGATCACCATGAACTGGAACGAGGCGACGAGGCTGCCGCGCCGTGAAGGCGGCGCGATCTCTGCGATATAGACCGGCGCCAGCGCCGAGGAACCGCCCACGGCCAGCCCGGCCACGACACGGAACAGCACCAGCGAGGTCCAGTCCCACGCCAGCGCGCAGCCAAGTCCGCCGACCACGTAGAACACGGCCAGAATGCGCAAGGTGTTGCGACTGCCGAACCGATCACCGGGGATGCCCGCCGTCAGCGCTCCGACCAGCGTTCCCCACAGCGCCGAGGAAACGGTGATGCCCAGCCAGAAATCATCGAGTGCATAAGTCCGCCGCAGGGACTCCGTGGTCCCCGAGATGACGGCCGTATCGAAGCCGAACAGCAGGCCAGCCAGTGCCGTCGTCGCGATGCAGGCCAGCAGCCCGCGATTGAGCAGTGAAGGTTCCTGAGCGCCAGGGGTCGATTTCGATACGGGCGCGATTGCCATCTGTGAGCTGCCTTTCCCTGTGCGTTCGCGGGCTGATCTGCGGTTCTCGGCGGCACGGGGCCGGGTATTTCCAACGGCTTTCCAACGCACTTGCGCCCGGCTTGCTCCCTCGTGCGTTCAATATGATGCCCACCACCAAGAGGAGACGGCATGTACCTGGGGATCGACATCGGCACTTCGGGCGTCAAGGCGGTACTGGCTGACGACGGTGGAGCGGTCGTCGAGCAGGCCGTGATCCCGCTCTCGGTATCGCGTCTTCATCCCTTGTGGTCGGAGCAGTCCCCGTCCGACTGGTGGAGCGCCACCGAACGGGCCGTCGCCGCGCTCGATCCGGCGCTACGGCGGAAAGTACGGGCGATCGGTCTGTCCGGCCAGATGCACGGGGCAGTCGTCCTCGACGCTTCTGACAAGGTCCTGCGCCCGGCGATCCTGTGGAATGACGGGCGCGCCGGTCCGCAGTGCGCGCAGCTTCTTGAACTTGAACCGCGTACCCATACGATTACCGGAAATCCGGTGGTGGCCGGGTTCACAGCGCCCAAGCTGCTATGGCTGGCACGGCACGAACCCGAAGTCTTCGCCGCCATCCGCACCGTGCTGTTGCCCAAGGACTGGCTGCGCCTGATGATGACGGGTGAGAAGCTGTCCGACATGTCGGACGCCAGCGGAACCCTGTGGCTCGATGTCGGCGCGCGTGACTGGTCGGATGCCATGCTGGACGCCTGCGGCCTGTCGCGCGCGGCGATGCCGGGGCTTGTCGAGGGCAGCGCTCCGGCCGGGCGGCTGACCGCTAAGATTGCGGAGCGTTGGGGCATGGAACGGGTGCCCGTGGCCGGCGGCGCAGGCGACAACGCTGCCGGCGCGATCGGCCTTGGCGTCACCCATCCCGGCGAGGCTTTCCTCTCACTGGGAACGTCAGGGGTGATCTTCAGCGTCTCCAACGGTTTCCAGCCCGATGTATCGCGCGGCATCCACGCCTTCGCGCATGCCCTTCCCGATACCTGGCACCGCATGACGGTCATGCTCTCAGCCGCCGCGTGCCTCGACTGGGCGGCCCGAGTGCTGGCCTTTCCCGACGTCGCCGCGCTGTTGGCGCAGGCAGAAGAGGCATCGGTCCAGCCCGGTGTGATCTTCCTGCCTTACCTGTCGGGCGAACGCTCTCCCCACCCCGATCCGGATGCGCAAGGGGTATGGTTCGGAATGACCTCGGCAACGACGCGCGCCGATCTGGCGAAGGCGGTGCTCGAAGGGGTCGCGATGGGGCTGCGCGATGGTCTCGACGCGCTGGAAGCCGGCGGAGATGCCATAGGCGAACTGGCGATGGCGGGTGGCGGCTCGCGATCGATGGTGTGGGGCCAGATCATAGCGGCAGCCCTTGGCCGTCCGCTAGTCTGGCGCGCCAATGCCGCTGTCGGGCCGGCGCTTGGCGCAGCGCACCTGGCAAGGATGGCGATCGATGGTGTAGACACCTGCCCAGCCGCAGGCCCCGAAATCTCTCGTATCGAACCCGAAGCACGGCTGGCCGCCCGCATGGCCGAACATCAGCCGCGTTTCCGGGCGCTCTACACTGCGCTGAAGGATCACTGGATTCACGACATGCCCTCGGATCTCCGCGACTGACCGGAATTGGAGCAAGGCCGTTTCGCTGGGCGCAATGGCGGATCAGGTCAACGCAAGGAACCTCGTTGCAGGCGCAGGGGTTGAAATCTCGAAACCGGCAAAGCCCGGCGGCGGTCCCGTCAAGGCGCCGCCCTCCTTCACGACACGCGCCCCTGCGCCCCGCAACAAGGACACCCTTCTCATGAACCGTTTCAACGGCAAGACCGTCATCGTCACCGGCTCCAGTTCGGGTATCGGCGCTGCCTGCGCCCGGCGTTTCTCGCAGGAGGGCGCCAACGTCACGCTCGTTGCCCGTACCCGCGATAAGCTGGAGGCAGTCGCTGCCGATCTCGATCCGGCCCGCACCCTCGTATGCGTCGCCGACGTGTCCTCGCGCGATGACGTGGCGCGCATGGTGGAGGAAACCGTCGCGAAGTTCGGCGGGATCGACGTTCTGCATTCAAACGCCGGCATTGCGGTGATGAAATCCTTCGAGGACACCACGCCCGAGGACTGGCGCCAGACGATGGCGATCGACGTTGATGGCCCCTTCCATTGCGCGCAGCTGGCGTTGCCGTACCTGAAAGCGAGCAAGGGCTGCATCGTTCACACCGCTTCGGTTTCCGGCACCGGAGGCGACTGGGACATGACGGCCTACAATGCCGCGAAGGGTGCAGTCGTCAATTTCACCCGCGCGCTGGCGCTAGACCTCGGCAAGTTCGGCATTCGCGTCAATGCCGTCGCTCCCGCCCTTACCGAAAGCGACCTGACCAGGGACATGCTGGACGACGAAGAGCTGATCGCGAAATTCCACGAGCGCTCGGCGCTGGGCAAGCATGCAAAGGCAGAGGACATTGCCGGTCCCGTCGCCTTCCTCGCATCAGAAGATGCGGCGCTGGTGACGGGCGCGATCCTTGCCGTCGATGCGGGGATTTCCGCGTCGAACGGCCAGCCCGCCTGATCCACGCACAGCTTTCCCGTTATCCGCAGGAGTAAACCCATGTCCCTCACCGTAGCCGAACTGCTTGTCGCCACGCTTGACGAGATCGGCGCCCATCAGGTCTTCGGCATCGTCGGCGATGCGCTCAATCCGTTCACGGATGCGATCCGCCGCCAGGACAAGGTCCGCTGGATCGGCGTGCGCCATGAGGAAGGCGCCGCGCTCGCCGCTGCCGGGCAGGCCAAAGTCACCGGACGCCTCGGCGTATGCTGCGGCACTACAGGGCCGGGGGCCAACCACCTCGTCGCCGGGCTTTACGAGGCGCGCAAGGACCACGCGCCGGTCCTTGCCATCTCGGGCGGCGTCGCCACGGCCAAGCGCGGCAGCGACTACCTGCAGGAGGACGATCCGGTCGCGCTGTTCCGCGATGTCGGCGTTTACAGCGAGATCATCGCCTCGCCCGATCAGGCAGCGGCGGTGATCCAGCAGGCGATCGCGCATGCGTATGGCGAGCGAGGCGTCGCGCATATCTCGATCCCGCCCGAGGTTTTCGCCGCGAAAGTTTCCGCGCCGGTACCGAGCATTGCCACCCTGCGCCCCCGGCCTGAAATCGCACCGGCACCGACCGACATCGCCGCTCTGGCGCAGATGATAGGCGAGGCAAAGACCGTGGCCGTCCTGTGCGGCTTTGGCTGCCACGGCGCAGCGGAGGAGCTGAAAGCGCTCTCAGACCGTCTGAACGCACCGCTGATGCATACCTATCGCGGCAAGGATATTCTGCCTTACGACGATCCGCGCTGGATCGGCGGCATCGGCCTGATCGGCGGGCGGCCCGGCGTAGACGCTTTGCACAAGGCGGACCTCATGCTGATGCTGGGGACCGACTACCCCTATTCCGAATTCCTCCCCACCAAGACGTGCGTGGTGCAGATCGACGAGCGCGCTTTCGCGCTGGGTCGCCGCACGCCGGTTGCCCTGGGCATAGTCGGATCGGTGCGCCCGGCCTTGCGCATGCTGCTCGACGCCTTGCCGCAGCGCAGCGACACCGCCTTTCTCGATACGGTGAATGCCGACCGCGCGAAGTGGGACGCAATGCTGGACGAAAAGGCCGCGCTCGATCGAACGCCCGACATACTCCATCCTCAGGCCGTCGCGCGCGCGGTTAGCGATCGTGCCGCCGAGGACGCGGTGTGGGTGACGGATACCGGCGAGGTGACGCTGTGGGCGGCGAACTGGCTGCGCCAGAGCGGCCGACAGCAGATTACCGGCTCGTTCAACAATGCCGCCGTCGGCACCGGGATGGGCATCGCCAACGGCGTTCAGGCACTCGATACCGCGCGGCAGGTGATTCTCCATGCGGGCGACGGCGGCTTCACCATGCTGCTGGGCGAATTCATGACTGCGGTGGAGCACAAGCTGCCGGTTAAGGTGGTGGTCTACGACAACAGCGCATGGGGTCTCGTCCACCTCGAAATGGAGGGCGCGGGCGTGCCGCCGAGCGAAGGCGCATCGTTCCCAAACCTCGATTTCGCCGCTTTTGCGCAGGCCTGCGGCGCGCGCGGGTTTACGGCGAGGAAGCCGCACGAACTGACCGTCGCCGTGGACGCGTGGCTGGCCGAACCCGGCCCGGCGATCCTCCATGCTGTCGTCAATCCCGACGAGATACCCGCGATGCCGCATATCGATCCCGGTCAGGCGCTGCGCTTCGGCATCTCCAAGGTCAAGCAGGCGTTCGGCGCGCTGACCCGGCGGAACTGAAGGGACGGGGTGCGCTCAAAAACGGTGCAGCTTATCGCTTTGCCTTAAGGCACCACCACCATGGCGCGCTGCCGGCACGCGGAGGCACTGATTGCATTATAGATGGGTGCCTTTCCGTCATCAGGCGCATCCAGCATCAGGAGGTTCGTCCGATGAGCATCGTCGTCAATGGAATGCCTGCCGAAGTCCCCGGCGACCCCCGCGTTTCCCTGCTGGATTTCCTGCGCGAGCAGCTCCACCTGCATGGCACGAAGAAGGGCTGCGATCAGGGTGCCTGCGGCGCCTGCACGGTTCTGGCGGACGGCGAACGTATCCTGTCATGCCTTGCACTGGCGGTACAATACGACGGGCGCTCCATCACCACGATAGAGGGCGTCGGTTCAGCCACCGATCTGCACCCGCTCCAGCAGGCATTCATAGACCATGACGGCTTCCAGTGCGGCTATTGCACCCCCGGCCAGATTTGCTCCGCGATCGGCATGGCGGATGAAATCCGGCGCGGCGTCCCAAGCCATGTAACTGATGATCTCGATGCCGCGGATATGCCGTTCAGCCATGAGGAACTTCGCGAGAGGATGAGTGGGAACCTGTGCCGCTGCGGCGCGCATAATGGGATCATCGATGCCATAGCGACGACTTTAGCCCCGTTGCCAGAGCGGGCAACCGAGGCAGCGGAATGACCCCGCTGCGCTACGCCCGTGCCGTCGACGCCCAGGACGCCGTACTGCAGGCCACGACCGGAGCGACGTATCTGGGCGGCGGCACCAATCTCGTCGATTTGATGCGAGAGACGATCGAGCGTCCCGAAAAGTTGGTGGACGTGTCCGGGCTTGCCGTCGGTGTCGAGGAGACCGAGAACGGCGGCCTGATGATCGGCGCCGGTACGCGAAACACTGCTATCGCGGCGCATCCCCTCGTCAGGCAGCGCTACCCCGTGCTTGCCCGCGCGATCCTTGCCGGTGCCAGCGCCCAGATCCGCAACATGGCGACGGCCGGCGGCAATCTGCTCCAACGTACCCGCTGTGCCTATTTCTACGACGAGAGCGGATCGCGCTGCAACAAGCGTCAGCCGGGACAGGGCTGCGACGCGCTCGGCGGCTTCAACCGGAACCACGCGATCCTTGGTGCTTCGGATGCGTGTGTCGCGGTACACCCGTCGGACATGGCCGTCGCGCTGGCGTCGCTTGATGCCGTTGTCCACACGCGCACCTCCAAAGGCGAACGGCAAATCGCGCTGACCGAACTGCACCGGCTGCCGGGCGACCATCCTGATATCGAAACCGTGCTCGAACCGGGAGAACTCGTTACAGGCATCTCTCTGCCGCCGGCCCTCCCCCGTTCCACCTATCGCAAGGTGCGGGACCGTTCGAGCTATGCCTTCGCTTTGGTTTCGGTCGCGGGCGCGATCGACTTGGCGGACGGGCATATCCGGGACGTGCGACTTGCGCTTGGCGGTGTTGCGCCCCGGCCCTGGCGAGCCTACCGCGCCGAGGACGTTCTGCGCGGCGGCCCGATCGGCAAAGTTGCGTTCGCTGCTGCCGCCGATGCCGAACTGAGCCATGCCCAAGCGTTGCGGGACAATGGCTTCAAGATCGAACTCGCCCGTCGCACCATCGTCGCCGTGCTTGATGAACTGACGGGAGACCCGGCATGAGCATCGCCAAGGACGCCAAGGGTCTCGCCCAGGGCATGGCGCAGAGCCTGATGGCCAAAGCCGTCGCACTGGCGCCCGACAACTGGGTTCCGGGGGGTGTGCCCGATCCGCTGATCGGCCGGCAGCATGGCCATCTGGGCCGTGCGGTGTCGAGAATCGACGGGCCGCTCAAGGTCTCCGGCACGGCCCGTTTCGCCGCCGATTTTCCGATGTCGGATATGGTCTATGCAGCCATCGTCTTCAGTACGATCGCAAAGGGCCGCATCGTGAGGCTCGACACCGTTCGCGCGCTGGCGGCCGATGGCGTGGTCGAGGTGATGACATACCGCAATGCGCCCCGCCTCGCGCCGCCGCCTGCCTTCATGTCCGACCCTAAGGCGGCCGGCGGGGACAGCCTGCCGGTGATGCAGGACGATCAGGTCCACTGGAACGGCCAGCCCGTCGCCGTCGTGCTGGCTCAAACGCAGGAACAGGCCAATCACGCCGCGTCTCTGGTCGATGTGACTTATGAAAGCGCTCCTGCCGTCACGGCGTTCGAGGACGCCCGCGCCAATGCACGGCCTGCGATGTTCATGGGGCAGCCGCTCCACGATGAAAAGGGCAAGGCCAAGGCTGCGCTCGATGCGTCGGCGGTGCGCATCGATGCGACATACCGGACCCCGCGCCACAATCACAACGCCATCGAACTGCATGCCGTAACCGTGACGTGGCAGGACGATGTCCTGCGCATTCACGATGCCTCTCAACTTGTCAGTCATACGGCCTGGTCGCTCGGGCAGATGTTCGGCATTCCCGAGGACAAGGTGATCGTCACCTCGCCTTACGTCGGTGGAGGTTTTGGCGGCAAGTGCATGTGGCAGCACCATGTTCTGGCCGCCGCCGCCGCGCAGCTTTGCGGCCGCCCGGTGCGGCTCGTCCTGTCACGCGAAGGCGTGTACCGACTGGTGGGCGGTCGCTCGCTGACCGAGCAGCAGGTCAGCCTCGGCGCAGATGCGGACGGCAGGTTGAAGGCGCTGATCCAGCGCGGCCTCACCGCGAAGACGCCCTCGAACGTCATGCCCGAGCCGTTCATCCTCGCCGCGCGCAGTTCCTATGCCGCCGAGACGATCGAACTCGATGTGCATACGGTTGAACTGGACCTGCTGGCCAATACCTTCATGCGCGCGCCGGGCGAGTCGGTGGGCACATTCGCGCTGGAATCGGCGATGGATGAACTGGCCGAGGCGCTGAACATCGATCCCATTGAACTGCGCATCCGCAACGAACCCGAGGTCGATCCCCTGAACGGCCTGCCGTTTTCCTCGCGCCGTATCGTCGATGCCTGGCGCGCAGGTGCACAGGCGTTTGGGTGGGAACGTCGCAGTGTGGTGCCCGCCAGCCGGCGCGAAGGCGAATGGCTCATCGGCATGGGCTGCGCCAAGGGGACATATCCCTATTACCGAATGCCCGGCGGCGCGGCCCGACTTACCCTCACGCCGAAAGGCGCCAGCGTGGGAATCGCCGCGCACGAAATGGGCATGGGCACGGCCACCGCGCAAGTGCAGGTCACCGCTGAACGGCTCGGGCTGCCGATTGAGGCGGTGGATTTCGAGTACGGTGCCTCCACGCTTCCCGGCCCGGTGCTGGCGGGAGGATCGCAGCAGACCGCCGCCATCGGCGCGGCCGTTATCGCGGCGCACCGCCTACTCATCAAGGAACTGCTGGGCATCATCGGCAACGATTCCCCGCTGGCAGGTCTGAAGCCCGACCACGTGGCGTGCCGGGATTCCGGCCTGTGCAAGCGTGACGATCCGGAACGCCACGAGACATACGCCTCGATCCTCGCCCGCGCGGGTCAAAACAGCATAGAGGTGGTCGGCGAAGGTCCGCCGCCGCTCGAACTCATGCACTGGTCGATGCACAGCCATGCGGCGATGTTCTGCGAGGCGCGCGTCAATGCGATCACAGGCGAACCGCGCGTCAGCCGCTTCCTCGGCTCTTTCGACTGCGGGCGCATTCTCAACCCCAAGACGGCGACCAGCCAGTTTCGCGGCGGCATCATCATGGGGCTGGGCCTTGCGCTGATGGAAGAAAGCCAGATCGACGAGCGCAATGGCCGGGTGATGAACCCCAGCCTGTCCGCATACCATGTACCGGTCCACATGGATGTGCCCGAGATCGACGTAATCTGGACCGACATCCCCGACCCGCACACACCGATGGGTGCGCGCGGCATCGGCGAGATCGGCATCACCGGCACGGCGGCAGCGGTCGCCAACGCAATCTACAATGCGACGGGAAAACGGGTGCGCGACCTGCCGATCACGCTCGACAAGCTGCTGTAGCACAGGGCCCGGTCGATAATCTTCCACCGGCGTGAAGGTGTGTCGATCGATGGCCACAGCATGGCGAATCCCTTCGGCCAACTCTCCAAAGCCATGTCGCGCGCAGCTCCGTAATGCCACCGGGAACCACCTGCCCGCTCCCGGCTTGTGATGCGGAGGAAGGAGCCTGCTAATGCCCGCACGCGCATACTGGAAAGGCCAAATTCGTCTGGCGCTCGTCTCGATCCCGATCGAGGTCTATCCGGCAACGCGATCGGGTGCGGCGATTTCCTTTCACCAGATCCATGAGCCCAGCGGCAAGCGCATCCGCTACGAGAAAGTCGCTCCCGGCGTCGGACCCGTGGACCGCGATGAGATCATCAAGGGTTTCGAAGTCTCCAAGGGCAGCTATGTCCTGCTCGACGAGGAGGAGATCGAGGCGGTCAAGATCGAGAGCCGCAAGACGCTGGAACTTGTCCAGTTCGTCGATGCCGACGAGATCGACGTGCTCTATTACGAAAAGCCCTACTTCGTCGTCCCTGCGGACGATCTGGCGGAGGAAGCCTATACGGTGTTGCGCGAAGCGTTGCGCAAGACGCGCAAGGTTGGCCTCGGCCAGTTGGCGGTTCGCGGGCGCGAGCAGCTAGTCTCGATCAAGCCCTGCGGGCGGGGGCTGGTGATGGAAGTGCTGCGCTATGCCGACGAGGTCCACAAGGCGCAGGGCTACTTCCGCGACATCGAGGATGCCAAGCCCGATACAGACCTGCTCGACCTTGCGACGACGCTGATCGACAAGAAGACCGCGCCGTTCAAACCCGCAGAGTTCCACGACCGCTATGTCGATGCGCTCCACCGCCTGATCGACAAGAAGGCCAAGTCGAAGAGCAACAAGCGCATTCTGGAGGATGTGGAGGAACCGGCCGGCGGCAAGGGCAACGTCATCGACTTGATGGCGGCGCTCAAGAAGTCGGTCGGGGACGGCAAGAGCAGCGCAAAATCGAGCTCACGCAAGCCTGCGGCGAAGAAGCCAGCAGCCTCTGGTGGCCCCCGTACCCGCAAGCGTGCCTGAGCGATGGAGCTCAATGCGCCTATCCCCGTGACCGCCGTGGATGCCGAACTGTTGTGGCGTATCGGGGCGGCGGCGGTGCTTGGTCCACTACTGGGTCTAGACCGCGAAATGCGCGGTCATGCGGCAGGGCTGCGTACGCATGGTCTCATCTGCGTTTCGGCCGCCGCAATGACCGTCGCGGTAGTGGCGCTGTATCTTCAGTTCGACAGCGATGGCGAATCCCGCATGGATCCGCTGCGGATTTTTGAAGCGACCGGCGCGTTTGTCGGCTTTCTCGGTGCCGGCTTGATCGTTTTTGCCCGCGGCAAGCTGCATAACCTGACCACCGCCGCTCATTTATGGCTGACTGCTGTCATCGGCGTGGCCTGCGGGGCCGGCCTTTGGCCGCTTGTCGCCGTGTGCGTGCTTGCCAGTGTGTTGATGCTCACGCTGCTGACCTTGATCGAAGGGGAATGGAGTCGCGATCGACGTATCGGGGCGCGAGGGAAGGACGACCCATGAACAAGCGCGGCTCTGGCACGGAGGTTCTTGCCGAATACAACCGCAAGCGCGACTTCGCGAAGACCGCTGAGCCAGCGGGAAAACGCGGAAAGAACGGCGGCAACGCTTTCGTCGTGCAGAAGCATGCGGCACGGCGGTTGCACTGGGATTTCCGTCTCGAAGTCGATGGCGTGCTCAAGTCCTGGGCGGTGACCCGGGGACCGAGCGCCGATCCCGAAGACAAGCGCCTTGCCGTGCGCACTGAGGACCACCCGCTGTCCTACGGCGCGTTCGAAGGCGGCATCCCGAAGGGCGAATACGGCGGCGGTACGGTGATGCTCTGGGATCGAGGCACCTGGGCACCGATCGCGGGCAAAAGCGTGAAGGACATCGAAGACGGCCACCTCCACTTCACGCTCGATGGCGAGCGGATGAAGGGCGAATGGCTGCTCGTGCGCATGAAGCCCCGGCCGGGAGAAAAGCGCGAGAACTGGCTGCTGCGCAAGGTGCAGGATGCCCATGCTCAGGCCGGCGATGTCCTCGTCGAACAGGGCCTGACCAGCGTCCTCACCGGCCGCACCATGGCCGAGATCGAAACCGACAAGAGCGGCACCCTTTCGCTAAAGGGCAAGAAGGGCGATGCCTTTGCGCACGTCATGGAGAAGGCCGCCTCCCGCAACGCGCGGCAGAAGCGCCCCTCCCGCAAAGGCTCGGGCAAGCCGCCGAAATTCCGCCCCGTCCAGCTAGCCACGCTGGTCGATACCGTGCCCACCGGCAACTTGTGGATGCACGAGATCAAGTTCGACGGTTACCGCGCGCTTATCGCCGCAGCGGGGAACAGGATCGTCGTCCATACCCGCAGCGGCCTCGACTGGACGGACAAGTTCGCCCCGCTTGTCGCACATATCGCCGCGCTGGACCTGCCGCCCTGCCTGATCGACGGCGAGATCATCGCGCGCGGGGCGCAGGGCAACCCCGATTTCTCCAGCCTCCAGGCCGTACTCAAGCGCGGCAAGGGCAGCCAGGGCGCAGATCAGCCCCTGGAATTCCACGCCTTCGATCTCCTCGAACTGGAGGACGAGGATCTTGCGGCGATGCCCAACATCGAACGCAAGGAACGGCTGGAGGCGCTGCTGGCGGATGCCATGCCGCCCGTCTTCGTCGCGGACCATGTGATCGGCGCGGGCGAGACGCTCTACGATGCGATGTGCGGCGCCGGACAGGAAGGGATCATCGCCAAGCGCATAGACGCCCCCTATCGGGGCCGCCGCACGAAGGACTGGGTGAAGGTCAAATGCACCCGGCGGCAGGAGTTCGTCATCGTGGGATGGGCGAAGTCGAACGCAAAGGCTCGGCCATTCTCCTCGCTGCTGCTGGGGCAATACGAGGGCAAGACGCTTGTCTATCGCGGCAAGGTGGGCACCGGCTTTGACGCGGAGGATCTTGCCGACATGGCGGGAAGGCTTGAGAAGCTGGCGCGCAAGACACCGCCGCTGGACGTCGACAAGGCAGAGGCACGCGGCGCGCGCTGGGTCACTCCGAAGCTGGTGGCGGAAGTCGCCTTCGCTGAACTGACCGCCGAGGGCCGCGTGCGCCATGGCAGCTTTCTTGGCCTGAGGAGCGACAAGAAGGCCCAGGCGGTGAAGCCGGAGAAAGCGCAGCCCACGCCACAGGCCGCGATCGCCGTGACAATCAGCAACCGCGAGCGTGTGATCTTCCCTGAAAGCAGCGACACCAAAGGCGACCTCGCGGATTACTACGCCGCCGTCGCGCCGCTGATGCTGCCGTTCGTGGCGAACCGGCCGATCAGCCTCGTGCGCTGTCCGCAGGGCCGGGCAAAGAAATGCTTCTTCCAGAAGCATGATAGCGGCACGTTCGGCGATCACGTCCATCACGTGCCGATCCGCGAAAAAGACGGCGGCGCGGAGGACTACCTCTACCTGCGCGATGCCGAGGGCCTGCTGTCCTGTGTGCAGATGGGCACGATCGAGTTCCACGCCTGGGCGTCACGGATCGACGATGTGGAACATCCCGATCGCATGATCTTCGACCTCGATCCCGACGAGGGGCTGGACTTCAAGGCATGCGTCCGGGCCGCCGGCGACATCCGCGCCCGACTTGCCGACCTCGGGCTAGTGACCTTCGCAATGCTGTCCGGCGGCAAGGGCGTCCATGTCGTCGTACCGCTGAAGCGTGGGCACGACTGGGACACCCACAAGGACTTCGCCCGCCGCTTCGCCGAAGCTATGAGCCTTGCCGAGCCCGACCGCTATGTCGCGACGATGAGCAAGGCCAGGCGTAAGGGCCGCATCTTCATCGACTGGCTGCGCAACCAGCGAGGGGCCACCGCCGTGCTGCCCTATTCCGCGCGATCACGCGACGGTGCCCCGGTCGCGGTGCCAGTGAACTGGGATGAGCTCGGCCAGATGAGTAACGCCCACCCATTCTCGATCAGTGATGCGACCGTCCTAATGGAACATGCCGAGAATCTGCGAGGATGGGGGTTCGCCGACCAAGCCCTGCCCATGGTCTGATCACATGCAGATGCTGCTTCAAAATTCCAGCCTGTCCGCCAATTGAAATAACCGGCAAGTTTAGCGGTGGCCCTGCCTTTCGCACATACCCGCAGCCTTGTCCGCCAGTTCGAAGTCGCCAGCACGAAGAGCGGTTTTCCGGGCCTCTGCGCATTGACCCTCCGCGATCTGACTACCGACTTCTTCCCTCAGGCTCTGCTCCTTGCGCACTTCTTCGCGCGCTTCGTTCTTGTCGCGCAGGCGTTCGACTTCGTTGAAGGAGGAGTATCGCTGCTCTGCCGGGTTGTCGCCCACAGTGCCTTGCCGAATGCCGCAGCTGGAAACATTGCCAAGGCGGTAGCATGTCGCGGTCTGCGCTACGACCGGAGACAAGGGGAACGCTACAAGGCAAAGTGCCGCTGCCGCTGGAAAGAGTTTCATTGGTGCCCCGGTATCCTGAAATGGACGTAAGGCATCAGGTTACGTGGCGCTGCCTGTCGGTCAAGGACGGTCTGACCTTCGAAGGTTTTAGGCTCATCTTGAAGGGCCCGCGCACAAGGCGCGGGCTCTTGCGTCTTGACGATCAGGCGCTGACTGGCTGGGGACGATTCGCCAGCAGGTTGTCGACAACCGAAGGGTCGGCCAGCGTCGAAGTGTCGCCCAGGTTCGACACGTCGTTTTCACCGATCTTGCGCAGAATGCGACGCATGATCTTGCCCGACCGGGTCTTGGGCAGCCCCGGAGCGAACTGGATCACATCAGGCGTCGCGATCGGACCGATTTCGTGGCGAACCCATGCAATCAGTTCCTTGCGCAAGGCTTCGTCAGGCTCGACCTCGCTGTTGCAGGTCACGAATGCATAGATGCCCTGCCCTTTGATTTCATGCGGCATGCCGACCACCGCGGCTTCCGCGACCTTTTGATGGGCAACGAGCGCGCTTTCGATTTCGGCGGTTCCCATGCGATGCCCGGACACGTTGATGACATCGTCGATGCGGCCGGTGATCCAGTAGTATCCATCCTCATCGCGGCGGCAGCCATCGCCAGTGAAGTAGCTGCCTTTGAAAGTGCTGAAATAGGTCTGGAAGAAACGCTCGTGATCGCCCCAGACGGTGCGCATCTGGCCCGGCCAGCTATCGACGATGACGAGGCAACCATCGCCGGCCCCCTCGATCTCGTGGCCGTCGTTATCGAGGAGGCGCGGTTGCACGCCAAACATTGGACGCGTAGCGGAACCCGGCTTGAGCGCGGTGGCGCCCGGCAGAGGCGAGATCATGACGCCACCGGTTTCGGTCTGCCACCAAGTATCGACGATCGGGCACCGCCCTTCGCCCACCACTTCATGATACCACGCCCAAGCTTCCGGATTGATGGGTTCGCCCACCGAACCGAGCAGGCGCAGCGACTTCCGGCTGGTCTTCTGCACCCAGTCGTTGCCTTCACGCATGAGAGCACGCAGCGCGGTCGGCGCGCCGTAGAAAATCTCTACCCCGAACTTGTCGACGATCTGCCAGAACCGGCTGGGATCGGGGAAGTTCGGCACGCCCTCGAACATAACGGTTGTCGCACCGTTCATCAGCGGGCCGTAGACAGCATAGCTGTGACCGGTCACCCAGCCGATGTCAGCGGCGCACCAGTAGATTTGCCCGGGACGGTAATCGAACACGTATTCGTGCGTCATCGATGCCCATACCGAATAGCCCCCCGTGGTATGCAGAACGCCCTTGGGCTTTCCGGTCGATCCTGAAGTGTAGAGAATGAACAGCGGGTCTTCGGCGTTCATCTCCTGAACGGGGCACTCGGCGTCCTGTTGCGCCACAGCGGACGCCCAATCGACATCGCGGTCCTCCACCATGGGGACAGGCGTGCCGGTGTGCGCCAGGACGATCACGCTGTCGACGCCGGGGCAATGCTCCAGCGCTTCGTCGACATTGGCCTTTAGGGGAACCTTCTTGCCGCCGCGCAGTCCTGCGTCGGCGGTCAGGACGATCCTGCTGTCGCAGTCCTGAATGCGATTGGCCAGTGCATCGGGCGAAAAACCGGCGAAGACGATCGAATGAATCGCGCCGATGCGCGCGCAGGCAAGCATGGCCACGGCCGCTTCCGGCACCATCGGCAGATAGATGGTTACCCGTTCACCTTTCCTGACGCCGCGCGCTTTCAGCAGATTGGCGAACCGACAAACATCCTCGTGCAACTGACGATACGTGATGCGGCGTTCCGGATTGGAGGGGCTGTCCGGTTCCCAGAGGATCGCAACCTGATCGCCGCGCTCCGCCAGATGACGATCAAGGCAGTTGGCGGCAAGGTTCAGCGTGCCGTCGGTGAACCAGGAAATGCCGAAATCCTCTTCGTGAAAGCTGGTCTGCTTCACCACGCTGAACGGCCTGATCCAGTCCAGGCGCTGGGCTTCTTCCCGCCAGAAGGCGTCCGGATCGGACACCGAGCGCGCGTACATCTCCTGGTAGCGGGCATCGTCGACAAGCGCAGTCCGGCTCCACTGGGCGGGAACGGGATAGACGGACTCGGCCATTCGATTTTCCTCTCGTATTGTCGGACCGGGCTCTTCCGGCCTCGATGTTGCGTAGCACAATGGGCGGGGGCGATCATGTTGGACCATAGTCAAACAGCGCTCCGGCCCATGTGCCGGTTTCCCTGAAGATGGCGGGCGATGTGATCTCGATCAAGGTGCTTCGAACGGTTGTGGGCCATGAAGGCGCCGTTCAATCGAAAGGTGTTTCTGCCATGATCGTCACTCTCCCTACCCGTTCGGGCATCGACCTTGACGTGCGCCCGGCAACCGAAGGCGATGCACCGGCCCTGACCGACTTCTTCGACCGCGTGACCGATGAAGACCGCCGCTTCCGGTTCCTGTCTGCTACCGATCATGTCGGACCCGTGCTGCTTGAGCCGCTTGTCCATGCGGATCACTTCCGCACCGAATCCTGGGTGGGCATCAACCGTGCCAGCGGGCAGATCGTCGCCTCGGGCCTGCTTGCCTGTGACGGTCCGCTCGACACCGGGGAAATCGCGATCTCGGTCTGTGGCAATCACCGCGGCAAGGGCATCGGCTGGGCCATGCTGGACTATCTCTCGGCGCAGGCAAAAGCGCGCGGATGCCGGCGCGCAATCTCGATAGAAAGCCGCGACAATCACGCCGCGATCGGGCTTGAGCGCGAAAAAGGCTTCATGCCCGAACCATTTGCCGCGGACCCTGCCCTTGTCGTGCTGGAAAAAACCTTCCGCTGATCAGCTAACCGGCCGGTAACCTTTATCGAGGCATGGGGTTTCCCCCTTAGGAGACCCCATGCGCGATTCCCTGAGTACAGATCCGTCAGGCAACAGGACGTCCCGCTCCGCAAGGGTCGGCGTATCGATCCTGTGCGACGTGCGGCAGGGAACCCGGCCCTGGAAGCAGGCAAGGCTTGAAGACCTGTCGCCGGGAGGGTTCCGTATCGCCCAGCTTCCCGATGCACGCACGGAAGTACCGTTGCGCATCCGTATTCCCGGCCTCCACCTTCTTAGCGCCCGCATATGCTGGATGCGGGAAGGCGCGATCGGGTGCGAGTTCGCCGAGCCTCTTCATATCGCGGTGTTCGAACATATCGTGCGCGCGTCAGGCTGACATTACCGTCGCCTGACATCAAAAAGGGCGGGCCTTTCGACCCGCCCTTTTCAATTCCGGTTCCGACGCCGCGCGTCAGATGTGGATCGCGCGTCCGTAAGCGGCCAGCGTCGCTTCGTGCATCGTTTCCGAGATCGTCGGGTGCGGGAACACGGTGTTCATCAGTTCCGCCTCGGTCGTCTCAAGTGTCTTGCCGACGACGTAGCCCTGGATCATCTCGGTAACTTCTGCGCCGATCATGTGCGCGCCCAGCAGTTCGCCGGTCTTCGCATCGAACACGGTCTTCACGAAGCCTTCCGGCTCGCCCAGCGCGATCGCCTTGCCGTTGCCGATGAACGGGAAGGTGCCGGCCTTGACCTCGTAGCCCTCTTCCTTCGCCTTGGCTTCGGTGAGGCCGACCGACGCGATCTGCGGGTGGCAGTACGTGCAGCCCGGAATGTTGCGACGGTCCAGAGCGTGCGGATGCACGTCCTTGTTGCCCAGTTCCTTGGCGATCGATTCCGCCGTGGTGACGCCTTCATGGCTGGCCTTGTGCGCCAGCCACGGGCCCTTCACGCAGTCGCCGATGGCCCAGACGCCCGGTACGTTGGTGCGGCCATAGTCGTCCACCTTGACGAAGAACTTCTCGTCGGGCTCGATCTTGAGTTCTTCCAGACCGATGTTCTCGACGTTCGGCACGATGCCGATGGCGACGATGACGTGGCTGAATTCCTGCGTCTCTTCCTTGCCGCCCTTGGGCGTGATCTTGACCGAGACGCCCTTGTCCGATGCCTTGACGTCGCTGGCCTTGGCTCCGGTGAGGATCTTCATCCCCTGCTTGGTCAGCGCCTTTTCAAGGAACGCCGACACGTCCTTGTCCTCGACCGGCACGATGCGGTCCATCATCTCGACGACCGTAACATCAACGCCCATGTCGTTGTAGAAGCTGGCAAACTCGATACCAATCGCGCCCGATCCAAGGACCAGCAGCTTTGTCGGCATTTCCTTGGGCGTCATCGCATGGCGGTAGGTCCAGATGCGGTTGCCGTCCGACTTGGCGCCGGGCAGTTCTCGCGCACGGGCGCCGGTGGCGATGATGATGTGCTTGGCCGAAAGGGTCTCGGTGCCCTTGTCGCCGGTTACTTCCAGCTTGCCCGGCGCGACCAGCTTGCCGGTGCCCATGTGCACGGTGATCTTGTTCTTCTTCATCAGGTGCGTGACGCCCTGATTGAGCTGCTTGGCAACGCCGCGCGAACGCTTGACGATGGCGTCGAGGTCGGCGGTGATGTTCTCCGCCGCAAGGCCATAGTCCTTGGCGTGCTTCATGTGGTGCAGCACTTCGGCCGAGCGCAGCAGCGCCTTGGTCGGGATGCAGCCCCAGTTGAGGCAGATGCCGCCGAGCAGTTCACGCTCGACGATGGCGGTCTTCAGGCCCAGCTGCGCACTGCGGATGGCCGCGACATAGCCGCCGGGACCGGAACCGAGAACGATGACGTCGTAAGTATCAGCCACTGAATTAGCTCTCCTGCTCGATTGCGCGGGGCCTGCCCGCGTCGTCTATCGCAACGAAGGTGAAGGTCGCCTGCGTGACCTGCACCTGTTCTTCTTCATGCCGGTGGCGCCGCCATGCCTCGACCGCAATGGTCATCGAGGAACGGCCCACCTTCCTGAGTTGTCCGTAAACGCTGACCTCGTCACCCACCTTGACCGGCTTGTGGAACTGCATGCCGTCCATGGCGATGGTGACGGCACGGCCATGCGAATGACGCGCCGCGATCAGCCCGGCGCCCATGTCCATCAGGCTCATCAGCCAGCCACCGAAGATATCGCCATAAGCATTGGCGTCTGCGGGCATGGCGGTGATGCGGATGACGGGTTCGCGGTACTCTTCCGCCATTTCAAACTATCTCCGAGGCCGGCGCGGCTGCGCCTCCAATGGCTCTGGGCCTGTCGTTTTCATCCAGCGTCACGAACGTGAACAGCCCGGTGGCGACTTCCACCTGATGCTCGCTCGCCCGCGCGCGGCCGAAGCCGCGCGTGGCGATCGTCATCGATGTGCGCCCCGTTCTCTGCACGCTCGCATAGACGTTGAGTTCATCACCCACGAGCATGACGCCGGGAAACGTAAAGTCGGTCGCGCCCACCACCACGGCCTTGTGGCCGGTGCGGCGGGTGACCAGCGAGGCGGCGCCAAGGGCCAGCTGGCTCATCAGCCAGCCCCCGAAAACGCCACCATAGGGATTGAGGTCGGTGGGCATCGCGGTGACGCGAATGACCAACTCTCCGGCCTCATGCTCCATATCAGGCGATCATGCTCAGCGGGTTCTCGACGAACTCGCGGAACGCGGCCATCAGGCGCGCGCCGTCGGCGCCGTCTACCGCACGATGATCGAAGCTGCCCGTCGCACTCATAACCGTCGCCACTCCCAGCGACCCGTCTGGCATGACCCAGGGACGCTTGTCGCCTGCGCCAATGGCGAGGATGGTCGACTGCGGCGGGTTGATCACGGCCGAGAACGACTTGATGCCCATCATGCCCATGTTCGAGATAGAGGCGGTGCCGCCCTGATACTCTTCAGGCTTGAGCTTGCCTTCCTTGGCACGGCTGGCGAGATCCTTGGTCGCCTTGGCGATCGCCGAGAACGACTTCTCGTTGGCGGCGGTGACGATCGGAGTAATGAGGCCACCGGGGATCGAGACGGCAACCGAGATATCGGCGCGCTCGTACTTGATCAGTTCGTTGCCGGCGAAGGTCACGTTGCATTCAGGCACCGCGACCAGCGCCATGCCGAGCGCCTTGACCAGCATGTCGTTGACCGAGACCTTCACGCCCTGCTTCTCCAGCGTGGCGTTGATCTGCGAGCGCAGTTCCAGCAGCTTGTCGAGCTGAACGTCGACGCTGAGGTAGATGTGCGGCGCTTCCTGCTTCGACTGGGCAAGGCGGCGGGCGATGGTCTTGCGCATGCCCGACAGCTTTTCGACCGAGTGCGGCACGCGGGCATCAAGCAGAGCGCGGGTCTCGTCAGCCATTTCGACCGACGAAGCCGCCGCGACGGGTGCTGCCGCCGGAGCCGAAGCGGCGGGGGCCGGAGCAGCCTTCTTGGCGGAACCGCCCTGTGCGGCTTCGACGTCTGCCTTGACGATGCGGCCGTTCGGGCCGGAGCCGGTCACGCCCGAAAGGTCCACGCCCTTGGCATCGGCGATGCGCTTGGCGAGCGGGGTGGCGACGACGCGGTCGCCCGAAGCGGCAGCCTTGGGCGCGGCAGCGGGGGCGGGCTTGCTTTCAGCCTTGGGGGCTTCGGTCTTCGGCGCTTCTTCCTTCGCGGCAGCCTTGGGCGCTGCGGCCTTGGGGGCGTCGATCGCCGAAGCGTCCTCTCCCTCTTCGACCAGCACGGCGATGACGGTGCCGACCTTCACGCCTTCGGTGCCTTCGGCGACGCTGATCTTGCCGATCACGCCTTCATCGACGGCTTCGAATTCCATGGTGGCCTTGTCGGTTTCGATTTCGGCCATGATGTCGCCGGAGGAAACGGTGTCGCCTTCCTTGACCAGCCATTTGGCCAGTTTACCCTCTTCCATGGTGGGCGACAGGGCGGGCATCTTGATCTCGATGGGCATGGAAACTTCGCGTTCCTTATTGTCCGTAGGGAGGCCGCTGACGGGCATTGGCCCCTTCCTTGGACGCCTTGAGCGTTGCGTTCAAGCGCCTTGCAGTTTCTTTTTTCGCAACGGTGGTGGCTTGTGTTGCAGCCATCGCGTATCGATAAGCCCGTTGGAGAGGGTACAACCAATGCGCATCTATCTTGTGATCGTCGACGAGAGCGAGGAAGCCCTCGTCGCACTGCAGTTCGCGGCGCGCCGCGCGGCCAAGACAGACGGTGCCCTGCACCTTCTGGCGCTGGTCCCGCCGCAGCCGTTCAATGCCTTCGCGGGGGTCCAGGCAACCATCGAGGAGGAAGCACGCGCCCGCGCGGAAACGCTGGTTACCGCTGCCGCCGGAAACCTTTTGTCGCAAGGCGCAAAGATGCCGGTCATCTCCGTTCACATGGGAGAAGACATCAAGATCGTGCGCAAGTACCTTGAGGAACATCCCGAGGTTTCAGCGCTGGTCCTCGGCGCGGCGAAAGAAGGCGGGCCGGGCCCCATGGTCGCGCACTTTACCGGGGCGGGCATGGCGCACATGACTTGTCCGGTCTTCGTGGTGCCCGGTGGCCTTGACGCAGAAGCGATCGAACGGCTGAGCTAAGCGCACATAAAAGCACTCAAGGGAGGGGGGCACACAACGCCCCCCTAATGCCCCTTACCGCTTGCCGCGGCCCTGATGCCGGATGTTCTTCGGACGGCCGCGCTGACCGACGGCATACTTGCCCTTGTGCTTGAGCATCGGCTTGTTGCCGCGCGGCTCGATCCGGCCGCCGCCCTCGGGCAGTTCGTACTTGAGCGCGCCGGTCAGCGGATTGGCTTCTGCCAGTCGCAGCTTGAGGATCTGGCCGATCGAGAAGGTCGTGCCGGTTTCATCGCCAACCAGCACCTGCGCCTTTTCGTCGTACGTAAAGCGCTCGTCCCCCAGCGTGGAAACGGGGACCAGACCGTCGCCGCCAAGGCCGACGATCGTGGCGAAGAAGCCGAATTTCTGGACGCCGGTAATGCGGGTGTCGAACACTTCCCCCACCCGGCTTGCCAGCCATGCGGCGACGTAGCGGTCGATGGTTTCACGCTCGGCTTCCATCGCACGGCGTTCAGCCTGGCTGATCGCGTCGCTGACGCGGCCAAGGTCTTCGCGATCCCGATCAGACAGACCTGACAGCGCCGGAATGTCTGCTTGGGGCTTGGACTGCTCCAGCCCATAGGCATCGACCAGCGCGCGATGCACCAGAAGGTCGGCATAGCGCCGGATCGGCGATGTGAAGTGCGCATACGACGCCAGCGCAAGCCCGAAGTGCCCTGCATTGGCCGGACCGTAGTAGGCCTGCGTCTGGCTGCGCAGCACCGCTTCCATGATCAGCGCCTTTTCCGTCTCGTCGGTCACGTCCTTGAGCATGCGGTTGAACAGGCTGGGCGTGATCACCTGCCCCATCGCCAGCTTCTTGCCGAAGGTCGCCAGATAGTCCTTGAGCGCCATCAGCTTTTCACGGCTTGGCGTCTCGTGGATGCGGTATACGACGGGCGCGACCTTGGCCTCCAGCGCCTTGGCAGCGGCGACATTGGCCGCGATCATGAAGTCTTCGACCACGCGATGCGCGTCGAGCCGTTCGCGAATGGCGATCTCGGTGATGCGGCCCTTCTCGTCCAGCTTCACGCGGCGCTCGGGCAGTTCGAGTTCCAGCGGGTCGCGGTTCGCGCGCGCGGTGGCCAGCGCCTTCCACGCAGCCCATAGGTTGGTCAGGTGTTCCTGCGCCCGGCCTTCGTCGATGCGCGACTGCGCTTCCTCGTAGGCGATCACCTCATCGATTCGCACGATCGCGCGGGTGAAGCGCCAGTCGGTGATCTTGCCCTCTGCATCGATCTTGAGGTGGCAGGCCATCGCCGCGCGGTCCTCGCCGGAGCGCAACGAGCATACATCGGCGCTGAGCACTTCGGGCAGCATCGGCACGACGCGGTCGGGGAAGTAGACCGAGTTGCCCCGCCGCCGCGCCTCGCGGTCGATCTGGCCGCCGGGGCGCACGTAAAACGAAACGTCTGCAATCGCGACAAGAGCGTCGAACCCGCCCTGCCCGTCGGGCTGCGCCCAGATCGCATCGTCATGGTCGCGCGCGTCCGAAGGGTCGATCGCCACGATCGGCAGGTGCCGCAGGTCTTCGCGATGATCGGGGCTGAGCGGCAGCTTTGCCGCCGTCTCGGCTTCCGCGATATTCTCTTCGGTGAAGTGGTTGGGAATGCCGTGCTTGTGGATCGCGATCAGGCTGAACGACTTGGGCGCCAGCGGTTCGCCCAGCACTTCGGTCACCTTGACCGAAGGCCGCGCCGAACGGCCGATAGGAACGCCCAGCACCAGTTCACCCGCTTTCGCCTCGCCCAGATCGGAAATCGGCGAAGAGTTGCGGATGCGCTTGTCGACCGGCGCCAGCCAGGGCTTGCCGCCGCCGTCGATCTCGACGACGCCCAGAATCTGTTCGGAGCGCAGTTCCAGCTTCTTCATCGGGAAGGCGCGCCAGCCGGTGGCGCTTTCCTCGGTCCGCGAAAGCACACGGTCACCTTTGCGCAGAGCGCTTCCCCCCCCTCTTTTTCCAAGGCCCTTTTCGACCAGGCGGATGCGCGGCGGCGGTGTGCCATCCTCTGGCTGCCAGGTGTCGGGCACGGCGATCGCCTCGCCCTCGTCGATGTCGACCACGCGCAGGACGGTGACCTTGGGCAAGCCGCCCATCTTGTGGAAGGCGGTGCGCTTGCCGTCGATCAGCCCTTCTTCGGCCATGTCTTTCAGCAGGGCCTTGAGCTGGATCTTCTCATTGCCCTTGAGGCCGAAGTGGCGGGAAATCTCGCGCTTGCCGGCCGGTTCCGTCGAGTTCTGGATGAAGTCGAGGATCTGCTTCCGAGTGGGCAGGCCCGGTGCGGGGCGCGCGCCCGATGACCTGCTGCCGGATGAGCGGCTGCCTGAAGACCCGTTGCGGGCGGGTCGATTATGTGCGGGACGTTTGTCGAAAGGCATTGCCCGCAAATGCCCGCTGCCGCCGCGCAATGCAATCATGCAAGGCGCAGCGGTGGGCGAAAGCGGGATTTTCAGATGTGGTCGGGCTCTTCGCCATAACGGTTGGCGCCGTCACTGGAAGGCCATACACCGAACACCACGATCAGCAGCAGCGGGACATAGCCCAGCGCGCCGTTCATCATCATGCCCGCCTGCGCTTCCTGCAGCTTTGCCATATCGCCGCTCTGCGCGATCAGCATCACCTGCGCCATCTTGTCGATGGTGGAAACAGCCACGCCCAGCGCGGCGAACTGGATCACCACCGTCAGGCCCGCGATCCAGCCCGGCTTGTTCGAATCATGCAGGCGCCGCGTGAACGAGGCCACCAGCATTCCGGTAAGCACCACCGTGGTTACCACCGAAAGCCAGACCGAAGTGCGCATCATGCCGGTCAGCCGTTCGAACATGCGCTTCTGGATCTCCGCTTCGCCCAGCCCCTGCTGCGCGGCGGAGAACACATCGGCCATCATCGGGCCGGTCAGCGCGATCGACATGACGACCGAAATGGCAATCTGGATGATCGCCAGGAACAGGAAGTAGAACCAGAAGGCCGAACGACCCTCGCGCCCCTTGAAGTTGGTCAGGTTCGCGAGGTTGCACTTTATCGCTGCGATCATCCGGTGCCCCCGTTACAAATCAATAGGATCGCGCCACGTATATCCGTTCGACGGCTGCGCGTCCCGTGAAAATACAGGTGCCGGTCGCCGGCTCGCCGTCGAGCGGAGTGTTGCGCATGGTAAGCTTGAGGCCCTTGAGCTTCTGCACCACCGCTTCCAGTTCATCGCCCGTCGGGCGTGCCCATTCCACTTCGACCCAGCCGGGGTAGCGCTTGTCTTCGGCAAAGAACGCGGCGACTTCATCGAACGTCGCAGCCTTGACGATGTTGGCGTCGCGGCGGGCCTTGGCCTCTGCGTGGAGCGAGGTCTGGATATCCTCGATCTCGGCCACGGCGCCGGCGATGAATTCGTCCCTGGCCTGACCGACAAAGTTGGCCTTGCCGGTTTCGGTCCACAGCTTGTCACGGCGCAGCACCGACACCTGGCCGCCGGCTGCATCGCGACCACCGATTTCAAGGATCAGCGGCACGCCCTTCTTGACCCATGCCCAGCGCTTCTGGGTGGCCTTGCCGGGGCGCTTGTCGAGCAGGACACGTACACTTTCGCCCAGCGCGGACTGGCCGGCCAGCGCCTTGCGCAGTTCCTCGCAATAGGCCAGCAGCGCATCGTCCTCGGGCGTTTCGCGCAGCATCGGCAGGATCACGATCTGGTGCGGTGCCACGGCGGGCGGCACGCGCAGGCCATCGTCATCGCCGTGCGTCATGATCAGGCCGCCGATCATGCGGGTGGAGGTGCCCCAACTGGTCGTGTGGGCATACTGCTGCGTACCCTCGCGATCCTGGAACGTGATCCCCGCCGCATGAGCGAAACCGGTGCCAAGGTAGTGCGAAGTGCCCGCCTGCAGTGCCTTGCCGTCCTGCATCATGGCTTCGATCGAATACGTCGCCACGGCGCCGGGGAAGCGCTCGTTCTCGGGCTTTTCGCCGGCGATCACCGGCATCGCCAGTTCCGTCTCGGCAAAGGCGCGGTACATTTCCAGCGCGCGCAGCGTTTCGGCCATCGCATCGTCGCGGTCGGCGTGGGCGGTGTGGCCCTCCTGCCAGAGAAACTCGCTGGTGCGCAGGAACATGCGGGTGCGCATTTCCCAGCGCACGACGTTGGCCCACTGGTTGACCATCAGCGGCAGGTCGCGCCACGACTGCACCCAGCGCGCCATGGCCGCACCGATGACGGTTTCGGAAGTGGGGCGCACGATCAGCGGCTCTTCCAGCTTCGCTTCGGGATCGGGCACAAGACCGCCCTTGCCATCGCCAACAAGGCGGTGATGCGTGACGACCGCCATTTCCTTGGCAAAGCCTTCAACGTGTTCGGCTTCCTTGGCGAAGTAGGACAGCGGGATGAACAGCGGGAAGTAGCAGTTCTGCACGCCCGCGGCCTTGATGCGGTCATCCATCAGGCGCTGGATGCGTTCCCACACGCCGTAGCCCCACGGCTTGATCACCATGCAGCCGCGCACGCCCGATTCCTCGGCCATTTCGGCCTCGGAAACGACTTCCTGGAACCACTGGGCGAAATCGTCCTCGCGCTTGACGGAGAGGGCGTGGCGAATGGCGGTCTTCTGATTCATGGCGCGCCTGTTAGCGGGAACCGCGCCAAGGTTCAAAACAAATGGCGGCTCTTTCAGAGCATCTCGCCAAGGTCTTCGGGAAAGTAGGGTTCGTCCATCACGGCCAGATCTTCGCGCGTGAACCAGCGCCAGCTGCGCATGACGGAACGTTCAAGCTCGGTATGCCCGCCGGTATCGATCGCTTCGGGATCGGCGCCGCTGGGCATGCGCACCCGGAAATACCGTTCGTCTGCGGTGACCGGAACGCCTTCGATGGTCAGGAAATCGACCACCCGGCGCGCCACTTGCGGCCCCGGTTCCGCCACGAAGCCTGTCTCCTCAAGCAGTTCACGCCGGGCTGCATCTTCGTAGGTTTCGCCCGGATCGAGTGCCCCGCCCGGCGTGCACCAGAACGGCGCACGGTCAGGCGGGTCGAAGCGGAACAGCAGTACCCGGTCCGCCGGGTCGAGCAGGATGATGCGCGCGGCAGGACGCGGAGTACGAGCAACCATCGCCCTGCGCCGCGCTGCCCCTTACTTGCCCAGCGCGTCGAGGCGCTTCTGGATTTCGGCCATCTGGTCGCGCAGGGCCGAAAGATCGCCGTTGCTTTCGCCGGCAGCGGGCGGAGCCTTTGCTTCCGGCTGCTTTTCCGCGCCTGGCATGAACGCGGAAGACGCGGCGCGGAACATCGCCATGTTCTGTTCGGCCAGCTTGGCAAGCGGATTGTTGCCCAGGCTGTCCTCGAAAGCCTTGGCAAGCTTTGCCTGATTAGCCCGGAAGTTCTCCATCGAGGCTTCCAGATAGTGCGGGATCAGCGACTGCATCTGATTGCCGTACATGCTGATCAGTTCACGCAGGAAATTGACCGGCAGCATCTGTTCGCCGTTCGATTCTTCTTCCATGATGATCTGAGTCAGGATCGTATGCGTGATATCCGCGCCGCTCTTCGCATCCAGAACCTTGTAGTCCACGCCTTCGCGGGTCATCTTTGCAAGGTGTTCCAGCGTGATGTAGCTGGACGAACGCGTGTTGTAGAGCCGCCGGTTCGCGTACTTCTTGATGATTACGGTGTTGTCTTCGCCAGACGCCGTTTCAGCCATTTCCAGTCCCCATTTGCCGTATGGTTAAGTTACCATTCCGGGATATCGCATTGCAACACAAATTGCTGCGCAGCAAAAGAGGGGACCGGCGGAATTTCCCCGATTTTCAGCGATCAAACCGCCTGCCGAGCAGGGTCAGCAGTTCGTATTGAGATAGCCCGGTGGTTGCCGCCGCCTGCTCAAGCGCATAGTCCACAGTGATCCAGTCGCCTTCCCCCAGTTGCGGCGCATTCGTGATATCCACAACGGTCAGGTCCATGCTCACGCGGCCCAGCACCGGAAGTTCGACACCGTCGGCATGGAACCTTCCCTTGCCGGACCAGCAACGCAGGTAACCGTCCGCATAGCCCAGCGCGATGGTTGCCACCCGCATGGCTGCGGGTGCGGTGAAGGTTGCATTATAGCCGACTGTCTCGCCTGCAGTAACGTGGCGAACCTGCAGGATCGCCGCCTGAGGGCGCACGACCTGCCGCAGCCGTCCTGCCATCTCCGGGCGCGGGACGCCGCCGTACAGCGCGATGCCCGGCCGGGTCAGGTCACCATGATATGCGTCGCCCAGCGCGATCCCGGCGCTGTTGGCAAGGCTGCCCCGCCGATGCGGCACCAAGGTGCGGGCATGCTCCCAGCGATCCCGCTGCAGGGCGTTGAGCGGAGTATCCTCCTCTGCAGCGACGAGGTGCGACAGCAGGACATCGACCTCCAGTACCGCCAGCACCGGATCGCCCAGTTCCTCCAGCGCCACGCCCAGGCGGTTCATGCCGGTATCGACCATGAGATCGCAGCGCCCTCCCCCGGCATCGATCCACCGCCGGGCCTGTTCCAGCGAGTTGATCACCGGCTTCACCCCGGCCGCCCGCGCATAGGCGGCATCCGCGCCGCTCAACGGCCCGTGCAGAACGGAAAGCGATTCCGGACGCGCCACTTCGAGCACAGCACGAACCTCTGCCCAATGCGCCACGAAGAAGTCGTCGCACCCGGCCGCCTGCAACGTGGGCACCACCTTGCGCACACCCAGGCCATAGGCATCGGCCTTGACCGCCGCTCCTGCACGTGCGGCACCCGACATACGGTTCAGCGCGCGCCAGTTCGATTGTAGCGCGTCATGGTCGATATCGAGGCGAAGCGCCGGTGGAGGCAAATCAGTAGGCAAAGTCACGACGCGGCCCATAGCCTTACCCGCCAGTATGGAGCAACTCGAAGGCCATGTTTCAAGAGTGGGAAAGCGCCTGCATCGCCGCTTCCCACGGCAGCAGTACCGCGCCGTGCCGCGCGGGATAATCCCGGGCGGGCGAAATCTTGTCGAAGCCCGGCCACTGTGGCAGCCCCCCCTCTCCCGCCAGCCAGGCCTTCACCGATGCATGAGCCGCTGCAAGGCCATCCTTTGAAGCGCCCAGGGCATTGCCTGCGAAAATCGCCGCCGATGCCTGCCCGATGGCGCAGGCATGGCTGCGCAGCCCGATCCGGGTGATGGCGCCGCCATCATCAACCGCCAGCCCCAGCGCCATCGTGCTGCCGCAACTGCGTGAGCGCGCTTCCGCACGAAGCGGCAAGTCCTCGGTCAGCGGGTAACGCGCCAGTTCAATCGTCAGCGCAAGCACGTCCGGCGTGTAAAGCACGGTGGCCGACACGGCCCCTATTCCCTCTCGCTTGCCGCTTCGGCGGCAAGGGCCTCTGACCTGCGCTCGGCGATCAGCTGGACGAGTGCTTCGCTGCTGGCATTGATGAAGGGATAGGTCCGCGACTGCGTGATCCATTCGGGACGGCCGCCGATACCCCAGATCGTGTCGTAGCCCAGCACCAGCACCGAAAAGCCCAGCACGATGATGATCACACCCTTCACGGCTCCGAACCCGAAGCCCAGCACACGGTCGATCGGGCCAAGCACGGATGCCCGGCTTTTTGAGCCCGCCCACCTTGCGACCAGCTTCACCGTCAGGAAAGGCACGCCCAGCAGCAGCGCGAATGCCAGCACGGCGGCGGCCGAATCCGAACTGATGTATCCTTCCAGCGCAGCGGTCACCGGCGTGTGGAGCAGACGGATGGCGAAGATCGCGAAGATCCATGCCGCAAGTGCCAGGATTTCCTGCACGAACCCGCGAATAAACCCGGTAATGGCGCCGAGTCCCACGAAGAGCAGCACGGCAATGTCGAAGCCAGTCATAGATTCACGGGATTAGGCATCGGACAGGATGCGGTCAACGAGGTTGGGAAGCAGCGTAAGCCCTGAAAACGACAAGCCTTTTTCCGGCGCCGGCCCATTGGACGGACCAAACGCCTTGGCAAAACCAAGCTTGGCCGATTCGCGCTGCCGGATCGAGGCATGAGCTACCGGCCGGATCTCTCCGGCAAGCGAGACTTCGCCGAACCACACTGCATCGGTGGACAGCGGCTTGTCGCCCAGCGCAGAGACAAGCGCGGCAGCCACCGCAAGATCGGCGGCCGGATCCCCCAGCCGGTATCCGCCCGCCACGTTGAGGTAGACTTCGCAATTCGAGAAGCTGAGCCCACAGCGCGCCTCCAGCACCGCCAGCAGCATCGCCATGCGGCCCGAATCCCAGCCCACGACCGCGCGGCGGGGCGTGGCGCCGCTTTGCAACCGCACGATCAGCGCCTGTATTTCGACCAGAACCGGCCGCGTACCTTCCATCGCCGGGAACACCGCGCTGCCCGCCATCGGCTCGTCGCGCCCCGAAAGGAACAGCATCGACGGGTTGCCGACTTCCGCAAGGCCCGATCCCTCCATCGAGAACACGCCGATCTCGTCCACCGGGCCGAAACGGTTCTTGATCGATCGAAGGATGCGGTACTGGTGGCTGCGCTCTCCCTCGAAGCTCATCACCACGTCGACCATGTGTTCCAGCACGCGGGGGCCCGCGATCGTGCCATCCTTGGTGACGTGCCCGACAAGGACGAGCGTGACGCCATTTTCCTTCGCGTAGCGGATCAGTTCGAAGGCACAGCCGCGAACCTGACTGACGGTGCCGGGCGCGCCTTCGATCTGGTCCGAATGCATCGTCTGGATCGAATCGATCACCAGCAGCGAAGGCGTGTCCATCATTCCCAGCGTGGTGAGGATATCGCGCACCGAAGTCGCCGCCGCCAGCTGGATCGGCGCCTTGGAAAGCCCCAGGCGCTCTGCCCGCAGACGGACCTGTCCTGCCGCTTCCTCGCCACTGACATAGACCGAAAGGCCGCCTGCGCTGGCGATGTTCGCTGAAACCTGCAGCAGAAGCGTGGATTTGCCGATGCCGGGATCCCCGCCCATCAGGATCGCGGAGCCGGGCACAAGCCCGCCGCCCAGCGCGCGATCGAATTCCGAAATGCCGCTGGTCTGCCGCTTTGGCACTTCGCCGGGCTGGTCCAGCGGTGTGAACTGGATCGGCCGCCCGCCCGAAGACAAGTCATGCTTGGCGGAAAACACCGTCTGCGGCGCATCTTCGACAAGCGTGTTCCATTCGCCGCAATCGGCGCACTGCCCCTGCCAGCGCGTGGCGACGCCTCCGCAGGACTGACAGACATATCGACGTTTGGGTTTGGCCATATCGCTCGCGTAAACAGAACGGAATGAGAACGCAATTGCCAATCCTGTAACCCTGCGTAAGATAACGTCATGCAGCAAAAAGAACTGCGGATCGCTCTGGTCTGTTATGGGGGCGTCAGCCTTGCCGTCTACATGCACGGCGTCACCAAGGAGTTGTGGAAGGCCCTTCAGGCGAGCCGCGCCCTCTGGGCAGACGCGGCTGACGATGACGTGCCGCCGCAAGGCAGCGCAGCGGTCTATCTCGACTTGCTGAAACGGCTGGAAAGCGTCGGCAATGTGCGCCTTCGGGTGCTGACCGACATCGTCGCGGGGGCCAGCGCGGGCGGGATAAACTCCATCTTTCTTGCGCAGGCCATCCATTCCGGCCAGTCGCTGGAGCCGCTGACGGACTTGTGGCTCGATACCGCCGACGTCGACGTCCTGCTTGATCCGGAGGCCAAGCCCTGGTCAAAGGCCGCGAAATTCTGGGCCAGTCCGCTCGTAACGTACCTGCTACACCGCCCCGGCAATGCGGTCAGCGAAAGCGTGGCGCCCGAGACGCGCGCCGAAGTTCGTGAAAAGCTGTCGCGGCTCGTGCGGTCCCGCTGGTTCGAGCCGCCGTTCGGGGGGATCGGCTTTTCCCGCCTGCTGCACCGCGCATTGACGGCAATGGGCAAGGTTCCTGCCGGCCGACCGTTGCTGCCGGCAGGGCATCCCCTCGACCTGTTCGTCACGGCTACCGACTTCAAGGGACACCTGGAGACGCTGCGGCTGCATTCCCCGCATATGGTGCTGGAGAGCGAGCATCGCCTGACTTTCAGTTTTCACGCGAAGGTTGGGCATCAAGCATGTGGAATTGCAGCAATTCCTGAACTTGTCATGGCGGCGCGCGCGTCGGCAAGCTTTCCGGGGGCATTCCCTCCATTGCAGATCAGCGAGATCGACCGCCTCGTTGCCGAGGAGGGCGAGGACTGGCCAACGCGCGATGCTTTCCTTGCGCGCATCATGCCCGAACACGCCCGGCGCGGAGACCTTGATTGCGTGTCGCTGATCGACGGTTCGGTACTGGTCAACGCCCCCTTTGCCGATGCGATGGCGGTCCTGCGTGATCGTCCCGCCACGCGCGAGGTTGACCGGCGGTTCGTATATATAGATCCGACGCCTGACCATCTTGGCGCTGAAATGCGGCGTGAATCCCGCCTGCCCGGGTTCTTCCCGGTGATATTTGGCTCGCTCTCCGCCATCCCGCGCGAACAGCCGATCCGCGACAACCTGGAGGCGCTGGAACAACGATCGCGCGAAATGGCTGCCCTTCGCGAAATTATCGTGGCGCTGCGCCCCGAGATCGAGGAGACGGTCGACAGGCTGTTCGGTGGCACCTTCTTCCTTGATCGGCCCACCCCCAAACGTCTTGCGGCATGGAGGGCAAAGGCGCAGCACGCGGCCTTCGAACAGGCGGGCTTTGCCTATCACGGCTACGTGCAGGTCAAGTTCAGCGGCATCGCCGCGATGCTGGCACGGATGATCTTCGAGGCCGCGCCCGAACTTGAACTGCACTCCGCCGAACCCGTGCGCGACCGTCTGATCGCGCACCTTGCAGCCAACGGGCTCGACCGGGCGCAGGCGCTGAAGGACGCTGATTCCCCGGCCATGGTCGAATTCTTTCGCAACCACGACCTGCCTTTCCGGGTGCGTCGGCTTCGCCTGCTGGCACGCCGGGTAACGCAGGAATGGGAGGCAGAGCCCGGCGTGACGGAGCAGGATCGCGATACGGCACGCACGGCGATCTACCGTGCGCTGGCGCTCTATATCGATCGTGAACCGCCGGCCGCGCTGGGCGAGGATTTTCCGGCACTGGCGCGCTCGTTCTTCGAGGACCCGCAGCCGGTGATCGAGCATATGGCCAGCGCCCGCCGCCTGCTGGAAACCGACACCGCCGTCGATAAAATACTGGCCGAAGCGCTGGCCGCCATGCCGCAAGCGCTCAGACGGCGGGTACTGCTCGCCTATCTTGGATTTCCGTTCTACGACACGGTCACCCTGCCCTTGCTGCGAGGGGAGGGTCTGACCGAATTCGATCCGGTTCTGGTCGATCGCATTTCACCCGAGGACTGCCACGCGATCCGGGATGGATTAAGCGAGGAAACCCTGCGCGGCAGGGAGTTCTTCAACTTCGGTGCATTTTTCAGCCGGAGTTATCGCGAGAACGACTACCTGTGGGGCCGCCTGCACGGGGCGGAGCGCATGATCGACCTCATGGCCTCGACCCTGTCAGCCGAGCGCGCGATGTCGGCGCCGGAACTCATGGGGTTCAAGCGACGGGCGTTCCTGGCGATTCTGGATGAGGAGAAGCAGCGACTGCGGGCTGATCCGGGGCTGGTGCAACGAATCAGGCGCGAAGTGCTGGCCGGCAAGTAGCACGGACGGATGAGGTGACTGCCGCCCTCACCCGCCCGGCATGCTTTTACTCGGTAAGGTCGCTCCAGGCATCCTTGATGCGGTCGAAGAAGCCTTTTGACTGTGGGCATTCGTCGCCAGTTTCGGTAGCCTGCAACTCGCGCAGGATTTCCTTCTGGCGCGCCGAAAGCTTCGTCGGCGTTTCCACCGCGATCTCGATCACCAGATCGCCGCGGCCACGCCCCTGGAGCACCGGCATGCCTTCGCCGCGCTTGCGCAGCTGCTTGCCGGACTGGATGCCTGCCGGGATGTCCAGCTGCAGCGTCTCGCCGTCGATGCCGGGAATCTCGATCGAGCCTCCCAGTGCCGCCGTGGTGAAGGTGATCGGCACCTTGGTCACCAGCGTCGTCCCGTCACGTTCGAAAACGCGATGGCGCTTGACGTGCAGGAAGATGTAGAGATCGCCGGGAGGCGAACCGAAAGGCCCTGCCTCACCCTTGCCTGAAAGGCGGATGCGGGTTCCCGAATCGACGCCCGGCGGAATGTCCACCTGCAGCGTCTGGGGCTTGTCCACCCGACCTTCGCCTCCGCACGAACGGCACGGCTTTTCGATCACTTCGCCACGACCATGGCAGGTCGGGCAAGTACGCTCGACCACGAAGAAGCCCTGCTGCGCGCGGACCTTGCCATGGCCGCCACACATCGAGCATCCACGCTTGCCGGTGCCCGGCTGCGCGCCCGAACCTTCGCAAGGCTCGCATGCCTGTGAGACTTCGATGGTGATTTCGGTCTGCTTGCCGCGGAATGCCTCGTCGAGAGAGACTTCCATGTCGTAACGCAAGTCGGCGCCGCGGCGCTGCTGCTGGCGACCACCGCCGCCAAAGGCACTGCCGAAGATGGATTCGAAGATATCGCCGATGTCGCCGAAGTCTCCGCCACCACCGGGACCGCCGCCGCCCATTCCCTGCTGGAACGCAGCGTGACCGTAGCGATCGTAGGCTGCGCGCTTCTGCGGGTCTTTGAGGCAATCGTAAGCCTCGTTGATCTGCTTGAAGCGGGCTTCGGAATCGGAACAGCCCGGATTTTTGTCCGGGTGGTAGCGCATGGCAAGCTTGCGGTAAGCCGACTTGAGAACCTTGTCGTCGGCGGTGCGCTCTACTTCGAGCAGTTCGTAATAGTCGATTTCAGTCGCTGACACGTGATATTTCCCCGTCGGAATACCTTAACCGCCACCGGCGCGGTTTGCACCGGTGGCGGTCAGGGTTTTCATCAGGACTTGTCAGCCCTTGTTTTCGTCGACTTCCGAGAATTCGGCGTCAACCACATCGTCGTCAGCCTTCGGAGCGGCTTCCGGCGAAGCGGCAGAAGCCTGCTCCTTCTCGTAGATCGCCTGACCGACCTTCATCGCCACCTGGGTCAGTTCCTGAGCCTTGGCGTTGATTTCGGTCGCATCGTTGCCTTCCAGAGCGGTCTTGGTCGCGGCGATAGCGGCTTCGACTTCGTCCTTGAGCGCAGGCTCGATCTTGTCGGCATGCTCGGTCAGCTGCTGCTCCGTCGCGTGAACGAGGCTGTCGGCCTGATTGCGAGCTTCGGCCGATTCGCGACGCTTCTTGTCCTCTTCGGCGAACTTTTCGGCGTCCTTCACCATCTGGTCGATGTCGGAGTCCGAAAGACCGCCCGAGGCCTGGATGCGGATCTGCTGTTCCTTGCCGGTGCCCTTGTCCTTGGCGGACACGTTGACGAGGCCGTTGGCGTCGATGTCGAAGGTCACTTCGATCTGCGGCACGCCGCGACGGGCCGCCGGGATGCCGACGAGGTCGAACTGGCCAAGCAGCTTGTTGTCCTGCGCCATCTCGCGCTCGCCCTGGAACACGCGGATCGTCACGGCCTGCTGGTTGTCCTCGGCGGTCGAGTAGACCTGGCTCTTCTTGGTCGGGATCGTCGTGTTGCGGTCGATCATCTTGGTCATGATGCCGCCCAGCGTCTCGATGCCCAGCGACAGCGGGGTCACGTCGAGCAGCAGCACGTCCTTGACATCGCCCTGAAGCACGCCGGCCTGGATAGCCGCGCCCATGGCGACGACTTCGTCCGGGTTCACGCCGGTGTGGGGCTCCTTGCCGAAGAAGTCCTTCACGACTTCACGCACCTTGGGCATGCGGGTCATGCCGCCGACGAGCACGACGTCGTCGATTTCCTTGGCAGAGATACCGGCATCGGCCAGCGCCTTGCGGCAAGGTTCGAGCGTGCGCTGGATCAGGTCCGCAACCATCTTTTCGAGGTCCGAACGGGTGATCGTTTCAACGAGGTGCAGCGGGGTGGTGGCGCCGCCTTCCATGCGTGCGGTGATGAAGGGCAGGTTGACCTCGGTCGTCGCGGTGGACGACAGTTCGATCTTCGCCTTTTCGGCCGCTTCCTTCAGGCGCTGCAGGGCCAGCTTGTCGGTCCGCAGGTCCATGCCTTCCTTGGCCTTGAACTTGTCGGCCAGCCATTCGACGACCTTGGTGTCGAAGTCTTCACCGCCCAGGAACGTGTCACCGTTGGTGGACTTCACTTCGAACACGCCGTCGCCGATCTCAAGGATCGAGACGTCGAAGGTGCCGCCGCCAAGGTCGTAGACCGCGATGGTCTTGCCGTCCTGCTTGTCGAGGCCATAGGCCAGCGCGGCCGCAGTCGGCTCGTTGATGATGCGCAGCACTTCGAGGCCGGCGATCTGGCCGGCGTCCTTTGTCGCCTGGCGCTGGGCGTCGTTGAAGTACGCAGGAACGGTGATGACCGCCTGCGTGACCGTTTCGCCCAGATACGATTCGGCGGTTTCCTTCATCTTCTGAAGGGTGAAGGCCGAAATCTGCGACGGCGAATAGTCTTCGCCACCGGCCTGGACCCAAGCGTCGCCGTTCTTGCCCTTGACGATGTGGTACGGAACCAGCTCGGTGTCCTTCTTGGTCACCGGGTCGTCGAAGCGGCGGCCGATGAGGCGCTTCACCGCGAAGATCGTGTTGTCGCCGTTCGTCACGGCCTGGCGCTTGGCGGGCTGCCCGATCAGACGTTCACCATCCTTGGTGAAAGCGACGATCGAGGGCGTGGTGCGCGCGCCTTCGGAATTTTCGATGACCTTGGGCTTGCCGCCGTCCATGACGGCGACACAGCTGTTGGTGGTGCCAAGGTCGATACCAATTACTTTACCCATTATCCCCATTCCTCACGTCAGTGGGTGACACCGGGCGGATCGCCTCCCTTCCATCAAGGCAAGGCGGCTTGTCCGGCTCTGTGACGTTCCATGTCGTCGAGCCCGGATATAGGTGACGTTTCGCTTGGAACAAGCCTGTGCGAATGGCATTACCCGCAACGATTTCGAAACGGGGCCGACGAACGAGGAAATGCCTGTGAACAAACGCAACCCGATGCCCCGCGCACGCTTGTCGATACTCTGCTCCATAGCGCTTGCCTGCGCGCTTGCAGGATGCGGCAAGACGCCGGACAGCCCCTCCGAATCGAACGAGGCGACGCTTTCCGGCCCGGATGCCAAGCCCGGCATGGCCGCCAGCGACGGCAAGCTGATCCTGCCGATCATCGCCGGACGGCCCGGCGCGGTCTACTTCACCGTGCGCAACGATGGCGCAGAGCCCGTCACGCTCGCGGGGGTGCACGTATCGGGCGTCGGACGGGCAGAGATGCACCAGACCAACGGCGGCTCGATGGCGAAGGTCGATTCGCTGCCGATCGACCCCGGCGCATCCATGGTGTTCGCGCCGGGCGGGCTGCACGTGATGGCCTTCGACGTGTCGCCCGACCTCAAACCGGGCGGAGCGGCGGAACTGACGCTGACCTTCTCGGACGGAGACAAGCTTTCGATGCCGCTTCATGTCGAGAAGATGGGCGGCGAAGATGCTGGCCAGGGCATGGACCACGATAATATGCCGGGGATGCACCACTGACGCTGGAGCCGGGTGCAGCGCGCGCCCTGACGGCGGGCGAGGCGAACCTCGTCCGTTTCGTCTTCGGGGATGCCATCGACTGCGGACCGGTGCTGGTGCGGCGACGGCGGTGGTTCCCCTTCCAGCCCGTCAACACCGTCATGGCGCCTTGCGGGCACCTGCATTTCCATCCCCGCAGCGATCTTTACCGGGATGACTTCTCGGCAGCCCCGCCGGGACTGCAGGGGCTGTTCATCCATGAGATGACGCACGTGTGGCAAACGCAGCGCAAGGGGCGCTGGTATCTGCCGCTGATGCGCCACCCGTTTTGCCGCTATGACTACGCACTGAAGCCCGGCTGGACGCTAGACCGCTACGGGATAGAGCAACAGGCGGAAATCGTGCGCCACGTCTTCTTGCTGCGCATGGGCGCTCGCTTCGCCGGAGCGCCGGAGATCGACGCTTATCACGGAATACTGCCGTTCGGGCCGCCAGCTGGACTATGGCTGGCCTGAAGAGGCGCATCGGGCGAACGATCATACGAAAAAGGCGCGGACACCGCCGTGTCCGCGCCTTCGTCTTGTCTCTGATCGGATCTGATCAGCAGTCGCGATCCCAGTAGCGATCGCCACGACGGTCATAGCGATAGCAGCCGCGATCGTTCTTCTTGGCCTGCGAACCGGCAAGCGCACCAGCCGCCGCGCCAACCGCAGCGCCCGTGCCGACATCACCGCCAGCGATCGCACCAACGCCCGCGCCAAGCGCGCCGCCTGCCAGAGCGCCCTCGCCCGCGTAGTTGCTTGCACAGCCACCGACGCTCAGCGCACCAGCGGCAAGAATGGGAAGGATGAGCTTGCGCATCGATATTCTCCGAAATCTGTAGCCTATGCACAAGTGAACGGAACCAAGCACACCCGGTTCCCATGCAACAAAACGAAACGGGACCAATCGCGAAAACGGCCCGCTCCCGAAAACCGGAAGCGGGCCGTCGCTATAGTTTGAAGTGCAGGCGGCCAGATCAGTCCGGCTTCTTCGCCACCGCAACCATGGCCGGACGCAGCAGGCGGTCCTTGATCATGTAACCGGCCTGCAGTTCCTGCACGACCGTACCCGGTTCGGCATCGGCCGAAGGGACTTCGATCATTGCCTGATGCTGATTGGGATCAAGCGGCAGCCCCATCGCGGCGATGCGGCTGATGCCGTGGCTGGCGAAGACCTTGTCGATCTCGCGCCCCGTGGCCTCGATCCCGGCGACCAGACCCTTGAGCTTTTCATCCTCGCGCAGTTCGGCGGGGATCGCCGTCAGCGCGCGGGCAAGGTTGTCGGACACCGAAAGGATATCGCGCGCGAAGCTGGTTGCGGCATAGGCACGGGTATCCGCGATGTCCTTTTCCAGACGGCGACGCACGTTCTGCGTTTCCGCACGCGCATAGAGCACGTCCTGCTCCGCGCTTGCCAGCTTTTCACGCAGGCTTGCGATTTCCTCGTTTTCGCCCCTGGTATCCACGAAGTCCTCCGGCACGCCCTGAAGCTCCTCCGCCACGGCAGGATCAACTGCAGGCGACTGCGTCTTGTCGTCGGTCATTTGTTCTTTGGTTCCAGCTATCCGATAAGCTTGCCCAGGCTCTGGGCAGTGAAGTCCACCATGGGGACGACGCGCGCATAATTCAACCGGGTCGGCCCGATTACCCCCACCACGCCCACCACCTTGCCTTCACGGTCGCGATAGGGCGAAGCGATGACCGATGAACCGGAAAGCGCGAACAGGCGGTTTTCAGATCCGATGAAGATGCGCGTCGCCCGCGCCTCGCGCGCGGTGTCCAGCAGGTCAGCGACGGACTGCTTGTTTTCAAGGTCGTCCAGCAGCGATCGCACGCGTTCAAGGTCGGTCAGCGCGGCTTCATCCAGCAGGTTGGCCTGCCCGCGCACGATCAGCACAGGCCGCTGGGCGGCATCCTCGCTCCAGACGGCAAGGCCGCGCTCGACAAGGTCGCGGCTGGCGGCGTCGAGCGCCGACTTGCCCGATGCGATCTCGGCGCGCATCGCTCCGGCGGCTTGTGCCAGCGTGCGCCCGCCAAGATGCGCGGAGATGTAGTTGGAAACTTCTTCCAGAGCGCCGGGCGGCAGGCTCATGGGCAGTTCAAGGATGCGGTTTTCCACCCCACCATCCTCGCCCACCAGCACCGCCAGCGCCTTTCCCGGCCCCAGCGGAACCAACTGCAGGTGCATCAGCCGGGGCTCTCGCCGGGGGACCATGACGACGCCTGCACCCGATGAAAGGTTGGAAAGCAGGGCGCTCGTTGCCTCCAGCGCTGCCTCGATCGGGCCGGGTGCGGCAATGCGCCGTTCGATCGCCTGCCGCTCCTCGGGCGTGGGCTCGGCAACCTGCATGATCCCGTCCACGAACAGGCGCAGCCCCGCCTCGGTCGGCAACCGCCCCGCGCTGGTATGCGGCGCGGCCAGCAGGCCAAGCCCTTCCAGGTCGGCCAGCACCGAGCGGATCGAGGCGGACGACAGGTTCACGCCCCCCGCTCCTGCAAGCGCCTTGGACCCCACGGGCGTTCCGGTCGCCAGATAGCCTTCGACGACGAGCCGGAAGATCTCGCGCGCACGGGTGGTCAGTTCGGTGATCGGGGGCGTGGGCATCTTGCGTTCAATTTAGGCAATGCCCTTGAACCCTCAACCCCAATGCGACTAGGGCGAAGCGGTATTCCACGACACAATCGCCATAAGACAAGGATTCCTGAAAATGCGCCCTTCCGGCCGTGCTCCTGATGAAATGCGTGCCATCGATATCCAGACCGGTTTCACCAAGCACGCGGAAGGCTCTGTCCTGATCTCGTTCGGGGATACGCGCGTGCTGGTCACTGCCTCGGTCGAGGAGAAGGTGCCGCCGTTCCTGCGCGGCAAGGGCGAAGGCTGGGTGACGGCCGAATACTCGATGCTGCCGCGCGCCACTCATACCCGTGGCAGCCGTGAAGCGGCCAAGGGCAAGCAGTCGGGCCGCACGCAGGAAATCCAGCGCCTTATCGGCCGCTCGCTTCGTGCCGTGGTCGACATGAAGAAGCTGGGCGAGCGCCAGATCGTGCTCGACTGCGACGTGCTTCAGGCCGACGGCGGCACCCGCACCGCCTCGATCTCGGGCGCATGGGTGGCGCTGCGCCTTGCCGTCGACAAGCTGATGGCCGAGGGCAAGATCAAGGAAGACCCGATCACCGCGCGCGTCGCCGCGATCTCCTGCGGCATCCATCAAGGCACCCCGGTGCTCGACCTCGACTATATCGAGGACAGCGCGGCTGATGCCGACGCCAACTTCGTGCTGATTGAAGGCGGCCTGATCGCCGAGGCACAGGCCACCGCCGAAGGCGCGACTTATGACGAAGAGGGCCTGCTGCGCCTGCTGCGCCTTGCCCGCATCGGCTGCGAGCGCATCTTCGCCGCGCAGGCCAAGGCGGTAGGCCGCTGATGACCCGCAAGCTCGACGGATCGAAACTGGTCATCGCCACGCACAACGCGGGCAAGCTGCGCGAGATTTCCGCACTGCTCGCCCCGTTCGGTGTGGACTGCGTCTCGGCGGGCGAACTCGGCCTGCCCGAGCCGGAGGAGACCGGCACCACGTTCGTCGAGAATGCGTTGCTGAAGGCCCACGCCGCCGCCAAGGCGGCGGGCCTGCCGGCGCTGGCGGACGACAGCGGCCTGTCGGTGACGGCGCTTGGCGGACGGCCGGGCGTCTACACCGCCGACTGGACGGAGCGGCAGTGGTTCGAGGCCGAGCCGGGCAAGGACTACAAGGGCCGGGACTGGTACCTCGCCATGGGCAAGGTCGAAGGACTGCTGTGCGAAAAGGGCCCGGACGTCGACCGTTCATGCCGGTTCTCCTGCACCCTCGCCATCGCCTGGCCCGAAGGCGACGAGGCGGTCTATGAAGGCCGCGTCGATGGTACGTTCTCCTGGCCGCCGCGCGGCACGATGGGCTTCGGCTATGATCCGGTCTTCGTGCCGCAGGGCCGCAATCAGACGTTCGCCGAACTGGGCCTCGAAGAAAAGAAGAGCATGAGCCACCGGGCCGACGCGTTCGCAAAGCTTGTCGCTGACCAGTTCCCCGATACGCCCTGACCGTGATACGATAGGCCGATGGCCCGCGCTCTCTACATTCACTGGCCGTTCTGCCTCGCCAAGTGCCCGTATTGCGACTTCAACAGCCATGTGCGCGATCGGGTGGACCACGCGCACTGGCAGGAAGCGCTGCTGGCCGACATGCGGCACGAGCATGGGGCAACAGTCGGCGGCAACGACATTGGCAGGCCGCTGGAATCGATCTTCTTCGGAGGCGGCACGCCTTCGCTGATGCCGCCTGCGCTTGTCGCGCGCCTGCTGGAAGAGGCTGAGGCGCTGTGGGGCTTCGCGCCGGGCATCGAGATCACGCTGGAAGGCAATCCCTCTTCGGTGGAGGCCGCCAATTACGCGGCGCTTGCCGATGTGGGAATCAACCGCGTCTCGCTTGGCCTGCAGGCGCTGGACGACGCGACCTTGCGTTTCCTTGGCCGGTTGCATGACGCATCGGAAGGGCTGAAGGCGCTGGAAGTGGCCCAGCGCAACTTCGCGCGCGTCAGCTTCGACCTGATCTACGCCCGCCCCGGCCAGAGCGTGGATGCATGGCACGCCGAACTGGAGCGCGCGCTGGCCTATGGCACCGGGCACCTTTCGCTCTACCAACTGACCATCGAACCGGGCACCCGCTTCGAAACGATGGTGCGCAAGGGCGATTTCACGCCGCTTGACGAAGACGCCTGCGCCGACATGTTCGCCCTGACCCGCGAGGTGACCGCCGCAGCAGGGCTTCCCGCCTACGAGATCAGCAACCACGCCCGCCCCGGCGAGGAAAGCCGTCATAACCTGACGTATTGGCGCTACCACGATTATAGCGGCATCGGTCCCGGAGCGCATGGTCGGCGCGGCGGCGTCGCCACGGTACGCCATCGCAAGCCCGAAAACTGGCTGGCCGGCATCGCCCGCGCCGCCCACGGCATTGCAGAAGAACGCCCGCTGGGCATTGCGGAACAGGCGAGCGAGGCGATGCTGATGGGCCTGCGCCTGCGCGAAGGCGTGGACCTTGCCGCAATGGCCGCCCGCTTCGGCATGGCGCAGGACCAGTTGTGCGATCCCGCCAAGGCCCGCTTCTACGAAGGACAGGGCCTTGTCTGGCGCGACGGGCCGCGCGTGGGCGTGACCGGCGAAGGCATGGTTCTGCTTGACGCGCTGCTTAGCGAACTTGTCCCCGAACAGCTGGTCGAGGCCTGACGGGGCGGGCCATGGCGCACAAGGCCGACCTGCTCGAAGCCTGGGGCGATCACCTTGCGCATGGACGGCGGCGCAGCCCGCATACCGTGCGCGCTTATGTGGCGACGGCAAACCGGTTGCTTGACGGCCTTGGCGAAACCGACTGGCAGGCGCTGGCCGCGCTCGACGCGCCGGCGCTTCGGGCACACCTGGCGGCGCGGCGGCAGGACGGGATAGGCAATGTATCTGCCGCGCGTGAGCTTTCGGCCCTCAAGGCATTCCTGATCTTCGCGCGGGGTAAGGCGGGTATCCCGCAAGCCTCCGCGCCCCGGCTCAAGGGGCCGCGCTTGAAAAAAGGACTGCCGCGCCCGGTCACGCCGGACGAGGCGGTAAATCTTGCTGCAGGGGTGGAGGAAGATGCCGCAGAGCCATGGATCGGATCGCGGGATCGCGCGGTGCTGCTGCTGCTTTACGGCGCAGGGCTGCGGATCGCGGAGGCGCTGTCCCTGACCGCATCGGCGCTACCGCTGGGGGAGACGCTGGTGGTCACTGGCAAGGGCGGCAAACAACGCGTAGTGCCGGTGCTGCCGATCGTACGCGATGCGGTGGCGGACTATGTCGCCAAATGCCCCTGGCCCATGGCGCGCGATCAGGCGCTGTTCCGGGGGGCAAAAGGCGGGCCGCTGGCGCAGGGCATGGTGCAAAGAGCCGTTGCGCGCGCACGCGTCTATCTTGGCCTTCCGGCAAGCGCCACGCCGCACGCCCTGCGTCACAGCTTCGCCACGCATCTTCTGGGCGCGGGCGCCGACTTGCGATCCTTGCAGGAGCTTCTGGGCCATGCCTCGCTCGGCTCTACCCAGATCTACACCCGCGTCGATGCGGCAACCCTGCTGGATGTCTACCGCAACGCCCATCCCCGCGAACGGGGCTGAGAAACGTCAGTCCCTACTGCTCCTTTGGCTTCCAGTTGATCACGCGCCAAAGATAGAGCACCACCGTCAGCGCACCGATCGCCACGGTAACCCACCCAAGCCATTCCTCTGCCTGAGCCAGTGTATGGCCGAGCCACTGTCCGCCAAGGATCAGTGCAACGTTCCAGATCGCCGCACCGACGAAGGTGAACAGCAGGAACTTCCAGTGCGCCATGTGCGCCAGCCCCGCCGGTATCGAGATGACCGTGCGGAACATCGGCATGAACCGGAACAGGAAGACGACCCAGTGACCGTGGCGTCGCAAAAACCGGCCCGCCGCCTCCACATCATGCCACTCCAGCGTCAGCCAGCGGCCCCAGCGGTCGATGAAAGGGCGCAACCGTTCGTAGCCCAGCCGATCGGCGACGAGGAACAGCCCATAGTTGCCGATAGCCGATCCCAGCGTGCCCCAGAACAGCAGCGGCCAGAACGCCATGTCTCCGCGCGCCACCGCGACCCCGCCAAGGCCCATGATGACTTCGGAAGGGACCGGCGGGATAATGTTCTCCAGCGCCATCAGGAACATGATGCCCAGATAGCCGCCCTGGCGGATGACCTCGTAAATCCATTCACCCATGAGCGCAGGCCCTCGGCGTGCGATGGACGACCGCAGGCATCGTCACATCAGCTTGTGCCGCCGCTCGATTGCGTCCCATATCCGCGCGGCGGTATCGGTGCCGTTGAAGCGGTCGATCGCCACGATGCCGGTGGGCGAAGTCACGTTGATTTCCGTCAGCCATTTCCCGCCAATCACGTCGATGCCAACGAAAACCAGCCCCCGCGCCTTGAGTTCCGGCCCAAGCGCCGCACAGATTTCCTCTTCCGCCGAAGTGAGCGTACTTGCCTCTGCCGATCCGCCGACGGCAAGGTTGGAACGGAATTCGCCTTCGCCCGGCTTGCGGTTGATGGCGCCTGCGAATTCGCCGTCGACAAGGACGATGCGCTTGTCGCCTTCGGACACGTCGGGAAGGAAGGGCTGGACCATGAACGGCTCGACCCACGCGTTCTCGAACATTTCGATCAGCGCCCCGAGGTTGGAACCGTCGGCAGGTACGCGGAACACGGCCTTGCCGCCGTTGCCGTGGAGCGGCTTGATCACCAGGTCGCCGGGATGGCGGGCATTGAACGCCTTCACGTCCTCGATCCGGCGGGCAATGAACGTGGGCGGCATGAACTGCGCGTAATCGAGTACGAAGACCTTTTCAGGCGCATTGCGCACCGATGCAGGATCGTTGGCCACCAGCGTCTTGCCGGCAAGACGTTCCAGCAGGTGCGTTGCAGTGATGTAGCCAAGGTCGAACGGCGGATCCTGCCGCATCAGCACCACGTCGATATCGGCGACAAGGTCGATCAGGCGATATTCGCCGCGCGTGAAGTGATTACCCTCCACCCGCTGCACGGTGACCGGGGCGCCCCAGCAGGTCAGCCGGCCACCCGCGCCATAGGCGGTGTCATAGGCCAGCGTGCGCACGTCGTAATGATAAAGGGTATGCCCGCGCGCCTGCGCGGCCAGCATCAGGGCAAAGCTTGAATCCCCGCCGATCTTGATCGATTCGAGCGGGTCCATCTGAACGGCAATACGCAAGGTCATGTAATCGCGCTCCTACGGGGGCGTCCGGGGTGGCTCGTTAATGAAGCCAGCTGTGTTTCGCGCATATAGGTCGCTGGCGCGCAAAGCGAACCTCAACTTCTTTCAGGGAGAGAATTTTTCCATGATCAGGAAGCACACCTTCATCGCCCTTGTCTGCGCCGGCGGCCTCCTTGCCGCACCGGGCATCGCGTTTGCGAACCCGGACCCGCATCCCACGCAAACGCCCACGCCGCATCCCACCGATCATCCATCGCCGCATCCGACGGACCATCCGTCCCCTCACCCGACCGAGCATCCTACAGAGCACCCGAAGGGTCGATAAACGCTACATCGCGCCGGGTTGCCAGGCATTGGTGATCCGGCGTGGCCGGCATCCGGGCGCGATCAGGATCACGTCGATCCGCTGGTCGTCGCCTGGACGCGCATAGCGCGGTGCGATGAGCCGTGCCGCATCTGCAACCCGTTGCAGACGCCGGGCATCGATAGCCGTCGCAAGATCAGCCCGAGACGCGCGCCATTTGACCTCGACGAAACACACGGTACGCCCCCGCCGCGCGACGAGATCGACCTCGCCGATCCGGGTCTTCACCCGGCGACCGACGATTCGCCAGCCGGTGAGCCACAGCCAGACCCCGGCGATCCATTCGCCCCGCCTTCCCCGCTGCTCTGCCCGGCGGCGCCGATCGCTCACTTGAGTTCCATCGCCCTTGCGTAAAGCACCTTGCGATCAAGGCCGGTTGCTTTCGCCACGGCGGCGGCGGCCTGCGATGCCTTGGCGGTGGAAAGCGCCTCTCGCAGCAGGGTATCGACATCAACCTCGCCCAGCGGTTCATCTCCGGGCGGGGCGATCAGCAGCACGATTTCCCCCTTGGGCGGGTGCGCGGCATAGTATTCCGACAGTTCCTGTGGAGAACCGCTACGGCATTCCTCGAACTTCTTGGTGAGTTCGCGCGCCACCGCAACCTCGCGCCCGGGCAGCACCGACGCGATCGCGCCAAGCGATGCATCGAGGCGCGGCGCGGTCTCATAGAAGATCAGGGTAGCCGGAACCTTCGCCAGTTCGGCCAGCATATCCTCGCGCGCCTTGGCCTTGTTGGGCAGGAACCCGGCGAACAGGAAGCGGTCGTTCGGCAGGCCCGACAGCGTCATCGCCACGACCGCCGCATTCGGCCCCGGCAGGCTGGTAACCGCGATTCCCCGCTCGCGCGCGGTACGCACAAGGCGATAGCCGGGGTCGGAGATAAGCGGCGTTCCGGCATCGCTGACAAGCGCCACCGGCTCTGCCTCCATCAAGGCCAGCAACCGTTCGCGATCGCCCTCGCCAGCGTGGTCGTCGTAGCGCAGCAGCTTCTTCTTCAAACCCAGGTGATGCAGCAGCTTGCCCGTCACGCGGGTGTCCTCGCAGGCGACTATGGAGACGCCCCGCAGGGTCTCCACCGCCCGCAGGGTAATGTCCCCCAGGTTGCCAATGGGGGTTGCGACTATGTAAAGGCCCGGCAAGAGTGTGTTTTCCATCGGCCGATCTCATGGCCCATAGATAGAGGGAGCGGCAAGCCAATGTTCGACGCCAGCGGGAATCGGCGCCTCAATCGCCGGAATCTTCTCGCCGCAGCGGCGATGGCCGTGCTCGCGGGTTGTACCGTAGTACCCAAGGCGCCCGTATCCGGCCCCGCGCCCGCCCCGACGCCCGCGCCTTCCCAAAGCGACATTCCCGTCGACACCGAACGGCATCGCGTGGCGCTGCTGGTTCCGGTGACCGGCGTGAACGCGGGGGTCGGCCAGGCGATCGCCAATGCCGCCAACATGGCCTTGCTCGATACGTCCGCGAAGAACCTGCGCGTAACCACCTATGACACCTCCGCCGGTGCGGCCGAGGCCACGCGCAAGGCCATCGCGGATGGAAACCAGCTGATTCTCGGCCCGCTGCTGTCGGATGATATCCCCACCGTGTCCGGCGTCGCGCGTGCGGCCAAGATCCCGGTCATCTCGTTCTCGAACGATGAGCAGGCGGCCAGCCGTGACGTGCTGATCATGGGCAACCTGCCCGGACAATCGGTGACCCGCACCGTGCAATATGCCCGCGCGCAGGGTATCTCCACCTTCGGCGCGCTGGTTCCGCGTGGCGATTACGGCGACCGGACCAGCGCCGCGCTGCTGGCGGCGGTGCGTTCCGGCGGCGGATCGGTCGTTGCCCTCGAACCTTATGAGCGCAGCGCCGCCTCCATCGCCTCCGCCGCGCAGCGTGTGAAGGCCAAGGGCGGTTTCGAGGCCCTGCTTATCGCCGACAGCGGATCGCTTTCAGTGCGCGCCGCCACTGCCTTCAAGGGTACGTCCAAGACCCCCGGCGTGCGCCTGCTGGGCACCGAACTGTGGAGCGGCGAGCGGGACGTCAACGCATCGGCCGCGCTGGCGGGCGCGTGGTACTCCACCGTTTCCGACCAGCGCTTCGCCCAGTTCTCCAAGAGCTACCGCGCCCGCTTCGGCGGCCAGCCGTTCCGCATTGCAACCCTTGGATACGATGCCGTGCTGCTGACCCTGCGGGTCGCGCGCGACTGGAAGCCGGGCACCCGCTTCCCCGCCGATACCCTGCGCGACACCAAGGCGTTTCCCGGCGGCTTCCTGGGCGTGGACGGCGCATTCCGCTTCACCAAGGGCGGCCTGATCGAACGCGCGCTGGAAGTGCGTGAGGTCGGCGCCGGCGCCACCAAGGTGGTCAGTCCGGCGCCCGTGAAGTTCGGCGAGTGACGGCCGAGGCTTCGGCAAGCTCAGCTTGAGGTTGCCGAAGCCTCTGCGCCACCCACCTTCCGTTCCCGATTTGAACCGGCCCTGCGGATAAAGCGCAAAGCCCCGCTTGCCGCCACGATTCCGCGCGTCCTATAGTGGCAGCCATGTCCGACGACCTCTTCGACAAGCTCCCCGCCGCTTCCGGCGAGTCCTATGACGGTTCCGCCATCGAGGTGCTGGAGGGTCTCGAACCTGTCCGCCGCCGCCCGGGCATGTACATCGGGGGCACCGACGAACGCGCGCTGCACCACCTTGCAGCCGAAGTTCTCGACAACGCGATGGACGAAGCCGTCGCCGGGCACGCCAACCGCATCGAAGTGACGCTGGAAGAGGAACCCGGAACCGCCGGTCGCCTCACCATCACCGATAACGGGCGCGGCATCCCGGTGGACGAACATCCCAAGTTTCCCGGCAAGTCGGCGCTGGAAGTGATCCTTTCCACCCTTCATTCAGGCGGCAAGTTCTCCGGCAAGGCCTATGCCACCTCGGGCGGTCTGCATGGCGTCGGCATCTCGGTGGTCAATGCATTGTCGGTCAAGACGCGCGTGGAAGTGGCGCGCAACAAGGAGCTTTACGCGCAGGAATTCTCACGCGGGGTAACCCTTGGCCCGATCCAGCGCGTGGGCGCGGCGCCCAACCGGCGCGGCACCGCCGTCACCTTCACGCCTGACACCGAGATCTTCGGCGACCAGAAGTTCAAGCCCGCACGGCTGTTCAAGCTGGTCCGGTCGAAGGCTTACCTGTTCGCAGGCGTGGAAATCCGCTGGAAGTGCTCACCCGCGCTTGCCGTGGACGGCGTTCCGGCGGAAGCAACCTTCCAGTTCCCCGGCGGTCTGGCCGACCACCTTGCCGAACAGATCGGCAGCCGCGAATGCGTGACCACACAGTTCTTCTCTGGCAGTCAGGACTTTCCCAAGGGCGAAGACGGTGCAGAACAGGGCCGCGTGGAATGGGCGATCGCCTGGCCGCTCTATTCTGACGGCAGCTATTCGTGGTACTGCAACACCATTCCGACGCCCGATGGCGGCACCCATGAACAGGGCCTTCGCGGCGCGCTGACCAAGGGCATCCGCGCCTTCGCCGATCTTGTCGGACAGGCCAAGAAGGCCAAGGACATCACGCCTGACGACGTGGTGACCGGCAGCGAAGTGATGCTTTCGGTCTTCATCCGCGACCCCCAGTTCCAAAGCCAGACGAAGGACCGCCTGACCTCGCCGGAGGCCGCGCGCATGGTCGAGGCGGCAGTGCGCGACCACTTCGACCACTTCCTCACCGACAACCTAGATCGCGGCAAGGCGCTGCTGGGCGCGGTGATGGAGCGCATGGATGAACGCCTGCGCCGCAAGGCAGAGCGAGAGGTCAAGCGCAAGACCGCCACCAACGCCCGCAAGCTGCGCCTTCCCGGCAAGCTGACCGACTGTTCGGGCGAAGGGCATGGCGAAACCGAACTGTTCATCGTCGAAGGCGATTCGGCAGGTGGCTCGGCCAAACAGGCGCGCGATCGCAAGACGCAGGCGATCCTGCCGATCCGCGGCAAGATCCTCAACGTTGCCAGCGCCACGGCGGACAAGATCCGCGCCAACCAGGAAATCGCCGACCTCGGCCTCGCGCTCGGCTGCGGCACCCGCAAGGACTGCAATGCGGACAACCTGCGCTACGACCGCATCGTCATCATGACCGACGCCGACGTGGACGGTGCGCATATCGCCACGCTGCTGATGACCTTCTTCTTCCAGGAAATGCCGGAAATCGTGCGGCGCGGACACCTCTACCTCGCCCAGCCGCCGCTCTATCGTCTGACCTCGGGCGCCACTTCGGCCTATGCCCGCGACGATGCGCATCGCGCGGAACTGGAAGCGACCAGGTTCAAGGGCAAGAAGGTCGAAGTCGGCCGCTTCAAGGGGCTTGGCGAAATGAACCCCGGCCAGTTGCGCGAAACCACGATGAGCCCGGAAACCCGTTCACTGATCCGCATCACGCTGCCGCAGGAGAATGAGGGGCGCTTTGCCGTCAAGGATCTGGTCGACAGGCTGATGGGCCGCAACCCGGAGCACCGCTTCAACTTCATCCAGAACCGTGCAGGCGACGTCGATCGGGAATTGATCGACGCCTGACGGACATCGGTTGACCTGTCCCCTGCCGCTCGTCAGCCTGTGGGGCGATGATGGCGAAGGGGCATTCCATGGTCGGGTTGCTGCGTGGTTTTCTGGGGCTAATGCTGGCGCTGGTTTTGGGGCTGGTTCTGGCGCTCGTTCCGGGCAGCGCTTCCGCGCAGGCCGAGGACGCTACGGAAGCGTTACTGCGCGATCGGGCTGATCAGGTCATCGCGGTAATGCAGGGCACGCGCGATCCGGCGCAGACTTTCGACGCCCGTTTCCTGAACGAAGTCCCGGCAGAGCGCCTACGTGCCCTCACCGCCCAGATCACCGCGCAGGGTGGTGCGGTCGAAGGTTATGCCGACTTCCGGCGGGAGCAGCAGCGCTCGGCAACATTCACCCTGAAGCTGGCCAATGCCACGGCGCCCGCCCGGATCGAACTGGGCGCCGGCGACCAGCCCCGCGTCGCAGGCTTTCGTATCTTTGCCGTAACGCCGCTTGCCGACAGTCTCGACGCGCTGGAAGCAGACTTCGCCGCCCTGCCCGGCACCGCAGGGTTCGCGCTCTACCGCCTTGGCGATGGCGCGCCCGCGCTTGTGAAGGGACGCAAGGCAACGGTGCCCTTCGCGGTGGGCTCCTCCTTCAAGCTATATGTGCTTGCCGCGCTGGCCCGGCAGGTGAACGAAGGCAAGCGGCGCTGGAGCGACGTGGTGCCGGTAGAGGGCAAGTCCTTCCCCGGCGGCACCATCCACACGCTGCCCGATGGAGCGCCCGTCACGCTTCACACCCTGGCCAGCCTGATGATCTCGATCAGCGACAATACCGCCACCGATATGCTGGTGCGGCTCGTCGGGCAGGACGCACTGGACCGCGAGGTTCGCCTTGCCGGGCATGCAAAGCCCGAGGCGCTGGCCCCGATGCTGACAACCGCGCAGCTCTTTGCCCTCAAGCGCGGCGGCGATGCGGTGACGCGGGACTATGCACGCGCCACACCGCAGGAACGCCAGCGCCGGCTCGACGCGCTCGACCTCTCTCGGATCGCCCAGGCCGATCCCGGAGAAGTCTTCGGTCATGGTCCTGTAGCGATCGAGCGGATCGAATGGTTCGCCTCCCCCGCCGACCTTGCCGGCGTGATGGACGACCTGCGCCGTCTCGACAGCCGGGAAGTGTTCGACATTCTTGGCATCAACCCGGCGATGGACGATGCCAGCGCCCGCGCACACGCCTATGTGGGCTACAAGGGCGGCTCGGAGGACGGCGTGATCAGCATGACCTGGCTCCTGCGCGATGCGGCAGGCACATGGTCGGTCGCGACCGGAAGCTGGAACGATGGCAAGGCGCCGGTCGACAACCAGCGCTTCGAACTGCTCATGCTGCGGCTGGCAAGGCTGGCGAGGCTGGCGCGCTGACCTTTCGCCACAGCACGAAGAACAAGAGACCCAGCACCGGCACCATGACCGGCAGGCCAAGGCTCAACGCCAGCGGCCGCGCGAAGGCCGGTCCGACGAAGGCCAGCAGGATCGCCAGCTTCTCCCAATCGTCAAAACCATCGCGCAGCCCCCTCCCCACCAGCCAGATCAGCGGGAACGCCAGCAGCACCATGTCATAATCGAGCACGAAGGGCGTCGCCAGCGGCGCTCCTGCAAGGGCAAGTGCGGCCAGTCCGGTGGTCCATCCTGCCCGCCAAGCCACCCGCGCCAGCACGGCGGCCACCGCCAGAATGACCAGTGCCTGCCCCGCGTAAGCCACCTCTGTCGTCGCGCCCAGCAACTTGAGCGCAGCGAAGGGGCTCACCATCTTGGCATAGCCGACAGCGCCCGCCGCCATGGCTTCCTGCGCGCGGCCACTGGCGGCCAGCCACCCGGCCCATACCTCCACGCCGAACAGCATGGCCGATGCCGTCGCCAGCAGCCCGGCGGTCAGGACGGCGGCAAGGATCGTGCGCCACTGCCCCGTCAGCAGCAGGACGATCGGCAGCAGCAAGCCGAACTGCGGTTTGATCGTCGCCAGCCCCAGCAGCACACCTGCCGCAACGGGACGCAGGGGCACCAGGCACAGCCCCGCCCCCAGCAACCCGGCAACGAGGAACGCCGTCTGACCATGCGTCACCACGATCGGCACTGCCGGAAACGCCAGGATCAGCAACCACAGCGGCACCGGCAACTTCGCCTCGTGCCACCAGACGCGCGTACTTGCGACATAGACCGTTGCCGTCGTCAGCAGCCACCCAGCCAGCGCCGGGAAGTAACCCATGCCTCCCAGCGGCCAGCAGAACGGCAGGAAGGACGGCGGGTAGAAGAACGCGGTATAGCCGCCCGCCGAGGCATAATACGCCCGCTGCGCAGCGATATGGGCCCCGCCGTCATAGATGTCGGCTCCTTCGCGCAGCATGTGCCCCGCCGTCCAGAAGCTGATGAAATCGCTGCCCAGCAGGAACCCGTTGCGATCGATACCGCCGTGCGAACCCGCCACCAGCCAGACCAGCATCCCCACGTTGAGCAGCGCCAGAATGCGCAGGTAGGCACGGCAACGCGCCGCGCCCAGCCAGTCCATCTTTCGCAGGAAATAGAGCCCCATGGGCGATGCTGTGCAACGCCCGATCAGGGAAGTCCATCGCCTCCCCGTCGTATCCGGAGCGATATTGCCTTGCTGCGCCGCACCACATAAGGCTTAATCAAACGGTTAAAGCGAGTGGGATAAGCCGATGCAGCGTTTCGAAGGCACCAGCAATTATGTCGCCACCGAAGACCTGAAGGTCGCGGTCAATGCCGCTGTGCTGTTGCGCCGCCCGCTGCTGGTCAAGGGAGAGCCCGGCACCGGCAAGACAGTGCTGGCCGAACAGATCGCACAGGCTCTGGACGCGCCGCTGATCACCTGGAACGTCAAGTCCACCACCAAGGCGCATCAGGGGCTTTACGAATATGACGCGGTAGCGCGCCTGCGGGACGGCCAGCTGGGCGATGCACGGGTCCATGATATCGGCAACTACATCCGCAAGGGCAAGCTGTGGGAGGCTTTCACCGCGCCGCGGCTGCCGGTGCTGCTGATCGACGAGATCGACAAGGCCGATATCGAATTTCCCAACGACCTTCTGGCCGAACTGGACCGCATGGCCTTCGACGTCTACGAGACGGGCGAACACGTCGCCGCGGTGGAACGGCCGATCGTGGTCATCACGTCCAACAACGAGAAGGACTTGCCCGACGCGTTCCTGCGCCGCTGCTTCTTCCACTACATCCGCTTCCCCGATCGCGAGACGATGGAAGCCATCGTCGATGTCCATTTCCCCGGCATACAGAAGGTGCTGGTGCGCAAGGCGATGGAGATCTTCTACGAACTGCGCGAAGTGCCCGGCCTCAAGAAGAAGCCATCAACCAGCGAACTGCTCGACTGGCTGAAGCTGCTGATGAACGAGGACATGCCGCTGGACGTGCTGCAGAGCAAGGACCCCGGCAAGGCCATTCCGCCGCTGCACGGCGCGCTGCTCAAGAACGAACAGGACGTGATGATGTTCGAAAGGCTGGCCTTCATGGCACGGGGCAATCGCTGAGATGACCGCGCTTCTCTACACCGGCCGCTGCAACTGCGGTGCGGTGACGGCAGAGATCACCGCAGAGCCGGTCGCCACGCGCCAGTGCTGGTGCCGTCAGTGCCAGAAGACGGCGGCGGGCGGCCCGACCAACAATGCGATGTTCCCGACCGATTCGGTGACGCTTTCGGGGGCGCGCGGTGAATTCGTCTATGTCGCCGCCAGCGGAAACACGCTGACGCAGGAGTTCTGCCTGTCCTGCGGCAGCCCGGTGCTTGGCCGGTCAAGCGCCCGTCCACAGTTCCGCACCATCCGCATCGGCATGCTGGAAGGCGATCATCGCCTGAGGCCCGCGATGGCGATCTGGACTGACGACGCGCCCGACTGGGCGATGATCGACCCGGCGCTGGAACGCTGGCCGCAGCAGCCGCCCGCGCCCATGCCCAAGCCCACATCGCAGGACTGAGCACAGGCATTCGGGCCATGACCACGGGGCCGACCACGCACACCCGCTTTGCCGCAATCCGCGCGCGGCTGGAAGAGTTCACGCCGCGTCCGGGCTGGCGCGCGTGGACCTACGAATTCGCGCTGTTCGGGTTCAAGCAGGGCTGGGCCTGCCTGTTCGGAGCACTTCTGCTGGCGCTGCTGCTGGGCACGCATCTGTTCTATCCAGAGGATGCGCCGCTTGCGCGATACGATTTCCTGACGATCAGCGCGCTGGCCATCCAGCTTGCCATGCTGGCGCTGCGACTGGAAACGCTGGAGGAAGCCAAGGTCATCCTTGCCTTCCATGCCGTCGGCACCGTGATGGAACTGTTCAAGACGGCGGTGGGATCATGGGAGTATCCGGAAGCGGCCATGTTGCGGATCGGCGGCGTGCCGCTGTTCTCGGGCTTCATGTACGCCGCCGTCGGCAGCTACATCGCGCGCGTCTGGCGGATTTTCGATTTCCGCTTCACCGGATACCCGCGCGAGTGGCTGTCGGTGGTGCTGGCCACGGCGATCTACGTCAATTTCTTTGCACACCACTGGCTGCCGGACATGCGGCTGATCCTCTTTGCCATGCTGGCGCTGTGCTTCGCCCGCACGCGCATCTGGTTTCGCGTCTGGCGCGAGGATCGCTGGATGCCGCTGCTGCTCGGCTGGTTCCTCGTCGCGCTGTTCATCTGGTTCGCAGAGAACCTTGCCACGTTCTCGCGCGCGTGGATCTACCCAAGTCAGCGCAGCGGCTGGGCGATGGTCCATTTCGGCAAGCTGGGAGCGTGGTATCTGTTGATGTACATTTCGTTCGTGCTGGTCGCGCTCGTTCATCGGCCCCGGATGCGGGCGGCGGTTCCGTCCGTTTCCTACACCGCGCACGATCGGTAGAATGCGCCGCATGACCCGCCTGCCCGCCCTCCCCGACCTGTCACCTTGCGGTCTTCCCAAAGGTCACACGGCCTTTTCGGAAACCCTCGGAAAACCGGGGGACTCACGGGTAAGGCGACACATTTTCACCCGTCGTTCCGTGTCAACCCGCAGCCGGAGCCCGCGATGTTCCTGAACTTCATCGACGAACTGCGCAGCGCCGGGATTCCCGCCTCGCTCAAAGAGCACCTGGTCCTGCTCGAAGCGCTCGACAAGGACGTGATCGAGCAGACGCCAGAGGCGTTCTACTACCTCAGCCGCGCCACGTTCGTGAAGGACGAGGGCCTGCTCGACCGTTTCGACCAGGTGTTCCGCAAGGTCTTCGAAGGCACCTTCAGCGACTACGGCCAGCAGCCGGTGGACATCCCCGAGGACTGGCTGAAAAAGCTGGCCGAACGCTATTTCACCGCCGAGGAGATGGAGGCGGTGAAGGCTCTCGGCTCGTGGGACGAGATCATGGAAACGCTCAAGAAGCGTCTGGAAGAACAGGAAAAGCGCCATCAGGGCGGCAACAAGTGGATCGGCACCAACGGCACGTCGCCGTTCGGCCATTCAGGTTACAACCCCGAAGGCGTGCGGATCGGCGGCGAAGGAAAGCAGGGCCGCGCAATCAAGGTCTGGGAAAAGCGCGAATTCGCCAACCTCGACAACAGCCGAGAACTAGGCACCCGCAACATCAAGGTGGCCCTGCGCCGCCTGCGCCGCTTCGCGCGTGAAGGCGCGGCAGAGGAACTTGACCTCGACGCCACGATCGCAGGCACGGCGAAACAGGGCTGGCTCGACGTGGTCATGCGCCCGGAGCGGCACAATGCAGTAAAAGTGCTGCTGTTCCTCGACGTGGGCGGTTCGATGGACCCGTTCATCCGGCTGGTGGAGGACCTGTTCAGCGCCGCCACCGCAGAGTTCAAGAACATGGAGTTCTTCTACTTCCACAACTGCCTTTACGAAGGCGTATGGAAGGACAACCGCCGCCGCTGGAGCCAGCGCACACCGACCTGGGACGTGCTCCACAAGTACGGCCACGACTACAAGGTGATTTTCGTCGGCGATGCGGCGATGAGCCCTTACGAAATCAGCCACCCCGGCGGCTCGGTAGAGCACATGAACGAGGAGGCGGGCGCGGTATGGCTGAACCGCGTGGTTCAGACATATCCGGCAACGGTCTGGCTGAACCCCTCCGCCGAACGGCAGTGGGGCTACTCCGGATCGACCCGGATGATCCGCGAGATCATGGGCGGGGCCATGTACCCACTTACGCTCGACGGCCTGGACGACGCGATGCGCGAACTGACGCGCAAGAAGGGCTGAAGCGTCAGTTCGCCTTCGGTTTGCGCGCGGCCATGTAAAGCCAGTCGCCCATGTTCAACATCGGCCCCAGCTTGGCCAGAGGAGCAAAGAGCGCCGCATAGGCCAGCCGCTTGGGCATTCGCGCCAGCGTCGCGGGGGTGCCGAAGGTATAGGCAAGGTCGATGTTGCAGTGGCGCACACCTTCGACGGAAAAGCCGGCCTGCCCGACCATGCGGGACAGCGTGGTCTGAGAGAACTGAAACAGATGATGCGGCGGTTCCGGATGAGGCCAGTAGTCCAGCCTGTTCGCCAGCGGCCGCGAAGCTCGGGGGAACAGCCCGTCGATGTTGGGGGTAGAGAGCACAAGCCATCCACCGGGCGCCAGAAGTTCAAAGGCCCGCGCAAGATCGGCCAGCGGATCAGGCACGTGTTCGATGACGTCGAATAGGGTGAGCACGTCACATGAACCGGCCTCAATGGTCGTATCGTGCAGCGTACCGCGCTCCACCGTCAGCCCGGTTCGGCGGCGGGCCTCGATCGCCGATTCTTCGGAGAACTCGATCCCGGAACAATCGAACCCTGCCTTCTGCGCAAGCAGAAGGAATTCCCCCGATGAACAGCCGACGTCGACAAGCCGCCCCTCTGTGACGAACCGCCGCGTAAATGTCAGGTGCCGCGCGGCGATCGCCGCCATGCGCCGCGATGCCGCGCTGTCGGGGTCATGCAGTTCGGAATGGTAATCGCTCTCCCCCGCGGAATAGAGCTTTCGCAGCCCTTCCGGATCGGGAGGATTCGAGACATAAGCCAGATCGCATCGAACGCACTGAACAAGATCAAACCCTTTGACCCTGAACAGGGGCTTCGTTCCTGCGCTGCCGCACATGTTGCAGTCGACCATGTTACCCCACATCTGCCCTACGCAAGACTTCGTAGGGCAGATCGATGGATGATCGGTTAACCGAACCCGATGAATGATTTCAGGGGTAAAGCAGCAGGTCAGCCACTTCTGAGCGCCATGCAGCCTCGTCCCGTGCAGTCAGGGCGTCGAGATCGTCCGGCAAGGCAGATGGATTGTCCACCCACTCTCGCAAGGCAGGACCACCATTGATGACGTCGATGGCCAGGCGTTCGAATTCATACTCGTAAGGGAAGTCGCGCCAGAGCGGATAGTCCGGATACAGGCGGCGGATTGCCTTGAATGCCAATGCCTGAAGGCGCCACGGCCGGAAAGCATGGTGATCATAGAACCCGCCTTCCGCGTGGATCATCAGGCCATTGCACAGCTTGCCGGCATGTTTGTGGAAGGTCGGCTCGAACCAGCATTCGCGGATCGCGCAACCTGCCAGCCATTCAGGGGCAAATGCCTGCATTTCGGCAAGGACAGCCTTCGCGTCGATATCCGGTGCGCCGAACAGGACTTCCAGAGGGCGGGTCGTGCCCCGGCCTTCGGACACCGTTGCGCCTTCGATCATCACCGTGCCGGCATAGGCACGCGCCATGTTGAGGTTTGCGGCATTCGGGCTCGGATTTATCCAGATCCGGTCCTGCGGCCAGCCATAGCCCGGCGCAGCTTCAGGCTCCCATCCTTCCATTGCGATCACGCGGTAGTCCACGTCGAGCCCGAAATGTCGGATGAACCAGTGCCCCATCTCGCCCAGGGTAAGCCCATGCCGCATCGGCATCGGCCCGGCGCCTACGAAGCTCTCTTGTCCCGGCAGCAGCGTTGTGCCTTCTACCGGGCGCCCCGCCGGGTTTGGGCGATCAAGCACCCAGACGCTTTTTCCCTGTGCCGATGCTTCCTGCAGCAGATAGAGTAATGTCGTCACGAAGGTGTAGATGCGACAGCCCAGATCCTGCAGATCAAACAGGAAGACATCTGCACTGTCCATCATCGCAGCCGTGGGCCGGCGGACTTCACCGTAAAGGCTGAACACCGGAATCCCGTAGACCGCATCCACTTCGTCCACGGTTTCGACCATGTTATCCTGTTTATCGCCCTTGAGCCCGTGCTGCGGACCGAAAGCGCTGGTGACGTTCACGCCTGCGGCGATCAGCGCATCAAGCGAATGCACCAGCCCCTCGGTGACCGAGGCCGGATGAGCGACAAGCGATACGCGCTTGCCATCAAGCGGGGTGCGCAGGGTGGGGTCCGCCAGCAGGCGGTCTATGCCGAACTTCATGGCGCGGTGGGTGCCGCAATGGTTGCGACGAAGCAAGCCGGATCGTGGAAGTCAGGCACGTCAGAACCGTGGACAAGCGACCAGTAGCTCTTACAGCCTCCCTGCTCCTCGATCACCGCCGTGAAACCGCAGCGCCATGGGGCTGCGGGCAGTCCCGCAACCGGAATTGCGGCATCGAAGATCGCCATGTCGGTGCCGAGCCGCAACGTGCAGTCTGGCTCGCGCGGCATTGCCCGCTCTGCCATTCCCTCGCGCCGACCTACGAAATCATAAACATTCCAGCGCTCCGACGGCGACAGGTTGATTTCGGTGTACGCTGCCGCTTTGACAGGTTGCAGGAACAGTTCGAAACACGTCGTCTGCCACAAGCCTTCCGCCCGGCCCCTTCCTGCGAAGGGCGGCACGACCAGTCGCCCCGCCCCCATGATCTTCCACCGCGCTCGCAGCCACTGCGAATCGTGGCCAATAATGCGCGCCTCCACGCTTCGAATGGCAAGTGGCGGGTGCGCCGGATGGAAATGGAGTTGGGTCATGGCCACTCGCTATGCGCTGGAATGCCGGTGTGGCAATGAGGTTTTGGCGATCTGCGCCATCCCGTGCTAGGCGCGCGCTTCCCTCAAACCGAAGCGGAACCGATGACCTACAATTCGACCCTGCTACGCCTCCTTGAAGAGCGAGGCTACATCCACCAGCTGACCGACGCCGAGGGCCTTGATGCCATGGCCGCCAAGCAGGTGGTGCCGGGGTATATCGGCTTCGACCCGACGGCGCCTTCGCTGCACGTCGGGCACCTCGTATCGATCATGATGCTGCGCCAGTTGCAGCGCGCCGGGCACAAGCCCATCGTCGTTATGGGCGGCGGCACCGGCAAGATCGGCGATCCCAGCTTCAAGGATGAAGCGCGCAAGCTGCTGACCGAGGATCTGATCAAGGAGAACGTCGCCTCCATCCGCCGTGTCTTCGAACGCTTCCTGACGTTTGGCGACGGACCAAGCGACGCGATCATGGTCGACAATGCGGAGTGGCTCGACAAGCTGGAATACATCCCCTTCCTGCGGGATATCGGCCAGCATTTCTCGATCAACCGCATGCTCAGCTTCGATTCCGTGAAGCTGCGCCTTGATCGCGAACAGTCGCTGAGCTTCCTTGAATTCAATTACATGATCCTGCAGGCATACGACTTCCTTGAATTGTCGCGCCGCGCCGGATGCCGCCTTCAGATGGGTGGGTCCGATCAGTGGGGCAACATCGTCAACGGCGTCGAACTTGCCCGCCGTGTCGATGGCACCCAGGTCTTCGGCCTGACGACGCCGCTGCTCACCAATGCCGATGGCACCAAGATGGGCAAGACGGTGGGCGGTGCGGTCTGGCTCAACGAAGACCAGTTGCCGCACTTCGATTACTGGCAGTTCTGGCGCAACACCGATGACCGCGATGTCGGCAAGCGTCTGCGCCTGTTCACCGACCTGCCGCTGGACGAGATCGAGCGCCTTGAAGCCCTTCAGGGTAACGAGATCAACGCGGCCAAGGTCGTCCTCGCCAACGAAGCGACGCGCCTTTGCCGCGGCGAGGAAGCGTCGAAATCGGCGGAGGCCACCGCGCAGGCAACCTTTGCGGGCGGCGGCATGGGTGGTGATCTGCCAACCATCGAAGTTAATGCCGAAGGCATCCGCCTTGGTGCCGCGTGCACGGCTCTTGGCTTTGTTGCTTCGAACGGTGAGGCCAAGCGCAAGATTGCCGAAGGCGCCGTGCGTCTTGACGATGTGGCGATGGACGACCCGGCGCTGTTGATCGTGCTGGCCGCCGGAGAAACCCGCAAGCTCAGCGTCGGCAAGAAGAAACACGGCGTCATTAAAGGTATATAACAATCAATCCGCCGGCCTCACTAAGCCGGGGTCGGCGGAATTAACTCCTTGTTTGCCATTTTGCCGTAGAGTTACTCGACCGCAAAGAGCAAAGGCATGAAACCATGAGTGCAGGAGCGCAGCTCACTGTAACCGACAAACGGCGCGCCACGCGTCACCCGGTCGATTACGCCGTGATCGCCGAGCACCGCCAGTTGGGCGATCTCGAACTGCACATCGTCAATATCTCGGCACAGGGCTTCATGGTTCAGGGCGACATCACGCTTGAACGCGGTGAGCGTCTTGTGATGCGGTTGCCTGTCGTCGGGCGGATCGAGGCCCACATGATCTGGACGCATGAAGGCCGCGCCGGTTTTCAGTTCGAACGCATCATTCGTATCGATGATTTCCTGAAGCTGGTCGATACCCTGCAGCCCAATCCGCGCCTGCGGCCGCGTCGCTAACGGGCATATTGTATCACTATATTGCCAGACAAAGACAATTCGTCTCGCATCCCGCAAGACTATTGATACAGTATAACATTACAAATAGCGGATGCCCCATGAGCAATCGCCCTTCTCGAATCGCCTTGCTGGCTTGCGCCGGCGTTCTGACCACCATCAGCTCAGCCGCGCTTTCATCTCATGCCCATGCACAGGACGCCGGCTCGACGCCGCGCCCCGTGGACGTCACCGATGCTGCTCACGCGCGGCCGCATGACGGTGATAAGTCCGGCGACATCGTCGTCGTCGGTCACCCGCCGACGGATTACGGCCTGCTGGCTGCGACGGCCAGTATCGCAGGTGACGCGCTTGTGGCCCAGACGCGTGGACAGATCGGCGAAATCCTGAATACGCTGCCTGGCGTTTCCTCCACCAGTTTCTCGCCCGGTGCATCGCGACCCGTTCTGCGCGGCTTCAGCGGCGACCGCGTCAGCGTTCTGACTGACGGCATCGGATCGCTCGATGCGTCGAACGTTTCGGTCGACCATGCCGTTGTCTTCGATCCGCTGACCGTCGATCATATCGACGTGTTCCACGGCCCCTCGGTCCTGCTTTACGGCGGCAATGCGATCGGTGGTGCAGTCAACGCGATCGACAAGCGCATTCCCCGGCAGGTGCCCGATCGCATCACCGCGACCGGCATCGGCAGTTACGCCACTGCTGCCGACGAGCGCGCACTGAGCGGTGCCATCGAGGCGCCGTTGGGCGATCGCTTCGTTGCTCACGTCGATGCATCGTGGCGCAAGGCCGACGATCTGCGCATCGGCGGCAACGTCTACTCCAGCGCACTGCGCGGAGATATGCTCCACGCCGCCGAGCACCTTCGGGAAGATGGCGAGGAAGCAGAGGCGGTCGAACTGGAAACACAGGCCGGTGCGCGCAAACGCCTGGCCAACTCCGCCGCCCGCACCAAGACCATCGGCGCCGGGATTGCCTTCATCGATGCGGGGGGAAGTCTGGGCATCTCGTACCAGCACTACGACACCAAATATGGCGTACCTTCCCGCCCCGAAACCGGCCACGGACATGGCCATGATCACGAGGAGGAGGAAGAAGAAGAAGGGCACGCGCACGAACATGGCGATGTCACCATCGGTCTGAAGCAGGATCGTTTCGACCTGCGCGGCGAACTCAAGCTGTCAGGTCTGTTCGAAAGCGTTCAGGTGCGCGGCGCCTATGCCGATTACGAGCACACCGAGTTCGAAGGTGACGAGGTCGGCACCGTGTTCGAGGGCGAAGGCCTGGAAACCCGCCTCGATCTCGTTCAGGCGAACAACGGCGGCTGGCGCGGGCGCAGCGGCGTGCAATACCTTTGGCGCTCCCTGACGGTCACCGGCCCCGAAGCGGTCGTGCCCGATTACGAGATCGACCGGATCGGCTTCTTCACCCTGCAATCGCTCGATATCGGTTCCGGCATCACCTTCGACGCATCGGGCCGCTACGACAGCTCCAGCATCCGTTCGCGCGGTGCCGGGTTCGACAAGGGCTTTGATCTGTGGTCGGGCGCTTTCGGTGCCAGCTGGAAGTCGGGCGCCGGGTTCAGCGTGGGTGCGAATTTCATCCATGGCGAACGTGCCCCGTCCCCGGAAGAGCTGCTCAGCGATGGTATCCACATCGCCACCCAGTCCTACGAACTGGGCGACGCCACGCTTGGCAAGGAAAAGAGCAACGGCTTCGAGGCGTACCTGCGCTACAATACCCCGGTCTTCGATTTTGCCCTGACCGGCTACCTCACCGATTTCGACAACTACATAGCCCCGCTTGCCACCGGAGCCGAGCAGGAAGGGCAGCCAGTCTACCAGTACACGGGCGTTGAGGCGCGCTTCAAGGGCTTCGAGGCTTCGGGCAGCGTCCGCGCAGCCGCGTGGGACAGCGGAGAACTGCGCTTCGATGCCGCAGCCGATTACACGCATGCCCAGATCAAGGGCTACGGCCCTGTTCCGCGTATCCCGCCGCTGCGCGTCCGGGGCGGCAGCGCCGTAACTCTTGGAGAAGTGCGGGTCCGCGGCGAAGTCGAATGGAACGCCAGGCAGGACCGCGTCGGCGATTACGAAAACCCGACCGATGCCTTCACGCTGGTGAACCTCAGCGCCGACTGGCATCCGCTTGGCGATGCAGGGCCGGTCACGCTGATGCTTTCGGCGAACAACCTGTTCGATGTGATCGGCCGCCGTTCCACCTCGTTCACCAGCGACTTCGTGCCCATTGCCGGACGCGACGTTCGCCTGACGGCCAAGTTCACCTATTAAGAAAATCAAGCTGACCCTATCTTGGCAAGGGGAGGCCGCGCTGCCATTCAGCATCGCGTGAGTCTCCCCCATCCTTCTCCCGACGGCGGTCCAAGTTCGCCGCTCCAGATCGCCGATTATCGCAAGTTCTGGCTGGCGCGCTTCTTCGCCGTGCTGGCGACGACCGGGACAGTGGTGATCATCGGCTACCAGCTCTACGATGTCGCCCGCACCGATTATGGAATGTCCATCACGCAGGCGTCGTTCCAGCTGGGCCTGCTTGGCTTCGCGCAGTTCCTTCCGGTGTTTCTGCTGACCCCGGTTGCGGGCGTAGTCGCCGACCGCTTCGATCGCCGCAAGGTTGCGGGTACTGCCGCCCTGCTGGACATGTGCGTTGCGCTTGGCCTTGGCATCACCACGACCCTTGAACTGCGCAGCCTGCCGGTGCTTTATACCTTCGCGGTACTGCACGGCATGGTGCGCGTGTTCATCAGCCCGTCGATGTCCGCCATCGCGCCCAACATCGTGCCCCCACAACTTATTCCGCGCGCGATCGGCTTCAACTCCATCGCCATGCAGGCCGGCACGATCATCGGCCCGGCCGCCTACGGCTTCATGTTCGCCGCCCATCACGCCCTGCCCTACTGGTGTTCGGCGCTGTTCACGCTGGGAGCCTCGATCTCGATCCAGGCGATCCGCCACTTGCCCGCCATCGCGCGCGACCCGGCCAAGGCCCACCCGATCCGCCAGATCGTGGAGGGTTTCAGGTTTGTGTGGGGCGAGCGCTTCCTGTTCGGCTGCATCACGCTGGACCTCTTCGCCGTCCTGCTTGGCGGGGCGACAGCGCTGATGCCGGTCTTCGCCCGCGATCTTTTGCATGTCGGCCCCGAAGGGCTTGGCCAGATGCGCGCGGCAACGGCAGCGGGCGCGGCGATCGTGGCGTTCTGGCTTTCGTTCCGGCCGCTCGCCTCCAACGTCGGCGTCAAGATGCTTGCCGCCGTTGTCGCTTATGGAGCGGCGACGATCGGCTTTGGCCTCTCGCGCCATTTCCTGCTGTCGCTCGTCTGCCTAGCGTTGCTGGGCGCGGCCGACATGATATCCGTGTTCATCCGTAGCTCGCTTGTCCAGCTGCGCACGCCCGACACCGTGCGCGGCCGCGTCTCCGCCATTTCCGGCCTTGCCGTGTCCGCATCGAACGAACTGGGTGAATTCCAGTCCGGCTTTGCCGCGGCGCTGCTCGGCGCGACCGGAGCGGTTGTCTTCGGCGGCAGCGCTGCCATAGTCATCACCCTTGCCTGGGCCTGGCTGTTCCCGGAACTGCGCCGGGCCCGTACCTTCGAAGCCCGTTGGGAGCAGTAATCATGAAGGCTGAAAGCATCCTCGCCACGATCGGCGACACCCCGCACATCCGCCTGTCCCGCCTGTTTCCGGACCATGAAGTCTGGGTGAAGGCGGAACGTTCCAACCCCGGCGGCTCGATCAAGGACCGCATCGGCCTTGCCATGATCGAAGCGGCAGAGGCTGACAGCAGCCTCAAGCCCGGCGGCACCATCATCGAGCCAACTTCGGGCAATACCGGCATCGGCCTTGCGATGGCCGCGGCGGTCAAGGGCTATACCCTGATCCTTGTCATGCCGGAATCGATGTCGGTGGAACGCCGCCGCCTGATGCTGGCCTACGGTGCGAAGTTCGACCTGACCCCGCGCGAAAAGGGCATGAAAGGCGCGATCGAGCGCGCCAAGGAGCTGATCGAGGCGACCCCTGGTGCGTGGATGCCCCAGCAGTTCGACAATCCCGCCAACGTCGCCGTCCATGTGAAGACGACCGCACAGGAAATCCTCAAGGACTTCGCGGACGAGCCGATCGACGTGCTCGTCACCGGCGTCGGCACCGGCGGCCATCTCACCGGCTGCGCAGAGACGCTGAAGGCCGCCTGGCCAACGATGAAGGCCTATGCCGTCGAGCCGACGCTCTCCCCGGTAATCTCGGGCGGCCAGCCCGGTCCCCACCCGATCCAGGGCATCGGCGCCGGCTTCATTCCGGGCAACCTGCATACCCAGTCGATCGACGGCGCCATCCAGGTCGATCCCGCCGATGCCAAGGAATGGGCGCGCCGCTGCGCTACCGAAGAGGGCATGCTGGTGGGGATCAGCTCGGGCGCCACGCTGGCCGCGATCGCCCAGAAGCTGAACGATCTGCCCGCCGGCAGCCGCGTTCTGGGCTTCAACTACGATACCGGCGAACGGTATCTTTCGGTGCCCGATTTCCTTCCCGAGTAACCCGACCTTCAAGCAAGCGAGATACTATGACTGCCCCTCAACCAAGCCTTGAGCCCGTCGCCTATTCGCATGCCGGGGTGGAACTCACCGGCTGGCTGGCGCGCCCGGAAGGCACGCCGCGCGCGGCCGTTGCCCTGTTCCCGACGATCGCCAACGTGATCCCGCTGATGGAAGAGCGCGCAAGGCGCCTTGCCGCAGAGGGCTATCTGGTGATGATCACCGACTTCTACGGAGAACCGATCGAGAGCTTCGAAGCCTCGTTCCCCTTCGCCGAAAAGCTGCGCGCCGATAATGCCTATTACCGCGCACGGATCATTGCCGGGATCGAGGCCCTGCGCGGTATTGCCGATGGCCTGAAGGTCTTCGCCATCGGCCACTGCATGGGCGGCCAGGCCGTTCTGGAAGCGGCGCGCGCGGGTGAGGATCTGGCGGGCGTCGTCAGTTTCCATGGCACCCTGCCCACCACTGCCCCGGCCCAGCCCGGCGGCATCAAGCCGCGCATCCTCGTCTGCCACGGCGATGCCGATCCGCTCGTCCCGCGCGAACATGTGGTGGCGTTCTGGGAAGAGATGGATGCGGCGGGCGCCAACTGGCACTTCCACAGCTACGGCAACGTGAAGCACGGCTTCACCGACCCCCACAGCCCCGACAAGGGCATGGCCTTCCTCGACTACAACGTCAGCGCCGATCGCCAGTCATGGGCGTCGATGCTGGCCTTCTTCGACGAAATCCTGAGCTGAGCCATCCGGCGCCGATAGCAAAAAGCCTCCCCGAGTTGATCTCGGGGAGGCTTTTTTTTGCAGCGCATACGCCATTGCCCGCTGGCGAGTGCGGGCCATTACGCCGGGGGAAGGCAACGCAATCCGAAAGTAAAATCGGGTCGGCGTCGGGAGCGTCCACGCAGGGACGCGGGGGGGTATGTTCCGCGGCTCAGGCGAATGGCCGGGTAGCAGCGGGCAGCCCGGCTCGACCAGCATTCCATCGAACTCGTCCCGTATGGCCGACGTCAGGGTTCGCGTCTTGGGCGGCCATGGGTCATCCGGGATAGGACATCCGATGTC
>NZ_LYMM01000031.1 GCF_002896965.1 Novosphingobium guangzhouense
GGTGGAGCGCGGCGAAGTGCTGGCGCGCGGCGATTTCGAGACGCAGCGCGTGCCCGTCGCCATCGCGCGCGGGGCGCTGTCTGCGGCCGATGCGGCGGGGCAGGAAGCCACCCGCCGGATCACCGCAGGCTCAGCCGTGCGCGCCACGGACGTCGCCGCGCCGCGCCTTGTGCGGCGCGGGGAAAACGTGACGATCGCCCTTGTTTCCGGAGCCTTGCGCATCACCTCGCCCGGCCGCGCGCTGGCCGACGCGGGGCGCGGAGAGCCGGTGCGCGTCCTCAACCTTGCCACCAACCGCACGCTCGAAGGCACCGCCGCCGCAACCGGCGAAGTGCGCATCGCGCTGCCGTAAGGAAGCCTCATGAACCCGCGTTTCGCCACCCTTGCCTGCGCCCTCCTGTCCGTCAGCATGCTGGCAGGCTGCGGCTCTGTCGGCCGTCTCAAGAACGTCGGAAAGGCGCCGAAGATGAGCGATCCGGGCGCCCCCGTGGCGCCGCGCGTGGAGCCTTCGCTGGGCAACCACGCCAGCGCCGATCGCGCGCCGGACGGCGGCGATCCCAAGGTGGCGGACGCGGATCGCGGCGCGTCGCTCTTCCGTACCGGCGGCGGCGCGTTCTTCCGCGATCAGCGCGCATCGCGGGTGGGCGATATCGTCACCATCCGCATCAACATCGCCGACAACGCGCAAGTCGCCAATGCCACCACGCGCACCCGCGATGGCAGCGAAGCAGGCGGAATTGCGGCACTTCTGGGGCTTGAAAGCCAGATCGGCAAAGTGCTTCCCGGCAATCCCGATCCCGGCAACCTGGTCAGCACCAATTCCAAGTCCAGCGCGGTCGGCGTGGGCAATACCGCCCGGTCAGAGCAGATCAACATGACGATCGCGGCCACCGTGGTCGGCGTGCTGCCCAACGGCAACCTTGCCATTCGCGGCAAACAGGAAGTGCGCGTCAACTTCGAACTGCGCGAACTGGTGGTTTCCGGCGTGATCCGGCCCGAGGACATCGCCCGAGACAACTCCATCCGCCACAGCCAGATCGCCGAAGCGCGCATCAGCTACGGCGGTCGCGGCCAGCTGACCGACGCGCAGCAGGCCCGCTGGGGCCAGCAGATCTACGACGCCCTGTTCCCGTTCTGAGCGTACACAGGCGGCACCTAACGGCACCTAGAGGGCACCTAGATGCACCCAAGCGGCCTCTTCGGCTGCCAAATGCTGTGACAGGCCCTGCCTGAGCGGGATGCGATCATGGGCTGTGTCTGCGCATTCTTTCCGGCGGTAAATTTTATAGTTTTTCCACAGGCCGCAACCGTCCTTTAACGACTCCTCCTAGAATAAAACCGCACCCGTATCTTTCGGGATCGCAAGAGGCCGCAGAATCGGCCGGTAACCTAGAAGGGAATAGAAATGGCGTTTTCGGTTAACACCAACAGCGGCGCGATGGCAGCTCTCCAGAGCCTCAACGCGACCAACAAGTCGATGGAAACCACTCAGAGCCGTATCACCACGGGTCTGAATGTTGCATCGACCAAGGACGACTCGGCGAAGTACACGGTCGCCCAGACGCTCCGCGGTGATCTTGGCAAGCTGGGCGCGGTTACATCCTCGCTCAACAACGCCAAGTCCGTCACGGACGTTGCCGTCGCCGGTGCGGAGCAGGTCTCCGACCTCGTCAACCAGATGAAGTCGAAGGCCCTCGAAGCATCGGACGCGGGTCTTGATGACAAGAGCCGCGAAGCGATCTCCAACGATCTGCTGACCCTCAAGAAGCAGATCAACACGGTGATCTCGGGTTCGACCTTCAACGGTACGAACCTGCTCGAAGGCACGGCTGCAGTCGAAGCCGACCCCGATGCAGAGCCGCCGGTGGAAGCGGCTGACGCAACCGGCGGCAAGCTCAGCGCCCTTCAGTCGCTGGCCGGCGACAAGCTCTCGGTCAACAACCAGGGTCTGAGCGAAGCTGCTGCAAAGGCGTTCGGTGGATCGGGCGAAGACGACCTGATCAAGAACATCGGGAAGGAGAGCAAGGAAGACGCCGACGATGCGACCAAGGACACTGGTTCGTTCGCGGCTGACAACCTCACCACGGCGTTGAACACGTTCTTCGACACGGTGAAGGCCAGCCTTTCCGACCTGGGCGCAAGCTCGCGTCAGATCGAAGGCCAGCTCAGCTTCAACAGCAACCTGAGCGACGTGATCACGACCGGTATCGGCAACCTTGTCGATGCCGATCTCGCCAAGGAATCGGCGAACCTTCAGGCTCTTCAGGTCCAGCAGCAGCTGGGCGTGCAGGCCCTGTCGATCGCCAACCAGTCCCCGCAGACGCTCCTGTCGCTCTTCCAGTAAGAGTATCAGGCACCTTCCGGCTTGCCGGGGGGGACATTTCGGAAAAGGCCGGGACGGTTCACCGCTCCCGGCCTTTTCTTTTTGATTCTAAGGGACGTTTTCTCGGTCACCCGTGAAAATTCCGGGTTTCCCCCTAACCCATATGCCGCCACACAATGGCATGATGACCGGACGGGTACTTCCCTTTTCCAAGCCCCTCCCCCTGCACCGTCTGGCCCTGCGCGCCAGCGACCTGCCGCTGCTGGCGCTCTACGGCCTTGCCTTCGCGCTGCTGCACTGGGCGTCGCACCCGTGGAGCGGGCTTGGCTTCTTCTCGCTGTGGTATCCGGCCGCGGGCCTGCGCTTTGCCGTACTGTGGCGCCGGGGGACGCGGCTGACGCCCTGGCTGATCCTGACCGAAGTGCTGACCGACGGCATCGTCGGCACGATACCGCTTACCGGGGTGGCGGCAGTGCAGGGCATCACCGGCGCCATGCGTCCCGGCCTCACCTGCGGCATCGCGATCGCCGTCGCGCGCCGCCTGTCGCGCGGAAAGTCCGAAGCGCTGGCCCTGCCGCCGATGATCCTGGGCATCGCTGCGGTGCTGGCGCCCCTGCTCAACGCGGCGATGGTGCTGCCCTTCGCGATGTTCCTGCCCGATGCCGGGCGCTATCAGCTTGGCGTCGCCACGATCATATCGCTGATCGGGCTGACGGTGGGCGACCTGCTGGGCATCCTCGTTCTGGCACCTGCGCTGCTGTGGCTGGCCGCTCTGATCGAGGCCGACGTGCGCCTGCCCGCAATAACGCCGGAAAGACGCCGCCGCCTTGCCGCCGCCTTGCTGGAACATACCATTGTCCTCACGCTCAGCCTGGTTCTCACCATGCTGATGCTGCGGGCGGGCGTCGGTGTGCGCCCTGCCCCCGGCCTGCTGGCGGGCGCGTGGATCGGCCTGCGCCATGGGCGCGTCGCCGCCTGGGTCGCCATTCTGGTGCAGGTGGCAGCGTTCCTGCCGTTTTCCGCCGTGGAACTTGATGACGGAGAACGGCTGACACTGCACTTGTGGATCACCGGGATCGTGCTGGTCACTTGGCTTGCGGGCAGCTTCAGCGATGCCCAGAAGGCCGCGCGCGAAGTGCTGGAACGGCGCAACCGCCTGCTGTTCCAGGCCGAACGGCTCAAGACCCTGCGGGCCATGTCGGTGGCGGTGATCCATGAGATCAGCCAGCCCCTTTCCACCCTGGCGATAGAGGCCCGGCATTTGCGCGATGCCACCGCCGGGCTTGATCCCGATATCGCCGACAGCGCCGCGCTGGTCGATCGCAAGGCGCAGGCACTGTCCGAACTGGTGCGCCGCCTGCGCCGCTTCGGCGGGCGTGACGTGGACGAGCCTGCGGCGCTGCCGGTCATGACCCTGCTGCAGACCGCGCGACAGATCGTTGCCCCCGAACTGAACGCGACGCTGGGCACACTGTTCATCGCGCCCGTCCCGCCCGATCTGGTCGTGCAAGTGCAGGAGATCGAACTGACGCAGGCGCTGGTCAACCTGCTGCGCAACGCCATCGCCGCCAGCCCCGGCCGCACCGTTTCGATCATCACGCGCAAGGATGGGGAGGACGTGCGGATCGCGGTGTCGAACCCGCTCGACCGGCCGGAGCCCTCCGGTCCCGATACATACGCCGGCATGGGGGTTGGGCTGGTGATCGCCCGCACGATCGTGGAGGCGCACGGCGGCACGCTGGCACGCGGCGATGCGGACGGATCGGCGCGCTTCGTGCTCTCGCTGCCGCTTGTGCCCGCATCCCCCCTGCCCGCCGACCTGCTTCCCCCCGATCTTCTATCCGGAGCCCGCGCATGACCATGCCGCCCCTCTTGCGCGTCGCGGTCCTTGACGATGATGATGATCTGGCCGCTACCGTCGCGCGGCTGCTGTCGCGCAACGCCCTGCCCGCCAGCGCCTTCAGCGTGCCGCACAGCCTGCTGGATGCCTTGCCTTCGGGCGATTTCGGCTGTGTGGTCAGCGACATCCAGATGGGCGAGGTGGACGGCTTCACTTTCGCAGAGACGCTGCGCGCGGCCGACCCTTGCGTGGCGCTGGTGTTCATGACCGCCTGGCCCACCACGACCCATGCGGTGGACGCGGTGCGGCGATATGGCGGGCTGGACTATCTGGAAAAGCCGATCGACGAGGCGCGGCTGATCGCCGCCGTGCGCGAAGGACTGGACTGGTCAGGCCGCGAACGGCGCATCGCCGCGATCACGCAAAGCTTCACGCGCCGCGAGCGTGAAGTCTTCGACCTGCTGGTGCGCGGACATTCGAACAAGGAAATCGCCGAGCGCCTGTCGATCTCGGCTCGCACGGTCGAAGACCACCGCGCCGCCATCGTCACCAAGACCCGCGCCAACGGCCTGTCCCAGCTGATCGCATTGAGCCGGGGCGAAGAGGTGTAATGCAAGAGCCCCTCCCCGAGCGCGTCTCGGGAAGGGGCTGGAAGGCTTACTTCGCCGCTACGGACTTGACGATGATCTCGTCCAGCTTGCGCGGGTCGATCGACAGCACCACGCGCGCCTTCTGTTCGCCAAGGCCGGGCTGGTAATGTTCGCGCCAGCTGAGCGTGTCACCATAAGTCGCGCCGAACGCCGCGTCATAATCGACATAGAGGTCTTCCGCCTCGGTGACGATCGAGGGGTCGAGCAGAACGGCGGCGACGATCTCGTCCCACAGCGGGAAGCCTGCTTCGAAGCCCGCGATCGCCTTGCCCACTTCCGGCTTCGCGCCCTTGGCCGCGCGGTCCAGCAGCTTGCGGGTCAGCTGGGTGGCGGTGGAGGGATCGACCGGGATCACGGTGATCTGCTTCCACGGCGCGCGGCTGACGATGCTGGCGGCTTCGGGATCGAGACGGATGTTGAATTCGCGGCGGGGCGAATTGGCAAACTCGCGCGCGAACTCCACGGCAGAGCGGTCATCCCGCACGCGATGCGGGTTGAAGCTGCCGCCCATATAGATCAAGCCTTTGGCAAGGCTGGCAAATTCGGGATCAAGGCGCTGCGCCAGCGCCAGGTTGGTCATCGGACCGCCCTCGACGATGGTGATCTGGCCGGGGTACTTGTGGACCATCTCGATCATGAACACCGCGGCCGCCTGCGGGGTAACCTTCGTGCTCGGCGCGCCCCAGGGCAGGTTCGACAGGTCGTTCGGGCCGTAATAGGGCGGGGTCGACTGCTGCGTGGGTTCGACCCACTGCTTCATCCATGCGCCCTTCCACGTCAGCTTGCCGTACAGCGCTTCCCAACGCTCGGTCGCCTTCTCGGTGTTCATCAGCGGATAGACCGCGCCTTGGGCCACCGGAACGTCGGTGCGGCCCATCAGCTCAAGCCCGCGAAGCTGCATCGCCGCGCCGCGCGGGGCCCACCAGTTGCCGGTCACGCTGGTCACGCCCACCACGTCGATCTGCGGCGAATTGATGAGCATCATGTGCATCAGCGAGAAGCCCTCGTCATCGATGAGGACTTTCTGCGGGGCGCTGTCTTCAGCCTGGGCAGGCAGGGCGAAGCAGACCGCCGCCGCCGTCACCAGCGAGGAGACGAGACGGATCACGGCATTCAGGGGGGGCATCGGGTATCCTTATTGGCAGACCATACGAAAAGGGCGCCGGTTTGACCCGGCGCCCCTCGCTTCATCAGAAGTTGAAGCGGAACTCGCCGCCGATGATGCGCGGTTCGTTCAGCATCGCCGTCAGGTTGTTGAAGTCGATCGCGCCGACGACGCGGATCTGGTTGGTGATGTTGCGGGCGAAGGCCGCAACTTCGTAACCGCGCTTGTTGTCGCGGTAGCCGATACGCGCGCCGCCTTCGAGGAACGCCTTGCCCGTGAATTCGATCGAATCGTACAGGAACAGGTTGATCTTCGAACGGTACGACCAGTCGGTGTAGGCGAAGATCTCGTTGTCGTTGCCCAGCGGCACGGCGTAGCGCAGCGTCGCGTTCGCGATCCAGCGCGGAGCCTGCGGCAGCGGGTTGCCGTCGATCGAGGCCAGCGTGGTGCCGTCCACCGTCACCAGCGGGTCAGTCACGGTGCAGCCGCCGCCGCAAGGCGCGACGTAGAGGTTCTTGTCCTTCAGCTCGGTGTGGTTGTAGCTGCCACCCAGCGTCAGCACGAGGTTCTCGATCGGGGTCGCCGAGAATTCCGCCTCGACGCCGTAGCCGACCGCCTTCTTCGCGTTCATCAGCTGCGTGACGTTCGAACCGCCGCCCACGGCGGTCAGCTGGATGTTCTTCGTGTCGAAGTAGTAGCCGTCGACCGAGAAGTTGAACAGGCCGGGCTGTTCGGTCTTGAAGCCGACTTCGTACGAAGTCGTCGTCTGCGGACGGGCCATCGTCGCCACGCCTGCGGCGGTGTCGTTCTTCAGCGCCGCGCCAAGGTAGCCCGAGGCCACGCGGGCGTAGATGCTGCTGGACGAAGAGAGCTTGAACGTCGCGCTGCCGTCCCACGACCACTTGGAGCCGTTGGTGCGGCCGATCGAGGTTGCGGCGTCCGCGTCGGTGATGTCGTCACCGGCCACCAGGATGGCACGGCGCTTGTCATGCGACCAGCGCACGCCGCCACGCAGGATCAGCGCGTCGACGGGCGTGTATTCCACCGAACCGAAGAACGCATAAGTCTCGTTGTCGAGGTGCGAAACGCTGGTGGGCGTGTAGGCGTTGTCATTGTTCCACGAACCGCTTTCGCTTTCGAGGTTCTGGTTGAAGTAGTAGGCGCCCGCCTGGAAGCTGACGTCACCGAACTTCTTCGATGCGAAGCGCAGTTCCTGGCTGAATTCCTTGGGCGTGGTGTCGCCGCCGGTCTGGACCTGGAACGGCGTGTTCAGCGGGGTGCCGCCATCGATGTCCCCGCGCGAGAAGACGCTGGCGCGCTCCCATGCGGTGATCGAGTAGAGCGAACCGGCGCCGTCGAATTCATAGCTGGCCTGGACATTGGCGCCCCAGCTTTCCAGTTCCTGCGGGTTCGAACCGTTCTGGTCGGTGTGTTCGATGTCGTAGCCGTCGACAAGGTCGTTGGTGCCCGGCTTGATCGCGTTCGCACGGAACACGCGCGCGGTGCCCTTCAGCGAACGCGCGTGGGCGTTGACGAGGATGTCGAGCGGGCCGTCCTCATACTCCAGCTGGAAGCGGCCGGCGTAGTCCTGATAGCCTTCGAACTTCTTCTCGTTGATGGTGTCGGCGTTGTCGTTCTTGACCCAGTCGTCACGGCGCTGGACGAGGCCGGCCACGCGGAAGCGCAGCTTGTCGGTCAGCGGCGCGCCCACGGCGGCTTCAAGGTTGACCGTGTTGTAGGTTGCCCACGAAGCGCTGACGTGGCCGTCCACTTCCTCGGTCGGGCGCTTGGAGGTCAGCTTGACCACGCCTGCGGGCGTGTTGCGGCCGAACAGCGTGCCCTGCGGACCCTTCAGCACTTCGACGTTCTCGAGGTCGAATGCGGGGAATGCCTTGAGCATCGGGCTTTCCAGCGCGACGTTGTCGTACACCACCGAAACCGGCTGCGCGGCGTCGGCGCTGAAGTCGGTGTTGCCAAGGCCGCGGATGTAGAAGCGCGGGAAGGTGCGGCCGAACGAGGATTCGATCTGCAGGCTCGGCACGCGGGCAGCAAGGAAGCGGATGTCCTGACCGCTGGAGTTCAGCACGTCCAGCTTTTCGCCCGAAAGCGTCGAAACCGCGACAGGCACGTCCAGCGCGCGCTCTTCGCGGCGCAGCGCGGTGACGACGATGGCGTTGTCCGTACCGTCAGCAGCCGGCGCGGTGTCCTGCGCCATGGCAGGCGCGGCGAAGGATGCCGAGACCGCAAGAACCGAAACCGCCGTCAAACGACGCAAGCGAGCACTATTCACAGATTACCCCCTGAGGTGGCCATGTTATGGAATGCGGGGGCCGATAGGCTGACCAGCGTTGTCATTCAACCGCAATGATCAGCACGGTGCGTTGCGAAAAATGGCGCGGCAATTTTGCAACGCAACAAAGCCATGGGCACCTGGAGTCGGAAAGGCAGCGCCCTCCCCCAATTCCCTAAAAGCCATAGGCTTCACGAGGGGTTAGAAGGGTTTTTAGGGATTCTGTTAAAAGGTTAGACCGGCCCTGCGCCGCGCTGCAGCAAGCATTTTCGCCGAGTCGGACAAAATGCCCGTTCCCATAGTGTCGTCAAACCGTTCCCGAAGTGTCGGCGCATCCGTTCCCGAAGGGTCGAAGCCCCGTTCCCGAAAGGTCGAAGCCCTGCCCTCGTGCCCCCCTCACCCGTTCCCGGAGTGTCGAAGGCATAAACCGGCACGGGATTTTTGAATCACTTTTTGCCGAACCTTTCAAAACCACGTTCAATCGAGTCGGATTTCGCACGCGCCGCGAATGCCGGCGGATTCTCGCCCTCACCCGACACGACACTTCTGGAACGCCCTAGCCGCGAAGCTGGTGACGGTGCTTCGCATGATGACGCCGAACCCACCCGACGAAAGCTCGCTGCCAGTCCGCCGGAGTACGATCCTGATCGGCATTCACCCACCGCTCGAACTCGGCATGAAGCGCGTGAAGATCCCAGCCCGGACACTCCCGACGCAAAAGGTCGATCGTCTCGTCCGTCATGAAACCACGCGTCGCCTTGTCGGAAAGACCGGCGACGGCGGAGCGGATAAGCTTGCGGGCGTCGATGGTGTCGTCTCGTTTCCCCGGGGAAACAGAAGAAGCAGGAAGTTCTGGGGCCATCGCCCCAGACCCCTTTACTGGCGTCGTCGCGCGTGCAGCCAAAGCAGTTTGCGCATTGCCAGCGTGCTGGGTCTCCCGGCGCACCGCTGCGTCATTGGGCGATGGCTGCTGGATGCCCTGAGGCGGACATGTCTGGGAGCGCGAGGGGCTTTGCTCCTCGCATTCTTCCTTTTCATTCTTGAGGACAGGCAAGGACACTTCCGCCCCGCCCTTCCCGTCCACCCGCTTCATGCGGATCATCGGTTCGCCGTCCTTCGCCGTTTCGATGCTCAGACCATAGCCGGGCAGGTCGTCCTTTTCGGCCAGCTTGAGCATTTCGAACTTGAAGCGGCGATATTGCCCTTCGGCGCCGGACTTTTCGAACAATACGGGCATGGAGATCGCGAAGCCGCCCTCCCCTGCTCCGCCGGCGTGCTTGCGCGCCACGCGGTAGAGCCAGCGTTCGCGGCCGCCGGTAATGTCGAAATAGGCGCGGTCGATGGACAGCACGCCGCCCTTCATCATCACGCCTTCCCAGAACCAGTTGGACAGCTCGATGGTCATCCCGCGCGAACGCTCGGTCTTTTCGTCGACCAGTTGCGTCCAGCCATCGAGCCACGAGAATGTGGCTTCCCGGCGGTTCTCGGCGCGCAGGTTGGTCTTGATCGTGGTTGCCACAAGCCGGTCGAGCGCCTGCCCCAGCAGTTCGTAGGCGCGGCCCGTGGTTGGCCGTCCGATCGCGCGCAGCAGGTCGTAAGGCATCAGGTGCAGCGTGCGCGGCACGTCGTTGGCGCCCCGGCGCGCCATGTCGGCCAGCATGCTGGCGCAGTAGATCAGGATGTCGGCATCCCAGATCGTCGCCATGCCGTAATCGGGGTTGGCGCTGACATGGACGTGCACCTTGCCGTCAGGACTGGTGTAATCGATCGGCTTGGACCGCTTGGTCTTGGCAAGGCTGAAAAACGGCCGCTCCATCATCTCGCGCTGATCGCGCAAGGGAAGGTCGGCGATGTAGGGAAGGAACAGGTCGAACTGTTCGCTCACCGAGGTCTTCTTGGCACGGGTCACGAGTGTTTCCCCGGGGAAACATAGCGAAGCGAAGTTCGGCGAAGCCAAACATTTTCAGGAGAAGGAAGTCCTGGGGCCATCGCCCCAGACCCCCATACCGTCGAGGTCGCGAGCGCAGCTTCGTCGTGCGCCCATGGTGAGGCGGGAGGCATGAAAAGCCTGCGGCGCCAGTTCCGGGAGCGCGAGGGCGATGGCCCTCGCATCTTCCCTTCGACTTCCATCACGCCTGCAACCCCCGCCCTTCGGACTCCAGCTGCGCCAGCAATACGCGCACCGCGTTCACCGTCTCTTCGAAGTTCGCGCCCGATCCGGCGTGGAGCCGCACGGTCATGCCCTGCCGGTTCTGCGACTGGAGCGAGGCGACCGGGCGGCCGGTGCGGCTGTTGGGGATGGAGTGCATGATGGGCTTGTCCTGCTCTTCCTCCGGCGCGGCAAGCAGGGCTTTCAGCACTTCGGCGGCGGTCAGGGCAGGGCGGCCGTCTTCGCGGCGGGTGGCCTGTTCTTTGGCAAGGCGAGCAGCTTCCTTGCGAATGGCGGGGGCCTTGTCCTTGTCATCCAGCGCCTGCGCCAGTGCATAGGCGGGCTTGAGCTGCACTTCGGCAGGGGATGCGAAGGCGGCGATCACGCCATCGGGCAGGGCGGCGACCTTGAGCATCTTGGACAGCCAGCCCTTGGACAGCTTCAGCCGTTCCGCCATGCGGGTCAGGTGGTTGCCGTAGTGGGCCTTCAGCGCATCGGCATAATTGCGCGCGCGTTCAAGGTCGGACACGTCCTTGCGGGCGCGGTTCTCGATATCGGCGAGGCGGAAGGCGGCTTCGTCGTCCAGCTGCGCGACTTGCGCTACGAACTGCATGTCAGGGTAGGAGTGCGCGCGCAGCCAGCTGATCGCCCAGTGGCGGCGGGTGCCGGCGATGACTTCGTAATCGTGCGCCGCATCGCCCTCTATCCGGCGCACCACGGCGGGAACCTTCTGGCCGCCTTCGGCAACGATGGAATCGATCAGTTCGCGGCAGGATTCTTCGGTAAGGTGGGCATAGCTGCGGGCATTGCCCGGCCACGGCCGCACGCGCGCGGGATCGAGCAGCAGCTGCGTCACCTGCCGCACTTCGCCGGTGGCGACGCGGGCGAGGGCGCTTTCCCGGCCGAGCAGGGTGGTGCCGCGGGCGCGTTCGGCGCGTTCAGGCTCACGCGCGGGGGCGGCGGGTGAGGGGGCTTCGTCCTCGGAAAGCAGGGCGGCGAGATAGTCGGATTGCTTGCGGGCCATGGGTTACCTCGGAAGACTACGGGCGAGAACGTATGCGGAACGAGCGGGATGTAGGAAAGTTAAAAAAGCTGAGGGTTTCTTCGTCAGCCATTGACCAGCATTTCTTCATCCACCCGCTGGCTGCGGCCCCATCCGGTGCGCACCAGCTGTTCGATCTGGCCCAGCGCTTCGTCCAGATTGGCGCGGCAGCGCTTGTGGGTGCGGGGGGTGCCGATCGGCTTTTCCAGTTCGTAGATCGTCATCATGCGCAGCGCCGCGTGGCTGATTTCCGCGCTTTCGAGGATCGGCACGGGCAGCAGGGCAGGGCCGAAGGTCTGCTCCATGATCGTGCGCACCATTTCGTGGCTGGGATCGTTGCCGTCGAACTTGGAGCACAGCAGGCGCACGAAGGAATAGTCCACCTCGATCCCCGCCTGCGTCAGCTGATCCAGCACCTGATCCATCATTGAAAGGAACTGCACGGTCGAGCAGAAGTCCGGCGTTGTCGCCGCCAGCGGCACCAGCAGCGCGTTGGCGGCCTGCATCACCGCAAGGCTGATCGTGCCCAGCGCCGGCGGCGGATCGAGCAGGACGATGTCGTAGTTGCGGGCAAGGTCGGTCAGCCCCTGCTTCAGCTTGCGGAAGCGCGCGGCCAGCACCGACTGCCCATCGGACCCGGCGGCGGCGAGTTCATATTCCACATCGAACAGCTCAAGGTTCGACGGGATCAGATCGACGTTCGGCCAGGGCGTGCGCTTGACCGCATAGAGCAGGTCGGCCTGCGTCGGGTCGATCGAGAGATAGGGGTAGAGCGTCTCTTCCCGCGTAATGTTGAAGTGCGGGTTGAAGCCGAACAGCGTCGTCGTCGTCGCCTGGCTGTCGCAGTCCACCACCAGCACGCGGTAACCCTGAACCGCGAAATAATGGGCAAGGTGCGTGGTGACGGTGGACTTGCCGACGCCGCCCTTGAAGTTCTGCACCGCGATCATGGCGGGCACGTCCAGCGGGGCGCGGGCAGGGGAGGCACCCAGCACTTCGCGCATGTGCAGCAGTTCCTCCACCGAATAACCGATCCTCCGCCCGTTCTCTCCGGCGGGGGGAGGGGGCAGGCGGCCGTCATCCTCGGCCATGCGGATGCGGTTGGTGGAACAGCCCAGCAGCTGCGCGGCCTCGGCAATACCGAAGCGCACGTTGAGGCCCTTGCGGCTTTCGGGCAGGAAGGCCTTGCGGCGCAACCGCTCGATCATCTTTTCACCAGCTTGAGCGAGATCGCCTATCTGCGACAGGATTGCATTCGATTCGGCCACGCAGCGCTCCATTGAAGCATGTTTATGCTATCAATCGCGCAAATCGTTCAATTTTTCAACTTTTTCCCGATAGCCCTTCATTTTTATGGCGTGGCCGATCTTGCTGATGCCTGTTTCCCCGGGGAAACATGTGAAGCTGCGAAAAGGAAACGCCTGCCGGACCTCTCCGACAGGCGGACACACCTGCCGCCGCAGATTGCACCTGACGGCTGCCTCGGGCCTCTTTACGCTCAGGGTGAATCATCAGGTAATCGGCAAGGGCACCTGAGAAGGAGGCCCGAAAAGGAGACTGGGGAATGACCAGAGCCTGGGCTTCTGCAAGCGGTGATCAGGCGCGCGCTTCCCTTGGCGTGCGGCCGGGGATCGGGGCTGCGTGATGCGCGGGCTCGGGAGCGAGAAGGGCATCGGCCACCGCTTCCGGGATCGTCTCCTCCAGCACGGCGGCTTCCATGATCGGCACTGCCATCTCGTCAAGGTCGGCTTCGGTCAGGCTGTAGCCGCGCAGCAGCAGGATGCTCAGCAGCGGGGCGAGGGCGGGGATGATCGCAAAGCAGATCTGGATCGCCATCACCGCGCCGCTGCTCTGCACTTGCGCGGTGCCGCTGTCCGACGCGGCATAGCCCATGACCGAAAGCGTGGCGCCCATGATCATCAGCCCCGCCGCGTTGGATACCTTGTCAACGAAGCTCATGAAGCCGGAAAACGCGCCTTCGCGCCGCAGCCCGGTGGTGACGTAGTCGTAACGCACCGCGTCGGTCAGCATCGATGCGGCCAGAAGGACCACCCCGCTCATCATCGCGCCGATCACGGTGACGCGCGCGCCCAGCACCCACAGCGTTTCGTGCGGCCCGGCAACCACCCAGCTGAGCACGGCAAGCCCGTAAAGGCCCAGCGCCGCAACGTAAGTGTTCTTCTTGTCGAACCGCTTCGACAGGCGCAGCCAGACGGGCACGGCAAGGATGTTGCCCGCGGTCAGGAACACGTAGAACAGCCCCAGCCAGGTATCGGTGCGCTGCAGGACGTAGCGGGTGAAATAGGCGTTGGATACGCTGGCGGTGGCCACGCCGATCATGAAGATCACGTGGACGAACACCATGATGCGGAACGGCCGGTTGCGCCATGCCACCTTCAGCTGGTCCACAAAGCGGCCGGGGTGCCTGGCCTCGTTCACGGTGGCGCGGGCGGACCGCAGCATCGGGATGGTGACGATGCACAGCGCGAACACGATCCCGCCCATGACCCAGCCCATCGCCGCATGGCCATCGCGCCCCGCACCCCATGCCTGCAGCAACCAGGGCGGCACCGAGGAGCCGAGGATCTGCCCCACGAAGCCGCCATACGTGCGATAGGCAAGGATGGTGGAACGGGCGTGGTAACCGTCGCACACTTCGACGATCATCGCCGAAGAGGGCACGGAATAGAGCGAATAGGCGGTGCCGTGCAGCGCCAGCATGAACCCCACGTAGACCAGCAGCAGCACGCCGTTGCCGATGTTGGGCACCGCGAACATGCCGACGATGGCGACGGGCATCATCACCGATGCCGCCAGCAGATAAGGCACCCGGCGCCCCCAGCGGCTTTTCGTGTTGTCGCTGAGGTATCCGGCAAAGGGATCGACGAACCCGTCGTAGATCTTCACCACCGCGAACAGGGCGGCGGCTATCCCGGCAGAGATCGCCAGATTGTCGGTCAGGAAGCGCAGCACCAGCACGGCGACGATCTGGCCCGAAGCGTTCATCGCCGCCGCGCCGATCGCGAAGGCAAGGATCACCGTCTTGCCGGTATCGAGAACCTGATCAGGAGCGGATGGATCGCTGCTGCGCGCCATGGAATTCCCTTGCTGCCGTGCGCGGCGGGCAAGCCTTCCCCGTGCGGAAAAGCAAGCTTTCCACCCCGGATCTGTTCGGCTGCCGAAATGCGCTGTGTTTGCAGGTGGCAGGAAACCACAGTTTTGCGATCCAGACCACAGGGCCACGACAACACGATGGCACCGGAAATGACCGCATTTTAACGCGGAACATGGAAATAAATATAATAATAACAGTAAGATAAAGATGTCAGGAGGAATGGGGAAGCGCGGTTGGCCGGCACCTGCCTAACAGCTATGCGCAGCAAGCATGAGGCTCAGTCATGGACATACGCAAGTTTGACTATTTCATGTCAGTCGCCGAATTGGGCAGTTTCTCACGCGCGGCGGTCAGCCTGCGGCTGTCGCAGCCGTTGCTCAGCCGACAGGTCCGCACTCTGGAAGAAGAGCTGGGCCTGCCGCTGTTCTACCGCAACGGGCGGGGGGTAACGCTGACGCAGGCCGGGCGCTGCCTGCTCAAGAACGCGCGGACCGTGCGCGATGCGGTGGAGATGACCTACAATGAACTCAACCAGTTGAAGAGCCAGCTGGTGGGCGCGGCGGCGATCGGCATGCCCACCAGCGTCGGCCGCGCGGTCAGCGTCGATCTGGCGCAGCATTTCGCCCGTCACACGCCGGACGTGAAGCTGCACATCGTCGAAGGGCTGAGCAGCGATATCGCCGAGCAGATCCAGCAGGGCCGCCTTGATGTGGCGATCCTCTATACCCCGATCCGCAACCAGAGCATCCTGTCGGACCCGGTGGTGGTGGAGCATCTGGTCCTGGTCAGCGCGCCGGGGCAGGGGCCAGATGCGCCGGTGAGCATGGACGACCTGCTGCGCCTGCCGCTGGTGACAAGCGGCCCGAACCAGCAGCTGCGCCGCGATCTGGAACAGGCGGCCCGTGCGCGCGGGGTGCAGTTGAACATCGCGGTGGAGGTCGATTCGCTCACCTCGATCCTGCAGATGGTCAACGTCGGGCTTGGCCATGCGGTGCTGCCGCCCTCCGCACTGGTGCGCCATGGCCTGCGCGATCATTTCGACGTGGCCAGCTTCACCGACGATATCTTTCACCGCACCCTCTACGTGGGCACCGGCCCGCAACGCTCTGACGCCGCCCCGGCGCGCCAGTTGGCGGGCGTGGTGAAGGAAACCCTGCAACGGCTTGCCGGGCCGCTGACCTGGGACGTGATCCGGGCCTGAAGGAGCCGGTTTCGCTCGCCGTCGCCGAAGGCATATGCTATGGCATATGCCAAGGAGTCGTCATGAACGTCGAACGTCACGTGAAACTGTTCAAGAACGGGCGCAGTCAGGCCGTGCGCATCCCCCGTGAATTCGAGCTTCCCGGCGAAGATGCTATCATGCGCAAGGAGGGCGGACGCATCATCATCGAACCTGCGCCGCCGCCCTCCCTGCTCGCCCTGTTGAAGACACTGGAGCCGATCGAGGACGATTTCGGCCCGATCGACGATCTGCCACCCGAACCTGTGTCGCTCTGAGGGTATGTTTCTGCTCGACACCAATATCCTGTCGGACCTGATCCGGCATCCGCAGGGTGTGATCGCGCAGCGTATCGCCGACGAGGGCGAGAACGCAGTCGCGACCAGCATTATCGTCGCTGCCGAACTGCGCTATGGCGCCGAGCGGCGCGGATCGCCGCGTCTCACCGCGCAGCTTGAGGCCGTGCTTGGACTCCTGCCGGTGCTGCCGCTGGGCGACGATGCAGATGAGCACTACGGAAGGCTGCGCGCTGATCTTGAACGGCACGGAACGCCGATCGGCGGCAATGACATGCTGATCGCCGCCCACGCCCTGAGCCTGGGAGCCACGCTGGTGACCGACAATGTCCGGGAATTCGAGCGGGTGAAAGGCCTCGATATCGCCAACTGGTTACGCAGTTAGAACCCTGTCAGCCCGCGCGGAACACGGAACGCTATAAACGCCGCATTAACCTGTATTCCCGTAATCGTGCAAACGATTGCCGATCGATGCGCACGGGGCGCGATTCGCGCAGGCGTACTCAGTTCGGGGATTGCGATGAAAGCAGGGTTCGATGTCGGCCTCACCGCCGAAGTTGCGGATGGGGAATGGGCGGTCTGGGAAGGTATGGCCGCCGCCCTGCCGATGAGCCTTGCGCTGTGGGCGCTGATCCTCTGGCTGGTGAGTTAATCCTCGCCCAGATGAATCTCGGGAATCCTTAGCGCCACGCCGACGGCAAGGCAGGTCAGCACGCCGCTGGTCACGAATGTCACGATGAAGGCGTGGGCGTAGATCGCCACGACCGCATCGTGCAGGGCAGGGGGCAGGGCCGCGATCAGCGCCACGCCTTCGTGCAGGACGCGCTCGGCCAGCGGGGCGGGCAGGGCGGCGGCGGCGTACTGGCGCAAGTGGTGGGTCAGCAGCAGGCCCGATCCCGCCACAGCTGCCACCGCCGCCAGCTGGTTGCAGAATTGCAGGGTGGAGGTGCCGGTGCCCAGCTCCGCGCGGGGGACGCAGTTCTGAACCGCGACCGTCAGGTTGGGCATGCACAGCCCGCCGCCCGAACCCATCAGCAGCAGGCAGCAGATCCACGCCGGATCGCCAAGGCCCACCGCGGTGACGGTTGCGATGCCGAAGAAGCCGATCGCCAGCAGCACCATGCCCCCCACGATCGGCGCCTTGTAGCGCCCCGTCCGCGATACGACCTGCCCGCCCAGCAGCGACATGGTGGTGCCCGCGATCAGGTGCGGAAGGATCATCAGCCCCGAACTCGCGGTCGAGTGGCCGCCCACGGTCTGGAAGAACAGGGGCAGGAACACCGATGATCCGAAGAAGGCAAGGCCGATCATCGTGCTGGCCACCACGGTCCGCCTAAACACCGTGTTTTCGAGGAGGTGCACCGCCAGAACCGGCTCTGCCGCGCGCTTTTCCTGCCGGTAGAGCGCGGCGAAGGCGAGGGCGCACAGCACCCCCGTCCCGGCCATCGCCAGCGGCGTCGATGCGGCGCTGCCGTCCAGCATCCCCAGGAACATGAGGAACGCCACCGTCCCGCAGACCAGCAGCGCCACGCCCGCAAAGTCGATCGCGTGGCCCTTTCGGGGGGCAAGATTGCGCGGCAGGGTCAGCCACACCATCGCCAGCGCCGCCGCGCCGACCGGCAGGTTGATGTAGAAGACCCAGCGCCAGCCCATCCACTCGGTCACCGCGCCGCCGACCACCGGCCCGGCGATGCTGGAGAGCGTGTAAGTGGCGTTGAACAGCCCCTGATAGCGCGGCCTTTCGCGCGGGGTGACGAGGTCGCCCAGCGTCGTCAGCGCCAGCACCGATGCTCCGCCCGCGCCCATGCCCTGGATCGCGCGGAACACGATCAGCTGCGTCATCGACTGCGCTGCCCCGCACAGGGCCGATCCGCCAAGGAAGACCACGATCGCCAGCGTGAACAGTGGCCGCCGCCCGTGGATGTCGCTGAACTTGCCGTAAAGCGGCATCGTCACCGTGGAGGCGAGCATGAACGCGGTCATCACCCAGGAAAGCTGCGACAGCGCGCCGAACTCGCTGACGATGTGGGGCAGGGCGGGATTGACGATGAAGTTGTCCAGCGCCGCCAGCGCCGCCGTCAGCAACAGCCCCGACAGCGCCAGCCAGAAGCGGGCGCGCGTGGTTCCGGGCTCTTCTTCCTGAGTGGACGGCACCTCTCCGCTCGCGGCTTGTGCAAGCCGTCGATATGAATTCACCCGGTCACTCCTGTCGCATCGCTTATGGGGTTTTCGCTCGTCGGGCCAAGGGCAAGGTAGCCGATGGCAAGGGCGGAAAAGATCACGTGCAGCAGCCCGATCAGCACGAAGGGCGCGGTCAGCCCGACAAGGTCGAACAGGTATCCCGACGCCAGCGACACCACGACCACGCTGGCGGTGCCGAAGAAGGCAAGCAGGCCATAGGCGGTGCCGCGCAGGTCGGCGGGGGCTTCCTGTCCGAAGAACGCCTGCTGCGCGATCGTCTGGGTGCTTTCGGCAATGCCGATGAACAGCGCGAGGGCAAGGATTTCCCAGCCCGTCACGCTTGTCACCAGCGGCGCGCAAAGGAACGATATGCCCACCAGCACCAGGCTGGCGACGTAGATCGTGGTGCGGTCCCACTTGTCGAGCAGCACACCCAGGATCGGCGGGATCACGAAGGAACAGGCGCGCATCAGCGCCAGCGCGGTACCGGCGATGGCGACGGTGCCGGTCGTGCCCAGGCCCTCCTGCGCGCCGCGAAGGGTGATCCACAAGGCGAGGAACGAGCCGACCACCGCCTCGTCGGTGCGCACCACGAAGGAGGTCAGCAGCAGCACCCCGAAACCCCGGTTGGTGCGCGCATGGCCGACCACGCGCCAGAACCCGCCGAGCAGCTCGCGCAGGCCCTGAGAGGCAGGCGCGGTGCTTTTCCGCCGGTCCTTCGCGGGCGCATCGGGCATCAGGAACATCGCCGCGACCAGCGCCGCGCCGAGGCCGACGATGCCGCAAGCCCACAGCGCATATGTGCCAGCGCGCGCGGTGTCATAGCCCGCAGAGTGCAGCCAGCCCGGCAGGGCTGCGCCGATAACCCCCACCATCAGCACGCTGATCAGGCCATAGAACACCATGACCAGCGCCATGAACCGCCCGCGCGAGGCGTTGTCGACATAGTCGAAGAACTTTGGCGGACCGCCGGCGGTGTGCGCGCTTGACGCGATGCCGAAGCAGAAGCGGATGACGAACAGCGCCACCACGCCGCCCGCCAGCGGATAGGCGAAGGCGGCCATGCTGTAGCCGACAAGGGCGAAGATCACCATCGCCCGCCGCCCGATCCGGTCCGCCAGCGCGCCCGCGAAGCTGACGCAGACCAGCACGACCGCCTGCTGCACCGTCATCAGCTGCCCCGCCAAACGGCCCTGCTGATCGCGCGGCACGCCGACCATTTCGGTGAACACGTAAGGCTGCATGAGGGCGATGAACGCGGTCATCATCACCGCGATTCCGGTCACCAGCAGGAATACGAAGACTTCGCGCGGGGGAATGCCCGGCATCAGCGTGATCGGCCCGATCCGCGCCTGATTCTCCGCCTTCTGGCGAACAGCGCCCTTGGGTGCAGTGTCCATGCCGGTCCTTCCATGTCGAGGAGCGACCGGGAAGGGCGCTTCGCCGCGTCCGGTCAGGGGACAGGATACGAAAAGGCGGCCGCGATTCCAGCGATTAAGCCATGCTCAAAAGGCGGGTCAGATATGCCTTTGCGCACTATTGCCTCGCCGTGCCGCCGGGACTTACGCTGCCCCTACAAGCAGCCCGAGAGCGTTTGCGCCGGGCCTGCCGCACCCCTTTTCAGGAGTCGTCCCATGCTGATCGACCGTGGATTTTCCGAGCGTAACCGCCGCGTGCGCAGCCTTGACGTGGAAAGCTACCAGGACTTCGTGCTGGGCTTTCGCGACTGGACTTATGGCGATCTCGACAAGTCCGCGCGGGCCAGCGCCGACGAGATCCTCGAAGACCTGCGCCTTAACACCGAGGAAGCCCCGCTCGATGCCTTCCGGGGCGCCTTCGAGAAGGACCCGATGATCGCCGCGCGCATCCGGTGCTGGCTGTCGAGCCAGCAGCTGATGTGGCGCAACGTGCTGGATCACTACAGCCAGCATGCCGATTTCTACATGGGCGGGATGGAAACGGCGGACACCAGCGGCCCCGGATCGCTGGAACTGAACACGGGCATGGACATGCCCGATTACACCAAGCACGAAATCCACATCCAGCCAGGCGGCTATACCGGCAACGACTTCGCCGGGCCGCTCTACCACTATGGCACCAACACCTTCTACAAGGGCCAGAACAACGAGGACGAGTTCCAGTTCGGCATCGCGCGCACCATCGCCAAGCCTGCTGACGGCAAGATCGAACGCATCGTCGATATCGGCTGCGGCATCGGTCGGCTGAGCGTGGCGCTGGCAGAGACGTTCCCGGATGCGGAAGTATGGGGTCTCGACGTGGGCGGGCCGCTGGTGCGCTATGCCCATGCCCGCGCGGTGGAACTGGGCACCCCGGTCCACTTCGCGCAGCGTCTGGCCGAGGATACCAAGTTCGCGGACAACAGCGTCGATATCGTCACCGCCTACATCCTCTTCCATGAAGTGTCGGAACAGGGCGCGAAGGATATCTGCGCCGAAACCTTCCGCATCCTGCGCCCCGGCGGCGTGTTCGACGTGACAGACTTCCACACCGGCCGCGCCCGTTCGAACGAGCCCTATCGCCGGTTCATGGGGTGGATCGACCACGTCTACAATGCAGAGCGCTGGTCGCACCAGTTCACTGCCAAGGACTTCATGGAAACCCTGCGCGAAGCCGGGTTCGAAGTGGAGAAGGGCGAAAACCGCCACTGGGGCATCGCCTGCTACATCGCGCGTAAACCCGAATAGAACGCCAGCGAACCACGGACTGCGCACCTGCGGCGAACCGGCGCCGCAGGGCGAAGCGCCGCGTCCGCGCGCCGGACCTGTCAGCCGGGGCATGACAGCTAGAACCCGCCTCCGCCTTGTCCGGCCCGGTCGCGGCAGACAGTCTTCGCAGCGTGCGATGAAGCCCCGAAACAAGAGGGCGCCGATGGAGAGGATCGGAAAAAAAGACACAAACCCAAGGGGGGTAATCCATGCGTCACCACAGCATCGCGTCCAGATTCCACTTGAGCACCTCAACCGCGCTGGCAGGCCTTGGCGCTGTCGTTTCCGGGGCCGCGTTCGTAGCTCCCGCCCCGGTGCTGGCGCAGTCGGCCAGCGAGCCTGACAACGCCATCGTCGTCACCGCGCGCCGCACCGAGGAACGGCTTGAATCGGTGCCGCTGGCGATCTCCGCGTTCTCGGCAGAGGCGCTGGAGACGCAGGATATCAAGTCGCTCAACGACATTTCGGCCGCGACCCCCGGCTTCCAGTTCCAGAACCAGGCGGGCGGCGGATCGGGCCGCAACGACCGTTCGATCAACAACCTGACCTTCCGCGGCCTGGCGCTGGGCAACGTCTCGCCGATCTCGCAGGGCGGCCTCGTGTTCATCGACGGCGCCCCGGTCATCAACGCCTCGGTCCCGGCGATCGACGACGTGGCGCGGGTGGAAGTGCTGAAAGGCCCGCAGGCCGCCTACTTCGGGCGATCGACATTCTCCGGCGCGGTCAACTTCGTGACCAAGAGCCCGACTTACGACTTCTCCGGCAGGGTCAAGGGCATGGCGGGCAATTATGGCTCCAACGCGGTGTCGGGCAGCGTCAACATCCCCGTCATCGACCAGATGCTGGCCTTCCGCCTCGGCGCCAGCCACGATTTCGAGGGCGGCCAGTACCGCAATTCCGCCGATCGCAGCCAGCACCTCGGCGATCGCAAGACCGACGCGGTCAGCGCGCAGTTGCTGTTCGAACCGATGTCGACCCTCAAGATCACCGGCTTTGCCTCGTACGCGGTTAGCAAGGACGGCCCGCCCGCGCAGGCGGCGATCAAATCGAGCGAGTTCAACTGCGACCTTGGCGGCACTTCGGGCGGCTATTACTGCGGCAAGTTGCCGGCCAAGCTGCCTGCATCGCTGATCGGCGGCAATTACCAGCTGGACCAGCGCGCCTATGACGTGCTGATCGCCAACAGCGCCGAATACCCGACGATCTTCGACCCCGGCTTCAACAAGTCCACTGGCCTCAAGCGCGAAACGGTGCAGGCCGATCTTCGGATGGACTGGGAACTGGGCGGCGGCATGGTGCTCAGTTCGATCACCGCCTACCACAGCGACAAGACCCAGACCGGGCTTGACCTGACGTTCCGCGACACCTCCGATATCGCCAACCCCACCGCGTCGCTGCCGGGGGCGCCCAGCTATGTGAAGTGGCTGCTGAACTATCAGACTTACGTCACCGACTTCAGCCAGGAACTGCGCCTGACTTCGGCGCAGGACCAGCCCCTGCGCTGGACGGTGGGCGCCAGCTACTTCACGGCGGACTACGATTCCGGCGCGATCTGGGGCATCAATCCCTACGGCACCGGCAACAGTTCCACCCTGACCAACCAGAAGCCCAAAACCCCCGCGATCTTCGGCGCGGTCTATTTCGACGTGACGCCGGAGCTGACGATCAGCGCCGAAGGGCGCTATCAGTGGGACAAGATCCGCATGTCGGTGCTCGCCTCGGCGGCGGGGGTCTATTACGACAGCCCGATCGTCCAGCAGGCGACGTTCAAGAGCTTCTCCCCGCGCCTGACGGTGGATTACAAGTTCGCGCCTGACAGCACCGCCTATGTGCTGTTCTCCCGCGGCTACCGTCCCGGTGGTTTCAACGGCGCCTACGATGCCCTTAGCGACACCGAGAAGGCCCAGATCGCCACCACCGGCGGTTCCACCTACAAGCAGGAGCGGCTCGACAACTATGAAGTGGGCATCAAGTCCGCCTTCATGAACGGCAAGGCATCGATCCGCGCCGCTGTCTATGTCGACAAGTATCGCGACGGGCAGGTGTCCAACAGCTACACGTATTACCCCGACGGTTCCTCCACCATCAACCTGCTCAGCGTGGTCGAGAACCTGGGCGCGGTGGACTTGTGGGGCATCGAGCTGGAAGGCAACGTCACGCCCGCAGAGGGCCTGAGCTTCAACGGCTCGTTCGGGCTGGCGGACAGCGACATCAAGAACTTCATCTGCGCCGAATGCCTCAACATCGGCGGTACCACCGACGCCACCGGCAACAAGCTGTCGGGCGTGCCGCGCCTGACCTGGACGGCGGGCGTGCAGTACGATCGCCAGCTGTCCGATGCATGGTCTGGCTATGCCCGCCTCGATTACCGCCATCGCGGACGCCAGTACGTGGACAACTACAATGCCGCGTGGAGCCGCAACGACGACAAGGTCGATGTGCGCTTCGGCGCGCGGCAGGATGCCAATGGCGGTGGGGGCCTGGCTGTGGAAGCCTTCGTCACCAACCTGTTCAACGAACAGACGATGGTGGGCGGCCGCGCCACCGACCTCGTCACCCTGACCACCAACGAAATCCGCCTCGCCCTGCCCGAAAAGCGGCGCATGGGCGTGCGCTTCAGCTACGAATTCTGAGAGAGGACGATTGCGATCATGGCGACCCAGGCCGAACAGAAATACAAGTCCGCCGCCGACGATTTCATCTTCGCGGATTCGGACAACATCTCCGCCTTTCCCGAGCAGACGGTGGACAACCTGATGCACGTGATCATCGCGCTGGGGGCGGAATTGTGGACCGTGCGGCGCCGCATGATGACGCTGGAAAAGGTGCTCGAAAAGGCGGGCGTCTCTGCCGACGACGTCGAGAAATACCTGCCCGGTGCTGAGGAAAAGGCGGCCTGGGCGCAGGAGCGCGACATCTTCATCAAGCGCACGTTCGGCGCGCTGGAACGGCGCGGCGGGGCGAACATGAAGCAGATGGACACCTCGAAAGACCTTTGACTTCCCGGCAGGGCGGTCCGCTTCATGCGGGCCGCCCATTCCCAGCCTTCAAGAACAACGGAGATGCGGCGTGTATCCGGAATTTGACGTGATCGTGGTGGGTGCGGGCACGGCGGGCATTCCCGCTGCGCTGGGCGCGGTGGAGCGCGGCCTGAAAGTGGCGCTGGTGGAAGCGGCGGCCGATATCGGCGGCACGCTGCACTTGTCGAGCGCATCGATCAGCGCGGGCGGCACCGACCTGCAACGCCGGGCCGGCATCGCGGATTCGGCGCAGGACCACTTCACCGATGCGCTGCGCATCAACCACGGCACCGGCGACCACGTGCTTCTGCGCAAGTGGACCGAGGAAGCCGGGCCGATGGTCGACTGGCTGGAATCGATCGGTTGGACCTGCATGGACGGCGTCCCCCATTTCGCGCCCGAACACGATCTCTACAACGTCGAGCGGACCTATCGCAGCACCAATGCCGGGATAGAGGTGCTGGACGCCTTCCGCCGCGAACTGGCGCGGGTGGAGCCGACCGGCCTTCTGACGCTGATGCTGGAAACCCGCTTTACCGACCTTGTGACGCGGAACGGCCGCGTCACCGGCATTCTGGCCGATACACCGCTGGGCCCGGTCAGCCTTTCCGCCCAGAGCGTGATCCTGACGACCGGCGGCTTCAGCGGCAGTGCGCGCCATTGGCAGGAACTGCACGGCCACGTTCCGCTGCGCTACCACGTCGAGACGGTGCGCGGCGATGCGCTGGACCCCGTTCGCGCGGCGGGCGGTTCGGTGTGGTTCACCGAATACTGCCTGCCGGCCTTCGGCGGCACCCGCACGCTGGACAGCAAGGCGTCTGCATGGATCCACAGCGATGTGCTGCCCACCCGCCGCCCGCCCTGGGAAATCTACGTCAACGAGCGCGGCGAACGCTTCATGCCCGAGGACGAGATGAGCATCGACGCGCGCGAACGCGCGGTCATGGCGCAGCCCAACTGGGCCTTCTGGATCGTCTGGGACGAGGCCATCCGCAAGGCGTCCAAACCCCTGTTCCGCTGGCCCGCCGAAACGGTGGAAGCCCTGTTCGCGGGCGAGGGGGGCGAGGACTTCGTGGTTGCGGGCAGCGTGGAGGAACTGGCGGAACGCACCGGGATGCCCGAGGGCGCCTTGCGCACAACCATCGAACTTTACAACCGCGGTCAGGCCGTGGGCAGCGACATGTTTCGGCGCAAGCACATGCCCGCCCCCATCGCCGAAGCGCCGTTCTACGCGGTGCGCCATTATGGCTGCTCGATCAGTTGCTATCCCGGCATCAAGGTGGACGAGGACTTGCGCGTCGTGCGGGCAGACGGCTCGCCGATAGAGGGGCTCTATGCGGCGGGCGAGGTGATCGGCATCGGCTTTCTTGGCCATGGTTTCCTCAGCGGTTCGATCGTGTCGTCGGCGATCACCTTTGGCCGCAAGCTGGGCCGCGAAGTGCCCGCCAAGGTGCCGGCATGAGCGCGCGCTGGGCACGGCGCGGCTATGCCGAGGGGCCTTACGGGCAGATCCACTTCCGCCACGCCGGAGAAGGCGGCGCGCCGATCGTCCTGCTCCATCAGGCACCGATGACGGCAGCGCAGTTCGACAACGTCTATGAACCGCTGGCGGCGCGCGGCTTCCACGCGATCGGCATCGACATGCCCGGTTTCGGCATGTCCGATCCGGTGGACGGCGTGCCGCGTGTCGAGGACTGGGCGGCCTGCGTGCCCCCGGTGCTTGACGTGCTGGGCCTGCCGGATGCGGCGGTGCTTGGCCATCACACCGGATCGATGGTGGCGACGGAGGCGGCGATCCAGTTCCCCACCCGCGTTTCAGCCGTCATCCTCAACGGCCCGATGCCGCTGACGATCGAGGAACGCGACAACTTCCTGGCCAATGGCTGGCTGCGCGAACAGGACATCACCGCGCGCACCGACGGCACCCAGTTCGCCGATGTCCACGCCGCCCGCACCCGGCTTGCGGCGGGCACCGTTCCGGCGGCGCGCGTCTGCGAATTCGTGGTGCAGGCGTTCGAAGGGCAGGGGGCCTACTGGCACGGCCATCACGCGGCGTTCCAGTACCGCCACGATGAAGGCATCGCGAAGCTGGCCTGCCCCACGCTGATCCTCACCAATACCGGCGACATGATCTACGACCATGCGGTCAAGGCCCATGCCCTGCGCCCGGACTTCGCCTTCGTGGCGCTGGACGGCGGCGGCGTCGATATCGTCGACCAGCAGAGCGAGGCATGGGCGGATGCCGTGGCGGGGTTCCTTGCGAGCGCCGTGGACGGAATGGGCCGCGTCAGGGCGGGGGCTCTGGAGTAGGGCGCCCGCTCAGGCTCCCCGCTCAGGCTCCCGCTCCGTCTTTGATCAGGCCGCGATCTCCGTCGTGGCCGGATCGTAGGTCATCAGGTTTTCGTTTTCGGGGTCGGTTCCGTTGCGCTTGCGCTGTTCGGGGTCGGCGGACTGGTTGATCTCTCCCTGCCGGCGCGATCGCAGCAGCACCCAGTTGGCCCGTTCGCGGCGCGTCGCCTCATAGCGGTGGAGCGCCGCCACCGGATCGGCGCTGGTGGTGAAGGCCCGCGCGAAGACCACCGCGTCCTCGATCCCCATCGCCGCGCCAAGGCCCAGGAAGGGCAGCATCGGATGCGCGCCGTCGCCCATCAGGGTGACCCGGCCGACCGTCCATTGCGGCAGCGGATCGCGATCGAACAGCGCCCACTTGCGCGTGCCTTCGGGTGGGGCGGCGCGCAGCAGGGCCTTCACGTCATCGTTCCAGTCGGCAAACTTTTCCAGCATTTCGGCATTGGTGGCGGGGGTGGACCAGCCTTCGCCGGTCCAGCTGTCGGTCTTCACGAAGGCCACGCCGTTGACCACCGTGCCGTGGCGGATGAGATAGCGCAGCAACTGCCGGTTGGGGCCAAGGTAATTGAGCGAAGGCCCCAGGCGCATCTGCGCCTGCACTTGTTCCACCGGGATCAGGAAGCGGTAGGCGACCTGCCCGGTGAAGCGCGGGTTCTCTTCCCCGAACAGGATGGAGCGCACGCGCGAATTGATCCCGTCCGCGCCCACCAGCACGGGCGCGCGTTCGGCAGAGCCATCCGCGAAGCGCGCGGTGACGCCCGTATCGTCCTGTTCCAGCGCCACCAGCTGGCGGTTGAGCGCGATCGTCAGCGGGTCCATCGCGTGGACGGCATCGGCAAGGATCGCATGCATGTCGGCGCGGTGAAGCTGGTAGAAATACGGGATTTCCCCCCGGTCGCGGGCAATGGCGACCTGGTCCGGGCCGCCCATGCGTTCGCCCGTCCGCCAGTCCGCTCCGCCCGCGCGCACCGGAATATCGGCATCGCGCTCGATCGCGTCGCGCAGGCCAAGCGAGAACAGCCCGCGACTGGCGGGCTGGCTGAGGGTGATGCCTGCGCCCACGTCCCCGAACTGCGCGGCCTGTTCGAACAGGCGGACCTTCAGCCCCTGCCGCTGCAGTCCCAGCGCGGCGGTCAGCCCCGCGATGCCGCCGCCGACGATGATGATATCCGTCATGCCCGTAACCCCCTGCTTGCAGAAGGGCAGCGTATGCCTTGAGCGGGTGAATGCAAAACATGGCTGTTATGACCCGCGCGTGCGTTGACCGCCCCCGCGCGCGCCAACAAGATCGCCGCCTCATGGCGTTTCGCGTCCTCATCAACGGCCAGCCCCATGCGCTGGACTGCGAGCCGGACATGCCCCTGCTCTGGGCGCTGCGCGACCTGCTGGGGCTGACCGGCACGAAGTACGGCTGCGGCATCGGCCAGTGCGGGGCCTGCACCGTCCATATCGACGGGGCGGCGGTGCGATCCTGCTCCATCCCCGTCAACGAGGCGACCGGCGCGATCACCACGATAGAGGGTGTCACCGGCCCCGTGGCAGAGCGCGTGCTGGCCGCGTGGGACGCGCATCAGGTGGCGCAGTGCGGCTATTGCCAGCCCGGACAGGTCATGGCCGCGATCGCCCTCATCACGGCCGGCCCGGTGGACGAGGAAGCGCTGGAGGCGACGATGAGCGGCAACCTGTGCCGCTGCGCCACCTACATGCGCATCCGCGCCGCCGTGCGCGAGGCGGCGCAAGTTCCGGCCCAATCTTGGGCCCGACCCCCGGCGTGACGCTGAACCGGCGCGGCTTTCTGGTGCTTGCATCCTCGGGCCTGCTGCTGGGCGTTGCAGGCACCGGCGCGGGCAGGGGGCTGTCGAGCCCGGCGGCGCCCGACGGCCTTGTGCAGCGTTTTCTCTCGATCGACTGGGAGGGCACCGTCACCGTCTTCGCCAAGCATCTCGACATGGGGCAGGGCATATGGAGCGGGCTGGCCTCCATCGTCGCGGAGGAACTGGATGCCGACTGGAGCCGCGTGCGCGTGGTCGGCGCTCCGGCGCGGGTGGCCGATTATGCCCACAACGCCTTTCGCGAACAGACTACCGGCGGCTCCACCTCCACGGCGAACAGCTGGGACGAACTGCGCCGGGCAGGGGCCACCGCCCGCGCCATGCTGGTGCGCGCTGCCGCGCAAGCCTGGCAGGTGCCCGAAGCGCTGGTGCGCACCCGCAACGGCAGGCTCATCGCGCCCGGCCACGCGGCGGGATACGGCGATTTCGCCGCCGCTGCCGGGCGGCTGCCGGTGCCCGTGGACGTGCCGCTCAAGTCCCGTGCCGACTGGCGGCTGCTGGGCATCGGTGCCGAAGCTCTGCCTCGCACCGATACCGGCGCCAAGACGCGCGGCGCCACCGTATACGGCATCGACGGCACGTGGCCCGATATGCGCCACGCCGTCATCGCCCGCTGCCCGCGCATCGGCGGCAGGCTGCGCGGCTATGACGGCACGGCCGCCCGCGCCATGCCGGGGGTGGACATGGTGGTCGAAGTGCCCAGCGGTGTCGCCGTCATCGCCCGCACCACCTGGCACGCCATCCGCGCCCGCGAAGCCCTGCGCATCGACTGGGACATGCGCAGCGCCGAAACCCGGTCGGACAGCGCAATCGCGGCCGACTTCGCCCGCGCCATGGAAGAGGGCGCGCCCGCTTATGCCGACACGCGCGGCGACCCGGACACGGCGTTCGCCCGCGCGCATCGGGTGGTGGAGGCGCGCTTTCGCTTTCCCTACCTTGCCCATGCGCCGATGGAACCGCCCTGCATTTCCGGGCGCATGGTTGGCGGGGTCTGCGAAGTGCGCGCCGGGTTCCAGTCGCAGACGCGCAACCAGCAGGCGATCGCGGATATCCTGGGCCTGCCGCTGGACCGCGTGCTGCTGGACACGGTGCCCGCGGGCGGCAGTTTCGGGCGGCGCGCCTCCTTCGATTCGGACTGGGTGGCCGAATTCGCCCACGTGCTCAAGGCAAGCCGCTGGCGCTGGCCGATCAAGCTCACCCGCACACGGGAGGATGACGTGACCGGCGGCTATTACCGCCCGCTGATGATCCACGCGATGCGCGCCGGGCTTGACCGGAAGGGTCGCCTGATCGCCTTCGACCAGCGCATGGCGGGGCAGTCGGTCACGCCCAATGCGCCCGATGTGCCCAACTGGCGCGACTGGACGGTGCTGGAGGGCGTGTTCCACGAACTCTACGCCTGCCCCGCTTCAAGGCTGCGCTGGTGGAAGACCCCGGCGCGCGTGCCGGTGCTGACGTACCGTTCCATCTCCAACAACCACACCGGGATCGCCAAGGAGATCTTCGTGGACCGCCTTGCCCGCGCTGCCGGAGCGGACCCGGTCGCCTATCGCCTTGCGCTGCTGGAACACGAACCCAGACAGGCCGCCGTCCTCAGGCTGGCGGCCGAGAAGGCGGGATGGAGCGATCCGCCCCCGCCCGGCGTGACGCGCGCGGTGGCGGTCCACCGTTCCGAAGGCAGCTTCATCGCGCAAGTGGCGCAGCTGAGCGGTACGGCCCAGGACTTTCGCATAGAGCGCATGGTCACCGCGATCGACTGCGGCCTGGCGCTCAATCCTGATACCGTGCGCGCGCAAGTGGAAGGCGGCACCGGTTTCGGCCTGTCCGCCGGGCTTTATGGCCGCGTCACGCTGGATGGCGGCGCGGCGCAGGATGCCAACTTCGATACGTATCGCGTGCTGCGCATGAACGAGATGCCGCGCGTGATGGAAACCCATTTCATCGATGGCGCGGACAGACCTTCGGGTGTGGGAGAACCCGGATCGGTGCCCGGCACGGCGGCGGTGGTCAACGCGCTGGAACGCATGGGCCTGCCGCCGGTGGAAAGCTTTCCCGTATTCGCGCCCATGCCGGATCAGGCATGAGGCGCCTCCAAGGTTTACATAATGAATATTGCCGGACCTTGCGCCTGTAAGCCCCAAGTCTTTCACGACACCGGGAATTTCCCGGATCGACGGTGGCGATGGGCCGGGGCAAGGCACAGGTGCGACCCGAAGGGCTGGCTCCGGTTAAGGATATAGCCCTGACTCCTGCCGGCGGGGTTTTCCTGATGACCCCGCCGGCTTCTTGCTTCCCACGCGCATCCCCCCGAAATGAATGGCGCCAGACGCCTGTATTCAGGCCGTCCGGATAACCGGGTTAACGGATGATTACACCAAATCTAGGTAATCACCATTGTAGTTATTACGTATAAAATAGATCATTTTGAATATTAATGCTTGAGACGCGTCCAGATCGGGCCAGATTGCCGTGATTGCGGGATATAAATCCTTCCAGATCTGTAAATGACCCATGCCGGGAGGGGGCATTCGTCCCTGTCCGTTGCAATAACAGGGGCGATACAGATATGTCACATCAGGGTTCGGGCCGTACTTCTGGCCTGCTGCGCCGCCGTAGCGCGCTTCTTCTTTCCAGCGCCGTCAGCCTTGCCGCCGTGTCTCAGGCGCAGGCCCAGTCGCAGTCGGGGGCAGAGGCAACTTACGTAGACACCGGACCCGGCGATGTGACTTACGTGACAAACAGCGTATCCGGCATGCCCGAAGTGGCGTTCCTGTCCACGCCCGACGGCGATATCAGCGCCACGATCGGCACGGTGACCGCGTCCGGTTCAAGCGGCGGCAGCGACCGGGTGATCGAAGCGCATGTCGCGGATGCGAACACGCTTTCCCTCTCGATCGATACGATGACGGTGCAGACCCAGACCGCCACCGGCATCTATACCACGGCCGGCACCGGGCTGACCGACATCAACGTGGGCTCGCTGGCGATGAACGGCGTGCGCGGCATCGTTGCCAGCGGACAGGGCGATGTCGCCATCACGGTGGGCACGATCGACATCAACCCCTACTCCGGCACGCAGGAACCGATCGAGGCTATCGCGGTGGGCCGCGAAACCGATCTTGACGGCAACACCGTGGCGCTGGGCGGTTCGCTGACGGTCGATGCGGGCACGATCCGCGCGCTGGGCAACCAGGACGCTTACGCGATCCACGCCGATGTGGCCGGCGATGCCACCATCGTCGTGGGCGATGTCGTTTCCGACGGCGAAGGCATCGACGTGGCGGCGAAGGGCAATGTCGATGTGACCGTGCGCGAAAATCTTGACGGGTGGAACGGCGCGATGAGCCTGACCGGCGATGCCGTCTCCGTCACCATCGATGACGGCGCCACCGTCGCCTCTGCAGGCGGCGCGCTTGAGGTGGAGGATGCGGGCAGCATCTCGATCGTCAACAACGGATCGGTCATCGCCTACGCCAACAACGACGAAACCGGACAGGGCGCCATCCTTGCCACGGCGCAGGGGGATATTTCGATCGTCAGCAGTCTGGCCATCTCCAACGCGGACGTGGTGGACGAGGATGACGAAAGCGCAACGATCCAGGCCATCAGCCAGGTCGGAGACGTGACCATCACCGCTGGCCAGACCATCACCAACGGCGGCAGCATGTATGGCATCCATGGCCATTCCGGTCTGGGCGACGTGACCATCAACGCCGGCACCACGCTGTCCTACGAAACCGAGATGACCGGCAACTACACGGCCGAAGGCATCCTTGGCACGTCGGATGCGGGCAATGTCTCGATCACGGCGGACGTCACGCAGGTGCAGGGCTACGCGGCCTCCGCGATCATCGGCCATGCGCGCGGGCCGGGCAGCGTCACGATCGTCAGCGATACGGCCAGCGCGGTCAGCGGCGGCACGATCTTCGGCGTGTCCGAAGGCGGCGATGTGTCCATCACCACCACCGGCGACACCACAACGCTCAGCGACGGGGCGATCATCGGGCGCGGCGGCAACGTGACCGTCTCCACCGGGGCGGGCACCCTCACCTCGGCAGGCGAAGGGCTCACGCAGGCCGTCGCGATCGACGCGACGGGCGATGGTGTGCTGGACAATGCGGGCACGGTGCGCTCGGCCGGATCGGAGGCGACGGTCGAAGTCAACGCGGGCGGCACCGCCACGATCACCAGCCTTGAAGCGATCAATCTGGGCACCGGCCCGGCGATCCTTGCAACCGGCACGCAGGGCGTATCGATCACGGCGGACACCGCAACCGTGGCGGCATCCACCGGCGCGGGCGTCAGCGGTTCGTCCTCTGCGGGCGATGTCGTGCTGGATATCGGCTCCGTCACCGGATCGGCCGCGGGCAGCATGGTTCAGGGCATGGCGAACGCGGGTGCGGTGACCATCACGGCCGATGACGTGCTCAACACCTCCGTTTCTCCCAACTCGGCGGGTATTACCGCCACGGCCGGCGGCGGCGTGAACATCGTCGCAGGCAATGTGGAAGCGGAAGGCCAGGCCATTCGCGCCGTCACCGCGACCTGGGATTCGCAGGGCAACCCGGTGATCCCGCTGAACGAAGGCCACGTTTCGATCGAGACGACCGGCGCCGTCACCTCGCGCAGCTGGAACGCCATCTCCATCAACGGCAACGTCGCCAGCTTCGACGTGACGGTGGGTGCGGATTCGGTCGTCACCGGCAACGGCGGCAGCGCCGTGATCGCGGGCGGCGCGCGGCTTGGCGATATCGACGTCACCAACAACGGCCTCATCGTGATGCAGGGCGCGGGCGAAAGCGGCATCGGCGTGACGGCAACCGGCGCGGGCAACGTCACCGTCACCTCGAACGAAATCCGCGTCAGCAGCGAAGCGGCCATTTCGAACGTCTATACGGCGGGCGCGATATCGGCCGTGGCGCATGGCGGCAACGTCAGTGTCACCAGCGCGCTGGCCACGGTGTCCGGCCCCGACCGCTACGGCATCACTGCAAGCGCCACCGGCGCGGGCACCGTCAGCATCGTATCGGGCACGCTTTCCAACGATGCAGACGATCGCGCGGGCATTCAGGCGCTGAGCGAACAGGGCGCGATCACGATCGACAGCACCACGCTCACCACCAGCGGGACGGACGCTTACGGCATCTATGCCAGCAGCAACGGCGCAGGCGATATCGCGATCATCAGCGATACCCTGACCCATACCGGATCGGGCAACGGCATCTCGGCCTTTACCGACGGAACGGTGCGCGTCATCAGCAGCGCGCTGACGGTGGACGGCCCGGATTCGTGGGGCATCCAGGCTTACGGCAATGAGGGCGCCTATGTGCTGACGGGCGATGTCGCGTCCTCGGGCATCGGGGTCATCGCGCAGTCGCAGGGCGTCACGGACGTCCATGTCGATGGCGCGGTCGTTTCTGCCAATGCGGAAGGGATGCTGCTGTTCGGCCCCAACATCTCCGTCACCGTCGATGAGGGCGCCAGCATCACGGGCGGATTCTCGGGTCTGGTGACGGCGGGCCAGGGCAACGGTTCGACCGCCATCGTCAATGCGGGCACGATCACCGGGGGGACCGACGTGGCGATCCGCAGCTTCGGCCAGACCACGCTGGCCAATTCCGGCACCATCGTGGCCGGACAAAGCGGCGTGGCCGTGCAGCTTGACGACATGGACGACATCGTCATCCTGCAAAGCGGATCGTCGGTCACGGGCGTGATCGATACCGGGGGCGGCCTGGACTCGGTGCGCCTGAACGGTACGCAAGGCGGCACCCTTGCCCAGTTCGTCAACGCCGAAACGCTGGACGTCAACGCGGGTCTATGGACCACGGGGGACACCGCCAACAGCTTCCAGCGCGTGACCATCGCATCGGGCGCGGAACTGCAGCTTGATCTGACCGCCGGCGGCCTAACCGGGATCCAGACGCCGGAGGCGACGGTCGAGGGCACCCTGACCCTTGATTACGCGGACCTTACCGAAGCGGCGGAAGTTACGGAACTGGCGCTGGGCGGCGGCGGCATCGTGCGGCTGACGGGCGCGGGCGAAGTGCTGCTGGGCAACAGCGCATCCACCTTCACCGGCACCACGCAAGTGGAAAACGGCACGCTTTCGCTGGCGGGGGACCTTGGCGGCAATGTCGTCACCAGCGGTGCGGGCATATTCCGCATCACCGATGGATCGGCCTTCACCGGCAACCTTCTGAACGACGGCACCTTCATCTACGACCGGACGGACAGCTACACCATGACGGGCGACTTTTCGGGTGCGGGCCTGATGGTCAAGAACGGCGACGGCGTGCTGACTTTCGGCGGCCTTTACGACTTTGCCGGAACCACCACGATCAACGGCGGCCTTGTCAACTTCGTGGGGCAGCTGGGCCCGCAGACGGTGCTCGATCTGCAGCAGGGCACGGTAGACCTGTCGGCCCTGCCCGGTTCGGAACACACCATCGCCGGGCTTTCCGGGTCGGCCGACGGCACGCTGGAACTGGGGAGCACGCTGCTGAACATCGATCAGTCGGCCAACACCACGTTCGGCGGAACGATCACCGGCACCGGCGGGCTGAACAAGACCGGCGCGGGCGTTCTCGACCTTACCGGCACCAGCACGTACAGCGGCTTTACCCAGGTCAACGGCGGTACGCTGAGGGTCAACGGCGCGCTGACCAATTCGGCGGTTATCGTCAATGACGGCGGGCAACTGGGCGGCAACGGCATCATAGCCGGCCTTGTGGTGCAAGCCGGCGGCGTGGCCGCGCCGGGCAACTCGATCGGGCAGCTGACGGTCAACGGCGACGTGACGTTTGCGGCCGATTCCACTTATCTGGTCGAAGTCAACGCGGCCGGGGACGCGGACCGGATCGACGCCACCGGCATTGCCACGCTTGATGGCGGCACGGTGCAGGTCGAGGCCGAAGCGGGCGACTATCGCGGCCGCACGACCTACACCATCCTTACCGCACAAGGCGGCGTCGACGGCACGTTCGACAGCGTCACCAGCAACTTTGCCTTCCTGACGCCGGGCCTGAGCTACGACGCCACCAGCGTCATGCTGACCCTGACCCGCAACGACATGGACTTCGCGGCGCTGGCCACCACGCCCAACGGTCGCGCGGTGGGCGCCGCGCTTCAGGCGCTGGGCGTGGACGATCCGCTGTTCGAAGAGGCGCTGTTCCTGTCCGAAGGCGAAGTGCAGCCCGCCTTCGCCTCGCTTTCGGGCGAAATCTATCCGGCCTTCGCGGCGGGCCTGATGGAAGATGCGCAGATGCTGCGCCGTTCGCTTCTGGGCCAGCCAGTGCGCGAAGATGCCGGGGCCTTTGGCTGGGCCACCCTGCTCGGCAGCTGGGGCAAGGCAGATGCCACGGCGGGCACCGCGAAGCTGTCCACCGATCAAAAGGGCGTGATGGGCGGTATCGGCTTTGCCGGTAACGGCCTGAACGCGGCGCTGGGCATCGGCCGCATTGCTGCCGATTACAGCGGCCTCGGCCATGCCGACGTCGATTCCACCGTGGTTGCCGGAACGCTGCGCTATGCCGCCAACGGGTTCAGCGGGGCGGTGGGCGTCAGCTATGCCTGGCACGATATCGACGTGACCCGCAGCGCCACGCTGGGCACGATCGCCAACAGCCTTGTCGGCAAGGCGGACGGCAGCACCCGGCAGGTCTTTGGCGAAATCGGTTACGGGCTGGAAACCGGCGGCTTCGCGCTGACCCCCTTCGCCGGGATCGCCTATGTCGAAACGCGGCGCGATGCGCTGACCGAGACCGGCGGCGCTCTGGCCCTGTCGCTGACGCGCGACAAGCGCCATGCCACTTACGCCGATCTTGGCCTGCGTATAGCGGGCAAGCCGGGGGCGGGCAATGGCGCCGACGGGGCCGACAAGCTGGGCCTTGCGCCTTACGCCTCGGCCGCATGGCGCCGTGCCTGGGGAGATCGCGGGGCGGCGATGCAGGCCAGCATCGGCGGCACCGCGGGCGCCTTCGAGGTGGTCGGCCCGGTGATCTCACGCGATGCGGCGGATCTTGCCGCGGGCGTGGTCGCCTCGCTGGGCGCGCTGCGGCTGAGCGTGGGTTACGAAGGGCTCGTCTCTTCGGGCTGGACCAACCACAGCGGTCAGATGCGCTTCTCGATCGCGTTCTGACCGCTCAAGAAGCAGGGTACGGGCAGAGTGCGTGCGGGGGAGCGCGGGGAATACCGCTCTCTCCCGCACGGCTCGGCCCTTGCCATTGTACGGTCGGGAATGGCAATGACGGGGCGATGTCGCTGGATTTCTCTCCCCTCGCCCGTGCCGTGTCCCGCCTTGACTAAGGGCTGGCGCGCTATCTTGGCGACGTTTCGGACACGCAGATCCGCGATGGGCTGATCCAGCGGTTCGAATTCACTTATGACCTGTCGCACAAGATGCTGCGCCGCGCGCTTGAGGAAAACGCCGCGAACCCCGAAGAGGTCGACCGGATGAGCTTCCCCACGCTGGTCCGCACGGGGATCGAACAGGGCCTTGTCGGCGGCGGTGCGGGGAACGACTGGCCCGCGTGGCGCACCTTCCGCGAAATGCGCAACATCACCTCGCACACCTATGACGAAGCCAAGGCGCTGCAGGTGGCAGAAGCGATCCCCGGCTTTCTGGCCGCCGCGCGCGATCTGCTGGGCCGACTTGAGCGGGGATGAACGGCCCGCTTCACCTGACGGACGCCGAACGGGCCGAAGTGCTGCGCATTCTGGCCGCGCATCTGCCGCCGGGCACGTCGGCAAGGATCTTCGGCAGCCGCGCGGGCGGTGTGCCCAAGCCGTGGTCGGATCTTGACCTTGCGCTTGACGGGCCGCAGCCGCTTTCGCTGGCCGCGATGGCCGAACTGGCCGAGGCGTTCGATGAAAGCGCCCTGCCCTTCAAGGTCGATCTGGTCGATCGCCGCACCGTCAGCGACGCATTCGGCGCGATCATCGATGCAGGCGCGGTGCCGCTGGCGGGATAGGGGCCGCGCTGTCTTGCAACCGTCGCATTGGGCGGGCATTGCGGGGGGCATGAGCACGGGTCGCCGCGCGTAAGGCTCGCATCTGCGCATATCCGTTGGAAATGCGTGGGGCTTGCGTGTCTGGAGCCCCCGTCCGACGACCGGCAGGAGACTGTTTCCCGATGTTGCGCAAGGTGGCCCGTTGCTGGGCCTTGCTATGTTTCGCGCTGATCGCGCCGCTGGCCCCGATCCAGCTTCAGGCGCAGATACTGCCCACCCCCGCCGCCGAGGAATCGAAGGGCGCCGAAACCGAGGCCCCTGCCGCGCCGCCGGTCGATCCGTTCGGGCGTGAAACCCCGCGCGATGCGGTGTCCGGCCTGCTGTCCGCACTGGCGGAGCGCGATTACCCGCTGGCCGCCAACTACTTCGACGCGCGCTCCAACGGAGAGCAGCTGGCGAAGGAAATGCAGGCGGTGCTGGACGCGGGCGGCACGCTGCTGCCGTTCGGGGCGCTGTCCGATGATGCGGCGGGCGTGCTCGACGATGGATTGAAGCCCGATCAGGAGCGCGTGGGCGACCTTGGCGATGCGGACAAGACGCCGATCCTGCTGACCCACGGCACCAACCGTTCCGGCGCCAAGGTCTGGCGCATCGCGCGCGAGACGAGCGCGGCCGCGCACACGATGCAGCCCAAAACGAAGCAGGCCGAAGACGAAGGACCGGAAATCGCGGGCGCATCGCTGGAAGACTGGCTGCGTTTGCTGGGCATCGCCGCGCTGGTGTTCCTGGGATTCCAGCTGGTCAATGCCGGCATTCTCTTCGCGATGCGGCGGGTCATCGCGGACCGGGACAACAGCGGCGTCTACCGGCTGACGCAGGCGGCGATGCCGCCGCTCAGCCTGTTCTTCGCCTCTGTCGTCTTCACCATCTGGGCCGGTTCGATGCCGGTATCCATCGTCGCGCGGCAATTGCTGCTGCGCTATGTCGGGGTCTTTGCCTGGGTGGCGCTGGCCTGGTTCCTGTTCCGCATGGTGGATTCGGTGGCCGGTCTGCTGATCAGCCGCATGGTCGGGCAGGAGCGGCGGCAGGCCGTTTCCGTCGTGACCCTGATGCGCCGCGCGGCCAAGATCCTGCTGCTGTTCATCGCCGTGGTCGCGGTGCTCGATACCTTCGGGATCGACGTGACGACGGGCGTGGCCGCGCTGGGCATCGGCGGCATCGCGCTGGCGCTGGGCGCGCAGAAGACGGTCGAGAACCTTGTCGGCTCGGTCACCCTGATCGCCGACAAGCCGGTGCAGGTGGGCGATTTCTGCAAAGTCGGCGACGTGACCGGCACGATCGAGGATATCGGCATCCGGTCCACCCGCATCCGCACGCTGGAACGCACCGTCGTCACCATTCCCAACGGCGATTTCTCATCCCGCCAGATCGAGAACTACGCCCAGCGCGACCGCTTCCTGTTCAATCCGCTGATCGGGGTGGAATACGGCATCGGCTCTGCCAAGCTGCTGGAAGCGGTGGAACTGATCGAGGGCGTGCTGGAACGGCACGATCGCATCATCAAGCCCGGCGCCCGCGCGCGGTTCAAGAATTTTGCCGCCAGTTCGCTGGATATCGAAGTTTTCGCCTATATCGAGGCGGCGGATATCGATGAAAGTCTGGTGATCCGGCAGGATCTGCTGCTGCTGATCTTCGCCGCGCTGGAACAGGCCGAAGTGGGCATCGCCTATCCCACCAGTACCGTCCATCTTACCCCGCACAAGGCGCCGGTGGAACGCCCTGCCTCGATCGTGGTGGACGATGAGGACAGCCCATCGCCGGGGTGATCGGGATTAAAATGTGACAAGGCGGACCGAGGATTTATCAACGGCTTATTGCCTTTTGCCGGCTTTTAAGATCGATTGCATCGTATAGTGTCCGTCCCGCAGGTCGATTGGTGAATAATCCATTCACGATCAGCCTGCGGGGGTCGACCTTACTTCTCGGGTCAGGGGCAGCGGGCCGAAGCAATTCGGGCCGGTACTTTGAGAGCGCGGATGGCGGATAATTCAGGTTGGGGCCTGGGCGCTGCAGGTGATGCAGGCGCGCGGACCTCGGGGGCGCAACAGGAATACTGGTTTTCGCTTAGGCTGCGGGTCGATGCACCCGCGCAGCTGTGGCAGGCGGCCGCCTTGCGCTGCCTCAGCCAGTCGGACTTGTCTCAGGACGAAGTCGAAGACCTGATCGGCCCGATCGAGGACCCCTCCATCGCCGACTGCCTGATGATGCTTGCCCTGCCCGAACGTATCCCCGGCTGCACCCGCCTGGACACCACCCTGCAACCCGTCGCAGCGGGCGAACCCGCCCCGATGCAGGAATGCCGCGACGCGGTGGAGTAAGCGCGCGGTCCGAGCAGATGGGAAGGTCTGATTTGGGTGGATTGCGGTCAGACTGCTTGATAATCTCCAACGATGGATTTCTCGGTCATCTTGGTGTTGCCCATCGCAGCGCTCATTGCGTTTATTACCTGCATTGTAGCGGCGGTCGCATCACATTCGAGACCACGCCTGATCTGGCCCTGTGCTCTGTCGGTACTGTTGACCGCTCCCATTTTTGTAGCCTTTCCCTCGGATGCGCTCTTCGGCGTCTGGGCTATGACGCTTTTTGGTCTCTCGATTTGGGCAGCGATGGGAACGGTGATCGGAGCGCTTTTTGCTAAGCTGGCCGTCGCTGTGACCCGTCTTTTTAGGACCAGTTGAACGTCCAGCTTGGGGCGTCTCCAGAAAGTCCGCTTCTCCCTCAATCCTCGGCCACTGACGGCGAGGTCAGCGCCACCAGCCCCGTGGCCGAGAGGCGGATGCCGTTGACGCCGAGCATGATGCTGGTGCCGTCGGTCACCACGTCATCCACCACGCCCACCGAATTGATCGTGGTGTCGAGGCTGGACCCGTCCGCTGCCACTGCGCTGATCGACAGGGTGTAGGCGCCCGCGGCGGCCTTGGTGCCGTCGGTCTGGGTGCCGTCCCATTCGTAGGTGCCCTGCGCTTCGCTGGGGTCGAGGGTGACGGTGGCAACGGTGCCGCCCAGCGCGTCCTTGATCGTGGCGGTGACGGTGGCGGGGGTGCCGTCCACGTAATAGGTCCACTTGGCGGGGCTGTCGCTAAGGCCGGCCACGGGGCTGTCGAAGCGCGCCTCGCGTCCGATGTAGCTGGATGCCTGCGCCATCTGCTGCGACAGGAGCTGGCTGAGGATATCGTCCAGCTTGCCGGTCTGCTGGATTGACTGTTCCACCTGCGAATACTGCACCAGCTGCTGCGTGTATTCCGACGTATCCATCGGATCGAGCGGGTCCTGATTGGTCATCTGCGTGGTCAGCAGTTTCAGGAACAGGTTGTAGTCGCTCAGCAGGCTGGTCGACGCGGCGGCCGTGGTGCCGGAGGTGGCGGAGGTGGAGGCAGTATCGGTAACGGTTGCCATTTTCGTGCTGCCTTATGCCATGAGATCAAGGTTGCCGCTGCCGCGCAGCGAGCGGAGGATAGGGGCGGCGTCTTCCGGGGTGCCGGTGAAATCGGCGCCTTGCGCGCGGGCGGCGGGACGGTGCTGGCCTCCACCGTTTCCGCCCGAGCCGCCGTTGCCGAAGCTGCCGCCCGAACTGTCGAACCGCAGCGATTGCGCATCGGCCCGCACGCCCGCATCGCTGAGCGCGCGGTCGAGATGGACGCTTTCGCGCCGCAGCATGTCAAGCGCGGCGGGCTGGTCTGCCGAGACGACGGCGCGCAGGGTGCCGTGATCGTCGAAGCCCATGCGCACGTCGATCCGTCCCATCTCGCGCGGGTCGAGCCGGATCAGCAGCGCATCGCGCAGGCCGTCCGGCCCGCTGTCCAGCGCCCGCGCGATCGCCACGCCCACATCATTGCCGAAGTGGCCCGCGCGCATGGAGACGCTCGCCTCTGCCGCAGCCGGGGGCGATGATGGCGCAGCGGTATCATAAGGCAGCGCGCCGGGATGCGTGGATGCGTGGACCGGCGCGCGCGCGGCGGCAGCGTCCAGCGTCTGGCTGAACAGCGAGGCCGCAACGCGCGCCTCGGGGGCATGGGCGGTGCTGTCCTTGGCACTGTCATCGGCGTGCGCGCTTGCAGTTTGTGCGGACGTGCCGGTCATGGCAGGCGCAGCGGCCAGGGCGGCGCGATCCTGCGGCGCGGCTTCGGCGGGTGCCATAGATGTGGGGGCCATTGATGCGGGGGTCATTGATGCGAGGACTGGCGCGCTTACCGGCGCAGCGATCACCGCCAGAGCAGAAGCGGTTGCCGGAGCGCTGGCGGGCTCGGCGCGCTCGCTGGCGGCGGTCCTGTCTTTCGCGGGCCGCGCAGGGGCCGGGGTTCCGATCGTCGCCTCGGGCTGGGCCATCGGGCTTTGCACGGCGGCGGATGGCATGAGCGAAACCGCAACCGCTGCCGAAGCGGGCGCCGTCACCTGCTGCGGGGGCGCAGAGGTGGGGTCCGGGGCCGTGGAGGCGGAAGGGTTTTCGGCACGCGCCGGCTTCTGTCCGGCCCTGGGTTCCGCCTTTGATTCTGGCGCAGGTGCCACCTCAGGCGCGAGCGCTTCGATCGCCGGTGGCGACGCGTCTGTCGGCTTTATCGGTAGTGTGCTGGCGGGCGCGACTTTGGCATCAGGCGCGGCGGGCATTTCCGGCGCGGTGATTTGAACTTGCGCTTCCTCAACCGGGATGGCGGCTTGAGGCGCAGCGGCGGCATCGGGCGCTGCGGTCAGGGCCGGGGTCAGGGCCGGGGCCGGTGTCAGGGCCGGTGTCAGGGCAGGCGCTTCGCTTGGTGCGGCGGTCGGGACGGGGGCGGGCGGCGTAGGCAGCGCGGGGGCAAGGCCGGTCGCGTCGATGGCGATCGGCAGTGCGCTGCGGTCGGAAGGCATGCTTGTGCCTGTCGCCGCCGGATGCGGGGCCGGTTGCGCTAACGGTTGCGGGCCGATACCCGTCTGCGCCTGGGCGAGAGCGGCAAGGAACGCCCCGCCATCGCCCTCTTGAACACCCGGCAGGGCGGCAGGCGCGGTCGCGCCCGGCGCGGCGATGGTCGGGGAAAAGGGCATGACGGGCGCGGGCATCGCTTCATCATAGGACGCTTGCGCATCGGGCGGTCGCGCGTGCAATCTTATGAGCGCCGCCGCAGGGTTTTTCCGCCCCGTTTACACCGCCATTTCGTGGCAGGTGATGCGCGGATCGGTGCGCGGGTCGTCGAGCAGCGGCCAGTTGGCGTCCTTGTCCGAGATCACCGAGACGGGGAACGGCCAGTCGATCGCCAGCGCCGGATCGTTCCACCGCAGGCCGCGCTCTGCCTCCGGGGCGTAGGCGGCGGATACCAGGTAACTGACCTCCACATCGTCGGTCAGGGTCTGGAAGGCATGGGCGAAGCCCTCGGGCACATAGAGCTGGCGGCGGTTCTGCGCGCTCAGTTCGAAGCCTTCGTGCTGCAGGAAGCTGGGCGATCCGGGGCGGATGTCGACGATCACGTCAAGGATCGCCCCGCGCACGCAGCGCACCAGCTTTACTTCGCGGTGTGGCGGCAACTGGAAATGCATGCCCCGCACAGTGCCCCTTTCGGCAGAGGTGGACATGTTCTGCTGCACGAACGTGGTGACCAGCCCTTCGGCCGCGAATTCTGCGGCGCACATGGTCCTTGCGAACACGCCCCGTTCGTCGCCGCGCTGGTCCAGCTCGATGAGGCGGGCATCGGCAAGGGTGGTGCGATGAAATTTCATGGGGTGCTCTCCACCAGTTCGGGTCGGGACGGGAAATGTTCGCGCTGCTGGGCGTAGAGGCGATCGATCAGGCGGTCCGGCGGGAACACCACGTCGTCGAACGTCAGCGGCGTGTCGCGGGGCACCGGACGGCGTAGCCGGGTGCCAAGCGCCAGCCCCACCGGAAGCAGCCCGGCAGCTTCGATCACATCATGGTTCTCGGCCACGCCATAGACCTCGAAGCCCCCGAAGTCCGCGATCAGGTCACCCGCGGCAAGATCCTGCTTGGCCAGCGCGATCACGCCCACTTTCGGGCCGCCCATCGGAGTCAGCACCGGATCGCCGAACAGCGCGGCGCGGGCGATCGAATTGGGCACTTCGAAATGGCAGAGGTGATAGGGCGTATAGAAGCAGTAGTACGGCCCCTTCCCCAGCTTGTAGAGATCGAGGAAATGCTGCTGGCGCGGGTCGTCGTGCGTGCCCAGCACGAAGACGCCCGGCCCCGGTCTTGCGCCGACGACGTAATCCACAAGCCCCGATCCGGCGCCGCTGTTCCCCCCGTCCCCGGCCTTGGCCCCGTCCCCGGCCCCGGCCGCATCGAGGGCCTGCGCAAAGGCATGGATGGTCTCTTCCAGCGGGACGAGCGGGGCCGTGGGATCGCCGCCGGAGAAATCAGGGCCGATCATGCCGCGCCGCGCCACCCGGAAATCGCAGCCGTTGGCGACGATGGCCTGTTCGAAAGAGATCTTGGTGCCATCGGCGAAGCTGGCGACCATGGCCGGCTTCTGCCCCCAGCGCGCGGCGAAGGCGGCCTGCGTCTCCGGGTTGCGGTAGGGGTCGTGCAGGCCCTTGATATTGCCCGCAAGCCGGGGCGTTACCCCCAGCCCGCGCACGGTTCGCACAAGGTTCATCTGCACGCCGGGCTGATCGCCGTCCGAGAAGGTGTAAAGCACACCTGCGCGGTCGGCGTGGACTTTCAGGATCGGCCCGACCGTCCCGTCGAGTTCGGCGTTCATGTGGACGACATGCTTGCCCGCCGCAATCGCGGCCAGCACCGCACCGGCGGCATAGTCGACCGATCCGGTCACCTCGACCACGACGTCGACCCCGTCTGCGGCCGCCAGTTCGAAGACGTCATCGGTGGCAACCGGGGTGCCGGCGGCGATCGCCCGCTCGATGTTGCGCAGGCCCGCGGTCATCACCGGCTCGCAGCCCGCATCGGCCAGCGCCTGCCACGCCTTTTCCGGGTGGCGATTGGCGACGCCGACAACCTTCATGCCCGGTGTCGATCGCACGATCTGCCGGACGATCGCGGCGCCCTGGAAACCGGCGCCGATCACGGCGACGCGGATCTGCCGCCCTTCTGCCTCGCATGCGGCGAGTGCGGTATCGACAAGGATCACAGGCTCAACTCCATACGCGCCATTGCGGACCGGAGGCCCAGAGATCTTCGAGCAGGTGCTTGTCGCGCAGCGTGTCCATGCTCTGCCAGAAGCCGGTGTGGGGATAGCTGGCCAGCTTGCCGCGTTCGATCAGCCGGTCCATCGGTTCGGCTTCCAGCACGGTGTCGTCGCCGTCGATGAGGTCCAGCATCTCGGGTTCGCAGACGAAGAAGCCCCCGTTGATCAGGCCGCCGTCGGCCACGCCCTTTTCCCGGAAACCGGCCACGCGCGCGCCGTCGTCGCTCAGGCGCAGCGCGCCGAAGCGGCCCGGCTGCACCACTGCGGTCAGGGTGCACCAGACATCGGAACTGCGGTGCGAAGCCACCAGCGCGTTGATATCGACATTGGAAAGGCCATCGCCATACGTGAGGCAGAACGTTCCGCCATCAAGATGCTGGCGCGCGCGCCGCAGTCTGCCGCCGGTCATCGAATTGCTGCCGGTATCGAGCACGGTGACGCGCCAATCCTCGGCGGCACTGTCCGACCATTCGACCTGGCCCTTGGCAAGATCGACGGTGAAGTCGCAGTTCGCCGTGCGATAGCGCATGAAATAGTCGCGGATGTAATCGACCTTGTAGCCGCCAAGGATCACGAAATCGCGCAGGCCGAAATGCGCATAATATTTCATGATGTGCCACATGATCGGGCGGCCGCCGATCTCCACCATCGGTTTGGGCCGGACGGTCGTTTCTTCGGTCAGCCGGGTGCCGAACCCGCCGGCCAGAATGGCAACCTTCATGCGGCATCCTTCCAGTAGAGGCCATCGTCGAGCCGCCCCTCGGCCCGGTGGCGGGCCAGTTCGTGCAGCCGGATCAGCTGCGAATTGCGGTAGTCGGCGTTGGAAAAGCCGATCGCCTGAAGCCCGCTTACCAGCGCGCGAATGGAAGCCCGAAGGTCCATCAGGGGCTGGTGATCGGGCGCAAGGCCGCGATAGAGGCTGAAATCGACCTTGTACGAACGGCTGTCCGCCGGTGCATCATGGTTGATCGAAACTTGCGTGCCCGGCAGCGCCTCGGCCACGGCCTGGGCCAGTTCCGACACCTGATAATTGGCCTCGTCGCGCCCGGCATTGACGGCAAGATAGCGCCCGCCATCGGCGGCATCGCGCGCCACTGCCCACTCTATCGCGCGGGCCATGTCGGTGGTGTCGATCAGTGGCCGCCAGGGCGAACCGTCGCTCAGCACCGTGATGCGTCCGGTCGACAGCGCGCCCGCCACGAAGTCGTTGAGCACAAGGTCAAGGCGCAGGCGGTCCGACATCCCGCAGGCCGTGGCAAAGCGCAGGCACGTGACGGTCATGTCGCCGTCCAGCCCGGCCAGCCCCTGTTCGGTGCCGATCTTCGACAGGGCATAGGCGGTAATCGGGTTGAGCGGGTCGCTCTCGCGCCGGGCGGGGCCTTGCGCGATGCCGTAGACGCTGCAGCTTGATGCAAAGACGTAGTTGCGCACGCCTGCCGCCGCGGCCATCCGGGCCAGCGCCAGCGACGAATCCTGATTGATGGAGCGGGTCACTTCGGCAAAGGCATCGCCCATCGGATCGTTGGAGATCGCGGCCAGTTGCACCACCGCGTCGCACCCTTCGACAAGGCTTTCGGGGATTTGGCGCACGTCGCCGAAATACTGCGCATCCAGCACCCGCTCGGGCAGGGCGCCGCCGCCCGAAAGGCAATGGGCGAAATAGCCCGTATCGAAGCCGACGATGCACGCATCGGGCCAGGCATGGCGAAGCTGCCGGATGACGGCGGGGCCTACGTAGCCCATGTTTCCTGTAACAAGAATGCGCACATTCACCTCCCGATCTGCAGGACGTTGGATGGCTCGGCCATGATGGCCGGGGGATGTTCCGGCGGGTGTTCCGCCGAGTGCGGCGCAGGCCCTGCGCCAGTCGCGACGGTCAGCCTGCTGCGCAGGTCGTCGGACAGGAATTCGATGCCGGTCTGGTCGAAGCTTCTGGAAAAGCGCGCTTCGTCCGGTCGGAAGAAGAAGCCTGCCACGATGCCCCGGCACAGGATCGTCGCCTTGCCCACTTTCCCGCGCGCCGTCAGTCGCAGCGCATGATACAGCCGCCCCCGCGCATGGCGCATCGCGGCGCGCCGGGACTGGTGGGTCAGCATCCAGTAGATCGTGTTGCGTTCGAGAAAGCGGAACCAGGCAAGCCGGGGTCCGGGCGGTTCGCGCCGGATATCCAGCATGCCGGGCTGGGCACGCACATGCGTCACTTCGCTGCGCGCGACGAGATATCCGGGCTGCTCGCGCGTGACGCGCAGGGTGAATTCGGAATCCTCTCCCCAGATGAACATCGAACCGAGCGGATATCCGTGATCGTCGAAGACCCGCTTCGGGATAAGGATCGACACGAAAGTGGCCCGCCGTACCGGCGCAAGACCGCGGCCAAGCTGCAGCGGCCAGTTGGCATAGTCGAGCGCGTTGCGGGTCCGGTCGATGTCCGGCACGTTGGTCAGCATGCCGTTCGGCGCGCGCGCCAGCGACAGTACGAACGGCGGTGCGAAGCCCTGTTCGTGCAGCTCGTCTCGGGCCGCCAGCAACTGCTCCAGTGCCTGCGGTTCGGGGATCACGTCATCGTCCATCAGCCAGATGTGATCGGCACCCGATGCCACCGCGAGCCGGGTGGCCAGGTTGAACCCTCCGGCAGCGCCCGTATTCTCCGCAAGCCGGCAGACGTCGACGTCCGGATAATCGGATTGCAGCATGGACGTGGAATTGTCCGAACCGCCATTGTCGATAACTAGAATATGAGAAACGGCAACGGTCTGAATTCTTATTGCATCCAGACAACTTTTAAGAAGATCGCGTCGGTTGAACGTGAGGACGACTGCGAAAATGCCTGCCATTTCACATTTCCATCACCTGTTTTCACGATTTCGACTACAGCTTTGCGCATATGCAAAAACGGGTCAACGGACGAAAGGAGGTACTTCGTTAGTGTAATGGCCCCCCACCGGAATTGAGGATACCCCATGGGGATGATGCAATTCGACTGCGCCATCATCGGAGCCGGTATCGTGGGCCTTGCGATCGCGCGGGCGCTTGCGAACACGGGAATGTCGGTCGTCCTGATCGAACAGGAGGGCCGCATTGCCGGGGGCATCAGTTCGCGCAACAGCGGGGTTATCCACGCCGGGATCTACTATCCGCCGGGATCGCTGAAGGCCCGGCTATGCGTGGAGGGGCGCGAGCGGCTTTACGACTTCTGCGCCCGCGCCGGTGTGCCGCACCGCAAGGTCGGCAAGCTGATATTCGCTGCCGGTCCCGAACAGTCTGCCGAACTGGATCGGCTTTCAGCCAATGCGGCCGCGGGCGGGGTCGACGATCTGGTCCGGCTCGATGCAGCGCAGATCCGCCGGATGGAGCCCGCGCTCGACAGCCGGGACTGCCTGTTCTCTCCGTCCACAGGCATCGTCGATGTGGCAGCGCTTGCGCTTGCGTTGCTGGGCGAGGCAGAGGCATCCGGCGCGCTGCTGGCGCTGCGCACGCCGGTAGAGCGTATCGAGCAGGCCGCCGGCATCTGGCGCGTCCACCTTGCCGAAGAGGAAGAGCCGGTCGAGGCGGCATGGGTGGTCAATTGCGCGGGGCTGTCCGCCGTGGCGCTGGCCGGGACGATCGAGGCGCTCAGCCCCCCTGCCCTGCCCGTCATGCGTTATGCCAAGGGGGTCTACTTCGCCTATTCGGGCCGTCATCCCTTCAACCATCTGGTCTACCCGCTGCCCGAGCCCGGAGGACTGGGGGTGCATCTTACGCTGGACCTTGACGGAGCGATCCGCTTCGGCCCGGACGTAGAGTGGATCGATGCAGTCGATTATCAGGTGCCCGCCGACCGGCACGCCGCATTCGCCACCGCCGCGCAGCGCATCTGGCCCGAACTCGATCCCGATCGGCTGCATCCAGACTTTGCAGGCGTGCGCCCCAAGATATCGGGCAAGGGCCAGCCCAACGCCGATTTCGTCATATCCGGGCCGGAGGATCACCGCCTGCCGGGCCTCGTCAACCTGTTCGGCATCGAATCGCCGGGCCTGACCTCCTCGCTGGCGATCGGTGAGCATGTACGCGGCATGATCGTGCACTAAGGCCCTAATGAAATGAAATGCGGTCCTGAAAAACGGAAGAAAACGCAAAGTATGGACCTGGAATATAAAGCGCGAACATAATCAACAACGTCACCTACCGGCGGGTGAAGTGACATCAGTACGTGAGGGTGCTCATGCCTTTGTTGTCTATATGCATCCCCACCTACAACCGGTCGGCCTGTCTTGCCGAACTTCTCGACAGTATCGCGGCGCAGGATACGCCGGATCTGGAGGTGGTGGTGGCCGACGATGCCTCTCCCGACGATACCGTAGAGGTGATGGGCCGCTATGCAGGCAGGTTCGCGCACTTCGTCCCCATGCTGCAGGCGCGCAATGTCGGCGTGGACCGCAACATCGCCGCTGTGACCGCGCGCGCGACGGGGGACTATATCTGGCTGTTCGGCGACGACGACAGGCTTGAACCGGGCGGTATCGGGCGCGTGCTGGCGGCGCTTTCGCGCTGGCCGGACATGATCGCGCTGACCGTCGGGGTCGTGGACTATGATCCGACGCTGCGGAATATCACCGGCATCCGCCGCATGCCGCCCACGCAGCACCTTGTCGGTGCCGGGGCGGCGTTCAGTCGGTTCGCGGAGCTGCTGGGCTATATCTCGGCCACGCTGGTGCGCCGGGCGGAGTGGAACATCGCGGCGGCCGATCCACGCGCGGTGGCGATGACCAATCTCTATTCGCAGGTCTACATCGCCGGACTTGCGGTGGGCGCGACCGGCGGGTGGGGCGTGCTTGCGGAGCCTTGCGTGAACTTCCGGTCCGGCAATGACCAGCTCAAGCGCCGGGTCGGTTGGCTGGAGCGCCTGCGCATCGACGTGCGCGGTTACGACGAGATCGCCCGCCTGCTGTTCCCCGATCGCCCGGCGGTGCAAAGGGCGGCGGCGCGGCGCGTGTTCGACACGCATGTGATCGCCCGCATCGTCAACGCCAAGACCGAAGGCGCAAGCGGGCAGGAGATCGTACAGGCGGCGCGCTACTTATGCGGGCGCTACGCATCGTATCCGTCTTACTGGATCAAGGGCCTGCCGCTGCTGCTGGCCCCGCGAAGCCCGGTCCGCGCGTGCCGCAGGGCCTATCAGCGCCTGTCCCGCAGGTCGGGCGTTCACCGGGCCCGGCAATTCTGTGCGGACGCCGCGAAAGCCTTGTAAACTTCACGCAGGGAGTATGTGTCATCGGCCTGTTCACCTCCATCGTGCGCCATACCGCCCCGGCTGACGAGGGCGAGGCTTTCAGCGATTTCGGGCAGCTGCGATCCTTTGAGGGGGCCAGGACGGCGGCATCGGCAAACTTGATCCCCGGCCTGAACCGCGGCCTTATCCCCGGCGCCCTGCGGCACTTGCTGGCCTACGAACCCGTGCTGCCGACAACGGACGCGCTTGCGCCCTATCTTCGCCAGATCGACCGGTCGCGGATGTATTCGAACCAGGGGCCGCTGGTGAAGGGGCTGCAGCACCGGCTTCAGACGCTGCTGGGCATCGGCGAGGGCACGACGGTCGCCACGAATTCGGGGACCGGCGCACTTGTGGCCGCGATCCTTGCCCATGCGGGAAGCGCAGATCCGGCGCGGCCTTATGCCATCTGCCCTGCCCATACCTTCGTGGCGACGGCGCTGGCGGCGGCGCAATGCGGCTATCGGCCATGGCTGGCAGACGTCTGCGAGGATAGCTGGACGCTCGACCCGGATCGTCTGGCCGACCATCCGATGCTGCATCAGGTGGGCCTTGTGGTGCCGGTCTGCGCTTATGGCCGCCCGCTGGATGTGGCGCGCTGGGCGCGGTTTCAGGCGGCCACCGGCATCCCGGTCGTCATCGATGCCGCCTCTGCGGTAGAGGCGCTGGTCGACGGCACGATGACGTGCCACCCGCAGATCCCGATCGCGCTCAGCTTTCATGCCACCAAGGTGCTGGGCTGCGGCGAAGGCGGCTGTGTGGTCTTGCCCGACCCCGCCCTCCTTGCCCGCGTGACGCAGACGACGAATTTCGGCTTCATGGGATCGCGCGATTGCCAGTCCGTCAGCTTCAACGGCAAGATGAGCGAATACCACGCCGCCGTGGCGCTGGCCGAACTGGATGGCTGGGCCGCCAAGCGGGCCGATTTCGCCCGCATCGCCAGAACCTATCACAGTGCCTTGCAACAGGCGGGGGTGGCGATGGATGCGCTTGTTCTGCACCCGCAGATCGCGTCGAATTATGTGCTCTATCGCTGCGCCGGGGGGGCGATGGCGGAGCATCTGCGTCTGGCGCTGGCCGATGCCGCCGTCGAGGCGCGGTTCTGGTATGGCGGCGGCCTGCATCGGCACAGCTACCTGATCGACGCCCCGTGCGACGATCTGCCGGTGAGCGAGCGTCTGTCGGCAACGCTGCTCGGCCTGCCGATGGGGGCGGCCATGACGGCAGGCGATGTGGCCCGCGTGGTCGCGGTGCTGGTTGCGGTGCTGGTCGGTGCGCCTGCGTCGGACCATCTGGCGCAGCCGGTATGGGACAGGGCCGCCCCCATCCCCGCGTCCGTCCCCGCCTGACGGCGCCGGGACTTCCATTACGCGGAAGCGGCGTAGCCCTCGAAGTCCACGTCGTCTAGCGTGGCGGGCTCGTCCAGCAGGCATGCGCTGCCCAGCGCCGAGGCGCAGACAAGGGCGGCCTGATCGCTCCAGCTCCAGTTGTCCGAATGAGCCCAACCCGCAGCGATCGCGCGCGCCCTCGCAGGCGTTTCGTCGATCACCGAGCGGACGGCATCAAGGATCGAATCGACCGAGGCCGGATCGCAGTACGCCGCCCCGCGCCCGCAGCGTTCCCAGATGGCGGGAATGTTGGACACCACTGCCGGGCAGCCGAAATGGGCCGCTTCCGCGGGCGGCAGCGGGCAGGCTTCGTAAAGCGAGGGGAACAGCAGAACCCGCGCGCCGCGATAGATCTGCGCCAGCTGGCCGGGGTCGTTGATCTGGCCGATCAGGTGGATCCGGTCTGCAACGTCGGCGGGAATCTCGAAACGGGGCTTGCGCATGATCCGGCCCGCCGTTCCGACGAAGACGGAATGCAGCCCGTCCTCCCGCGCCAGCCGGATCGCGGCTTCAAGGGTGCGCGGGAAGTTCTTGCGAAGCGAAAATGAGCCCACGTAAAGCCCGTAAGTATCGGGCAGCGAAGGCACTTCACCGAACCGGGTCGGCTCTCCGCGCCACCCTCCGTTCGGCGCGACGACGATCGGCGTGGCAGGCCCCATCCGGACGAGCCGTTCGCGCTCGGTCTGCGATACCGTCAGGATCGTGTCGGCGCGCCGCATCATCACCGGCAACATCAGGCTGTGGCCCATCCGGTAGGCGCGCTTGTAGGCGCCGGGAAAGTCGAGGAACGAGACGTCGTGGATCATCACCGCCACGCGCGTGTCGCGGTCCAGCAAGGCGCGGATCGGCGCGCTGTTGCCCAGGGACAGCAGGGTGCCCCCCGATGCCCGCTTTGGAAGCGACAGCTGTTCCCACAGCACCCCGCGCATCGTGCCGATCGTCTCTACGGTGATGCGTTTCGTCGAAAGTCGCTGGACCCAGGGCCCCGGCGGCACCAGCAAAGTGACATCGGCCGCAAGCCTCCCCCTTTGCAGCAGCCGGTCGATTTCGAAGACGATTTCCCGCGCGGCGCGCTGCACCCCCGTAGTCTGCTGCGTCAGGAAGCGTCCGTTGATGTAGAGCCGGGGCAAATCCCGCGCAGGTGCTCTTGTGGCAACCCCTGCGCCGATGTTTGCTGGCGTGAACGTGGCAAGCGGCCTGGAAGCCATGGTCATCATGGTTCCGTTTCCCCCCTTTGTAGCGCGCCGGATATATTGCCCGACTGTAACAGGCATTATCCTTCACCTATTGCGACCGCAGGTCCAAGGGCTCCAAAGGCGTACCCCGAATTCGCCTTGCGACATGCAAGGCGGACCCGCGCATTTCTGCGGAAATCTGCGGTCTGACGGGGACTGCATGCAGTCAGGCTCGCCCCTTGTGAACCCCGCTGGCCAGGGCATCCGCCAGAGGGGCTAGAATGGTCGCCGCCCGGCTCTCCAAAGGGATCAATCCATCATAGACATGGCGGCGCGCCCGCGGTGCGCTGAATTTGTGTGGGTACTTGTGATCTCAAGGTGGACCATGCACGACCCCTCTTTTCTGACGCGCACGCTGACATGCATCGGTGGCGCGACCCGCAGCGACGGGATCGGCCCAGGCGAAATCGACTATCGCGACCTGTCGTCGATCACGCATGATCTGACCGCGATCTATGCGCGGATGATCGGTCTGGGGCTTCCGGCCAGCGCGCTTGCCTCTGCCATGCTGGGGGCAAGCGTGAACTTCTACGACTGCTTCGGCATGATCGAGCAATTGCCCGAACTGCTGCGCCTGCTGGCCGACCGGATCGAATTCGATGGTCATCTGTGTTGAGAGGGGGAAACGTCCTACCCCCAAGGGAGCCCCCCCCTTTTGCGCCCTTCGTGAGCCCGGCGTCGTCCCATAGGCTGTCGGTCGGCACGTAGCCGGTTCGCGCAAGGCAGGGACACTCCATGCAGGCCATTGACCCGACGTTGTTCCAGAGATCTGCGCAGGAGCCGGCAAGACACCGTGTCGCCATCTTCAACGTCAAGTTCAGTCCCAATCTGGGCGATGGCATAATCGCCGAATGCCTCGAAGGGGCACTGCGCCGCGCCGATCCGCGTCTGGACCCGGTCTCGATCGATCTGGCAGGCCGCACGGAATACAGCCCCCTCCACGGTCGCCGCCGCGCACGCGTGCTTTCGATCATGGAGCGGATGCCTGCGCCGCTGCGCGCGCTGCTGGTTCCCGCCGTGCTGATGCTGCTGGTGAAGCTGCGCTTCGCCCCACGCTGGCGGCACGAGCTGGCCGGGTGCGACAGTGTCGTGGTGGGCGGGGGCAATCTGTTTCAGGATGTGGACCAGAACTTCCCGATCAAGATCGCGGCAGCGCTGAAGCTTGCCGCCGCGCAGTCGCTGCCGGTTGCGGTCGCCAGCGTGGGCGTATCGGGCCGGTGGTCGGCGGCGGGCGCACGCCGGATCGTGACGCAGTTGCTGCGCACGCGCCTTGTCAGCGTTTCGGCCCGCGATCTCGGCTCGGTCGCCACCTGGGGGCTGGTCATGAGCCCGTGCGGCGTCACCCCTGCCGGCTATGCGCCGGACCCTGCCCTGCTGAGCGCGCGGCAATATGGCCCGAGGCCGCAGGCCGCTTGCGGCGGTACCGGCGCGGTAGGACTGTGCATCACGGCGCCGATGGCCCTGCGGCTGCACCACGAAGGCACCCATAACGACGACGTCATGGAAGCGTGGTATTACACGGCCGCACGCGAACTTGTGCAGGCGGGCAGGCGCCTTGTCCTGTTCACCAACGGCAGCCCGGAAGACCGGCTGTTCCGCGACCGGCTGCGGCTTCGCCTCGAAGGTCAGCCCGGCATCGGCTTTGCGCCGGACTTCGCCTGCCCGCGCGAACTGGCGCAATCTCTGGCCGGCTTTGAATGCGTGCTGGCGCATCGCCTGCACGCCTGCATCGTCGCCTATGCCTACAAGGTTCCCACGGTCGGCTTTGCCTGGGACGCCAAGCTGCGCAGCTTCTTCGAACAGACCGGGCGGGGCGAATTCGTGGTCGATCCGCGCAGCACATGCCCGATGGACCTGCCCGACATCGCCGCGCAGGCCATCGTCAGGGGCGTGGACGGCACCACCCATGCCGATCTTGTCGACCGCGCGGCGCGCGCCATCGATGGGCTGGCCGCCAGACTGGTCTCCAGCGCGTCGATGGCGCGGCCCGCGCATCCGCCCGCGCCCCCGCCCGCGCATTGGCCCGATGGCGTGCCGATGCCGGCAGCTTCCCCGATCGCTGGCCCTATCGCTGCGGCATCACGATGATGGACCGCATCGTCATCATCAACGATCTGGCCCACCCACGCGGCGGGGCTTCGCAACTGGCGCTGGATTCCGCCGTCGCATTCGTCCGGCGCGGGTATCGCGTGACGCTGCTGTGCGGGTCCGACGGCAACGAGAGCCTTGAACGCGAAGGTATCGAAGTGGTCGCGCTGGGGATGAGCCGACTGCTTGAAGGCAATCGCGCGCGGGCCATGATGGAAGGGCTCTACAACAAGCGTGCGGCAACCATGGTCCGCCAATGGGTGACGCGCAACGATACCCCGCGCACCGTCTACCACGTCCACGGGTGGTCGCAGATCCTGTCTCCGGCGGTGTTCAGCGCCCTCCTGCCGGTGCGCGGACGCATGATCGTCCACGCGCACGATTTCTTCTTCACCTGTCCCAATGGCGCGATGTTCCATTTCGGGCGGGACGCACCCTGCGCGGCGCGGCCGATGGGCCTTTCATGTCTGGCCTCCGCCTGTGACCGGCACGGCATCGCGGCCAAGGGCTGGCGCGTGGTGCGACAAGGGCTGCAGAACGGCGTGCTGGCGGACTACCCGCCGCCGCTGCTGCTGATCCACAACGGCATGGCGCGCTATTTTTCACGCTCGGGGCTGAGCGCCACGGACATGACGGTGCTGCCCAACCCGGTCCGTCCCTTCACGCCCACCCGGATCGAGGCGGAGCGCAACCGCGCCGTCCTGTTCGTGGGCCGCATGGAAGCGACCAAGGGCATCGACCTTGCCGCCGAAGCCTGCCGCCGGGCCGGTATGACGCTGATCGCGGTCGGCACCGGCGCCATGCTGGCCGACCTCAGCCAGCGTTACCCGGAAATGGAGTGGGTGGGGCAGCAGGAACCCGCCGCAATCGCCCGCTTCGCCCGTCGCGCCCGCCTTGCCGTCATGCCGAGCCGGCACATAGAGCCCTTCGGCCTTGCCGCGGTAGAGGCGCTGTGGAGCGGTTTGCCCGTCATCGCATCGCGCGATTCGCTGATCGCGGATGACATCGTTGCCGCGCAGGCCGGGCTTGCCGTCAACCCGCGTGATCTTGACGGATTCGCAGCGGCGCTGGCTTCCCTCTCCGGCGACGATACGCTGACCCGCCGCATGAGCATCGCGGCCCACCAGCAGCTTGGCGCGATCGCGCTGTCGCCCGAAAGCTGGGTCGAGGCACTGCTCGATGCCTATCAGGGCTATCTCGATCACGGCCGTCCGGGGCTGTTCGCGGCCTTGCGGCGGCGGCGGGAGGACGCATGGGCCGAGCCTGAACTTGCCGTCACCGTGGCCGGAGGAGCATGACTTTGCGCATCCACGTCGTTTTCGCCACTGTCGGCCGCGCGCAGTTGCTTGCCCGAACGGTGGACCATCTGGCCGACCAGACCCGGCTGCCCGACGGGGTGATCATCTCCGCGACATGCCCCGAGGACGCACAGGGGCTTGGCCGTTCCCGCATCGCGACGAAGCATGTCTATGGTGACAAGGGGCTCTGCCGTCAGCGCAACCGCGCCTTGCGGATGCTGGAAGGCCAAAGCGACATCGTGGTATTCCTTGACGACGATTTCGTCCCCCATAACGATTACCTTGCCGTGATCGAGGAGACGTTCCGCGCCGATCAGGGCATCGTCGGCGCCACCGGCGACCTGCTGGCCGACGGCATCCACGGCGACGAGATTGCCTTCGATGCCGCCCGCGACGCTCTTGCCCGCCATGCCCTGCCGCAACAGGCCGCGCTGCGCCCGCGCAAGGCGCTTTACGGATGCAACATGGCGATCCGGCTGACGGCGACACAGGACTTGTGGTTCGACGAGGCGCTGCCGCTTTATGGCTGGCAGGAGGACATCGACTTCACGCACCAATTGCTGGACCGGGGGCGGCTCGTCTCAGGCGCGCGCCTTGCCGGTATTCATCTGGGCACCCGCAGTGCGCGCACTTCGGGCAGGCGCCTGGGCTATTCGCAGGTCGCGAACCTGGTCCACTTGTGGCGCAAGGGCACGATGCAGCCGGGGCTCGGCCACCGGTTGCTGGCGCAGAACCTGGCGTCCAACGCGGTGCGCAGCCTGTTTCCCGAACCGCATATCGACCGACGTGGCCGCCTGGTCGGCAACCTTATGGCCCTGCGCGACCTTGCGGTCGGGCGGATCGATCCTCGCCGGGTGGAAACGATGTGAGCGCAGTGCAGCCGATCTATTTCAACGGCAAGTTCTACGGCAGTGGTCTCAACGGCGTTCATCGCGTCGCCGACCGGCTGATCCGCGAATGCGACCGCCTGCTTTCGCAGTTGCCGCCAGAGCTTCGCCCCCCCGCCTATCTGCTGGCCCCCAAGGATGCGGACTGGATTCCGCCGCTGCATTCCATCGAACGGCGCGACTATGCGCGCACCGGGCAAGTGTGGGAACAGGTCGTTCTGCCCTGGGCCGCCCGGAACGGCATTCTGGTCAATCTGGCCAACCTTGCCCCGGTGATGCATCCCAACAAGATCACCATGATCCATGACGCGCAGTTCCTGTTCACGGACTGCGGCTATCCGCTGCGCCAGCGGATCGGCTATCGCTGGCTGACCCCGCTGCTGGGCCGGTCGAGCCGGGTCACGCTGACCGTATCGGAATTCTCGCGCCGGATGCTGGACCAGTACGCGATCGCGCGCGCGGACCGGACGTGGGTGATCGCCAACGGAGCCGACCATATCCTCGACACCCAGGGGAGCGCAGACCTGCGCCAGTCGCTGGGCCTTGCCGAAGGACGCTATGCGGTGATGTTCGGCAGCCGCAAGGCATACAAGAACAACGCCACGCCGTTCGCCGCCTTTGCCTCGGGCGCGATGGAGCACACCCGCCTTGTCGTGATCGGACCGGATCGCGCCAGCCTGCTTGCCGCCGGTCTTTCGCCGCCGCCCGGCACGGTCTTTGCCGGAAGGCCGGGGGACGCGCAGCTCAAGGGCCTGCTGGCGGGCGCGCTTGCGATCCTGTTCCCCTCGCGCACCGAAGGGTTCGGCCTGCCGCCGCTGGAGGCGATGCTGTGCGGCTGCCCGGTCATCGCCAGTCCGGCAGGCGCGATACCCGAAGTCTGCGGCGACGCGGTGCTTTATGCCGGGACCGACGACCCGGCGCAGTGGACCAGCGCGCTGGAACGGCTGCGCAGCGATCCGGGCCTGCGTGCAGACAAGATCGCGCAAGGCCGCCGGCAGGCTGCCGCCTTCACCTGGAATGCGGCAGGCGCCCGGCTGATGGCGGTCATCGAACATCTGAGAGGAGAAGCGGCGTGACGCTGACGCAGGCCCGCCCCGGCATTGACCTGGTGATCCCCACCTACAACCGGCGCGCCATGTTGCCTGCGGCCCTCGACAGCGTTCGCGCGCAGACTTTGCCGGTCAGCCGCATCATCGTGGTCGACGACGGTTCGACGGACGGCACGGTCGAATGGCTGCGCGGCCTTGCCGCTCGTGACGATCGCCTTGTGCTGGTGGAGAACAGGCACGGCGGCGCGAACCGCGCCCGCAACGCCGGGATTGCAGAGGCCCGCGCGCAATGGGTTGCGTTCCTCGATTCCGATGACGCGTGGGAACCCGAAAAGCTGGAACGCCAGTTCGCCCTGCTGGCCGATCGCCCCGATCTGGTGGCGCTGTTCTGCGGGTTCCGCCTTGTCGGCGCGAATGTCGAGATGATCCATCGCCCGCGTGACAACCCCTCGCTGCTGGACTTGCGCTGCGCCAATGCGCTGGGCAGCACATCGGGTGCGGTGGTGCGCCGCGATGTGCTGGACAAGGCGGGCGGATTCGATCCCGGACTGCCCAGTTGCCAGGACTGGGACTTGTGGTTCCGCCTGCGCCGGTTCGGGCCGATGGGCGTGGTGCGCCTGCCGCTGGTGCGTTTCAACTGCGGCCCGCATGAACGCATTACCACCAGCATGGACAAGGTACTGTCCGGCCACCGTGCCATCTTCGCCAACCTTCTGGCCGATGTCGACCGGGCGGGAGAGCGGGCGCGGATAGCGGCCCAGCACAAGCTTGTAGAGGCCGACATCAAGCGCCGCTTCGGAGAAAACACCGCCGCCTTCGGGCTGGTCGCGCGTTCTTTCCTGCAGGCTCCCAGCAAGCGCGCGCTGGCGGTCGCCTGGCGCACCGCGCGCGGGATCTGGCGTGACCGCGCCCGGCGGGAGGCCCGCGCCGCATGAGCAAGACAGTCGTTGCGCGGGGCGCGGCGGCCCTTGGCGCAACACGCGTGGCCACCAATCTGGCTAACCTTGCCGCGCTGATGGTGCTGGCGCGGCTGCTGACGCCGCAGGATTTCGGCCTCGTTGCCATCTGCTCCACGCTGATGGGCATACTGGTGGCGATCACCGAGCTGTCGGTGGGCTCTGCCCTTGTCCAGCGCACGGCGGTAACCCGCGCGCATATCGACAGTGCGTGGACGATGTCGCTGCTGCGCTCTGCGATGATGGCGGGCGGCGTCGCGCTGGCCGCGCAGCCGCTGTCCTGGCTCTATGGCGATGCGCGGCTTGCCCCGCTGTTCGTGCTTTCGGGGGTGACCGCGGCGCTGAGCGGGATGACCAATCCGCTTGTTGTGCTGCGCACGCGCGAACTCAGCTTCAGGCCGATGATCGCGCTGCAGATCGTGCAGAAGCTGTCCGCGCTTGCGATATCGATCGTGCTGGCGCTGTGGCTGCGCAATTACTGGGCGATCGTCGTGGGTTCGGCGATCGGCGGTTTTCTGGGCACTGCGGCCAGCTACGCCGTCGTCCCCTATCGCCCGCGCCTGACGCTTGCCCATGCCCGCGACCTGCTGGGGTTTTCGGGCTGGCTGTTCTTCGGCCAGGCGCTCAATATCGTGAACTGGCGCTTCGATCAGCTGATCATCGGCCTGTTCCTGCCGCCTGCGCAACTGGGCGCCTATTCGATGGCCGATACCATCTCCGCCATCCCGAGCCGGGAGGCGACCACGCCGCTGATTCAGGCCCTGTTCCCCAGTTTCGCGCGGATGCAGGACGATCGCGAGCGGCTGCGGCGGGCCTATCAGACCGCACAGGGCGCGATCGGCATCATTGCCCTGCCGGTCGGGATCGGGCTGTGCCTGCTGGCCGATCCGGTGGTCCGCCTGACGCTGGGGCCCAAGTGGCTGATGGCGGTTCCGCTGATCGAGGTTATCGGATTTTGTTATTCCATACAGACACTTGTAACCGGCGCGCGGCCGCTGGCCATGGCGCGCGGAGAAACGCGGGCGCTGTTCGTGCGCGATGCCGCAGGGCTGGCGCTGCGCATTCCCTGCGTCACGCTGGGCATGATCGGGTGGGGGCTGATGGGGCTGGTCTGGGGGCGATTGCTCTGTGCCGTGATCGGGCTTGCGATCACCGGGGCGCTGGTGACGAAGCTGACCGGGCTTTCCGCGCTGGAGCAGCTGCGCGCCCATGGCCGCACGATCACGGCGATGCTGGCGATGGCCGCGATCGTGCTGGCGCTGGACCACCAGTTGCTGGCGCTGGGCGCGCAGCCGCTGGTGCGCATAGTGCTGCTGGCGCCGTCTGGCGCGGTCACGTATCTGGGCGTGCTTTACATGCTCTGGGCGGCAGGCGGACGGCGCGCCGGGGCCGAGGCGGAGCTGCTGGGCCTGCTGAGGGGCATGGCTGAAAGGTTGCGCAAGAGCGCCGGACGGCGCACCGCCCCGCACTGAACGGCACCCAGACGTACCCTAACCGCACCCAGACGGCACCAACTACCCCTTTAGCACGGCGCGGATCGCCGCCACCGCCGGTCGGGGCGTGAAATCGTTGTTGAACAGGCCGAAGTTGGTCATCTCACCCCGCCCCTGCCACGAAAACAGTTCGTAGATGTTGATCGTATGGACGAACGGGCGGGCAAGGGCAGCGCGCACATCCGATGCCAGAAGCCGTGCCTGCTGATCCAGCGTCACCGGAGGCGAAGTGACGTTCGATGCGCCGCCGCCGGTCGTGCGGCCCCATTCGGTGATCACGCCCTGCCGGTGCCCCCCCTGCGCGATCCGGGTCCGAAACCCCGCAAGGCGCGCGGCGGTGTCCGATGCCGGGGCGGGATAGATATGGCTGTTGCCCATGTCGCAGTAGGGGCCCTGCTGTGCCTGCATGAAATCGTTGCTGGCGATGAGCGGCAGCGCGGAGAGCGCGCGGTCGGCCTTGATCGCCTTGTGGAAGTCGCGGATGAAGGCCATCAGCGCGGGGGCGTTGCCGGTGCGAAAGCCAAGGCGCTTGTCCGTGATGCCCTTGTAGGTCACGGGGTTGAGATCGGGTTCGTTGGGATATTCGATCGCCCAGATCGATCCGGGCGCCGCCGCCAGAAATGCCTTCAGATCGCCGATCGTCGTCGGGATCGCCCGGACGGAGAGCGTGAAGCAGAATTTCACGCCCGCGCGGGCAAGCCCCACGTAGGTCGCCCAGCCCGGCGTACCGCGATAGGGTTCGCGGCAGCGCATCCGCCGCACCCCGCCAAGCCGGTTCAGCGCGGGCAGGATATTGGCCAGCTTGTAGGGAGATCCGGTGTCCTGAGGACGCCCCTGCACCATGAACCGGCTGATCGCTCCGCCTTGTGCCAGCGCGGCAGGAGACAGCAGCGGCGCTGCGGCCAGTCCCCCGATCACGGCGCGGCGGGTCAGCGGGAACGGGGCGTCAGTCATGGCGATATGCCCTCTTTCCCGTGGCCCTGCCCCGGCCCCTGAACCGCCAGCAGCCTGCCCAGCGCGGCGGCATCGCGCGGCATGCATTGCCGGGGGTCTGCGCGGACGGTGCGCGCACAGTCCCACAAGGCGATTTCCGCCCGCGCCGCGGCGTTGCGAATGAAGACGAAGGCGGGCCTTTCGCGCAAGGTTGCAGCGGCAGACGTCCAGCCCAGCACCTGGCAATCGGCCTTGCCCGCGCAGCGAGACAGGGCCTCCATCGCCCATCGCCCCGGCGGCGATACGGGATCGAGCGCCAGCACCATCGCCCCCGGCGGCGCGGCCATCCGCGCGGCCGGGACCGCCACGGCGGGCGCGAAAAGTGCGACAGGCGGTGCCCCGTCCGGCTGCGGTGTGCCAAGGGCGAGAGCAGCATCGGCATCGGCATCATGCTCGGCGCCCGATCCCAGAAACGCCACCTGTGTTACCGCCGGTTCGGTGCGGGACAGTTCCGCCGCCGATCTGCCGCGGGCACGCCAGGGGAAACGATAGAATATGTGCGCCCCCACCCGCGCCAGCTTGACCAGCCCCGGTGCCCAGTAAGGGTAGACGTAGTCGGCATGATAATGCGTGGCTTCGCCCACCGTGGGGTCGACCGCCCCATGCAGCGCGGCTGCCGCAAGCGCGCGGGCGCGCTGCCAGGCGGCCTGCCCCGGCCGACGCGCCAGTGCGCCGTCGCAGGTGAAGGTGAACTGGCATCCGGTGCGCAGGTGCGCGCCCTGAAACACCACGCCGCATACGGTAGCCGGATAGATCGGGTGCCGCACCCGGTTGAGCACGACCTGGATGACGGCGCGCTCTCCGGCGGGATCGTCCCCCGCTTCGTACCATGCGGCAGCGGCAAGGCAGGTCTGCGCCCGGTCGAAATCGTCCGCCAACCCGGCAAATCCGAAGGGCCGCCCGGCGCCCGGCAGCGCATCGAGAACGCGGGCGGTATTGATGAGGCGGGCCGCCTGTGCAGATCCTGCCGTGTCGGCCTCTGGCGCGGTAGACCCGAACGGCGGGCGCGCCATGCCGGTAGGGGACGGGGTCCGAGGCGTGCTTCGCGGTGCGAACCGGTCCGGTACGGGCACCGGCAAAGGGGCGGCGTAGGAAGACAGCGCCAGCGCGGCCGTCAGCGCTCCCCCGGCGCGAACCGCACCGGATCGCACACGCGCTGCAAGCCTCTGGGGCAGGAAGAGCCCTTTTCCGGTCACCCGATCGTGATGCCCCTATCCCGCATTGCAGCAAAGCCACCATGGCGGGGCAGAGCGGGGTGCATCGGGCGTAGCCATTTGGGATTAGCCGTGAGCGCAGCCTAAGCGCGGCGCGGCGGTGCTGGCGGCGCGATCAGGTTGCGGGTTGCGCGCGATGCCATGTCGTGACGCCGGGCGGTGCGCGCCTCTGCATCGAAACCCAGCGCCTGCGCCACCAGATCGGCAGCCTGCGCAGCCTCTCCGGGCTGAGCGACGGGGATCGCGAATTCCCCCGCGACGACCCGCACTTTGCTGGTGCCGTCTCCGATCCCCAGCACCGGAGCGCCAGCGATCACCGCGAAAATCAGCGAATGCAGGCGATTGGTCAGTACCAGTCCCGCCTGCCGATAAAGCCGCGTCAGTACCGCCAGTTCAAAGCTGTCGACGATGCGCGGGGCGCTGGCGGACCATCGCGCCGCGATCCGTGCCGCTGCCGCCCGGTCCATGCTTTCGCGCGGATCGTGGCAGGCGATCGCCAGCCGTGCCCCCGGCAGGGCGGCCAGCGCCGCCGCGATCATCGCGTCAAGCAGGGCCGTGTCCAGCACCCGCCCTTCGCCCGCATCGTCGCAAGGGGCCACCACCACCCAGCGCCGCCGGTCCCCTGCCTCGTCGCCCGCGCCCTCTTCCTCTCCGGGGTCGTCTCCCGCAAGGGGGCTGACGGTGGGAAAGAACACCATGTCCGCCGTGACCGCCACGGCCTTGCCCGGCAGCAGCGCTGCAAGGTTGAGCTTCGAGATATCGTCGCGCACGTTCACTATCGCGCAGCGGCGCAGGACCGCGCGCCACAGGAACCGGCGCAGCGGCGAACGGATGACGCTGACACCCAGCCCGCGCGTGGTCACCGTGCCGCCGCCAAGAACGGCGGCCAGCGCGGCCAGCGCCAGTCCGGCCAGCGACGCCGCAGAGACGTTGTCGCGCACGATCTGCCCGCCGCCCAGCACCAGTTCCGCCCCCCAGACGCGGCGCGCGAAAGCCACGATCTGCTTGCCGGGGACCAGCGTTCCGCCTGCCTCCTCCACCTGCCGCTCGATCGCTTCGGGCAGGCCGGCCCAGCGCCGCACCGCGCCGCCGCGCCCTTGCGTCAGGGCAAGGTTCTGCAAGGTCAGCTTGAGATCGCCCAGATTGTGAAGGTCACCGGCCACGAAGACCTGCGGCCGCCGGGCCGGGGCGGAACGGGCGGGAGCGGAACGGGCCGGCATCAGGTCGGCCAGCCTGCCGCCGATGCGCCTGCCGCCCCCCCCGCCGATGCCCCTGCCGGCGCGTCCGAGATGCGGCGGCTTACCACCAGCGACAGGTCGGGCCGGATGAGCGGGCGCGGCAGCATCCGGTAAAGCGCCATGGCCGCGCCCGCGAAGATCGCGAAGTTCACCCCCGGATGGCTGTTGGGCGAAGATATCGCGGCAGGCACAAGGATAAGGGGCGCGGTGACCGCGCAGGCTTCCATCACTGCCCTGACGGCATCGCGCGGACGCTCCCTTGCCGGTCCGGCAGACCCTTCCATGCCCTGCGGACCTGCGGGCGAGCGCCAGATCACGCTGACCACGTTGAACAGATATATCCCGAAGGTGACGATGCCCACGACGCCCATCGTGCCCAGGATCGCCATGAACAGGCTGGACGAACGGAAACTGCCCGGACCCACGCCCAGCCCGCCCGATGCGGTGAAGGCGGTCAGCCCCTGCATCGCCCAGAACAGGCGCTGCTGCCCGGAATCGCTGTTGCCCTTCTCCACCGTCATGTGCAGCACCATGTCGCCGATCCTTGCGACCCCGCCCGGCACCAGCGCCAGCCCGATCGCGGCGATCACCACGATCGCGAAGACGGTGATCCCCGCCTGCCGCAGCCGCACCGGCTCGGCGCTGGCGGGAAAGGCCAGCGCCCGGATCGCGAAGAACGCGCCGTACGAGCCAAGGCCGACGTAGGCCGTGCTTGACGTGCTGAAGAACAGCACCGCTCCCACTGCCAGCGCCGCCGCCCCGGTATGCCGCGCCCAGACCGAGCGATACCAGCATTCGCAGTTGAACACGAACCAGGCGAGCGCGAAGGACGCCCAGCCCGATGCTTCGGGAAAGAACCCGTCCACGCGGCTGAACCCCTGATAGGACTGGTCCAGCTGGGCATAGGAGCCGTTGCGGAACAGGGCGAAGAAGCCTTCCACCGGCGTGCCCTTGGTCTGCGAGGCGATCACCCCGCTCAGCGCATGGACCCAGGCGATGGCCACGCTGCCTTTCACCAGCGCCTCTATCCCGCCCGTCACCCGCACCGCTGCATACGTGCCCAGCGTCGCCAGCAGCGCGCCCAGCATGTAGACCGCAGCGGTGATGTTCTGCGCGGTCGGCCTGAGGGGGACGGTGTCGAACAGGTTGCGCGCATTGTCGAAGCGCATGGGCGCCACTTCTATGTGTCCGGCGAAAAGCCGCGGCGCGATGAAGGCGGCGGCAAGGCCGTAAAGCGTGAAAAGCACGAGCGCGAAACTGTCGCGGATGCCCTGTGTCAGCAGGCCGAACTGCCCGCCGCTGGGCATCAGGATGCGCAGGTAAAGGAAGATCAGCGCGAACTGGATCGGCGGGATCGAACTGTTGCCCAGCGCCGGGACGGACAGCGCCGCAGAGCCGCCGAACAGCCCCGATGCCATCACGAACACCAGCATGGCGGGCAGCGACCGGAACAGCAGCATGAAACCGATGGCCAGTTGCAGCAGGCCGACGAACGTGAAGCTCAACGTCGTTCCCCCTTCATTGGTGCCTTCAGGCAGAGCTTCAGGACGGCGCGCCTGCCGCAGTGGCGCGGCGGACCGCCGCCAGCATCTTGCGGTCGAAATGCTCGGGCGAAAACAGGTTGGACTGCTCGATCGCGCGGCGCGAATCGAATTCGGGAAGCCAGCGTTCGAACCGTTCCAGCCCGTCGACCAGCGATTCCGCGCTCTGCCGGTCGAAGAACAGGCCCGTCTCGCCGGGGACCACGCTGTCCAGTACCCCGCCCCGGCCATAGGCCAGCACCGGGCGGCCCGATGCCATGGCTTCGACCGGGACGATGCCGAAATCCTCCTCTGCCGTGAACACCAGCCCGCGCGCGCGCGCATAGGCTTCGCGCAGTTCGTTGAAGTTCAGGCGCGGGACGAAACGGATGTTCGGCCCCGCCGTCTTCTGCAGGCGGGCCAGCATCGCGCCTTCGCCCACCATGAGCAGCGGCAGGCCGGTATGGTTGAACGCTTCCACCGCAAGATCAGGCCGCTTGTAGGGCACCATCTGCCCCACCCACAGATAGCGTTCGTCCACGTCGAGGCTGGGGGTGAACATGCGCGTATCGACCGGCGGGTGGATCACTTCGGCCTCGCGCCGCCAGAACTTGCGGACGCGCTCGCGGATGAAGCTGCTGTTGGCGACGACGGTGTCCACCCGTGCGCTGGAGGCGATGTCCCACTGCCGCATCCGGTGGTAGATCAGCGGCATCGCCGCACGGGCCACGGGGTTCGCATCGCGCCGGTAGAGGTGGTAGTGATCCCACAGATACCGCATCGGTGAATGGCAGTAGCACAAGTGATGCGCGTGGGGGCTGGTGATCACCCCCTTGGCCGGGCCGCTTTCGCTGCTGATGACCAGATCGTATCCCGACAGATCCAGCTGTTCGAGCGCCATCGGCATCAGCGGCAGATAATACTGATAGAACCGCCGCGCGAAGGGCAGGCCGTTGATCCACGTCGTCGTCACGCGGGACTTGCGGATGGCTTCGGACATGCGGGCGGGATCGTAGACATGGGTGAACACGTCCGCGCCGGGGAACAGCGCCAGCAGCCGCTCCAGAACCCGCTCTCCCCCGCGCATGCCGACCAGCCAGTAATGGACGATGGCCACGCGCGGCTCGCTCATGCGCCCGTGACGGCCCGCCGCGACATGTTCCGCGCCTGCCGATGGCAGCACCGGGATCATGCGTAATAGCCTTTGTACTGTCGGTAGAAATAGGCGGGGTCGGTATGACCGAACAGCCGCTGGCGGCGCACGTCGATGCGGTTGATGGTAACCCCCACCACGTTCACGCTTTCGCGCGGCAGCAGGTTCAGCGCCGACCGGGCCGCGCCCCGCATCGTCTTGCGCCAGCGGACCACCAGCACGGTCGCATCGGCCAGCCTTGCCATCGTGCGGCCAGACGCGATCGGCAGGACCGGCGGCAGGTCCATCACGACATGGGTGAAGCAGGCGCGCAGTTCGTCGATCAGGCGGGCGAACGTCTCGCCGGTCAGCAGGCTGTCGGGTTCGATGTCGGACGGCATGACGGGCAGCACGCACAGCCCCGATTCCCCGGTCACCAGCGCATCGGCCAGCGAGACTTTGCCTTCCAGCACCTCGATCAGTCCGGGATGTTCGGCGGGCAGGCGCAGCAGCTTGCTGACACCCCGGCCCCGCAGGTCGCAATCCACCAGGATCGTCCGCTCTCCGCAAAGCGCCAGCGTCTGGGCAAGGCACGATGCGATCGTCGTCTTGCCTTCCTTGGGCAGGGCCGAAGTCACCGCGATGACTTGCGCGGGGCCATAGACCGCCTGCTCGATCGACGTGCGCAGCGAGCGGAACGATTCGGCGAAGGCAGAGCGCGGTTCCTCGGTGATCGCGGGCACTTCGCGCCGCGCCCGGCTGACCGAGCCGAGCAGCGGGATGGAACCCAGGAACCGGCTGCCCAGCCCGTATTGCACTTCCTCTGCCGTGGTCACGCCGCGGAACAGCGCTTCGGCGATGTAGGCCGCCGCAAGGCCCGCCCCCAGCCCGATCACCAGCGCCAGCACCATGTTCATCGGCACGTTGGGCGAACTGGGCAGCAGCGGCACTTCGGCCAGCGACAGCACGCGCGCATTGGGCTGCTGGGTGCCGTCCTGCGCCATCAGCTGCCGGTAGCTGTTGAGATAGCTTTCATACATCGCCTGCGATGAAAGGGCGGTGCGCTCCAGCTCGTCCAGCCCGACCATCGCCGCGTTGTTGCGCGCCAGATCGCCGCGCGCCGCGCCAAGGCTGGCGCTGAGCGAGGCGAGCCGCTGGCTGGCCACGTCGCGCTGCATTTCAAGGTTGGAGACGATCCGGCTGACCTCCTTGCCGATATCGCGGCGCACTTCGGCCAGTTCGCTTTTCGCGCGCTGAAGCTGGGGATGGTTCGCGCCGTAGCGTGCCTCAAGGTTCGCCACTTCGCCGCCGACCTGCGATTCGCGCGCGCGCAGGCCGCCGATGACGCCGGAGCCCAGCGCCTCGCCCAGATCCTCGCCCGAGGAACCCGAATTGAGCTGCGCCCGCGCCGTGGCCAGACGCGCCTCGCTTTCGGCGGCGACCGCGCGGGCGCGGGTTACTTCCTGATTGTAGCTGGAAATCTCCTGCTCGGTCAGCGACGCGCCCGACGTGCTGAGCAGGCCGTTGGCGATGCGGTAGCGTTGCAGACGCTCGGTATCGGCATGGGCCTGTTCGCGCAGCTGCTGCAGGCGCGGCGCCACGAGCTGCGCGGTATCGCGGGTGCTTTCGCGCGCGGCCTCGACTTCGACCTGCGTGAACTGCTGCGCGTACATGTTGGCGATCTTCGCCGCATCCTGCCCGCTATCGGCCTGAAAGACGATGTCGAGCGCATAGCTTTCGCCGCTGCGCACAGCCGAGACATGGCGCTGGTAGCCCGAAACGATATCGGCCTGTTCCTGCGGGGTCCTGCCCTCCAGCACGCCCAGCGCCTGCGCCACGCGTTGCGCCAGCATCCGCGACTTCAGCGTTTCCACCTGCGTATCGACATAAGAACTGCTTGGCGCGGGGCCTGCCTGCCGAACCGCGCCGGCCGCCGGATTCTGTCCTTCCGGCGGGGTGACGAGGCTGACGGTGGCCTCGGCGGTGTAGACGGTGGGCATGGAATAGGAGATCGCCGCTCCGATCAGCAGGGCGGCGCCCGTCACCATCGCGATCAGCCCGGCCCGCCTGCGGAAGAAGGCCATCGAGCCGCTCAGGTCAATGCGCTCCATGCCCGAAGGCATGAGCATCTGCCCCGGCGCATAGGCCATGTCGCGCGGGTCAGGCGCGGCGCTGATTATCTGGCTTGAACTGTTCATCGTCTGCTCCTGCCGGTGGCGGGTGGGAGGCACCGCCCGTTAGGGTGCGCGCGGCTCAAATGGCGATCCGCGCACCGATCCGGGCTGCGAAGCCGTCGTATTCTCGTGGTGTCACGCCGGAGCCGCGCTGATGCCGGCCGCTCAGTCCGGCAAAGGCGGCGACATTGGGGGTCAGCTTGTGACTGACCGTGAATTCGCCCTGCAGGCGCGTTTCGCGCCGGTCGAAGCCGTTGTAATCGTTGTTGAGGAAGCCAACCTCCAGCCCCACCAGGGTACGGCTGCCGACGGCCAGCGAACCGCTGGCGACAAGGCTCGATTGCAGGATCGTGGCCCCCAGTGCCAGCGGGCTGCGTTCCACCGTGCGCGCGCCATCAAGTTCAAGCCGCGCGCGCGGGGTCGGCGTCCAGCTGAACTTGACCCGGTAATCGACGGCGCTGACATCGGGCCGCTGCGGATCGCGGATGTTCTGCTTCACATAGCCCACCCCCGCCTCCATCGAGACAAGGTCGGTGATCCGGTAGGTAACCCCGCCAAGCACCGAGAAACCCCGCGAATTGCGCTCCCGGCCCAGATCGTAGACAAGCCGCGTGCCCACCGCGCGGACGAAGACGCCCAGCTTGGTGGAGCGCCGGTATTCCACCTGCACCGCCATGCTGTCGCGCCGCACGTCGCGGAAGGACTGGTCCACCCGCACGCCCGATTGCAGGGCATCGCGGTAGTCCACCTTCTGCGTACCGATGCTTGCCTGCCATTCGATCACGCCGCCGGTCTGCGCGATCCGCGCGCTCACGTTCTTGTCGATGAAGGCCACGGGACGGTCGGTGAAGAACTGGTCCCCATAGGTGCCGCGCCGCTCGATCCGCCGGGCGATCCCGGAATCGAGGGTCAGCGTGATCCGCTCCGCGAAGTCCAGGCGGGTTGATCCGGCCAGCGACCACTGCCTGCTGTTTTCCTGAGGCGTATCGAAATAGCGGCGCGCTTCGGCGCGCGCGTCGAGCCGCAGCGAATGGCGCGGCAGGTCGGTCTGCAGCGCCAGCGCCGGGCGGACCACGGCCACGCCGTCGCTCACCTTGTCCGGGCGGTTGTAGATGTTGTCGTCATAGCGCAAGTCGAAGTTGACGCGCGGCAGGGCGATGACGGAACCAAGCCGGATGCCCTTCGGCTCAAGCCCTTCGACCAGCGTTTCGGGCATTTCCACCGGATGGTCCTGCGCGCGGGCAAGTTCGGGAACCAGAAGCGGCAGCAGCGGGCCGGACAGCCACAGGGCGCAGATGCGCCGGGCCCGTCGCCCTGCTCGCTGCCCCGCTCGCTGCCCCGCTCGCTGCCGTCGTCTTCCTCCTGGATGTGCCTGCCGGACCGTGCTGCTAATCATCGCCTCAAGGCCGATCAGCATGAACCACGCCCCAGGACCACCGCGGGGATCGTGGCGAAGAGGATCCGGGCATCGAAAGTCAGAGTGCGGGCCCGGATATACGTCACGTCGGCGGCAACCCGGCGGCGGTACGTCACGCTGCTGCGCCCGGAAACCTGCCACAGCCCGGTCAGCCCCGGCCGCACCGCGTAATAGTGATGGATGTAGCGGCCATAGCGCGGCACTTCCGCCTCCACGATCGGGCGCGGGCCCACGATGCTCATGTCGCCGCGCAGCACGTTCACCAGCTGGGGCAGCTCATCAAGGCTGGTCAGCCGCAGGTAGCGCCCAAGCCGGGTTATGCGCGGATCGCGCGGCAGCTTGTGATCGCGTTCCCACAGCGCCCGAAGCGCCGCATCCTCGCGCAGCATCGCGCCCAGCACCTGCTGCGCATCGACCCGCATCGAACGGAACTTGAGGCAGCGGAACATGCGCCCGTTACGGCCCACGCGCCGCTGCGCAAAGATCACCGGCCCGCGATCGTCCAGCCACACCGCCATGGCGATCAGGATGAGGACGGGCAGGAACAGCACCAGCAACGCCAGCGACAGTGCGATATCGATCGGGCGCGAAAGGACATTCTCCGGCGGCGCGATCATCTGCCAGCGATCCCAGCGGGACCGGGTGCCGGGCACGACCGGACGTACAGGGCCTGCAAGGGCCGGGAATCTCTGAGTGGCGGGCGACCGGGCGGCAAGAGCCTGCTGCCCGGCCGACGTCAGCGCAGCGGGGCCGCGATCCTTTGGCGTGGCAAAGAATAGCCGGCGCTCATGCAGTTGTTCGTGATGCGAATAGGAAAATGGAGACGTCCGTTTCCAATCCCGCAAGTCAATCGAGGCTCCATGCATTGAACACCCCCCTGTATGACGACCGGAAGCAAGTTGAACGTCTTGCGACGCCCGCAAATGCATCCGGCCTTACGAGAGGATTTCACTTCATCAGACTGACCTAGGCAACAAATCATAAGCATTATCACCTAGTACCCCTTTTGGACTAGCCCGGCGGCGATCCCAAATTTCCAGCACACCCTTAGAGGTATGGATCACGCTACACAGTAGGGTAGGATTGCTGCATGGTCCCGCGCTTGCGCAGGACGTCTCAAGGGAGGGCGATCTTGATCCGCACCAGCGTCATTCGTTTCCTTAACGGATTACCCGAATATCGCCGTCAGACCCGGCGGCTCGTCTCGCCGGCCGGGGCGCTCTCCCTCTCCCTTTCCGTGTCGCTGCTGACGGGCGGATGCGCTTCGCAGGATTACCCCTTCGTCGATGTGGCACAGGCCAATGCGCGGGCCGAACAAGGCCCCCGGCTCGACGCGGGAGACAAGCTGCGCATCGTCGTTTTCGATGAGCCGTCCCTCACCGGCGAATACGAAGTGGCGACATCCGGCGCGGTGACCCTGCCGCTGATTTCAGACGTGCCCGCATCGGGCAGCACCACCGGGCAGGTCGCCGATGCGATCACGGGAAAGCTTGCTCAGGGCGGCTACGTCCTCAACCCGCGCGTCGCGGTCGATATCGTGTCCTACCGTCCGTTCTACATCCTGGGCGAAGTCGGCAAGCCGGGCGAATACACTTACGCGGGTGAACTGTCGCTGCTGCAGGCTGTCGCCAAGGCCGGGGGCTTCACCGCCCGCGCCAACAAGGGGACGATCGTGGTCATGCGCAAGAGCTGGGGTGGCGGGCGCCGCGTCAACGTGGGCGATCCGGCGTTGCTGGTGATGCCGGGCGATACCATCACCGTCAGTGAATCGATGATGTGAGCATCGATTCATCCCGAAAAAGATACTATCTGCCGCATATACAATGAGTACGATAAGATATCACCATTGTAAGTAAGCAAAGTTAGTATACCTACTCATTAATAGCAAGATAGCATCTGTGCGCAAGGTTGCATAGCAAGGCGCAATGATAATTTGCTAGTATTTTTATTATTACTAACAATTATTATTTTTCGGGCCGCCTCACTTATTCTCATTTCGACTGGATCGAAGCCGGTAGACGCTGCGTAAAGCGTTCTGCCGGGAGCCGAAAGGGGTGCCCGTTGGCAATTTCCGTTTCCATCATCAATCCCAGCACCATCGGCCGCGAGGGGCTGAGGCGCATCGTTTCGGATGGGGGCATCGCGGTGATGGCCACCGCCGCAAGCGCTGCGGAGCTGACCGAACTGCCCATGCGCGACGATCATCTCGTGCTCATCGACATGCCGCGCATCGAAGACCAGCTTGATGCCCTGCATCAGCTTGCGGACCGCGATTTCCATCAGGCGCTGGTTCTGGCGGACAAGTTCGATCTGGGCGTCATGCTGACCTGCTTCGAACACGGCGCGCGGGGCTATACGGTCAAGGATATGCCGTGCGACACGCTGATCGCCCTGCTGCGTCTGGCCGCGCTGGGCCACAGGATCATGCCGCCCGACGTTGCCGACATGCTCCGGCGCGAAAACCTGGGCGCCATCGCGCACGAACGGGTCGATGGCCCGCCCGCGCAAGGGACCAACCTGTCCCAGCGCGAAAACGATGTGCTGTCATGCCTGATGGCCGGCTATTCGAACAAGCACATCGCCCGCAAGCTGCGCGTCACCGAGGCTACGGTGAAAGTTCACGTCAAGGCGATCCTGCGCAAGCTGAACGTGGCCAACCGCACCCAGGCCGCCATGTGGGCCACCGCCCGCGCCAGAACCGGCGCGCAGCACTGTTCCGACCTTGGCTAGAGCGCTGCCTCTTCCGGCAGGGCCAAACCACTACCCTATCCGATCGCGCCCAGACTGCGCAGGCGCGCGCGCGGGTGGATCTCGTTCTGCGAAAGCACGACCGTGGCGGGCCGAACGCGTTCGATGATCGATCGCACGAAGGGGCGCAGGCTGGGGCTGGTCAGAAGGCAGGGGATTTCGCCCTGCGCGGCAAGCCGGTCATAGGTTTCCCGCACCGAACCGATGAACGCCTGCAACTGCGACGGCGCCATGGCAAGGTGCCGGTCATCGCCCTGCCCGATGATCGCTTCGGAAAACGCCTCGTCCCACGCGGGGCCAAGCGCAACGATCGGGATCGTGCCGTCCAGCGTGTGCTGCGCCGATATCTGGCGGGCAAGGCGCGAACGCACATGCTCGGTCACTTGCGTAAGGTTGGTGGTGATCGCGCTGGCTTCTGCCACGCCTTCGAGGATGGTGGGCATGTCGCGGATGGAGACGCCCTCGGCCAGCAGGTTCTGCAGCACCCGCTGCACGCCCGAAACCGAGATGCGCGAAGGCACGATATCGGCGATCAGCTTGGCCGAATCCTTGTGGACTTCATCCAGCAACTTCTGCGTTTCGGAGTAGGAAAGCAGGTCGGCGATGTTGTCCTTGACGATCTCGGTCAGGTGGGTGGTGACCACGGTGCCGCAATCCACCACCGTCAGGCCCCGGAAGCCCGCTTCCTGCCGCAGTTCGCGGTCGATCCACTGGGCGGGCAGCTTGAACACGGGTTCCTGCGTGGCCTCGCCCGAAAGGCCCGTTTCGCCCCCGCCCGCATTGATCACCAGCAGCTTGCCGATGCGCAGTTCGCCGCGCGCGGTTTCCGTCTCCTTGACGTAGACGACGTATTCGTTCGCCTGCAGCGCCATGTTGTCGATGATGCGCACCGAAGGCAGCACGAAGCCGTAATCGATCGCCATCTGGCGGCGCAGCGCGCGCACCTGATCGTCAAGGCGCGGCTCGGCGCTAGCATCGTTGATCAGGGGCAGCAGGCCATAGCCCAGCTCGATCCGCAGCGCGTCGATGGCAAGGGTGCGCGCGATCGGTTCTTCGGCCTGCGCCGCGCTCTGCCGGGCCTGTGCGGCGGCTTCCTCCACGCGGGCGGCGGCGGCCTGCCCTTCGGCCTTCTTCGTCATCGTCCACGCCAGCCATCCGCAGCCCGCGCCCAGCAGCGCGAAGGGCAGGAACGGCAGCCCCGGCATCAGCGCCAGCATTCCCATCAACGCGCCCGCAATGCCGAACGCCTTGGGATAGCGGCCAAGCTGATCGCCCAGCGCCGCGCCGGTCTTGCCCACGACGCCGCCCTTGGACACCAGCAGGCCCGCCGCCGTCGACACGATCAGCGCCGGAATCTGGCTGACGAGGCCGTCGCCCACCGTCAGGATGGTGTAGGTGGTGAACGCCTGCCCGAACGGGACGCCGTGGATCGCCACGCCCACGATCAGGCCGACGACGATATTGATCGCGGTGATCAGCAGCGCCGCCACCGCATCGCCCTTCACGAACTTCGAGGCACCGTCCATGGCGCCGTAGAAGCCGCTTTCCTGCTCGATCTCGGACCGGCGCGCGCGGGCGACATCTTCGGTGATGGTCCCGGCGTTGAGGTCGGCGTCGATCGCCATCTGCTTGCCGGGCATCGCATCGAGGCTGAAACGCGCCGCCACTTCGGCGATGCGGCCCGCGCCCTTGGTGATCACCACGAAGTTGATGACGATCAGGATCGCGAAGATCGTCAGGCCGATGACGGTCTGCCCGCCCATCAGGAATTCACCAAAGGCCGCGATCACGCCGCCTGCCGCATCGTGCCCTTCATGCCCGTGGCCCAGGATCAGGCGGGTCGAGGCCAGGTTCAGGCCAAGCCGCAGCATCGTGGTGATCAGCAGGATCGTCGGGAAGCTGGAAAGCTGCAGCGGCTTTTCGATGAACAGCGCCGTCATCAGGATGAGGACGGATGCCGTGATCGACAGCGCCAGCCCCATGTCGAGCATCCACGCCGGCATCGGCAGGATGAGCATGGCGATGATCGCCCCCACGCCCAGCGCCAGCGCCAGATCGCGCCCCGGCCCAAGGCGGGTGAGGAACTGCGTGACCTGCGGCGGGATCGGGGACTTCGTGGGCGCGGTGGCCATGGGTTCAGGCCGCCGGTTGCGCGCCGGCCGCCATTTCCGCCCGCACCACGCCGGCAAGTGCCGGCGGCACCGCCATCCCGTTCGCCTGGAACGAGCGCAGCTTGTTGCGCATGGTGCGCACGGAAATGCCCAGCATCGCCGCCGCCGCGCTGCGGTTGCCGCCGCAGTGGCGCAGGGTCTGCAGGATCAGTTCACGCTCCACATCGGCGATGTTCTGCCCGACAAGACCGGAAACGGAAGCGGTCACCGAACCGTCGGCCGAGAGTTGAGACCGTCCGCCGCGCAGCCGCGCCAGCACGTCCTTGAGGTTCACCGCAAGATCCACGACGACGACGTCGGCTTCCGGTCCGGTCCAGCCATCGAAGGCGGCGGGCGCGGATTCCACGCCGATGCGGGTGGCGCAGCCACGTACCATCTCGTTGGCAAGGCCCACCGCGTCGCCCAGTTCGCCCACCAGCATCAGCCGGGTAGCATCATGATCGCGCGCCGTCATCATCCCTCCTTGCGGACGATTTCGGTCAGCGTGACGCCCAGCGTGGCATCGATCAGCACCACTTCGCCGCGCGCGATGATGCGGTTGTTGACGAAGATGTCCACCGGCTCGCCCACCCGGCGGTCCAGTTCCACCACCATGCCGGGTTTCAGCCGCAACAGGTCGCCGATATCCATCTTTGACCGGCCCAGCACCGCCTGCACCTTAACCGGCACGTCGAACACGGCCTGCAGGTCGTCGGGCGTCGGCGGGGTGGAGGGGCGCGGCGGCAGCGCGGTTTCGCCGGTCAGGACCGGGGCCGGTTCCTCAGGCAGGTGCGCCGGGGTCAGCTGGTGCCGGGGATCGAGCGGGTCGCTCATCGGATACCTTTCACGTGTTCATCCACTGGCGGATGACGGAGGCGGATTCCGCCGGGTTGGAAGCGATGGTGTCGCCGATGCGCTTGATCGCGGACAGCTTCACCCGCCCGTCGACATGGGCCAGCGCCACTTCCTGATCGAGCAGCGGCATGTCCTGTGCCGCATCGTCCATCGGCTCAAGCTGCGCGGTGGAAACATTGCCCGCGTTCTGGCGGCGGTCCTCGCCCTCAGGCAAGTCACCAGTCGGCGGCGGCAGCAGCGCGGGCGCGTTCGGGCGGCGCAGCATGCGGATCGCAAAGAGGACGATGCCGCCCACCAGCACGATCTTGAGCACATCGAGGATGCGATCGACGGTCAGGCCGAACGGCAGCCCGCCGTCGATGCCGTCCACGTCCTGCGCGGCGAAGGGCATGTTCTCCACCACCACGCTGTCGCCCCGCTCGCTGTCGAAGCCGACGGCGTTCTCGACAAGGCGCTGCAGGCGGTCGAGCTGCGGCTGCGGCAGGCCCTTTTCGCCGCCGTCCACCATCACCGCCACGGTCAGGCGCTTGACCTGCCCCGGCGTGCGCACGGCCACTTTCTGGACGCGGCTGTTCTGGTAGGTGGTGTCTTCGGAAGTCTCGTTCTGCGCGGCGTTGCGGCTGTCGCCATTGGCGCCGTTCTGCGCGACGGCGGCGTTCTCGGGCAGCTGCGTGGCCACGGTCGCGCCTTGCGCGCCGGGGGTCTTTTCGGTGCTCTGGTTGCTCGATTCGACGCTGACCTGATGCTGGATCACCTGCTTGTCGGGATCGAACGTCTCGGATTCCTCGCGCACCTGATCACGTTCGAGCACGGCGGCCACTTCGGCGCGGACCTTGCCGTGGCCCACGATGGGTTCCACCATCGTCTCGATCTGGTCGCGCAGGCGGGCCTCGACGGCGGCCTGCCGCTCCTCGATGTTGCCCGCGCTGCCTTCGCCCTCACCCGCGCGGGCCAGCAATGCGCCGGTCTGGTCGACCACCGACACCGCTTCGGGCGAAAGATCGGGCACGGCCGAGGACACGAGGTAACGGATCGCCTGCACCGCTTCGGCGGGAAGGCGCCCGGTGGTCTTGACCGTCACCGATGCGCTGGCCTTGCGCGGCTCCGTCTCGAACATCGCGCGTTCGGGCATGACGACATGGACGCGCGCGCGGCTGACCCGGTCGAGGCTTTCGATGGAGCGGGTCAGCTCCCCCTCGATCGCGCGAGTCTCGTTCAGCTTCGCGCGGGAAGAGGAGATGCCGAAAGGCTCCTCCTGATCGAGCACGTCATAGCCGATCTTGCCGCCCAGCTGCTCAGACGCCATCGCCATGCGCAGTTCGGGCAGCTTGTCCACCGGCGCCATGATCGCGGTGCCGTCGGCCGAAAGCTGGAAGGGCACGCCCTGCCCCTTCAGCTTCTCGGTAATCGTAGAGGCAGCGGAAGGGTCAAGATCGGTGTAGAGATAGCCCATCGCGCTGTCGGGCGTGCGCATGGCCATCCAGCCCAGCCCCAGCAGCAGCGCCAGCGCGACGCCGCCCATCATCGCGGCGCGGCGCACGCCTATCTGCCCGATGAAATTGCGCAACGCTTCCAAGTCCGGCCTTCCGACATCTCGGCGCCACCCCAGTCGCGGCCCCCGAGGGCATTATAGGATGATGCTAGGCAAGACTTGCCGGGATGGGGAAAATTCTCTCAGGCCCGCACCGCCGCCCTAGGGTCAGGACCCTAAATCAGCACCCCTGCCAGTTCGGCCATCACTGCCGCGCGGCGGGCCTGGGCGTCGACGTTGAGGCCGCCGGAACTCCATTCGATGCGGGCATCGCCTTCGGGCACTTGCGGGTCTTCCACCACGGTGATCGCCAACGGGCGGCCGCATTTCGCCTCGCGCGCTTCGATGAGGACGGCCACTTCCTCGCGCATGTCGGGGTTGGCGCGCACGATCAGTGCGGTGCCCTGCGTCACCTGATCCAGCGCGCGGGCAAGGGCTTCGTCCACGGCGCGGGCCGGGGTGGCCTCGATCGCATGGCCGGCCAGCATCTCGGCGGCGTGGAGCGCCAGCGCCCCCGCTTCCCCCGTCAGGCGGCGAGTGACAGTGTCGATCTGCGCCTCCACCCCGTCGAGCGCGGCGTGCAGCGCATCGGTGGCGGCCAGCAGGGCTTCGCCGCGCTCGCCGCGGGCCTGCGCAGCCCCTGCCTCGAACCCGTCGGCGCGGGCGCGGGCAAGTTCGGCCTGATGATCAGCCTGAAGGCGCGCGATATGCCCTTCCAGTTCCGCGATCCGATCACGCAGCGCTTCGGGCCGCACCTCTGCGGCGGACGTGGCGTGCGGTTGGCCGGACACAGGTTCACCGGGCACAGGTTCGCCCGGCATAGCCGCCAGCGGCGTCTCGACAGGGTGGAAGAACACCCGGTCGAAGCCGAAAGGTTGTATCGTCGCTGCGCCTTCCACACTCACCTCTGCCGGCACCTCTGCAGGCACATCAATAGATCATCGCATCGTCGCTCTTGGGATCGGCGAGCATGATTTCGCCGCGTTCGCCCAGATCCTTGGCCAGCGTGACGAGGTTGCCCTGTGCCGCTTCGCATTCGCGCGCGCGCACCGGACCCATCGCGGCCATGTCGTCGCGCATCAGCTTGGCGGCGCGCTCCGTCATCGCGCCGAAGAACAGGCGGCGCATATCCTCGGGCGCGCCCTTGAGCGCCAGCGCCAGTTCGCGCTTGTTGCAGTTGCGCACGATGACCTGGATCGCGCTGGGCAGCAGGTTCGCCAGATCCTCGAAGGTGAACATCAGCGCGCGGATGCGTTCCGCCTCTTCGGGCGCCTTCTGGTCGAGCGCGCCCAGCATCGCCTCTTCGGTAGAGCGGTCGAGCGCGTTGAACAGTTCGGCCATCGCCTCGTGCGGGTCGCGCCGCTGCGAGCGGGACAGGTTGGTCATGAATTCGGTCTTGAGCGTCTGCTCGACCTGCACGATCACGTCCTTCTGCACGGTTTCGGTCTTGAGCATGCGCATCACGACCTCGGTGCCGAAATCGCGCGGCAGCGCCGCCAGCACGCGCGCGGAATGATCGGGCTTGAGCTTCTGAAGGATCACCGCGACGGTCTGCGGGTGCTCGCTCTTGAGGTAGCCGGCCAGCACGCCTTCGCTGACGTTCGACAGCTTGTCCCACATCGTCCGGCCCGAAGGCCCCCGGATGTCCTCCATGATATCCTTGACGCGTTCGGGCGAAAGCACGCCTTCCAGCAGCCGCTCGGTCGTTTCATAGGAGCCGTGCAGCGTGGTGATCGACGACACTTCCCCCGCGAACTGCCCCAGCAGGTATTCGACGACGACAGCGGGCACCCGGCCGAGCGAGGCGATCGAGGAGGACAGCTCCCTGATCTCGTCGTCGTTCAGCTGTTGCCAGATGGGAATGCCGTGCTCCTGGCCGAGCGCCAGCAGCAGCGCGGCAGCGCGCTGGGTGCCCGAATATTTCTTGAGCTCCGGCGGCTCACCCACCGCGGTCATCATGTTCACTGCGAGATTCCTTGAAAAATGCGCAATTTCATCCGATCGCGAAGTCTTCCTTCTATTTATAGGAGGGACACCCGCGCAACCGGATCACGAGGCACAATTGACGATAAGTCTGAATAATGGGTTGATCGGCCTGTCGGTTCTGGGAGGAACGACGGCCTACTCATCCTATCTCAGTGCCGCCGCCTCGGCAGAGAGCCCTGCGGTGATCGCGGCGAAGAAGGCCTTCACCACGCCCGAGACGACCGCGCCCTGGCTGGACGCGCTGGGCACCGATACGGCCACCACCGCGCAGGTTGCCGCGGTCAAGCGGCTATCGTCGATCATCGATACCAAGACCGACAGTTCACTGGAGGATCTGCCCGATATCCAGACTGCCTTCACGGCATACAAAGCACTGGAAAACCTGCGTATTCTGGCACAGGCGGGCACCTCCAAGACGATATCCGACACCGAACGCGCATCGCTGGACAAGGCGTTTTCCAAGGGCCTTGCAGAGCTTCAGGGCTTTTTGGGCACGGCCGATACCGACCTTCTGGAGATCGCCTTCGACTCCGTCACCAGCAGCACCCGGTCCTTGGGGGTGGAGGCGCGCTATGCCTCCGACCCGGTCGCCGGGGCCGGGGTGACGGCCACCCGCGCCGCGCCCGTCGAGGGGCTGAGCGGCAATGAAATTTTTCAGCTTACCCTGACGCGCGGCACCACCAGCGAAGTCGTCAGCGTCGATCTTTCGCAAACGGATACGCAACCGCCCACGCTCGATTCGGTCGCCGCCGCGCTCAATGCCGCGATCGGCGCGAAGATCGCCACCGACGCCGCCGGCAACCCGGTGCTCGATGCCGATGGCAACACCACCTCGCAGTGGAAATCGCATTTCACGGTGGAGAAGACCGACGGCCAGTGGGGCCTTGTCTTCACCCCCTCGGGCACCGAGAAAGTCTCGATCGATCAGGTCGCGGCGGGCGATGCGCTGATGGTGGCCAGCGGCGACACGACCACGATATCGGGCACGAAATCGCCCACGTCCGCCAATGTCTATCGCATAGAAGACCTGGCCGGGTCGCTGACCTGGGAGCGGCTGAGCAAGATCAACGGGATCGACACCACCGGCACCGCGCGGGCAGAGGCCGTTGCGCTGGCCACCGCCAAGGCCACCAAGACCGATCTTGACGAAGACGCCGACTACACCGTCCTTGCCCCCAGCAGCGCCAACGGCATCGTCACCGATGCGGATGGCTACAGCTACATCGTGGGCAGCACCTCGGGCGATCTGGGCAAGCAGGTGGGCGACGGCGCGGACGACCTGTTCCTGACCAAAGTGGACAGCGAAGGCACCGTGATCTGGCAGCGCAACCTTGGCGCGGCGGGCTCTGCATCCGGCGCGGCGGTAACGATCGCGCCGAACGGGGAGATCGTAGTTGCGGGCACCGTTTCGGGCGCCTTCAACGGCAGCGACGACAGCCAGACCGACCTCCTCGTCAGCCGCTTCAACGCGAAGGGAGAGGAACTTTCCAGCACCGCGATCCGGCAGGTCGGCAATGAAACCGCCAGCGCGGTGACGGTGGGCAACGACGGGTCGATCTACATCGCCGGGCGCGCCTCCAGCGGGGGCGGGGACGCGGTGATCGTGCGGCTCGACGCGGCGGGCAAGATGCAGGAGCGGCGCATCATCGATAGCGGCGGATCGGATTCCATCTCGGCCCTTGCCATCGACGGGGACGGCAACCTGCTGGCGCTGACCAGCGAACAGGGCGTCGCCACGCTGCGCCGGATCGATGCCGCATCGCTGGGCACGGACCTGGGATCGGTGGCGCTGGGCACCGCATCGGCAAAGGCGATCGCGGTATCCAACACGGGGCAGATCGCCATCGTCGGATCGACCACGACGGCGATCGGCGGCGCGCAGGCCAATGCCCTGAGCGGCGGGATGGACGCCTTCGTGACGCTGGTGGAGCCCGACTTCTCCGCCACGACCACAAGCTACATCGGCACCGCCAGCGCCGATCAGGCAGACAGCGTCGCCTATCTGGGCGGCGTGCTCTATGTCGGCGGGCGCACGGCGGGCACGCTGGGAGAGGCGAAGACAGGCACCGTCGACGGCTTCGTGGCGCGGATCGATCCGGCGACGGGGTCGGTGCAGACGGTGTCGCAATGGGGCAGCCGCAGCGCCACGGTAGAGCCGGTGCGCATCGCCGCCGTTGCGGGCGGGGCAACCGGCGCGCTGGGGGCGCTGGGCCTGCATCGCGGCGTGCTCAACCAGCAGACCACCGGGGATCTGATCACCGAAACCTCGCTGCGGGTAGGCGATACCTTCAAGATCAGCGTCGATGGAGAGGCCGCGCGCACCGTCACCATCGAAAAGGGCGAGACGATGACCAGCCTTGCCGCCAAGATCCGCAAGATCACCGGCACCGACGCCACCATCGCCACCCCCTTCACCAACGACGCGTCCAGCCTGCGGATCGACGTGAAGGCCGGGCACACGCTGGAGCTGATCGCGGGCGCGGACGGCAGCGATGCGCTTTCCAAGCTGGGGCTCGATCCGATCCGTCTGGTGCCCTCCAGGGTGCTGGACCCCAAGGCCGCGAAAGTGACGCCGGGGGGCCGCTTCAACCTGGGCCTTTCCGATGGACTGACGCTGAGCGCCGCCGCCACGGCCACCACCGCGCTGGGCAAGATCAAGGATGCGCTTTCCATGATCCAGTCGGCCTATCGTTCGCTTTACTGGGATGCGGGCAAGGCGGCGGTCGTCGACGGTACGCTGGCGACGGGCACCGGCAGCGCCTACCAGCAATCGCGCCTCGCCAGCTATCAGGCCGCGCTTTCGCGCCTTTCGGGTTCATAAGGAACGCCCCCATGTCCACGCTTCCCCCCCTGTTCGACGGCATGGGCCGCGCCATGAAGTCCATGGCCGAACGCCAGCGCGTGATCGCCGAGAACGTCGCCAATTCCGAAACGCCCGGCTACAAGGCGCGCACGGTGGAGGCGCCGGACTTTTCCGCGCTGGTCGACGGCCAGCTGGGCGCACAGGGTACGCCCCACGTCGCCCGGCCGCATGTGGAACTGTCCAGCGGGATGACCGCGCTGGGCGCCAGCGCCCCGCAGGCGGGCGGGCGCATCGTGCTCGATGGCAACACCAGCGAAACCAAGCCCGATGGCAACAACGTGACGCTGGAAGACCAGCTGCTTTCGCTGGGGCAGGTGCAGCAGGACTATGCGGCGATGACCAGCCTCTACCGCAAACAGATGGCGCTGATGAAGACGGCGGTGGGCAAGGGGTAAGACTGGAGGGCCAGGCCTTTTCGATCCTCCAATTTAAAGGATGATGGCCGCAAAGGCCCCGTCGCATAAAAAATTCGCGCCGCTCATCCCGGATTCAGCATCCATTTCGGACATTGCAGCGTTGTGACGCAAAGCCGCAAACTTGCGGGATTGCACGGTCTCATCCGGGTTTTTCGGAAGGGGAGTCTTGGAATTGCGCAAGAAATGCGAAATTTTAAGGATATCGCAAGAGGGTAGAGGCCAGATCGCAAGTTCCGCTGCAACAACGGCGGTCGTGAAAAAGACCCGATTCGGCATGTCCGGCGGTTATACGGATTGACCGGGAATGCCGGGCATGAAAAGTCGAGGCTTCCTCGCAACGGAAACAAGATCTGCATGAACGACAAGTCGCCCGGAATGCATCAACGGGCCGATACACAACAAGTAACGGAGGCGGCGATGACGACGATCGATTACCATCGCGCGCTTGTATTCCCCAATCGTATCCGCAAGTTCCGCAAGCAACTCAATATCGGTTCGCTGCTGGAATTGTCGGAACGCCTTCCGGGAATAACCTATATCCGCCTCTCCAAGATCGAACGCGGGGAAATCTTTGCGCGGGCCGACGAACTGCGTGATCTGGGCCGCGCGCTGGGGGTGGACCCGGTGGACCTGCTGATCGACGTGGATGCCCCCGGTTTCGATATCGCCGCCTGGGCCGAACCGCTGCACGGCCCCGCCCCGGCCGACCCTGAAGCGGAACTTGGCGCGGTACTGCTGGCCGCCGCCCTGCGCGCGCGGCGCGGGGGCGATCCGGCGCTGACGATCGCGGTGCTGGAAAGCGAATACGGCATCGCCCCGGTCGTGCTGTCCCGCATCGAAAACGCGCTCAAGCCGCTGGACCGCTGGAACGAGGATGTGCGCGCCGCCCTGCGCCGCCTGTTCGGCGCGGCGACTGACGGCGCGCTTGTCGCCCACATCGAAGCGCTGAACGCTGCGGGCGCTCTGGATGCGGTGCTGCCGCTGGTGGCCAACCCCGAAATCCGCCTGGCCAAATCACGCACGCGCATCGCCGCGCTGAAGGACGAACTGACCGGCCGCCAGCCCGAAGCCCCGGCACCTGCCGCCGCCGGCGCCACCACCGCCACCGGCGCCGTGGCAAGCGACAGAACTCAGGCCATGCCCGCTGCTTCGACTACGGCTGCGGCTGCGGCTGCGGCTCCTGCTTCGGCCATCCCGCCTGCCCTTGCCGCCCTGCGCCTTCTTCCCGTTATCGGCACCCCCCTGCCCAATGGCCTGATCGCGCCCACGCCCACCGGGGCGCAAGTCGAAGCCCCGCGCAGCGCCGGGCCGCGCGCCTATGGCCTGCGCCTTGGCCGCCCGACGCTGGGCGCCGGGCT
>NZ_LYMM01000032.1 GCF_002896965.1 Novosphingobium guangzhouense
GGCGGCGGCGGCGGGGGCGGCGGCGGCGGGGGCGGCGGCGGAGCAGCCGGTTCGCCGAAGTTGTACGCCAGGGTGCCGAGCAGCGAGTGCGAACGCCAGCGGGTGCTGATGTTTTCGCCAGCCGGGCCGACGAGGTCGACGTTCGACACGTTCATGAAGCGATACTTCAGACCCACATCCCAGTGCGAGCTGATCGGAGCACGGATGCCCGCGATTGCCTGCCATGCGAAGCCGGTGTCCGAATCGTCGATCACGTCGGCGTGGACGCGAGCCACACCGGCACCACCGCCGACGAAGCCCTGAAGGCCGTCGTCCGGACCGAAGTCCAGAAGGCCGTTGACCATGAACGACAGGTTGCTGGCGTCAGCGCCGCCCGAGTTCTTGATCGAAGCCTGGCGGTAGCTGGCTTCGGTTTCGAGACGGAACGGGCCGAAGTCGTAACCGAGCGTCGCACCACCGTCGAAGCCCTTGTTGAAGTCGAAAGTGGTAGTTTCGCCGTCAACGACGGTGTCAGCGTCTTCGACGATCATGCCGCCGAAGTCGAGTTCAAGATACCACGACTTGTCGCGCGCCAGCGCGGGAGTGGCGAAGGCGGTCGAAGCCAGCGCCAGTCCAAGGACGAGTTTCCTCATACGTTTCCCCTACTAAGAGATTTGGAGCCACCGAGTGCGAGAGTGTCTAACCCCTTGGCTTTACGTGTGCAAGCGCACATTAAACGCGGCTGTTGCAAATATGTCGCGTTTGCGGGGGCTTGGGAGGCTGTTGCGCCATCGTTATCCAGATTTTGCCACACCCCTGAAGCCCCTGTTTCCATTGCACCCGTTATGCCAAGGGCAGAATACCCAAGGCTTGGAGAGCCGAGACCAGATCTTTGATCGCGGTCCGAGCCTCCCCATCAACAATCGTCCCTCCAAGTAGTTCCCCGGGGAGCGAAGCTTTTCTCCAGAAACCGAAAAATAGCATTTCCGATCCGCTTGAAGCGTCGAACACACGCATGCCGTCGCGGGGAGGAATGAAGATCCAGCCGCCAGCGCGGTATAGGGCGACGGCGCCATCGCGCCCGGCCCATGCGCCGGTGGCTTCCGGCGCGACTAGCCAAGCGTCGTTTTCTGCGTAGTTCTGCGGTGGTGCTATCGCTTCGCCGATGATCATGCAGTGCATCAATGCATCAGTCAGCAACACACCTTCGTTGACGAAAATCTCCTTCTGGGCTTGTCCGGCGTGAAGCAGAGGCAGGGCGAAACGGGGGCTGGTGTCAGCAAACGTCACGGGATCGGGCATGTCGAAAGCTCCATCGATTTCATTCAGGGAAGAACGGCAAGCAGCAGGGGAGCAGAAAGCGCGTGTGTGCCGAGCTGGCGCACCTGGAACCTTGCACCGGCATGGTGGGCGAGGGGCGCAAGCGCGGCAGCATCAATACCCAGTTGCGGTGTGTCGGTAGTCCAGGTCCCCAGCGGGGCGTCAATTTCACCAAGCGTGACGATGTAGCGTTCGGCCTGCTCCACCAGGGGTACGTCTATGCCGTCCTGCCAGGACCATCCACCGCGCGCCCTGCGCGTCCATGAAAGTATCCATGAGCCATCGGCGGCGAGGGTGCGGCGGGCATGGACTGGTGCCAAAGGGCGCAACGCGATTCCGCCAAGATGGACCGGCGAAAGCGCTGCCTCCGAATCGCCTCGCCCGAACGCCAGTACGCGCCGGTCGGAGCCGGATCCGAGCAAGCCCGTGTCGAGCGCTACAAGACTCGTCCCCAGCAGCACGAAAGCTTCGGCATTCGCATGGCCGGCGACGGCGCCTTCAGTGCCGCCGCGCCCGCGCAGGAGGCCGTCAAGACGCCACCGCCCCTGTCCGAGCGGGGTTGCGTGCAGGAATTGAACCAGTTCCTCTCCGACAAGGGCGAGGTTCATACCTGCGGCAAGGCGGCGCATATCGATACTGGGCAGTTGCATGGTCGGATCGACAAGCTGGACTTCCAGCTGAGAGCCGCGGTCGAGCAGCAGCGGGTTTGCGGGCGGTAGTATCGACAGCGCGGATCCCATCACTGCGCGCGCACGTCCGCTGGGGCCGAGCGGGGAGAGCGCGCCGTCTCCCCGGTCAGCGTAAAGCGCTGCACCGCCCCAGCCGGCGCTTGCCGATGAGACCGCCGCGACGGCGCGGGCCGCATCGGGAGAACCGTCCGCAGCATCGAACGGCAGTTCGAATGCAGTCAGCGCGGTCTGTCCGGGGGGGAGATCGGCGGGGAGATTGACCCGCCCAGGGGACGAGCCAAGCGCTGGCGGGGTGGTAGCCCCCACGGGAAGCGCCCGTTCAAGCGCGAGTTCGATACCGCCCTCACGCCATTCCCATTCACGGATACGCCACTGACCGTCGATGCCGGGGAGCGTGACGAGCGCTCCGGGGGCGATATGCGGGTGGAGTTCGCTGGTACGCCATGAAATCCGGTCGCGCGTCCAATCGATCCGGCGTGATGTGCGTTCGATCATGCTGCGCGCGGCGGAGGCGGTAAGCGCGGCTGGCAGATCAATGGCAGCGGGCTCTCCCGCGAGGCTGCGACCGGTGGCGCGCTGAAGGCTGGCCTGGTAGTCGCGCTCGACATCGTAGTAGCGCAGTATCGAGGGCGAATTGTCGAGCGGGGCCGCGCGGTGGCGGGTGAAGCCGGTCAAGGAGCCGAAGTCGTCGTCCGCCGTCGCCACGGCCGGCTCGGAAAGCGAAATCGCGGCAGTCTGGCGACGGTCGCGGGCAATGACGAGATCCTCTCCGGCGGCATCCACTTCCAGTGGCATGATCTGGGCGAAGGTTTGCAGGTCGGCGGCGGGTGCGCCTTCGCTGCTGTATCCGACGACCTCGGGAAGCTTTACAGCGCCATCCACGTCTTCGAGCGTCGCGCCGATGACGTCGTGCAGCGCGAAATCGTCGTCCGCGATGACTTCGAAAGTGAGTGAAGGGATGCGGTTGTAGAAGCCTGAAAGATCCAAGTCTTCGAAAACCACATAGGCGACGCCGCGATAGGCGGGGCAGCGTTCGACGCCCTCTGCCGAGGCAAGAAGCGGGTCAGCCGCCTGATCCCCTTCGCCGGTATGAATGCGCAACGTTCCGGCGGCCTTCAGGACACCGTCTGCGCCGCGCAGAAGTTGCCCGTCCGCCCAGATCCGGCCAAGCGCGCGGATCGGCCTGCTGGAAAGGGCAACCGCGAAGTTGGCCGAATAGCTGTAAGTGGTGACAGAAGGGCCGCCCTTGCCGCTTCCCTGCACTTCGCTGCGTTCTACAAGGTCGGAGGCCCAGATGACCGAGCCCGCCGTGCGCATCCGACCGAAATGGCGGGGTAGCAATTGTCCGTAGCTCGAGGTCGTAACCGCCAGTTCCTTGAGGCGTGGCCCTTCGCGGCTGGACGAGCCGAACAGGGCCGTGTCGAACTGGCTGCCGATCATCGAGCCTATCGTCCCGCCAAGCGGACCGCCGAGCATCGTGCCGATGCTTCCGAAAACAAGCGTCGCCATATCAGTTCCCTGGGTTGGAGATGATCCGCCAATGGCGCAGGCGCGGCCATTCGGGCGGCAAGGTCCCGCGAACTACGCGGCGCAGCCCGGCGTGGGCGTGGACGACTGAGGCCGGGCAGACGACGAGAGCCAGATGCAACTGGCATGGCGATGGGCGAACCATCAGCAGGTCGCCCGGGGCCAGGGCATCGTCTACGACTTCCATCCCCAGCCGCGCGGGATCGAGCCAGTCATCAGGCACAGCACGGTTGCGCAGTGGATAGCCGTTTGCGAGGTGTACTGCTCGCCCAGCACGCACAAAAGCCGCCTCGATCACACCCACGCAATCCAGCGCGATGCCCGGCTCGCGGCCGTGGAGGCGGAACGGGGTGCCGAGAAGGCCAAGCGCGGCGGCTGCGAGGTCTGCGCCTGTCATCGGCGCGGTCATTGTGAAGGCCCCGGATAGCGGGTGAGCATGTCGTTGCCCGGAAGGAAAGGCTCGCCACGGAAATTGACGGCGTTGCCGAACCTCTGGGCGCACGTGTCCAGCGTATGGTCGCACCCCTGACGCAGCAGGGCGCGGGTGCCGGGTTCAAGTGCTTCGGAGAGCGGGACGTCGAGGATAAGGCCGGTATTCGTGCCACCCATGACCCCCATCGCAATGCCCGCCTGCGGCCCGTCGAGCCAGCGCAGCGAGCCGCCTGCATGCTCTGTCGCATCGGGCGTGCCGTCGAAAAGTGCGGTATTGGCGAGAGTGTCAATGCTGCGAAGGCGCACTTCGCTGGAGAACTTCTGAGGGTTGAGATTACAGCCCGGAGCGCAGAAATCAGCGCGGCAGGCAGGGCTGGTGCGTGGGGTGGCATCGCGCCACAGTTCTGCCTTTCGCGAGACGAGTTCGGCGGAAAATGCGCCATCGTCCTCACTGACGGTGCCGATGATGCCTGCGTAGAGCATTTCGCGCTCCAGCGTTTCCCAGTCGATAAGGCCGATGCGAACTTGCGCGCCGTCGAATCGGCCAGTCGCAAGGTCGACGCTGCTGATCGCCTCATGAGTCAGCGAGCCGCGCACTTCGGCGCTGTCGGGCTCGAACCCCGCGCTCTTGCGGATGGCGCTGGGCACCATACCCGGTGATGCGCGGTGAAGCACGCCGTCGAACCACAAGTCGCGATCATGCGAGGTGAAACCCAGCGTCACCCCGTCCGTGCGCAGGATGCGCCAGAAGGTGGCGACGGCTTCCAGATCCTGTGCGAACCAGGTGCGGGTCATGATGCCTCCCGGATTTCGACGACGGGCACGCTGGGGGCCTCGCCCGCAGCAAAGGCGGCGCCGGATACCTGCAGGCTGTCTTCGGCGAAGCGGACGGGCACGTCGAACAGGAAGCCCGCGCACACTCGCGCGCCTGCGGCTGGTGCCTCGTCAAAGGCGATCACGCCGCCGGGCGCCAGCGCCCAGTTGCCGACTTGCAGGGCGCCATCGATGGATACCAGGATCGTTGCGAAGTCGGGCCGTGTTATGCGGCGGACCTGTGCGGAATCGCCATCTCCATAGCGTTTCAGCAGCGGGAAGTCGGCTTTCAACCCGTCACCAACGGCGATCTCCTGGTCGAAAGGGGCCGGCGCACCGATCATGCCGTTCGAGCTGAAATCGCTTGGGTCGCGCAGGCGAAATCCGCGTGCCGGGCCGCGACGGGCGCGGAAGAAGGCGATGAGGGTGCCCAGTTCCGCCTCCGACCGCACGCCGGGGCCGACATCGAAGCGCAGGCGCGCGTCGGACCATAGCGAATTGCGTCGTTCGAAACCGGATGCGGTGACCGATACGCTGGTTGAGAATTCGGGCACCACGGTCGCGTCGCGGCCAAGGGCGAGCGGATAGAGCACGTCGTCGAAGGCCTGCATGGGGTCGGTTCCTGGCGTGGGTGATGATGACGATGAGGGTGAAGGGGGCAGGCGGACGTATCCGTCGCGCACGACCTGCGGCAGCGCCCAGACGACGACTTCGTGTGGTGAGCGGGCCATGGCCTCGTCGATCCCGGCGTCGATGTGGCGCCATTGGTCGCGCTGGTCCGCCCGCAGCACGAAGCCGGCAAGGTAGTCCTGCTCGTGCGGGGGGTAGCCAAGGCGCGCGTCGACTTCGGCGTGAGCCTTCCGGCGGTTGCCGTCCGCCCCGGCGGTGAGCCAGTCGTAGTCTTCCACCTGCAGCCGGTCGAACGCCGGGGCGGCCCATCCCAGTGGCAGGTTGGCGCGCTTGAGTTCGGGCATGTCCGGCGCCAGCAGCGTCGGCGTGAAGACCAGGGCCAGCGCCTCTACCGGCGCGGGAGAGACTGCGGCGCGGACGGCGGCCACAAGGTCGGCGGTCGATTGCGCCAGCAACGCGCCCGCGTGATCGAGCAGGTCGGTCTGTTCAGCGGTCAACGGCGCGCGCATGTCCCGGATGGCGGTGGGCGCGCCGCCAAATGCGGCGCGTGATGCCGCATCGTAAAGGCAGATGCGTCCATCACCGAAAGTCCACCACCACGGTTCGCCGACCTGGAAGCGGACGGGCGCACCGGTATCGGCCAGCATGGTGGCAAAGGCGCAGGCGACGGCCTGCAGCCACTCCATCGCCTGCGGATGCGTGGGCGAGAGCAGCGTCGAAGGCGGATCCCAGCCGGTCAGCGCCGGATTGCCGTCGAAGTCGCGCTGCTTCCATGCTTCGGGACAATGCTGGTCGAGCAGTTCGTAGGACAGCGAGGCCATGGGGCTGAGGCCCGCCGCGATGCATTCGGAGAAGAACGCGCGGTGCCAGCTGCGGGTGGGGCCGTTGAGCGGATCGCCCGGCTGCCCGGCCAGAAATGCCTCTCCGACCCGCCCCAGTCGGAAGTAGTGGCTCATGCCCAGATAGTGGACCACCGAGCCCCGATAGCCGAGGCGTCGTGCGCAGCGGATCAGGCGGGCGGGGGTCTGCACGCCCTGATCGTCGTAGCCGGTGGCGATGGCAAGGCCGTTGGCCGGCATCGCGACATCGCCGATCCGCACCATCGCACCCGCGCCGTCAGTGACGATCCCGCTCATCTCGAACCAGCCTTCGGCCTCATGCGGAAGGGGCTCTACGCTGGCTTCGTCGTAACCGGGTGGGGCGAACGTGATGAACATGCGCTCGATGGCGCGGGGATCTACGCGGTCGGCGTCGGCGGGGAGCGAGAAGCCGCCGTCGAGCGCCGAGAAGTCCAGCGTGATCACGGCATCCTCCGCGGTACCCTGCGCATAGTTCCAGAGGCGCACGTACCAGGTACGCGGCGCGCCGGCATCATCCTGCCCTTCGATCGTCAGCGTCGGGCCGTTAATCGCATCAAGCGGGATCAGGCCGCCGGAACGCCACCGGAAACGCAGCGAGGTATGCGCGTAGTCCCGATTGGTGTCATAGGCGAGCAGCGGGTGGTCGAGCGTATCTACACTGTCCCAGATCAGGCCGCCAAGGTCGGCCCGGCGTAGGAAGGATGCTTCGACGCGCAGCGCATCGGGGGCGGTCGAAACCACCGTCGCCACCATCGGGCGAGGGAAGTTCACGGTCCAGAAGCGAGGATCGAAGCGTGTGATCCAGTCGCTTGCCTGACCGGTGCGCTTGCCGGCTAACCAGAAAGCCATGGCCGGTTCTCCTCAGTTCGAAAGGGCGCGGCGCACCGCGCTGGCGACCTGCCGGCTGGATCGCTGGAGCGACTGGGGCGCGGAAGAACCACGCGGGGCGTTGAGGTTGATCGCCACGCGCACGTCGCGGCCGCTTGCACCGCCTGCCGGGCTTCCGGTTTCTATTCGCCCGGCAGAGGTGGGCACGAACAGTTCCGGCCCGCGTTCTCCTACGATGTAGCCGCGGCCCGGCGAGACATTGCCCCCGGTCGCGCGTCCCGGCAGGCCGAGCGCGCCGGTCAGCAGACCCGCGATGTCCATCCCGCCTGAGGTTGCGCTGCCCGTTCCGCCGCCGATGAGCGCCGAGGCAAGCGTCTGCGCCGCTTGTCCGGCAATGGCGTCCAGGGCGGAGGCGGCGGTGCGCTTCAGGTCGTCGAAGCCCAGGCTGCCCTTGCGGATCGCGCCGGAAAGGCCCCGTTCCAGCGCGTCGCCCGCGCGGGTGAAGCCGGAGACGAGGTCTCCATCAACGGCGCCGCGCATCCGGGCAATGTCGCGGGTAAAGCCGTCGGTGCCGGCGCGGACTTCGATGAGAAGGCTGTCGATTTCATCATCCATGATCGTCTTCCCTCAGCTTGGCCATCAGGCTGGTCAGAGCGTCCCGGTCGAAGCCGGATGTGGCGCCGGGTGAAAGCAGGCCGAGCGCGGCGGCCAGTTCGGCCGGGGTAGCGGCCCAGAAATCGTGCGGCCGCCACCCCAGGGTACGCGCCGCCAGTCCGCACAGGGCGAGCGAGGCGGCGGCGAAAGTCATGCGGCGCCTTTCAGGATCTGGCCGAGCAGCACGCGCAGCGGGGCGGCGCAGGCGGCAAGCCCCTGCGCCACGATCGCCGCGCCCACTGTCTCGCGATCGGGGCGGTCGGCTTCGGGCAGGCAATGCCAGAACAGCGTGGCGATTTCGGCAAGACGCAGGTTTCCCGAACCGGCGCGCTCCACCAGCGCGAACAAGGGGCCAAGTTCCTCTTCGGCCGCGACCAGCGCGGTGAAGCTGGGGCGCATGATGTATGCGGCGGCGCCGATGACGATCGGCAGGGCGGTTTCGCCCCGAAGGGTATTGGGCCGCCTGGCTTGTGCGTGCTGAACGGTCATGCCGGGACGACCACACCCGAGCTTTCCAGCTGCAGCGTGTAGTTACGCTCGCCGTTGAAATCGCCCGCGTAATCCAGCCGTTGGACAAGGAATTGGCCGCGCAGCCGTTCGCCGTCTTCGAAGCTGAGCTCGTAGTCGTCGAGCGTGCCGGCCATGGCGTTGGCGCGCACTTTCGCTTCGGCACTGCTGCCCAGGAAAATGCCGGCCGCACTGACCGAGACCGATCGCACGCCGGCGCCAGAAAGAAGTTCGCGCCAGCCGCCGCTGTCCTTGGAGGTGACGACGACTGCGTCCCCGGTAACTGACATCTGCGTGGTGCGCAGGCCAGCTACGGTCTGGTAGGCGGCCGGGGTGCTGCCGTCGGAAATCTTGAGAAGGAAGGCGCTGCCTTTCTGGGCGGGCATGGTGAAACTCCTTGGTCGGGATCGGAGACAGAGGGCGGACGCCTAGTTGGTGAGCAGGCGGAACCGGTATTCGAGCAGGATCGCGCGGCGGCTTTCAGCGCGCTGTTCGGCGCGGGCGCGCAGGAACTGGATCGTGGCGATCTGGAAGCCGGGTTGCGTGCGGGGCAGGGTGTCCACCCGCGCTTCGAGGGCGGAGACAAGCCCGGCCGCGACATCGGGCGCATCGCCCCGGCAGTGCAGTTCCAGCGCGACGCGCACTTCGCGGCCGGGGGTGGTCTTGCAACTCCAGTCGGCACTGGCGCTGGAGGCGATCGCCAGCCAGGGCAGGCTGGTGCGCGACGGGGCTTCCTCGACCACCGCGTTGAGATGTGCGGCCAGTGTCGTATCGGCACCCAACCAGGCGATGAGGGCGGCGCGAAGGGCGATTTCCATGGCTTATCCTTTCGCGAAGAGCGGCCAGATCAGGCCCGCATGGCGCCAGCGACGGTCATCCTGCCGGGCAGCACGGCGGCGGCTGGCGGCCCAGGCGGTGGCAAGCGTGGCCGCACGGGTGGCGAGCCTGCCGACGAGGGCATCGAAGTCGGTCTCGGCCTTCATGCCAGCCGCATCCGGCGCCATGGACGCCACAGCGCGGCGACAGAGGCGGGCGGCAGCGGTGCTGCGGCATCGTCGTCACGGCCGCGGTGCTGGTGTGCGGCAAGGCGGATCAGTCCGTGGCGGAAGCCGTCAGGCAGGGCTTCCCATTTGGATGCAAGTCCCGCGATGAAGCGCACCGAGAGGAAGCTTTCCGTACCGAGCAGTGATGCGCGTACACGGCCGGTGCCATCGGCATCGAGGTCTGCTTCCCAGCTGGAGCAGGGCAGCGCAACGCAGGCCCCGTCCGCGTTGATGGCGTGGAGAGTGGTGATGGCCAACACCGGGCGCGTCGCCAGCTTCTGCCAGCCGGAGCAGGCGGGAAGCAGTTCGTCGCACACCGCCTCGATGGGCAGGATGCCGGTAAAGGCCTCGCAGGTTTCCAGTGCGGCGGTGAGCAGCGCGGTCAGCGGTGCATCATCGGCGCCGGTGGTGATGCCCAGCCACTGTTTCAACTCGGCAAGCGCCGGGGTCGGCAGGGCGGCCGGCGTGAGGATGGCCCGCTTCATGGGTGTCTCCGAATGGGGGGAAGGGCGTCATCCCTGTGGCCGTTGCCACGGGGATGACGAAGAAGTTGCCCGCGCCGCCGCGAGGGGGGAATAGCGGCGCGGGCGCTCGACCCGTGGGGCGTCAGGCCGAGATCTTGAGCAGCTTGATCGCGTCCGAATCGAGCACCTGGCCGCCGATACGCTTGGTCGCGTAGAAGTGGACGAAGGGCTTGTTGGTGAACGGATCGCGCAGGATCGAGGTGGCGGTGCGTTCCGCGATCAGGTAGCCGGCGCGGAAGTTGCCGAAGGCGATCGGCAGCGTGCCGGCGGCGATATCGGGCATGTCCTCAGCCTCGACCACCGGATAGCCGAGCAGGCGGTTGGGCTGCCCTTCCATCAGGCCCGGCTGCCAGAGGAACGAGCCGTCCGCGGCCTTGAGCTTGCGCACCTGCGCCAGCGTCTTCGAATTCATCACCCAGCTTGCGCCCTGGCGATGGCCCGCCTTGAGCGAGTGGACAAGGTCGATCAGCCTGAGTTCCGGCGCGGTATCGAATGCGGCCGCATTGCCCGAGACGATGTGCTGCAGGGTGCCGAACGGACGGGCGCCGTCAGCGGCGGTGCTGGTGGTCCCGGTCAGAAAGCCGCGCGGCTGGTTGGTGCCGGTGCCGGTGACGAAGGCGGCGCCTTCTGCACGGGCGAATTCCATCGCGATCTCGTCCGCCAACCAGGACTGGATGTCGAAGGCTGCATCGTCCAGCATGGCCTGACTTGCCGCCGGGTTGGCATAGAGTTCACCCGAGGGCGGGGCGATTTCTGCGAAGACCGGAGTGGCAGTTTCGGGACGCGTGGCGGTTTCGCTTACCCAGCCCGACGCGGTGCCGCCGGTGGTGATGAGCTTGCGATAGCCCGCCGTGCTGGTCTGCACGACCTGCGCGATCGAGCGGATCGGGCTGATGGCCTTCAGCCGGGCAGAGATCAGCGCGTCGATCTCACGCGGGACGGTATAGCCGCCGTCGGTCGCCACCGCGCCCGAGAGCGACTTCAGTTCCGTCTCGCGGCCGGAGCGCAGGTAGCCCTGCACGAAGCTTTTCACCTCGATGCTCGGCGCCGTGCCCGCGCCTTCGATCAGCGGCCGGGAGGCCGCGCGCGAGACGCGGTCGAGGCGGGCCTTCACGTCATCGACGTCGCTGCGCAGCGCGGTGACGGCGGCATCGGTGGCATCCTGACGCGCGACCAGGTCGAACGAGGCGTCGATTGCCTCGACAGGAGCAGTGGATTCCATGGGTATGCACCTTTCTGTGGTGGGAAACGGGGGGAGATGGATGCCGGATGGCTCAGGCGATCAGATGGACGCGGGCGCCGTGCTGCATCGGGTGCGTGACCAGGCTGACCTCGAACAGATCGACGTCGAGCAGCTCGCGCCCCGCGTCGGAGCGGCGGCTGGAACGGGCGCGGTAACCAAACGAGAGGCCGGTGACCGATCCGCGCCGAAGGGCAAGCCCGGCCGCGCCGTCCGGGTTGTCGATCACGGCGACGACGCGCAGGCCGCGCTCGTCCTCGGCCACGGTCTCGACCCAGCCGATGCGCAAATCCGCGCGGTGCTGCCACAGCAGCGGCAGGGGATCGCTGCGCTCTGCAAGGGTGCGGGTGAAGGCTCCGGCGCGGATGGTGTCGCGCCCGGCATCGGGCTTGTCGAACAGGGCGGCGTAGCCCGCGAACCTGACCGGTGCGGGGCCGAGAGGGGCAGGAGCGCTCATCGCAGCAACTCCGTGGCGCCGCAGCGGACCGTCAGGCCCAGCAGCAGCAGGGCGAGGGCACCGCGCATGATCCAGCCGACGACAGTGCGCCGCGCGCTCGATTTCGCATCGCGCCAGGCCTGCAGCAGTTCTCGCAGTTCACCCACATCCTGCGGGGCGGTGGCATCGTCCAGGCCGATGCGGGACAGCATACGCCGCGCGCCCACTTCGCTCGCTTCCTCGACCATGGCGCGCAGGGTGACGATGTCGCTCCCCTGTGACGCCGCCTGCGCGAGCAAGCCGGCCAGCATGTCGTTTGAGTTCATGATTTGTTCCCTTCATCAAGGCCCAGAAGCGCGCGCTTTTCGGCCGCATCGAGGAAGTCTGCGGAACTGACCTGCGCCCAGAGCCGTTCGCGGTCCTCTGCCAGCGCGGGTACGCGGTCGAGATCGATGGCCAGCGTCGCCTCGGGGAACCACGGGGCAAGGCCCTCTCCCAGCGCAGCGAAGATCTTGGCAGCCAGCGGCAGCAGCGTCAGCCGCCAGAGCGCGCGGTTGGCTTCGCGATAGTTGTTGTAGGTCGCATCGCCGGGCAGGCCGAGCAGCATTGGCGGGACGCCGAAAGCCAGCGCGATATCGCGCGCGGCGGCGGCCTTCAGGGTGGCGAAGTCCATGTCCGCAGGGGTCATCGCCATTGCCTGCCAGCTGAGCCCGCCTTCCAGCAGCATCGGCCGGCCGGCATTCGCCATCCCCGTATAGGCGGCGGTGAGTTCGGCCTTGAGCCGGTCGAACTGGTCGCCCGTCAGCGAGGAGCCGTCCGGGCCTTCGTAGACCAGCGCCCCGGAAGGCCGCGCGGCGTTTTCCAGCAGCTGCCGGTTCCACGCCGAAGCGGCATTGTGCGTGGCGATCGCCTCGTCGGCGGCGCACAGGCATCCGGCGCCGTAGTGATCGTCCGCCGGATGGAAGTGGCGGATGTGGATGACGTTGGGCGATGCGTCCTCATCCAGCAGCGCGATCGACAGGCGCCGTCCGGCCACGTCATAGGCATAGGCAGATGGCCAGCCGTCCTCACCCGCGATGATGGAGACGCGCTCGGGCCGCAGCGCGAACAGCTCCACCGGACGGCCGCGCGCATCCTTCATGACTTGCACATAGGCATTGCCGTGAAGCAGCAGCTGCGATGCCAGCGTTTCCAGCAGCGACTGCCCGGCGCTGGTGTCAGTGACGAGCGCGCTTAGCGCGGCGTCGGTTGGCCTGAGCGGCGCTCCGCCGATACCTTCGGCCACCAGCCGGACGGCGCGCTGGGCAACCGGGTTTTCCAGATAGGCGCGGCGGGCCGCCTGGGTATATTCAAAGGGGCTGCGGCCCCCAAAGTTGCCGGCGTCGCCGCACTGGCTGAAGAACCATGGCGATGCTGCGCCGCGTGCCAGCGGAACGCGGGGACTCTCGCCCTTGAAGGCGGCGACGAGCGATTCGAGGAAGGACACTTCGGGTTCCTTTCAAGAGGGGAAACTGGGGAACAGGGAAGCCTTGGGGCGCTCTTCAGGCGACGCGAACCTTCGGCTCCGAACCCTTGGCAAGCATCAGCTCGCTCAAGGCCCATACCAGAGCATCGGCGCGATCGGGGGAGCGGCCCGGTCCCTGATATCCGCCGCCCGCCAGTAGTCCGCACAACTGGTCTTCCAGTGCCGCGAACGTTCCGGCGTGGCGGACCCGGCCGGCTTCGTAGAGCGCTGCGACGGGCTCGGCCCGCGCGGCCTTGCCGCGGCTGGCATGGACCAGCCGTAGCGGCAGCGATACTTGCGCTGCTCGCAGGACCGATCCGACCATTGCGCCGCCCTGGTTCGCCTCTGCCACGACGCGGTCGGCATTCCAGGCTTCGGCAGTGGCGGCGACCGCGCGTGCCCAGCGCTCCGGCCCGGCCTTCTCGACCGAGGCGTCGGCAAGGACATGGGCGGTTCCGTCTGCCGCCAGCGCGGCAACGACGATGCCGCAGGCATCTCCATCGGCCGAGGCGGGAGGATCGACGGCGACAACCACGCGGGTCGGTTCCGGCGCGGCATCCTCGCGGCAGGATTCCAGCAGGGTGCGGGTCCACAGAGCGCCTTCGATGTCGACGATGAGGTCTCCGTCCAGTTCCTGACGGCCAAGCAGGCTGCCGCCGTAAGTCTCGCGCATGGTTTCGAGGAAGCGCGGGGGCAGGTTGGCGGCATTGTCGTAAGTGCTGCCCTGGGTGACGACGACGCCCGCTGCATGGCCATCGGCGATAAGGCGCATCACCAGCGGCATGGCGCGTGGAGTGGTGGTGGCGACTACACGCGGGTCGGTGCCAAGGCGCAGGCCCATCATCAGGTTGTCCCATGCCATTACGGCGCGGCCCGAGGCGTTGTCCCACTTGGCCACTTCATCGCACCAGGCGTGGCTGTGCTGAGGGCCGCGCAGCGATTCGGCCTCGGCGGCGGAATAGAGCGTCGCCTGTGCCCCGTTGGGCCATGTCAGGCGGCGCAGCGAAGGTTCGAAGACCGGCCGCCGCCAGGGCGCACCGATGCTGAGCAGGCCGCTTTCGCCCTCAACCATGACGGCGCGCGCTTCGGAAAGGTTGGCGGCGACAAGGGCGATGCGGGCGGTGGGTTCGGCTTCGGCCACGGCGGCGGTCCATTCCGCGCCGCAGCGGGTCTTGCCGAAGCCGCGCCCGGCCATGACCAGCCACACGCGCCAGTCTCCGGCGGGCGGCAGCTGTTCGGGCCGCGCCCAGAGCCGCCAGTGCCAAGCCCATTCGCGGCGCTCTTCTGGATCGAGGATGGCCAGATGGCTTTCTATCTCGGCAGCGGTTGCGTCGCGCAGCCAGTCGTAGTCAGCCATCCGCCTGGCTCCCTGCTTCGCTTGCACGGCGGGCGATCACCTGGCGGCGCAGCTGTTCCAGCTTGGCGTCGATCGCGGCGCGCACGACAGAAAGGTCTTCGTTGTCGCGCATGGCTCTTTCGCGTGCCACGGTTTCCCGGTGCAGGCCCAGCAGGCGCAGGGCGTTGGCGTTGTCGAACTTGACCGCGCCGTCCTTCGGCTCGCCGAAACGCAGGCGGTGAAGCACTTCGAGTTCAAGGTTCTGGTAGCCTTCGAGCAGCGCGGTCTGCCACTTGCGGGCGAAGTCGGGCTCAACCCGGCGGGCCTTGTAGGCGCGGCTGGGATGGGCGCGGGCAATGGCGGCAGCGGCGGTGACATTCGATGTCTCGGCCAGCGCTTCAAGGAAGTATCGGCGCCAGTGACTGTGGAGGTCACCCTCTTCCTCTTCCATCAAGGCGGCGCTGATCCTGGTTCGCGGACGGCGCGGCTCGGCGCCGGGCGAAGCCTGTTTAGGCTCGACCATCGGGGGTTCCTGTCACTGGAGGGGCGGGCGAATCGGCGGCGCGGTCACTAACCGGCGCCGTTCCCTGTATGTACCTATTCGACACGCTGGTGTCAAGATAAAATAACCAAATCGGTTCTTAGCTTCATGCTTGCCGCAGTGCAGCGCGGCCAGTAATCAGGGCGCGATCGAAGAAGGGAACGGGAATGCTGCGCAGCCTTTACGAATGGACCATGGCAAAGGCGGCGCACCGCCATGCAGGCTGGTGGCTGGCCGCATTCGCCTTCATGGAGGCAAGCTTCTTTCCCGTTCCGCCGCATCCGCTGCTGGGCCTGATGTGTCTGGCCGAACCGAAGAAGGCGATTCGCTACGCCGCGATCGCCACGCTGGCGTCGGTTGCGGGCGGCCTGCTGGGCTATGCCATCGGCCACTTCGCCTATGCCGCTTTCGGGGAAGCGCTGCTGCGGGCGCTGCACTTGTCGGAAAGCTTCCCGAAAGCCGCCTGCTACCTGCGCGATTACGGCGCAGAGATCATCATCGTGAAGGGCGCCACGCCGATCCCGTTCAAGCTGCTGACGATTACTGCGGGGTTCATCGGCATGAACCTGCTGGTTTTCGTGGGCGCCTCGATCATCTCGCGCTCCATCAGCTTCATGATCGTGGGTGTGTTGTTCCGCCTGTTCGGCGCGCCGATCAAGGCGGTGATCGACAAGCATCTGGGCAAAGTGACGGTGGCGTTCGTCGTCGCCATCCTTGCCGGTTTCCTGGCCGTCAGCATGCTCGGCGGCGGGTCGAAGCAGACCAGCGAGAAGTGCGCATCGGCTGTGGCGGCAAAAACCGTCTGAGCGCTTGGCCCCGGCGGGGCACGCGGCTTAGCCTCTTTCCCGATAACAGATCGGGAGACTTGAGGCCGTGCCGTCATTCACCACCAGCCCTCTGCAAGAGGGCCTGCCGTTCGGCATCCGCATCGGCGGGCTGACCCTGGATGCGCTGCAGGACAAGGCCCTGCGCGACGAGATCGACGCCCTGTTCGTGCAGCACGGCATGATCGTGTTCGAGGATGTCGAGCAGACCGATGCCATGCAACTGGCTATCTCCAGCTGCTTCGGCCCGCTGAAGGAGCACCCGGTCAAGGGCGTCAGCCGCGTCGATTCCAATCGGCTTCCCGGCGTCATCGAGATCCGCAGCCGCCGCGGCATGGGTGTGGTTGAAGTGGACGGGCGCACGGTATCCCACTGGCTGCCCTGGCACTTCGACCATTGCTACAACGATGAACTGAACCGCGCCGGGGTGCTGCGTTCAGTGGAGCGGGTGGAAGAGGGCGGCATTACCGGCTTTCTGGACGGCGTGGCGCTTTACGCCGCCTTCCCCGAAGCGCTGCGCCGGCGGATCGAGGATGCCGAAATCGCCTATCGACTGGAAACCCAGTACGATGACCTGAGGTTCGGCCGCCCCCGGCACTACCGCATGGTAGAGGCCAAGCCGATGCCGGCAGGTTTCGCGGATCAGGTCGCCGCCATGCCGCGCGCCATCCACCCCGCCGTCTGGACCCGGCCGACGGGCGAGAAGGTGCTCCACGTATCGGCCTACATGGCGCAAGGCATCGTCGGGGACGAGACGCCTCACGGCGACACGCTGCTGGAAGAGGTCTGTCAGGAGATCAACCGGCTGGGTGCAAGCTGTTCCTATCAGCACAAGTGGCGGCCCAGCGACATGGCCATCTGGGACAACCTGCGCATGCTCCACTGCGTTTCGGGCAATAGCCCCGAGGAAGAGCGCCTGATGTATCGCACCACCATCGCCGGGGACTACGGCCTTGGCCGCTGGGAAACCGAGCCGACGGCGGCAGTCGGTGCGGACGCGATGGCGTAAGCGGCGCCCTCGGGCGCATTCCAACGGGAGGGACTATGGCAAGGATCGACGTGAACGGGCTGATGCTCGACTACGAGCTGATCGGCGATGAAGGTGCGCCGCCGCTGGTGCTGACGCCGGGCGGCCGCTACGCGCGGGACACTGCCGGGGTGCCCGAACTGGGCGCGAAGCTGACCCAGGGCGGCTACCGCGTGCTGCTGTGGGATCGGCCCGGTTGCGGGGCCTCTGACATCGCCTTCACGGCTCCCAGCGAATCGGTGATGAATGCCGAGGCGCTGGTCGGGCTGGTCGATGCGCTGGGGCTGCGGGACGTGACGCTGGCGGGCGGCTCGGCCGGATCGCGCATCACCCTGATGGCGGCGGCGCGCATGGCGGCCAACGTGCGCCGAATCGCGATCTGGTGGATCAGTGGCGGCCCGGTGGGGCTGGCGGGCCTTGCCTGGTACTACTGCGGAGACCAGATCGCGGCCGCCAGCAAGGGCGGCATGGAAGCGGTTGCGGAATTGCCCAGCTGGGCGGATCAGATGGCCCGTAATCCAGGTCTGCGCGATATCCTGCTGGCACAGGACCCGGAAACCTACATCGCCACGATGCAGTGCTGGGGCAAGGCTTTCGCCTATTCCGATGCCTCGCCGGTGCCGGGTATGGCCGAGGCCGATTTTGCCCGGCTGACGATGCCTGTGCTTACCTTCCGTTCGGGGAAGAGCGACATGGCGCACACCCGCGAGACGTCGGAATGGGTCCACCGCCTGCTGCCCAATTCGACCATGGTGGAGCCGCCATGGGACGATCAGGAATGGAACTACGTGTCCACGTTCCCGGAAGATGTCGCCGCCCGCCGGGGCCGGTTCGAACGCTGGCCGCTGCTGGCCCCGATGCTGCTCGACTGGTTCGACGGCTGACGGCGGTGCAGCTTGCAGACCCGGTCGGCCGTCAACCGATCCATCGGGCGCTGCCCCGCCTTGCGCGCGGGGTTACTTGGCCTCGGCGATCAGCTTGAGGGCGGCGGGGCTGGTCCAGTCGTTGCCGCCGGTGTAGCGCCACACTTCCTTGCCCCGGCTGTCGAACAGCACCGTCACGGGCAGGTTGCCGCCGTACTGGAAGCCGAGGTCGCCCTGTTCGTCGACCCAGGGCTGGATCTGCTCCAGTTCGCGGCGGCGCAGGATTTCGACGACCTTGTCGGTCTGGCCCATGTCTTGCGAGATCGGCAGCACGGTGACGCCCAGTTCCGCCTCGCGGTCAATCAGCGTGTTGAGCGTGGGCATCTCGGCGATGCACGGCGCGCACCAGGTAGCCCACAGGTTGACCAGAAGCGGCTTGCCCTTGAAAGACGAAAGATCAAGGCTTTCGCCGGTATTGTCGACCAGGCTGACGGTGGGCATCGGTTCGCCCTTGTGCGAACGGTCAAGCTTGCCGCCGGGTTCCGGGGCCTGCGCGGGGCCGGCCTGTTTCGCTTCTTCGGAAGGCGCCGGTTGCGCGTCCTTGTTCCCTTTACTATCGCAGCCCGCGATCATCAGGGCCGAGGCCCCGGCCAGCGAACACAGGACGAGCGACTTGAGCGAACGGGAAGACAGCAAGACGGCAGGCTCCAACCAGATGTGGGGCGGACGTTTCGCCGAAGGGCCGTCCGCGATCATGCGCGAGATAAACGCCTCGATTCCCTTCGACAAGGCTCTGTGGCGTCAGGATATCGCGGCCAGCAAGGCCCACGTCGCCATGCTGGGCGCCTGCGGCATCGTTTCCGACGCTGACGCGGTGACCATCCGCGACGGTCTGGACGCGGTTGCGGCGGAGTACGAAGTCAGCGGTGTGCCCGAGGACTGGGACCTTGAAGACATCCACATGACCACCGAGTCGCGCCTGGCGCAGCTTATCGGTCCGGCCGCCGGGCGGCTGCACACGGCACGTTCGCGCAACGATCAGGTCGCCACCGATTTCCGCCTCTGGGTGCGCGATGCGATGGATCAGGCCGATGCGGGCCTGCAGGCGCTGCAGGTCGCGCTCGTCACCCGCGCCGGGGAACATGCCGGTTCGATCATGCCCGGCTTCACCCATCTGCAAACCGCGCAGCCGGTGACGCTGGGTCACCACCTGATGGCCTATTACGAAATGATCGGCCGCGACCGTTCGCGCTTCGCCGATGCCCGCAAGCGCATGAACCGCAGCCCGCTGGGCTCCGCCGCGCTGGCCGGGACCGGCTTCCCGATCGATCGGCTGATGACCGCACAGGCGCTGGGCTTCGACGGGCCGACTGACAACAGCCTCGATTCGGTGTCGGATCGCGACTTTGCGCTCGATTACCTGATGGCCGCGAGCCAGTGCGCGCTGCACCTTTCGCGTCTGGCCGAAGAGTTCATCATCTGGGCCAGCCAGCCGTTCGGTTTCGTGGCGCTGCCTGATGCGCTGTCCACCGGCAGCTCGATCATGCCGCAGAAGAAGAACCCGGACGCTGCCGAACTGGTGCGCGGCCACTCGGGCCGCATCTCGGGCTGCCTGATGAGCCTGATGATGACGATGAAGGGCCTGCCGCTCGCTTATTCGAAGGATATGCAGGACGACAAGCCGCCGGTGTTCGAGGCGGCCGGCCTTCTGGCGCTGTCGATCGCGGCGATGGCCGGGATGGTTGCCGACACGCGCTTCAAGACCGATCGGATGCTGGCCGCGGCCGAACTGGGCTTCGCCACCGCGACCGACCTTGCCGATTGGCTGGTGCGTCAGGCCGACATTCCCTTCCGCGAGGCGCACCACATCACCGGCGCCGCCGTGAAGCTGGCCGAACAGCGCGGGTTGCCGCTTGACCAGCTGCCGCTGGAAGACCTGAAAGCCATCGACAGCCGCATCGACGAGCGCGTATTCAAGGCGCTCTCGGTCGAGGCTTCGGTTGCCGCGCGCAATTCGCACGGTGGCACTGCCCCCGATCAGGTGCGCCTGCGCGTGGCCGATGCCCGCGTCTCGCTGGGTCTGGAGTAATAGGTTGATGAAGAAGGCTGCTGTCGTTCTGGTGCTTCTCAGCCTTGCCGCGTGCGGGCAGCAGTCGGCGCTCGGCCTGAAACCGGGGCAGACGCTGCCGCCCGCGCCTTATGGCCGGGCGGACAAACCGGCGGCGTCGGAGCTTCTCACCACGCCGACCATCGCCATTCCGGAGCGTAGCGTAGAGCTGCGGACCCGTTCGGAGGAACGTCAGGACGATCCGTTCGACCTGCCGCCGCCCGAAGCGCCCCAGCCCGACCCCGCCTCCAGCCCCACTACGGCCGCGTCCGGCCAGTCCGAGTAAGAAGTCACATGGATCATTTCGCAGTCGTCGCCGGCGAACTCCACGCCGAGCAAGTGCCCCTGTCCGCCATCGCGCAGGAGGTCGGCACCCCGGTATACGTCTATTCGCGCGCTACCCTTTCGCGCCATGCGCAGGTCTTCCGAGACGCGCTTTCGGCGCTGCCCAGCGTGCACATTGCCTTTGCGGTTAAGTCCAACCCGAACCTTGCCGTCCTGCGCCTGCTGGCAAAGGAAGGCTACGGGGCCGACGTCGTTTCCGAAGGTGAGATGAACCGAGCACTGGCAGCGGGCATGAAGGCCGAGGACGTGGTGTTCTCGGGCGTCGGCAAGACCCGCGCGGAACTGACCGCCGCCGTTCGCGCCGGGATCGGCCAGTTCAACCTCGAAAGCGAGGAAGAGGGCGTCGAACTTTCCGAGATCGCGGTGGAACTGGGCGCGAAGGCGACCTGCACCCTGCGCGTCAACCCGGACGTCGATGCGCGCACCCACGCCAAGATCTCGACCGGCAAGGCCGAGAACAAGTTCGGTGTCGCCTATGACCGCGCGGCCGGGATCTATGCTCGCCTTGCGGCGCTGCCGGGGCTGGAAATGCGCGGCCTTGCGGTCCACATCGGCAGCCAGATCAGCGACCTCGAACCCTCGCGGCAGGCGTTCATCAAGATGGGCGCGCTGATGGAAACGCTGCGCGCGCAGGGGCTTACGGTTACGCACATGGACCTCGGCGGCGGGCTTGGCGTGCCGTACAAGGCGACCGACGACCTGCCGACGCCCGCCGACTATGGCCGCATGGTGGCCGAGGTCGCGGGGGACTGGGGCGTGACCCTGATGTTCGAGCCAGGCCGCGTCATCACCGGCAATTCCGGCGTTCTCGTCACCGAAGTGGTGCGCGTGAAGCAGGGCACGACCAACCCGTGGATCGTCGTCGATGCGGCGATGAACGACCTTGCCCGCCCGGCGATGTACGACGCGTGGCATGACTTCGCGGCAGTAAAGCCTTCGGGCGAGACGATGACCGCCAACATCGTCGGCCCCATCTGCGAAAGCTCCGACACGTTCGCCATGGCGCGCGAGATTGACGTGGTGACGGCGGGCGACCTTGCCATATTCCGCACGGCGGGTGCTTATGGCGCCACGATGGCGAACACCTACAACAGCCGCGCGCTGGTGCCCGAGGTGATGGTCGACGGTGAGAAGTGGGCGCTGGTCGCCAACCGCATCGAACCGGCCACGATCCTTGCAGCGGAGCAGGTTCCGGACTGGCTGGACTGACCTTCGTGATCGAAACGCTTCCCCTTTTCCATCGCATTTCCGGCCGCCCGGTCGTGGTGCTGGGAGAAGGGGATGCGGCCGAGGCAAAGCGGCGGCTGGTCGAACGGGCAGGGGGCGTGGTCCATGCCGATCTGGGCACGGGTGCAGCGGCCGGGGCGCGGCTGGCGTTCATCGCGCACGAAGACGATGCCCGCGCCCAGGCTGATGTGGCTGCGGCGAAGGCGGCCGGAATGCTGGTCAACGCCACCGACCGTCCCGCACTATGCGATTTCACGGTGCCTTCGATCCTTGATCGCTCGCCCGTGCTGGTGGCGGTGGGGACGGGCGGGGCCTCTGCCGGGCTGGCCAAACAGCTGCGGCTGCGGCTGGAGGCGCTGTTGCCGCAGTCGCTGGGATCGCTGGCAAGCGCCCTGCAGTCCGCACGCGGACGGCTGCGCGAAAGGTTCCCCGATGCGGGCGAACGCCGCCGCGCGCTGGATGCGGCGCTGACGGCGGGCGGCGTGCTCGATCCGCTGGTGACGGGCAGCGCAGAGCGGGTGGACGGCTGGCTAGACGGCGCGGGCGCTCAGGCGGGCGAATGCGTCGAGATCACCCTGCGCAGCGATGATCCCGATGACCTTACCTTGCGCGAGGCTCGCCTGCTTGGCGCGGCGGATGTGGTTATTCACGATTCGCGCGTTGTCCCGGCGATCCTGAACCGCGCGCGCGCCGATGCAGAGCGGCGGATCGACGGTGCGCAGCGCCGGCCGGATAGGCTGACCGTTGTTCTGAGGCTGCCCGCGGGGGCCTAGAACATCCTGCGGGCAAGCGCATCGATGGCGCCTTGCAGGATCACCGCCGCAGCTGCCGAATCGATGCGGGTAGCGCGCTTGGCTCGGCTCATGTCCTGTTCGATGAGGCCGCGCTCGGCACTGGAAGTGGACCAGCGTTCGTCCCACAGCAGGATCGGCAGGCCCAGCACCGCAAGGTTGCGGGCATAGGCGCGGCTGGACTGCGCGCGCGGGCCTTCGGAGCCGTCCATGTTGAGCGGGAGGCCGATGACGATCCCGGTGATCGAACGCTCGCGGATCAGGTCTTCCATCAGGGCCTTGTCGGCGCCGAACTTGCCGCGCTTGATGGTCTTGCCGGGCGAGGCGATACGCCAGCCGGCGTCGCAGAATGCCGTGCCGATGGTCTGCGTACCAAGGTCCAGCCCCAGCAGCGCGCCTGCGTTCGGCAGGGCATCGCGAAATTCCAGCGAACTGGTGGTGGGGGTCACTTTTTCTGCGTCGCCAGCCACGCTTGAGTGCGCCTTTCGAAATCGGCCCTGAGGTTCGCCCAGAACAGGGTCACGTCATAGAGGTGATAGTTGTTGCCCGGAAGCACGTATGCGCCAAGGTCAAGCTTGGGTGGCGGGCCGATGTGAAGGAAATGGTCCGGGCCACAGGCGGCCGGCACGACCCCGGCGGCCATCGTCCCGGTGCGCGCCTTGAAGTCAGGGACCAGGGTGCCAAGGTTCGCGTCGGCTTGGGCGGCACTGTTCGGCACGCCGGTCAGCGGGTTGGAGCACAGGAACGCGCTTCCTGCCACTGACTGTGCATCCAGTCCGGTACGGCGGGCATAGGCCTTGAGCAGCATTGCGGTATCCGCGGGATCGGCTACCGAAAGCCAGCTGACGACGCAGCCGGACTGGTCTGCCCGTACGCAGGCAGGGACACCCATCTTCGGCAGGTCATGTGCCAGCGAGACGGGCCAGCCGATCACCCAGGCGCCGACAAGCCGCTCTGCCAGCGGCGTTCCGGCAATGCGGTCGCGCATCAGGCGGCGCAGCAGGAACGCGCCCTGGCTGTGCCCGGCCAGCGCAATCGGCTGGCCCGGCCGCAGGTTGCGGGTGAAGATTTCGAAAGAGGCAAGCACGTCGGCATAGGCAAGGTCGATCGCCTGCGCCGCCTCGGGCCTTGCGGTCAGGAAGGTGCCGACGGCGGCCTGACGGTAGCGCGGCGCCCAGACTTCGCCCTGGTTGAAGGGGCTGGCCATGCCCTGTACGAACAGGTTCGCACGATCGCGGCTGACCTTGTCGTCCAGCGCGGCGTTCCACGCATCGCGTGCGATGTAGCTGGTGGGATGGACGAAGAAGACCGCCACCGGCAGCTTCGTATCGGGCGCTTTCACCCCCGGCGGGAGCCACGACGAGGGATCGTCCTTCAGGCCGGGCCGAGCGACCCACATTGCCGGGTTGTTCCACGATTCGGGCGGCAGCGCCTGTTGCTGAGCGAACGAAACGCTGGGCACGAAGGCCATCTCGGTCAGGTCTTCCGACCAGTACCACAAGGCCAGGATCAGCGCGAGCACCGCCACCGTCAGCCCCGCGATGAGGTAGAGGAACTTTCGCGCCATGCCCGGTCAGTAGGCTTTTGCGGGATCGACGCGCGGACGCAGGCTGGAGAACGTGCGTCCGTCCCGCAGGGCGCTCCACCAGGTCAGCGGGTTCCAGCTTTGCGAGCCGTCGAGCGAGAAGGTGATGAACTCTGCCCGGCCGCCTATGTCGGAGAGCGGGACGGGCCCGCCGAGGCCGCCGTCGGGTTGCCCCTGCCAGTTGGTGGTGAAGGGCGCGCGGCTGTCCGCCGAACGGTCGCGATCGTCACCCATCAGGAAAACGTGGCCTTCGGGCACCTTGACCTCGGGATAGTTGTCGAGGCTCTGGTCGATATAGTCGATGACCTGATAGCTGGCGCCGTTGGGCAGCGTCTCGCGGTAGGTCGGCAGTTCGTAGACATCGCGACCCGAAGGCAGGCGGGTGCGGTACTGCTCGAAACCGTCATAGCAGTGGCCGGTTTCCTGCCCTTCGCAGGTCAGTTGGTCGTCCGCGGCGATCTGCACGGGCGGTTCGATTTCACGCGGGATGAACTTGCCGTTGAGGCGGATGCGGCCGTCGATCACGGCAATGCGATCGCCGGGAAGGGCGACGACGCGCTTGATCAGATCGGCCTTGCGATTGCCGGGAACGACGATGACGATATCGCCATATGCGGGCGTGGAACCGAGGATTCGCGTGGTCGAGCGCGGCAGCAGGTGGAAGCTGAGCGACGACCAGTTCCAGCCGTAGGGATACTTCGACACGATCAGCCGGTCGCCCACCAGCAGCCCCGGCATCATCGAGATTGACGGGATGTAGAACGGCTTGGCCACCAGCGAATGGAACGCCAGCACCCCCAGCAGCATGACGACCAGCCCGCGCAGTTCGTGCCACCAGTTGGTGGCTGGGCGCTGGGGTTCCGGCTTGGCCTGTGTGAGAGAGTCGGGCCGGGCGGTATGATCGGTCATGCGGGGGGAAACTCGGGGCTTTAGGAGAGGGGACGCGCTTCGATGATCACGAAGGCCTGCGCCCATGGGTGGTCATCCGTGAGGGTCAGGTGAACCACGGCTTCATGGCCTGCGGGGATCATGGAATCCAGCCGCTCCTTCGCGCCGCCGGTCAATGCCAGCGTGGGGGCGCCGGAGGGGGCGTTGATGACGCCAATGTCCTTCATGAACACGCCCGCCTTGAACCCGGTTCCGACCGCCTTGGAAAACGCCTCCTTGGCGGCGAAGCGCTTTGCCAGCGTGCCTGCTATCGTGTGCGGACGGCGGGCAGCCTTGGTGCGCTCCACCTCGGTGAAGACACGGTTGAGGAAGCGGTCGCCGTAGCGCTCAAGCGAATTGGCGATGCGCTCGATGTTGCACAGATCGGAGCCGAGGCCGATGATCATCTGCTTGCTCCGAAATGATTTATCATCACCGCACCTCGTCCATCAGCGCGCGCATCTTCTTCACGCTGGCTTCCAGCCCGATGAAGATCGCCTCGCCGATGAGGTAGTGGCCGATATTGAGTTCCGCCAGTTGCGGAATCGCGGCGATGGGCTGGACGTTCTCGTAAGTCAGGCCATGCCCTGCGTGGGGCTCGATGCCGTTCTTGGCCGCAAGCGCTGCCATATCGACGATACGGCGCAATTCGTGCGCGACCTGTTCGCCCTCGGCATGGGCATATTCGCCGGTGTGGAATTCCACCACCGGGGCGCCCAGCTTCATCGCCGCTTCGATCTGGCGAGGCTCGGGCGCGATGAACAGGCTGACGCGGATTCCCGCGTCGGAGAGCCGCGCCACGATCGGGGCCAGGCGATTGTGCTGGCCCGCCGCGTCCAGCCCGCCCTCGGTCGTGCGCTCCTCGCGCCGTTCGGGGACGATGCAGGCAGCGTGGGGGCGATGCCTGAGTGCGATTTCCAGCATCTCGTCCGTCGCTGCCATCTCCAGGTTGATCGGCAGGCCGGTAGCTTCGGCGACCCGGAACAGATCCTCGTCGCGGATGTGGCGGCGATCCTCGCGCAAGTGGACGGTGATGCCGTCGCCCCCCGCTTGCGCCACTATCTGCGCTGCGCGGGCAGGGTCCGGATGCTGGCCCCCACGCGCGTTGCGGATCGTCGCGACATGGTCGATGTTGACGCCGAGACGAAGGCGGGCGGGCTTGAGCACGTTCATGGGATCATCCGATGGCAAGAATTGCTGGGCGCGAATTACTGGGCGCGAATTACTGGGCGCGGCTGCCGGGCTTGACCGCCTGCGAGGAGGCCAGTTCGGGCGGCAGTTCGTTAGGCGCGTAAGTCGGGAAGTTGAGCGCCACCAGCGGGAAGAACGGCACGCCGAGGTCTACCGATCCGGCCGAACGGTCCACCAGCGAAGCCGCCGCGATCACGGTGCCGCCCGCTTCCTCGATGGCCTTGATCGCTTCGCGGCTGGACAGGCCGGTGGTGACCACGTCCTCGACCATCAGCACCTTGTCGCCCGGCTCCAGCGTGAAGCCGCGGCGCAGTTCGAAAGTGCCGGTGGGGCGTTCCACGAACATGGCATCGACCTGCAGCGCGCGGCCCATTTCCTGGCCGATGATGACGCCGCCCATCGCGGGGGAGACGACCTTGGTGATCTGCTTGCGGATGTCGTGCGGCAGGTTGGCGGCGATGGCGACGGCAAGACGCGCGGCGCGGTCAGGGTTCATCAGCACGCGTGCGCACTGCAGATAGTACGCACTGTGGCGGCCGGACGACAGCAGGAAGTGTCCTTCCAGCAGCGCCTTGCTGGCGCGGAATTCGGCGAGGACCTCTTCTTCGAGCATTTGCAACTATACCTCTGGAGCGTTTTTCGAATGATCGCGCGCAGTTCGCCTGCGCGTTACGGCAAAAATTCCCCTAGAGGCGCTTGAGACGGGCGGCAAGGCCGCGTATAGCCCGGCCCAAAGGGGGCGAAAAACGCCGCCATTACAGGGGTGCGCTTGAAGTCGGCAAGCCGACGCAGGCGTTCGAAGGAAGTGGAAGCGCAAAAAACCATGACATTGGGCAAGATTTCCATTGGTGCAGGAAGGGCTTACAAGGCCCTTGGACTATCCCTCTGTGGGGCCCTCGCCAGCGTGTTGACTTTCGCCGCACCCGGCTTTGCGCAGGAAGCTGCCGCTCCTTCCGCCGGAAGTTATACCCCGATGAAGCCGACGCCGGGCGTCGGCATGCCGGTGGACGGCGGCATCAACATCCAGCAGCAGTTCTCGCCCACGGGTGAATATGGCGAATGGCTGCACCACGGCCTGCTGTGGATCTGCCTTGTCATCTCGCTGTTCGTGCTGGCCCTGCTCGCGATCGTCATCGTGCGCTTCAACCGCCGCGCCAATCCGGTGCCGTCGAAGACCAGCCACAATACGATCCTCGAAGTGGTGTGGACGCTGGCGCCGGTGCTTATCCTGATCGGCATCGCGGTCCCCTCGATCGACCTCATCGCCAAGCAGTACAAGCCCGCACCCAAGACCGCGCTGACCATCAAGGTCACCGGCAACCAGTGGTTCTGGACGTATGGCTACCCGGACAACGGCGACTTCGAGGTGATCTCGAACATGCTGAATATCCCCGGCCAGCCGACGATCAACAATGGCGTGCGCGAAGTCGGATCGAAGCCCTGGGACGGTCCTTCGCACCTTGAGGTGGACAACCGCATGGTCGTTCCCGCCGGTGAGCCGATCCGCCTGCAGATCACCGCCGCCGACGTGATCCACTCGTTTGCGGTGCCCTCGCTGTGGTTCAAGCTGGATGCCGTGCCCGGCCGTATCAACGAGAAGGTTCTCTTCATCGAAAAGCCGGGTGTCTATTACGGGCAGTGCTCCGAACTGTGCGGCGCCAAGCATGGTTACATGCCGATCGCGGTCGAAGCCCTGCCGCGTGACAAGTACAACGCCTGGGTCCTGACCCATGCCGGTGGCGCGATCGACGGGCAAAAGCCCGCGGCCGAAGCTGCCCCCGCCGCTGCGGCTACTGCCGCCGCTCCCGCCGCAGACGCTTCCGAAGCGCCTGCAGGCGAAGCGACCGCCGAAGCCGAATAATAGCGACACGAGAGGACAGGGTCCCCACCATGGCAACCACCGCTGACCACTTCCAGGCTCACCCAGAAGACCACGGCCACCACCACGACGCCGAACACAAGCCCGCGTTCTTCGCGCGCTGGTTCATGTCCACCAACCACAAGGACATCGGCACGATGTACCTGATCTTCGCGATCATCGCGGGGATCGTGGGTGGTGCCTTCTCGGGCATGATGCGTGTCGAGTTGAACGAGCCCGGCATCCAGTATCTCGATACGTTCGCCCGCTGGTTCGGTGCGGTGAACCCGGATTTCAACACCACGCTGCACACCTGGAACGTGCTCATCACCGCGCACGGCCTGATCATGGTGTTCTTCATGGTGATGCCCGCGATCATCGGCGGCTTCGGCAACTGGTTCGTGCCGATCATGATCGGCGCGCCGGACATGGCGTTCCCGCGCATGAACAACATTTCGTTCTGGCTGACGGTTGCGGGCTTCTGCTCGCTGCTGTGCTCCGCCTTCGTACCGGGCGGCACGGGTAACGGCGCGGGCACCGGCTGGACGGTCTATGCCCCGCTGTCGACCAGCGGTTCGCCCGGACCTGCGGTGGACTTCGGCATCTTCGCGCTGCACCTTGCCGGTGCGGGCTCGATCATGGGCGCGATCAACTTCATCACCACCATCTTCAACATGCGCGCGCCGGGGATGACCATCCACAAGATGCCGCTGTTCGTGTGGTCGGTGCTGGTGACCGCGTTCCTGCTGCTGCTGTCGCTGCCGGTCCTTGCTGCCGCGATCACCATGCTGCTGACCGACCGCAATTTCGGCACGACCTTCTTCGACGCTTCGGGCGGCGGGGACCCGGTGCTTTACCAGCACCTGTTCTGGTTCTTCGGCCACCCCGAAGTCTACATCATGATCCTGCCGGGCTTCGGCATCATCTCGCAGATCATTTCGACCTTCTCGAAGAAGCCGGTGTTCGGCTACCTCGGCATGGCTTACGCTATGGTCGCGATCGGTGTGGTGGGCTTCATCGTGTGGGCGCACCACATGTATGCCACCGGGCTTTCGGTAAACACGAAGATGTACTTCACCGCCGCCACCATGGTCATCGCGGTGCCGACCGGCGTGAAGATCTTCTCGTGGATCGCAACGATGTGGGGCGGGTCGGTTGAATTCAAGTCGCCGATGGTCTGGGCGATGGGCTTCATCTTCCTGTTCACCGTTGGCGGTGTCACCGGCGTCTACCTTGCCAACGGCGGCATCGACGACGTGGTGCACGACACTTACTTCGTCGTCGCACACTTCCACTACGTCCTCTCGCTGGGTGCGGTGACGGCGCTCTTCGCCGGGTTCTATTACTGGTTCCCGAAGATGAGCGGCCGGATGCATTCGGAATTCCTGTCGCACGTCCACTTCTGGATCTTCTTCGTGGGCGTGAACATGATCTTCTTCCCGATGCACTTCCTGGGTCTGCAGGGCATGCCGCGTCGCTATCCGGACTATGCGGAAGCCTATACGCACTGGAACCACATCGCGACCGTGGGCTACATGGTGATGGCCGCCAGCCTCGTGGTCTGGTTCATCAACATCGCCTACGCTTACATCGCGGGCAAGAAGGCCGAAGACAACTATTGGGGCGAAGGCGCAACCACGCTGGAGTGGACGCTGACCAGCCCGCCGCCGTTCCACCAGTTCGAAACCCTTCCCGTGATCGGCGAGACGGTGCACCACTGATCCCCTGCGACCGTTCCGGAACTGTCCGGGGCGGTCGCTAACTTTACCCGCATGGGGCTGTGACGTTCTGGCACTCGCCTGAATCATTCCCCAGGTGTATGGGCGGCCCATCATGACCCCCACGAATTCGATTCCCCCTTCGCGGGCAGCGGCCGCTCCGGCCCCCGCAGACTGGCGCGATCTTTTCGCGCTGACCAAGCCGCGCGTGATGAGCCTGGTGATCTTTACCGGCCTGTGCGGCATGCTTGCCGCGCCGGTCGGCATCCATCCCGTGCTGGGCTTCACCGCCATCCTGTGCATCGCCATGGGGGCAGGGGGCGCTGCCGCGCTCAACCAGTGGTGGGAGGCCGACCTTGACGCCGGGATGAAGCGAACCGCCAATCGCCCGTTGCCGCAAGGCCGCCTCGATCGTACCACGGCGCGTGACTTCGCAGGCGTGCTTTGCGCCGCGTCGGTTTTCCTGATGGGCTTTGCGATCAGCTGGCTGGCTGCGGCGATCCTTGCGATATCGATCGTCTACTACGCGGTCGTCTATACCATCTGGCTCAAGCCGCGGACCCCGCAGAACATCGTGATCGGCGGCGGCGCGGGCGCGTTTCCGCCGCTGATCGGCTGGATCGCGGCGACTGGACATATCACGCCCATGCCGGTCGTGCTCTTCGCGATCATCTTCTTCTGGACGCCGCCACACTTCTGGGCGCTGGCCCTGTTCGTGAAGACCGATTACGCCAAGGTCGGCATTCCGATGATGCCGGTCGTCGCCGGAGAGCGCGCCACCCGCCGCCAGATCCTGATCTATGCGATCCTGCTCCTGCCGCTGAGCGCATTGCCCTGGTGGCTGCCGGGCGACGAGCATGCCGGTGCGATCTACGGTGTCTGCGCGTTGCTGCTGTCGGGCGTGTTCCTTGCGCTTTCGATTCGTGTCGGCCTGCGGACCCGCACTGGCGATGACGATGCCATGAAGCCGGAAAAGCAGCTTTTCGCCTATTCCGTGCTTTATCTGTTCGCGCTGTTTGCCGCGCTGGTCGTCGACCGCTACATTCCGCTTTAAGGAGAGCAGGATGACCAAGTCGCCAAAGAATGCGCTGAAAGAACCCAGAACTTTCGAAGAGATCCGCCGCAGCCGCAATCGCGTGTTGGCCCTGAGCCTTGCCGGGTTCGTAATCCTGGTATTCTTCATCTCCATCGCGAAGATGGGGTGATGGCGGCACCGCGCTCCAACCGGAAGGTCGCGCTGACGGCCGCTTCGGCGGCGCTGGCAATGCTGGGGCTGGGTTTTGCGTCGGTGCCGCTCTACCGCATCTTTTGTCAGGTGACCGGCTACGGCGGCACCACGCAGCGCGCGGACGAAGCCAAGGCGGCGACCGTGCAGGATAGCGGCCACACGATATCGATCCGCTTCGACGCCAATGTCGAACGCGACATGCCCTGGCAGTTCAAGCCGCTTCAGCGCACCGATACCGTATCGATAGGTGCGCGCGACATGGCGCTGTTCTGGGCGAAGAACGACAGCGACAAGACCGTCACCGGAACTGCCAGCTTCAACGTGGAGCCGGAACAGGCTGCGCGCTACTTCAACAAGATCCAGTGCTTCTGCTTCACCGAGCAGACGCTGAAGCCGGGTGAAGAAGTGCGCATGCCGGTCCTCTATTACGTCGATCCGGCGATCCTGACCGACCCGGACAACAAGGACGTGCAGCAGATCACGCTGAGCTACACCTTCCACGTGACGCGGGTGGAGGATGCAAAGGCACTGGACCATCCGCGAGCGGGCAGTTAAGCGAAGTACCAAGAACCGTCGGCCATGAATAATAATCGGGCGGCAGACGGCATGTGAGATTGGATGAACGGGGAAGAAGGCACCATGGCAGGTACGAAGAACCACGATTACCACATTCTTCCGCCCGACATCGCGCCGCTGGCGACGACGATCGGGGCCTTCGTGTTCACTTCCGGCATGGTGCTGTTCATGCATGACATGCCCGGCGGCGCGTTCGTGCCCTGGGCCGGCCTTGCCATCCTGCTCGCCTCGATGTTCATGTGGTTCTCCAAGATCGTCAAGGAAGCGCACGCCGGCGATCACACGCCGGTCGTCCAGCTTCACCAGCGCTACGGCATGATCCTGTTCATCGCTTCTGAAGTGATGTTCTTCGTCGGCTGGTTCTGGGCATTCTTCGACTTTTCGCTGTTCCCTTCCGAACTGGCGGACGTCATCGGCGGGCAATGGCCGCCCAAGGCGATCGAGGCGGTGATGGACCCCTTCGCGCTGCCGCTGCTCAACACGCTGATCCTGCTGTGTTCCGGCACTACCGTCACCTGGGCGCACCATTCGTTGATCCACGGCGATCGCGAAGGGCTCAAGAAGGGGCTGTGGGCGACGATCCTGCTGGGCGCGCTGTTCTCGTGCATTCAGGCCTACGAATACATGCATGCTCCGTTCGGCTTCGGCGGCAACACCTATAGCTCGGCGTTCTACATGGCGACCGGGTTCCACGGCTTCCACGTGATCGTCGGCACGATCATGCTGATCGTCTGCCTCAAGCGCACCTACAACGGCGACTTCACCCCGCGCCAGCACTTCGGCTTCGAAGCGGCGGCATGGTACTGGCACTTCGTCGACGTGGTTTGGCTGTTCCTCTTCGTTGCGGTCTACATCTGGGGCGGCTGGGGTTACCCAACTCACTGATCGAACAGATCGTTCATTCCGAAAAGGCAGCCGAAGACCGCTTCGGCTGCCTTTTTCGTATCCGGCCATTTTCGCATCGGGACCTGACATGCGCCGCATCCCCGTCTTCGCGACCCTGATCGTCCTCGCCGCCGTGGCGGTGATGATCGCGATGGGCTTCTGGCAACTGCGCCGTCTTCACGAGAAGGAAGCGCTGCTGGCCCACTATGCCGCCGCGCAGAAGAACCCGGCGTTCGTCGAGTGGACATCCCGAGGTGTCGGCGCCGATCTCCTCTATCGCCGTGCTCACCTGATGTGTTCGACGATCGGGGAGCGCAGCAGCATTGCCGGAAACAACGCCAACGGCGAGCCCGGAGTCGCTCAGACGGCGCAATGCACGCTGCCGGGCGGAGGCCGTGCGCTGGTTGTGATGGGCTGGTCGCTCCAGCCCAACGCCGGAGCATGGCAGGGCGGAGAGATCACGGGCATGATCGCTCCCGGCCCGCGTCTCGTAGCGATGCCCGCTGTCGGGGGGCTGGAGGAGAACGCGATTCCCGATCCGGCAGACTTGCCGAACAACCACTTGTCCTATGCAGGGCAGTGGTTCTTCTTCGCGGCAACGGCTTTGGTGATCTACTTTCTGGCGCTCAGGAGGAGGAAGTAGGAAGTGCTGGGGCCCCTATACCTTTGGCGCCCCAGACCCCTTAACCGTCGAGATCACGCGCGCAGCCTCCTCCCGCGCCGACGGAGAGCCGGGAGACTAATAGCCTGCGGCGCAATGTGGGACTGAGGCTGCTGCACGCCCGACGACGACAGTATGGGGGTCTGGGGCAATGGCCCCAGATTCATTTCTTTCCCTCTTCGACCCCTTCACGCTCTTTTCATTTCCCGCCTTCACGGCTAACCGCGCCCGATGGACTATATCAGCACCCGCGGCAGCGCTCCGGCGCTTGATTTCGAAGGCGCGACGCTTGCCGGCCTCGCATCGGATGGTGGCCTTTACGTTCCGCGTGAGTGGCCGCGCTTTTCGGCCGAGGAAATCGCGAGCTGGGCAGGACTTCCCTATGCGCAGCTGGCCGCCAAGGTCATGGCGCCGTTCGTTGCGGGCAGCCTGACGGAAGAGCGCCTGCTGGAGCTGACCACGGCAGCTTACGGCCGCTTCGCGCATGACGCGGTGACGCCGCTCAAGCAGCTTGATTCGCAGCAGTGGTTGCTGGAACTGTTCCACGGGCCCACCCTGGCGTTCAAGGACGTGGCGCTGCAACTGCTGGGCCTGCTGTTCGAGGAGTTCCTTGGTCGTTCGGATCGCAACCTGACGATCGTGGGCGCGACTTCGGGCGATACCGGGTCGGCCGCGATCGACGCGGTGGCGGGGCGCGCGAAGGTGGACATCTTCATGCTCCACCCCAAGGGCCGCGTTTCGGACGTGCAGCGTCGCCAGATGACCACGGTGCTGGCGCCCAACGTGCACAATCTTGCGCTGGAAAACGCCAACTTCGACGATGCGCAGGCGATCGTGAAGCGTGTGTTCAACGATCATAGCATGACTGACCGCTTCGCCATCGGCGCGGTGAACTCGATCAACTGGGCGCGCCTGATGGCGCAGGTGGTCTACTATTTCGCGGCCGGGCTGCAACTGGGTGCGCCGCATCGCAAGGTCGCGTTCTCGGTCCCGACCGGCAACTTCGGCGACGTCTTTGCCGGCTATGTCGCAGCACAGATGGGCCTCCCGGTCGAGAAGCTGATCGTCGCCACCAACGTGAACGACATTCTGCACCGCGCGCTGGCCGATGGCGATTACTCGCAAGGCACGGTCACGCCCACCGCTGCGCCGTCGATGGACATTCAGGTGTCGTCGAACTTCGAGCGCCTGCTGTTCGATCTTGGCGGGCGTGACGGCAAGGCTCTGGCCGAGCAGATGGCCGGCTTCGAAGCCACGAAGGCAATGCAGCTGACCAACGCGCAGCGTGAAGGCGCGTCGGCGCTGTTTGCGTCGGCGCGCGCCGATGCGGACGAGATGGCATCGACTATCCGCTGGGCCTATGAGGCGACCGGCGAGCTGATTGATCCGCACACCGCTTGCGGCCTGTTCGCGGCGCGCACCGCCGGCATCGATGCGGGCGTCCCCGTGGTTACGCTGGCGACCGCGCACCCCGCCAAGTTCCCCGAAGCGGTCGAGCGCGCCACCGGCCAGCGCCCAAGCCTGCCCGCGCGCGTCGGCGACCTGTTCGAGCGTGAGGAAAAGTACGAAACGCTGCCCGGCACTTTCGAGGCCGTGACCGGGTTCGTGGCGGCGCACGCTGCGCCGAAGGTCTGATGGCTCAGCTTGTCACCCAGCCGCTGATCCTCGCCGGAGAGGGTTGGGCGGATTACGGACTTGTCGATTCGGGACACGGCCGCAAGCTGGAGCGCTATGGCGACTACCGCTTCGTGCGCCCCGAACCGCAGGCGATGTGGACCCCGCGTAGCGAGCATTGGGACGCGCATGGCGAATTCGTGCCCGGTTCGGACGAGGACGGCGGCGGCAGGTGGCAGTTCGACAAGGCGGTGCCGCGCGACGGCTGGCCGCTGGCATGGAACGAGGTTTCGTTCACAGCGCAGTGCACGCCTTTCCGCCACCTCGGGTTCTTCCCGGACATGGCGCCGGTGTGGGACTGGATGCGTGAAATGCTGGCCGGTCGTACGGACGCCAGCACTATGAACCTGTTCGGCTATACCGGCGTCGGCACGCTGGCGCTTTCCGCGCATGGTCCGGTGACGCACGTGGATGCGTCCAAGAAGTCGGTCGCTCAGGCGCGCGAGAATGCCGCGCTGGCGGGGTTGCAGGACCGTCCGGTGCGCTGGATGATCGACGATGCCGCGAAGTTCGCCGCGCGCGAGGTTCGCCGTGGCAAGCGCTATGACGGCATCATCCTTGATCCGCCCAAGTTCGGACGCGGGCCGACCGGCGAGACATGGCGGCTGGAAGAGCATCTTCCCGGCCTGCTTGCCGATTGCCGCAAGCTGCTCGATGCCGACAGCCGGTTCCTGTTTCTGACGGTCTATGCCGTGCGCATGTCCTCGCTGGCGCTGGCCGGGCTGATGGAGGAACTCTTCGCCGGGCTGCCCGGCAAGATCGAGCACGGCGACTTGTCGGTGCGTGAGGACGAAGAGGGCAGACTGCTGCCGACCGCGATCTTTGCGCGCTGGTCGAATCCCGAGTAGTCGCATTTCGCATTTTTTCGAGTCCGGAGCGACGTTCCACTTCCTCGAAAATGCTTTAAAGCCGCCCCCATCATGGCCGATTCGCTGATCCTTGAAGTTGCCGATTTCGAGCAGGATGTCCTTACCGGCATCTACTCGGAAGAAACCGGCAAACCGCAGCCCCTGCGTTTCACCATCACGGTGAAGCTTAAGCCTGCGGACCACTACGCCCCCGACACGCCGCTGACGGCGAGCAAGAACTACATGGACCTCAAGTTCGCGGCGTCCGAAGCGCTGCCGCAGGGGGTCCATTTCAAGTTGATCGAGGCAGTTGCCGATCACGTGTGCGAAACCCTGTTCCTGCAGGACGATCGGGTAGAGGCGGTGACGGTCAAGATCGTCAAGCTGGCGCTGACCGAGGCCAACGAACTGATCGGCATGACCCTGACGCGCGAACGCCGTTGAACGAATTGCTCCATCTCGGGCCGCTGTCGGACGATGCGCTTGAGGCTGCGGCCGATTTCCACGCCCGCCTGCTGCCGGGGATCGAGGCGACGCTTTCGGGCGGGGCCGATCCGCTGACGCTGGTGTTCCTGCCCGCCGCTTACGAGCATCGCGCCTGGCGCCTTGCCGCCGTGCAGGGGCTTGCCCGCCGCTTCGCGCCTTCGCGCGTCAATGCGGTGGAGAGCGACGAGCGTGACGCGGTGGCCGCCGCACAGCGCTGGCTCGATGGTGCGGGCGGTGTGACGGGACAATTACTACCGCTCAATGGAACTGGTGCGGGCGGAGTGCTATATCCGTCGTAATGAGCACGCCGCAGCCCCTTGTCGACCAGTTCCAGCGCAGGATCACGTACCTGCGGCTGTCGGTGACCGACCGCTGCGATCTGCGCTGTTCGTACTGCATGCCCGAACGCATGACCTTCCTGCCGCGCAAGGACGTGCTGACGCTGGACGAGATGCACGACCTTGCCCTTGGCTTCATCGCGCGGGGCATTACCAAGCTGCGGCTGACCGGCGGCGAACCGCTGGTGCGGCGCGACATGATGGATCTGGTCCGCGCGCTTGGCCGTCGCATCGGGGCCGATGACGGGCAGGGTGGGCTGGAGGAGCTGACCCTCACCACCAACGGCACGCACCTTGCCGAATTTGCGGACGATCTGCGCGCAGCGGGGATGAGGCGGATCAACGTTTCGCTCGATACGCTGGACCGTGATGCCTTTGCTCGGCTGACCCGGCGCGATTCGTTGTCGCAGGTGCTTGAAGGGCTGGCGGCTGCGAAAGCGGCGGGGCTGAGGGTCAAGCTCAACACCGTTGCGCTCAAGGGGATCAACGAGCACGAAATCGCGGACATCGTCGGCTGGGCGCATGGGCAGGGCTTCGAGGCGACGCTGATCGAGGTCATGCCGCTGGGCGAGGTGGAGGAAGACCGCTTCGACCATTACCTGCCGCTCAGCGCGGTGCAGGACGATCTGGCCCGGCGCTGGACCCTGATGCCCAGCGGGCACCGCACCGGCGGCCCGGCGCGCTACTGGGATGTGGCGCAAACCGGCGGGCGGCTGGGGCTGATCACGCCGCTGACCAACAATTTCTGCGAGGGCTGCAACCGCATTCGCGTTACCGCGACGGGGCAGCTCTATGCGTGCCTTGGCGGGAATGAGCGGGTGGACCTGCGCGCGGCGCTGCGTTCTGACGATCCGCAAGGCGCCTTGTCCGCTGCGCTGGACACGGCGATGCGGATCAAGCCCGCGCGCCACCACTTCGCGATCGATGCGCATGGGCAAGCGCCCGCGCTGGCGCGGCACATGTCGATGACGGGTGGGTGAGATGGCGGTAAAACTGGTGTTTCTTGGCCGGCTGGAAGAGCTGGCGGGGACCGACAGCGCCAGCCTTGATGCCGCAGACGGGCTGGGCTGGGCGGCGCTTCTGGCCCATCTGACCGAGCATTACGCCCCCGAACTGGCGCAGACCGTTGCCGGGGTCCGGGTGAAAGTGGCGCTCAACGGCGTGCTGATCGCGGACAAGGGCGGTATTGTGCTGGCCAACGGCGACGAACTGGCCTTCCTGCCGCCGGTATCGGGGGGCTGACATGGCCGATGTCCGGCTGCTGACTGCGGCCTTCGATCCGGCCGCGGAACTGAGCGCCTTTACCGCCGCCCACCCAGAAGCGGGAGGAATCGTCAGTTTTCTTGGCCAGGTGCGCGAGGGCGGGGGCGCGGGCGGCAGCTGCGAGGCGTTGGAACTGCGCCATTACGATCCGCTTACCCTGCCCGCGATGCGCGATCTGGCCGGGCAGGTATGCGCGCGCTGGACGCTCGACGGGCTGATGGTGATCCACCGCAGCGGCGTGATGCTGCCGACAGAGCCGATCGTGCTTGTCGCCGCTGCCGCCCGCCATCGGCGCGATGCCTTCGCGGCGGCAGACTTCGCGATGGACCACCTCAAGAGCGAATCGTGGTTCTGGAAACGCGAGAAGAGCGGCGGCGAATGGCGCTGGATCGAACCGCGCGCGCAGGATTTCGAGGATATCGCGCGCTGGGGCTGAAGCCCCTGCCTCCACAATCTTCGCCGCATTTGACCCGCATCAACGAATCGTGACACGCACGGGCGCATATGCCGATCACCCAAGGAGATCAGCATCATGTCCCAGCGTCTTACCCGGCAGCAGCTTCAGGGTCTGGCTACGGTCACGGCCGTTCCCGCCCGCCACAAGGTCGATCGCAGCTTCGGGCTGCCGGCCGGCTTCTACATCGCCACCGTGGCGCTTTATCTGGCGTTCATCGCGGTTATGGCCGCGACGTTCATGAACCCGGAACTGGCGATCCCGATGGCCATCTTCGCAGGCTTCGTGGTGCTGGCCTTCGGGCTGGCCGGGTACTGGGTGAAGATGCAGCCCCATAACGATGCCGCCGCCCCCAGCTGGAGCGAGCTTGCCTCACGCGGTATCGACACTCTGAACGGAAGGCTCACGGCCAATCAGGCGGCCGTCCAGGTTCTCACGCTACCCGTGCTGATCCTGTGCTGGGGACTGGCGATCGCGGTCATCGTCGCCTTCACCTGACGCCGGCTTGCCTGGGCCGGGGGGCTTTTCAGGCAGGTCACGTCGGAACGTTCGGGGAGTCCCACCCTTCTGGCCGGGGGGTGGGACTTTTCGCGTCAGGATGCCCGGCGCCGCAGCACCGCCTGCACGAAGGCGTCAAGGTCATCGACGTCCACGTCGAGCACTTCGTCCCACTCTTCCAGCACCGCGATGACATGGTCACGCGTGGACTGGGGAACCGGAGCCGGAGGCGGAGGGGCGACATGCGGCCATGCGTGCCCGGTCAGGTTGTTGTAGATCCAGCCGAAGCTGCTCAGCACCAGCACGTTGGCGGCGATCGGGATCATCAGTGTGGCATCCCACGGCACTTGCCCGCCCGCGCCCAGCGCGCAGAGCAGGGCGCAGGCACCGCCTGGCGGATGCAGGCAGCGCGCAGCCGACATCGCGGCGATGGCAAGGCCCACCGCGATACTGCCCCCCAGCCATGGATTGCCGATCAGGTGCCCGATGGAAATCCCGATCGCGGCCGAAAGCAGGTCTCCGCCGATCACCGACCACGGCTGCGCCAACGGGCTTGCCGGCACGCAGAACACCAGCACCGCCGAAGCCCCGAGCGGCGCGACGAGGAACGGCAGCGCATGGGCTTGATGTCCGCTCAGCAGCGTCCATGTCGCAAAGCCGGAAAGCGCGATGCCCAATGCCGCGCCGATCGCGCCGCGCGCCCAGCCAAGACGGCCAAGGGCGTGAAGGCGCAGCGAATGAATGTGCCTGACCATGGCGGCGCTATGGCGCAGCCGACCGCGTGTGACGAGCCCGGATTTGCCTTGGGCTGCGATAGCCGCGCTATCCCGGCTTCTCTCGAAAATGCCCATCCGGGGATTTTCGGAGCGGCACCGGCCCCCGCCCCCACCATATTAGCCTGCGGCGAATTTGCAGTCGCTCGATCAGAACTTCAGTTTGTAGCGCACCATTGCCCGGTTGCTGACCTGGCCGCCGCCAAGCGTCGCTGCCTCCAGATCGACCCCGATGGTTTCGTTTTCGCTTAGCCCCAGTTGCGCGCGAGGCAGGCCCTCTGCCGTTTCATACGTATCGGGAAGCGGGCGCATCCGCTCTTTTTCCGGATTGGTCGCGCAGACGACGATCTCTCCGGGGCGGCCCACCGGACAGCGTGGTTTGATGGCGCGCAGGTCCACGCCTTCATCCTGCGGCATCTGCGCCAGATCGAACAGCGGCGCTGCCATGGCGGGCGGTTCGGGAGGCAGGTCGGCGATCGGCATGAACGGCAGGAGGCCACGGGATCAAGGCGATTTCAGGGCAGGTCGCGCAGCAGAAAGCCCGGACCTCCATTGGGAGGACCGGGCCGATGGGCGCCCGCGCTTGAAGGGGGGCGTGCGGGCGCCGAAACGATCAGGCGAACTTGCCGGCCTTGGCGATTTCAGCCAGCGGCTTGCGATCGCTGGCGACTTCGCGCGATTGCAGGAAGTCGGGCAGGACCGACTTGTCGCCCTGCTTGCCGATGGCGAAGGCGGCTTCAAGGCGGTGGTCGGCGGGGATGCCCAGCGCGGCTTCGGCTTCACCGAACTTCAGGCCGGTCATGCCGTGGGTGTGGTAGCCCAGCGCCTGCGCCTGAATGGCGGCGAGCACCCAGGCCGCGCCGGCATCGAAGCTGTGGCTGTGGTTGTCGGAGTTGCCCTTTTCCGAACGCATGTACTTATCGGAAACGACGTAGACGATCGCCGAGGCTTCCTTGGCCCAGCCCGCGTTGAAGTCGATCAGGCCCGACAGGAACAGATCCCAGTTCGCATCGCCCTTCTTCGCGTAGAGGAAGGTCCAGGGCTGCACGTTGTAGGCCGAAGGCGCCCAGCCACCGGCTTCGAGGATCGCGTCGAGGTCTTCCTGCGGCATCTCGCTGCCGTCGAAGGCGCGCGGGCTCCAGCGGTCGACGATGAGCTTCTCGATCTTGGGATTGGCGATACGTCCGGTCATCGAAATCTATCCTTGTCTGCTTTGAGTATGGGAGAATGCGCAAGCAGGAGGGCGATCCGCCGAACGAATCGGGACGAACCGCCCTCCCGCGCTATGTCAGGCTGCGTCCACCAGCACCAGTTCCGCGTCTTCAAGTGCGGTCACGGTGATGGTGTCGATCCCGGTGATGGCCACGCCGTCACGAGCCTTTGCCTCCACGTCACCGACGCGGATGCGGCCGGTGGCGGCGACGAGGTAGCTGTGGCGCGCGGCGTCGGTGGCATAAGTCACCGTGTCACCCGCCTTCACCGTTGCCCCCAGCACGCGGGCCTCGGCGTTGATGTGCAGCGCATCGTCGTCTCCGGCGATGCCGCTTGCCAGCGTCACGAACTGGCCCGCGCGGTCCTCCTTCGGGAAGGGACGCGCGCCCCAGCTCGGCTGCTCGCCGCGACGGTCGGGGATGATCCAGATCTGGAACAGCGTCGTTTCCTCGTCTTCCAGATTATATTCCGAATGCTGGATGCCGGTGCCCGCGCTCATCACCTGAACGTCGCCGGCGCCAGTCTTGCCGGTGTTGCCCAGACTGTCCTTGTGCGTGATCGCGCCGGTGCGGACGTAAGTGATGATCTCCATGTCGCGGTGGGGGTGCGGGGGGAAGCCGGTCCTGGCGGCGATGGTGTCATCGTTCCAGACCCGCAGGCGCCCCCAGTTGGTGCGCGCCGGATCGTGATAGTCGGCGAAGGAGAAGTGGTGGTGGGCGTCGAGCCATCCGTGATTGGCGGCGCCGATGCTCTCGAAGGGACGCAGTTCGATCATGGGACACTCCTTTGTATGCGTTAGGTGCCGTTGAGGCCCTGTTGAGTGCCGTATAAGGCTTGCGTGCCTATCGCGAAATTGTGATAAACTCGGCTGAGTTATTCAGGAAAGTTGAATGGTCGACGTTGTCCCACCCAGTCTCGATCACTTGCGCTGCTTTCTGGCGGTGGTGGAAGAGGGCAGTTTCAATGCAGCCGCCAGGCGACTTGGCCGTGCGATTTCAGTGGTCAGCTATGCGATCGCGCAGCTTGAAAGCCAGCTCGACGTGCGCCTTTTCGACCGCGAAGGCTCTCGCCGCCCGCAACTGACCGAGGCCGGGCGGGCCCTGCTGTCCGAAGCGCACGCGATATCGGACGACGTCGATGCCCTGCTCGCCAAAGTGCGCAGCCTGCGGCAGGGGCTTGAGGCGGAACTGTCGCTGGCGGTGGACGTGATGGTTCCCGGCCACGTGCTTGCCCGCCTTCTGCGCGATTTTCAGGCGCGTTTTCCGACGGTTCCGCTACGTCTGCATATAGAGGCGCTGGGCGCTGTGGCGGCGCTGGTGCTGGATGGCCGCGCTACGCTGGGCATCGCAGGCCCTGATATCATGGACCTTGCCGAGATCGAGCGCGAGACGATCGGCTCTGTCGAGATGGTCCCCGTGGCCGCCCCGGACCACGCGCTGGCGAAGCTGGACCGGATCGCACCGGGAGAAACGCGCAAGCACTTGCAACTGGTCCTGACCGATCGCTCGCCACTGACCGAGGGGCGCGATTTCTCGGTGTTCAGCCCGCGTTCCTGGCGGCTGGCAGACCTTGGCGCCAAGCATGCGCTGTTGAAGGAGGGTATCGGCTGGGGCTCCATGCCGCGCCATGCGGTGAAGGCAGACCTTGAGGCGGGCGCGCTGGTGGAACTGCAACTGCCTGAACGATCGGCGCTGGATTATGCGCTTGTAGCCCTGTGGCGCAAGGATAGTCGCCCCGGTCCGGCAGCAGTCTGGGTGCTTGACGAGATGCGCGAACGCCTTGCGAAGTGCCCTTCGACGAAGTGAGGGTCTTGCCGCGCCGTTCGGCGTGCTCCACTTAAAGCGCATGACCGCTACCCGCCTGTTCGATCGCGCCGTGATCCGGCTGTCGCCCCGCCCCGATTCGGGGGAGAATGTCGTCGATTTCCTTCAGGGATTGGTGACGTCCGATGTCGCCGGAACCCTGCCGGTCTGGGCCGGATTGCTGACGCCCCAAGGCAAGGCCCTGTTCGATTTCATCGTCTGGCCGGGCGGGGAAGGGCTTCTGCTCGATTGCGAGGCTGAGGCTGCCGATGCGCTGGTGAAGCGCCTGTCGATGTACCGGCTGCGCAAGGCGATCGATATCGTGCGCGATGACCGGCTTGCCGTGCACTGGCGGCCGCATGTCGGAGATGGCGCGGCGCCGGACCCGCGCCTTCACGCGCTTGGCGAACGCTGGGTTGCTGTTGTCGATGACACCGATCCGGCCGAGGCGGAGACGGGCGCGGACGCGGCATGGCGCGCGCATCGGCTGGCGCTGCGGGTGCCAGAAGGCCGTGCGGAACTGGGCGACGGGGAGACGCTATGGCTGGAATGCAATGCCGCGGATCTCAACGGCGTCAGCTTTACCAAGGGCTGCTACGTGGGGCAGGAAAATACTGCCCGCATGAACTGGCGGCAGAAGGTCAACCGCCGGCTTGTGGTGGTGCCGCTGGACCGATCGGACGAGAAGCGTCGCCGCGCCGCCTACCCCGAACTGGGGCTGGCGATCGACCACCTGCGGGTGGACGATATTCCGGCAGACGTGATGCCAAGCTGGATCGCTGCCGAAGCCTGAGGCTGCAGCCGGAGAGCCCCTTTCAGGCGGCTCCGGCCATTTCCATGCTTGGGTTGATGCGCCGGCCAAGGTCCGCCACATAGATATGCGCCGGATGCTCCATGGCCCGTGATGCACTGTAGCGCGACCGCACTTGGCCGGTATCGTGGAAGCCGGCGCTTTCCAGCACCTGATGCGTACCACGGCTGTCGGCAAAATGGCTGGCGATGACGCGCAAGTGGCCAAGCGATCGGGCCTGGTTCACCACGGCGCGCAATGCCTCACCGGCAAAGCCGTTCCCTCGGAACCGGGGTACGATCCAGTAGCCGACCTCGATCTCTCCAGATCCCCTTGCGTTGTCGCTCAGCCCCAGCCCTATGCTTCCGACCAGTTGCGGCCCGCCGGGCGCGCGCAGATACATGAAGAAATGGGGCAGGCGCGGATCACGCGGCCGTTCCAGATAGATGCGCAGTTCTTCCGTCGTGCGAGGCAGCGGTGCCACCCCAACGGTGCGCTGGACGTCATGATCGGACAAGGCTTCGACAAGATCGTCGAAGTCCTCCGGCCATGCCGGTCTTAGAAATAACCTCTCCGTGCGGACGAACATTCCACGGTTCTCCGTCGTGCTAGTGCCCTGCGAATCGGATCATGCACGTAACCGACACCAGATGCACGAAGTTTGGTGCGAATCCCTTGCAATTGACGACGAAATTGTCGCAGCCGCCGGTTAAGCGGATATGAGTAGGGCACCAAGGGATTGCCCCTAGCGCCGTACTCAAAGGTTAATGTGGCAGGGCGGCTGGTGCTTCAGGCCGCGCGTCGGCGGTTCATTGAATCGTCGCCGCCGCAATCAGCCGGGCTTTCGAACACGATTTCATGTTCGCGCGAGGGGCTGGCATAGCCACGCGCCTGGCTGAAACGTTCCGCAACGCGGCCGGTACGACGGAAGCCGACCTTGTCGAGCACGCGACCCGATGCGGCGTTGTCGACGAAGTGGTGCGCCACGACACGATCATGGCCCAGTGCGCGGGTCAGCGACAGCAATGCGCGCGTGGCTTCGGTGGCATAGCCACGGCCCTGCTCGCCGGGGGTAATCCAGTAGCCAAGGTTCACTTCGCCACCGAGCATGGACAGCCCGCAGCCGCCGACGATCTGTGAACCCTGCGCACCCGGCGCGGTGACGAGGAAGCTGGGCAGGCGATGATCCTGCGTCTTTTCGATGAAGGCCCGCGCGTCTTCGGCGGTGTAAGGCCAGGGCACGCGGGCAAGGTTGCGCACGACCGCTTCATGGCCGATCCGGACCAGCAGTTCGTCGCGGTCCTCCGGCCAGGCAGGGCGCAGGAACAGCCTTTCGCTGCGAATGAACATATTCGTTACTCCAACCCCCGGCGCGCGCATAGCGCACCGGCGTGACACTGCAATTACGTGCCCGGTTACAAGGCTGTAATCGCAACAGATCCGAGAGGGACGCGCGCCATCGCCGTCGCACCGCTGCGGTGCAACCCAAGGTCGTCGTGTCGGTTCCCGGACACGCTGGAGGGAGATACGAAAAGAGGGAGACGGGCGGGGCCCTCTCCCTCATTCTGCCGATTCTAGCTGGAGAATCGGCGGGGCCATCCCGTCAGGATGGCCCTTACAGAGACCATCCGATTACTCGGCGGCTTCCGCCATTACGTCTACCGAGACGTACTTGCGGCCCTGCTTGCCATCGTGGAAGCGCACGCGGCCTTCCGTGAGAGCGAAGAGGGTGTGGTCCTTGCCAAGGCCGACGTTCACGCCCGGGTACACGCGGGTGCCGCGCTGGCGAACGATGATGTTGCCGCCGATCACTTCCTGACCGCCGAACTTCTTCACGCCGAGGCGGCGGCCTGCTGAGTCGCGACCGTTACGCGACGAACCGCCTGCTTTCTTATGTGCCATTGCTGGTTACTCCGAATTCTGGGGTTAGCCGACGGACACGATGCGCAGCAGGGTCATCTGCTGGCGGTGGCCGTTCTTGCGACGGTAGTTGTGGCGGCGGCGCTTCTTGAACACCACGACCTTCTCGCTCTTGGCCTGGGCGATGATCTCGGCCGCGACGGTCACGTTAGCGACGTCAGCGACTTCGCCGTCCTTGCCTGCAAGAAGGATATCACCCAGGGTGATCTTGTCACCGGCTTCACCAGCCAGCTTCTCGACCGCGATCTTGTCTCCGGCGGCAACCCGGTACTGCTTGCCGCCCGTGCGCACAACTGCGAACATGGTGCCCTTACCTAATCTCAAAAATGCCCGAAACGAGCCGAAACAAACTTGCCCCGGCCGCTCAGGTCCCGAGGGACCATGGAACTTTTCGGGCGACGTGCCGACCGCCCCGCCTGACGCGAGGTGCCGGAAAGATGGGTGCCGTTAGGGGATGGGCCGATTCGTGTCAACCAAGGACTTGGCCGGAGCCGGGGCGCAGGGTGGCCCGCAGGCCGGTGGACAGAAAGCCCCTCCCGCTAGCCGCGCGCCATGCTATGGCAGCGCAATGATCCGCGCGAAAGCCCGTTTGCTCGTCCTTTTCCTTCCTCTTGGCATGGCCGCCTGCGCCGCCTCGGGCAGTTATCCTTCGCTCGCGGTGCGCGATGTGGAGCGTGCCCGCGGCTCTGCCGCGCCGGCTGCGGGAGAGGCGCAGGGCACTGCTCCTGCCCTGCCGCCCGCCAGCGCCGATCTCCAGACGCGGCTTGCCGGGCTGGTGAAGGTCGCCGAAGAGGCTGACCGCCGGTTCCAGTCCAACCGCCCCGCCGCGCAGCGCGCCGCAGCTGCGGCGGGGTCTACGTCGAGCGATTCGTGGAGCACTGCCAGCGTTGCCCTGGCGAGGCTGGAGTCCAGCCGTTCGTCCGGCATGACGGCCCTGGCCGAACTCGACGTTCTTTATGCGGATGCGCGTAACAGGGCGCCGTTGGACGAATCGCCCGAAGTGAAGGCGATCGCTGATGCCCGCACCCAGGTCGCCGGTCTGCTGGACGCCCAGGACAAGGTGATCGCCAGTCTCGCCAGTCGTCTGAAGACCTGACGGGAAGCGCGCGGCCGGGGATCGGGCTCGGGGATCGGGGGCGGGGTCGGAACCGCAGGGATTGCCTTGAAAGCGGCGGGAGAGGAGCCTAGGTCGGCCTTCTTCGTGAAATTGCCGCAGAAAGGCCGTCCCAGATGACTGCAACCGCACCCGAACTCGTCCTTTCCGGCGGCACCGTCCATACGCCGAGCGGCCCCGTGGTTGCCGACGTCGCCGTACGCGACGGCAAGATCCTGGGCCTCGGCTCTTATCCCGATGCTGCGCGGCGGATCGACTGCACCGGCCTGGACGTGCTGCCCGGCGTGATCGACAGCCAGGTCCACTTTCGCGAGCCGGGGCTTGAGCACAAGGAAGACCTTGAAACCGGCAGCCGCGCGGCGGTGATGGGCGGGATCACGGCAGTGTTCGAGATGCCGAACACGAACCCCAACACCGACACCGAAGATCGCGTGCTCGACAAGCTGCGGCGCGCGCATCACCGCATGTACTGCGATCATGCGTTCTACGTGGGCGCCACCGCCGACAATGCGGTCGCGCTCGCGGATCTTGAGCGCATTCCCGGCACGGCGGGCGTGAAGATCTTCATGGGCGCATCGACCGGCAGCCTGCTGGTGGCAGAGGACGAGCAACTGGCCCGCGTGCTGGCGCATGGCCGCCGCCGCGTGGCCATCCATGCCGAGGACGAGGCGCGGATGAACGCGCGCAAGGACCTGCGGGTCGAAGGCGATCCTTCCAGCCACCCGGTCTGGCGCGACGATGAAAGCGCGATGCTGGCGACGAACCGCATCCTGCGCCTTGCCCGCGAGGCCCGTCGTCCGATCCACATCCTGCACATCACCACCCCGGCCGAGCTGGAAGTGATCGCGCAGCACCGCGACGTGGCAACCTGCGAAGTGACGCCCCAGCACCTGACGCTGGCGGCCGAGGAAGCCTATCCCACGATCGGCACGTTCGCGCAGATGAACCCGCCGATCCGGTCCGCCGCGCACCGTGACGGCTTGTGGCACTGGCTGCGCGCGGGCGTGCCGGACGTCATCGGTTCCGACCACGCACCCCACACGCGCGAGGAAAAGGCCAAGACGTATCCCAACAGCCCCTCCGGCATGCCGGGCGTGCAGACGCTGTTGCCGCTGATGCTCGATCACGTCGCCAAGGGGCGGCTGACGCTGGAGCGGCTGATCGACATGACCTCCTCGGGCGTCCAGCGCGTCTTCGGGCTGGTCGGCAAGGGGCGCATCGCGGTGGGCTATGACGCGGACTTCACCGTGGTCGACCGCAAGGGCACTTTCACCGTGACCGAGGAATGGGGCGAGAGCCGCTGCGGCTGGACCCCCTTCGCCGGGATGGAACTGGAAGGCCGCGTCGTCGGCACCATCGTGCGCGGCCATGCGGCGATGTGGGAAGGCGAACTTGCCAACCAGGCGCAGGGCGAGGCGCTGCGGTTCGCCGGGGCGCTCTGACCCCGGCTCCATCGTGCCGGAGGGCTACCCTGCCTTCCGGCGCGACAGGATATCCCAGCAGAACACGCCCACCGCCGCCCAGATGAAGGCGAAGCAGACCAGCTGGATCGGCTTGAGCGGTTCATCGAAGACGAACACGCTCATCAGGAACAGCCCGGTCGGCGTCACGAACTGGATAAAGCCCAGCACCGAGAAGGGCAGGGCGCGCGCGGCGGTGGCGAAAAGCATCAGCGGGATCGCGGTCAGCGGCCCGGCGCAAAGCAGCAACAGGCTGATCCGGGTGGACGAGCCCATCGCCAGGCCGCCCGGCTGCTGGATCTGCCACCACATCAGCCCAAGCGCAGGCAGGAACAGCACCAGCGTCTCCACCGTCAGGCCGGGCAGGGCTGCCACCGGGGCCAGCTTTCGCGCAAGGCCGTAGCAGGCGAAGCTCAGCGCCAGCATCAGGCTGATCCACAAGGTATCGAGCGCGCCCCGAGCCAGCAGCGCGACGCCGATCGTGGCAAGGGCCACGGCGATCCATTGTCGCCGCGTCAGCCTTTCCTTGAGGAAGACCGTCGCCGCCAGCACGTTCATCAGCGGGTTGATATAATATCCAAGACTGGCCGCGAGCACGTGGCCTTCCATGATGGCGACCACATATATCAGCCAGTTCGCGCCGATCAGGAACCCGCTGAGCGCCAAGGTGGCAAGGGTGCGCGGACTGGTCAGCGCGGCGCGAAGCGCGCTCCCCTGCCGCAGCACGACGACCGCGACGAGGCAGAACGGCAAAGTGCACATCAGCCGCCAGACCACCACTTCGAACGGGGCGACGTCTTTCAGCAAGGCGAAATAGAGGGGGAACAGGCACCAGATGCCATAGGCGCCGAATGCCGGAAGCAGCCCGGATACCGAGGGCGATTGGCGAGGTATTCGGCTGGGTGTGGTCTCGGGCATCGGCTGACATCTCTCCCGGCGGGTTGGGTATCCGCCCTGCCATGCCCCTTAGAAGGGCGTCGGAATGGGGGCAACCACTCGCTCTGTCGGCGCTGTGCGAACGGTTCGTCGCAAAATCGAATCCTGACAGGCGCGTTGCGGTTTGTTCAGGATAGGTGGCCTAAAGATGAATGCGTAACGCGGATCGACTCGGATGGCCGGTTCGCTTCCTTGAGAAGAGGAGAGTTGAGATGAACGCATTCTTCAAGGCCTCGGCCATCGCCGCAGCCGCTGCCAGCCTGACCGTCGCGCTGCCTGCTTCGGCTGCCATTGCGCCTTATGGCAACGGCTTCACCGCTCCCGGCGAACAGACTTACGAGCATGGCCGTGACCGTTATCGCTATTCGCGTGAGGATTATCGCCGGGGCTACGGCAGCCGCGACCGCTACCGTTATCGCGATGACCGTTACCGCAACGACTACCGCCGCAGTTCGTGGCGCGGCAACGATGGCCGTTACTACTGCCGTCGCAGCAACGGCACCACCGGGCTTCTGATCGGTGGCGCAGGCGGTGCGCTGCTTGGCCGCGAACTTGACGGCGGCCGCGACCGGACCGTCGGCACCGTGCTCGGCGCGGCCGCAGGCGCCCTGCTTGGTCGCGAAGTCGACCGCGGCGGATCGCGCTGCCGCTAAGGCTTACTACCGACAGTTTTCCCCGCATGTACGGCGACTTGCGGGGGATCCGTCCGGGCTTTCAACCCTCGGGCGGGAGGGCGTCTGCATTCGTGCGGGCGCCCTCAAATACGTCTGCCGTCCTATCCCGAAATGGGACGGGCGGATTCCACCGCTGGCACCTTTGCGACTTTTCGCGTTTTCCAAAGCTATTGCCCCTAGCAGGGCCTTGCTGCCGCACCCTGAAGGAACCGCGACGATGAAGACTCTGGCCCGAATGACTGCTCTTGGCCTGATGGGCACGCTGATGCTGGCGGGGTGCGGTTCAGGCGACAAGCAGCCAGATCCGGCCGATACCGACCCGGCGCTGAACGGCGCGCTGGGCGATCAGATCATGGTCGACCCCGAGATGGCGGGTGATCAGGGCGCGGCGGTATCGGCCGAGGGGCGCAGCATCACCATTCCCGCGCAGGATCGCACGCCCGAAGCCATCGCTGCTGCCAAGAAGCAGGCGGCGCAACTGGTCGGCGGTGCGCTCAAGCCCGTACCGAGCCCGACGCAGGGCGGGGCGGCCTCGCTTGCCGCCGGGGCAGCCACGGCCGCGCAGGTTGCCGCGGAAGCCAAGGTCGCCAAGGCGGACTGTTCGGCCAAGGTGCAGTATTCCAACACCTGGGCGGCCAGACTGCCTGCCGAACTGCCGGTCTATCCGCGCGGCGCAGTGCAGGAAGCCGCCGGGATCGACGGGCAGGGCTGTGCGCTGCGCGTGGTCAACTTCGCCACGCCGGTCAGCGTAAGCGACGTGGTAAGCTTCTATTACACCCGTGCGCTTGGGGCAGGGTACGGCGCCGAATACAAGATCGATGGCGGCGACAGTGTGCTGGGCGGCCGCAAGGATGGCAGGGCCTATGTCGTCTATGCGCGCAAGCTGGACAGCGGGCTGACCGAAGTGGACCTTGTCACCAGCGGAAAGTGACGGGGCCGGGCTACCTCAACCCCACGCCGATCACCGCGCGCGGCTGTTCCATCTCGCCCGAAGCGACCGGATAGGCACAGTAGTCTGCCGCGTAGAAGCCCGTCGGCCGATGATTGCCCGAAAGTCCCACCCCGCCCATCGGCGCGGCATGGCTGGGGCCGATCGTCGGCCGGTTCCAGTTGACGATTCCGGCGCGCACATTGGCCCAGAAGCGGTTGTATTCCTGCGGGGTTCCACCCACCAGCGAGGCGGCAAGACCATAGCGCGACGCATTGGCCTGAGCGATCGCCTGGTCGAAGTCCGACACCTTGATCACCTGCAGGATCGGCCCGAACAGCTCTACGTCGGGTCGATCGGCCATCGCGGTTACGTCGATGATCGCGGGGCTGAGGAAGGGGGCGGTTTCATGCGTGCGGACAAGGTGCTTGATCGCGCGGCCACCGTGGCTGAGCAGGTAGAGGAAGCTTTCGGTCAGCCCGTCCGCCGCGGCATTGTCGATCACGGGGCCCATGAAGGGGGCAGGCTCATCGAAGGGCGCCCCCACGATCAGGCGATCGGCCAGCGATTTCACTTCCGCCATCAGCGCATCGTACATCGTGTCCTTCACGATCAGGCGGCGCGTGGCGGTGCAGCGCTGGCCGCTGGTGGCAAAGGCGGACTGGGCGACGATTGCGGCGGCGTCGGTCAGCTTGGGCGTGTCCCACACGACCATCGCGTTGTTGCCACCCATCTCCAGCGCCACCATGCGGTCGGGCCGTCCGGCAAGGCGGCGGTTGATGGCGATGCCGTTGGCGGCCGACCCGGTGAAAAGAACGCCGTCGATCCCTTCATGCGCCACGTAAGCCGCGCCCTCGGCCGGGCCGCCGGGGGCGAACTGGATCGCAGCGGCGGGAACACCGGCGCGGTGGAAGCAGCGGGTCAGCATCTCCCCTGTGGCGGGCGCGCGTTCGCTTGGCTTGAAGATCACCGCGTTGCCCGCGATCAGTGCAGGCACGATATGCGCGTTGGCAAGGTGGGCGGGATAGTTGAACGGGCTGAGCACCACGAGTACGCCATGCGGCTTGTGGCGCACAGCCATCGCGCCCTGCAACGCTGAATCAAGCCGACGCTGGGCTGTCCGCTCGGCATAGGAGCGGATCGAGACTTCGACCTTGGCGATCACCGAATCGACCTCGGCGCGCGCTTCCCACATGGGCTTGCCCACTTCGCGGGCGATGCAGGTGGCCAGCGCTTCTGCATCCTTGCGCACTTCGTTGGCGAAGCGGCGCAGCAGTTCCATGCGGGTGGAAAGGGGCTGGGCCGCCCAAGATGGCCATGCGCGCCGCGCGCGTCCCACCGTTTCGTCCACGTCGGCGATCTGGCCGCGCCAGATTTCCGCCCCGCTGGCCGGTTCGTAGGAGACAATCTCCGCCTTGGTGTCGGGGGCGCCTTGTGCCCTCATGAGTTGTGCGGTCACGTAATCACTTGGTCCCAGGGCATCGCCGTTTCCGGCAGTGTGTTACGGCTAATGCCCGGTTAGCTGATAGGCTTCGATATTTCATCCCAGTGGCATAGGGATTCCTACTGTGGCGTAAACGACGCGGGTCTGAACGACCCGGGCAGCGGGGCCGGCCCCAGCTTCCTGCCAAGGGCGCGGATGTCGGCGACCTTGGCGTGGAGCGGGCTCCAGTCGTCATGCGTGTCGATCGCGGCCCAGATGCGTTCGACTTCGTCGATGAGTACGCCGGGAGGGGCGCTTTCCTGCCAGAACGGGTCTTCGACGGCGGCGGCGGGGGCATAGCCGGCCAGCAGCGTGCCGAAATCGTCATCTCCTGCATTGCGGCCGCCGCGATGCACGAAGAAGAACTGTTCGGGCGCAAGGCCGCTCTCCACCATGCTGCGCTCTGCCGCCTGCACGAGCGCGGTGTCGGCCTCCACCCCGCGCGATTCGATGCCCAGACGCCATGTGAAGCGGCGGCACAGCGCCTGCTGATAAAGCGGTCCGAAGCGCTCGAGCGCGGCGACCAGCGGCGCGGTTTCCGTCAGCGGGCGCAGCGCAATGGCCAGCTGCTGGCAGTTCCACAACAGCGCCTCTGCCTGGCGGCCGAAGGCGTAGAGGCCGGTACGGTCGAAATAGGCGGCGGTGAAGCGCGGATCCCAGCGCGGTGCCCAGCGCCACGGCCCATAGTCGAAGCTTTCGCCCGAAATGTTCATATTGTCGGTGTTGAGCACGCCATGGACGAAGCCCGCCACCATCCACGCGGCAGCCAGATCGGCCAGCCGTTCGACGACCTGATGGAGCAGGATCACGGCCGGCTCGTCGCGCCCCGGCGCATCCTCGGGCGGCAGGCTGCCAGGGTAGGTTTCAAGGCTGTAGTCGACCAGCGCGGCCAGATGCGCGGTCTCTTCCAGCACGTAAAGGCGCTGGAAGCTGCCGATCCGGATGTGTCCGTGCGACAGACGCACCAGTACGGCCGAGCGGGTGGGGGAAGGCTCGTCGCCGCGCCACAGTTCCTCGCCCGTTTCGATCACGGAGAAGGTCTTGCTGGTATCGACGCCCAGCGCTTCCAGCATTTCGGTGGCAAGGATTTCGCGCACCGCGCCCTTCAGGGTCAGCCGCCCGTCGCCGTCGCGGCTCCACGGCGTCTGGCCCGAACCCTTGGTGCCAAGGTCCAGCAGGCGCCCGGCTGCATCGCGCATCTGTGCGAAAAGGAAGCCGCGCCCGTCGCCAAGGTCGGGGTTGTAGGTGCGGAACTGGTGCCCGTGATAGCGCAGCGCCAGCGGCTGCGGCAGGTTGCCGGGGAGCGGTTGGAACTGCCCGAAATGTGCTGTCCAGAGGGCCTCGTCGAAGCCATCGAGGCCCACGGCGGCGGCCCAGCGGTCGTTGCGCCAGCGCAGTTGGCGGCGCGGGAACGCAGCGGCGTGGACCGGGTCGCCGATCCATTGTGCGATCGTTTCGATTCGCGGATCGGGAAGATAGGGCGCGGGTTGCGGATCGCTTGGCATCGGGCGATAGTGGGGACCGCCCGGCCCGCTATCAAGCCGGGCATTTCGTTAAGTCTGATGAGGTTGCCGTTCGCGCATGAAGGTTTTCGAAGATCGCTTCTGGTCCAGCCGCGACGGTCTCAAGCTCCATTTCCGCGATTATGCCGGTCCCGAAGGGGGCGAAACCGGGTTGCCCGTGCTGTGCCTTCACGGCCTGACCCGCAACGGGCGGGACTTCGACGTGCTGGCTCCGCGTCTTGCGGCCGCCGGGCGGCGGGTGATCTGCCCGGACCTGCGCGGGCGGGGGGACAGCGAATATGCCAAGGATTCCGCCACGTACACGCCGATCCAGTACGGAGAGGACGTCCTTGCCCTGATCGAGCAGGAAGGGCTTGAACGCTTCGTGGTGATCGGCACCTCGCTGGGCGGGCTGATGGCGATGGGGCTGGCGACGATCATTCCGGACAGGATCGCCGCCGCCGTGGTGAACGATGTCGGTCCCTGGCTCAAGCCGACCGGCCTTGCGCGTATCAAGGAGTATGTCGGGCAGGGCCGCACATGGCCCACCTGGGTCCATGCCGCGCGCGGGCTGGAGGAAATGCAGGCAGGCTCCCATCCGGGGCAGCCGCTCGATTTCTGGATCGGCATGGCCAAGCGGCTGATGACGGTCGGCGGCAACGGACGCATCGTGTTCGACTATGACATGAAGATCGCGGAGCCGTTCCTGGCGCTTGACGTCAATGCCCAGCCGGACTTGTGGGCCGCTTGGGAAGCGCTGGCGCGGGTGCCGGTACTGGTTCTGCGCGGCGGCCTGTCGGACCTGCTTTCGGCGCAGACGCTGGACGACATGCTGCGCCGCTCCGAAATGGCAGAAGGGCTGACGTTGCCCAATGTCGGCCACGCTCCGACGCTGGACGAGCCCGAATCGGTGGCCGCGATCGAGCGGCTGCTGGCCAGAGCGGCCTGAGGCAGAGAACACTTTTGCGTATTCTTCACCTCCATTCCAGCTTCGCTGCGGGCGGCAAGGAACTGCGCGCGGCGCGGCTGATGAACGTCTTCGGCACCGGCATCGCGCATACCGTGGTGTCCGGCCAGCGGGGCGTCCATGGCGCGAAAGTGGCGCTTGATCCGGCGCTGACGGTCGATTTCCCGGACGATTTTCCCAGCCTTCAGGGGCGCCCCACGCCGCTGCGGCTGCTGCGCATCGCGCGCGCCATGAAGGGCTTCGACCTTGTCCTCACCTACAACTGGGGGGCGATGGATGCGGTGATGGCGCATCGCCTTTTGGGGCGCGTTCTGGCGCTGCCGCCGCTGGTCCATCACGAGGACGGTTTCAATGAGGATGAGGCGGGCGGCCTCAAGCCTTCGCGCAACTGGTTTCGCCGCGTGGCGCTGGCGCGCGCCTTTGCACTGGTGGTGCCATCACAGCGGCTGGAGGCGATCGCGCTGCGCGACTGGGCGCAGCCGCGCGGCCGCGTGCGCCTGATCATCAACGGTATCCGCACCCAGGCCTACCTTTCCCCGCCCCCGACCGACGCGATTGCAGGGCTGCCCAAGCCGGCGGGCGCGAAGTGGGTCGGCACGCTGGCGGGGTTGCGGGCGGTGAAGAACCTGCCCCGGCTGGTTCGCGCTTTCGCCACGCTGCCGCCCGAATGGCAGCTGGTGATCCTTGGCGAAGGGCCGGAACGCGGGGCGATCGAGCAGCAGGCGCGGGACTGCGACGTGGCCGGGCGGGTCCACCTGCCGGGCTTCGTCCCCGATCCGTCGCGGGCGGTGGGGCTGTTTGATCTGTTCGCCCTCTCCTCCGACAGCGAGCAGTTTCCGATCTCCGTTCTGGAAGCGATGGCGGCCGGCCTTGCCGTGGCCTCCCCCGCCGTGGGAGACGTGGCGGCGATGGTGGCGGGGGAAAACCGCCGCTTCATCACCCCCGCCGGAGACGACGCGGCGCTGGGCCGGGCTCTGGCCGAACTGGCTGGCGACCAAGGGCTGCGGGCGCGGGTCGGGGAGGCCAATCGCGCGCTGGCACAGGCCCAATACGATGAAAAAGCAATGATTCGCAGCTATGCAGCAACGTATGGGGCGGCGATGGGCCAGGCCCACTTTCCCTGACCGCCGGGCAAGCGCGCGCCCATTCAGCGGCGCTTCACGCTGGCCCAAGCAGGGACGTGTGCACAGACATCCCCGTTGAAAAGCCCCGCCCATCCGCTAAACAGCCCCGCAACCGTCCCGTTTTTCGCTAGAAAGCGTTCTATCTTGGCTCTGCCCCCCGACACCAATTCCGCCGCCGCAGCCCGCAACGCCGCTCAGCAGGACGTCTTCCTGCGCGAAGTCGACGATGCCGTGCGGCAGGACCAGCTCGAAGGCTTCATGAGCCGTTATGGCAAGCCGCTGCTTGCCGCCATCGTCATCGCCCTGATCGCCTTCGCGGGCTGGATCTACTGGCAGCACCGCCAGACCCAGGAGCGCGAAGCCCGGTCCGAAGCTTACGTGCAGGCGCTTGATGCGCTGCAGTCCGAGAATCTCGATGGCGCCAAGGCCAAGCTGGCCCCGCTGGCCGCCACCGATTCGTCGGACGCTACCGTTGTTTCCGCCCGGCTGATGCTGGCCGGCATTGCGCTGCGCCAGGAAAAGAAGGCCGACGCGCTCAAGATCTATCGCGAGATTTCGGCCGACGGCAAGGCACCGCAGGCCCTGCGCGATCTGGCTTCGGTGCGGGAAATCGGCGCGGATTTCGATGCGATGAAGCCCGAAGACGTCATCAGCCGCCTCAAGCCGATGGCCGCGCCGGGCAACCCGTGGTTCGGCCCCGCCGGCGAACTCGTCGGCATGGCCTACCTCAAGCAGAACAAGCAGGATCAGGCGGGTCCTCTGTTCGCCGCGATCGCCAAGGATGAAGGCGTCGAGGACGGCCTGCGCAGCCGCGCCCGCCAGCTTGCCGCCGTGCTTGGCGTCGATGCGGTGGACGATGTCGTCGACGAAAAGGGCGAACCGCTGAACCAGCCGACGGCAAAGATCGTCAAGCCCGCCGAAGTGGCGAACTGAGACAATGACACGTGAGGACATTCGCATGAACGCAGCTCGCAATACGACCTCTTCGCGTGCGAAGAAGGTCGTGCCGCTGATCGCCCTCGCGCTGGTCGCGGGCCTTTCCGGCTGCAAGGTGTTCGGCGGCGGCAAGGGCCCCGCCAAGACCCCGACGGTGGGCAACCGCGTGCCGATCCTTTCGCGCATCGAAAGCGGGGCCAAGGTAGACGCCACGCTGGGCGCGGTTTCGGTGATCCTGCCCCCGGCGGAAGTGAACGCCACCTGGGCGCAGGGCGGCAACACCCCGAACAAGGCTTACGGCCACCTTGCACTGGCCGATAACCCCACCAAGGCCTGGACCGCGCAGATCGCCGGATCGAGCAACCGTGCGCGCCTTGCCGCGTCTCCGGTCGTGGGTGACGGCAAGCTCTTCGTGATCGACACCGAAGGCACCGTCCACGCATTCGACGCGCAGAGCGGGGCGAAGCTGTGGACCAAGAGCTTCTCGGTCGATGGCAACAACGCCAACTCGGTGTTCGGCGGCGGCGTCAGCTTCGATGGCGACAAGCTGTACATCACCACCGGCCTTGGCGAAGTGGCGGCGCTCAACGCCGCTGACGGCAGCCAGCTGTGGACCAAGAAGCCCGCCGGGCCGCTGCGTGGTGCGCCGACGATCGGTTTCAACCAGATCTTCGTGATGACGCAGGACAACCAGATCGTCGTGCTCAACGCGGCGGATGGTGCAACCATGTGGCAGGAATCGGCCTCGCTGACCCAGTCGGGCGTGTTCGGCGTCGCCTCTCCGGCGCTGGGCCAGGGCACGGTGATCGCGGGCTATTCGTCGGGCGAACTGGTCGCCTACCGTTACGAGAACGGCCGTCAGGTCTGGTCGGACGCGCTTTCGCGCACCTCGATCTCCACCGAGGTGGGCAGCCTGACCGACGTTGACGCCGATCCGATCATCGATCGCGGCCGCGTCTACGCGCTGGGTCAGGGCGGACGCATGGCCGCTTACGAACTGGTCACTGGCCAGCGCATCTGGGAACTCAACCTTGCGGGTATCTCAACCCCGTCGGTCGCGGGTGACTGGGTCTTCACGCTGGACGATCACGCAGAGATCCTCGCCATCGCACGGGCGACCGGCAAGGTCCGCTGGCTGACCGAACTGCAGCGCTACAAGAACGCCAAGAAGCGCAAGAACCCGATCTTCTGGGTCGGCCCTGTGCTGGCGGGCAACAAGCTGTGGGTCGGCAATTCGCGCGGGCTGGTCGCCACCATCGATCCGGCCACCGGCACGATGACGCCGTTCACCGAACTGAGCGATCCGATCTCGCTGGCGCCGGTCGTGGCGAACCAGACGCTTTACGTGCTCGACGATTCGGGCCGCATCAGCGCCTTCCGTTGAACGAAGCGGGGCGCAGGCCGCATCAGGTTTGCGCCCCCTTAACCAATTGGCTCTAGGCCCTGCGCCCATGAGCACCGCATCCACCCACCGCCCTGCCAGCGACGTTTCCGCCGGCGTCGGCCTGTCCGGCCTCATCGCGCTGGTGGTGTGGATCCTGTTCTGCCGCAACTGGGCCTCGGTCGTTGACCTGCTTGGCCTGCAGGCTCCGCGCGAACCGATGAGCGGGGCCTATGCCTCGCTGGCCACGCTGGCCTTCACCGGCGCGGCGATGACGGCATGGTCGGTGCTGGTCGACAAGGTTCACCTGCGTCCCTCCACCGGCATTGACTGGTCACGCCGCGCCCGCATTTCCGAGACGATCGACGTTTCGATCACCAAGCTGGTCGGGCTCTGGATCACCTGGGCGGGGATCGCCTGCTTCTACTTTCTGTGCCGGTGGTACTGGGAGGGGCAGTATCTGTTCGCGATGGACGTGTTGAGCGCCGTTGCAGCACCCCTGTTCATCCTCTCGGTGCCCTACGTCCTGTGGCTTGACTGCGTCATGGTGGAGCCGCGCGACGCTTCCTGGCATTTCGGCGCGATGCTGATCGGGCGGGAGCCGTGGTCTGCCGAGGAGGTGAAGAAGCACTGGCGCGCTTGGGCGATCAAGGGCTTTTTCGGCGCCTTCATGATATCGATCCTGCCCGGCGGGTTCGCCCGCGTGGTAGAGGCGGATTTCAGTGCGGTCGCGCACAGGCCCGTCGAACTGTGCTCGCTTCTGATCGAGGCGCTGTTTCTTGTCGATGTGCAGATCGGCACGGTGGGCTACCTGTTCACGTTCCGCCCGCTCGACGCGCATATCCGCAGCGGCAACCCGTTGCTGGCTGGCTGGGTGGCGGCGCTGATATGTTATCCGCCCTTCGTGTGGGGCACGATGGGCAATGCCAATGTGCTGGGCTACGAGGTCAACACTGGCGGCTGGGCGCACTGGATGGCGGCCTATGACGTGCTGCTGTGGGGCTGGGCGGCGATGATGGTGGTGCTGACCGCGATCTACGCCTGGGCGACCTTTGCATTCGGCCTGCGCTTTTCCAACCTCACCTATCGCGGTGTGCTGACCAACGGGCCGTATCGCTTCACCCGGCATCCGGCGTACTTGTCGAAGAACCTGTTCTGGTGGACTTCGACCCTCCCGTTCCTCGTCACCAATGGGTCATGGACGGACGCGATCCGCAACACCGTGCTGCTGGGCGTGGTAAGCGGCATCTACTACTGGCGCGCGCGGACGGAAGAAGCCCACCTGCTGGCCGAGGATGCGAAGTATCGGGAATATCACAAGTGGATGGCCGAGAACGCGCTGATCACGCGCACGCTGTCCGGCATGGCCAGAATGTTCAGGCCGGGGCAGCCGTTGCCGCAGCCGACCGAATGATCACAGCGCTTCGCTGACCGTGACCGCGTGGGCGGTCACCTGCCTGCCGGTGAGGCCCATTGCCGCGCGCTCTTCCAGCCAGCGCTTCATGTGCGGCATCTCGAAGTGCCGGGAAAGCGCGGCGCGGTCTGTCCAGCGTTCGATGACGCGGAACAGGCCGGGCTCAAGAATGTCTTCGGCATAGATGTAGTCAAGGCAGCCCGGTTCGGCCCGCGACGCTGCGATGACCCGCCCCATTGCCGCGCGTGCGGCGTCCAGAGCTTCCGGCGGCATGCGGAATTCGCCGGTGACGACGATCATGTCAGAACGTCTTCAGTGCATAGACCCTGGAAAGATCGCCGCCCCATTCACCATTGTAGAGGTCGAGCAGGCGCTGCGCCGGGACTTTGCCCGACTTCACGATCTCTGCCAGCGGTTCGAGGTAGCCCGTCTCGTTTTCGCCCGCCGAGTTCAGGCGCCCGCGCGCGGCAAGGCCCGAGCGGGCGATTTCGACCACTTCGCCGGCGATGTCGCGCAGGGTGCCGCCACGCCCATTTGAGGAAGGGATGGGTGCATCCAGGCCCAGCTTCGGTGCGGCCGAGCGCAGCGCCTCGCGGCCTTCCATGTCCCAGTCCTTGACCAGATCCCACGCCGCATCGAGCGCGCTTTGATCGTAGAGAAGGCCGACCCAGAGTGCAGGCAGGGCGCAGATGCGGCCCCACGGCCCGCCATCGGCGCCGCGCATTTCGAGGAACGACTTGAGGCGCACTTCGGGGAAGGCGGTGGAAAGGTGATCCTGCCAGTCCGACATGCGCGGGCGCTCGCCGGGCAGCACCGAAAGCTCGCCCTTGAGGAAGTCGCGGAAGGAAAGTCCGGCGGCATCGATGTACTTGCCGTCGCGGAACACGAAATACATCGGCACGTCGAGCATGTATTCGACGTAGCGGTCATAGCCGAAGCCGTCTTCGAACACGAAAGGCAGCATCCCGGTGCGCGCGGGATCGGTGTCGGACCAGATGTGGCTGCGGTACGAAAGGTAGCCGTTTGGCTTGCCTTCGGTGAAAGGCGAATTGGCGAAGAGCGCAGTCGCCAGCGGCTGCAGCGCCAGCGATGTGCGGAACTTCTGCGCCATGTCGGCTTCGCTCGAATAATCGAGGTTCACCTGGATCGTGCAGGTGCGCAGCATCATGTCCAGGCCCATGCTGCCCACGCGCGGCATGTGGTTCAGCATGATGCCGTAGCGCCCCTTGGGCATGATCGGCAGTTCTTCGCGGGTCTTGTCCGGCCACATGCCAAGGCCAAGGTAAGCCTTGCCCAGCTTTTCGCCGACCTGCTTCACTTCCTTCAGGTGGCGGCCGGTTTCGGCGCAGGTCTGGTGCAGGTTTTCGAGCGGCGCGCCCGACAGTTCAAGCTGGCCCGCAGGTTCAAGACTGACGTTGCCGTCCGCGCCCTTGAGCGCGATGACATGACCGCCTTCCTCGATGGGCTTCCACCCGAACTGGGTCAGTTCGTCCAGCAGGTCGCGGATGCCGCCTTTTTCGTCATAGGACGGGGCGTGATGGTCGGCGGTGTCGTAGACGAACTTTTCGTGCTCGGTGCCGATCCGCCACGCTTCGCGCGGCTTTTCGCCCGCGGCCATCGGCTCGGCGAGTTGGGACAGGCTTTCGATGACCGGATCTTCGCGATCCGAAACCTCACGGGTGCTCATGGCCGCGGAATTAGTGTGCCACGCGAAGCCGCGCCAGAACTTTTTGTACCGGTCAGTCTAACATTCCTGTCATGACCAGTCTCCGGACACTGCCATCCACAGGCCGATGGCGGAAATGCAGGCGGTTTCGGCCCGCAGGATGCGCGGCCCCAGCGTGATCGCGCGGGCCTGCGGATGGGCGCGGACAAGGGCGCGCTCTTCCTCGTCGAAGCCGCCTTCGGGGCCGACCAGCAGCGCGGCAGGCCCCTGATGCGCGGCGAAGGCGGCGGCGGCGGGCTCTCCCCCCTGTTCGTCGGCGAAGAACAGGGGGCGGTCCTGCGGCCAGTCGCGCAGCAGGGCTTCCAGCTTCGCCGGAGCGTCCACGCGGGGCAGAGCGGTGCGGGCGCATTGTTCGGCCGCTTCGGTCACGATGGTCAGCGCCCGTTCGGGGTTGAGCTTGTCCGCTACACAGCGCCGGGTGACGATCGGCTGCACCGCCGCAACCCCCAGTTCCGTCGCCTTTTCCAGCACGAGGTCGAAGTTGGGCTTCTTGAGCAGAGCGGCGCAAAGTACGAAATCAGGCACCGCTTCGCGTTCGCGCAGGCGGGTGCGGACGGCCAGCACCACGTCACGCTTGCCCGCCGAGACGACTTCGCAAGCCCATTCCCCGGTCACATCATCGCACGCGATCACCGCATCGCCGGGTTCGACTCGCATGACCTTGGCAAGATAGTGCGCCTGCTGCCCGTCCAGCGGCAGGCTGGCACCTTCGGCAAGCGGGCCGGTGACGAACAGGCGCGGCGCGGAGCGCGGCGGCCAGGCGGGAGTAGCGGGCATCTTCAACGGCTTCCTTGGGCTGGAACGCTCTTTTCGCCTCTCAGCCCGAGACATGCAACCAAGGGCAGGATGTGTTCACCAGTCACGTTGGACATGACAGGACGCGCACAATGCACTACTCATCGCGCGATGATCGAAAGAGCGCTTGTCCCCGACAGCCAGCATGGCGGCCTTGTGTCCATGCTGCCGCAGCCGTTTCGCGATTTCGCGGTGCTGGCGCGCTTGGATCGCCCGATCGGCTGGTGGCTGCTGTTCTGGCCCTGTGTCTGGGGCGTGCTGCTGGCGGGCGGGGAAAGCCGGTGGAGCCTGATCGGCTGGCTGCTGCTGGGATCGATCGCCATGCGCGGTGCGGGCTGCGTGCTCAACGATATCGTCGATGCAGACCTTGACCGCCGCGTGGCGCGCACGGCGCAACGCCCTGTCGCCAGCGGGCGGGTCAGCAAGAGCGCGGCCTGGGCATGGCTGATGCTGCTGTGCGGGATCGGCCTTGTCGTGCTGTTCCAGCTGCGTCCGCCCGCGCAAATGGTGGCGCTGGGCAGTGTTGGTCTGGTGGCGGCCTATCCCTTCATGAAGCGCATAACCTGGTGGCCGCAGGCGTGGCTGGGCATGGTCTTTACCTGGGGGGCGCTGGTCGGCTGGATCGAGATACGGACCGACCATCTTGAGGCACTGGCCGCACTCTACCTCGGTTCGATCGTGTGGTGCATCGGCTACGACACGATCTACGCGATCCAGGACATCGAGGATGACGCGATCGTCGGCATCCGCTCCTCCGCCCGACGCCTGGGCGCACGGGTGAAGGGCGGGGTTGGAGGCTTCTACGCCCTTGCGCTTACGCTGTGGGCGCTGGCCTTCTGGTCGATGCGTCCGGACTGGGTGGCCCTTGTCGCGCTGTTGCCGATGGCCTTGCATCTGGGCTTCCAGGTCATGACGCTGGACCCCAGTGACGGGGAAAATGCGCTGGCCCGGTTCCGCTCCAACCGTGATGCCGGGCTGGTCATGGCGCTGGCATGCTGGGTCGTCGGCAATGCTGGCGTGATCTGATCGGTCACTCGTAGCTGACCAGTTCGAATTCTATCCCGTCCCAGTCGAAGAAGTAGAACCGGCGGCCCGGATCGTAATCGGCGTGGGCGAATGGCTCCAGCCCGGCGGCGATCACCTTGCGTTCTGCCGCGTCGAGGTCTTCCACCACCAGTCCCACGTGATTGAGCGGCGCGCCCTTGGCGAAGCGTTCGCGTTCGCGGCGGTCGGTATAGACCGCGATATAGCTGAAATCCCCGCCGACGTGGATCGTCTCGCCGCCGTTGATCGCGGGACCACGCCAGCGTTCGTGCCAGTCCAGCAGATCCTGCAGCAGCGCGGACGAACGCTCGATGTCGCTGACGGTGATATTGGCATGTTCGAGGCGGCCCTGGGCCATTCTTGTCTCTCCTGCGTCACCGGCGAATCAGCCGGCTTGGCAAAAGTGCAACCTCAACCTAACTTGAGATCAAGCGCTTTTGAATAGAGGACGAACTTGGTCGCGGACCGCTTCATCACCATCGGCGAACTGGCGCGGCGCACCGGCGTCGCGGTATCGGCCTTGAGGTTCTATGAAGAGAAGGGACTGCTGCAGGCATTGCGGACTGCAGGTAACCAGCGGCGGTTCCTGCGTTCGGATATTCGCCGTGTCAGCTTCATCCTGATCGCGCAGAAACTGGGCCTTGCACTGGCGGAGATCGAGCGGGAACTGGCCGATCTGCCGCAGGGCCGCACGCCGACTCTGGCGGACTGGGAGCGGATCAGCCGGTCCATGCGCAATTCCATCGACAAGAAGATCGCGCTGCTGGAACTGACGCGCCGCAAGCTGGATGAATGCATCGGTTGCGGCTGCCTGAGCCTGACGAAATGCCGGCTCTATAACGCCCAGGACGCTGCCGGGGCGCAGGGACCGGGACCGCGCTTCGTGCTGGGGTGATCGCGCGGCAGCGCTACTGCGCCGCTGCCAGCAGTTCTTCCGCCGCGCCCAGATCTACGCTGACGAGGCGCGAGATGCCCTTTTCAACCATGGTCACGCCGAACAGCCGGTGCATGCGGCTCATCGTCACCGCATTGTGCGTGACGACAAGATAGCGCGTGTCGGTTTCCTTCGTCATCGCTTCGAGCAGGTCGCAGAACCGTTCGATGTTCGCGTCGTCGAGCGGGGCATCCACTTCGTCCAGCACGCAGATTGGTGCCGGGTTGGTCAGGAACAGCCCGAAGATCAGCGCCACTGCTGTCAGCGCCTGTTCGCCGCCCGAAAGCAGGGTGAGCGATTGCAGGCGCTTGCCGGGCGGCTGGGCATAAATTTCCAGGCCCGCCTCCAGCGGATCGTCCGAATCGACGAGGGCAAGGTGGGCCTGGCCGCCCTGAAACAGCCGCGTGAACAGGCGGCGGAAGTGGCCATCGACCGCCTCGAAGGCGGCGCGCAGCCGTTCGCGTCCCTCGCGGTTGAGATTGCCGATCGAACCGCGCAGCCGGTTCACCGCCTCGGTCAGTTCGGCCTTTTCAGTCACTGAAAGCCCCAGTTGCGCCTCGGCTTCGGCAAGTTCATCGGCGGCGACAAGGTTGACCGGGCCGATCCGCTCGCGGTCTGCGGTCAGGCGGTCCATGCCGCTGCCTTCGGTTTCTGCACCGGCGACTTCGGCGGGAACGAAGCCGAAGCGTTCGGGCAGGACCGGCGGCGGGCACTGGAAACGCTCGCCCGACAGGCGGTTCGTCTCAACCCGGCGCTGGTCTTCGTGTTCGGCGCGGGCGGTTGCCCCGGCGCGCGCTTCGCGGGCGGCCGCCAGCGTTTCCTGCGCGGCGGAGAGGGCCGTGTCTGCGCGCCGGGCGGCTTCGGTGGCGGTAGTAACAGCGGCCTCGGCCTTCGCCAGCTCCTCGCCCAGACGCACCCGGATCGTTTCGCCCTGTTCGATCTGCGCCATCAGCGATGGAGGCTTCGCGGCGACGATCGTCCGTTCGGATTCGATCTCTTCCAGCCGTCCGGCCATCTGGGCAAGGCGGTTGGCGGCATCGCCCGAACGGGCTTGCCAGCTGCGAATGTCGGCGCGCTGGGCGGTGGTGCGTTCGCGCGCCACGGCCAGCGCCTGATCGTGCCCCGCCAGTGCTGCCATCGCGTGCTGCAGGGCGGAGCGGGCATCGACGTTGCGGCCCTGCGCGGCCTGCAGTTCGGCGCGGCCCGTGGCGGGATCGGGCAGGGCGGCGCGCTTGCCCTCGGCGGCGGAAACTTCAGCATCCGCCCCTGCGCGCAGATCGGCGGTTTCGGCAAGCGTTGCGTCGAGTTCGGCGCGGCGAGCCTGCTGGCGGGAGCGCGCGTCCTCTGCCTGATCGACGGCGCGCAGCGCGCTGCGTTCTGCCTCGGCAGCCGCGGCGATGGCGCGTTCGGCGCCGATCACGCGGGAAGACAGGTCGGCCAGTTCCTGCTGAACGGCGGCCTGCCCGGCTTCGGCGGCGCTGACCGCTTCGCGCAAGGGGGGCAGCTTTGCGTCCAGTTCGGCAAAGCGGTTTTCCGCTTCCAGCCGGGCTGCCTCAGCCGCGCCTTCGCCGCGCGCCACGAAACCGTCCCAGCGCCGCAGCACGCCCGCGCGGGTGACCAGCCATTCGCCGGGCTTCAGCGCACGGGCATCATCTTCATCGACGACATGGACCAGCGCAAGGCGGGCCGCCAGTTCCGGCGGGCATTGCGCAACGTGGGCGGCAAGGCTGTCGGCCACGGGCGCGGGCGCATCGGCGCCGCTCCAGAAGCGGCCGTCGGCGTTGGGCACGCTCCCCAGCGGTGCCTTGGCGTCGCGGCCGAGCACGGCGGCGACGGCGCGTTCGTAGCCGGGCGCGGCGCGCACCGCATCGATCGCTACGGGCAGGCCATGCGCAGCCTTCGCGCCCTTGGCCCGAGCTTCCCGGTCGCGGACGAGGGCGGCGTGTTCGCGTTCGATGCCGGTCAGGTCGGCGCGCGCGCCTGCAAGGGCCGATGCGGCAGCGTCGCGATCTGCCTGCAGGGTGGTCTTGCGGGCCTGCATGTCCTCCAGCCCATCGCGGGTACGGGCAAGGGCGGCGGTGGCTTCCTCTGCTTTCCAGCGCGCGGCGGCGATGGCGGCTTCAAGGTCTGCCAGATCGGGCAGAGCGGCGACTTGCGCCTCGATCCGCGCGGTATCCTGCAGCGTGCGGGTCTGCCGCGCCTTGGCCTGCGCCAGTTCGGCGTCGGCGATGCGCCATTCGGCCTCCACGCCCGCCTGCCTGGCGGTTGCCTGCGCAAGATCGAGTTCGGCGGCGCGGCTGGCCTGTTCGGCGCCGTCGACGGTGTTGGCAAAGCGCGGGCGCTGTGCCTCGTCAGCGGCAAGCTGCCTTTCGCCTTCTGCCAGTTCGCGTTCGAGCCGGGCCAGCGCTTCGGCAGCGTCGCGGGTCAGGCGATCGGCATCGCGGCGATCATCTTCCAGCCGGGTGCGCTGGCGGTCAAGGTCGGTCAGGCGCTGTTCGGCGGCTTCAAGCTGGCTGGTCAGCGTTGCCATGCGATGCCCCTGGGCATTGGCATCATCGCGGCGATCCGCCAGTTCGTCACGCGTTTCGGCCAGCGCTTCGGCGGCGGCGGCCTGCTGGCTTTGTGCCTCGACTGCGAGCGCCTGCGCCATGGTGACGCGCTCTTCCGCGGCCTGCGCTTCCTTGCGGGCGGCGTCCGCAGCGGCGGCAGCTTCGCGCCAGCGGGCGAAAACCACGCGGGCTTCGGCAAGGCGGATCTGGTCGGTCAGGGCCTTGTAGCGTTCTGCCGCCTTCGCCTGCCGCCTGAGCGTGCCGACCTGCTTGTCGAGGCCGGCCATGATGTCGTCAAGACGGGCAAGATTGGCTTCGGTGGCGCGCAGGCGCTGTTCGGCGTCCTTGCGGCGCACGTGCAGGCCCGCGATGCCCGCCGCTTCTTCCAGCATGGCGCGGCGTTCGGCGGGTTTGGCGGCGATGACGGCGGCGATGCGGCCTTGCGATACCAGCGCCGGGCTGTGCGCGCCGGTGGCGGCATCGGCGAAGATCAGCGCCACGTCCTTGGCGCGCACGTCGCGTCCGTTGATGCGGTAGGCGCTGCCCGCGCCGCGTTCGATACGGCGCACGACTTCGAGTTCGTCGCGCACGCCGTTGGCATCCGGCGCCGTGTCGGCCTTGAGCACGACTTCGGCGAAGGAGCGGGGCGGGCGCTTGTCCGTTCCCGCGAAGATCACGTCTTCCATCCCGCCGCCGCGCATCGACTTGGGAGAGCTTTCGCCCATGACCCAGCGGATCGCTTCGAGCAGGTTGGACTTGCCGCAACCGTTGGGGCCGACCACGCCGGTCAGCCCCGGATCGATGCGCAGTTCCGCAGGCTCGACGAAGCTTTTGAAGCCGCTGAGCTTTAGACGGTGGATGCGCATCGAGGACAGGTCAGGCGTTCACGCCGATCAGCGTGCGCCCGCTTCCTTCAGCTTGGGCTCAAGGTCGGCCCAGCTCATCGAGCCAACGTTGTTGCCGTTGATGATGAAGGTGGGCGTGCCGGTGACGTTGAATTCCTCCGAAGCCTTCTGCGTCTGGTCGGCCAGCGCCTTGGCCTTGGCGGTATCGGCCAGGCAGGCGTTGGCCTGATCACGCGCGATGCCGCGCGACGAGAAGAATTCGGTCATGCCGGCAACCTCGGCGATGGCGCCAAGCTGCTTTTCCTTGGGCAGCGCGTCGATCGCGGCAAGGCGATCCTTGCCGGCGGCCTGCATGTTCTCGAACAGCTTGGGCTGCCATGCCCAGAACTGCTCGCTCAGCGGGATCACCGCTTCGGTCTGGCCGCATTCGGCCAGCAGCGATGCCGGAATGTCGAGCGCGTTGAGCATGAAATAGCGCAGTTCGTAGCTGACGCGACCGCTGGCGACGTAGTCGTCGCGCATCTTCTCGAAGCTTTCCTTGGCGAATTCGGCGCAGTGCGAACAGCTGAGCGCGCCGTATTCAACCAGCTTGATCGGGGCGTTGGGGTTGCCCATGCGATAGCCGCCTTCGGACGTCTTTTCGATCACGTCGGCCCAGGACTTGCCCGCAGGGGCGGCGATGTTGGCGATCGGCGCGCCCGCGGTCGGAGCGGCGGTAGTTTCGTCTTTCTTGCCGCAGGCGGCAAGGCCCAGGGCAAGCGGGGCGACCATCAGGCCAAGCGTGATCGTGCGGAAACGGGTGCGGTTCATCGGGAGGCGAATCCTTCGTATGGATTTGACACAGGGGCTAGCCCATGGACGGGATGAAACGAAGCGGGGAAGCACGGATTCGCGCCCGTTCTTCCACAGTCCGGGAAAAGTCAGATGTTGCCCGCGCGCTGCTGGGCCTGCTTGTCGGTGATCGCCTTGGACACTGTGGCCCAGTCATGCCCGTCAAGCAGTTCGCCGTTGAGGGTGAAGCTGGGCGTGCCCTGCAGGCCAAGCGCCTGCACTTCGCCCTGCTGACCCTTGAGCTTGTCGAGCATCGCGGTGTTGGCGAAGCACTGGTCGGTCTGCGCGCGGCTGAGGCCCCAGGCGGCGGTCTGGTCGTAGAAGCCCAGGTCGCCGGCCATGGCGCGCATGCGGGTGGGGAAATCGCCCTGATACCAGCGCTGCTGCTGTTCGCGCGAGGTCGCCTCGGCCTTGGCGAGCCACTTTTCCTGAGAGGCGAAAAAGGTGTTGTGGCGCACGAAGAAGCGCTTGGGGTCGCCGCAGTTGGTCAGCATGGCGACGGTAAGATCGATCGGGTTGCGCAGGAAATTGGTGACGGTGACCGAGATCTGCCCCTTGGGCACCATGGTCAGGCGCAGGACCGGGTCCGCCTCCTTGTGGAAGTGGGCGCAGTGCGGGCAGGTATAGCTGACGTATTCGACCAGCTTGAGCGGGGCTTCCGGATTGCCGAGGCGGTGGCTGCCGTCTGCGGTAACGGCGGTTACACCGTTCCAGTTGGTGGAGGCGGCGGGAGCAGGCTTCTTCGCGGCGCCACCCTTGGGGGCAGCCGCGACGCTGAGAACGGCACATGCGGCAAGCGCCGCGATGCGCAGGGCGGTCTTGGTCATCACTTGTCTTCCTGACTGTCGGTCCGGCTTTGGGCGGCGCCCATGCTGCGGGCCAGAGATTCGAGCACGGCGCGAAGTTCGGGATCGCCGATGTCGCGCAGCGATTCCCCCAGTTCGAACGGCACAGGTTTCAGCGAAGGCGGCGCGGACGGGCGAGCTTGGGAGCCCGATCCCATGCCGGCGGGCGCCTTAACCTCGCCTTGCCGGATTTTCACCTTGGCGACCGCGTTGTAGCCGAAGAAGCGGTTCACCCGGTCCAGGATCTCGGGGATCACGTGCTGGATCATCGGGGCATGAGCGGGAACGACGACAAGCTGGAGAATGCCGTCGCTCTTTTCTCCGGGCGGGAAACGGATCGATTCCGGCGAGCATATCCGCGCATGGCGGGCGCCGACGATCTCGGGCCAGCGCGATACCACGCTGGACTGCACGAAGCCGAAGCGGCGAAAGGCGGTACGCCCGACTTCAGGCATCAGGTCCGATATCTGGCGCGCCTGACCGCCGCGCGGGCGCTCATACTGGCGCAGACCCGGCGCCTTGCCTTTTCCGCGTGGTTTCGTTTCACCCGATTGCTTGCCGCTATTCCGTTCCATTGCCAGCGATCCAATGCCATAGCGGCGACATGGATGCCAGTTCGGATACTGCAATCGCGGCGCTGCTGCTCGACTGGTACGATGTCCATGCCCGCGACCTGCCCTGGCGCGCGCTTCCGGGCAGCTCGTCGCCCGATCCCTACCGGGTCTGGCTATCGGAAGTGATGCTGCAGCAGACCACGGTGGCGGCGGTGAAGGATTACTTCGCGGCATTCACCACGCGCTGGTCGACCGTGGAGGCGCTGGCAGCAGCCGCTGACGAGGAGGTCATGGCGGCATGGGCAGGGCTTGGCTACTATGCCCGAGCCCGCAATCTCATGGCCTGCGCGCGCGAAGTGGCGCGCCTTGGGCGCTTTCCCGATACCGAAGAGGGCTTGCGCGCGCTGCCGGGATTGGGGGCCTATACGGCGGCGGCGGTTGCCGCGATCGCTTTCGGGCGGCGCGCGGTCGTGGTGGACGCCAACGTGGAGCGGGTCGTTTCGCGCCTCTTCGCGATCGAGGAACCCCTGCCAGGTTCGCGCCCAGCCATCCGGGCGAAGGCCGATGCGATAACCCCGGATGCACGGGCGGGCGATTTTGCGCAGGCGATGATGGACCTTGGCGCCACCGTATGCACTTCGCGCAATCCGCGCTGCCTGCTGTGCCCGATCGCAGCGCCGTGCAAGGCCCGCCGCATGGGCGATCCCGCAAGGTTGCCGGTCAAGGCGCCGAAGAAGGCCAAGGCTGTTCGTCAGGGCCGCGCCTTCTGGATCGAGCGGGAGGAAACGTCCGAAGTCTGGCTGGTGCGCCGCCCCGGCAGCGGGATGCTTGGCGGCATGCGCGCATTGCCGGATGACGGCTGGGCCGCCCGCGCCGACGGTTCGGGCAACGGACCGCTTGCCGGTCCGTGGGAAAGCGCGGGCAAGGTGGGCCACGTGTTCACGCACTTCGCGCTGGAACTGAACCTGTCGGTCTATCTCGGCGATCGCTTCGACGGGCTGGGCGAGGGGGAGTGGTGGCCGATCGACCGGATCGACGAAGCGGGCCTGCCCACGCTGTTCGCCAAGGCGGCGCGGCTGGCGCTGGCCATGGCGGTTGATGAAAAGGAAGACGCATGATCGATCGCCTCCAAGCCGCACTGGACCGTCGCATGCTGCTGGGCATGGGGGCGGCGGCGGGGCTGGGGGCGATGTTGCCGCAACTGGTGCGCGCGGCGCAGCAGCAGCCCGAACTGATCCCCAAGGTCCGCGCGGTGGTCGAACGGTGGGTAGGGCCGGGCAGGTTTCCCGGCATGGTCGCCTCCCTCGGCCTGCCGGGGCGCGAGCCGGAATATGTTGCGCGGGGCTCCGAAGGGTTCACCGACGCGGATGCCATGACTGCCGACAGCCTGTTCCGCATCTATTCGATGACCAAGCCGATCACCGGCATGGCCGCGATGGAACTGGTGGCGCAGGGCAGGATCGCGCTTGATCAGCCGCTGTCCGAAGTGCTGCCCGAATATGCGCACATGATGGTGCAGGACGAATACGACGGTTCGATCGCCGCGCTCCACGCGGCGCCGCGCCCGGTGACGATGCGGCATCTGGTCACGCACACGTCGGGCATCGGCTACACGATCATCCAGCAGGGCCCGATCAAGACGCTGATGGAGGACAAGGGCCTTGTGGCGGGTCAGATCAGTCGGATGAAGCTTCCCGGCCTGTTTCGCGGAGAGCCGGTCAAGGGACTGGACCAGTTTGCGCAGGGGCTGGCGCAAGTGCCGCTGGTGGCCGATCCGGGCACGCGCTGGAGCTATTCCATGGGGCTCGACCTGATGGGCCGGGTGATCGAGGTGGTCGCGGGCAAGCCGTTCGACGCCTACCTGCAGGATACCATCTTCGGCCCTGCGGGGATGAGCAGCACGGGCTTCAGGGTGCGTGCAGCCGATGCGCATCGCCTGACTACCAATTACGCGGCCGTGGGCGGCGTGCTGGCGCCGATCGACGAGGGCGATACGTCCATCTATCTGGACAAGCCCGCCTTTCCCTTCGGCGGCGCGGGGCTGGTCAGCACGCCGCGCGATTATGACCGGTTCCTGCGCATGCTGGCGCAGATGGGCACGATCGACGGAGTGCGGGTTCTGTCCGAAAGCGCGGTGCGGATGGGCACGTCCAACCTCCTGCCGCCCGGCGTCCTTGTGCCCGAGATGTTCGGCGGTCCTTGCGGCTTCGGTGCCGGCGGGCGCGTGGGGCAGGGGGCGGAGAGCGGGCTTTACGGCTGGTCGGGCGCGGCGGGTACGGTGGGCATGGTCGATATGGTCCACGGCCTGCGATCTCAGATTTTCGTGCAGTTCATGCCGCCCAATGCCTTTGACCTGTTGCCTGAATTCCAGAAGGCCCTGAAGGCCGACGTGCTTGCGATCCTGGAGAAACACTGACGTGCTGCTGACAAATCCCGCCCCTGCTCCCATCGCTTTCGGCGGATCGCCGATCGACCGCGCCGACCATGTGCGCGGCGATCCGGACGCCATCGCCGCCTTGATGGGACCGACCGCGCGGCTGCTGCGGCTGGATGGCCTTGATCCGGTGATGACGGCCGAGGGTGCTCTGGTGTGGGACAGTCTGGCCCAAGCCGCGCCGGATGCGGAATTGCTGTTCCTTGGTATTGAGGGCGGGGGTCTTGAAGGCGGGCGCGGCTGTTTTGCGCAAGTGCTGCCGGGCATTCCCGCCGCCGGGGCACCCAGCTGGAACGCGATGAACGCCCTGGAGCCGGGCGAACTTGCGGCATACGGCGGCGCGCGCGCGCTGGTAAGCTGGCATTCGCGGCACCGCTTCTGCGCGGTTTGCGGCGCGGGTACGGTGATCGCCAAGGGCGGCTGGCAGCGGTCCTGCACGGGCTGCGGCGCGGACCATTTCCCGCGCGTCGACCCGGTCACGATCATGACCGTGGAGCATGACGGCAAGCTGCTGCTGGGCCGCCAGCCACGCTTTCCGGCGCACCGCTATTCGGCGCTGGCAGGCTTCGTGGAGCCGGGTGAGACGATCGAGGAGGCGGTCGCGCGCGAAGTCTTCGAGGAAGCGGGCGTGCGGGTGCGCGATGTGGAATATGTCGCCAGCCAGCCCTGGCCGTTCCCGTCATCGCTGATGATCGGCTGCCATGCCTTTGCCGACGACCCGGCGATCGTGATCGACGAGACCGAGCTGGAAGACGTGCGCTGGTTCACGCGTGAGGAATGCGTCGATGCACTTGAAGCGGTGGCCGTGGGCGAGGTCGGCCGCGCCTTCGGGGCGCCGCCCAGCCATGCGGTGGCGCACGTGCTGCTCAAGTGGTGGGTGGAACGCGGGGCCTGACCTTACGGCTCTCGCGCCCGCTCGATCGCCGCGGCCACGGCGCGGCGGGCCTGCGGGCTGTTGCGCCAGCAGGTTGCGCCAAGGCTGACGGAGACTTTCGCGCAGATATCATCCGCATCGGCGGCGGCCAGTTGCGCAAAGCCGGCGATACCCAGCTCCTCCAGCCGCGACAGTACCGTGGGGCCGACGCCCTTGACGGCAAGCAGCGCGGCGCGTTCGGTTTCGTCGAAGCGGTCCATCACACCAGCCCCAGCTTCGCCAGTTCGCGCGCCAGCCTGGGCGGCATCGCATCGCCCGCCGTCTCCCCGTCTGCCAGATCGCGCGGGGCGTCCTCTTCCGACAGGTAGCGCCAGCCCTGATGCGCGCGCTTGGGCTGGGTGACGACCGGGATCAGGCGCGGCTCGAGGTGGATGTGCCAGCGCCCGTCATCTCGCTGGGAGAACCGGACGATCGGGGAGCGGCCGATCAGCGCATGTTCGAAGATCCAGTAGAGCGAGCCGCCGATCATCTCTTCATGCCGCTTGGGCAGGTAACGGGTGGTCATCAGCGCTTCATCCGAGTGGCTTTCCAGCCATGCGCGCAGGGATGCGGGGCTTGTCGCGGAGAAGGCGATCTTGGTCATGTTGAGCGGCATGGCCGTCAAGATAGGGCGCGCGAACCCGTCAGGCCAGCCCCACCACCACCGCAAGGCCAAGGAACGAGAAGAAGCCCATCGTGTCCGTGGCGGTCGTCACGAACACGGCCGAGGACACCGCCGGATCGACGTTGAACTTGTCCAGCGTCAGCGGGACGAGGATGCCCATCAGGCCCGCGACAAGGTTGTTGATCACCATGGCCGATGCGATCACCGCGCCCAGCAGCGGGTTGTCGAAGATCAGCCACGTTCCCACGCCGATCAGCAGGCCCAGCGCGAAGCCGTTGGCCAGCGCGATGCGGAATTCGCGCAGGATCATCCTGACCGTGTTGGAATCGGTCAGCTGGTTGGTGGCGATGGCGCGCACGGCCACGGCAAGGGTCTGCGTGCCCGCATTGCCGCCCATGCCCGACACGATCGGCATCAGCACCGCCAGCAGCGCGAACTTCGCGATCGCGCCCTGAAACAGCCCGACGACCGAGGCTGCCAGCATCGCCGTGGCCAGGTTCACCACCAGCCAGGTCAGGCGCGCGCGTACCGTCAGCAGGATCGGTTCGTTGATGTCGCCATCACCTGCACCGGACAGCAGCAGGGCGTCCTCGCCCGCTTCTTCCTGAATGATGTGGACGATGTCGTCGACGGTGATCTGGCCGATCAGGCGGCCCGAAGGGTCCACCACCGCAGCCGAGATCAGCGCGTACTTCTGGAAGCGCAGCGCGACTTCTTCCTGGTCCATATCGGCCGGGATCAGCGTCTGGTCGCGGGCCATCACGTCGTAGAGCGGGATGTTGCGCGGGGTGCGCAGGATCCACGAGAGCGAGCAGGTGCCGATCGGGCGGTGCATCGGATCGACGATGAACACTTCCCAGAACTCTGTCGGCAGTTCGCGATGTTCGCGCAGGAAATCGATGAGATCGCCCACCGTCATCGATTCGTGAACCGCCACGAAGTCGCGGCTCATCAATCGGCCGGCGGATTCTTCCGGGTACGACAGCGCCGATTCGATGGCGGCGCGGTCTTCCGGCTCCATCTCGGCAAGGACGGCCTGCTGGTCCTTCTCGTCGAGATCTTCCAGCATGGCGACGGCGTCGTCGGTGTCGAGCTGTTCGGCGATCTCGGCGACGACGTCAGCGGGCAGGGCCTCGACCAGCGCCTCGCGGACCCAGTCGTTGAGTTCGGCGATGACTTCCACGCCCATCAGGTCGCGGATGGAGCTGGCCAGCGTCAGGCGCTCACGCTCGTCGACAAGCTCGAACAGGTCGGCGATGTCGGCGGGGTGCAGTCCTTCGACAAGGTCGTAGACCCGGTCGGTGTCTTCCTCGTCTAGCGCTTCCTTTACGCTGCGGACGAATTCGGGCTTGAGGCGGTTGTCCTCGTCCAGCGAATCGGATTCGGGCGCATCCTGACGCGCGGTGTCTTCCGCGTGGTCCATCGGGTCGTGCTTGAGGTCCGCTTCGCTCATCCGGGTCGGTCTACGCAGCTATCTCGCAATTGCAACCGGGCTTTCCACCGTCGGCGGAGACGGCGGTGCACGGCGCCTTGTCAAAGCCCCCCGTGACATTGCCGCACCATCGCCTATATCGGGCGCCAAAGTTTCACCGGACGCCCACAGGCGCCGGCATCATGGAGACAGGCAATGGCTGACGAATTCCTTACCCTCACGCTTGATACCGGCAACGGTGAAGGCGGCGACGTCAAGATCAAGCTGCGCCCCGACCTTGCCCCCGGCCATGTCGAGCGCATCAAGGAACTGACCGGCGAAGGCTTCTACGACGGCATCAAGTTCCACCGCGTAATCCCCGGCTTCATGGCGCAGGGCGGCTGCCCCAACGGCACCGGTATGGGCGGTTCGGACAAGCCCGACCTGCAGGCCGAATTCAACGCTGAACCGCACGTGCGCGGCGTGTGCTCGATGGCGCGCACCAGCTATCCGCACTCGGCCAACAGCCAGTTCTTCATCTGCTTCGACAACGCCACGTTCCTCGACAAGCAGTACACCGTCTGGGGCCAGGTCGTCGAAGGCATGGACCACGTCGACGCGCTGCCCAAGGGTGAGCCGCCGCGTGAACCGGGCAAGATCGTCAAGGCGACCATCAGCGAAGGCTGAGCGTCGATCGGGGGCCTTGCGCTCCGCTCATGCTGAGCTTGTCGAAGCATGGGAGGCTCGCGCCACGTTTCAGGGGGGCTTCGACAAGCTCAGCCTGAGCGGGCGGCGGGGGTAAGGCGAACGGCTTACCGGCTGACGTGAAAAAAAAGGGCGGTCCTGCGGGGCCGCCTTTTTTCGTTTGCGGAGCCTTCCCGGTTTTCGGGCGTTTTCAATGGCAACAAGAACCATAACGATGGGTGCCGCTTGAATCGTCTTGTCCCTCTCAGCTTGTCCTGTTTCGTGCTGCTGGCCTCTTGCGGGCAGCAGGCGGAGCAGGCGAAGGCTCCAACAAACAGTTCCAGTCCGCTGGCTTTCGCCGATGCCCCCGGCGGCGGCGAGACGGAGGCGGCGGACAGTCTGCCGATGCGCGCGCAAGTGGCGCTGGATCGCGCGGGATTCTCGCCCGGCGTGATCGACGGGAAAGAGGGGCAGTCCTACAAGCTGGCGCTTGGTGGCTATCAGGAAGCGCGGGGACTGCCGCGCACCGGCAAGCTTGACCCGGCCACGCAGCAGGCGCTGTTCGACGGGCAGCCGATGGCGGCGACGCGGCTGGTGGTGATCCCCGAGGCTTTCGCGCGCGGGCCCTTCGTTCGCAACCTGCCGACGAAGACCTCGCAGCAGGCGGGGTTCGACCGCCTCGGCTACCGTTCGCTCACCGAAGCGCTGGCGGAACGTTTCCACACCACGCCCGATACGCTGGTGGCGCTCAACGGTCATGGCACGAAGATCGGTGCGGGAACGACGGTGCGGGTTCCCGCGATCGCCAACGTCCCCGTCGCGAAGATCGAGGGCGATGAGCGCGGCTGGTCGGAGACGCTGCAAACCCTGGGCGTGGCGGGCGATCAGCCGACGGCCGAGAAGATCGTCGTCGACAAGTCGGAAGGCACGCTTCAGGCTTTCGACAAAGATGGAAAGCTGATCGCCCAGTTCCCGGTGACCACCGGCAGCGGGCACGATCCGCTGCCGCTTGGCCGGTGGGAGATCAAGGGAACTTCGCGAAATCCCGATTACCGCTACGATCCCGACCTGTTCTGGGATGCCAACAAGAACGATACCGCAAAGCGCCTTGCCCCCGGTCCCAACGGCCCGGTCGGTGTGGTCTGGATCGACTTGTCCAAGGAGCACTACGGCATCCACGGCACGCCCGAGCCTGCGAAGATCGGCCGCACCGAAAGCCACGGCTGCGTGCGCCTGACCAACTGGGACGCGGCGCGGCTGGCGCAGATGATCCATGCGGGCACCGAAGTGCTGTTCGAGGCGTAAGCGACGGGGCGAGTCCTTAACGGGGCAGGGCGAATCCGCCCCTCTTGTCCGCAGGAAGCGCGGAATCTAGCCGATTGTGATCGTTTCCAAGGTTACAGGGATCCCCCGCCCATGAAGATCCGCCTGATCGCCCTTGCCGGCATCTGCGCTTTCGCCGCCTCTTCCGCCAATGCGGCCACCGTTACCGCCGAGGCCAATGTCGCCCGTTCCGAAGGCAGCTGGGGCGGCGAACTTGCCGTCGGCGTGCCGGTGATCCAGGACGGCGGCTTCTCGATCACTCCTGCCGTCGGCGCGTTCTTCCACAAGCGCGATCATGACGGTTACTACGAGGACAGCTCGCAGTGTTTCCGCCGTTCCAATGACGAACAGGTGGGCGACAGCCACTGCGACGATTCGGGCACGAAGATCTTCGGCAAGGTCGAGGCAACTTACACGCTGCCGATGTCCTTCACTTTCGGTCTTGGTGCACGCCTGATCGGCAACGACCTGCGCGCTTACGGCACGGCCGCGATGCCGCTGGCGCCGTTCCTCGATGGCAAGGTCAATGTCGGCGACCACTACGTCGCGGCGGGCGTGCAGGCGAAGTTCTGACGCGCGGATGGGGCTTCGACAAGCTTGGCCGATCGAAGCCCCATCGGTGAAATTCAGTAGTCGATCAGGTCCACGTAAGCCACCACGTCGTTGTCGGTGGCGATGAACAGGCCGTCCTGCACGTCCTCGCTCTGTAGCGAGGCAAGGCGCATGGCTTCGGACAGCGGACCATAGAACAGCGTGTTTGCCGCGCCGCCTTCGGCTCCGCCGTCCAGGTGGTAGAGGCGCACGCTGGCGTCTTCGTAAGTGGTGCGCATCAGTCTTCTCGTCTGGCGCCGTCAAGCGTGCGCTCGATCCGGGCGATTTCGGCTTGCGTTGCGGATTTCTCCGCTTTCGTGCGCCCGTGCTGCGCGCGATTGGTAGCCGCTTCGGCCTTGTCGGCGGCGCGGGCCCTGGCCTTGCGGGCCATACGCAGGTTGATGATCTCGGCCATGATGGCCGACTTTACGCCTCGACCGGCGCGGTTGTCACGCCAAGATCCGGGAGCCCGACCGAGCGTTTGCCCGAGAAATCGGTGCGGACCACGATCAGCCCGTCCTTTTCCAGATAATCGAGCAGGCGCTGCACGCGGCGCGGGCTGCTGGTGCCGTAGATCCGCGCAAGGTCCATATCGTCCGGGCAGGGCTTGCCGTCGATCGCGGCGCGGGCAATCACGTAGAAGGTGGCCAGTGCATCGTCGGGGACGTGCTTGGACAAGTTGATAAGGTCTTCCCAGCGCGCATCGTCGGGGTCGGTGATCCCGGCCAGCGCGGCGGCGAAGCCGCGGCGGAACATCGTTGCGTCCAGTCCGCGCACCGAAATGCCCTTCATCCGGCAGCGGATGGTGAAGTCCTGGAACAGCGTGGTCGATGACTGGAACGTGCAGTCCGGTTCCTCGGCCATGACGTTCATGATTTCGATCATCGCCGCGCGGCTTTCCTCGGCGCCGGGCTCGTTGCGTTCCCGCTCGCGCTCCCGTTCGCGGGCTTGCGCGGTGGTGGGTTCAAGCAGTTCGTTGGCGGCGATGCGGCGCGCCAGCGTCTCGGCATCGTCCACGCGGGGCGCGGGGCGGTGGAATTCGGGGCGTTCCGGCTCGACGTGGAGGTTGTCGTGCAGCAGTTCGCGCAGTTCTTCGGTCGTCGCGGTGGGCAGCGGGGCAAGGCCGGGCGTCACCGACTTCGCGCCGGTCTGGACCGAGCCGACGCTGACCGACACCGGCCGCCGCGCGATGGCGGGGCCAAGGCCCAGGAACTGCCCGCGCGCAAGGTCGCGGATCGTTTCGGCCTGCCGCCGCTCCATGCCGAGCAGGTCGGCGGCGCGGATCATGTCGATGTCCAGGAAGGTGCGCCCCATCAGGAAGTTGCTGGCTTCCGCCGCGACGTTCTTGGCCAGCTTCGCCAGGCGCTGGGTGGCGATCACGCCCGCAAGACCGCGCTTGCGGCCACGGCACATGAGGTTGGTCATTGCCGCAAGGCTGACGCGGCGGGCCTCTTCGGAGACTTCGCCGGCGGCGGCAGGGGCGAACATCTGCGCCTCGTCCACCACGACAAGGGCGGGATACCACTGATCGCGCGGGGCATCGAACAGGGCGTTGAGGAACTGCGCCGCACACTTCATCTGCTGGTCGATTTCCAGCTCGTCGAGGGCCAGCACAACCGAGGCGCGGTGCTGGCGGATACGCGCGCCAAGGCGGGCGATCTCGGCCTCTCCATAAGCGGAACCGTCGATGACGACGTGGCCGAACTGTTCGGCAAGGCTGACGAAGTCGCCCTCAGGGTCGATCACCACCTGCTGGACGATGCCCGCGCTCTCTTCAAGGATACGGCGCAGCAGGTGCGACTTTCCGGACCCGGAATTGCCCTGCACCAGCAGGCGGGTCGCCAGAAGTTCCTTGATGTCGATCTCTACCGGTTCGCCGCGCTGGGCGGTGCCGATGACGATGTTCGCGCTCACGGGATGGCTCCTGCCAAAGCGGGCGGCGGGGTGCAAGCCGGGCGCGGCGTTATCCAGAGGTTGGGCGAATCAGGGGGGAGTGCGCGGGTTTGCCTCATTCCTGCAGCTATTTGCGGGCGTGCATGGAGAGATCCTTCCGGGCAAGCACGGGATTCCAGCCCCGGACGCAGGAAAATGACGTTTGTTGAAAATAATCTGCATGACCGGCTTGCCGGGTCCGAATTCCTGCGCTAATGGCGCGCTCCTGCCCCGGAGCGGATGCAAATCCTGCTCCAAGATTTAGCGGTCGTGGCGGAATTGGTAGACGCGCAACGTTGAGGTCGTTGTGGGCGAAAGCCCGTGGAAGTTCGAGTCTTCTCGACCGCACCAGGCAGTTTTGCAGACAGCACTGATCATAGCCTTCGGGCCCCCCTCGCAAGAGGGGGATCAGCTGCTGTGGCGTCCTTTTTCTGTCATTACAGGCACGGGCATCACGGATACGGGCATCACGGATACGGGGACGCCTGCCCCAGCCGATGCTCCGGAATCGCCAGAGTTACGCGCAGGCCCGGCCGTGCATCGCTGAATTGCAGCGACGCGCCGTGGGCATGGGCGATCGCGGCGACCATGCTGAGGCCCAGCCCATCGCCGGGCACGCCGTCCGAACCCTTGCCGCGATAGAACTGTTCGGTCACCTGCGCCGTTTCGTCCGATGCAATGCCGGGGCCGTCGTCACGCACGCTGAGATCCAGCCCCGCGGCGCGGCGCGTTGCCGAAATCTCGATCCGATGCCCCGCTCCGGCATGCTTGAGGGCATTGTCGAGCAGGTTGGACAGGGCCTGGAACACCAGATCGAGGTCAAGGTCGGCCACCAGCGGCCGCCGGGCCGATATCACCAGTTCGATGCCAAGACGTTCGGCTTCGGGCTGATAGAACTCGGCAAGATCCTCAAGCAGTTGCACCACGTCGGTGCGTTGCAGTTCAAGCGGGTGGCGCCCGTTTTCCAGTCTGGATATCCGCATCAGCGCCGAGAGGATCTGCTGCAGCCGGTTGGCCTCGACGATCGCGTCGGAAGCGGCCAGCCGCATCGTCATGTCGGTGCCGGCGGCCTGCTCCAGCGTTTCCAGCCGCCCGATCAGCCGGGCCAGCGGCGTGCGCAATTCGTGCGCGGCATTGTCCGACACGCGCTGCACCGCCTGGAACAGCGTTTCGATGCGCGAGAGCATGAGGTTCAGCGCTTCGCCCAGCCGGTCGAAGTCGTCGTTGGTGCCCAGCACCCGCACGCGCCGGGTGAGATCGCCAGCCATCACCCGCCGCGCCGTCAGTGTCACCGCTTCGATGCGGCTGCCGATGGCAAGGCTCATCAGCCAGCCGCCGACGAGGCCCAGCAGCAGCGTCACCCCAAGGATCCAGACTGCGGCGGTGCGCAGCACCTGCGCCTCGCTGGTCACGTCCTCCACGTCGCGGCCGACCATCAGGCGCACGCCGCCGGGCAGGATCTGGTCCTTCACCAGCGCATTGTGATCGATTTCCGCACCTTCGACGAAGGTATCGGCTTCGATCAGCGACAGGTGGCCGGAAGGCCGTGCGGGCCAGCTTGGCAGATTGGTGGTCAGCACCTTGCCATCGGCCGAGAGCAGGGCGTGGAAAGCCTTCGGCCCGTCAGAGTGCTGCGCGCGCCGGTCCAGCGCGATGGTCAGGGCCTCCACGCCGCGGGCTGCGTAGAGTTTGCGCAACTGATCGCTGTCGCTTTCGACCATGCGATGGGTGGCGTCCATCGGCACCACCACGCGCAGCCAGTAGCCGACCCCCATGATGAGGCCGACCGACAGGCAGAACAGCCCGGCGTAAGTAAGCGCCAGCCGGAACGAGAAGCTGCGCAGCAGGCGCGTCATCGCCATTCTCATGCTGGCACCGTCATTCGGCCCTCAGGGTGTAGCCGACGCCGCGTATCGTGTGGATGAGGTTGGCTTCACCATCGGCGGTGATCTTCTGGCGCAGCTTGCTGATGTGCTGGTCGATGATGTTGGTCTGCGGGTCGAAGTTGTAGTCCCACACGTTCTCCAGCAGCATGGTGCGTGTCACCACCCGCCCGGCATTGCGCGCAAGATAGGCGATGATGCGCAGTTCGCGCAGGGTCAGGGGGATGCGGCGGCCGGCCCGCATTACCGTGTGGGCGGAAAGGTCGATCTCCAGATCGTCGACGCGCAGCACGCTGGCGGTTTCCGGAGCTGTGCCGGCAGCGGGCGCATTGCGGCGCGCCAGCGTTTCCAGCCGGGCAAGCAGTTCGGACATCGCGAAGGGCTTGGCCATGTAATCGTCCCCGCCCGCCCGCAGGCCGCGCACGCGTTCGTCCACATCGCCAAGCGCCGACAGGATCAGCACCGGCGTGGCATCGTCGGTGGCGCGCAGCGCGGCCAGCACCTTCAGCCCGTCTAGCGTGGGCAGCATGCGGTCGAGGATGATCGCGTCGTAACGTTCGCAAGTCGCCCGCACGAGCGCGTCGCGCCCATCGGCACAATGCTCGACGACGTGCCCGGCCTCGCGCACGCCGGCCATGATGTGCGCCGCCAGAGCGGCATCGTCCTCGATCAGAAGTATCTGCATGCATCGCAAGCCTTATCCCGGACATGCACCGCCGTCGAGTTCGGGGGAACTGCACGCCTCCATGGCGGGGGGGGGGGGGGGGGGGGGGGGGGGGCCCCGGGGGGGGGG
>NZ_LYMM01000033.1 GCF_002896965.1 Novosphingobium guangzhouense
TAAGATTGTTCGCTCATGGGCTGATGTTATCGGGCGACTTGAACGCCTGCTAGTGGTTGCTTCACGAAGGTCCGCAATCAGGAACCGTGTAACTGTCTCTGAGGGGCCTGCTTGGGGCGTTTGCCGAACGGCAGAAAACCCACTCTCAAGTGCTCCCCGCAGTGAAAGGCCACCGGCAGCTATCGCGGTCGCGCAAGCGGTAAGGCGGCAGTCCTCTACCGGCCCTGTCGAGGTCATTAGCGGAACCATACGAAACGACTGCAATGAGGCGACGGGGTAAAGAGCGGCCCCCAGCGGCGAAGTTGGCATTTGCCCATGGCCGCCAGCATCGCCCCATCCGGCAAGCATTCGAATTTAATTCGCCGCTGCGCGCAACGGTTTGAAGATAGCGCCGTTGTCACCTCGCAATATGCAATGACCCTTATCCTTCGGCCCCGACTGCTTCCACCACACAGCTGTAGTCGGGGTCGTTCTTTTGGTTAAAATTGCGAGACTTGCCCGAGCAGAACGTCGAGCAGCCGATCGCGATCGGCCGTGGTTGCGCCGAGCAATTCTCGCTTAGGGTAGGGCACCGCTTTCGCACGGAGGGAGGGTCTGTCCCGCAGGCCGTGCTGGTGGACGTCTGCGATCTGGGACACCTTGCCACTGAAGCCGACCCAGAAGCCCTGATCGTCCGTGCCTGTTTTCAGGAATCGCGACGACGCCAGACGGCGGAACATGGCGCGGCGGCGCAGCCCGCCACGACGACGAAGCCGCCCGCCGCCCGCGTTGCGATGCTCTTCCGGGACCGGGAGCCATTTGACGATCTTGTCGAACTCGAAAGAGCGAATGGACCCAGCTTCGATATCGAAACCGGTCATCATCCGCCCGGTGCCCCAAGAGAAACTCTTCATGATCACGCGGCGCGGTTCGCCGGTGCCACCAGAGGGATAGAGGAAGCAGGCCGCGCCGCGCCCGGTGACCGGCGGTGCCTTGTCCTTGCGTTTGGCGAAGGCGCTGCCGTCCGGTTGCCGCTGGGCGGTGATGCGCTCCCGCTGGCTGATCGCCAGCGCGCGGGCCATGGAGCGCAGCATCTTGCGGCGTTCGCCTGACGACAGGCTGCGAACCAGCGCGCCTGCGATGCGCTCGATCTCTGCCAGATCGTCCGTCATGCGGCCGAATCTGAAGGCAGGGTGTCATCCCCGGCGAGGATCCCGGAGAAGGTCGCGTCCACACCGGCAAAGGCATCGGCAAAGCGGGGCTCTTCAGGACGCTCGATGTCGTAGCCCTTACCGTCGGCGCGGACTTTGACCAGACGGTTTTCCGTCAGATCGATGGAGATCTCGATATCGGACGTTTCGGTGTCGAGGATTTCGGCCTCGAAGGAGAACGGCGCGCTATCCTGGCGGCGCAGCAGCTGCGGCTGTTCTTTCTCCACCCACGCCAGTATCGGGACCATGAGCATGTCGGGATCACCCGCGAAGTCGCACACCAGAACTTTGACGGTGTACTGGTAGCCGAATGACAGGGTGCGCGACTGGCGCGCATTGATGGTGCCGCCTTCAAGGTAGATCTGCAGCCTGTCAGGGTGGGTTTTCAGATCCGGGATATACGCTGCCAGCCAGCGGCGCAGGCTATCGGCCTTGCGCATCGCTGTTTCCCTGCGCCAAGCGCACTTCAGACTGTAGTTCGACCAGCGCCGCGCGGATCTGCCCGGCGACGTCGTAAAGCGCCTGCAGACTGGTTTGAGCGTCGGCGCCGGTCATCTGGCCGTCAGCGCTGCGCTGGACCTTGGGCAGCGCCGGGGGCGGGGCCAGCAGTTGCGGCGACACCTTCGCCGTTCGCGGCGGCAGTTGCACGGTCGAGCAGCCCGACGCCATCAGGATCAATGCAGACAGTGCGATAGACCGGGCGTTCAATGATCTTCTGCGTTTCATGGTAGATTTGCCGCGCATCACCACGCCCACGCTGACGCCTGCCGAAGCGATCGACCTCGATCCGGCTGACCTGCTGGCCTGCGGCGCGGAGATCGGCAGTTTTTTGCTGCAGAAGTCGAAGCGCACGGATGCCCTCGCTGCGTAGACGATGCGATGGCCGATCTGGCGGTTGTGTTCCACTGGCCGCCCGCTGCGATGGAAGACATGGACCTGTCGGAAATCATGGCCTGGCGCAAACAAGCCGAACGCCGATCGCGACCACCTGACACCCCCGGAAAGAAGTAAATGGCGGACAAGAACCTGCGGCTTCAGGTCATCCTTGAGGGACTGGACCGGCTGACCTCCCCTTTGAAGTCGATCACCGGCGCGTCGTCCGCTGCGCGCCGGGATCTGGCCAAGACCGGGGATGAACTGAAGGCGCTGGGCGCGCTGCAAAAGCAGATCGGCAGCTACAAGGCGCGCGAAACCGCCTTCGGCGCCGACACCCGCAAGCTGGAAGAGACCCGCGCCCACATGGCCCAGCTGCGCGCGCAGATGGATGCCACCGAAGCCCCGACGAAAAAGCTGGCGGCGGATTTCGCCAAGGCCGAACGGCAGGCGGCATCGCTGGCGGCGCGGCTTGATGTGGGCGGCGCCGAACTGCAGCAGCTTTCCGCCAGGCTGTCCGCCGCCGGGATAGATGTGGGCGATCTTGGCCGCCATGAAGACCGGCTGACGCAGAAGACTGCAGAAGCGAACCGCGCGCTACGTCAGCAGACCGCAGCGCTGGAGAAGGTCAACCAGGCCAAGCGCAATTCCGACAAGCTGAGCGACGTCAGTTCCAAGGCCACCGGAATGGGCCTCGGGATGATTGCTGCCGGAGCCGCTACTGCCGCCCCAGTCGTTGCTGCCGTCAAACAGGCGATGACGCTCGAAAGCGCGATGGCGGACGTTTCCAAGGTCACGAACATGACCTCGCCGCAAGTCCAGCAGATGTCCAATGACTTCCTCGACATGAGCGAGAAGATCCCGATGGCCGCCAATGAACTGGCGACCATTGCTGCCGCCGCCGGTGCAGCAGGTGTCGGCATGGACAAGTTCGGCAAGCCACTGCCCGATCAGCGCCAGCAGCTGCTGGCCTTCACCAACGACGCGGCAGAGATGGGCGTCGCCTTCGATATGACCGCTGACCAGGCGGGCGAAACGATGGCCAAGTGGCGCACCGCGTTCGAACTGCCGCAGGCGGGCGTCCGTGCCCTGGGCGACGGCGTCAACGCGCTGACCAACCGCTTCGGCGGCAAGGCCGCGAACGTCACGGACATCATCACCCGCATCGGCCCGCTGGGCAAGGTGGCGGGCCTCGCCGCGCCAGAGATCGCCGCGCTCGGATCTACCCTCGATTCGATAGGCATTCCCAGCGAGGTTGCCGCCACCGGCATCAAGAACACGATGCTGGCACTGACCAAGGGGGAAGCAGCAACGAAAGGCCAGCAAGCCGCCTTCGATGCGCTGGGCCTCAGCGCCACCGATGTCGCCAAACGCATGCAGACCGACGCTACCGGCGCAATCACTGACGTCATGGAGCGCATCGGCAAGCTGGACGGGGACAAGCAGTCGGGCATCCTGACCCAGCTGTTCGGCTCCGAAAGCGTCGCGGCGATCGCGCCAATGCTGACCAACCTCGACGGGCTGAAACAGCGCCTGGCGCTGGTGGGCGACGCCAGCGCAACCGCAGGCTCGATGCATGGCGAATTCCTGAACCGCATTGCCACGACCGAAGGCGCTACCGGCCTCGCCACCAACGCCCTGTCCGGCCTCAACATCACCATGGGCAAGGCCCTGCTCCCCACCGTCGTCAAGGTTGCTGGACTTGTGCAGCGGGCGGCCAGCGAGATGCGCGGATGGGCGCAGGAACATCCGATACTGGCCAAAGGTATCATGATCTTCCTCGGGGCTGGTGCCGCTTTGCTGATCCTGCTGGGCGGCCTTGCGCTGGCCTTTGCCGCGCTGACCGCAGCCGCCGCGCCGCTGGGCATCGCGCTGCTACCGCTCCTCGCCATCGTCGCGGCCATCGCTGCGGTGGCCGCCGCCGCGTACCTGATCTATGCCAATTGGGGCGCGATCGCCGCGTGGTTCGGTGGCCTGTGGGAACAGGTGAAGGCGTTCTTCGCGGGCGCGCTGGCTTTCATCGTCAAAGCGTTCCTGAACTTCACCCCGCTTGGCCTGATGATCCAGGCATTCGCTCCGGTGCTTGGCTATCTGCGCAGCCTCAACTTCGCGGAAATCGGCCGGAACCTGATACAGGGCTTGATCAACGGTATTATCGGCATGCTGGGTAATCTCAAGTCCACCGTGACCAGCACCGCCACCTCGATCGCAAACTGGTTCAAGGCCAAGCTGGGCATCCATTCCCCCTCGCGCGTGTTCGCGGGGCTCGGCGGCTTCGTCATGGCTGGCCTCGATCAGGGCCTTGCCGCCAATACGTCAGGACCGATCGCGCGAATCACCGACCTTTCCGGCCGGATGACGCGGGCGCTGGCGGTCGGCGCGGGTGGAGCGGCCTTCGCCGCCGCCGTCCCCGCTGCAGCTGCCGGCAGTGCCGCAGGCGCACCTGCCGCCGCCGTCTCTGCGGCAGGCAATACCTACAACCTGCACTTCCACGGCGTTGGTTCCGATCCGCAGGACATTGCCAACGCGGTGCGCCGCGCGATCGAGCAGATCGAGAACGAGAAACGCGGGCGCGGCTTTGGCGATGATGGAGTTTGATCCATGCACCTGATGGCCCTTGGCATGTTCCTCTTCGAACTCGGCTCCCTGCCCTTTGACGAACTGCAGCGCCGCATGGATTGGCGCCATGCCCGCTCCCCTCGCATCGGTGCCCGCGATGCCACGCAGTTCGTCGGACCGGGTGACGAAACGGTCAGCCTGTCCGGCTCAGTCTACGCCGAACTGTCGAACGGCAGCGTCTCGCTTGACGATCTGCGCGCCATGGCGAACGCTGGCGAGGCATGGCCGCTGGTGGCGGGCAGCGGGCGCGTCTACGGCAACTTCGTAATCACCGCGATCGACGAACGGCAAGCCTACCTCATGGCGGACGGCACCGCGCGCCGGATCGACTTCGGCATCGATCTGCTGGGCGTCGATGATCCTGCCGCGCTGGCGGCGCAGCAGGCGCAAGCATGAGCCGCGCCGTCAACAATATTCCCGACTGGCGCATCACGCTTGACGGTGTGGATCTGTCAGACCGTATCCGCCCGCGCCTGATCTCGCTCACCCTCTCGGAAAAGCGTGGCGACGAAGCCGACCAGTTGGACATCGTGCTGAGCGATCACGACGGCATGCTGGGCATTCCGCCCGAAGGGGCCGTGCTCCATCTACAGCTGGGCTGGAAGCAGGGCCGCGACGTCACGCCGGGCCTTATCGACAAGGGCAGCTTCAAGGTGGACGACGTCAGCCATTCCGGCCCGCCCGATCAGATCACCATCCGCGCCCGCGCAGCAGACTTCACCAGCGAGATACGTAACCGGCGTTCGCAAAGCTGGAGCGCGACCACGCTCGGCGCCGTGCTGACCGAGGTTGCCGAGCGCAATGGCCTTGCCGCCAGCATTGCGCCCGCCATGGCGTCGATCGCGCTCCCCACTGCCACACAGAGCCGGGAAAGCGATGTCGCCTTCCTGCGCCGCCTGGGGCGCGAAAACGACGCGGTCGCCACCATCAAGGCCGGGCAGCTTATCTTCGTCCCGAAGGGCGCGGGAACGAACGCACAGGGCATTGCCCTTCATACCCTCACTATCCGGCGCCGCGATGGCGATCGGCACATGTGGCAGCGCCAGAAGCGCGACGGGCAGGAAGGCGCAACCGCCAGCTGGCACGACAAGAAGGCGGCGAAGCGCAAGTCGGTCACGGTCGGAGAGAGCGACGGCGCGAAGAAGCTGCGCAAGGTCTACCCCGATGAGGCGTCGGCAAAACGCGCGGCAGCGTCGGAATCCGCCCGGCTGAAGCGCGCGCCCGAAACGCTAGACCTGACACTCGCGCTGGGGCGCCCTGACGCGTATCCCGAAGGCCGGGTCAACGTCGTCGGATTCAAACCGGGGATCGACGGCGGATCCTGGCTGATCTTCGAGGTAACCCATCGTCTGGACAAAAACGGCGGATTTCGGACTGACCTCCGGATCGAGACAGCGACCTCCGCTTAGGCGCGATCAACCCCCGATGCGGTGTTCCGATCGGCTGGGGTATGTTTGCGCCCCGTTCCGGTCAACCGGAGGGGGAACGAAGGCGTCTGAAATCTGTCATTAGCGAACAGCACTTAATTTTTGACGAGTTCTTGTTCCCGTTTCTCCGTTAGTCGGACCCCATTTCGGAAAAGGTAATCGGGAACAGAATTTGGGAAAGTACTCCCCTAGATATGGGCTAAATTCGCGACGTGATCCGTTGTTTTTCAATCGATCTTCCCAATCAGGAAGGGCGTGATGTCCACCATTAATTCACAACGAATATCCCGCCGCACGTATCAGTCGGTTTTAGCGCTGAGCAGCGCGCGGATCGTGATGCCCCGCTTTGCCGTAGTATAAATACGCGAAAACGGACTTTCCGCTATTTTCTCACCACTCCAAACATAATATATAAATGGCGAATCTAGCAGAGTTAAATTGCCGCATTATTGAGGGGGATCGATGGACAAGGACCAGGTTGACGAACTCATTGCGCTCGGAACGAATCCTGAAAGTATCACACGTGTGCAGAACTTAGCACGCCAGCTGATGAAAGAGACCGGCAACGGTTATACCTTGCGGCTTGCTTGCGCCGCTACGCTCAGCTGTTTCTTAACCGAGGCTGGAATCCCGATTGCAAAGACGGTTGGTGCCGGTGAACTGGCCCGCCGACTCAGGATGAAGCGCAATTGGAAGCGTGTAGAGGTCGGCGATCAGCGGGCGGGGGATGTTGGTGTCACCTTCGACAAGGATCCGAACCGTCCGGGCGCCGATCACGTCTACCTTGTCGTTGAACGTGTTGACCGCGATCTGATGTTCATCGCCGACAACCAAGTCGAAGGAAAGCGTCACCATCGCACTGCAAGCGGCAAGAAGACTGGCAGGATGAGCAGTGCCAAGACGGCCACCGAATATTTTCTGCGTGCGCCGGAGAGCGTGGCGCTTGCACTAGAAGCGATGGCGTCCCTCGACGACGAGAATACCAACGCGCTTAGGGAGCCGTTTAACGACGAAGGTATCCTGGTTGGTTTTGGAAGCCAATAGTACGAGTAAGATGTTCAGCCCCATAGGCAAATGTCAGCGTTATAAATGGTGATTCTATAATAACGCACCCAATGCAGACGCACGAAATGGCATCTTTTGCAGAATTATATCTGCATGATATTATGACCTTTGGTGTGCGATTGCCCGACAGTTCTCTTAATCATCCCGTTATTTGTTCAAATCAAGCGTGATAAAATAAGCATGATATGACCGCGTTCGTCCGCCAGGAATCATTTTATTCTTTTTTGAAGGGGTATTTGAGAATGCAGAGTCGAGTCGCAGTGCTACTGTTGTTCATGACTTGCCTTGCTGGTTGCGCGACGATCAGTAGACCGGAGACCCTTGGTGAGCGAGCGAGCGGCTTCGGCTATATACCGCTTGATCCGCTTCCGATTGATCAGGCAAAGGGCGCTGACAGTTGCGTTAACGCGGAAACTATGGCTGCAGCGACCGGCACTTCGAATACCACACTCGGTAACGATGACGTGCTCGCTAAGCTGCCAGACCAAACGATCCGGTTTGCGGTCGCATCTTTCGATCAGACCAAAGGAAGCCTCACATTCGGTCCTGCGACGTTAACGGCCAAAGGAAATCAGTATCGGGCTGTTTTAGATTATATCCAAGCCGATGCCGTACCCGTACAGTTCTGGATTAAGCGGCTCACGCAGGCCGATGATGCCGCGTCGGCTAGGCCAATCATCCAAGCAACGGTGACCGCAGATGGTCGTGCTGTCTATGGTTACGACGTGGTGACCTCCATCGCGCAGTCGGTCGATGGCGATTTGCGGGCGACGCACCCAGGCGAAGGTGCGGATACCTTGACGAAATTGAAGGCGGAAGCTCTTCGCGAGGAAGCGATGCTTCGGACAGAAGCAGGCTATCAGCAAGTCACGATACCGGTTTACGTTGGCGTCGGATTGCGACTCTCCGCAGATATCGTCGCGCTCAAGTCTGGAATCTCTATCAGCGGTCTTTCCGCGATCGGCGTGGAGGCCGAGGCAAACCGACTCAACGGTACGCTTACGGTGCAGTCGCTTGGAGTGTCGGGTAAGGCGATCGCAACCGCACTACCCCTCCCCAATAAGCTCGATCAAACCACCATCGAAAGTGCGATCTTGGCAATCGGAACGATGCGTGCAACGCTTTACGCCAGTTCCGGACAGGACGCTGGGGTAAATCGACAACCAAGAATTGTTGGACTTTATAGTCCGGTTGGCTCGGACCCCCTACTAATCAACGCGATATACTCTGAATTGTCCAAGCAACGGCCAAGATGGTATACTCCATGCATCCGATAAAATTAGCAAGAAGTACTGCCGATTTATATTCGCAGAGTGGGTGTGAAACTTTTACCAATACTATACTTTTCAGAAATGTTATGTTTGATGACGGAAATCAGGTGCTTTACGTCAACTTATTTTAGTGCCTACTATCTTCGGCTTCCCGTCACAAACCTGCCAGTCTCTTCCCGGCCCGATGCCCTCAGTCGGGCCCCCTCGTCGCCGGTGAAGAACTGCTGTATCACTTCTCGTGCCAACCGGGCCGGGCGTAGCGTTGATGCATCCAGGCAGCACCAGCTGGACTTCACTTCTGCCAGAACTTCCTCGCCGCGCCGAATCACCGTTTCATAGAACGCGCGAGCGCCCTGCACCTTTTCCAGCAGCACGGTCGCAATCACATCGTCTTCCAGAAAGGCTGGTTTGCGATAGGTGATCTCATGCTTGATCGCGACCCAAAGGTGTTTGCTGATCGCTTCTGCGGGCGCAAGAGCACGCCAGTGGTCGGTTACTGCTGCCTGCACCCACTTCAGGTAGCTGGCATTGTTCACATGACCCATGAAGTCGATGTCATCCGGCGCGATGCCGACGGTGTAGCGGTGGGGAATTGCTTGGCTCACCTATGCGTCAATACCATTCCCTAAGCGTTCGGGAAAGCGGATTGCCTGCTGGCTGGCGCATCAACCTGACGGCATGAACGATATAGGATTTTTCCTACACCAATCTTCATTTCCCCCTTCCCTACGCGCCGCCCCTGTTCCACTACAGGAACGAATCAGGAACAAATGGGTGCGCAAACGTGAGTGGGGAAGTGTTACGACTGACGCCGGGCTGCGACTTCGCGTGCCCGCAGTGCAGCGTAGGCTGCGCTACGGTCGTGGCGATTCGCGATCGTCTGTGGCGACAGATTGAGGAGGAACGGCGCTTGATGGCAACGCGCCCGCACCCGGATCGGGCAGGTAGGGTCCGATCCCTGCAAAGCCAGATGGAAGCCATTGAGCGAGAATTTGCGCGGTCTCGTCCTTGGATGCCCCATCGGGAACAAGTACCAGCAGCTTTGCGAACATCTCGCGGAGCGCGGGTTCACTAGGAAGTGCAACTTGAAGAGCCACAAATTGAACTGCAGGTCGAGCGGCCTCGACCGCACGCGCCTCCGGCTCCGCTTCCGTCTCATTAAGCCCCGCTAACAGCATGACTTCAGCAGGATCAACGCCGCGCTGAGACAGCACCGCGGCGATTTTCCGAGTTACATCTATCGGAAGTTCACGCTTCTTATAGCGTTTGGGATCTTCGAAGTACGAATACCTCGGAAAGCCGATCCCAACCTCTTCCGCCATCTTTCGGATGGATATCGGAGGTACCGAAGCCAGGCGCAGTTGCTTAAGTTTTTCAGCAGCGGAAATCATCTCGTGGACTGTGTGGAAATTTTAGACACAGTCAGTCCTCAAAATGGTTTGCAAAGCGTCTAAAATTTGAATACATCCCCGTCTATGGAACGGCTCACCTCAATCTTCGACCTATTCGGCGGCGTCCGTCCGATGGCTCGCGCACTTGGCGAAAGCCCCAGCAAAATCGCCGCTTGGAAGCGCGCGGGGCACATCCCCGCCCAAAAGCAGGCTGAGGTGCTTGAAAAAGGCACATGCCAAGGTCTTGCTCTTACCGCTGAAAATGTCGTCTTCCCCCTTGGCCGCCCTTCGGATGTCGCAAACACCATAACGGCCACGCCCGCCCCCGTCGCTTGCCCAGCGCAAGCTGAAGTGCAACGCACGGGGGCGGCGCAATGACAAAGCTTCGCGCTCCCCTCTCCTTCTCTCTCGCTATCACGACCGTCGCTGGCCGCATCGGATGGCGCGAAGCTGCACGAATCAGCCGTCGCGCTGTCCGCACCGTCAGGCATTGGAGCGAAAGCGACCGCCACGGCACACCCTCGCTGGACTTGGCGATAGCTCTCGACCGCGCCTTTATCGAAGCAGGCGGCGGCTATGCCCCCATCCTCGAAAGCTATGCCCGCCAGCTGGACGTTGCGATGGTCAACACCGTCGCCTGTCGAACGGCGCTGGCGGAAGATATTGCCCTCGCATCGCGGGAAAGCGGCGACGCAATCGGCCACTGTATTCAGGCGCTTCGGCCCGGCGCAACGCCCGCCGAAATCCATCGCGCCATCGTCGAAACCGAAGAAGCGGATGCCATTTTCCCGCGCCTGATCGGTCGGCTCAAAGCCCTTCTGCCCGGCAATGGTGTCGGGCGCGAAGCCAATGGGGAAACGATCTAATGTCGGGGCGCAGAGTTCAACTGCCACATGTCAGCTGCCCGGCTTGCGGGGGCCGCGCACACGCGCGCACCGTGGGCAAGCACAGCCTGCTCTATCGCGAAGTCTATTACGAATGCCGAAACCCGGACGCCTGCGCCCACGTCTTTGTGGTGGAGCTCACGGCAATTCGCACCACCAAAGCCAGCCGGTTCCCCACGCCCCTGCACAAGCTGCCGATGACCAACTGGCGCAATGCTGCAAACGATCGTGCCGACAATGACGACGATAAGCCATCGGATCCCGACGTCGGCATCCGCCCCGGCTGATCTGATCTGACAGCCCGCTTGGGCTGACCTCCCGCCTCCATTGATTTTGGACCCGGCCTGCTTCCGGGAACGCCCCTGCTTTGCCATTTTTCGGAGCTTTCTCCCATGCGCCTCACCGCTTCCACTTCCCCCGCGGTCATCCCTGAACGTCCCGTCCGACGCACCTTTTCATTCACATGCTGCTGCTGCGGCGTGACAGAGAACCGCCCCACCCCCGATGCCCCTGCTGGCTGGGTCGTCCACCACATCGACGAAGACAGCTTCGTGTTCTGCCCGCAGGACACGTTGAACGTTCCGGCGAGTGATCTGCAATGACCGCGCCGATCAACCACCCGCAAATGGCGCTGCAGATCGCCGCATGGGAAGTCGTGGCAGAGGCACAGCAGTTATCTGCGATGCAGCGCCACCTTTCCGATCGGGCTGCACGGTTGAACCGCTGGCTCTTGCCGACACTGCTGGGTGCCGCAGCGCTGCTCAGCAGCGTGTGTGTCATTGCGCAGATCATGATTCACCTCGACGCGGGTGTCTAATTGCAGTGGCCGATTTTCGATTTGCCGCTCTCTTCGCCGGTGAACCAAACCTGCGCAGCATCGAAGAATTGGTCCGGTGCTGCGAACGGCGCCGCGCAAGGGCCACCGAAAAGCTTGCTGCAGCGCAGGCGGAGATCGCCCTTTCCCAAGCCGCCTATGACCAAGCCGTCGCGGCTCGCGCGGACTGGATTGCGAACAGCCCCGATCCGCAACTCCTCATGCTTTGAAGGATACCGAAATGCCAGAAGCAAAGAACAAGCGTCTGCGCTGGCCTACCGTGCCCCATGCTGCAGCCGTGCACCCGATCGTCTGCCCCTGCTCGGTATGCGCGCCCCGCCAGCTGCACCGATCACGACGGTCAGCGGCGATCAAGGCTGCAACGCGGGTGCTGCTGCTTTCGGCAGCACTCATCGCCATCCCATTCTTTGTCGCCCGCGCCCTCGCATCGATGCAGGGCGAATGGCGATAGCCCCCCTGCCCGCCTCTAGCCCGCGACATCCTTTTCGGGGTTGCCTCAGCAAATAGCGGGCGGGTGTCGGCGCTCCTCGAAACGTCTGATCGGATCCAATCATGACCAGAACCGCAGCTTTCCGCCAAGTGGACGTTGCCCGCGCGCTCAAAGCCGTTCGTGCAGCACATGTCCCGATCAGCGGCGTGGAGATCGCGCCGGATGGCACCATCCGCGTGCTGACTTCGCCCGCACCGGACACGCCCTCCTCCCCCTTCGACGCATGGAAGAACAAGAAGCAATGAAAGTGCGCCTCAAGGGCATCAACCGGATCACGAAGAAACTCGCATCCGGGAAGTCCGTGACCTACTATTACGCGTGGAAAGGCGGCCCTCGTCTTGATGGCGCACCGGGTTCGCCAGAGTTCGTCGCCAGCTACAATCGCGCGGTCACAGCGCGCCGCGCACCCAAGGCCGACCTGCTGATCTCCATCCTCGACAAGTTCGAAGAATCGGTGGACTTCGCTGACCTGTCCGATCGTACCCGCAAGGATTACCGTCGCTTGCTGAAGGTGGTCGAGGCGGAGTTCGGAGATTTCCCCATCGCGGCCCTGGAAGACCGCCGCACACGTGGAGAGTTCCTGGCATGGCGCGAACGCCTTGCTGTAAAGTCGCGCCGTCAGGCCGACTATGCGTTCTCCGTGCTGGCCCGCTCCATATCGTGGGCGCTGGATCGTGGCTTGGTGCCGGTAAATCCATGTGAACGTCCTGGCCGGCTTTACCGCGCTGCCCGTGCAGAAAATGTCTGGACGGACGCCGACGAAGCCGCGTTCCACGCAAAGGCGCCGGATCACCTTCGCCTTGCGCTCACCTTGGCATTATGGACGGGGCAGCGGCAGGGCGACCTCCTGCGTTTGCAATGGGCGGCCTACGACGGCCAGACGATCCGCCTGCGCCAGCGCAAGACCAAAGTCGCTGTCGTTGTGCCCGTTGGTGCACCTCTGAAGGCAGCGCTGGACGCTGCAAAGGCAAGCAGCACACGGGACGGCAAGCCTTTGCCCGCCACCATCCTATCCACTGAACGCGGAACGGCGTGGACTGAATCCGGTTTCCGCGCCTCATGGCGCAAGGCCTGCATCAAATCGGGCGTGACCGGCGTCACCTTTCACGATCTGCGGGGCACGGCAGTAACCCGCCTCGCTATCGCAGGCGCCACGGTTCCAGAGATCGCCGCCATCACCGGTCACAGCCTGAAGGAAGTCGGGACGATCCTCGACGCCCACTACATGCACCGTGACCCGGCACTGGGCGAAGCTGCCATTCGAAAGCTCGAAGGCAGAACCATTTTGCCCAACTAATCGCCCAACCAAGCAATCAGCGTCCAACAAATTTTCGGGAAAAACGTAGTAAAATCAATGGTAGCGGAGGAGGGACTCGAACCCCCGACACGCGGATTATGATTCCGCTGCTCTAACCAGCTGAGCTACTCCGCCATACCATGGCCGCTGCGTGCAGCGGCTTCGATGTGGCGCCCCGTTGCTGCGGGGCAGGTGGCGTCCTCTAGGGGCAAGGTTCCCATCGGTCAACACCCAAAAAGCACCTTCAGCCACGAAAAGATATCAGCCGGATCGGACGCCACAAACCCGCCTCCCAGGCATAGAGGCCAAAGCCCCGAAAGCGGAACGGAATGGGGTGCAGGGTCGGCCGCAATTGCGCCTGCAGCGCTTGCGCTGCCTGCCGGGTCACCTTGTTCTGAATGGTCACATGCAACCTGAGCGGACGGGAATCCTGATCGGTGAGCAAGCCGTGCATCCGCTCTGCGATCGCGCCGTGCAGTTCGACCATGTCCGGACTGTCGATGGCAAGCGCGGTTCCCGCATCGAGCTTCATCAGCCCGTCGATCCGCGCCCTGGGCGGCGCGGCGCGGGCCAGCGCGCCGAGAACCTCGATCAGTTCGCCCTCCACTGACGGCGGCAGGGCATGGAACAGAGTGACGTGCGCGCGCAGGCGGTTGCGTTCGGGCGGGTAGTGGGCGCGGCGCAGCGAATCGGCCCAGCCAACGAGGTCAGGCGGCAGTTCGGCCGTGACGAGAAGCGGGGCGTTGGCCTTGCGCGGTCCGGTCGCGATCCAGTTTGCAGAAGGCCAGTTCGCAGAAGGCCAGTTCGCGGGGGACCGGTCAGGGCCGGAGGGGTCAGGGCCGGAGTGGTCAGGCATCCGCCACTCCCCTGCCCGGCCCCGCCATGATCAAAGCTCGCCGCGCTCGCGGCGGATCGCGAACCACTTGGCGACGTTGCGGTTGTGTTCGGCCAGCGTGCTGGCGAAGACGTGTCCGCCGGTGCCGTCTGCCACCATGTACAGCGCTTCGGTCTTTGCCGGGTTCAGCACCGCCGCGATCGATTCGCGGCTGGGATTGGTGATCGGCCCCTTGGGCAGCCCCACCATCGTATAGGTGTTGTAGCCGTTGACCGCCTGGATTTCAGACTGGAGGATGCGCCGGCCCAGGCGCTTGCCCTTGGTGATCGGGTAAATGATCGTGGGGTCGGCCTGCAGCAGCATTCCAGTGCGCAGACGGTTGGAGTAAAGCCCGGCCACCATCCGCCGTTCCGACGGCTTGCCGGTTTCCTTCTCGACGATCGAGGCAAGGATCACCGCCTGCTCCGGCGTCTTGACCACAAGGCCCTTCGCGCGATTGGCCCACAGTTCCTTGAGCGTGCGGCTCATCGCGGCCTGCATGCGCCGCACCAGTTCCTCGCGCGGTTCGCCGTTTTCGAAGTTGTAGGTATCGGGCAGGATCGAACCTTCTTCCGGCACCGAGACTTCCCCCGAAAGCGCGCTCTGCGCCTTCAGGCGATCGTAGACCATGATCGAAGGCATGCCTTCGGGCACGGTCACGAAGCGGCGGATGATCTCGTCGCTGGAGATGATCGCCAGAACCCGCGACGGACTGGCATGGGCGGGAATGGCGAATTCGCCCGCCTTGATCCCGCTGCCGCCGCCAAAGAAGCGGGCGCGCAGCTTGAAGCCGTTCGCAGAGGCGATCACGCCCTGCTTTTCCAGCCTGTCCGCCACGTCCCCAAGGCTTGCGCCGGTGGGGACGACGAAGTGCTTTTCCTTGTCCAGCGGGCCGGAGCCGTACCAGCCGCCGAAGAAGGCCCAGAGGCTCCCGACGAAGAGTACGGCGACGACTGTCGCCAGGCCGCATCCGCGCCGGGAGATCATGGGCTTAGTCGATCTTGCGCATCACCAGGCTGGCGTTGGTACCGCCGAACCCGAAGCTGTTGTTGAGCACGGCGCGCACTTCGCGCTTGCGGGCGACATGCGGCACGAGGTCAACACCTTCGCAACCCTCGTCCGGGGTGTCGAGGTTGAGCGTGGGCGGCACGATCTGGTCGCGCATCGCCAGGATGCAGAAGATCGATTCGACTGCGCCCGCGCCGCCCAGAAGGTGGCCGATCGCCGACTTGGTCGAGCTCATCGAGACATTGCCGATGGCATCGCCGAACAGGCGGCGCACGGCGCCCAGTTCGATGGTGTCGGCCATGGTCGAAGTGCCGTGGGCGTTGATGTAGTCGATGTCGGCGGGCGTCATGCCTGCCTTCTTCAGCGCCATCTGCATCGAGCGGTAGGCGCCGTCGCCATCCGGATGCGGGGCAGTGACGTGGTAGGCATCGCCCGAAAGGCCGTAGCCGATCACTTCACAGTAGATCTTCGCGCCGCGCGCCTTCGCGTGTTCGTATTCTTCGAGCACGAGAACGCCAGCGCCCTCACCCATCACGAAGCCGTCACGGTCCTTGTCGTAGGGCCGGCTCGCCTGTTCAGGGCGGTCGTTGTAGCTGCAGTTGAGCGCACGGGCCTGCGCGAAGCCGGCAATACCGATCGGGCACACGGTCGATTCGGCGCCGCCCGCCAGCATGATGTCGGCATCGCCATCGCGGATCATGCGCGCGGCATCGCCGATCGAGTGCGCGCCGGTCGAGCAGGCGGTGACGACGGCATGGTTCGGGCCCTTGAGGCCGTACTTGATCGAAACCTGGCCCGAGATCAGATTGATCAGGCGGCCGTGGACGAAGTGCGGCGAGACGCGGCCCGGCCCCTTGTCAGCCAGCACCAGCGATTCGCTTTCGATGCCCGGCAGGCCGCCGATGCCCGAACCGATCGAGCAGCCGGCCATGAGCTTGTCTTCCTCGCTCATGTCGGTGAGGCCGGCGTCTTCAAGCGCCTGGCCCGCGGCATCGATGCCGAAGACGATGAAGGGATCGACCTGGCGCTGGATCTTGTGATCGACGCGCTTGCCCGGATCGAAGCCGTATTCGTGATCGGCGGGCTTCACCTCGCAGGCGATCAGGCACTTCTGGCCGGTCGTGTCGAACTTGGTGATCTGCCCTGCGCCGGACTTGCTGGCGAGGATGTTGGCCCAGGTGGTCTCAACGTCAGCGCCCAGCGGGGTGACAAGACCAAGTCCGGTTACGACGACACGACGCATTAGGTTCTCCGAAACTCTTTCAATGGCCGTGTTTCGCCATCGGCAACCGACGGCGCAAAAACGGCAACAGGCCAGCCCCCTTAGAGGGCCGGCCTGTTGATTTCAATCCGGTGTTGCATCCCGGCCCCACCCCTTGCAGGCAGGATACCGGAATACAGGACCGAGGGGATTAGCCCTTGTTCTCTTCGATGTACTTGATGGCATCGGAGACAGTGCTGATCTTCTCGGCGGCATCGTCCGGGATTTCGACGCCGAATTCTTCTTCGAACGCCATGACCAGCTCGACGATGTCGAGCGAGTCGGCGCCCAGATCGTCGATGAAGCTGGCGTCTTCGGTGACCTTCTCGGCTTCAACGCCGAGGTGCTCGACGACGATCTTCTTAACCCGATCGGCGGTATCGCTCATTTGTATAGACCCCTTCGAAAATAGGCGGGTTTGAATTACGCTTGTCGCCCTAAAGACTGGGCGACGCGCTGGCAAGGGCCTTGGCGCGACGACGGGCACCCGGATGCCTTGCGTTATCCACGGTTGACGGCAGAAAACCTGTTTCCTCCCCAAGCACGCTCAGGGAGGAATGGATTATTCCGCGGCCTTGGCGGGCGCGGCCTGCTTCACCGGCTCCACCACGCGCAGGTGCAGTTCGCGCAGCTGCTTGGGCTCGGCCGGGCTCGGCGCGTTCATGAGGAGATCCTCGGCGCGCTGGTTCATCGGGAACAGCGTGATTTCGCGCAGGTTCTGCGCACCGCACAGCAGCATCACGATGCGATCGACGCCGGCTGCCATGCCGCCGTGCGGCGGTGCGCCATACTGGAATGCGCGATAGAGGCCGCCGAAACGCTCCTCGACGTCCTGTTGCGTCAGGCCGGTCATCTCGAACGCCTTGACCATCAGTTCGGGCGACTGGTTGCGGATCGAACCCGATGCGATCTCGAAGCCGTTGCAGACCAGATCGTACTGGTACGCCTTGATCGTCAGCGGATCCTGATTCTCCAGCGCGTCCATCCCGCCCTGCGGCATCGAGAACGGGTTGTGCGCGAAGTCGACCTTCTTGTTGTCTTCGTCCCACTCGTAGAACGGGAAGTCGACGATCCAGCACAGCTCGAAGCGGTCCTTGTCGATCAGGTCCAGCTGCTCGCCCACGCGGGTCCGCGCGAGGCCTGCCAGCTTCGCGGCCTGCTCTTCCTTGCCGGCGGCGAAGAACACGCCGTCGTTGGGACCAAGGCCCAGTGCCGCGATCAGCGCGGCGGTCTTTTCCTCACCGTGGTTCTTGGCGATCGGGCCGCCGGGGACGCCGTCCTTGATGTTGATGTAGCCAAGGCCCGAATAGCCCTCGCCGCGCGCCCAGACATTCATGTCGTCGAAGAACTTGCGGCTGCCCGCACCCGCGCCCGGAGCCGGGATCGCACGGATCTTGCCGCCGTTGGCGACGATGCCCGCAAAGATGCCGAAGCCCGATTCGACGAAGTGTTCGGTCACGTCCTTGATCAGCAGCGGGTTGCGCAGGTCAGGCTTGTCCGAACCGTAGTCCAGCATCGCCTGCGCATGCGGGATGCGGCGGAACTCACCCGCCGGGGTGACGGGCTTGTCGCCGGCGAATTCGGCGAACGTGGCGCGCAGCACCGGCTCCATCGTTTCCCAGACTTCTTCCTGGGTCACGAAGCTCATTTCAAGGTCGAGCTGGTAGAATTCGCCCGGCAGGCGGTCCGCACGCGGGTCTTCGTCGCGGAAGCAGGGCGCGATCTGGAAGTAGCGGTCGAAGCCTGCAACCATCAGCAGCTGCTTGTACTGCTGCGGCGCCTGCGGCAGCGCGTAGAACTTGCCCGCGTGGATGCGGCTGGGCACCAGGAAATCGCGGGCGCCTTCGGGGCTGGAGGCGGTCAGGATCGGCGTCGAATATTCGGTGAAGCCGGTGTCTTCCATGCGGCGGCGCATGTCGCGGATGATCTGCGTGCGCTTGACGATGTTGGCGTGCAGCGTTTCGCGGCGAAGATCCAAGAAACGGTACTTGAGGCGGATGTCCTCAGGGTATTCCTGCTCGCCGGCGACGGGCATCGGCAGTTCTTCCGCCTTGCCCAGCACGGTGGCGACGCGGGCGTAGACCTCGATCTGGCCGGTCGAGAGGTTCGGGTTCACGGTGCCTTCCGAGCGCGCCTTCACGGTGCCTTCGATCGTCACGACGCTTTCTGCACGCAGCGAATCGAGGATCGCCAGCGCCGGGCTGTCGCTGTCCGTGACGACCTGGGTGATGCCGTAGTGGTCGCGCAGATCGACGAACAGAACGCCGCCATGGTCGCGCTTGCGATGGACCCAGCCCGACAGGCGCACGGTCTGGCCGACCTCGGCCGCGCTCAGGGCGCCGCAGGTATGGGAGCGGTAGGGATGGGTCATGTCTGGGGCTCTTTTGTAAGCGTATGCGATAATTGCGGCCGCACTAGTCGACTGACGCCGCGATTTCCAGCCGTGGTTTTGCGCAAAATGCGCCGGCACCGGCGCGCACGGGCTGCGATATGGCCGGTAACCTCAAATAAACCAATTCACCATTACCTTCCCGCGCGAGGGTCGACACCAGAGAACATACGGGAATCGCACATGATTGCTGACGATACGTCGCACACGGCACTCGTCGATCGCAAAGACAAGGAAGCCTCGCTCTATCCCGCGTGGTCGGATGCGCCGGTGCAGATACCGGACGACGCAGCGCGCGAACCTTCGGCACTTCAGGATTTGCGCGACCTTACCCAGCCGGAAGCCGATCCGGGATACGAACCCGAGGGTCTGTACCTGCCCCTGCCCTATGGCCACACCACAGGATCGCAGTTGCGCCGCCGCTTCGTGACCGCCCAGAGCATCGCCGAACTGGCGCACGTAAAGAAGCCCAGCCTGTGGCAGCGCCTCCTCGGTCGGAAATAAACTGCGACAAAACGGTAACACGGGGCGTTGATCCCCCGCGCTGTTAGGCGTAACGCCCTCGTTCAATGAAAATTCATCCTCTGATCACGAAGACCGAAGATCTTGCCGCCCTGTGCGAGCGCCTTGCGAAGTCCGATTTCGTAAGCGTCGACACCGAGTTCATGCGCGAGAACACCTATTGGCCCGAACTGTGCCTTGTGCAGATCGCCAATACGGAGGAAGCCGCCGCGATCGATCCGCTGGCGGACGGGCTCGACATGACCCCGCTGCTCGACCTGCTCACCAACAACGAAGACGTGCTCAAGGTCTTCCATGCGGGCGGCCAGGATGTGGAGATCATCTTCAACTTCACCGGCCGCACCCCGCATCCGATCTTCGATACGCAGATCGCGATGATGGCAATCAGCCAGTCGGAGCAGATCGGCTATTCCAACCTCGTCGAATCGTGGCAGGGCCTGACGATCGACAAGGGCGCCCGCTTCACCGACTGGTCGCGCCGTCCGCTGACCGATCGCCAGATCGAATATGCGATCGGCGACGTGACGCACTTGTCCAAGATCTTCCCCAAGATCCTCAAGCGCCTGATCAAGACCGGCCGCGGCGCGTGGCTGGACCAGGAGATGGAAAAGCTGGCCGATCCGGAGAACTACCGGAACGATCCCAAGGAAGCCTGGCACCGGATCAAGGCCCCCGGCCGCAACCCGCAAGTGCTTGGCCGCCTGCGCGCGATCGCGGAATGGCGCGAACTGGAAGCGCAGGGCAAGAATATCCCGCGCGGCCGCATCGCACGTGACGAAACGCTGGCCGACATCGCCAGCCATCCGCCCAAGCAGCAGGCCGATCTGGCCAAGGTGCGCGGTCTTTCGCAGGGCTGGAAGGACAACGAAATCGGCCGCCGCCTGATGAACGCCATCGCCAAGGCCGAACCGCTGACCGACGACGAGATGCCGCCCCGCGCCCCGCGCGGCGCCCCGCTTGGCAAGGAAGGCGCGCTGGTGGCGGACCTGCTCAAGCTGCTCCTAAAGATTCGCGCGCGCGAAATCGACGCTGCTGCACGCCTGCTTGCCCGCAGCGACGAGCTGGAACTGCTGGCTGCCGGTGTTCGCAAGAACCTGTCGCTGCTGCAGGGCTGGCGCTACGACGTGTTCGGCCGCGACGCGCTCGATCTGGTCGAAGGCAAGCTGGCCTTCGCGGTGGAGAACGGCAAGCTCAAGATGACGCGCGTGGAAGACGCCGCAGTCGAAGCCGCAGCCCAGACTGGCGAGGACTGATCCAGCGGGGGGCGGCTGGTTCGACCCGCCCCTCCCCCGCGCACTTCTTTGCCCACCATATCCGGCACATCATGGCCCAAGTGCACGAGCGCACACTTGGCGAAGCGTGCCTGCCGTGCAATAGCCGGGGCATGACCGTCTACCAACCGACGCTCAAGCAGCTCCAGTATCTCGTCTCCCTGCACGAGCACGGCCATTTCGGCCGCGCCGCCGATGCCTGCTTCGTGTCGCAATCGACACTGTCGGCGGGCCTGCGTGATCTTGAGACGCTGCTTGGCGTAGTCCTTGTGGAGCGCACCAAGCGCGCCGTCCGCTTCACCCCGCTGGGCAATGCCGTGGTCGAAAAGGCCCACCGTATCCTGCGCGAAACGGAGGAGCTGTCCGAACTCGTCCAGTCCAGCGGCAAACCGCTATCGGGCGAAGTGCGGATGAGCGTGATCCCCACGATCGCGCCGTTCCTGCTACCGCGCATGTTGCCGCGCCTGCGCCGCGAACGGCCCAATCTGCGCCTGTTCCTGCGTGAAGAACCGAGTCAGCAGGCGATGGAATCGCTGCACCACGGCCGCGCCGACTGCGTCCTGCTCGCCCTGCCCTACGCCACCGGCGAAGTGGAAAAGGAGACGATCGAACTGGACGCCTTCTTCGTCGCCTTCCCCAGCGACGATCCGCGCGATCCGCCCGCCGAAGTCAGCCCGGACGTCATCGACGAACACCGCCTGCTGCTGCTGGAAGACGGGCACTGCCTCAAGGATCAGGCGCTGGCCGCCTGCAACCGTCCCGAACTGCGGGCCAGCGCGACCATGATCGGCACATCGCTGCATACGCTGGTGCAGATGGTGGACAACGGACTTGGCCTGACCATGCTTCCCGAAATGGCGCTGGATGCGGGCATCCTCAACGGCACCAACGTGGTGGCCCGCCCACTGATATCCCCCAACGCGAATCGCGAAATCGCGCTGGTGTGGCGCAAGAATTCCCCTCGTGCGGACGAATTCCGGATGCTGGCGGACGAATTGCGGGCGGGGTGACGCGATCGCGGCGGCTTCTACCGCCGCCGCAGCCCCTGCAGCGCTACGCCAAGCACCGATATGCCGATGCCCAGCGCCGAAACCCCGCTCCAGCCCCATTGGTGCCAGGCGGCCGTAGCTGCGCCCGAACTGGCGGCTCCGGCCAGGAACATCATTGCCATGTAAACGGTGTTGATGCGTGAACGCGCCTCAGGCCGCAGGGCGTAGATGATGCTCTGGTTGGAGATCTGGCTCAGCTGCACCGCCACGTCGAGCACCAGCACCCCGACGATGAGCCCGGCGATGGACTGCCAGAAGGCAAAGATCAGCCACGCGGCCAGCGTCATCACCGTTCCCGCGACGATGGCGGGATGCGGCCCGCGCCGGTCAGCGAAACGCCCGGCCACCGGCGCCGCAAGCACACCTGCCGCGCCGACGATCCCGAACAGCCCGGCCGCTTCCGGGCCAAGGCCGAAATGCTCCTGCAGGCGCAGCGCCAGCACGGTCCAGAACACGCTGAAGACGCCGAACAGGCAGCACTGGGTATAGGCGGCCAGACGCAGCGCGGGAAATTCGCGCCACAGGCTCCACAACGATCGCAGCAGGCCGCCATAGTTCAGGTCGGTCGCCTGCGGGCGGCTTTTCGGAAGCTGGATCGCCATGAGCGCCGCCGTCAGCAGCGCCAGCGGCACCGCCAGCCAGAACATCTCGCGCCAGCCCATGGCGCCGGCGACAAAGCCTGCCAGCGTCCGGCTCAGAAGGATGCCGCAGAGCAAGCCCGCCATCACCGTGCCGACGATGGACCCGCGCTTCTCGTCAGGCGCAAGGTTGGCCGCGAAGGGAACGATCTGCTGCGCCACGGAGGCCAGCAGGCCGACCAGAAGCGATGCCGCCAGCACCAGCCCCGCGCTCGGCGCGATGGCCACAAGCGCCAATGCGCCCGCCAGCGCCAGGCATTGCAGCACGATCAGGCGGCGGCGCTCCAGCAGGTCGCCCAGCGGCACCAGCGCAACAAGGCCCACGGCATAGCCAAGCTGAGTCGCGGTGGGCACGTAAGTGGCTGCAGCGCCTGCAAGATCGCGCTCCATCAGCCCGATCATGGGCTGATTGTAATAGATGTTGGCCACCGTCAGCCCGGCCGCGATAGCCAGCGCGAAGACGACGGAGCGGCTTGGCCCGCGCACGGGCTCGCCCTCGGCTGGAAGCGCGACAGTAATGGTCAGATCCTTCGTGTTGCAGGCCCCCGCCGCCAGTGCCAGATGGCGATCGCCCGGTAGCTGTCCAAGCGCGCGAAGCGCAAGGCCGGTTGCCCCAGACGCAAACGCAAACGCGAGTGCGTCAATCCATATGCTTGAGGCCGACGCGCAGGTAGTCCCAGCCCGTCACCAGCGTCAGTACAGCCGCGGCCCATAGCGTCGTCAGCCCCACCGTATGCGGCAGGTTGATAGCCAGCCCGCCGACATCGACGTTCCACCACGGCATCGCCACGCCCAGAATCAGCGCGCCTAGCGAAATCAGCTGGAATGTCGTCTTCCATTTGGCAAGGCGGCTGACCGGCACCGAAACCTGCAAACCGCCCAGAAATTCGCGCAGGCCCGAAACGGCGATCTCGCGCACCAGGATGATAAGGCCCGCGATCACGTGCATGTCGCCCACGTAGGGGCCGCGCAGGATGCCCTGTGCCGTCAGCACCAGAATCACCGTCGCCACCATGATCTTGTCGGCGATGGGATCGAGGAACACGCCCAGCTTCGACACGGTGCCGCTGGAGCGGGCAAGATAACCGTCGAAATAGTCGGTAATCCCCATCAGGCAGTAGAGCCCGAAGGCAAGACCGTACCCGAATTCCCAGCGGGGCCACCATAGGAGGAAGCCCAGCAGGGGCAGGGTCACGATGCGGGACAGCGTCAGGATGTTCGGCAGAGTCAGCATGATGGCAACGCCATAGCCCGCAATCGCTACGGGAATAAAGTGGTCAAGAGGGCTTGTGCCCCCGCCTCATGCCATTAAGTGTCCCGCGCAACAGAGAGCAAGCCCGGCGGCATAACTCAAATCATGACCACGACGACCCAACTCATCCGGGCGCGACGTTTCCTCCCCCTCTTCGTCACCCAGCTTCTGGGCGCGTTCAACGACAACCTGTTCAAGAACGCGATGGTGCTCTTCGTCGTATACGAGGTGTACCACTCCGAAGCGCAGGAGGCGCGGTTCAGCGCGCTGGCATCGGCGATCTTCATCATCCCCTTCTTCCTGCTGTCGGCGCTGGCCGGGCAGCTGGCGGACATGCGGGACAAGGCGAAGCTGATCCGCATCATCAAGGCCTGCGAGATCGCGATCATGCTGGTCGGCGGCGCGGGCCTTGCGCTGGCATGGCAGGGACAGGCGCTTGACGCGGTGGCGATCCCGCTGATGCTGCTGGCGCTGTTCGCGATGGGCGTGCATTCGACCTTCTTCGGGCCGATCAAGTACGCGATCCTGCCGCAGCACCTGAACGATGGCGAAGTCCTGTCCGGCACCGGGCTGGTCGAGGCGGGCACTTATATCGCGGTCCTGGCCGGTACGATCGTGGCGGGCTGGATCAGCGTGGACGCTGCCGCGATCGGTGTGATCGTGGTGGCCTGCATCGGCTGGTTCGCGGGACGGCAGGTGCCCCCCGCCCCGCCGCTCGGCAAGATCGAGCCGCTGGACTACCATGTCGTGCGCGCATCGGTGCGCCTTGTCCGCACCACCATGCAGGATCGCCGCGTGTTCCTTGCGATCTGCGCGATCAGCTTCTTCTGGGCGATCGGCACCGTGCTTTTCGTTCAGTTTCCGCCGCTGGCCAAGAACATGCTGATGGCCAGCAAGGAAGTGGCCAGCCTGTTCCTGGTGATCTTCTCGGTCGGCGTGGCCATCGGCTCGATGGCGATCAACGCGCTGCTCAAGGGCACCGTCTCGGCGCGCTGGTCGCCCGTTTCGGTGCTGGGCATGGGCGCGTTCCTTGTGGCCTTCCAGCAGGTCTGCCGCATCTGGCCCCCGCATACCGGGGCCGAGCGCCTGATGGACGTGGGCACTTTCGTGGTGCAGCCGCTGGCAATCCCGCTGATGCTGACGCTGCTGGGCATCGCCGTTTGCGGCGGCATGTTCGTGGTGCCGCTTTACGCCTTCCTCACCACGTTCGTGGACAAGTCGCAGACCGCGCGCACGATCGCGGCCAACAACATCGTCAATTCGGGCGCGATGGTCGTCGGATCACTGGCGACCGGAGTCATGACGCTGATCGGCGTGGCGGTGGCGCAGCAGTTGCTGGTCGTGTCGCTGTGCTGCGTGGCTTCGGCTTGGCTCGGATATATGCTGTTCCGCGCCGAGAAGGCCCCGACCGCAGGCTGAAAACTGCTTGGTCAGACGATCCAGTTCAGGCGATGAACAGCGTTATCGCCATGAAGCCTGCGCAATAGGCTGACAGGAAACCGCGCCAGTCGCCGCCGTTGAGCCGCCACCGGCGCGCGGCTTCGGCATCCTCGTCCGCTGTGTCAGCCGTTTCGACGAAGACATGGGGCGGCAGCGACCGACGGAACCAGTGCCCGGCGGATTCGTGCGTAAGGACGAGTGCGCGACGTGTAATGCTTCGCATGAGGCAGGCATTAACGATTTGTTTACTATCGCGCAAAGCGCCTGAACGGCCCTTCCCGAAACGGGACGATTCGTTACGGCAAGCCTTGGAACGTCAACGAAAAAGGGCCGCCATATGGCGACCCTTTTCCAACCAGTTGGTTTGGGAAAGTCAGGTCAGACCCGGTCGCCCAATGCGCCCTTGACCTTGCCGATGCCCTGCTGGACTTCGCCCTTCTTTTCCTGCGCCTTGCCTTCTGCCTGCTGGGCCGGATCGTTGCGCGCCTTGCCTGCGGCCTGCTTGACGTTGCCGGCAATCTCGTTGCCAAGACCCTTCACGGTGTCCTTGAGTTCACCCACGGCGTATCTCCTTTTATCGGCAGCGAAACATCCCGCCGCCGTTACATGAAGAGAACCCGCCAGCCGGCTGGGAAGTTTCGCGCATCTGCGCCGAAATGTGCTTTCCCGAAGGCAGGACGCAGGCGCGCCGGTGCAAGGACGATGTTCAGGCGCTGAACGTCATTCCCCGGCCATGCCCAGAACATGGGCCCATTCCTCAGCCGTCACCGCCGCCACGGACAGACGCGAGAACCTGACCAGTTCCATCTGCGCCAGCGCCGGATCAGCCTTCACCTGCGCCAGCGTCACCGGCCGCCTGAGCTTGCGCACGGGCTTCACCTTTACCGCCGCCCATTTGCCCTCGGGGTCGCTCGGATCAGCAAGCCCCGCCTCGCTCACCGTAGCGATGCCGACGATCTCCTTGCCGATGTTGGAGTGGTAGAAGAAGAATTCGTCCCCCACCGCCATCGCGCGCAGGTTGTTGGCGGCGCGATGATTGCGCACACCGTCCCAGGTGCCTTCGCCTTCCTTGACGAGATCGTTCCAGCCGTAAGCATCCGGTTCGGATTTCATCAGCCAGTATGCCATGCACGCACCTTCCATCGCGAACTGTAGTGTGAATTTCCGGCCCGATTAGACTGTTGCCGCCGGGGCGATTAAAGGGGCGGCATACCGACTCGTTACGGATTGCACTACCATGGACCTCGCACAAATCCCCGTCCTCAGCCTCGTGGCCGACCGCGCCGACCTGCCTGCGCGTATAGGCGAGAGCTTTCGCACTTTCGGCTTCGCCATGATCCGCGACCACGGCATCGACCAGGCGCTGATCGACCAGGCCTGGGCCAAGACCGAGGAATTCTTCGCCCTCCCCGTCGAAACGAAGCAGAAGTACTTCATCGCAGGGCAAGGCGGCGCGCGCGGCTACACCCCGTTCCGCACCGAAGTTGCCAAGGGCGCGACCGAAAAGGATCTCAAGGAATTCTGGCACGTCGGCCGCGATGTACCCGCCGATTCCCCGCTTGCCGCATCGATGCCGCCCAACATCTGGCCGACCGAAGTCGAAGGCTTCGAGGAAACGTTCCGCGAACTCTATGCCCAGTTCGACGAAGCGGGCGCCAAGGTTCTTTCGGCGATCGCCGTCCATCTCGGCCTTGATGCAAACTGGTTCGATCCGGCGATCGAGGATGGCAATTCGGTGATGCGCCTGCTTCACTACCCCCCCGTCGGCGAAGGCGCGGGCGGCGCCATCCGTGCCGGCGCGCATGAGGACATCAACCTCATCACGCTGCTGCTCGGCGCGCAGGAAGCGGGCCTTGAACTGCTGTCGAAGGATGGCCGCTGGCTTTCGGTCGCCCCTCCGGAGGGCGCCATCGTCGTCAACATCGGCGACATGCTGCAGCGCCTGACCAACCACGTGCTGCCTTCGACCACGCATCGCGTGCGCAATCCCGAAGGCGAGCGGGCCGGCCACAGCCGCTACTCCATGCCGTTCTTCCTGCACTTGCGCAGCGACTTCCCCTTCGTGACGCTGCCGGAATGCGTGAGCGCCCAGAACCCGGACCGCTACCCGGTTTCCATCACCGCTGACGACTATCTGCAGGAACGCCTGCGCGAGATCGGCCTGAAGATGTAAGCGGCTATTAAATTACTGTAATGCTTCAAAGTCCCGGCCCGCTCTCGTGGGTCGGGACTTTTGCGTTAACCGATATTTCAGAACAACTGCCTAGCTGGAGATGCTTATCAATCACGCCCGTGGAGGGGGCATTCGTGTACGCAAGCAGTCCTCAATCCTCCCGGCGTGACGCGGATGACCCCCAGATCGACATCGTCGCTCTGGGCATCGTTACTGCGGCTATCATCCTGTTCGTCGCCACCGGCAGTGCAATCGGGCCTGCGGTTGTGCGCTCGCTTGCCGGAGAGGGTCCGGGGCCGGACAATTTCCTGCTCAACGCCTTCCTGCTGAACATCGCCATCATCATCTTCGGCTGGAGCCGCTACCGCGAACTGTGCGAAGAGATCATCGAAGGCCGCGCCGCCGAGCGTGAAGCCCGCCACCTTGCCGAAACCGATTCGCTCACCGGCTTTCACAATCGCCGCAGCTTCAACCACAGCGTCGAAGCGCTGATTGACCGCGCCGTTACGGACGGCAAGGCGGTTGCGGTGCTGATGGTCGATCTCGACAACTTCAAGCAGGTCAACGACTACAACGGCCACGCCACCGGCGATCGCCTGCTGGTGGAATGCGCGCGCCGCATCACTGCCGCGCTTCCCCAGAATACCGTGGTCGGCCGCATCGGCGGAGACGAATTCGCCGTGGCGATGGCTTTCGACCGCCTCCAGAGCGAGGGGGTCGACCGTACTGCGGCCGCGCTGGTGCAGGCGATCGCGGAAGGTTCGCGAAGCAGTTCGACGACTATCGAAGTCACCGCCTCGATCGGACTTGCCCGCGCCGAATCGCGCACAACCTCTGCGCAGGCGCTGCTCGAAATGGCGGACGTGGCGATGTACCACGCCAAGCGGCAGGGCCGGAACCAGTTCTCCTGGTACGAACCGCAGATGGCCCATGAAATGCGCTTTCGCGCCGATCTGGAAGCAGGCATCCGCGCCGGCATCCCGCGCGGCGAATTCGTGCCCTTCTACGAACAGCAGGTCGATCTCCAGACGGGCGAACTGACCGGCTTCGAAATGCTGGCGCGCTGGGATTCGCCGCAGTTCGGCATCGTCGCGCCCGACATCTTCATCCCCGTGGCCGAAGAGATCGGCGCCATTGCCGAACTTTCGCGCAGCGTCATCGCGCAGGCGCTGGAAGACGCCCGCCTGTGGGATTCCCGGCTGACGCTGGCAGTGAACATCTCTCCCATCCAGCTGCGCGACCCGTGGTTCGCGCAAAAGCTGCTGCGCATGCTGGTGGAAGCCAACTTCCCCCCGCAGCGGCTGGAGATCGAGATCACCGAAAGCTGCCTGCATCAGAATCTCGGCCAGGTCCGCACCCTTGTGACCAGCCTCAAGAATCAGGGCGTGCGCATCAGCCTTGACGATTTCGGCACCGGCTACAGCTCGATCGGCCAGCTCAAGCAGTTGCCGTTCGACCGGATCAAGATCGACCGCAGCTTCGTTTCCAGCATGCTGGACGACGAGGACAGCGCCGCTATCGTCAAGGCGGTTGCCACGCTGGGCGAAGGACTGCACATGCCGGTCACCGCCGAGGGCATCGATACGCAGGACGTCCTCGACCGTCTGCGCCAGTACGGCAGCATCACCGGCCAGGGCTATCTCTACGGTCGCCCCCGCCGCGCGGCCGAACTTGGCGAATGGCTGTCGGAAGAAGGCCCGGCCGATATGCCAGTGCCGCAGACGCCCCAGGCACCGGATACACAGCAGGCAAAGCGCGCCTGAGCCCGACGATGGTACTGGACCTTCCCCCCCGCAGCACCTAAATCGCGCGCCATGCGGATCGACTTCACCAAGATGCATGGCCTGGGCAACGACTTCATCGTGCTTGACGCCCGCTCGCGCCCCCTGCCCCCGGTGGATGCCGCCTTCGCCGCTGCGCTGGCGGATCGCCACACCGGCATCGGCTGCGATCAGCTCATCGTGCTTGAACCCTCGATCGATGCCGACTTTCGCATGCGCATCTTCAACGCCGACGGCAGCGAAGTGGAGGCATGCGGCAATGCCACCCGCGCGGTCGGCCTGCTGCACGGCAAGCCCGCCCGGATCGAGACGCTGGGCGGCCTCGTCGCCTCCACGCCGACCGACGCGGGGATCAGCGTCCAGATGGGCAAGCCCCGCTTCGACTGGGACGCGATTCCCCTTGCCTACGCCATGGACACCCACGCCATGCCCGTCGCGTGGGAAGAACTGACCAACCCCATCGCGGTCAACGTCGGCAATCCGCACGTGATCTTCTTCGTCGCCGATCCCTACGCGATCGACATGGCCCGCATCGGCCCGATGATCGAGACTGATCCCCTGTTTCCAGAACGCATCAACGTCAACGTCGCCGCCATAACCGCGCGCGATGCCATTACCCTTCGCGTGTGGGAGCGTGGCGCCGGCCTGACCCGCGCCTGCGGCACCGGCGCCTGCGCCACCGCAATCGGCGCAATGAAGCGCGGCCTTGTCGACCGCCGCGTCACCGTGACGCTGCCCGGCGGCCCGCTCGTCATCGAATGGCGCGAGGATGGTGAGATCATCATGACCGGCCCCGCGACCGAGGCGTTCCGCGGCTCGTTCGATGCGACAGACTTCGGGGCGCACCTCAGGATTCCCGTTTGACGCTCGAAGTCCATTCGCTCGGCTGCCGCCTGAACCTGGCCGAGAGCGAAACCCTGCGCGGCCTGCTGGGCGAGGCCGAAAACCTTGTGGTCATCAACTCCTGCGCGGTCACGGCCGAAGCCGTGCGACAGACCCGGCAGGCGATCCGCCGTGCCCGCAAGGCCCGCCCCGAAGCACGCCTGCTCGTCACCGGCTGCGCCGCCGAGGTTGAGCGTGCAGCCCTTGCCGCCATGCCCGAGGTCGACGGCCTGATCGCCAACACCGCCAAGCTCGACCCGCGCGCGTGGAACGTGCCGCCCTCTGCCCCCGTGCCCGAAACGCGCACGCACACCCGCGCCTTCGTGCAGGTGCAGAACGGCTGCGACCATGCCTGCACCTTCTGCGTCATCCCGCAAGGCCGGGGCCCAAGCCGCTCACGCACCGTGGCGCAAGTGCTGGAGGACGTCGCCCGCCACCTCGACGCGGGCGTGGGCGAAGTGATCCTGACCGGCGTCGACCTTACTTCATGGGGCGGTGATCTTCCCGGCGCGCCGCGCCTCGGCACGCTGGCAGAGGCGATCCTGGCCCGCTTCCCCGCCCTGCCGCGCCTGCGCCTCTCTTCGATCGACGGGGCCGAGGTGGACGACCTGCTGTTCGACCTCATCGCATCCCAGGCGCGGGTCATGCCGCATGTCCACCTCTCGCTGCAGCACGGCCACGACCTGATCCTCAAGCGCATGAAGCGCCGCCATTCGCGCGCCGATGCGCTGGGCCTTGTCGCAGCCCTGCGCGCCCGCCGCCCCGAGATCGCCATCGGTGCCGATCTCATCGCCGGTTTCCCGACCGAGGATGAGGACGCGCACGCGGCCAACCTCTCCATCATCGCGGAGCTTGGCGTCGTTCACGGCCACATCTTCCCCTATTCGCCGCGCCCCGGCACGCCTGCCGCGCGCATGCCGCAGGTGGAACACGCGACGATCCGCGCCCGCGCGGCGCAATTGCGCGCAAAGGTGGCTGAAACCCGCGCATCGTGGCTTGCCGCACATCTGGACAAGCCGCTATGGGTGCTCGCCGAAAAGGGCGGGACCGGCCACGCGGCCGACTTCGCGCCCGTCCGGGTGCCCCCCGGCACGCCACCCGGCGCGCTGGTGGAGGTGATCCCGACAAGAATAGTCGAAGGAATGCTGGAAGCATGAATACCCCCGACCAGAGCACGGGCGACTGGTCCGACCGCCTCTTCGGCGGCTTTCGCAAGACCTCGGAACGCCTTGCGGGCAATCTTGCCGGGCTGGGTGGCGGATCGCGCCTGACCACGGCCCAGCTTGACGCGCTGGAAGATGCACTGATCATGTCGGACCTCGGCCCCCGCGCCGCCGCCCGCATCCGCGACCGGCTGGCAGAAGAGCGCTTCGAACGCGACGCCGACGAACGCGCCATCATGGAAGTGGCCGCCCGCGAAATCGCGGAAATCCTGCGCCCGGTCGCCAAGCCTCTGGACATCGTGGCCTTCCCGCGCCCGCAGGTGATCCTGGTCATCGGCGTCAACGGGTCGGGCAAGACCACCACGATCGCAAAGCTGGCGCATCTTTTCCAGGAACAGGACTATTCGGTGATGCTGGCGGCGGGCGATACCTTCCGCGCCGCCGCAATCGGCCAGCTCGGCGTCTGGGCCGATCGCCTGTCGATCCCGATCATCAAGGGCCCTGAAGGCGGCGACCCCGCCTCCATCGTGTTCGATGCGGTAAAGGCGGCCACCGAACAGGGCATCGATGCGCTGATCGTCGATACCGCCGGGCGCCTGCAGAACAAGCGCGAACTGATGGACGAACTGGCCAAGATCCGCCGCGTCCTCGGCCGCCTGAACCCGGCGGCGCCGCATGACGTGGTGCTGGTTCTGGATGCCACCAACGGCCAGAACGCGCTATCGCAGATCGAAATCTTCAAGGAAGTGGCGGGCGTATCGGGCCTGATCATGACCAAGCTGGACGGCACCGCGCGCGGCGGCGTCCTCGTCGCGGCGGCCGAACAGTACGGCCTGCCCATCCACGCCATCGGCGTCGGCGAAAAGATCGACGACCTGCGCCCCTTCAACCCCGACCTGCTCGCGCGGGTCATCGCGGGGATCGCGTGATGAGCGGCGCGCAAAAATCCAAGCCCAAAAGCTCCTGGCTGAACCTGCTGGTCGATTTCGGCCCGCTGCTGGTGTTCTTCCTTGCCTATCGCCACTGGGCGCCCGATGGCGATGCCAACCCGATCGCCACCGTCACCGCCGTGATCAAGGGCACCGTGGCCTTCATGGTCGCCACCGTGGCGGCGCTGATCGTCTCCAAGTGGCGGCTCGGCCACGTTTCGCCGATGCTGTGGCTGACCACCGTGCTGATCCTGGGCTTCGGCGCGCTGACGGTGATATTCCGCAACGCCATCTTCATCCAGCTCAAGCCCACCGCCGTCTACCTGATGTTCTCCGCCGTGCTGTTCATCGGACTGTGGCGCGGCAAGGCCATGCTCAAGTACCTGCTGCAAGCCGCCTTCGAAGGGCTGGACGAAGACGGCTGGATGAAGCTGTCGCGCAACTGGGCGTGGTTCTTCCTGGCGCTGGCGGTGCTGAACACCGTGCTGGTCTACACCGTCAGCTTCGACACCTGGCTGCAGGCCAAGCTCTGGGGCTTCACGGTGCTCTCGTTCCTGTTCACGTTCTCGCAGCTGCCGATGGTGCTGCGCCACGGCATGGGCGAAAGCGGCAAGGACGAACTGGTCGAAAACCCGCCGCACGATTGAGGCCGTGGCCAAAGCTGCGCCATGCGCCAACGGCGACGCTTGCCGGGCTGCATAAGCCGGTTTGCGCCGGTCGGTGTCACTGCCCCATGCTCCCGTGTGAAGCGTCCGGAGCCACAGCGCCCAGCCTCAGCGGCTTCGACAAGCTCAGCCTGAGCGGTGTTGGAAGGTCTGACACGGGTGAACGGCGTACGTTCTGTGTCAGCCCATCGTCACCCTGAACTTGTTTCAGGGTCCATCCGGCAGTTGGTGCCGGAGCGCTGTGCCGCAAACCGCGCCGTCGGTTCGCGAACAATTGGAACTGGGCTATCGGCTTGATGGACCCTGAAACAAGTTCAGGATGACGGCGGATTTGAGTGATGGCGGTCGCGCCGGGTTCTCTTGCGATGGTCCGCTATCGTCCAAGCGATAAGTCCGACTGGCGTGATGGCAAGCACAATGGCCAACGTCCGCGACGCGACATTTAGTCCTGCGAACCCGAAGCTGAGAAATGCGAGGAGCGCGCAAATGGCCGCTGTGGGAACAAAAACTAGCAGCCGTATCGCGGTATTCATAAGATTTCCTCCCGACACGTTTTACAACACTCAGGGGCAGCAAGGTGCGCCTGTCGGGAACGACCACAACCGGACGTTTGCCGACCGCCCGCTTTCCTACACGCTGTCGCATCCATTACGTTGCAACAATGCTCCCCTTGGCACGATCCGCCACCCCAAGGTTACACTGCAAGGTGACACCTGCCTCGCGCAAGGTGACACGTCGCCCGCCGAATGTGTCACCTTGCAGCCCTAAGGTGACACATTTCACCCGCAAGGTGACACCCTTTCCCTCTGGACCGTGTAAACCGTGTCAACCTGCCACGCAGGCAACAAAAAAGCCCCCGTCCCGAAGACGGAGGCTCTTTTTCGCTTACCCGCAAGGGCAAAAGCGGATCAGATCCCGGCGATCGCCTGGTCCACCAGTGCCTTGTCGGCAGTGGCGGAATGGTTCGCAGCGATCAGGCTCTTTGCGGCAGCTGCAGCGGCAGCGGCAGCCTGATTGCGCAGATCGGTCACCGCAGCCAGTTCAGCGGCCGCGATCTTGTCCTGCGCCATCTTTTCACGGCGAGCGATGGTCTCGGTCGTGTCCGCCTCGGCCTTGGCGACAATCGCCTCGGCTTCATGGCGAGCGTGGTCGAGCATCGCGGCCGCATCCTTCTCGGCGTTCGCGATCTTGTCCGCGTACTCCTTGCGAAGCGCTTCGGCCTCGGCGCGCAGCGACTTGGCTTCGGCGAGCTGCGCCTTGATCTCTGCAATCTTGGCATCAAGGCCATTGCCGATCATCTTGGGCACGCCCTTCCACGCAAGGATCGCGAGCAGGACGATCATCGAAGCGCTGACAACCGCAACCGGCGGCGCGAAGCCGAGGAACAGCGGTTCGGCGTGATGCTCGGTCGAAGCGTGAGTCGCTTCCGCACCCGTCACTTCGGCGGCTTCGTGGTCGAGACCGTGCTCGACGGCGGCGTTTGCGTCAGCCATGGACCAGGTTCTCCTTCACGGCGCCGCGCACGGCGGCATCGTCGAGCGAAAGGCCGGCGATGCGGTTGACGATGTCACGGGTCGCTTCGGCAGCGACGCCTTCGATATCGTCGGCAGCGGCACGGCGCGCGTCTGCGATGCGGGTTTCCGCACCTGCCAGAGTGGCGTCGATGGAAGCTTGTGCAGTCGCAAGGCGCTGTTCGGCTGCGGCTGCGGCCTTGGCACGCGCTTCAGCGATGGTGCCCTGCGCTTCGGCGCGGTTGGCGTTCTCGCGGGTGCGCCAGGAAGCCTCCTCGGCATCGGCCTGGGCACGTGCGGCTTCGGCTGCCTTGAGGTCGGCGGCGATCTGGTTGTCACGGCTGGCGACGGTGTCCATCACCTTCGGCACCATGCCCCGTCCGACGACGAAGAAAGTGATCCCGAAGAAGATCAACAGCCAGAAGATCTGGCTGGAGTAGAACTCGCCTAGCTGAGCGATCTGAGGCATGGGTTCAGCCCTGTCTCGAAGGTAGCCGGAAAAAATCTTGAAGCCGGAAAAGCCCCGGCCGCCTTACCAAAGGGTTCGGGCGGCCGGAAGCGATCCGGTCAAACGCGTGCGATCAGGCGAAGATCAGCAGCGCGGCAATGACGAACGAGAGCAGGCCCAGAAGCTCGGCACCGGCGAAGCCGATGAACAGGCGGCCCTGCTGGGCGTCAGCGGCGCCCGGATTGCGCAGTGCGCCTTCAAGGAACTTGGCGAAAACGTTGCCCACGCCGATCGAGGCAAGGCCAGCGCCGATTGCAGCGAAACCGGCTCCGAGCAGCTTTGCAGCTTCTGCGTCCATATCAAAAACTCCCTTTGGTGTGCCCGCAAATGTGGCGAAAAAAGATCAGTGAAGGTTCTCGGCGTCGTTGAGATAGACGCAGGTGAGAAGAGCGAAGACGTATGCCTGGATACCGGCAACCAGCAGTTCCAGCGCGCAGATGCCGACCATCAGCAGGAAGCTGGGCAGACCGGCGATCACGAACAGCGCAGGCCCGGCGTTGCCGCCCGAGATCACGAAGCTCGAAAGCACTTCAAGCAGGACGTGGCCGGCCATCATCGCAACGAAGAGACGCAGGCCAAGGCTGAAGGGACGCACGAGGAACGAGATCAGTTCGACCACGAAGATGATCGGGATCATCGGCACCGGCGTACCATGCGGCACGAAGAGCGAGAAGAAGTGCAGCTTGTGCTTGGCGAAGCCGACGATCAGCACGATCGAGAACGACAGCACTGCGAGAACGCCGGTGGCCGAGAAGTGGCTGGTGAAGGTAAAGGCGTGAACGCCCACCACGCCAAGCGGCATCAGGCCCAGGAAGTTCGCAAAAAGGATGAACATGAACAGCGAGAAGATGTACGGAACGTACTTCTTGCCGTTCTTGCCAACGTTCGCGGCCAGCATCCCGTCGATGAAACCGGTGAAGGTCTCCACCGCCATCTGCCAGCGTCCGGGCACAAGCTGACGCTTCATGCCGCCCGCAACGAACACGATCAGCGCGAGGGTGGCGATGGCCATCCACAGCGCACTGTTGGTGAAGGCGATATTGTAACCGGCAATGTTCCAGTCCGCGCCCGCCAGCTTTTCAAGCTGGAACTGGTGCATCGGATCGAGCTTCGCTTCGGCTGCCACGCGATTACCCCTGTCGCCTATTGAACGACAGCGCCCCTCTTCCCATCTCGGGTCAGTCGGAGCGCTGGTTCGAAATCCGTATTATGTTCCTGAAAGCAATGCCGATCCCTACGAACAGCATCACCATCAGACTCAAGGCCATATATCCGCTGAAATGGCCGATAAGCCACCCCAGGAACAGACCGCCCGCGATCCCTCCCAGCAATTCCGAAAGTACGCGGTTTCCCATGCGATAGCTTGCATCGGTTTCCGCGCCGGCCTTCGGTCGGTTGCGTTCCTCTTCCCGCTCGCGAAGGGCTTTCAGCCTTTCGTCGAGCGAATCGATGCGCGCATCCTCGCCAACAGGGTCTCGTGCGGACGGTTCGTCGGTCATGTCACGTTCTCCTCACAATGACAGGAACGCTACACACAAACGACGGCTGCCCGCCAAGAGCACCGGCCCCTTAGGGTGGGGCTTATCCCGAGTCAACCGGGGCAGCGCCGCCGTGGGGCGCCTTGTTGACAGGACGGGGTGCAAGGAACGCGCGCAGATGAAGTATAACCGCCCCTGCTCAACCCGATACCGCAACAGCGATACCCCAGGAGCAGACATGGAAAAGGCCGGAAAAGCGCACCCGCCCTCCGGCCTTTTCCTGATTCGTCAGTGCAGTGCGATCCATCGTGCCGGGCCTGCCTGACACTTCCGGTCGCCCGTCGATTTCACCGCCTCATGGACAACCTTTTGCAAGCCGGGATCAGGGCCCGGATCAGGGCCCGGATCAGGGGCAGCGCGGATCCAGTTCCGGCGCTCCGCCACCGCGGGTTTTCCACGAGCCATCAAGGCCCTGATACTTTTCACCGGCCTTGGTGTCACGGATCAGCTTGCATCCGGTGGTAAATGCATACTCCTCGATCGTGCTCTTGCCCTGCGCCGCCGACGTATAGACCGAGCGACGCTTGTTATTGATGTCCCGCACCATCGCGGAGATATCCGCGCCGCCGCTGACCACACCGAGATAACCGTCGCGCTGTTCGCCCACCTGGCCGGCGGCCCGCGCTGCGGCATATTCGGGGGTACGCTGCGCATAGGCGCTCGACGCGCCTGCAATCAGGAGAAACGTGGCGACTGCAGTGGCGACCGGGGCGCCGATTGTCCGGATCCTCGTCATCAGAAAATGCCCTCGTTCTGTTCGACCGTCTTGGCCGCATCGGCAGCCAGACGATAAACGACTTCCTGCCGGATGTTGATATTGAGTTCGATCACGATCGGCTTGTCGGGGGCTGCCACCTGAATGCAGCCACCAAGACCGAATGCAACCGCCATCGCTATCGCGGCCATACCTGCGGCGCGAACGGCGCGCCTGCCGGACCGTGGGCCCACCTGCTGCTCTGTATATTCCCGGTCGATCATCGCGGGGCTTGTTGCAGCCGGAAGGCTTCCGGTCAATTCCGAGGGCATCATGGCTTTTTCTCGCTGACTGGAGGCTGAATAGCGCCGGATTGAGCGGGAGCGGGCTGTTGGGCTGGCGGAGCCACGTTGATCGTGGCGTCGGGCCGGCCATTTGAACGGCTTCCATCACTGTTCAACAGGCCCAGCACTCTTGGGTCCGTCACGTAAGTAGGATCATATAGGGAGCGCATCGAGCCAAACAGGCTGAAGAACGGCGCCTTGATGTTGACGATGAAGCGGATCGGCAACTTCGCCACCTGCTTGGTGATGAAGTTCTTGCTTGCGCCCTGCCCCTGGCTGAGCCCGTCGAAGCTGATCCGCGTGACGATATCGCCGGAAAGCGATCCGCCCAGGCCGATCTCCATCTTCCGGTAATTCACCGACTTGAGCGCATCGAAGGCGAAATTGCCCATGGCCGACAAGTCCTTGTAGGTCAGCGCGCCGACGTAGGACACATTGCCGCCCGGATCGCGAGAGCGCAGGAAACCGTTTTCTATGCGCCCCCCGTGCTCGTCGAATATCATCGGCAGCTCACCGTCGAACACGCCGCTGGCATTGATGTTCGTCAGTTCCAGATGCTGCACGAAATCGGCCGCATCGAGTCCGGCGACCCGCAGCGTGTAATAGCGCGTCTCCGCCGCTCCGATCTGCATCCTGGCCGGATCAAGCGTGAGCGTTCCGTTCATGAACGGCCATTTTCCGCCATTCACGATCAGGTTGTAGCCTGGACGCAGTTCATAGGAGATCGTGCCATCGGTCACTTCGATGCCCGGGTTCATCGATGCGATGTGCACGCTCTGGTTAGGGGCCGTGACCATGCCGAGCAGGTCGGTGAACACAATGTTCCCCGACAGCTGGCGCACCGGGCCCAGCGCCGCGGCAAAATCCACGCCGTCCGTGGCGAAGCGGCCACGGCTGGTTACACCTCTGGCATTCCAGTCGATCCGCCCGGTTCCGCGCACGACGCCCTTGAGGTCGGAAACAATGCCCAGCACCGTCCGCGAAAGCGCATCGGGCTGCAGCTTGTCGTCGAACACGAGGCTGTCCACTGCCAGATCCGCGTGGCCATCGGCCTTTGACAGATCGTGGACGATGTCGGCTCGCGCGACGGCGCGGTCGCTTGCCGGTTCGCGGAGCAAGGCTTGTGCGGTGATCCGGTTGTCGGCCAGCCGCAAGGTTGCGTCGCGCGCGATCATCGGCTGGAAGCGCGCCACGGGTTCACGATCTACCAGAGTGAACTGCGCCCCCTCGATCGACGCCACACCGTTCGCATAGCGCCAGCGCCCCGCTGCCTGCCGCATGTCGAGCGGGACCGCCGCAAGGCTGATATCGGCGTCGTCGAACGTCCCCGCGATCTCCTTGCCCACTTGCGCGTCAAGTTGACTGACGGTGAAGTGCGATGCGGTATCTGCCGGGCCAAGCGCAACCTTGATCGCGCTTGCCTTGATAACGCCGGGTTTCGCTCCGCCCATTGCAAACCCGATCGGCCCGCTGGCGATGCGCACCGACGTTTCACCCAAGTGCCCCGACAGATCGAGCGAAGTGGCGCCCGCCGCCAGCAGCAGGTTGTCCGGCCGCCCTTCCACGATCGCTCCGCCGCGCGCCGGGCACAGGGTCAGCTTGCGCTTGTCGATGACCAGATTGGAAAAACTGAGCGCGTCAAACGAAACGTCGGTGCAGCGGCGCCACACCGCCAGCCTGCCATCCGCCCCCCAATTGCCGTCGACAGGCAGCAGCAGGTTGCGCGCATTGCCGCCCGGCACGTCGCCGCTGAGAACGACCTGTCCGTTGAAAGACAGCGCACCGTCGCCTGCCTGCTCCATTGCAACGCGGGGCACGCCGACCATCGCCGTGCCGGCGCGGTAGTCTGCCATGGAGGCGTTCATGGCGATGCGGCCACCCTCGCCCATTTCCATCCGTCCCCAAGCCTGCGGAAGCCCGCGCCCGCCGGTGGTGAAGTTGCCCGTCACGCGCGGTGCACGCCCCTTGCCGCGGAACAGCGCCTGCACGCGCGAAAGCGACAGCACGGAGGTTCCGCTGCCGCCCTTGAGCGATCCGCGCGTAACGACAAGGTTCAGCCCGTCGCCGGAATTTCGCACCAGCAGGCTTGCGTTGACCGTGCTACCGCGCATTTCGCGCGCAAGGTTCTGGCGCACTTGAGCAGCGATGGGCGCGCCCAGCGTTCCCGCCGCGGTCTGCTGCGCCGAAAGCAGCGCGCGATCGACGGTGCTGCCAAGCGCCATTTCCCGGCCGGTAAGGTCCGCATCGATATCGAAGCGGGCAAGCCCCCCGGTCGAGCGAGCCCGCCCTTCAAGCGTGACCTGCGCCAGCCGGGCCTGCGGGGTATCGAGACGACGCCCGGCTATCCGGTACGTCGCGCTCAGTGCATTGTCACGGTACGTGAACCGTCCCGATCCACTTCCCCCCGCCAGTTTCTGGGCACCGTAGCGCACCGCGCCCACAGCCAGTTCCATCTTGCCGGATGCCCCGTCCAGCGCCTTGTCGAGCGTCAGGTCAAGTTGCACGGCGGTCTTGCCCAGCCGCAGATCCTGCGCAGAACAGGTCAGGCTGGCCAGCCGCACCGGCCCTGCGAATCGGGGCTTGCCTGCCGATGTGGTGAGCTTGCCATAGAGGGTCGCAGGGCCGGTCGTGCAGCCCCCGCCCGTCAGCACCGGAGACAGCGCAGCAAGTTCGCCCGAAAAGCCATCGCGCAATTCGCCAGCGCCCGCCAGCTTGACGCCTATTCGGCCGTGATCGCTGTCGATCAGGGCACGGCCGTCCTCCACGGCGAGGTCGTAATCCGGCATTTCGAAAGGTGCGCTGCCGCCGCCGGCCATCGCCTTGTCGAGACTGCCGAAACTGAGCTTCCCGTCGTGCCATGAACCGTAAAGGCGCGGCTTCACCACCGTGATGCGGCCCACACCCGGCAGCCCCCACGAAAGGCGGGTGGCGATGCGCAGTTCCTTCACCGTCAGGTCCGGCCGCGCCGGATCACCGATGACCAGATTGCGAATCACCTGCTCGGACGGACCAATCCGGACGATGTCATAACGGGCCTCAAGCCCCAGCGAATCGAGTTCACGTTCGATGAGGTTGGCCGCGATCTCTTCACGCGAAAGCCATGTCGCCCCCAGCGCAGCCGCCAGTAACCCGCCGACAACAAGCACGGGAGCGCCCCAGGCCCTGCCGCGCAGCAGGCGCCCACGCGAAGCAAGGCCCCCGGTTGCGGCCTCTTCGGTGTCCGGGGTCTGGTCTATCTCTTGCGACATCCGATCGTTCACTTGCGCCGGGCGGACGGGAAAGGCAATTGTTTGTACGTAACATGGACGGACAACCACCCCTCTTTGACGAACGCCCCACAGTTTCGGGCGACCCACGCAGCGATATCGGCAACGATTCGAGCGGGCATCGCGGCCGGTTGCGCAAACGGCTGCTTGATGGCGGGGCGGAAGCTCTGGGAGATCATGAGGTTATCGAACTCCTGCTGATGCAGGCTGTTCCGCGCCGCGACATGAAGCCGCTGGCGCGCAGCCTGCTGCATCGCTTCGGATCGCTGGCCGGTGTGCTGCAGGCAGAGCCCCGTGCGTTGGCCGCGCATCCGGGCATGGGGGAAGCGACAGCCGCCGCGCTGCGGGTGGTCACCGTCGCCGCCACCCGCATGGCGCGCCAGAAAGTGCGTGAGGCGCCGGTGCTGTCTTCGTGGCATGCGCTGATCGATTACCTGACCATCGACATGGCCCATCTTACGGTGGAGCGCGTGCGCGTCCTTTACCTCAACACGTAAAAATAGGTTGTGCAAACACGCCTTCCCCGTGCAATTGCTTGGGGAAAGGAGCATCCCGCAATGCCTAATGCCGTCCGCTATCATCGCTTCTCAACGAAGCGTCAGGACAAGGGATCGTCGATCGATCGCCAGAACGAACTCACGCACGCCCTATGCGAACGCAAAAAATGGAACGTCGTCGAGACACTTGAGGACAAGGGCCAGTCCGCATGGAAAGGCGATAACCTGAGGGTCGGTGAACTCGGGAAATTCAAAGATCGGGTCGATGCTGGTGAGTACGAAACGGGAACGCGATTGGTAATCGAGAACCTAGACCGTCTCTCTCGCCAAGAGGTTAAGTTCGCCCGTCGATGGATCGAGGACATTACCGACAAGGGTATCGTCGTCGCGGTCTGCACCCCAGAAATCGAGATCGACAGCGATTCATTGTCGGGCAGCAATCTCGTTTCGATGATCCAATATCTTCTCGAAGCGCAGCGCAGCACAGGCGAATCAGCGCGCAAAAGTGAGATGTCCAAAAAGACCGTTGCGAACGGCCTCAAACTCGCACGGAAAGGCATCGTCTATTCCCCCAAAGCGCCCGAGTGGTTGCGCGGGATCAAAGGCGACAAGTTCGAGGTCATCGAGGAACGCGCTGCGATTGTGCGCCAGATTTACGAATGGTCCGCGTCCGGTCTTGGTTACACCGCTATCGCAAGCAGATTGACCGCCACTGTCGAGCCGTGGACCAAGCCAAGCAAGCGCGGCCATCATTGGAAGCTAGGGTATATCCGGGATATCCTCACCCTGCCCCTCGTCGAAGGTGAATATCATCCCAAAACAGGAAACGACAAAACGCCGACCGGCGAGGTCATTCTAAACTACTATCCGCGCATCGTTGATGCTGACCTAGTGCAGCGCGCCAGAGCAGCGATCCGACGCCGGGATGGAACCGGAGGCGCAGGCCGACGCGAAGCACGAAACCTATTCGCTGGTACAGTGAAATGCGGTCATTGTGGCGATGCTATGGTCCGCATTGTTCAGCGCAATCAGCAGAAGACCTTGTACGAGTATCTGAAATGCACCCGGTTCAATGCCGCTGGTGCGCCTAAGCCAGAGGACGACGCCGAAACGCGCGCCAAGCGCTGCACCAATACGACGATGTTCCGATACGACCTCTTTGAGAAGGCAGCGCTGCAAGAGATTTTGCACCTCGCACTCGACAACAGCTTTTTCGTTAAGACCGAGGATATCAGCCCCCTCGCCGGTAAAGTCGCGGACCTGACCAAAGCCGTTGAACTCCTAGAGCGTGAACGCGCAAACCTCATGGGCTTCATCCGAAAGTACGGTGAAGACGCAGACACCGAGCGCGACGTGAACGAGGTTCGGTCCAAGCTGAACAAAGCCCGCGTTGATCTTGAAACAGCGCAAGCGGCACTCGACGAGGCCAAAGGCAAAGTGAGCCCTGACGAGCACTTGCGCCGTGTCCTTGAGGTCCGTGAGGCGATTCACAGCAAAGATCAGGAGGAACAGGAGCAAGCCCGACGCAAAGTGCGTGATGCGATCCAAGCTATCGTCACTATAGTGATGTGCCGGTCCTCGGCCCCCCTCCCCGGCAAAAAAATCCCGCAACGCAAGATCGAAATGACCCTAGCTGGCGGCTACATGGCCTACGAATTTGATGGCGAAGGCAAGCTGCTACAGAAGGTCAGTTTGCAGGGCATTCCCGACATGATGCAGGGTATTGCTGCAACCGATGGTGGCGCACTGGTCGAGACGATCCGCAACAGACGTATCCAGAACGCCTGAGAGCCCCAACGGATACCACTCAAAGTGAAAGCGCTCCGACTACATATCGGAGCGCTTTGCGTCTGTCCTGAGCGTCCTAGCGCACCCTAGATGCGCGGAAGTTGCACAACGTCATCCTCGTGACCGACCTCGACCCGGAAATTGTCCCGGTAGCGCTCGATATAGCAACGCACTCCCCGGAACGTGATCGCGAAAGCGTCATCTTCGAAATCCGGGTTGCAGTCGATGTTGTAAACAAGATGATCGGCAAGCTGGGCTAGTTCGGTGTTGTTAAGCTGCATTGTTCGTCTCCTTCCCCATTCGTATGTTTCCAACTCTGGTTTTGGGCGAGCAAAGACAGACAACTCTTGCAACAGGTCGTCGCATTATCTTGCAGCACTCCTGAGTTGTTGAATGTCAGGAAGGATGGTGCATTGTTCCTTTGAGCACTTTTTCAGAAAGGACGTGCTCAAATGGATTGGACTAACTTGCTGCGACCCGAAACGCGGGTGCAACTGCTCAAAAACTACAAGGACCAGCAGGACAAAAAAGGCACCGGACGCGAGATCGATTTCGAGCCCGTTGCGAAGCTGTTCGTGCCGTGGGGCGCAGCTACATTTCTCATCACCGAATGCGACGGAGACGGCCTGGCCTTCGGTTTGTCCGATCTAGGCTTTGGAACCCCCGAACTCGGATACATCTCGCTCGACGAGTTAGCTGAGATACGCGGTCCCGGTGGCCTCACGGTCGAGGAAGACATTCACTTTAGGTCGCAACAGCCCCTGAGCGCTTATGCGGCAGACGCTAGATCGCACGGACGTATCCGCGCATAAGTAGAAGCGATTGAGTATGTGGACGGAGCCGAGGTGCATAACTGCCCTTCGGCTCTTTCCTTGAGTGGGTAAAAATAAGAGACTGCTGGCATGACAAAAGCTGCTCCGACTCAGTGCTGCCAATGCCCGACACAAGCGGTGATGATGGTCGGCAGCTCTCCGTTCTGCCTGAACTGCTATTCTCAGTATAAGCAGTTGCAGCACATGGACTTTGCTCAGAATTTGGCGATGCTGAATATCGCCAATCAGGATTTTGCTGATGTGCTGGGAATGCCTCATCTGGCGAAGCCGGTGCAGATTCCTCCTGCTCCATTCCATTATAACTACAATCAGTCGGTGACGATCACGGACAGCACCGTCGGATCGGTCAATCTCGGCACTGCCAAGGACATTCAGGTCGCCATCAAAACGATGGAGCAGAATGGGGAGCCGGGACTTGGCGAGGCACTTTCCGGTTTGCTGAAAGCGGTGGTTGCGGCACCCGACGCTACAAGCGCGCAGAAGAACGAACTGCTTGAGCAGATCGAAGCGCTAACCCAGCAGGTGAACGCGAAGCCAGAGGAACGCAAAGCAGGTATCATCAAGCCGATGTTCGCAGCACTCAAGGAAGGTGCTGCTGCCATTAGCGGTGTTGCTGGTGCATGGACTGCGGTTGAGCCGCTGCTGGCTGGGCACCTTCAACTTAGCTGATAAAAAAGCCCCAGCCGTTTCCGGCCGGGGCGCGGTCACTCGGAGTGATGTGTTAGGCTTGCGTCTTGGTCGCGGCCTTCTTCGCCACCATCGAAGCGCTGCGCTGGCGCACCTTGGCCTCACCGGCTTCCAGCTGATCCTTGAACGAACCCTTGACCACATCGGCCTTGATCGCGGTCAGCACTTCGACGAACTGATCCTTGGGGACCACCAGCTTGCTTTCGGTGCCGACTAGCTTGAGCGGCGAGTTAGCGTAGCGGATCACGAAGCCGACCTGATCGCCCTTGACCTCGAACCAGCGACGACCTTCGCTGCGGGGAGCCTTGAACAATTCGATCTGCTTGTCGATAGCTGCGGCGACAACCTCTGCTGCCGTCTTCTGTGCGCGAACCGCACCCTTGAAACCCTCAACAGTGCTAGCGGGCTTCGCGATCTTCTTCCAGTCCAGAGCCATCTTCGTTTCCTTCGATCTAGTGCAGCACGTTTGCTGCTACCTCATCCACGTAAACACCCAGAGTTAAAGCTGGGCAACCAGAAAAAGACACTTATGCGAAAAGTGCCTCACGCATCATTGTGTCGGTAACGCCCACATACTTCACCGTGGTAGCCGGGGACGAGTGCCCGAGAACCTGTTGCACAACAAGGATGTTGACCTTGTTATCGAGAAGTCGGGTAGCCATCGTGCGTCGTCCAGAGTAGCAGCTACCTTGCACACCGGCATGACGATAGATACGGCGCATTGCTTCGGAAATCCCATTTGCGGTGAAAGCCTCGCCCCTTGCATTGCGAAACACACGGCCACCTTTGTTGCCCATATGATTGCGCAGCGCTTGCAGGATTTCAGAACTGACGGGCAGTGAGCGACCCTGCTTGCGCTTGGAGTGACCTAGCGGGATGCGCAGTTCGTTTTCGGTGAACCAGCTAAGTTCCAACCCGGCAAGTTCCATAGGACGCAAGCCTAGCTTCTCGGAGAGCAGGAGCATGAGCGTGTATTGCGGGGCATTCTGCATGTTGGCCGCGAAATCGTACAGCTTTACGAATTGACCTTCATTGAGGATTGCAGCGCGCATTTGTTGTCTCCTTGTTACCCCTCTTTCCAACAGCCAGAGTTGAAACAGGACAACCGAAAACCGGGTCTTTCCATCCAGAACACGACGACCTGTTGCGCTGATAAATAGGAGCACTGAGAAGCAACACAGGGTTACATCATGAAGACCTTTGACATTACCACGCGCCTAGCAGCATCCATCGACAAGAAGCACGTCTCGCAAACATCCGATGGGATCACCATCGTTGAGTTTATCCTGCAAGACGAAGCTGCGAAGGCAAACGAACTCTTCGACAATTGGTTCACTGACCGCGCCCTCTACTATGGCGTGGATTATTACCTGTCGCGTTGTCCGGGCGGTAACTGGCTCATCTGCTTCGTAAATGCAGGCGAAGCCCTGTGGTTTGAGAACAAATACCAAGGCGATCTTGGAACCGGAGGTGCAGCATGAGCCGTTCAAAACTAATCGAGGCTTTCATTGAAGCCCGCACAGCATTCCTGACCTACAACAAGTATGATCTTGAAACGTACATCGCGGAGAAGAAGGAAGCCGCTGCCGCTAAGGCGCTGGCCGACCTGTCAGAGCAGTACGACCTGACCCAGATCAGCGACCGCGAAATCTATGAGGTAACTGGCCGCGCAGCCGCTTCCGCAGTCGCGCACATCAACCTCAATGACCTGTCGCCCAGCTTCTTCCTTGAAGAACCATATTTCACGCTGCGCAATCCAACGAAGACCCGCAAGGAAGTTGTCGAGGCTGCTCAGGCATTCATGGCGTACTCGGCATGACGGACGGCCGCGAGACGCTAAAGCGAGAACTTGAGAAGGCCGCGCTCGCCTATTTTGAAGCAATGGAGCAAATGAATAATCTGGATAAAGAGCACACCGAGAGAATGAAAGCGTTGTGCTTGCAAAACAGCGAAGACACAAAGGCCATCGGAAAGAGCATTAATGCCGCCGAGAGCAGGCTAGCGCTCCTTAAAGAAGCACTTCGTTTAGTCGATGAAGAAGGGGTTGAGCCGCTGATTGCAAAGCTGACCGCCAACCCGGCGCAGCATCAGATCAAAAGAGCTTATGTATTTGATGGGGTTCCAGAATCGACGAAGGCCTATAATCACTCAAAGCACCAAATGAGGATGCACAACGCGCGTTACGTCGCAGGCAAGGGTCATCAATGACCCCGCCAGAAACCTACACGGCCTATCTGAACTTCGAACTTAGCCAAGTGCCACCGTTCACCGATCACACCGGGACATATCTCTCGGAGTGTCCAGAACTCGACGCAAACAGAGCGACCGTCGCGAACAAGCGCATGGCTGCGCGGCTTTGGACCTACGCGAACGGCCACAGCGCCCACTATCTCAACGACTACGACAACTCATGCCATTTCTCGGGCCAAGGCCAGATTGCGGTGGTGTTCAGTGATCGGAACGCCGCCGTCATGATGAAGCTGGCTTTGCAGAACTAGCCGTTAAGCAGTCGGTCGACTGCAATCGGATCGCGGTCGATCAGCTTGAGCAGCACTTGCGCGGGCATATCGACCGGCTTGCCACCCTCCCAATTCTGCAACGTGCGAACCGACAGATGATAGCGCTTGGCGAACGCTTCCTGCGTGAGATGCGTCTTAGCGCGAACCTGCTTTACGTATGCGGCCTGACGGGCCTTTATATCGTCTACGGCTTCTCGCAGACCGGCCTTGATGCCCTCGAAATCCTCAGCGTCCATTTTTCAACTCCTTCACGATCTGCGCCAGCACTGCAATCTGCTCCTGCGTCAAATTGCCCTGCCGGGACTTTGCGATGACACCCAGCAGGTAGACCGGGAAATCGGGCGACCAGAACAGCGTGAACAACCTCACGCCGCCGCTCTTGCCCTTGTTGCCGATTGCGTACCTAGCTTTCCTGACGCCACCGCTGCCCTGAACCAAGTCTCCTGCGTTGGGGTTTTCCGCGAGGAACAGCTTGATTGCTGCGCGATCCTCCGGGGAAATTCCGATGCGTTCGGCTTGCTTCAAGTAAGCCTGCGTTTCGACAATTGCGTTCTTTCTGCTCATAGTCAGAACTACGCTTAAAGCGTAGCGAGAGCAACCGAAGATATGAAACTGCCGTAGCCTTAACCGACCGATAACCCGTCACTTTTAGTGAACTCGGCATGAGCACCTTAATCCATGATGCGCTGCAAAGTCGCATCCCCCATCAGGCCAAGCGCTACCCGGATAAGGCCGGCACTCGGCACGAATTCAATTGCCCGTTATGCGGCGACAAACGCCGCCGTGGTCGCATTTACCTGAATGACGATGGATCGTGCGGCTGTGACTGCAAGAATTGCTACAACGCCAGTCGTCAGGAAACGGACAAGCCGCTCACGAAGAAGCTGGAAAAGCTACTCGTCGCGCTAGGAATGTCTGGCGACGAAATCAGACGGCTAAAGTATGACGTTTGGCGTGAACGCATACTCGCTCAGAACTCGCCCTCTGTAACCAAGCAGCCCTTGCCAGATGGCGCACGGCCTATCGGTGATTGGATCGCGGACAACATCGCTGATCCTAACTTCAACGATCTGCTGGAAGACCTCGCGGACATGGACCCGGATCATCGCGACGGCTATTATTGGACGCCAGAAGCAGGAACGACCGGCGACATGAACCGCCGCTATATCTGGGTTGTTGGCGATCCTGAACTGCCAGACGCTTGGGCTGCTCACACAATCGACGATGATGAGGAAGTGGACACCATAGTCGGTGATCCTGATGCGTGGGTGGCATCCCTTGACGAAGAGGACGAACCAGCCTTTGACACACCCGAAATCAACCGATCGGAATGATTATGCAGAAGTCTAAATCAGTGGTTGCGGCAGAAGTCCTGCGGCACTAATCTATTGATAGCAGATAACTGCAACGCCCTAAGGGTCGCATATGATAGTCCGCTAGTAGAGGTCGCACTCCTAGCGGGCTATTTTGCTTCATAGATGCCCAGAGAGCCCCAGCGTGATAGCCAAACAGCATCGCAGCTACACAGGGCTACCCTACGGGATCGCGCTCTTAGGACCAGCCCTCGCGCTGCGCCTCAATGATTTCCCGCCATTTGTCGCCGTAGGCAGCATTCACCCGGTCAAAGCGCTCACGCAATCGGGCTTCGCTGCAATGACGACCAGACGTTTCCGGGTTCCAGTACGCTTTGCTGAAACCGTCCGCGTCCATGAATGCCTCCGCGACTACCAGATTACGCTCCATGCGCTCACGGATGCGGGGTTGCGGTTCAGCGACGGTCTTGCGCCACTTCAAGTGATAGTCGGCCAGAGCCATTGAGAAGCAAATCGATGCTTCGTCTTCCGTCTCTTCCGCGTACCGTGCCGGGAATGGCTCATTCGCCTTCGGACGCCAGCTTAGTTCACGCTCCCGGAACCATGCATATTTGGCCTCATCGTCCCCGTCGAAACGCGCCATGCTTGGCTGTTCGCCGTCTCTGAGCGCTTGGAGCGCGCCCAGCGCATTGCAATCGCCCAGGAGGTTGCTGCGCATGAGGTTGATCCAGAGAGCCCCTTGAGGATCGTGCGTGAGAAAATCCTGATCGCGCAGCTTCCGCCATTTTGCACGAACAGTCCTCACTTGCTCCCGCGACAAGCGCAGCACCGAGAAGCCATCCAGTTTTGCAGCTTTTAGATCTTCCATCGGCGCAAGGTCATTTGCGGCCACGACATTCCAACTGGCAGCACCACGACGGAAGTTGCGGCGAAAATCGGAGGCCGTGCGACCACAAGCCAGCAGAAGGTGCGTGAACTCAGATGCGGTGTCACGCACCAATCCATCATGCACGACAATCTGGCCGGGATCGTACCGAACAGCGCTAATGGCGGCAGGAATGGCTTCCTGCTTTGCCTGTATCCCAGACGTGTCGCGCTTGACGCGCTGGACCTGCCGATAGCGCTGATCGCTGGACTTCACTCAGACTGCTTTCCAAGTCAGTTGATAGCGCACCTCTTCGGACTTCTCCGCGATACGGATGAAGTAGCGATACGTTTTGATGCCTGCGTGAACTTCTAGCCACGTTGATACAGACCATTTGCAGATGAGGTTTTCTGCGCACCATGTCAGGCGCTCGATCACATCATCACAGCTTGGATCATCCCACTGTTCGGTGAATCGAGGACCGTCCTCGACGATGATAGCCTCTCTGGTGGCTCCGACGAACACCAGCGATTCCTTACCTACGACCTTGCCCGCATCGAAGACGAGTTCAACGCCTTCCTCGCCATCCAGACGAATGCTCATGCGGGGCGCGTCCTTTCCCATTGATCGGCAAACGCCATAGCAGCGGTGACGCGGGGCAAAAGCTCATTGAAGGAATTCGGCATGTCCTCTTCCCGATAGGCCAGCTTTGCCAGCGTGAGGTCTTCGCCGCGCTGATAGGCTTCTGTCAGGTACGTGGGCAGCTTGAGCCCAGAACGCAGCGTCTCGGCATTCTCAAACATACCCTTGACCGGATCGGCGCCAGCTTCATCGAACTGCGTCACGATATCGGCCATTATCTCGTCGTTGGTCTTCCGCATTGTCACCCCGCTCACTCGGAGTGACGGAACTAACCCCCGATGCTTAACGCTACCTTTCAGCCCAGCTAACTAATGGATGAAAAGGCCAAAAAGCAAAGGACCGTGCGCAGAGCCGGATTGTGGAAAGGAATCAGTCTTCAAAGGCCGGTGTCGCTCCCACTACGATAGGCACAAACGCCAACTGGTCCTAAGCGGCAAGTGGACAGGCCCGAAACGCGATAAGACTTTCAGGCTCGTAACGCGGAAAGATGGCTACGTGGTGCGACACGCGCCCAAACATCCGATTGGCAACAAGAACGGGCAAATCCTAGAGCATCGCTATCAGGCATATGAGAAGTACGGCGAAGGGTCGCAAACCTGTCACTGGTGCAACTGTTCACTCGACTGGGCGACTTTGCACGTCGATCACCTAGATTGGGATCACGGGAATAATGGCCCTGACAACCTCGTCACGAGTTGCCCACGATGCAACACAATGCGAGTTTCGCCAGAAGCTAGAGCGAAAGCGAACCCAGAACCAAGTGCCAGCGCTTCTAAACTGACTGCTCTCGCAAACCGCTTCCGGGACTAAGTAGTGGAAAGAGATTAAAGGCTTGCTGCTACTCCTTAGCGTCCGTTTGTCGCGGGATCGGACATGCCTTTGCTGCTTCGAAAGCCTACCCCAACAGCTATGTGCGGGCTGAGAAGTGAACGCTGCGCAGCAAAGTCTTATGGGCATGAGAAGCAGTTAAGCAAAGGAAAGACAGAAAAGCCCCGGAGCAACCTCCGGGGCTTTTGCTTATAAAATGATGTTAGCTGTTAACCACCAAAGCCAGACAACGCGCAAGCCATAGCTACAACCACTACAACAGCGACTTCAATGGAACGATACGTGCGGAACTTCTCAAACATGCTTTGCCCTCCAAATAACCCGCAAAGCATGTTGCCAGTCATTCAGTAGGGCAACCTATCATTTCAACAGAGCCTCATAAGTATAGAGAAACTGTGAGGTCCAATGGCAAAGCAAATTCCAATCTCCGACACACAGAGGCAATTAGCAATCGAGGGTTTTGCTCGCGGCGATAAGCCCAGTCAGATAGCTGCCTCAACTGGCCTGTCTGTGTATCGCATCCGTAACCTGCAAAAGAAGCAAGAGATTGCAGATGCAGTCGATAGAATGCGCCTTACAGACCTAATCCCCGGTCAGCTATCAGCGCTGCATGATACCATGCTGGCAGTCCTATCGTGGCTCAAGACCACTGATAGCCGACTAAGCGCCGTCGAAGAGGAAATCCGAAAGGTCCGCATCGGCAATCACCGCTTGCAGGTCGAGAACAAAAACCTGCGCGAAACCCGCCGTGATGACCGCAAGCAACTCAGGGAAGCAAAAGCGGCGCTATGGAGGGCAAGGGGCTATTAGTCGTCTAAATCCCCATCAATCGCCTGAGCATCTGCACCTCCGAAAAGGTAGGCTTGCTCAGGCAGATGCATTCTCGGAAGATCATTCTTCATCGCCCGGCGCACCTCACGCAGCTCATCCTCTGCTTCCTGCAACTGCCTCCCTGCAGTCGCCTGATGGCGTTTTGCGTTGGTTAGAGCCTCGAAGAATCGCTTGTTGTTCTCTTCCGGTGCATCCATCGCAAATGAAGACAGGGCATCGACTTCCGACGTGACTTTTGCGTACTCGTTCCGCAGAACATCGACGTGATCACGCAAATTCCTATATGCTGCGCGATTACGTTTCACCCTATCATGCAAAATGCGATGCTTGCGCATGTTGGCGATCTCCGCGTCAGTCACGACGACCCGATTGCGCTCTTCCAGTTCCTGGACCTCTTGCACAACCTCGTCACTGGCCTTGAACACACTCAGGAGCCCAGACAGCGGGATTAGGTGAACCGATTTCCCGAGAGTTTCCGCGCGGAACTCATCTAACAACTCTGGTCGCGGCTGAAATGCACCCTTACGCTTTACAAACCAATCGGGCTTCTTTTCCTCAGTGACGAATATGCAGTGAGCCCCACGCTGTTTCGCCTCCCGCAAGATCGTTTTCCAGATAATGTAATCGCCTACGCCACCATCTTCCTTGCCATGATCCTTGAAGCCGGGAGCGATTTCCAACTGCGCACGACGAGCAACCTCCGCTTTAATTTCTGCGCGCTGTTCCTCGTTTAGATTAAGTTCGCAGACGCAATCCGTGAGGACTTTCCGGTAGATCGACGATACCCGATCCCCACCAACCTCGTCCTTTAGCCGCTCGTTTACCGCAGAGAGTTTCTTGACGATATCCTTACCCTTATTGATGATCTCAACCGCGAGAGCTTTTGCCTCTGCATAGTCCTTATCATCTTCCAACAAGGGAATGGTCTTATCGAATACAGGCTTTTTCGCCCGCTCTACAAACCCATCAACAGCATCCGCAATAGCAGCTATCTTACCACTACGGTTCTTGTAGAACTCTCTAGCGGCTTGTCCGGGAATGATAAGTCTGCCCTCTTTAGCAAGCCGGGTATAGACCTTCTCAATCTCAGTTACAGAAGCAGACTGCATCTCAAATGGGAATAGCAGCACGTTAGCATCCAGAACGACAATGCACTTGTCGCTAATATCGGATAGCTTGGGTTGCTCATGACGGAATAGAGCCTGTGCATCTGGGTAAAGGTCGGTGAGCCAGAACGCATCCCGATCCGTTGCCTGTTCCGCTACTGGCTTATTGCCCTGCGCCTTATCCGCCACAATCACCCCTATTCGGACATGGTATCTGTATGCGGCTATGGCTATGATATTCGAAGCGAAACGTCTAGGTATTACAGCGCGATATATCCGATGATGTGAGTATGCCTGATAACACCGTTGGGACCACCCATCCCGACAGACTCAACCACTCTTTTCACTCAGGAAGAACTCTTTTCCGCACTCTGTTTGCACTCTGGGTTCATGGTGTAGATGCGAATTGCTCTTACCTGTGTGAGCAAACTCTTTTATTGACAGTGCTGCTTTACCCTTACCTTATCCTTTGTTCGCTTCCAGAGCGTTATCAGGATCATTCAGGGTATCCGTACTCCGACAATTAATAGCTACAGCCATTGTATCAGGAGTCAAAGATATATCTTTGCTCTTGCGGAACTCTTCTATTGAACTCCTGTGTGTAAGGTATGGAGTATCTACGAAAAGCATACCTCGTTCACAACTCGTCGCTCTTTGGTAGCGATTAGGAGTCTGTCTGTTAGTGTGTGATTGTGGAAAAGTCTGTCGAAAGGAAGTTCGGAGACAGTGAACTAATTTGCTGTCAAGAGCAAAGATAGGTTGCCCTATAGGATGAACGACACCCGAGGGGGTAGCTTACAGAAGTTGACAGATGAGAAGCGTTCGCGTTGGTTACCCTACACCACACACGACCGTCAAAAATGAGTCCAGACCGTTCCTCACTTTGAGTGACACTCTGGACCCACTCTCTGCTTACTCTTCCAGTTCGACCACGACCAAATCGATCAGGTTGTAGCCAAAGCTGCTTGTCGGGTGTTCGTTATAAATCGAATAACCGTCACCTTCATTCTTGCGCAGCCTTTCAACTGTAGGTTGAAATAAAGTCACGGTGTCTTCGGTGTCGCCTGTCGCCTGAAACGACACCATATTGCCCCGTTGCTCTACCCTGTAGTGCGGGGAACCCTCCATAAGACTTTCCAGAAACGGCGTCATAGCTTCTCCTTGGTACGGTTCCATTTCCTAAGATGGTCCAAAGATGCTGTTTTTCAAGGTGTCTGCTAAGTAATGGATGGCAAAGAACAAGACACCGCCACCTCCAACTCAGGAGCAGGTTGATAAGCACTGGAAAGGACAGGACAAGTCCGTCTTCCAGAAACCCTACACCCGCGATCCCGGCGTCACGATCGCTACCACACAGGGCGAGATTACCCGGCTTCATGATGCGGCCAAAGATGGCGAGACGGCCCCGGCGTTCAAGCTGCGCAACACAGAGGTCATTCTTGAAGACCCGGTTGGACGCCCAATGGTGCGCAGCGCATTCTTGGTGCTGATGCTTCCGGGGTGTATTTTGATAATGGCATCATGCGTCGTGCCCAGATCGGCGGTGCGCAGATCGATAATCTGACCGTCAACCGTCTTAAGATCGCGGGCAATTCGATCACCTCGAACATCTTCCATACCGCAGGCGATGCCTATTGCCCTGCCGGTGGCACAATCGACTTCTTGAACACCGGGTTTTGGAACATCGGTGACGAATACGATGGTTCCGCGACCGTAACGGTCAGCTTCACCATCGACGCGACCGCGAACTATGACGCCGCCGCTTTCGTGGAGTTGTTCATCGATAACGGTTCTGGATATCGATCCGCAGCTTCGCAGATCATCGGTATCTCAACCAACAACGGTAACACCTACTGGCGTGTAGGCGGCATGATGATCGGCGGCACTGACGGCGCAAACGTGCGCGTTCTAGCCCGCATCAACTCAGGAAAACATACACCGCGATCCGAACCGCGCGCCATGTGGGTTCGTAATATCGCACTCAATATCGGTGGAGCAGCACGATAATGTATTACGCTTACTTCCGCGCAGATGGCACCTCGCTTTCTGTGTCAAACCATCCGACCCTTTTTCCAGAACCAGACGTGATGATGTTTGAGGTTCCAGACCTAACCAACGGTAACTCGATCTATCTCGATACTGAGACGATGACGGTCATGGAGAAGATGCACTTCGCCGTCACATCGACTTACAACACCATCGTGGGATTGCCCTCTGGAACAATGGTCACGGTTGATGAAGGCGAGTTCATTGTGACCGATGGAACGGCTGAGTTTGAAGCCGATGTTCCACAGAGCAAGATCGCTTGGCTGGATCACCCTCACTACTTCGCAACCCACATTGAGATTGAGACAGGACCGGAGACAGCATGAAGCTAGATATCAAACAAGGCTACAAAGGCCAACGCGCATACGAGTATCCATCTTGGGAGGAACAGATGGATTACCTGTTTCACCATGGATATGACGCTTGGAAAGCAATGATCCAAGCTATCAAAGACAAGTACCCAAAGCCTGAATGATCCGCTGACCCCGCATAAATATCGCAAAGATATTGCGGGAGCAGACATGGCGGATTTTGAGTTTGAAACAACCGGCTTGGTAAACGTCACGAATGGATCGGTTGATGTAATTGGCGTGGGCACCAATTGGGTCGCGTCGTATCCCGGCCTGATGCTCTGGCTAGATGGTCTAAGCTATCCCGTTAAATCGGTGAACGGCCGCAACAGCATTACGCTTGTTCATCCCTATCAGGGCAGCACGGCAACCGGCGCGAAATACGCTCTCGTCCCTGTGCATCCCGGAACGCTCAACGCCCAGAAGGCCGTTATCACGGTACTTGAAGCCATCAACAACCTGATCGCGAACGGCGGTATTGGTGGCGGCGGTGGTGGCACAGGTTCCGGTGGTCCCGGCATTATTGGCGCAGTCGTCAACAGCGCTGGTCATCTCATCATCACTCTGAGTGACGGACGCACAATCGATGCGGGCTTGGTCAAAGGCGCAGATGGTCAGGACGGCCAAGACGGCACCGGCTCTGGTGGTGGCGACATTTCGATGGCTGCTATTCAGGGCTTCTCGCAGTTCGCTGGTACTCCTGTTGGTGGCGGTCTTGCTGGCCTGTTCATCCCCGTAACGACCGGTGCTCCCAACATCACACTGACGCAGCGCAGTGAGATAGTTATCCCATGGGACGACAAGGACGCTGGCGCGGCTATGTGGGTTGAGAAGCGACCAAACGCTGCCGCTATCATCGTTGGCGCTGCAAACGTGCCTCTACCACAACCCGGTGGTGACGAGGTTAACCGGCGCTAACGGACAGCGCGGCGAACAAGGTCTACGCGGCTATGATGGCCCACAGGGGCCAGCTGGCCCTAAGGGTGACACTGGACCCGCTGGCGCTGCTTCGACGGTTCCCGGCCCACAAGGCCCTAAGGGCGATACCGGCGCAACTGGTCCTGCTGGTACTCCCGGCACTCCCGGAACTCCGGGCGCATCGATCTCTGATTTCAGTTACAGCAACGGCACCCTGACCATCGAAATGTCGAGCGGTTACGCATGGGAAGCATTCATTCCCACAAGCGGTGGTGGCGGCACTGGTGAACCCGGCAGCGATGGCATCAGCGTTGATAGCCTTGCAATCTCCAATGGCCGTTTGATCGTCACTTTTAGTGATGGCCGCACTCAGGACGTTGGACAGGTCGTTGGCCCTACTGGTGCTGCTGGCGCGACCGGACCCAAAGGCGATACCGGCGCAACCGGGCCTGCTGGCGCAGCATCAACCGTTCCTGGGCCTAAGGGCGACAAGGGTGATACCGGCAACACTGGCGCAGCCGGTGCGAAAGGCGACAAGGGCGACACAGGAGCAATCGGACCAAAGGGCGACACTGGTGCAGCCGGTACAAACGGTCAGGGCGTTCCTGCTGGTGGATTGCCGGGGCAAGTTCTCGTAAAAATCTCCGAAAACGACTTTGACGCCGAGTGGACCGATTTCCCGTTCGAGATTTTCCAGCAGATGATTGACGAGGCGATGGCAAATGGAGGTGGCGGTGGTACTGATCCTGAGCCCGAACCTGAACCAGAGCCAGAGCCGGTTGATCCAGAGGGCATGACGACAGTTCGTTGGACCGCCAACGGCATTACGTCTCCAATCCCTGCAAGCCGCGCAGGCTACCCAGCAGGCACCATCATGGGAGACGTTGCTCCGCAGGCGAATGGCACAACGCTCATCATGGCCCGCGATTGTATCGTGGATTTTGGCAACAATGCTCTCGCATTCAACCTGCCAGAAACGACCAACTACCTCACCAATCAGACACCAAGCGTTTTCCGCATGGCCTACAAGGGTATCATTAGACCAGAAGCGAACGTCATCGATCTTATGGATTGGGGCAAGGGGTCGATCCGTGTCAGCGTTCCTTGGATGGAGGATCGCTTGAACTTCTCGTACTATCGTAGTGGCGACGGCAATCCAGAAGTTGGCGAGGATATCGGCAACATCAACGATTTCAAGCTGGGCGAGAACCACTTGTATGAGGTCATCTGGACCAACGATGCGGCTGGTGCCGGTGGTCATGTCCGCTTCTATATCGACGGCGCGATTGTCGGTTCGGCTATGCCAACTCAGTACAAGGTCCGCGCTTCAAACACCTTCTGGATGAACGTCAACGGCTCGATGGGTAACACCTCGAACAGCCGTGCGCTCGAAATGGAATACATGGAAATCGGCTTCAAAGCCTAAAGGATAAGTGGGGTTACAGGGGATGGAAGCTGAGGGGGAAAGCGAGGGCCGTAAGACGCTCTGGCAGAAGGTCAAAGGCTGCTTCGTGGAAGTGGCATCAATCGTGCTGCTTGTCGCTCGATATTGGAAGGCCATCAGGCTTGCGGTTGCGGTAGTATCCGTGACTGTTGCGGCTGCAATGGGCGCACTCGATCCGGTTGCAGAGGCAATCACTGCGACGGTGCAGTAATGTCAAATCCGCAACCCCAGTATGGTATCTTGGGTGATCGCATGTTTCAGCTTTGCGCAGGCATTCTCGCCGTTGTCTTCGCGGCTATGTATGCAGCACCAAAAGAGCAAAGCGATGCAATGGCCGATGTTCGGGAAAAGCTGGCAACCATCGTAACCGGCCTTAGCGCCACTCGGGATGATATCGGCAAACTCAGCCAGAAGCTGGATAGTACCGCAGACGGCCTTGCCGATGTGAAAGCAGAAGTCGCGGGCATGAAGGCCGCGCAGCAGACTGCCGAACAGGAAATGAGCCGCTTGCGTGATCGTATGCGCCAATATGAGGACGGCGACCGCAAGCTGAAATACTAAAACGAGAAAGCCCGGATTGCTCCGGGCTCTTGTTTGTCAGGGTTGTCGCAGTTTCCAAATCGTCGCCGCTGCCATGCCTTGATCTCGGGCCACCACATACAACTCGGCAGCGTTTCGCATTTGCATCGTGACAAGCCGATACTCGCTGTATGCCACCATGTCGTCAGGCTCCATGTCAAGTAGCTCAGTGGCAAGCGAGTAGGCAGTCAAGCTCTTGCCGGTCCTCGCGCTACGGATGATTTCCATGCAGGCCCGCACCTTGGCCTCATTGAACCGCTCTAACAGGTCGTCGAGGGTGATCTTGCTCATGCTCCACCCCACGTTAGCTTGAAGAGCATTGCATCCCCTGCATTCTCGAACCAAACGATGTAAGGGCACACCTCCGTTTGGCCGTTACCTAACATCCCGCAAACCCGACCATATTCAATCTCGTGATCCCCGTTTCCGTTTTCGGCCAGCCAGTTTTCTAACTTGGAAGTCCAGTTGCCGTATAGAATTTCGACCGGAGTGTAGCCTTTATCCTCAAGGCACATCATGCTGCACCTTCCTCGGCCAGCTTCGCCTCTGCCTCTTTGAGTTTCGCCTTCAACTCCTTTGTCTCTTCACGGACGGCTTTGCCATGAGCATCATGAGCAGCGTAGAACGTCTGGATAGCTGCATCGACTTCTGCGCGGGCTTTCTCAAATTCCATCTTAGCAGCGATCAAACGACCTTCAGCACTGGCCTTGAGCAAACGGGCTTCCTGTACGGCTGCTTCTAGGGTTTCCATCGTGCTCATCGGACAATTGCCGCCACCAAGAGGACAGCCGCTGCGGCCATCAGTCCACTCAGGACAGCAGCAACTCCAACACCCATATAATCGCCAAGCGTCCACGGAATATCGACGTGAGAGCCGGTGCAGATGTTGAGAAACGTATCGTATCCCCAATGACCCTTTTCGACGATGCACTGACTGTTATTCACGTTTGCGACGAGGTTTGTTGCTTCGCTATTCATTTTGTGACTCCAATAGAAAAAGCCTCAAGGAGAGAGTCACTTCTCCTTGAGGCCATCGCACCATGCCTATGAACCACGGTGCTAAATCTCGTTTACGTCTATTGTGACTCCCGACGCGATCTATTTAGTCGGAATGGTCTGATGTAGACCGGGCATCGCCTGTTAACCCGGTCTACTCAATTACTTTACACTCTTGATGATTGAGCCGTCGATATTAAACGTCACCACCGAAAGTGAGTTTAAAAAGTAAAGCAACGCTAGGATCATTGAACTGCACTTCAAGAGGCTTGATGGATCGCTTTTGCCAAGGGTTAGTAGATAAGTGCATTGCATTAATGTCTGAGCGCATGTTCAGGAACAACTCATTTAAATTAGTTGAATATCCTGTTTCGGCTGCATGTTCGGACAGCCACTCTCGCATATCGGGTGTGAGCAAATTCCCCTTGATTTTGATGATCGTCTTTTCGCTCAAGACCAAAGGTGCGCTCGGATCGTTCCCGGAGAGAGTAACGTATGTGACCTTACGGTCATTATTTTCGGGCAAATTGATTTTCAGTATTTCAGGTAGCATCGTAGGTTCTCCCTATCTTATTATTGTTTGATCTTACTTTTTACCGGGCCATGGCCTGATCTTGTACGCTTCACCCTTAGCGGCTGCGATTTTCGCCTTTGCGCGTTCCTTTGAATCCCATGTGCGTTCGGCACCACTAAGAGTGACGCGCTTCTTTGGGGCACCGGCCTGCTTGGGCTCAGGAATATCGGAAGCGATGCGCTCGACAGTCGAGCCGGGGAACTTGTCCTGTAGCCACTTTGCAGAGCCTTCGCTGACCACGCAGACCGTAACCGGGGCCGTCGCATTCGGGTTGCGAAGCGAACTGCGCATCATGGCCTGATATTCGCCCTGATACTGCATCGTCACTTTGAGTTCTTCCGCCGTGAAACCGATGGCCTTGAGGAATGCAGCGACGCCCGACGAGTGGTTGATTGCCTTGACGAGAGCAACGGCGTTCTGCCTTACGAACTTCGGACGGTTCAGGCCGTGAACGATCTGAGGCAGCTTGATCCCATCTTCAAAGATGCTGTCTTCATGCTTCTTGTTGGACTGGAACAGGAACTCGTCACCAAGTTCGCCTTCCATAGCAGAGCAGACCGCATCAAGGATCGTACCACTTTCAAAGGTGCTGTTGGCGAACGACTGCGACCAATTTCCCTGAATGAGATACTTGATTGTCAGGCGATGGCCGCTGGTGTGCTGCTGGTAGCGCAGCTTTGTGCCGATAACCGGATGAGGTTTCCACTGGACGTTATCAAGCCTGCTCCAAATGTGGGCAATCTCCGTGTCCTCGAAGTTCGCACCCATCATCGTCACACTCGCGAAACCGCTTACAAACTCCGACTTCTGGAACGCATAGAAAGTGATTTCCTTGCGCTTACCTAAGTTGCTAACCAGTTCCGCATATTCCTGAGCGCTAACACAAACCAGCTTGTCCTCATTGAGCACGTCATCGGTCAGTTCCTTGAAAAGCCCGAATGCCTTGTCGCCGCTCTTGTTCTCCGACAGTTCGCGCAGTGGGCCAATGTCGGCTGCTTCCACCACCATGATATCCGGGAGCGTTGCGCTCAGGGGCTCATCGATGCGCAGATGGGCAGTGATGAAGCCATGGGACTTTGCCATGCTCATATCGTGCGCTGTGAATGCCTGTGGCAATTCATCGACGATCACATGCCAGAACTGACGATACGCATCTGGAAGACGACCAAGAGCCTGCTGGCTGATGAGCAGCACTTCACCGATTGCCGGGTCAGTCTGCTCCATATGGTTCAGGATGCGCGCGACAACCGAACGGGAATTGTAAGTGCCCGAGTTGGAAACGATGCTGCTTACCGGGACATTGGCGTAGCGCGCTTTGAAGTCGGTTTCGGTCTGATTGATGAGCGGGATGCTGGGCTGCGCGATCAATACCTTTTGATTGTTCTGGGCAAGCTGCGCGGCGTAATCGATGGCAGCGTAGGTCTTACCGGAACCTGCCGGAGCGCTCACGCTGTAAAATACGGGACTGGACACTTAAATTACTCCATTCAAAAGAATACCCGCTTGCGCGGGTCCAATGCGCAAGCGGGTCGAATATCCCTTTGAATATGAACTCAGGACCGGCTGCCATGAACAGCAGCTTTTTGGACCCTGCGTTCACAATACTATTTATAACAAACTGCTCATTATCGCGTCATTATAGAACTGCATCATAGCCGGGTAACGCGCACCCTTACTGGATCGATTGGGTAACGAAACCCTTACTATAGTAATAATTGTTACTGAACTACATACCTAAGGAATTAGCGGGTGATGCTATGACACCTGACTTGTACTGCGAAGCAGGACAATTCTGGTGGCAATGCATCTCTCGCAGGCAAACCAGATGAGAGCGTCAGCGATCAGATGGTCTTGCCTCCTACGTGTCAGCATTCGGTTAATGAGCCGTGGATGTAATGACGCTTCGCGCCCTCGCATGGACACTCGCAGGCTCGCATCCATGCGGACCACAAAGACGTGGCTCGTTTGCAGGACTGACCGCTCTTTCTGCTTCCTGACAGCCCAATTCGGTTTGTCCTGCACGAGCGGTTACGAGTTGTGATTTGTCCTGGGAGTTCGGCAATTCCAGATATCCAGCTACCCCAATCCCCCAGGAATCATTTCTAGTGAGAGCCGGGCCGCAGGCCCCTCTAAGGGTGCGCGTTACTGAATTATCCTGCTGCGATTAACCGATTTTTCATGATCGCTGATTAGTCGAAATCGCGACGGGAGCAATCCCGTTTGCTCTTTGAATAAGTCATCTTTGGAAGCATCTAGCTAGATCACCAGTCGTTCTATCCAGAGCGGCAATGTCTGGGATCAATTGGTCCTTTGCAGTCTAGCGCAGCGGTTAGTTCCACGACCTGTGGCCGTGCCTCAGGCCGAGTAACTTCGGTTCACTATACGCTGAAGATCGGGAGTTGCGGCAGTAATGTCGTGTGTGCTGCTCGGTCATCTTGCTAGAAAGGCACAAAGAATGACCAATAACATCGTCGTTGAACTCAATGAAATCGAAGACGCAGTTGCGGACTTCATCAAGGACCACAAGAACCCGGTTGTTGCCGATATCGAAAGCAATGACAAGCAGATCAGTGTTCTGCACGCCAAGTCGCGGGATCGCACCTACGACATGGTTGCCGCTCTGGTCGATCTTGCCGAACTGCTCTCGGTTGAGACTTCTTCCCCCGGTTACGAGTCTTTCTTGGTGAGCCGAGCAATCTCGAAGCCTGCTAAGGGCCACAACCCTTATATGGCTTTCATCAAGGCCGTTTTCGCTGTCAAAGGCGTGAATGGTGTTTGGGTGTTCGGCCCGGAACAGCGCAGCTATGAGAAGCACGCAAATCACGTTCGCTATCTGGTGAACGCGAAGCGCCAAGGGCTCATCGCTGGTAGCGTTCAGGACTTCATCAGGTCGTTTGACGGAATGCTGAAAGGCATCGAGGCTCAGGACCGGGAAGACAACCCGAATGCTGCGCAGGCCAAGCGTGTTGCTGACACTCGTTTCGACGGGAAGAATGCAATGGCGAAGGCTACGATTTCTGAGACGTTTTCCGCTAAGGATGGCGATCTCGTCGTGATGTATGGTCGGGTCAGCAATGGCCAGACTGAGGTGTTGCACGGCAAGGTGGTTGATAATGCCGCCAAGCGCGACAGCATCTATTTCACGATTGGCAAAGCGAAGTGAGAGAGCAAAAGCCCCCAAGGAGCAATCCTTGGGGGCTTCTTACGTTTTAGGGCAACGGAGAACTTGAGCAGCCCTTCGCGATGAGCATCCTACGTTGACCAACTACTTAGTCTGGAACAGCTTCGCTTCTGCTGCGCGACGAGTAACAAGCCCATTGCTCACTTTGCCACCGGCCAGACGCCACTTAGCGAACTCCGCAGCGGCCTCCGCGAAATCACCGGCATTCACCTTCCGAATGAGCGTCGATGACTTCACCTTGCCTGCGCCCAGATTGAACGTGAACGACACAAGCGCGTCGAACTGGCTCTGTGTCAGGGGCACTTTCACCATATCCGCAACAGCGCGTTCGAACTTCGCCACGTCCGCGACGAGATAGGCATCAGCCTGCGCTTCGGTGATCTTCATCCCAGATTTTACGTCGCTGCCTGTGTGGCCGTAGCCGATTGTCAGAACCCCAGCCTGACAACGATACGTGTTGAGCCTTAGGCCCTCGAAATGCTTGATTAGGTCAAGTCCTGTCTTTGATAGCTTCATCCGCTATTTAAGCGGAGACTCCTGCACGGCTGCTGCCGTAGAAGCTATTTTTGAGCAAAATCCGATAAGTATATTGACAGCAATAGTGCTGTTCAAAACCTCTTTCGGAGATCGATCAATGAACCCAACTCTTACCGTGAGCCTCTTTGTCCAGAGAACAAGAAAGGCTCTAGTGAAGCATACCTACACGGCAGCAGTTTACGCAGAAGATCGAGAGACAATGGGCCATGCGATGGCCGAGCAGATCAAGCATTCCGGCCAGCCCAAGCACAAGGAATTCTACTGGTCGTTTGCGCGCTACCGTCGCAATCACGAAAAAGGCGACATTCAGGAAATGACCGCGATCATGCTGGAATTTCCATATACGAGCCGCGCCGTTCTCATGCAGGCGCTCGATGAATGTCCCTATGTCCACTACATCATTCACGCGCAGGACGAGATTAACACCAAGCGACCAGAAGAACGCTTGCTCGTCGCTTTCCCGGTCCAGACGCCAATCACAGAGCCGACCGTTTACACCCGCTGCGCTTCCATCATTCAAGACGATCTGGGCCTAAGGCAGCATTCCACTGGTGACTATTCCAGCACTTTCCTGTTCGCCCCATTCGTCGGCTATTGCTCCACCCCAAAGGTCATCCTGAACGACCAAGATCGAGAATTCCTAGACGCCGACGCGCTCTATGAAGCGAACCGTGGGCGCTGGACCAACGCTGCGTCACTCCAAGTGGGCGCTGAACCTCCCAAGCTAGACCCGACCACGCATCACGACAGCGGCCTCTTCATCTTCGCATAAGGGGCACATCATGACCGTAGTTGAAGCGACCACACTCGCGGACAGCGAGGCTGAGGCAATCATCCGTGCTGATCTAACGGCGCTTGGTATCGAACCAGCCGATGACGAGCCAGATGTTTGGGCAATCATGTTTGCAGCACTTGAAGCAGCAATCGAAGCCCACAAGCCCAGATAAGTAGACGGACAACAAACAACCAAACACAAGAATTTGGGGTAAAACTGAGATGGCATCCTTTATCAAAGACAAAGATCACGAGAACCGACTTTCGCAGCTTGAGGGCATGGTCAAGCACCTTCATCAAACCCAAGTTAATGACCGCACCGCATTTCGTGAAGCATTCGAACGTAACGATTGCCAAGTTATGAATCTAACAAATCGCGTTCGCGAACTTGAGGCACAGGCTTCAGCAGAGCAGGCTTACAGTGACGCTCTGGACAAGGCCGCTGAAGCCATCGGCACCTACAAGGGCAAGTGGCATATTGATAACGCCAGCATCGACGGCATCAACGTAGGTCTGGTTTCCGTCGATCCAGCCGATATCGACAACCTATCCGTCGAGACGACGGACGTTCGTAGCGAGCGAGATTCCGATAAGGTGCAGGTCATCTACGACATGCTCGTGGATCATTTTATCGAACACGCCATGGCCGGGGGCTTCAGCGCAGACAAACACTTGGACGTTCTAGTCCATATCAAGGGTATCATTCGCCGATAAATATCCGGCTTGAACAGCTAGGATTGCCCGCTGACTCCGGTTGGCGGGCTTTTCTATGTTCCGCATTTGTTCTATCATGCCCAGATGGAACAGCGACTCGACCCCCACCAGCTTTCAGAGGCACTTCTCAATGCCCCATCATGGGCAAAGGTCGGCCTCACAATGCCAGAGCGAACCATGCGCGAAAAAGCCGCAAAGGAACTCGCGCAGACCATCGTGGAGCGTCTTACCGACTATCCCGGCGCGCCAGACCCGGATCAGCTAAACCTCTTCTGAGCCGATGGCCGCGAATATCAGCTTCAAAGACCTGCGCGATTTCGCTAAACGCGATGCCAACCTCTTGGTCATATGCAGCAACTGCGATCACAAAGGCGTACTCGACGCTGAGAAGGTCTGCCGGTACTACCTGTGTCATGGGTGGAACACCGCAACTAGCATCGCGCACCTGCATATGCGCTGCCACGTCTGCAAGCGCAGGCCGACAGAGATACACCCTACCCCCAACAAACCGGACAGACCGCAATGGATGGGCAGTCAGCAGGATTGGACGCGTCTCACGCGGAAACTCAGGAATTAGCGCGAAAACCGCTGACTTCCGCGAGTCGCGCCGCCCCTTGATTGTTTGCACATCCTTATTCTACGTGAACGCGCGCAACATGCTGATCCTTGACGACCTTGTGGGTGAAGGATCGATCGATGAAGCAGCCATCCACCCGCGCGAAGTCATCCGCCGCGCGCTGGACCTTGGCGCAACCGCGATCATCCTTGTTCACAACCATCCTTCAGGTTCTCCGCAGCCGAGCCGCGCGGATATCGAGATTACCAACCGCATTGCCGAAGCCGGCCGCCTGCTGGGCGTCAGCGTTCACGACCATGTCGTGATCGGGCGCGAAGGCCATATCTCGCTACGGGCGAAGGGATTGATCTGAAGCCATGTGCGTCGCCGCTGTCGCCTGGGATGCGCATCCCGACTGGCTGCTCGTCGTCGCGGGCAATCGCGACGAGTTTCACTCCCGCCCCGCCACCGTACTGTCCAACCGGCCCGACGGCATTATCGCCGGAACCGACCTTACCGGCGGCGGCACATGGCTTGGCGTAACCGAGGCAGGCCGCTTCGCCCTCGTCACCAATTACCGCGTGCCCGAAGGATCGCGGCCGGGACGACCTTCGCGCGGGAAGCTGGTGACAGACCTGCTCGAAGGTATCACGCCGGATGCCCTTGGCTCCGAAATGGCGCGGATGAACCCGTTCAACCTTGTCCTTGCCGATCCGATGGGCGCCCTGTTCCTGACCAATTATCCGGCGGTCGAAGTCCGTCCGCTGGAACCGGGCATTCACGGCTTGTCCAACGGCGGCTTCGATGTGCCATGGCCCAAGACCGTGCAAGTGATGGACGCGATCGAACATTGGCTCACGGCACGATCAACGGACCCGCTGCCACTGCTCGACGCTCTGCGAGACGAACTTCCTGCGCCATCCACCAAAAGCCCGGAAGAGGGGCCGGAGCCACGATTCGCCCCGGTCTTCATCCGCGATGCGCTATATGGAACGCGGTGCAGCACAGTGATCCTCGTCGACCGCGCCGGTCGCGGCACTGTTGTCGAGCGCAGTTTCGACGCGTCTGGCACGCGAACCGGCGATGTGCGGATCGACTTCGACTGGCCGGTGCGAAACCCGCTTTAGGCGGCGATCAACTGGTTGCGGCCACCGCGCTTGGCTTCGTAAAGGGCCATGTCGGCGCGGTTCAGCAGGTCGATGCCGCCCTGCCCCGGTGCGCGGTGCACAAGGCCGCAACTGATCCGCGCCTGCGTCTGCCCACCCAGCGGCAACTCCACCGGCACGGCGGACACCGCTCTTACGAAGCGGCGGCATATTTCCTGGGCGACGTTCAGGTCTCCGGCGCCAAGCAGGACGACGAATTCATCCCCTCCCAGCCGCGCTACAAGGTCGGTAGTGCGCACTGATTGCAAAAGCCGGCGGGCGATCTCGGCCAGCACGGCATCTCCTGCAAGGTGACCGTATTCGTCGTTGAGCGACTTGAAGCTGTCCACATCGATGAGCGCGATGCTCAGGTCCTCATCCGCCGCAAGTGCGGCTTCGAAACGACGTAGAAAGCCTGCGCGGTTGGCAAGGCCGGTCAGTTCATCGGTTTCCGCCCGGCGCGCCAGTTCGCCTTCGCGCAGCTTGCGTGCGGTGACCTCCACCAGCGTCGCGACAGTACCTGACATCGCGCCCTGCTCGTCACGCTCGGCCCTGAAAGTCGCCTCCACCCAGCCGCCTCCGGGAAGTTCCGTTTCGATGGTTACGGGACCAGCTTCGGGCGATGCCGTTTCCAGCGCCTTGAGGTGGGCCGTGAACAGAGCCTCGCCCAGCGGCGCATCGAGTTCCCCCATATGCGTGCCCAGCAGCGCCTCGGCGTTCCGTCCCACCAACGGCAAAGCCTCACCGACCGCGCGCGTGCAGGCACCCTCGGCGCTGAAACGCAGCAACACGATGGACGATCGGTCGGCCAGCATCTTGAGCGCGCGCTCGCTTTCGCTGACACGGTCCACCAGATCGCGACGGGCCGCCAGCGCAGCGGCAACGGGCATCGTCAGCACCAGCACGGTGGCCAGATAGAACTGCAGGAACGTCAGCTTGACGCCCATCTCGTGGCCCGAAAGGTTGACCGGGCCGTGACCGTAGAACGTCGCGACGCCACCGGTCACCGCCACGAGCATTACGGCCACGCTCGTTCCCTGCCAGCCAAGCCGGAAGGACACCAGCATGAGCGGCACCATCGGCAAGAACAAGAGTGGGAAGCGATCCTGGCAGAACACTCCAAGGCTGACGACCAGGACTGTCCCGTAAAGCAGCAGGTGCTGCCCCCGCTCGCCCCATGAGGCCGTGCGGAATGTCGCCACGGTATCGCCGTGAAACAGGCCGAACAGGAACGGGGTGAAGATCAGCATTCCCAGCGCGTCGGCGCTGAACTTGGTCGCCAGCGAGGTGCCTATCGGCATGTCGAATGCCAGATTTGCGATCATGGCACCCAGCGCCGCTCCGCAAGCCGGCGCGATCAGTCCGGCACAGACGACGAAGCGCCCCACCGAGGCATGCTGGTGCAGCAATCGCCCATCGGCATCCACCGTCCGGTGTAGCAGCCAGGCGGCCAGCACGATCTCCAGCGTGTTCGAGATGCCGAACGCGACAGGCCCGGAAACCAGCCCGCGAATCATGATGCCTGCCGCAGCGATGGCAATCACCCCGCTCAACAGGTAGCGCCACCAGTCACGCTGGGGCCTGCCCAGCAACTGCGCCAGCACTACGGCGTTGGCGGGCCAGACCGATGCCAGATTGCCCTGAAAGCTGAGATACTTGATGACAGCCGCGGACAGCGCGAAGCAGACCAGACCGGTCAGCAGGGGTCCGACGATGATCCGGGCCTTGGGCATCTCTCGCGGTTCTCAAGCCTGGCGTGCGCGCGCCGTCGCACGCACTTCTCGTGCAAACGTTTGCCAGCGGACTGGTTAAGATTCCCCCTCGATTTGCAGGCACTCGCGCAGTTTACTTGCGCGGATCGCGCGCCAAGCACCTTGCCTTTCGCGCCCGCCCCGCCTAGCGGCTGCCCCACACGAATTGGCGCAAGAATTGGCCGATACCCGCGTCAGCTGCAAGGAGTCGAACATGGTCCCCCGCTACGCCCGTCCCGCGATGACCGCGATCTGGGAACCCGAAGCCCGCTACCGCATCTGGTTCGAGATCGAAGCCCACGCCGCCGTCAAGATGGGCGAAATGGGCACCGTCCCCGCCTCTGCCGGCAAGGCGCTGTGGGACTGGTGGGCGACCAACCCGAAGATCGACGTCGCCGCGATCGACGCGATCGAAGCCGTCACCAAGCATGACGTCATCGCCTTCCTTGACTGGGTCGCCCAGCAGGTCGGCCCCGAAGCGCGCTTCATGCACCAGGGCATGACCAGCTCCGACGTGCTCGACACCACGCTGAACGTACAGCTGGTCAAGGCCGCCGACATTCTTCTGGAAGACCTCGACGCCCTGCTCGCCGCGATCAAGCGCCGCGCAGAAGAACACAAGTATACCCCCACCATCGGCCGCAGCCACGGTATCCACGCAGAGCCCGTCACCTTCGGCCTCAAGCTGGCCGAAGCCTATGCCGAATTCGCGCGCTGCAAGAAGCGCCTGATCGCCGCGCGTGAAGAAGTCGCCACGTGCGCGATCTCGGGCGCCGTGGGCACTTTCGCCAACACCGACCCGGCGGTGGAACAATACGTCGCCGACCAGCTCGGCCTCGAAATCGAGCCGGTTTCCACGCAGGTCATCCCGCGTGATCGCCACGCGATGTTCTTCGCCACGCTGGGCGTCATCGCCAGCTCGATCGAGCGTCTTGCCGTGGAAGTGCGCCACCTGCAGCGCACCGAAGTGCTTGAAGCGGAAGAATACTTCTCGCCCGGCCAGAAGGGTTCGTCGGCGATGCCGCACAAGCGCAACCCGGTGCTGACTGAAAACCTCACCGGCCTTGCCCGCGTGGTGCGCTCGGCGGTGGTGCCCGCAATGGAGAACGTGGCGCTGTGGCACGAGCGTGACATCTCGCACTCCTCGGTCGAGCGTTTCATCGGCCCCGACGCAACGATCACCCTGGATTTCGCGCTGGCGCGCCTGACCGGCGTAATCGACAAGCTGCTGATCTACCCCGAACGCATGCAGAAGAACCTCGACCGCATGGGCGGCCTGGTCCACTCGCAGCGCGTACTGCTGGCACTGACGCAGGCCGGCCTGACCCGCGACGAAAGCTATCGCCTTGTCCAGCGCAACGCGATGAAGGTGTGGGAATCGGACGGCCAGCTCTCGCTGCTCGAACTGCTCAAGGCCGACCCTGAGGTCGCTGCGGCGCTCCCCGCAGAGGTGATCGAGGACAAGTTCAACCTCGATTATCACTACAAGCACGTCGACACGATCTTCAGCCGCGTCTTCGGCTGAACCGAGGGGCGCTTCGATGCTCCGGCAGGCTCGGCACTCAGCCAGAGCCTGCCGGTGAATGAAGATCCGGCCCGCTCCTTCGACATAAGCAGATCGACCCAGGCCAAGGGCTTCCCTTGCGGAAAATTCACGCCTAGCATCGCGGCCGTTCGCGGAGAAAGCAGGAGGAACAATGCAGGTCATCCGCACAATCGCGTGGATCGTACTGACCGCCGTGCTCGTCGCATTCATCGCGATGAACTGGACCAAGGTTCCGGTGAATTTCTGGCCCCTTGCAGACGGCAACTACTTCCACTTCGAATGGCCGGTCGGCGTCGTCGCGCTGTTGTTCTTCGGTTTCGGCATGCTGCCGGTCTGGGCCTACCTGCGCGCCGTGCGCTGGCGCCTCAACCGCCGCATAGCCAGCCTTGAAAACTCGCTGCGCGCAACGTCGATGGCATCGCTGGCCACCCCGGCCGAGGCCGCGCCCGTCGCAAGCGACACTATCCCCACTGAAACCCCGTCGGAAATCGAGAAGTCATGAACCACAATCCCGTCTACCTCGCCCTCGACCTCCCCCGCCTCGACGCTGCGGAAGCGCTGGCGCGCAAGGTTGCGGGTCATATCGGCGGGATCAAGCTGGGCCTCGAATTCTTCTGCGCTCACGGGCATCACGGCGTCCACGAACTGCACAAGATCGGCCTGCCGATCTTCCTCGATCTCAAGCTGCATGACATTCCCAACACCGTCGCCGGTGCGATGCAGGCAATCCACGTACTGCAGCCCTCGATCGTCACCATCCACGCCGCAGGTGGCCGTGCAATGATGGAAGACGCCAAGGCCGCCGCCGGTGAAAACTGCAAGGTCGTGGCGGTCACCGTCCTCACCAGCCTCGACGGAGACGACCTCTCCTCGATCGGCGTCAACGCCAATCCCTACGATCAGGCGCTGCGTCTTGCCGACCTTGCGCATTCTGCAGGGCTCGACGGCATCGTCTGCTCGGGCCACGAAGTCGGCGCAGTCCACAAGCAGTGGAAGGACGGTTACTTCGTTGTTCCCGGCCTGCGTCCGGCAAACGGCAAAGTCGGCGACCAGAAGCGCACCGTCACCCCGCGCGAAGCGCGCGATGCAGGCGCCAGCGTGCTCGTCATCGGACGGCCGATCAGCCGCGCGGAAGATCCGCTGGCGGCGGCAAAGGCGATCGAAGCTACGCTTTAGGAACGGAGAAAGGATTCTGGGGCCATCGCCCCAGACCCCCATACTGTCATCGTCGTGCGTGCAGCCGCGTAGAGCCTGCATTGCGCCGAAGGCTACTTTGCATGGGCAGCTGTGCGCCCGACCTCGGTGTTGAACGAGGCGCAGGGTTGGATAAACCTCTGCGTCCCCTCACCTTAACCCTTGCACACTTCACCGTTCAGCCCTTCGCAACCTGCCTCCCTCCAGATCGTTGCTCACCGAACAACCCCTTGGGAGTGCGACCCCATTATGAAGACCCTGAGCCTGCTTGCCGCCACGGCCATGGCAGCATCCGCCCCTTCCGCCTTCGCCCAGCAGGCCCCTGCGCCCGCGATCGAGACCGGGCACACCATGCTCACCGTCACCGCCGAAGGTTCCTCCACGCGTGAGCCGGACATGGCCAGCTACACGGCGGGCGTCACCACGCAGGGCACCACCGCCAGCGAGGCGCTTTCAGCCAATTCCGCGCAGATGACCAAGGTAATTGCTGCCCTCAAGCGCGCGGGGATCGCGGACAAGGACGTGCAGACCAGCAATCTCAACGTCAATCCGATCTACGCCCAGCCCAAGCGCCTGCCCGACGGTTCGTATGAAGACGACGGCCAGCAGCGCATCGTCGGCTATCGTGCCAGCAATTCGGTCTCGGTCCGCCAGCGCAAGCTGCAGGACATGGGCAAGGTGATCGACGCGCTCGTCACGGCGGGGGCGAACCAAGTGAACGGTCCGAACTTCATGCTCTCGCAGCCCGAAGCGGCGATGGACGAGGCGCGGGTTGAAGCCATGAAGTCCGCTCGCGCGCGCGCTGACCTCTACGCAAAGGCATCGGGCCTGCGCGTGGCGCGGATCGTCTCGATCAGCGAAAGCGGTGGCTATTCGCCCCAGCCGGTGATGTTCATGCGCAAGGAATCGCGCGACATGGTCGCCGCCGCTGCGCCGCCGCCGGTCGCAGCGGGCGAGCTTGAGATGAACGTCAACGTGACGGTGCAATTCGAACTGGCACCGTGATGCGGGCTCAATTCACCATCATCTCGTTTGATTGAATGTGATAGCCGACAAGCGCCAGCTTGTCGGCTTCACCTTTTCTGAAGACGAACTGTTCGGTGCCGCTGCCCCGTTCGAACACGGTCTGGTTCGTCACCGTCATGAAGCTGCCGTTGGTGCTGGCGTTGCGGTTCCAGCCGATCTGCTTGCTCGACCTCACATTGCCAAGCTTGCGATGGACCGCGTCCAGCAAGGCCACGAACTGTTTGCGCGTGGTCGCCTTGCGCATGTCCGCGCCGGTGGCTTCCCAGATTTCCTGCGAATGCCCGGCATCAAGCTCTTCGTGAAAGCGGACGACTTCGGCGTCAGCCTTGCCGATGACCTCCTTCATGCTGCAGCCGCCAAGCATTGCCGCTGCAACGAATGGCATTAGATAGCGGCCCAATCGATTCACTTTGCGTCCTTCATTCATGCAGGGCGTCAGCTTAGGGCAAGGCGCGCATATGCCAACAGCGGCAATCAAGATTTGCGGTATCAGCACCGGCGATTCGCTGGAGGCTGCCATCCGCGGCCGCGCGGCGCATGTGGGCTTCGTGTTCTTCGCAAGGAGCCCGCGCGCGGTCAGCCCTGCGCAGGCAGCGCAGCTTTCAGACCGTGCGGCAGGACGGATCGGCCGTGTCGGCCTGTTCGTCGATGCCGACGATGCCCTGCTGGCCGATGCGGTGGGCGCGGCAAGGCTCGATGCCTTGCAACTGCACGGTTCCGAGACGCCCGAGCGCGCGGCCCAGCTTCGGGCGCGGTTCGGCATTCCGGTGTGGAAGGCCCTGTCGGTCGCCGCAGCGGCCGACGTTGCGCGCGCGGACGCGTATGCCGGGGCGGCCGACCTTGTCCTGTTCGATGCCAAGACGCCCAAGGGCACGCTGCCCGGCGGCATGGGCCTCAGCTTCGACTGGGGCCTCGTCGCGAACTGGAAGGGACCGCTGGCATGGGGGCTGGCGGGCGGCCTGGACCCGGCGAACGTGGCAGAGGCGATCCGCGTTACCGGAACGCCGCTGGTCGATACGTCCTCGGGCGTGGAAAGCGCGCCCGGCGTAAAGGACGAGGAGCGCATCGCGGCCTTCTGCGCAGCGGTTCGCAGCATCGCATGAAGAAAGGGGCGGCCCTTTCGGACCGCCCCTTTCCTGGCTTACGCTGAGCCCACGGTGACATTGGCACAGCGATCAGTTTAGATCCCGTGGATCAGAACTTGACGCCCACGCCCACGAGGCCACGATCGGCGTCGGGGGTGTTGTCGCCAACCAGCAGGTGCTGGTATTCAGCCTTCACGTAGTAACGCGAACCAACGTCCTGCTGGACGCCGCCGCCAACGCCCACGGCGCTGTTGCAGTACTTGCAGTTCTTCGACTGCCAGTCGGCCAGCGCGTAGACCTTGGTGCCGTCGCGCGGCTCGATGCCGATGCGGCCACCGGCGCCCCACGAAACGCGGGTGTTGTCGGTCAGAATCTTGTCGGCCGAACCCTGCACGCCAACGAACAGGCCCGGAGCCAGATCGTAGTCGTAACCGATCGCACCACCAACAGTTGCTTCGCTGTCGCTACCGTCCCAGATCACACCGCCGCGTGCTTCGACGCGGACTTCGTTGGCCAGGGCGGGAGTGGCAGCGGCCACGGCAGCAACCGCGGCGAGCGAAACAAGTGCAATACGCATATTTTATAACTCCAAGTATTCCTGCGATCCCGACCCTCATCGGGGTTATCACCGGGAACGCTCCCGCCGCTGGACCCCGTCACCTTTCCGTCAGATGAACGATAAATTCTTGGAATCGTTCAAAACGTCACAAAACTGCAGTTTATTGGCGTTAGGTGCTTTTGCCCGGATTCAAGTTGCATTGTTTGCAATTGAATATCCACCTGGTGATCACCACGGCTTGGGCACCACCGCTTTGACAAGGTCGCGCATTTCTGGCGCCGCACCGCCAAAGCGCGGCGCCGCCTGCAAGGCGTCTGGACAAGCGCGGGGGGGTCTGCCAATCGCCGCTGCATGACCGTTCAAAGCCCCAATTCGCTGCGTTCGTATCCCGATGAGTCGGGCCACTTCGGCCAGTTCGGCGGCCGCTACGTCGCCGAGACGCTGATGCCGCTGATCCTCGATCTTGAGAAAGAGTATCGCGCCGCGCGGCAGGACCCGGCTTTCCAGGCGCAGTTTGACGATCTGCTCAAGACCTTCGTCGGCCGCCCCAGCCCGCTCTACCCCGCCCCGCGCGTGACCGAGCATTTCCGCAAGCTGGCGCCCAAGGGCAAGGGCCCGAAGATCTACTTCAAGCGCGAAGACCTGAACCACACCGGGGCGCACAAGATCAACAACTGCATCGGCCAGATCCTGCTGGCCATGCGGATGGGCAAGACCAAGATCATCGCGGAAACCGGCGCGGGCCAGCACGGCGTCGCCACCGCCACCGTCGCGGCGCGGTTCGGCCTGCCCTGCACGATCTTCATGGGCGCCAAAGACGTTGAACGCCAGAAGCCCAACGTCTTCCGCATGAAGCTGCTGGGTGCAGAAGTCATGCCGGTGACCAGCGGCGCGGAAACGCTGAAGGACGCGATGAACGAGGCGCTGCGCCACTGGGTCGCAAACGTTCACGACACCTTCTACATCATCGGCACCGCCGCCGGCCCGCACCCGTACCCGGAACTCGTGCGCGATTTCCAGAGCGTGATCGGCACCGAAACCCGCGCGCAGATGCTGGAGGCCGAAGGCCGCCTGCCTGACATGCTGGTGGCGGCCGTGGGCGGCGGATCGAACGCGATCGGCATGTTCCACCCCTTCCTTGACGACCCCGAAGTCGCGATGGTGGGCATCGAGGCCGGCGGGCACGGCGTCGATACGGACAAGCACGCCGCATCGCTCACGGGCGGAAAGCCGGGTATCCTTCACGGCAACAAGACCTATCTGCTGCAGGACGAAGACGGGCAGATCACCGAAGCCCACTCGATCAGCGCAGGGCTGGACTATCCCGGCCTTGGCCCCGAACATTCGTGGCTGCATGAAGCCGGCCGCGTGCGCTACGTGCCGATCACCGACAGCGAGGCGCTTGAAGCGTTCCAGCTGTGCTGCGCGCTGGAAGGCATCATCCCGGCGCTGGAAAGCGCCCACGCCCTTGCCGCCCTGCCCCAGCTCACCGCCGAGATGGACGAGGACAAGCTGCTTGTCGTCAACGTCTCCGGCCGCGGCGACAAGGACATCTTTACGGTGGCCGAGGCGCTGGGGGTCGAGCTTTGAAAAAGGGCGGCTGGCAACGGTCGCTGATCGACGCAGCCATGCTCTGGATGGCCGTGTTCCCGGCAATCAAGGTCTTTGCCGACCTTGTCCGGGGACGCTCCTTCGACCTTTCGGGCGCGGGCTATTACTGGGCCTTCGCCTTTCGGGGAAGCTGGGGCGATATCGCCATCAGCCTTGCCTACATCGCCGTATACGTCGGCCTGACGGCCGCCATCCTCCGCTATTCCGGAAAGACGCTGTTCTCCTGATGACCCGCTTCGCAAACGCTTTCGCAAAAGGCCCCGCGCTCGTCTGCTTCATCACCGCAGGCGACGGCGACACTGCATCGAACCTCGACGCGCTGGTCGCGGGCGGGGCTGACGTGATCGAACTGGGCATGCCCTTCACCGATCCCATGGCGGACGGTCCTGCGATCCAGGAAGCGAACCTGCGCGCGCTGGCCAGGGGTACGCGCACGGCAGATATCTTCCGCATCGCTACCGAGTTCCGGCAGCGTCATCCCAACGTGCCGCTGGTGCTGATGGGCTATGCCAACCCGATGACCATCCGCGGCCCCGAATGGTTTGCCGACGAATGCGCGAAGGCTGGCGTCGACGGCGTTATCTGCGTCGATATTCCCAGCGAAGAGGATGCCGAACTTGGTCCGGCGCTGCGCGAAAAGGGCGTATCGCTGATCCGCCTTGCCACGCCGACGACCGACGCGGCGCGGCTTCCCGCCGTACTGAATGGCTCCTCGGGCTTCCTCTATTACGTCTCGGTCGCGGGCATCACCGGCATGCAGCAGGCCGCGCAAGGTTCGATCGAGGAAGCCGTAGCAAGGCTCAAGGCCGCCAGCGACATTCCCGTCGCCGTGGGCTTCGGCGTGCGCACGCCCGAACAGGCCGCAGCGATTGCAAAGGTTGCCGACGGTGTCGTCGTCGGCTCTGCCTTTGTCGAGATCGTCAAGCAGCATGGCGATAGCGCGCCCGGCCCGCTTCAGGACTACACCGCATCGCTTGCCGAGGCTGTCCATTCGGCGCGCATTAACGCCTGACCTGCGCTCTACGGCTGGCCGCGCAGGACGCTGCAGAGGACATCATGAAAGACTTCGCCGTGTCTGACGCACCTGCCGTGCAAGCGCAGCTCGATCGCCTTGCGGCGCTGTCCTTGCCGCAGGGCCGCATCGGGCTGGACGCGATCCGTACCCTGCTGGCACGCCTTGGCAACCCGCACCTGAACATCCCGCCCGCCTTTCACGTGGCGGGCACCAACGGCAAGGGATCGACCTGCGCCTTCCTGCGCGCGATCCTTGAAGCACAGGGCTACAAGGTCCACGCGATCACCAGCCCGCATCTGGTGCGCTACAACGAACGCATCCGCATCGCCGGTGAACTGGTCAGCGACGATGAGCTTGCCGGCCTGCTGGCCGAAGTGCTCGACGCGGCGGACGGCCTTGAAGTCAGCTTCTTCGAAACCACGATCGCGGCCAGCTTCCTTGCCTTTGCACGCCATCCGGCGGACGTCTGCGTGATCGAGGTCGGCCTTGGCGGCCGCTTCGACGCAACCAACGTCCTGCCCGCACCGCTGGCCTGCGGCATGGCCACGCTGGGCATCGATCACGAACGCTTCCTCCTTGCACCGGAAGACGGCACGCCCACGCAACCGCTTACCCGCATTGCGTTCGAGAAGGCCGGTATCCGCCGCCCTCACGTGCCGCTGGTAACGCAGTCCTACCCGCCGGAAGTCGTTGCCTTCCTCCAGTCGCTGACCGCGTCTGACGACGTGCCGCTACTCGCGCGCGATGCGCAATGGAAGGCGCAAGCCACCCGTGACGCGATCTGGTACGAAGACAGCCACGGCGCGCTGACGCTGCCCCTACCCACGATGCCCGGCGCGCATCAGGCCGACAACGCCGCGCTCGCCACCGCTATTCTCCGCGCGCAGGATGTGCTGAGGATCGATCCGCAGGCTTTCGCCGAAGGCATCCGCGCCGCGCACTGGCCCGCGCGCATGCAATTGCTGGGGCAAGGGCCGCTCACCGCGCTCGTCCCCGGCACCCCGGTCTGGCTCGACGGCGGGCACAACCGGGATGCCGGCCTCGCGCTGGAAAAGTTCCTGCGCGCGCACGAAATCGCGCCGCACCTTATCCTTGGTATGATCGCAGGCAAGGATCCGGGGGCGCTGCTCGATCCGTTGCATCGGCTGGTGGAGAGCGTGACGCTGGTGCCGGTCCCCGGCCATGACTGCCATCCGCCCGAAGCGTTCGCAGGCTGGTCGCTCCCCACGTCTACCGCGCCCGATGTGTCCACCGCGTTGCGCGAACTCGAACGACTCCAGCCCCGCGCAGTGCTGATCGCAGGCTCGCTCTACCTGGCAGGAGCCGTGCTGGGCGCCAATGGCGAGTTGCCCGACTAAACTGCTGAGTTGGTAGAACTGCGAGCAGTTCGCCACCATTCCAGCAGGCTGAGCACGATAGCCAGGGTGCCGATCCAGGTGACCAGCACGAACATCCGGTAATAACCCTGCTCCTCGATCATCCGGCCCAGCGCTCCGCGCCCGAGCGTGCCGACCAGCAGCGTCAGCGATGACAGCAGCGCATACTGCACCGCGCTGTAACGCTTGGACACGATAGAGGAGAGCCAGGCGATATAGGCCGCGCCCGCAATGCCGGTGGCAAGGTTTTCAGTGCCGATCGTCACCATCAGCGCGCCAAGCCGAGGCTCGCCGCCCAGATGCTCGACCAGCCAGGTCACCCCCAGCACGTCGCTGAGCACGGCCATGCGTGCGCCGCCAAGGGCAAGGTCGGCGTAAAGCAGGTTCGTTACCGCCGCCAGCACCGCGCCCAGCGTGAGCGTCGCCATGCGGCCCAGCACGGTCAGCAGCATGCCGCCCAGCGCCAGGCCCAGCACGATCGCGCCGACGCCGAAGAACTTGGACGCGATGGCGACTTCGTCCTTCGAATACTTCAGTTCGCCAAGGTAGAACGGATAGGCGAACGTCCCCCAGATCGAATCGCAGATGCGGTACGTGAGCACCAGCGCCAGCGCGAGGACCAGCCCCCAGCCCATCCGGCCGACCAGTTCGGTCAGCGGCAGGATCAGCGCGCGATAAAGGTGGTCCAGCGCTTGTCCGCCCATGCCCTGATCCGGCGCATCGACCGTCAGCAGGTGCCGTCCCTTGCGTTGCAGGTAGACCAGTACCGCGGCGATGGCCGATGGCAGCATGATCGTCGCCAGCACGATCAGCGGGCCGGTACCCGCCACGAACTCCATAGCATCGGGGCGCTGTGCCGGGTCGCTGCCGAGCGAGCGGATCATGAAGATCACCACCGTCACCAGCGCCCAGCCCCACAGCAGGCCGACACCGCCCAGCGCGATTGTTCGGACGCCGGGGGACAGTTGCCCCGCCGAGCGCAGTTCGCCCGATGCCTCATCGGCGCGGGCTTCCTGCGCTTCGGCGTTGGTATCCGGTGCGAAGAGGCAGATCGCGCCCGCCGCCAGCAGGATCACGCCCATCGTCAGGAACACGGTCGGCCAGCCGATGCGATCTGCCAGGATCAGCGAAACCGCACCGCCCACCAGCGCGGCCGTGCGATAGCCCATCTGGAACACAGTAGAGAGCATGTCGATCGTCGCCACATCGTCCGCTACGTCTACCCGCCAGGCGTCGATGGCGATATCCTGTGTGGCAGAGGCGAATGCGCCGATGCCCGCCAGCAGCGAGAACAGCCCCAGCGCCGCCACCGGATCGAGCCGCGACAGCGTGACAAGAATCGCGCCGAGCAGGATCTGTGCGGTCACGATCCACTGCTTGCGCCGCCCCAGTCGCTTCAGCACCGGCAGGTTCAGCCGGTCGAGCGCGGGCGACCACAGGAACTTGAAAGCATAGGCAAGTCCGATGAGCGAGAACACGCCCATCGTCTCCAGGTCGACATGTGCGTCCGACAGCCAGGCATAAAGCGTACCCAGCAGCAGCGAGTAAGGCAGTCCTGCCGCAAAGCCGAAAACGGCCATGAAGCCCGTCTTGCGATTGCCCAGCGCACGGCCCACGGCCCTCCAGCCGGGCTTCGGCCCAGCGGCGGTTTCGGACATCAGGATACCTTCTCGTTCATCACGCCGGAACCCTAACGCAGTCCTGCGTGAAGGGAAGGCTGGATGAAGGCGCGATCAACAGGTATGGGCGCAGGAATGTCCAAACCTCCCAGCAAGTCCGGCGGCTCCTTCGGCCGTGGCCGCAATTCCGGTAGCGGTTCCTCCCGCGATGGTTCCTCCTTCGGCGGAGGTCCGCGTGGCGGGTCTTCGCGCGGCGGGTCGTCGAGCGGAGATGGCCCGCGCTACAACGCCGGCAGCGGCAGCGCGCGTGGCCGCAGCGGACGCGATGACGGCCCTGCCGAGGGCGCTCAGGGCTCGCGCGGTGGACGCGGACGCCGGGAAGCCCCGCGCATCGGCAGCCGCGAGGATTTCCGCAGCGAGTTTCCCCGCCGCAATGCGCGCGACGGTGGCCCGCGTGATGGAGCCGAACGTCCCCGTAGCGATCGTCCGCGCAGTGACCGTCCTCGCGGTGATGCCCCCCGCAGTGATCGTCCGCGCGAAGACGGCCAGCGCAGCGGCGCCTATCGCAGCGGCTCGGCACGTGACGGCGGCCCCCGTGCGGAGCGCCCCAGTGACGCCAGGCGTGACGCCAGGCGCGACGGCGGTCGTGATGGAGAACGCGGCTATCGCCCCCGCAGTGACGAACGCGGCCCCGGCGACCGGTTCGGGTCGGATCGCGGCCCTCGCCCTGCCTATGGCAATGCAGGCCGCCCGCAGGCTTCGCGCCCGAACATGAAGCCCGGCGCCGCGCCGCGCGCAGCCGCGCCGACGCCCAAGGACCCCACCCTGCCCGCGCGCGAAGGCGAACGCATCGCCAAGCTGCTCGCCCGCGCAGGGGTCGCCAGCCGCCGCGAGGTGGAGCGCCTGATCATCGAGGGCCGCGTCGCGCTGAACGATGTGCTCATCGAAACGCCCTCCACCGTGCTTACGTCGTTGCGCGGCGTGACGGTGGACGGCAACCCGATCGCCGAAGCCGAAGGCACGCGCCTGTTCCTGTTCCACAAGCCCTCCGGCCTGATCACGGCAGAGCGCGATCCCGCCGGTCGCCCGACGATCTACACCGCGCTGCGCAACGCCCTGCCCGAAGGGACCGGGCGCGTGATGCCGATCGGCCGTCTTGATCTCAACACCGAAGGGCTGCTGCTGCTGACCAACGATGGCGAATTCAAGCGCCAGCTGGAACTGCCCGCCACCGGCGTACCGCGCACTTACCGCGCGCGCACCTTTGGCGACATCACGCAGGGACAGCTTGAAGAACTGATGGAAGGCATCGAGGTGGACGGCGTGATCTACGGCAAGATCGACGCCAACATGGAGCGCCGCACCGGCCGCAATCAGTGGATCGAACTGACGCTGACCGAAGGCAAGAACCGCGAAGTTCGCCGCGTGCTGGAAGCGCTGGGCCTGCAGGTCAGCCGCCTGCTACGCACTGCCTACGGGCCTTTCCGCCTGGGCGATCTGCCCAAGGGCATGGCCGGCGAAGTGTCGCAGCGCGATCTCGAAAACTTCCGCAAGAGCCTGCCGGGCCAGAATCCCACGAGAACGCAAGCATGAGCGGCAACCTGCGCATCGTCGCGGGCGAGTGGCGCGGCCGCAAGCTGGCCGCGCCCGAAGGCGACACCACCCGCCCCACCGCCGACCGCACGCGCGAGACGCTGTTCTCCATGCTGGTCAGCCGCCTCGGCGATTTCGAGGGGCTGAAAGTGGCGGACCTTTTCGCCGGATCGGGCGCGCTGGGACTGGAAGCCCTGTCGCGCGGGGCGGCGCACTGCCTGTTCGTCGATCAGGACGCAGCCGCCATCCGGGCGATTCGCAAGAACATCGCCAACCTGCAGGCCCAGCCGCGCAGCGATGTTCGCGCATCGTCGGTCATGGCGCTGGGCACGGCGAAGGAACACCTCGACCTTGTGCTGCTGGACCCGCCCTACGATACCGGCGCCGGTCAGGTCGCGGTGGACAAGCTTACGCGGCTCGGCTGGATTGGCGAAGGCACCTGGGTCAGCCTTGAAACGGGCAAGGGCGAGAATGTCTCGATCAAGGGTTTCGAGGCCGACGCCACCCGCGATGTGGGCAAGGCAAGGCTGCACCTGCTGCGCCGCATATCTTGACATTTATAACCATATAGGCTACATGGCCCAGCATCCGGGGTGACGAGGTACACGTCACCCCGGTGTATCGGGTCGGCGTCGTGGGCCGGGATGCGGTTTAAAAGCCGTGATCACGCACCCCACGCGTCCGTTCGAAGACCCGGACCGTCCTCTCGGCTTCTGGAAAGGTGGCATCTGCCTGATCCTGCGACATACGGCGGGACATC
>NZ_LYMM01000034.1 GCF_002896965.1 Novosphingobium guangzhouense
CGTACCGGTCCGAAAGATCAAAGAAACCGGGCTGTCCTGCCATCATCGCCTCCGCCACATCGCCGACGAAGTGAATCAGTTCAGACCGCTACACGCCAGAGGTTTTTCGAGGTGTCCAGCTGGCGGATCAGGCCAACGCACAGGCTGGCTGGCCGCGCTGGCTGGCCAGCACTTGAACGCCAGGCCAATCGTCCACCCTCATTCGGGCGACAATCTGCAACTGCGGATTCCGCCCGCCCATTTCGGAAAAACCCGACAATGTTTTCTTTCCTGCGCAAATCCAAGATGAACACCGTAACCGTGGAAGGATCGCCGACCACGCTTGACATACCGGCGGGCAAGACACTTCTTGAAGCGATGCTGGACGCGGGTCTGGCCATGCCGCACGATTGCAAGGTTGGCTCGTGCGGTACCTGCAAGTTCAAGCTCGTGTCTGGCAAGATCGGCGAATTGAGCCCGTCGGCCCTTGCACTTGAGGGCGACGAACTGCGCAGCGGCTTTCGCCTCGCCTGCCAGGCCATTCCGCGCTCGGATCTGACAATCGCGGTTGATGCGCCACTCTCGCAAGGGATCGCCATTGCTACATATCGCGGCACCATCGTCGCCGCACAACGGCTATGCGAGGATATAATCGGGCTGACCATCGAACTGGATCGGCCACTGGCCTTCACTCCCGGACAATACGCTGATCTGACCGCTCCCGGCATCGAAGGTGCACGCAGTTATTCATTCGCCTTCGCGACGGTTGGTGAACCCACCCAGCAACTGCATTTTCACATCCGGCACGTTCCGGGCGGCGCATTTACCGACTGGCTGTTCTGCACCGATCGCACCGGAATGGAGCTGAAGGTTACCGCCCCCTATGGGCAATTCGCCCTCAAGGACAGCACTGCCCCCATTCTTTGCATCGCCGGGGGTAGTGGTCTAGCGCCGATCATCTCGATTCTGGAGCAGGCGCTCGACCGGGGCGCAGACCGGGCGGTGCAACTGCTGTACGGTGCGCGCCGTAAGTCCAATCTCTATGCCCTCGACAAAATTGCGGCCCTTCGTCAACGCTGGATGGCCCCTTTCGAATTCGTCCCGGCCTTGTCGGATGAAGAGCCAGACAGCGACTGGGCAGGAGCGCGTGGGCTGATCACCGAGCAGATTGCGGGCGTTGCAGACCTGGCGGCGCACGAAGCCTATCTGTGTGGCCCACCGGCGATGATCGACTTTGCCGAAGCGCAATTGCTTGCCGCCGGCCTCTCACGTTCGGTCATTTCGGCCGACCGCTTTCTTGATCGCAGCAATCGCACGTAAAAAAAGACGGGCGCTCGACGAATCGAGCACCCGCCAAGGGTGGAGAGATCTAAGCCGCTTCAGCTTCCGGGGCGTTTGCCGATGCCGATTCCACCGTCGCTGAGCAAAACCGTTCCTGTCATGTAGGCCGAGTCCCGACGCGAGGCGAGCAAGGCATAGAGGCCGGAGTGATCATCCGGTTCGGCGATCCGCGCGAGCGGCGTCATCCCGGCAATCATCGCGTCGAGCCCTTCCATATCTTCCATGTGAACATCGGCTGTTCCGCCCGCATGGGTACCGCCCAGCGGCGTTCGGGTGCCGCCTGGCGCCACGCCGTTGACCCTGACGTCGGGGGTTAGTTCCCAGGCGAGCTGGCGGATCAGGCCCAGCACGGCGTGCTTCGACGCCACATAGGGCGTACCGCCACCGCCGGTGTAGAAGCTTGAAGTCGAGGCAGTAAAGATGATGCTGCCCTTGGTCTTACGCAACTCCGGAATTGCGGCACGGGCGCCAAGAAAGTAGCCCTTTACGTTGACGCCGAAGATCTCGTCCATCGTTTCCGAGAGCTTTTCGGGTTCCATGTCCGCAAGCGGGGTCATGAAATCCCAGATCCCGACATTGCCGACGAACACGTCAAGCTTGCCGAATGCAGCCACGGTTGCGACGACTGCCTTTTCGTTGTCGACATAATTGCGGACATCGCCCTCAATCACGACTACTGCGTTGCCATGCCGCGTACGCACCAAGTCGGCCTGAGCGGCATCCTTGACCAGGACGCCAACCTTGGCACCTTCTTCGATAAAGCGCGCGACGACCGCCTCACCGATCCCTGTGGCGCCGCCGGTTAGCAGCGCCACTTGTCGTTCGAGCCTTGCAGTCACATCGTTCCTCCCGAAGATCGCGGGTTCTCGATCACTGATCGAACATCCCGACGCGGCCTTCCTGAAGGTTGACCACGACCGACTTTGTCTGGGTGTAGTGGTTCAGCACTTCATGGCTGAATTCACGCCCGAAGCCGCTCTGCTTGTAACCGCCCAGCGGCATGTTGGCCTTAAGGTTGTAGTAGCGGTTGATCCAGACCGTGCCGGTTTCAAGCTGACGCGCGATCCGGTGGGCGCGGGCAAGATCCTTGGTCCACACGCCGCCGGCCAGGCCGTAGGTGGTGGCATTGGCCTGCTGCATCATGTCGGCTTCGTCGTTCCAGCTGATTACGGTGGTCACCGGCCCGAAGATCTCCTCCTGCGCGATGCGCATTGTGTTCTTCACATTGGTGAACACCGTCGGCTTGATGAAGTTGCCATCCGCCAGATTTGCAGCATCGGCGCGGGTGCCGCCGGTCAAAACTTCGGCCCCTTCCTCGGTTGCGAGCTGCAGGTAGCTTTCTACCTTGTCGAACTGCATCTTCGACGCCTGGGCGCCAAGCTGGGTTGCCATATCGAGGGGATCGCCCTGGCGGATGCCTTCAAGCGCGGTTTTGAACTTGGCCAGGAACTCGTCCTGGATCGACTGGTGCAGGAACAGGCGCGAACCGGCCAGGCAGACCTCACCCTTGTTGAGCACAGTCGACATCGTAGCGCTTTCCACCGCCGCGTCGATATCGGCATCGCCGCACACGATGTGCGCCGACTTGCCGCCCAGCTCGAGCGTCTGCGGGATGATGTTTGCGGAGGCATACTGGATAATACGGCGGGCAGTGGCGATCGAACCGGTGAATGCTACCTTGGCGACATCGGGGCTGGTGACCAGCGCCTCGCCCACATCCGCACCATAGCCGGTGACGACGTTGATCACACCCGGCGGCAGCAGATCGGCCATTTCCAAGAAGAATTCGATCACCGAAAGACAGACCGTCTCGGCCGGCTTCAGAACGACAGTGTTGCCCGATGCCAGCGCCGGTGCGATTTTGCACGCCATCATCAACATCGGTACGTTCCACGGGATGATCTGCGCGCAGACACCGAGCGGTTCGCGGTGAACGATGCCGATCGCATCGGGATAATCGAGCGTCTGGCCATGCAGGCCATAGGCCGCGCCAGCGAACAGCTCGAACTGACCGATAGTCTGGGTCATGTCGAAGAACATCGATTCGCGCATCGGCTTGCCGTTGTTCAACGTTTCGAGCGTCGCGTAGTGCGACTGGCGTGCCTTCAGCCGGCGCGCAATTTCGATCAGGATCTCCTGGCGCTCGCCGGGCAGGCTTTGCGACCACTTGGGAAAAGCAGCCTTGGCAGCGGCAATCGCACGCTCAATGTCCTTGGCATTGCCGGCCTGGATCTTGGTCAGCACCTTGCCGGTCGAGGGATTGAGTAGATCGATGGTCTTGCCGCTGTCCCCGGCAATCCACTCGCCGCCGATATAATGGCCGTACTCGGACTTAATGCCGTAGTCGTTTTCTGTACTTTTCAACTGCGTAGCCATGACAACTCTCCCTTGGTTTTCATAGAACTTCGATGACTAGGTCATCCATCGGATAGATCCGACAGGCCAGGGCGTATCCCTTTGCCTGGTCGGCGACAGAAACCTTGGCCGTGCTCATCTTGCCGGTCCGGTATTCGCCTTCGACAACTCGAACCAGGCAAAACCCGCAACCACCGCCACGGCAGCCCACTCCTATATCGCTGGCACCAAACTGCTCCATCGCGATCAGTACGCGTTCACCCTCGGGGCAAGCGAACTGCCCCCCTCCGAGGATCCGGATCTGGTAGGGCTCAAGCCTCATTCGACCAATCTTCTTCGACTCGGGGCTGCGCGGCAGCGGCCTTCGCCGCAAAGCTTACCCCCCCCACCGCGAAATGCGCTGGGTCCATCTCGCGAAGGATGACGCGAACTGACTCACGCGGCGCCCCGATCGCACCGATGGCAGCATCGGTCAGCGCCCGGATCAGCCGCTCTTTGGCTTCCGGCGGGCGCCCTTCGAGCAGGTTGACCTCGATGATCGGCATATCAGGCCTCCACCTGGAACATGACCGCGCCAAGGTTCTGCACGGTCGTCCGCACGGTCTGGCCGGGAGCCAGGTTGGGCGCGGCGGTGATGCCGCCAGCCATGACGATGTCACCGGCGTTGATCTGTTCGCCCGCTTCGGCAACCAGCCGGGCCGCAGCAACCAGCGAACGGATGGGGTGGCCAAGGATCGCCGCGGTCGACCCGACCTGTACCACTTCGCCATCGATTTCGAGGATCACGCCCAGATTCGAAAAATCGATCCGGGGATCGTGCCAGGATCCGATCACCAGCCCCGACGAGGAAGTGTTGTCGGCGATCACGTCCTCGAGCGCGAACTTGAAGTTCTCGTAACGGCTGTCGATGATCTCCATCGCCGGGGCGATCGCTTCGACTGCTGCCAGCGCAGCGGCGGCAGTCACCTTACCGACCAGCGGGGCCTTCATCAGAAAGGCGACTTCCGGTTCGACCCGGGGGTGGACGTAGCGCGCGAGCGAAAGGGCGGATCCTTCCTCGACCAGCATCGCATCGGTCAGCCTGCCCCAGGCCACTTCGTCGACGCCGACCTGCAACATCTTGGCCCGGCTGGTCAGCCCCATCTTGACGCCGATGCGCCGTTCGCCACGCGACAGGCGCCGATCGACCGAGAGCTTCTGTACCTGATAGGCCTCTTCCACCGTGAAAGCGGTGTCCACAGGGGTGATTTGCGGGGTAGCTGTTGCTTCACGCTGTGCAGAGTCGAGCATTTCCGCGTATTTCGCCAGCCTGTCCATCTCAGTTGGCCTTGGCTTTGATCAGATCAAGCGCAACGTCGATGATCATGTCTTCCTGGCCTCCGACCATCCGGCGGTTGCCCAATTCGACGAGGATCTCGCGGGTATCGATTCCGTACTGTTCCGCTGCCTTTTCCGCATGGCGCAGGAAGCTTGAATAGACGCCTGCATAGCCCAGGCTGAGCGTCTCCCGATCGACCCTCACCGGACGGTCCTGAAGCGGGCGTATGATGTCGTCCGCCGCGTCCATCAGCGCCATCACGTCGCAGCCGTGCTTCCAGCCCTTGCGGTTGGCGGCGGCGATGAACACCTCGAGCGGTGCGTTACCGGCTCCCGCACCCATCCCCGCAAGGCTCGCGTCGATCCGCACCGCGCCCGTCTGCGCGGCGACGATCGAATTGGCCACGCCCAAGGACAGATTGTGGTGCGCATGGATGCCGCGTTGGGTTTCAGGCTTGAGCACCCGGTCATAGGCTTGGAGACGTGCGATCACGCCATCCATGTCGAGCGCCCCGCCGCTGTCGGTGACATAGACGCAATGCGCGCCATAGCTTTCCATCAGCAGCGCCTGCTGCGCGAGCGCTTCGGACTCGATCATGTGGCTCATCATCAGAAAGCCCGATACGTCCATGCCCAGATCGCGCGCGATGCCGATGTGCTGCTTGCCGACGTCGGCCTCGGTGCAGTGGGTCGCGACGCGCACGGAGCGCACCCCCATGGCGTAGGCGCGCTTGAGTTCTTCGGCGGTGCCGATGCCGGGCACCAGAAGCGTTGTCAGCACCGCGTTCTGGATGACATCAGCGGCAGCCTCGATCCAGTCCCAGTCGGTATGGGCGCCAAACCCATAGTTGAAGGTCGAACCGTTCAGGCCATCGCCGTGCGAGACCTCGATCGCATCCACCCCTGCCTCGTCAAGCGCCTTGGCGATCGTGCGCACGCTGTCGGTGCCATACATATGCAGGATGGCGTGCATCCCGTCGCGCAAGGTCACGTCCTGGATGTAGAGCCGATCAGATGTTGGATCAAAGGTCATGCTGCGATCTTTTCCATATGAGTCTTGGCCAAGCTCTCGCCTGCCGCCTTGGCGGCAGCGGTCATGATGTCGAGATTACCGGAATAGTTGGGCAGATAATCGCCCGCGCCCTCGACCTCGAGGAACACGCTGGTCTTGAGGCCTTCGAATTCACCGTAGCCGGGGATCTTGAGCGGCCGGTTCGAACCGAAGCGTTCGAACTGCACGTCCTGCTTGAGCCGGTAGCCCGGCACGTATGACTGCACCCTGGCAATCATCGCCAGGACCGAATCTCGCACCTTTTCCTCATCGACCATTTCCGACAGCGTGAAGATCGTATCGCGCATGATCATCGGCGGTTCGGCGGGATTGAGAATGATCACAGCCCGGCCCTTGGCCGCACCGCCGACAGTCTCAATCGCCCGCGCGGTGGTGCGGGTGAACTCATCAATGTTGGCACGGGTGCCGGGACCAGCGGAGCGCGACGAAACCGACGCGACGATTTCCGCATAGTGCACCTTGGCCACCTGCGAGACCGCCGCGACGATCGGAATCGTAGCCTGGCCGCCGCAGGTCACCATGTTGATGTTGCGAACGGTCGCATCGACCGCGGGGTTGACAGGCGGGATGGTCGCCGGACCGATCGCTGCCGGTGTCAGGTCGACCATCAGCTTGCCGTCGCGGGCGAGTATCTCGTCATGCGCCTTGTGCGCATAGGCCGAAGTCGCATCGAAGGCGATGCCGATATCGGCATATTGCGGCATCCGACACAGGCCCTCGATCCCCTCGTGAGTGGTGGCCACGCCCCTTTCGCGGGCCATCGCCAGGCCTTCCGAGGCCGGATCGATCCCGACTACCGCTGCCAGCTCCAGAGTGTCCGAGCCCTTGAGCAGTTTGATCATCAGATCAGTGCCGATATTGCCGGAACCGATAATCGCGCACTTCATCCTGGCCATTTGACCAACCTCCACTTCCAATTCAGTCAGCAGCAAACGTAGCTCGGACAGTGCCAAGCCCATTGATCCGCGCTTCAACGACATCTCCGCGAGAAACCCCGGCCATCGGGCCGAGCGCGCCCGAAAGGATCACGTCGCCTTCCAGCAGGGGCCGCCCGGCATTCGCCATGACCCGCGCCAGCCACAGGGAAGAGGTGATTGGGCTACCAAGACAGGCGATCCCGGCGCCGACCGAAATCGGTTCGCCTTTTACCTCCATAACCATGCCGCACGTGCGCAAATCCAGCCTATCTAGCTTGCGCGGCACCGCGCCGAGCACGAACAGCCCGCTCGACGCGTTGTCGGCGATCGTGTCCCAGATCTTGATGTCCCAGTTGGCGACGCGGCTGTCGACGATCTCGATTGCCGGAACGACATATTCGACCGCGCGGATCATCTCGGCGGTGGTCATGTCGGGGTGGGGCAAATCCCGCCCAACGACGATCGCAATCTCGGCCTCGACCTTGGGCTGGATGACCTGATCAAGCGACACCGGGATGCCCTCCGGCACGTCCATGTCTGCGAACAGCATCCCGTAATCGGGCTGGTCCACCCCCAACTGGCGCTGGACTGCAAGCGAAGTCAGGCCGATCTTGCGCCCTACGAGCCGCCGCCCGCTAGCCAGGTAGTGCCGGGTGTTGGCCTCCTGTACAGCATAGGCGGCCTCAACGCCACCGGCGGCAATCAGGTCTCGGATCGGACTGACCGGTGTGCCGCTTTCGGCGGCGCCGCGCAGCGCCAGAGCCGCTTGTTGGATGGTTTTAGGGTCGATAGTCATCGTCTTAAAGCTTTACGCAGATGTTGGTGATCTCGGTGTAGAATTCGAGGCTGTGCACCCCGCCTTCCCGGCCGATGCCGGAATGGCCGGACCCGCCGAAAGCCGTGCGCAGATCGCGCAGGAACCAGGAATTGACCCAGCACACCCCCACCTCCATCGCCGCCGCCACGCGGTGTCCGCGGGACAGGTTTTCGGTCCAGACCGAGGCGCACAGGCCGTAAACCGTATCGTTTGCCAGCGCGATCACCTCGTCCTCGCTGTCGAACGGTACGATGCCGCAGCATGGCCCGAAGATTTCCTCGCGCATCACGGTATCGCCGTGGGCGACGTCGATCCACAGCGTCGGTTCCACGAAGAAGCCGCCTGCTTCCGCGCCCGAGATTTCAGGAACGCCGCCGCCGGTGACCACGGTGGCCCCGTCCTCGACCGCACGGCGATAGTAGCCGAGCACTTTCTCGCGGTGCTCGGCGCTGATCAGAGGGCCGAGATAGGCGCGATCACCGGTCACGCCCGGCTTGAAGCCCTGCGCCGCCGCCGCCATCCGCGCCACGAAGGCATCGAAGATCGGCCGTTCGACATAGACCCGCTCGGTTCCGAGGCAGACCTGCCCGGTGTTCAGGAAGACCGAGCGCGACAGACCCTCGACCGCTTTGTCGAGGTCGGCATCGGCGAACACGATCGCCGGGTTCTTGCCACCGAGTTCGAACGAGATGTCGCGAACGCCGGTCGCCGCCTTCTGCATGATGGCCTGTCCGGTGCCGGTTTCGCCGGTGAAGGTGATGGCATCGACATCGGGGTTGGACGTGAGGAATTCGCCGGCCGAACCCGGACCGAATCCATGGACAACGTTGTAGACACCCTTGGGCATGCCCACCGCGTTCATCACTTCGCCCAGCAGGGCAGCGGTCCGAGGCGTTTCCTCGGACGGCTTGACCACCACGGTATTGCCGCAGGCAAGCGCCGGGCCAACCTTCCAGGTCATCAGCAGCAGCGGGAAGTTCCACGGGCAGACGACGGCGACCACTCCCTTGGGCTTGCGCACGGTATAGTTGAACGCCTGGCCGCCATCGGGGGTTGGCGTGTTGAAGCTTTCGCCCGGCATCGTCGAGACGACATCGGCGAACATGCGGAAGTTGGCGGCTCCGCGCGGAATATCGATATGCGACGCAACATGGCGCGGCTTGCCGGTGTCGGCCACTTCGGCAGCCAGGAAATCGTCCGCTCGGCGTTCGATCTCGGTCGCCACGGCGGTGATCAGATTGACCCGTTCGGCCGTGGTCATCTTGCCCCACGGCCCGGTAAGCGCGGCCTTGGCCGCAGCCACGGCGTCGGCGACGTCTGCCTGGCTTGCTTCGTGCACAACCCCGATCTCGGCCCCGGTGGCCGGATTGACGTTGGAAAACGACTTGCCCTCGCTGCCTTCGCGATAGGACCCGTCGATGAAGTTCAGGATAGTATCCGTGATTGGAGAGGAGGAGACGGAAGTCATTGGTGCATATTACCTACGTTTTGCCAGAGCCCATGGGGCGTCAGAATTGCCTTGCGCCGATCGCAGCGAGACCGGCGTTGGCGTACTCGACGTCCATCGCTTCGCTCCCGCCGGAAATACCAATCGCACCGACGAATTCACCGGCAATTTCGATCGGTAGGCCGCCGCCGAACATTGCTATTCCCGGCTGCGCGACGATCCCGTCGCGCAAGGCCGGATTGCCCGAAACCATCGCATAGAGACTCGGCGTCGGGACGCGGAAGCTGGCGGCGCTGTAAGCCTTGTCCTGCGCGATCTTTGCAGAGGGCGAAGGAGAGCCGCTGGCGCGCACGAACGCGACCAGATCTCCCCCCGCGCCGACCACTGCGGCAACGACCGGACAGCCCGCCGCCGCACCCATGGCAACGGCGGCAGCCGCTGCCTTGAGCGCCAATTCGTGGCCTACTGTCCGAACCGAAACCACCCCGTCCATGATCAGGTGTTCACCGTCATGAAGCGGTCGTTGAGCGCCTTTTCGTAGTAGAAGATGGCCTTGCCGGCGTTCTCTGCCTGCCACATACGCTGCGGATTGTCCGGATAATAAATGTAACCGCCGCTGAAGGTTTCGTTGCGGTTGCCCGAGGGATCGAAGAAGTAGATCGTCTGCCCACGGGTGATCCCATGACGGGTCGGCCCGATATCCAGCGAAATATCGTAGCGGCTGATGATGTCGGCGGCATGGCCAACATCGTGCCAGGATTCCAGGTTGAACGAGGTATGGTGGATCTTGCCGTCTTCGGGATAGCCTAAGAAGGCGACATCGTGTGCTTTGTTGCTGCAGCTAAGAAAGATGCCGAGCCGGGCGCCGCTGGTTTCATCGACCAGTTCCTCGGCGACTGAGAAATCAAGCGCATCGACAAAAATCTTGGCCGAACTGGCTATATCCACGCCGTTGAGCGCACAGTGATCAAAGCGGGTGGCACGCATGCCACGTGGCTCCACGACCCAGACATCGGGGTTCTTGACGGCCGGACCGGTGGCCGACAGCGCCATCTCGGCGTAAAGTTCGAAGACGTGCTGGGTCGGCGTGTTAAACCGAATCTTGCGGCCTACACCGGGATCTTCCCCCGCCGGGATCACGTCGACATGGACGCCGATATCGAGCAAGCGCTCGGTAAAATCGTCCAAGTCCGCGTCCTTGGCGACCTTGAAGCCCATCACATCCATGCCCGCCTGATCAGCCTCGCGAAGGATGATACTGTGACGATCGAATTCGTCGAACGCCTGGAAAAAGGCGCGATCCCCCTCGCGATTGACGAAGTTTAGACCAATCCGGTCGCGGTAGTGGATAATGGCCTCGTCCAAGTCCAGAACCCTGAGCTGGACATAGCCAGGACGAATTACACCAGTCAAAGCCATGACGAATCTCCTCTCCGATCAGGCCTTGAGGCCATGCTTAAAGAACTCGGCAACCATCCGGTTGAAACTTGCCATCCGCTCGATCTGCACCCAGTGTCCGCATTCGGCGAACAGGTGCAGATCGGCCCGCTGCATCAGCGTGGCCAAGCGTACGGTAGAATCGAGCGGGATCACCTGATCGGCAATCCCGTGCAGGATCAAGGTCTCGTGCGCGATTGCGGCGATGTCCTCCTCGCGGCTGGCGAGCATCGCCACGTTGGCCTGGCGGTCGGCGCCGCCGAACGTTGCATGATAGGGTTCATGTGCTTCGGGCCGGGCGCTGGCGACATAGCGCGACTGGATCAGATCCTCCGTCAGGCGGCTGTGATCCCAGGCAAGGTACTTGAGCGATTCGCGCATGGCCTCAACTGACGGCACGTAGCCCCAAACCTTGTCGAGCGCAGGAGTAATCGGAAAGTTGAGCCCTGCAGGCCCCATCAGAACGGCGCGTTCCACCCGATCGGGGTGGGCAATCATGAATGCCAGCGTGATCCCGCCACCGAACGAGTTGCCGACCATCGAAATCTTGTCGATACCCAATCCGTCGAGAAAACTGGCGAGCTGATCGACCCAGACCTGCTTGTCTTCGATCCGGCCCTTGCTGTCCGAATAGCCGAAACCGAACATGTCGGGCGCGATGACCCGGAAATCCTGAGCAAGAACCGGAATGTTCAGGCGCCAGTTGGCCCATGCAGTCACGCCAGGCCCGGAACCATGAACCAACAGGACCGGATCGCCCTCGCCGACGTCATGATAATTGGTCGAGCTTCCGCCGATGACGAACGAATTGGCGATTTCCGGTCGGCTCGTGTCCAATGTCGCGCTTGCCATGATAGCCAACCAGTCCTTTCCCGCTTCGTTGATTTTGTATCCACATGGTGTCGGGACCGAGTCGGCGAACTGACACCTTACAGTAGCTTTCATTGCACTATTTCAAACGCATTGGCAAATAAAGAATGCCGCGAGGCGGCAGAAATCGCCGCCTCGCGCATGCCCGATCAGACGAGCCCTTCGGCCTTGAGTGCTGCGCCAACCGACGGGCGCTGCGCGATCCGGCCGCAATAAGCACCAAGGTTGGGATAGGCGCTCATGTCGATCCCGACATGGGCCGGCCAGCCCAGCATCACGAACAGATAGATGTCGGCGACGCTGAATTCAGAACCGGCATAGTGTTCCTTGTCCAAAAGTTCCTTGTCCAGCGCACCCAGATGATTCTTGACGGCGGTCGAGGCCGCGAGCTTTGCTTCGTCGCTGCTGCCGGGTGTGAAAAGCGGTACGAACGCCTTGTGGAATTCCGACCCCAGAAAACTCAGTCGGCTGATCAGGCGGTAACGCTCCAACGTGCCATCACGAGGCGCCAGGGCCGCGTCTGGCTTCTGATCGGCGATGTAGAGCAGGATCGCAGGATTTTCAGTCAGGGTTTCGCCACTGTCGAGGGTCAGCGCAGGAACTTTGCCTGACGGATTGACCGTCAGGAAATCGTCTCCGGTCTCTACCTTGCGGGTCGCCAGATCGACCTTCACCGCATCGAAAGCCGCACCGGTTTCGCGCAGGGCAATATGCGGTGCGAGCGAGCAGGCACCAGGGCTAATGAACAGCTTCATGGATAGTCTCCTTTTGGGCAAAACAGGAAATGCGGGATCGGCTCAGATCGGGGTCGCCAACAGGGTGGCGATTCGCAGCGTGTCGTAGATGCAGGTCCGGCTCTTCAGACGAACGGTTGCACCGCTAAGATCGAACCAGTCGACATATTTGCCGGCATTGTAGATACGCGTTTCACCATCGTTACGGGTCTGGAAGACGACATAGCTGGCTTCAGCAGAAACCTGGTTGCCTTCCGCGCCGGTGATCACCGCACGCCCGATCAGGTGCCGGTTGAAATGTTCGGGGAAGACGTTTGCCTTGCGCAGCGCGACAACCCGATCCGCCAGCATCCCTTTGCTGTCGCAATACATCACAGCTGCGGGCAAGCCGTTATCGACATTCTCGCGCGCGATCACCTGGTACAGGCAATCGTCAACGAACAGCGTGGGCCATTGCTCGAGCCGGTCATCATCAAGGCAAAGCCCGTAAGCCGCGTTGAAATCGTCGATCGCACTTTGCGCGACTTGCGCTACTTCGGCTGCAACGCTCATGCCCGGCCCTCCGCTGCGAGATCGGCCAAGGCATTGCCCATCAGCCCGAGATAGCCCTTCCAGAACCCGCGCACGGAATTTTCATCCATACCCATCGGGGCGTATGACGGTCGGACATCGTCCCCGCCCATCTCGACAAAGCTGCGCTTGCCTTCGGCACCGATCGTGCCCTGCTGGCACAGTTCGACCGCTTCGCCGTCTTCCATCGAAATCAACCCAGACGGTCCAACCAGGTTGAGGTTGCGAAGGCGGTGGCGAGTCGTTTCATCATCATCGTCGGCATAGCCGAAATAGGTCCAGACCAGCTCGGTCCTGTCGGTCCCGTGGGGCACGATCTGCCTGGTGGCGAGGGTGTTCTGGATCTGCTGGACAACGACAGACGGGAAGATCGACTGGATGTGCAGTCCGACATCATCAGCGATCTCCGGGCGGAATGCCAGCAGGCGCTCGTCCTGCAACTTGGCCTCACCCTGCATCTCGCGGTTGGCCTCGTCACCGAACGAGCCGTAGTCGACATCGCCCTTGGGCTTAGACACGGTAAACACGGTGTGGTAGCCCTCGTCCGAAACCAGACCCGCGCTTTCCTGGCTCTGGCGGTAGATGCCGAAAGTGGGATAGAACAGGTGCAACAGACCGCCGTGGTAGCTGTCACGACTGTTTTCCGAATAGAGCTTCCAGTTGCCGGCCATGAACTGTCGCGCATAGCCCAGAACCTTGACCGGGCGCTGGAAGACGCGCTGAATGTATTTGCGCATCACTGGACCCAGAAAGTCGTCGAGCGGGGCGATGGTCGGGTTGAAGGTGCCGAACACGAGGCCGCCGAATGTCTCGACCCGCAACCGCTCCAGCGAATGCTCGGCCATATTGAATTTCTTCGAATAGCCGCCCACGCCTTTCAGCCCCCGCCGGAACGGCACGCCGACAAGCGCACCGGTCGCGTCGTAGGCCCACTGGTGATAGACGCAGACGAACGCCCCGTCGGCCTGGTTGCCACGCAGCGAGCGGCACACGGTTGCGCCCTTGTGGGCGCAGCGATTTACCCAGGCATGGATGGTGCCATCGGTTGCCCGCGTCACCACCACCGGTGTATTGCCGACATGGGTCGAACGGAAATCGCCGCTGTTGGCCAGCTCGGCTTCGAGGCCGAGGTAGCACCAGGTCTGTCCGCGAAAGATGTTTTCCTGTTCGGCAGTGAAGATCGCTTGGCTGTGATAGACTGCGTAATCGACCGCAGTCGGCTCCGACCCCGCGGCGACGGGCATGGTTTCGGCGTTCATGGTCTTCTCCCTAAGCTTGTTCAAAACCGCGGCCCGAAGCGAGTCGTCCGCAAGTGCGCATCGCGCTCAGCATCATCGCGGCATCGGCCTTGCCGGTACCGACGATGTCGTAGGCGGTGCCATGGGCCACCGACATGTGCAGGTACGGCGGCCCCATGATGATCACGCTGTTGCCCGAAAAGCCCCAGGTCTTGACCGCGATGTGGCCCTGATCGTGGAACATCGCCAGGACCATGTCGTAGCGACCCTCGATGCAGTGGCGGAAGACCGAGTCAGGCGCGATAGGCCCTTCGACATCGATGCCCCTTGCCCGCGCGGCTTCAATCCCAGGCGCAATTTCAAGGCGATCCTCGTCGCCCATGGCATGTGGGTTGAGACCGGCAACCGCGATCCGCGGTTGGGCGATGCCCCACGATTGCATGGCCTCGTGCAGTTGCCCCACCGCCGTGGCGACGAGATCGGCTGAAATGACGTCGATCACTTGCCGCAGCGACATGTGGTCGGTGAGATGCGCAACCCTGAGCGGCCCGGTCAGCAGCACCAGATAGCTTTCGCCCGGGGTCGGGCTGATGACCCTGTCGAGCTTCTTGGCCAGTTTAAGCGAACCAGTGCTGATCGGCCCCATGATCGTGGCGGCGAAAGAACCGTCGCGGGCCAACGCGTCGAGCTCATCCAGCCATTGCGCGGTGGCGTGCCCGGCGGCCTCGGTGTCCTCGCCCAGGGGCAGAACGCCATCGGGCAGCGCGCCGGTATCGATGACGTCGATGATCGCGGGATCGTCGCTGGGTTTTTCGAAGCCGCGCATCACCCGCAGCCGTGCCTTGGTGCCAGTGAAATCGAGCGCCCGCTCTACCGCCGCAGCAGACCCGACCAGCACGGGGATCGAATCCGTGTGTACGGCACCGTCGGCCAGCGCCCTGACAGCCACTTCGGGTCCGATCCCGGCGGGATCACCGATCATCGTCCCCACGACGGGGCGCACCCGCTCAGAGGCTGTAGACATCGGCTACTTCTTGGAACAGATCGGTGACGACGACCGTCTTCTTGCGGCGGATCACGAACGAATCATCCCGAGGTTCGAGATCATAGAAGGCCCACCCGCTGAGAGTGGCGACTTTGCCTTCCAGCACCGAAACCGTGGTCCAAGACGTCCGCGCATGCACCTGGCCATCGCTCTCCTCAGCAGACAGCAGGGAGAACTGGTGAACCGTGCGTGGCTGCGGCGTGCTCGCCGCCGAGCGCCGGGTCCTGATCCGGAACACCCGATCCTCAAGCCCGCCCCGGTTGGGATAGTAGATCAGCGAGACTTCGTTCTGCGGATCCGCAGTCGGCCGTTCGTGATCGTCCCAGGCTGGAACCCAGTATTCCGCCTCTTCGTGATAGAGCGCCAGCCAGACATCCCAGTCCTTGTCGTCAAGCGCCATAGCTTCCTGACCGATGAAGCGGGAAACCGCCAGCCAGCGCGAATGGAATGCGGTCATCGTGCCTTCTCCAGCGAACGCTCAAGGAAGGCGGCAAGCTCGCTGCACTCGCTGTCGATGGCCTTTTCCATGAGCGTGAGCCATTCGTCATGGATCGCCACATAGAGGCCTTCGTCGGCAACCGCCGGGCTGCTCAGCACCACATTGAAATCGAGCGGCTCGCCGAACTTGCCCGGGCCGGTGTCCCAGCGCGTCGAACCGCGCGACATCTCGTTGTAGCGGCCTTCGCCGGCGCCATACCCGGTCTGGCAGTTGTTGAATTCGGTCAGGTCGTCCGGGGTCGCCATGCCGGTCGAATTGAAGAAATCCTCATACTGACGCAGCCGCAGGGCCCGCGCCTCGGGGCTTTCGCCGACCGGGGCGATGCACACCGTGCTGACTTCGGTCTCATCAACGGCCAGCGGCTGGATGATGCGGATCTGCGTGCTGGTCTGGTCCATCAGGAAGACGTTGGGAAACAGCTGCAGGTTACGGATGCGCTTGTTCATCCACTTGGCCTTTTCGGCGCCGTAGGACTCTTCGAGCCAGTCGATGATCTCGAAATTGGGGCGATCCATGAAGTTGGCATAGTCGGCCCACAACACCGTGTGTCCGTTGTGGAACGAGAACGACCCGCCATCGCGCGCGGTGAAGCCATTGAAGCTAATCGCCTTGGTTTCGTTCTTCGAAATGCCTTCGACGCGGCGCTGAACCGTCATGAAGTAGTTGGCATGCGTGGTCATGACGTGATAGCCGTCGAGCCCGTTCTCGACCTGCATCTTCCAGTTGCCGTGATAGCGGTAGCGGTTGGTTCCGGGCAAAACTTCCATTGCGCCGGACTTCGACTGGTTCACCAGGATATCGATGAAATCCCGCGCGCCGGCGAGGTGATCGACCAGCGGGACGACATCGGCGGAGAGGCTGGCAAAAATGAAGCCGCGGTAGCTTTCCACCCGGGCGACCGGTTGAAGCCCGAAATCGGCGCGATTGAATGCCTCCGGATAGCCCCCGATGCTCTCATCGGTGACGTCCAGCAGGTCGCCCCCGGACGAGAACGTCCAACCATGAAACGGGCACATGTGGTTGCGCTTGTTGCCAGCCCGCTCGCGGCACAGGCGCGCGCCACGGTGCGAACAGGCATTCACGAAGGCGCCGACATCGCCGGACTTGTCGCGGGTCACAAGGATGGGGACGCGGCCGATTTTCGTGGTGATGAAATCGTTCGGCTTGGAAACCTGGCTCTCGTGCGCGAGGTAGACCCAGTTCCGCTCGAAGATGTACTTCATCTCGAGCTCAAACAGCGCAGCTTCGGTGAAAGCGGCGCGGTCCAGCTGGAAGATCCCGCGCTCGTGATCCTTCTTGAGCCAAGCGCGCATGCGCCCTTTCAAGCCCTGCAAGTCGGCAATCCTGCCGCCGATTTTATCATTGAGTTCCATCGATCCTCTCCCGTTCTGTGCGTCGGGCACCCAATACCATCCGCGAATCAACCGCAGATGGCACACGGTGATTACCTCATCCCATCATTTCGTGCAACGTATTGCACAATGAAAAACGTTCTGGTAGGTCGTGGGTCAGAAATGGCTGAAACCGGCGGCTCGAATCGAAGCAAGGTTGCCAGCAAATCGCAAAATGGCCCTGTTTTGGGGTGAATTGGGAGAGTTTGAACTATGTCGGTCGTCACCGAACTCGGCTATCTTGGTCTTTCCGTTTCCGATCTCGCTGCCTGGCGCGCTTACGCCGCCGAAGTCGCCGGCATGGAAGTCGTCGATGAAGGCGAAGGGGATCGGCTCTATCTGCGGATGGACCTTTGGCATCACCGCATCGTTCTGCACGCTGATGGCAGCGATGACCTGGCCTACATGGGCTGGCGCGTGGCCGGGCCGCAGGAATTCGCCGCGATGCAGGAAAAGCTGAGCGCGGCGGGAATCCCCTTCACCGTGGGCACCGAAGCCGACGCGCGCGAGCGCCGCGTTCTCGGGCTACTCAAGCTGGCCGATCCGGGCGGCAATCCGACCGAGATCTTCTTCGGCCCCCAGGTCGATACGCACAAGCCGTTTCATCCTGGCCGTCCGATGTTCGGCAAGTTCCTGACCGGATCGCAAGGCGTTGGGCACTGCATTCTGCGCCAGGACGATGTCGAGGCGGCGGCTCGTTTCTATGAACTGCTGGGTCTGCGCGGTTCAGTCGAATACCACCTTCATCTGCCGAACGGCATGGTTGCCCAGCCCTACTTCATGCACTGCAACGAACGACAGCATTCTGTTGCTTTCGGTCTTGGGCCGATGGAAAAGCGCATCAATCACCTGATGTTCGAATACACCGAACTCGATGATCTCGGCATGGCCCATGACGTTGTGCGTGCGAAGAAGATTGACGTCGCGCTCCAGTTGGGCAAGCACGCCAACGACCAGGCCCTGACGTTTTACTGCGCTAACCCGTCGGGTTGGCTGTGGGAATTTGGCTGGGGTGCGCGCCAGGCGCCGAGCCAGCAGGAATACTACACCCGTGACATCTTCGGTCATGGCAACGAGGCTGCCGGTTACGGAATGGACGTTCCGCTGCTGTGACAATCTCCATGTAAATCAATTCTTGACAGGAAAACAACCCCATCATGTCGAACCAATTGCGCCTTTGTGAAGTTGCCGGCGTAAAAGACGGCGAGCCGGTCGCGGCGTTCGCCGAAGGAATGCCCGCCCTCGCAGTATATAATGTTGATGGCGAGATTTTCGTTACCGACAATCTTTGCACTCACGGCAATGCCATGCTGACCGACGGATATCAGGATGGCGACATCATCGAGTGTCCGTTCCATGGCGGCTCGTTCGACATCAAGACCGGCGCAGCCAAGGCCTTTCCCTGCCAAGTGGCGATCGCGTCCTATCCGGTCGAAATCGAGGATGGCTGGGTCTGCATCACGAAGCCCGAAGGAGCAGTCTGATGGGCCTTCCCACCCTTGAGCAGATGCAGTTTCAGCATGCCGCTGCGCAACTTAATGCGCTTCATGCGGAACTGATCGATGACGACCGGTTGGAAGAATGGCCTAACCTGTTTGAAGAAAAGTGCCAGTACAGTGTGATCTCAGCGGAGAACCACAATCGTTCGCTGAACCTGGCTGCGGTGTTCTGCGACAGCCGCGGCATGCTGGTCGATCGCATCGTCTCTTTGCGCCGCGCCAATATCTTTCCCGCGCACAGCTACCGGCATATTCTCGGTCCGACCCGCGTGAAGTCGACCAGCGGGCAGATCGTCACCACACAGACCAACTATGTGGTCCTGATGACGCGCAACGACGGTCAGACGTCGATCTACAATTCCGGAAAATATGTCGATCAAATCGACGTTTCCGGGGCTGGCTCGCGCTTCCTTTCCAAGACCGCAATCTTCGACACCCACCTCATCGATACGATGATGGTCCGCCCGATCTAGCTGCAAAGTTGAAAGCACCCAATCATGTCCATTGCCCAGCAACAAGACACCTTGGATCAAGCCCCGTCCACTGCCGGATGCCGGGTTCCGTACCGCGTTTTCACCGATCGCCAGTACTATGATCGCGAACAGGAGAAAATTTTTAAGGGTGACTGCTGGTCCTTCGTCGGACTTGAAGCTGAAGTTCCGAAGGCAGGTGATTTCAAATCGACCTTCGTGGGCGAAACGCCGGTGATCCTCACGCGCGACAGCGACGGCTCGGTGCATGTCGTGGTCAATCGCTGCGCCCATCGCGGTGCCCTGGTCTGCCGCGAAATGCGCGGCAACCGCTCAAGTCTGGAATGCGTCTACCACCAGTGGGCCTACGACCTGAAGGGTAACCTGATCGGCGTGCCCTTCCGCCGCGGCCTCAAGGGGCAAGGCGGGATGCCGGGCGATTTTGACATGAGCCAGCACAATCTGAGACAGTTACGCACCGAATCGGTCAACGGTCTGGTCTTCGCTTCTTTCTCCGAAACGGTTGAATCCTGCCGTGATTTCCTCGGTCCGATCGTGGTCGAGCAGATCGAGCGGATCATGTGCAAACCCGTCACCGTTCTGGGCGACCAGCGCCAGCGCATCCGCGGGAATTGGAAGCTTTACGCGGAGAACACCCGCGATCCCTACCACGCGAGCCTGCTGCACCTATTCCACAACACGTTCGGTCTGTATCGCTCAACCCAGACCGGTAAGGCGCTTATGGATGCCAACAAACGCCACTCGCTGCTCTATTCGATCGCGGCTAGCAACGACGATGCCGCCGACAAGCAGGCCTACGGCGATTCCCGCACCTTCGACACCGAATTCAAGCTGCAGGACATGTCGCTGCTGAAAGGTCGGCAGGAGTTCGCGGACAATGTCACTCTGGTGATCCTCGCGGTCTACCCCAACCTCGTCCTCCAGCAGATCCAGAACACGCTCGCCGTACGCCAGACCGTGACTTACGGCCCAGACGAATTCGAATTGGTCTGGACCCATTTCGGCTACCAGGACGACGACGAGGAAATGCAGGCCATCCGGCTCAAACAGGCTAACCTGATCGGACCTGCAGGGCTCATTTCGATGGAAGACGGCGAAGCGGTGGAGATCGTCCAGAACGCCATCGTCGGCGAGGCAAGCGCGACGTCCTACATCGCGATGGGTGGCGGTCGAGCCGAGGATGCCGACCATCTCGTCACCGAGGGCGCGATCATCGGCTTCTGGGACAATTATCGCGAAATGGTCGGCTTTGAGGTGGAACCAGCATGACCCGCACGATCGACTTCTACTTCGATTTCATCAGCCCGTTCAGCTACCTTGCCCAGCTCAAGCTGCCGGAGATCGCGCGGGCAGCGGGAAGCACGGTGGAATACTGGCCGATTGACATTCCTGAAGCCAAAATTGCCGCCGGCAACTATGGCCCGTCCAATCGCGAAGTCTTGCCCAAGATCAAGGTCATGAAGGCAGACCTTGAGCGCTGGGCCGAACGCTATGGGGTGCCCCTCACCTTTCCGGCGAGCTTCGCTTGCGCAGACTGGAATTGCGCGGTGCTGTTCGCCCGCGAGCACGGTAAGGCCGAGGCATTTGTGACCGATGCCTACCGCCGGATCTGGGGCCAGGGGATCGACCCGGGCGACCGCAACGAGCTGGCCGCATGCGCCACAGCAGCTGGTCTCGACGCCGAGGCGCTGATTGCCTTCGTCGAATCGCCGACTGGCCAGAACGAATATCGCAAGGCCCGGAGCCAGGCGATCCAGCGCGGCGTGTACGGTGCGCCGCTGATGTTCGTTGACGACCAGATTTTCTGGGGAAATGACCGATTGGATTTTCTTGCCGAGTATTTGAAGAAGTTAAAATAAAAAATTCGATTACACAAGGGGGGATGCATGAAAAAGAAGGACTGCTATTTTGTCGCTTTGTTGGGAGTGACCGCGCTGACGCCGCAGATGGCCTTAGCACAAGACATCACAAGCGAAACGGACGAGTCCCAGGCTGCAAGCACGGGCCTAGGTGACATTATCGTCACCGCCACTCGGCGCGAGGCCAAGCTGCAAACCGTGCCGGTTGCAGTTACTGCGGTTACCGGCGATGCTCTTGCTTCCGCCGATGTTTCAACGGTCCGCTCCCTCACTCAGGTTGTGCCAGGCTTCATCGGCAGCCGTAATATGGGTGTCTTCCAGCCGGTCGTACGCGGCGTCGGCTCAACCGGCATTTCGGTTGGTGATGAACCCAATATCGCAACCTACGTCGACGGCGTCTACCAACCGGAATCGGCCGCCAACTGGATCGACCTGGTCGAGGTCGAGCGGGTCGAGGTGCTGCGCGGGCCGCAGGGCACGACCTTCGGTCGCAATGCCACCGGCGGACTGATCAACGTCATCACCCCCGATCCCAGCTTCGACTTCCGCGGCAAGGCTTCGCTGCGCTTGGGCCGGATGAGGCGAGATGCCGGCGATTACGACGCCCGGCTCTATTTCACCGGGCCAATGGGCGACAAGGTCGCGGCCGACTTTGCCGCGCTTTTCCGCAAAAACGACGGATACATCGACGATCTGGTCCGTGGAGGCACTCTGGGCAACCAGCGCGTCATCGACCTGCGCAGCAAGTTGCTGTTCAAGCCGACCGACAATTTCAAGGTTGTTCTGACCGGGGAATACTTCAACCAGGAAAGCACCACCAATTCGCCGCAGCCGCTGGATGGCAACACCGCAGGCAACAATTGGCCGGGCGTGATCGTACCGACCCATGCCTGGCAGGCCTCGTTGACCGAGGTGCCGTTGCTCAACCTCACACGTTGGAGCGCGGCACTGCACACCCGGCTCGATCTGGGTAGCGTCCTGCTTGAAACCACCACCGGTTTTCTCAACCTGCGCTGGCGGCAGACGACCGATGGCGATGCCTCGAACATAAAGCTGTCGAACTTTCCGGCAGTGTTTGAATCGGAGTCGGGCAGTCAGGAAATCAAGCTGAGTTCGGCCAATCCCGGCCGCTTCCAGTGGCTGGTCGGCGGGTACTTCTATCAGTTCGGCGGTGGTGCCCCGGTCCTCGAGCCTTGGACCACCACCAACCCAGCTCTGCCCCTGGCAGGGCCGTCGTTGACACCCAAGCTTGATGGACGCTCATTCGCGGTCTTTGCCGAAGGCACCTATGAGGTTCAGCCGAACCTGTTCATCACGCTCGGCGGCCGATACACTACCGAGACGCGCTGGTTTAGCCAAACCAACAATGGAGTATTGCTGGTCGATGACGTTTCAAAAACGTTCAACAAGTTCAACTACAAAGTCGGTGTCCGTTATGAGGTGACCGACAAGACCAACGTCTACGCCACCTACAGCACCGCGTTCAAGAGCGGGGTATACAACATGGCGGGAATCAGCGGCACCCCGGTCAACCCGGAGAACATCAAGGCGGCTGAATTCGGGATTAAGTCCGATCCGCTGGACTGGCTGCGCACCAACCTAGCCGCCTATTATTACGACTACAAGGGCCTCCAACTTCAGTCGAAGGCTCCGACCGGTCCCGGATACATCCTGCAGAATGCAGCCAACGCCGAAATCTATGGCGGCGAGTTTGAGACCATCATCAATCCGGTCCGCGACCTAAGGCTGCGTGCGGCGGTTGCCTATACCCATGCCCGCTATAAGGATTTCTCCAACGCCCAGGGCTTTACGCCGATCGTGAATGGCAACGGCAACTACGTCGGCAACGTGGCTGCTCCCTACGATGCTTCAGGCAAGGTCATGACCCGGGCGCCCGAATGGTCGGGCAATGTGGGGTTTGATTGGAGCCATGACGTCGGCAGCGGGCGCGTCACTCTGGCCGGAAATCTGCTGTGGAGTTCCAGGGTATACTACGACTTCGCCAACATATTCTCGCAACGCCCCTACACCCTGTCCAACCTCTCGATCAATTGGCAGCCTGGAAGCGAAGCCTTCAAGGTCGGCCTGTGGGTGACGAACCTGACCAACGAGAAGGTGCTGCAAACCGTGCGCCCCGGAACGTTGGGCACCGACGGGTTCTATGAACAACCTCGTAAGATTGGAATGACAATCGAGGCCAAGTTGTAAAGTGACAAAACAAAAGGGAGAATGCCAATGACAAACCGATCTTTCAATTTCCGGAAGGTCGTCCTGCGCGCCAGCGCCTCGGCGATCGTCGGATCAATCGGGCTCGCACCGATGGCGGCGCATGCGCAGGACGCCGCAGCAAGTGAGCCTCAGGCTGAGGAGCAACATACCGGCGGTCTAGGTGAAATCATCGTGACTGCGCGCAAGCGGGCCGAGAACCTGCAGGAAACGCCGGTCGCGATCACAGCGATGACCGGGGCGATGCTGGAAGAAAAGCAGATCGTCAACGTTGCGGAAGTCGCCAAGTTCGCGCCGAACGTCAGCATCTCGCCGGTAGCCAACCTCTCCGGTTCCAGTGCCTCGATCACCGCGTTCATCCGCGGCGTGGGCCAGACCGATTTCAATATCACGGTCGACCCGGGCGTGGGCGTCTATGTCGATGGCGTCTATGTTGCCCGCTCGGTCGGTGCGCTGCTCGACATGGCCGACGTTTCGAGCGTGCAGGTCCTGCGCGGGCCCCAGGGCACGCTGTTCGGGAAGAACACCATCGGCGGCGCGATCGTCGTCAATTCCGTCGAACCTCAGAACGAGTTCGACATGAAGCTCGAAGCGGCAACCGGACGGTTCAACCGCGCCGATTTCAAGGGCATGATCAACGTGCCTCTGAGCGACAATCTCGCAATGCGCGCGGTTGCTTCCTATGAAACCCGCGACGGCTATCAGAAGCGTTTGTTCGACGGCGGCCGCCAGGGCAACAAGGACAGCTTCGGCGGACGCATTGCGTTCAAGTGGGAGCCGACCGATAAACTGACCGTCAACCTGAGCGGGGATATCAACATCCGCCGCGAGGCGGCAGCTGCCTCTACTCTGGTAGACCTGTTTGAATCGCCGAACCTGCTGCAGGTCGTACAGTTGAATGGTCGGAGCGTAGTTTTCCCCAGTGCGACCTATGCCTGGAACAAGCTTCGTGGCGGCGCCGGTGCTTGCGGTGCGGATGGCCAGCTAGCGCCGGTCAACAATCCAAGCTGCGCCACCAAGCAGTGGATCACGGGCGATATCGACACGACCTGGTCTGATGGCAAGAACCAGTCAGATTTCGACCTGTGGGGCACTACGCTGACGATGGATTATGATTTCGGCGACATCAACCTGAAGTCGATCAGCGCCTACCGTAATCAAAAGGCCACGACTGTGTGGGACTTCGACGCCACACCGCATCCCTACCTTGAGTCGACCAACAACATTGACCTCTGGCAGGCCTCGCAGGAACTGCAATTGACCGGCAGCATCCTGAACGATCGCGTGAAGTTCGTTCTGGGTGCCTTTTACCTGAAGGAAAAAGGCCAGGACAAGAATGACCTGCACTTTGGCTTTGCCGATTTCCTCAGCGGCGGCAAGATCGATAACGACAGCTATGCCAGCTATCTGCAGGCGACCTTCAAAGTGACCGATCGGTTCTCGATTACGCCGGGTATCCGCTATACCAATGAGACCAAGCGTTTTGATCCCTCGTTCCAGACGATCTACAACGATTACACAGTTCCGCTGGGGCAGGCAGGCATCATTCCATACCCGCAAGGCGTGTTCGTTGCATTCAGCCAATGCGTAACCGGCCAGCCGGTTCCCTTGCTGGTGACCGATCCGACGAGCCCGCTGTTCGGCTTCCCGCTGCCTGGAGGCTGCGCACCAGCCGCCACAAACCCTGGTGGAAACCACACGATGCCGGCAGTCCAGGTTGCCGCCAAGGCCAAGGAATGGACGCCGGCAATTTCGGCTGACTACAAGATCACTGACGATATCCTTGTCTATGCCTCCTATTCCAAGGGTTTCAAGAACGGCGGATTCACGCAGCGGATCTTCCCGGCTGAACAGGTTGCGCCGTCGTTCAGGCCCGAATTCGTGGAATCATACGAACTCGGCCTCAAGACCGAGCTGCTGGATCGCCGTCTGCGCCTGAACCTCGCCGCGTTCATGTCAAACTACGATGACATCCAGGTCGTCGTCAGCGAAGGCATCGCCCCCCGGGCACGAAACGCCGGTACCGGCCGGATCAAAGGCTTTGAAGTCGAAGGCGAGGCGGCTCCGACCGATTGGCTACGCCTGACCTTCGGCGTTGGCTATCTTGATGCCTATTACCGCTCCATTGATCCGTTCGCGTTCCCCGTGAACCTGAACTCGAAGTTCGCCTTCGTGCCGGAATGGACCGGATCGGCCTCGTTCAATGCCGACGTCTATGAAGGCGACATGGGCAAACTGACTCTGCGCGGCGACTGGTCGTACCAGAGCGAAACCTTCAAGGATGCGATCAACAGCCCGCAACTGCGCCAGCCTGGCTACAGCGTGTTCGGTGCCAGTGCTTCGTTCACCGAGAAGAGCGAGCACTATACGGTGACCGCTGGCGTGACCAACCTGACGGACAAACGCTATATCCAGGGCGGTTTCGTCGATCCCAACGTCGCTGGAACAGCGGTGGCAACCTATTCACGCCCGCGTGAATGGTTCCTCAAGCTCGCCTATAAGTACTGACACTTACCACTCCCGAGGGCGGCGGTCCGCCGCCGCCCTCAACCTTCTGGTGGCACCGACCAAGAACCTGCCAGACACCTCACCGTCTAATTTGGTATCGGCAACTTGTCTTGGGGCCAAAGGAGCAACGACTTGACCGTTACGATCCCCCCGCTCGAGCGCAGCGATTTCCTGACCGGCCAGCCGCTTGTCGACGGCACCGAGATCTGTGCCGACTCTACCTACGCGGTCACTAACCCGGCAACCGGAAAAACGCTGGCGAATGTCGTCAAGCTGGGCGCTGCCCAGACGCACCGGGCAATTGAAAGCAATTCCCGCGCCTTCATCGATTGGCGCAAGCGGCCCGCTCAGGAACGCGCGCGCCTGCTGCATGACTGGCTGGCGCTGGTCCGGCTCCATCGCCACGATCTTGGTTTGCTGATGACCGCCGAACAGGGCAAACCGCTGGCCGAAGCACTGGGCGAGGTCGATTACGCCGCAAGCTTCATCCAGTGGTTCGCCGAAGAGGCGCGCCGTGTCTATGGCGAGGTCATTCCGGCCAGTTCCGAGCGGCGGATTATCGTGATCCGTCAGCCGGTCGGCGTGGCTGGCGCCATTACGCCGTGGAACTTTCCCGCCGCGATGATCACCCGCAAGGTCGCGCCTGCACTGGCGGCGGGCTGCACCGTGACCCTCAAACCGTCCGAACTCACCCCGCTGACCGCTTGCGCTCTGGCAAAGCTCGCTCTCGAAGCGGGCATTCCGCCCGGCGTGTTCAACGTGGTCTGCGGGGATGCACCCGCGATCGGATCGGTCCTGACCAGCCATCCCGATGTCACCAAGTTCACTTTCACCGGTTCGACCGCGGTTGGCAAGCTGCTGACTGCGCAATGCGCCACCACCCTGAAACGGGTTTCGATGGAACTGGGCGGCAATGCCCCGCTGCTAGTGTTCGACGATGCCGATCTCGATCAGGCGGTCGAGGGGGTGATCGCATCGAAATTCCGTAACACCGGACAGACCTGCGTTTGCGCCAACCGGATCCTGGTGCAGAGCGGCATTCATGACCGCTTCGTCGAGGCGCTGGCCGCCAGGGTCTCCGCGTTCCGGGTCGGCAACGGCCTTGAAGGTGCAACCGACCAGGGACCGTTAATCACCGCATCAGCCTTGGCCAAGGTTCACGGGCATGTCGCCGACGCCGTGGCGCAAGGTGCCCAGCTGGTCACAGGCGGCAAGGGACACGAGGCCGGAGAGCTGTTCTTCCAACCAACTGTTCTGACCGGAGCGAGCCCGGCGATGCGGCTAGCGGACGAGGAGACTTTCGGGCCGGTTGCCCCGGTGTTCCGTTTCGAAACCGAGGTCGAAGCGCTGACGCTTGCCAACGCCACGCGCTCGGGGCTGGCGGCCTATGCCTTCACCCGCGACATTGACCGCGCCTGGCGGGTTTCCGAAGGACTTGAGACCGGGATGGTCGGCTTAAACAGCGGCATCGTCTCGACCGAGACCGCACCGTTTGGCGGCATCAAGGAATCGGGACTTGGCCGAGAAGGTTCGCGACACGGTATTGAAGAATTCTTGGAGATGAAGACCATCAGTGTTGGGGTCCGGAATGAGAGTCCGGTGTAAGCGGAATGCGGTCCCGAGGAGTCAAGATTTTCGTTGCTCAATGCGGAATGCATTGTATGATGTCGGCAAAAGAGTGGGAGACGGAATTCAGCATGCCCTTCAGGGTTAGGCCTTATGCGACCTTGACCGCCCAGAACGCGCAGGAAAGTCTCCTGCCGTGAAGCGCATGGTCGTGGGGATGACCGGCGCAACCGGCTCGGTCTATGGCCTTCGCCTGCTTGAGCTACTGCGCGAGACGGGCGGTTGGGAAACCCATCTGGTGATGTCTCCGGCGGCGCTGCTCAACATTCGCGAGGAACTGCCCGAAGGCAAAGCCCGGCTCGAAGCACTGGCCGATGTGGTGCACAACGTCCGCAACGTCGGCGCCTCGATCGCCAGCGGTTCGTTCGTGTGCGAAGGCATGGCGATCGCGCCCTGTTCGATGCGCACGCTGGGCGCGGTGGCGCACGCCCTGTCCGACAACCTCATCACCCGTGCGGCCGACGTGATGCTGAAGGAACGGCGCCGCCTTGTGATGATCACCCGCGAAGCGCCGCTCAACCTGGCGCACCTGCGCAACATGACGACCTGCACTGAAATGGGGGCAGTGATCTTCCCCCCGGTGCCGGCTTTCTATGCGCGGCCGACCTCGCTGGCCGACGTGGTCGATCACAGCTGCATGCGGGTACTGGATCTGTTCGGGCTTCATTTGAAGTCGGAGAAACGCTGGCAAGGCCTTAGCAAAGAGGCGGCAAGCCTTGTTTCGGGTGCTGGGCAAATGGAAGGGAATTGAGAATGGCGTGGGATGTCAGCCGTCGCACCGTCGTGAGCGGTGGCGCCGTGGGTGCTGTCGTTGCCGGTCTGGGAATCGGCCGCAGCGCTTTTGCTCAGCGGCCGCGCAAGATCATCGTCATCGAAGAGACGCACGTTCCTGAAAGTCGACTATTTGCCGAAACCTTTATCAATTCGGGGCGCGCAGCGCAGGTTGTCCGGATCGACCGGAGCTTCAACGGCCTGCTGCATGAACTTGAAGCGGTTGAAGGCGTGCTGGTCGGCCTTACTTCCGATCCCGCGGCGATGATCGCCGGGCAGATCCTTGTGGCCGGCGGCGCCCGCCCGCTACTGCAGTGGACCCATCAATACCGCAAACTGCGCTGGGAACACCAGACTGTCGGCGCGCCAACGCTGCTTGCGCGGGCCAGCGTCGGCTGGCCCAGCGTTCTTGCCCACCACATGCAGGATGCGCTCGTCGGCGATCGCCAGGATGCCGAACTGCGGTGCCAGTCAGGACATTGCGGCCTCGATGGCAAGAGCCCCGGCATGCTGGTTTCATGGGCATTCGAAGTGGGAGTACAGCAGTCGTGAGTACGCGCATGCCACAAGGCGTCGACGCCGCAACCTTTACCAAGGCTCTGGACGAATTAGCGGTTATCGTCGGCAAGGAATGGGTCTTCGTCGATGAACTGCCGCTGTCGGCCTATCGCGACGCCTATTCACCGCTGGCCGATGGCGAGATGCTGCCCTCGGCTGCCGTGGCACCGGCCAACATGGAACAGATTCAGCAGGCACTGAAGGTATTCAACGCTTACAAGCTGCCGATCTGGACATTCGGCAACGGCCGCAATTTCGCTTATGGTGGCCCGGCCCCGCGCCAGTCCGGTTATGTCATGTTCGACCTCAAGCGTATGAACCGCATTCTCGAAGTCAACGAGAAATACGGCTATGCGCTGGTCGAACCAGGCGTTTCCTATTTTCAGCTTCACCGCCATCTGCGCAAGATCGGCAGCAAGCTTTGGGTCGATCCTGCGGCACCAGGTTGGGGCGGCGTCATGGGCAACGCGCTTGAACATGGCGCGGGTTACACCCCCTACGGCGATCACTTCGTCATGCAGTGCGGCATGGAAGTGGTCCTTGCCGACGGTAAGGTCGTCCGCACCGGTCAGGGCGCGATCGAGGGGTCGCATCATTGGCAATCCACCAAGCATGCAGCCGGTCCGCATTTTGATGGCATGTTCACCCAGTCCAATTTCGGCATTGTTACCAAGATGGGTATCTGGTTGATGCCCGAACCGCCGGGCTACAAGCCGTTCATGATCACTTACGAGCGCGAGGAAGACCTTGCCGCAATCTTCGATGCGGTGCTGCCGCTGAAAATCAACCAGGTTATCCCGAACGCCGCTGTGGCGGTCGATCTGTTGTGGGAAGTGTCCGCCAAGACCACGCGTCGCCATTACTTCGACGGCAAGGGCCCTATCCCAGATTCGATCCGCAAAAAGATCGCGTCGGATCATGGGTTAGGCATGTGGAACTTCTACGCAGCGCTCTATGGCCCGCCACCGATCATCGAGAACAACTGGAAGCTCGTCGAGGAAGCGATGATGAGCATTCCGGGTGCCAAACTGCACCTTGACCGCGAGAACGACCCCGCCTGGGACTATCGCGTCCAGCTGATGCGCGGTGAACCCAACATGACCGAATTCAGCATCATGAACTGGATCGGCGGCGGCGGGCATATCAACTTCTCGCCGATCTCGGCACCCGACGGCAAGGAAGCGCTGAGCCAATACAACTTGATCAAGCAACGCTGCCACGATTTCGGGTTCGACTATATCGGCGAATTCCTGGTCGGCTGGCGCGACATGCACCACATCCTGATGATCATGTACGATCGCGCCGACGACGGCATGCGCAAGAGCGCCTATGACCTGTTCGGCAAGCTGGTAGACGAGGCAGCCGGTGCGGGCTTCGGCGAATACCGCACCCACCTCGCCTTCATGGACCAGATCGCCAAGACCTATAAGCACAACGATGGGGCGCTGTGGGACCTGCACCACCGTCTCAAGGACGTGCTCGACCCCAACGGCATCCTCTCCCCCGGCAAGCAGGGGATATGGCCCCAGGCGATGCGCAACCAAGCGTAATCACACGGCCGGCTGAACAAAGACTTCAAGGATTGACGACCATGACGCAAATTGAGCACTGGATTGGCGGCACCGCCGTGGCTGCAACGGGCGGGGCCTATTTCGACGATCTTAACCCGGTCGATGATTCGGTCTATTCCCGGGTTCCCGCCGGCACTGCGGAAGACGTGAACCGCGCCGTGGAGAACGCGCATCAGGCCTATCTCCAGCATCGCGATCTGCCCGCCGCAGTGCGCGAAGGGTGGATCGCGAAAGCCGCCGAAATCATGGAGCGCGATACCGCCAAGTTCGCCGACGTGCTGGTCGACGAAATCGGTTCGCCGATCGCCAAGGCCGGGTTCGAAACCCGCTTCGCGGTCAGCTTCCTGCGCGCGGCGATCGGCGTGCCGCGCCGGATTCGGGGGGAAACGATCCCTTCGGACACCCCTGGGCGGTTCAGCATGAGCCTGCGCCAGCCGGTCGGTGTGGTCGCCGGGATTACCCCGTTCAACGTGCCGCTGATCAAGGGGATCAAACAGTCGGCCATGGCCCTGGCCACAGGCAACGCCTTCGTGCTGCTACCCTCGGAAGCCGCGCCAATGATCGCCGATCTGCTCGCTAAATTGTGGAAGGAGGCCGGCGTTCCCGACGGCTTGTTCAACGTGGTCTACGGCAATGGCGCGGAGATCGGCGACGTGCTGACCGGCCATCCCAAGGTCGCATCGATAACCTTCACCGGGTCCTCGCGCGTCGGCAAGCACATCGCCGGAATCGCTGCCCGCAACCTCAAGAAGTACACGCTGGAGCTGGGCGGCAAGAGCCCGCTGGTGATCTGCGCCGATGCCGATCTGGACAAGGCGGTCAACGCCGCGCTGTTCAGCATCTTCATGTACCAGGGCCAGGTCTGCATGGGGGCTTCGCGGATCTATGTGGAACGGTCGATCTTCGACCAGTTCGCCAAGGCCTTCGCCGCCGCGACAGGCCGCGCCAAGAGGGGCGACCTGCGCGATCCTACAACCATGCTGGGCCCGATAATTTCCGAACGCCAGCGCGACCGGGTCCGCCGCCACATCGACGATGCCCGGTCCAAGGGCGCAGAGCTGCTAGCCGGTGCTGAGTGGAACGGAAACGTATGCTCAGCGACGGTACTGCGCGGCGTTACAGCCGAAATGACCGTGTTCGAGGAAGAGACCTTCGGCCCGGTCACCTCGCTCTTTCCGTTCGACACACTTGAGGAAGCCCTCGAACTCGCCAACAACACCGAATACGGCCTCAGCGCCTCTATCTTCACCCGCGATCTCGACAAGGCGCTGGCCTTTGCCCAGCGGGCCGAAGCGGGGATGGTCCACATCAACGCGCCGACCCTGCACGACGAGCCGCACGTTCCGTTCGGCGGAACGAAGGCCTCTGGGTTCGGGCGCGAAGGCACCGAAGCCGATCTCGAGATCATGACCGAATGGAAATGGGTCACGATCCAGTCGGCGACTGAGGGCGGACACTGACAGGCGGGAACGAATGACCATGAACGATCTCCCTAACCGCGCCCGCTCGATCTCGTCGCTGCGCGACTTCCTCGAACTGCTCGAGGATGCCGGCCAGGCGATCACCTGGAGCGATGCGGTGATGCCCGAACCCGGCGTGCGCAACATAGCCGTCGCCGCATCGCGCGATGCCAACGGCGCGCCGGCGATCGTATTCGACAATATCACCGGTTACCCCGGCAAGCGCTTGGCGGTGGGCGTCCATGGTTCGTGGGACAACATCGCCCTGCTGCTGGGCCGACCTAAGGGCACGACCATCCGCGAGCTTTTCTTCGAGATCGCCGGCCGCTGGGGCGATCAGGAAGCGCAAATCAGCTTTGTCCCAGAAGCCCAGGCCCCGGTGCACGAATGCCGGATCGAACAGGACATCAACCTTTACGATGTCCTGCCGGTCTATCGGATCAACGAATATGATGGCGGGTTCTACATCGGCAAGGCCTCGGTCGCCTCGCGCGATCCGCTCGATCCAGACAATTTCGGCAAGCAGAATGTCGGCATCTATCGCCTGCAGATCCAAGGGCCGGACAGCTTCACCCTGATGACGATCCCCTCCCACGACATGGGACGTCAGATCATGGCGGCCGAACGGGAAGGCGTTCCGCTAAAGATTGCGGTCATGCTAGGTAATCATCCCGGCCTTGCGGTGTTTGCTGCCACCCCGATCGGCTACGAGGAATCGGAATATTCCTATGCCTCGGCGATGATGGGCGCGCCAATCCGGCTGACCAAATCGGGCAACGGGATCGACATCCTGGCCGACAGCGAAATCGTGATAGAGGCCGAACTGCAACTGGGTGAACGCGAGCTGGAAGGGCCGTTCGGCGAATTCCCCGGTTCCTACAGCGGCGTGCGCAAGGCGCCGATCTTCAAGGTCACGGCGGTGTCGCACCGGCGCGATCCGATCTTCGAGAACATTTACATCGGGCGCGGCTGGACCGAGCACGATACGCTGATCGGCCTGCACACCTCCGCCCCGATCTATGCCCAGCTGCGCCAGAGCTTCCCCGAAGTCACCGCGGTCAACGCGCTTTACCAGCACGGACTGACCGGGATCATCTCGGTCAAAAACCGCATGGCCGGCTTTGCCAAGACGGTCGCGCTGCGCGCGCTGAGCACGCCGCACGGCGTGATGTACCTCAAGAACCTGATTATGGTCGATGCCGATGTCGATCCGTTCGATCTTAATCAGGTGATGTGGGCGCTTTCGACCCGCACCCGTGCGGACGATATTATCGTGCTGCCCAACATGCCTGCCGTGCCGATCGATCCTTCGGCAGTGGTCCCGGGCAAGGGGCACCGCCTGATCATCGACGCGACCAGCTATCTCCCGCCCGATCCGGTGGGTGAAGCGCACCTTGTCACCCCGCCGACCGGGGACGAGATCGACGCCCTGAGCAAGCGGATCCGCGAAATGCAGCTGGGAGCCCTGTCATGACCACCACCGTCTGCGGGCGCTGCAAATCGAGCGGCGCTGTCACCGATCATCAGGGCAGGCAGGACGGCGCGGTCGTGTGGACGATCCTGCGCTGCCCGACCTGCAACTTTTCCTGGCGCGACAGCGAACCGGCCCGCGCTATCGACCCGGCTGTGCGCTCAGCCGATTTCGCCGTCGATGCCGGCGATCTCCAGCGTTATCCCAAGATTCTCCAGCAATAAGGCTCCCAACGCCATGATCGACCAAGCCCGCCAGACGGCCACGCTCGGCACCCTCGCCCAGGCACTGGGCAAGGCCGCCGTCGATATCAGCCCGCAGACCCTTGCCCGCTATGCTGTCCCAGGGATGGCACCGGCAGGCGTGGTGCTTCCGGCCGATGAAGCCCAGCTCGCCAGGGTGCTGGAAGCTGCGCGCACCAGCGGCGGTGTGGTCCAGACGGTCTGCAACGGCGCCTACGGACTTGAAAAAGCCGTACAGGACAAGGTGATCGTGCTTGACCTGCAGAAGATGAACAAGGTCCTCGAGGTCAATGACGAACTGGCCACCTGCCTAGTCGAACCGGGCGTCACCTTCCGCCAGCTCGATGCCCACATCAAGGAAAAGGGAATTAAGCTGTGGGTCGACTTTCCCGGCAATCCCGATGAAAGCGTGGCCGCCAGTTTCATCAACCGCCGCCCCGGCTACACCCCCTATTCCGATCATTTCCTGATGCAGTGCGGGCTCGAGGTCATGCTGGCTGATGGCAAGATGGTGCGCACCGGCATGGGCGCCATGCCCAAGAGCACCTGCTGGCAGCTGTTCAAGTTCGGCTATGGCCCTTGGGTCGATGGCCTGTTCACCCAGTCCGATTTCGGGGTGGTGACCAAGGTGGGCATGTGGATGATGCCGCAGCCCCCGGCGCACCAGACCTTCATGGTCTCGGTCCCCAAGGAGGACGATCTGGGCGCGTTGTTGGACGTGCTCGGGCCGCTCAAGCTCAACATGGTGGTGGCCAATGGCGTCGCGGTGGGCAATGCGCTCCACGAAGCGGCCCTGCTCGGCAAGCGCCGCGCCGATTTTGAGGGCCAGGGGCCGATGGCGGCAAGCGCGGTCAAGGCCGCTGGTGAGGTGCTCGGACTAGGCTACTGGAACCTTTACGGCTCGCTCTATGGCCTGCCCGGCAACGTCGCGATCCTGTGGGACATGGTCAAGGGCGCGTTCTCGTCGATCAGCGGCGCAAGGGTGATTACCGATGGCAAGGGCATCGATCCCAAGCTGTGGGCCTGGCGGATGGGCACGATGACCGGTGTGGTGGCCGATCCCCCGGCCAGGACAGCAGGCTGGAGCGGCGACATGGCGCTTACGGTCAACCCGGTCAGCCCTGTGGATGGCGAGGAAGCCGTCAAGCTCTATGAACTGTCGCGCGATATCTGTGCCAAAAACGGCTTCGACTTCGTTGGCGAAACCACCGCGATCTGGCGTTCGGCCAACCATCGCCAGGTGCTGCCCCATGCCGCCGGGAAGGGCGAGGATGCGGTACGGGCCAAGACCTGCGCCGAAGCCCTGATCGCCGCGCAGGCCGAGGCCGGCTTCGGCCAGATCCTGACCGACCCCGGGCTGGGGGCGGCGGTTGCCAAGACCTATGAAAAGGGTGGCCGCTCGGCCCTGCATGCGCGGGTCAAGCAGGCGCTTGATCCCAACTCGATCTTTGCCTCGGTCTGAGCCGATGCGTCGCCATGCCTGCGGAGGTAAAATGAATAAGTTCCTCGCCCTTTCGCTTTTCGCTGCACTTGCTGCCTGTTCGTCCGCACAAGGCGAATCAGTGGTGGACGGTGCGGAGAATTATGAGCGTTACTGCGCAGGTTGCCACAACCCCGGCCCGGGCCACGGTGGCACCATGCTGCTGGCCGAAAAAGGTGCTCCGGTGCCTTCGCTCATCGGTCGCAAGGACTTAGATTACGATTACCTACATTCGGTCGTTCGCCAGGGCCTGATCGAAATGCCGCCGTTCCGACCGACCGAATTGTCGGACGCGGAGATCAAGCAGATCTACGATCACATCGTGGCGCAGAAGCTTCCCGCCGCAAAGGCCGAACCCGCCAAAAACAAGGCACTTTGAGGTCAAATCAAGCTGGGCGGAAAAGGTCGACAGGGTTCGTAAGGCTGAAATTGCTAGGGTGCCAACGGAGTATGCGGATAGCTGGTTGCTTTGGTGAGCACGCACCTTGTGTTTGATAGTCGTCATTATCGATAGCTACGGTACACAAGTGATCGCTTAGTTACGCTGTTGTCTGGTTCCGCTCGCCGCACCACAAAAGCGCTTTCGGTCCAGCTTTCCTCGCTGGCCCGGTTGGCCTTGCGCTCGGCAGCGTAGCCTTCCTGGGAATTTCAGCTCGCTACAACCGCATGCGGGTATTTGCGCGGATTTTTTCACTTTCGGGATTTGTCCAACTCACAAGGTTCGCGGTAACGCTTGAAGAGCTGCTCGCCATTACTGCATCTGAACCGAATGATATCACATGACGAGTGGAATTTATGATCGAGATGGCACGGTTTGATTGGAGCGATCCCTTCAACTTCGATGATCAACTGACAGAAGAAGAACGAATGGTGCGTGATGCGGCTCATGGCTTCGCGCAAGGGGAACTTCAGCCCCGGGTCATCAATGCCTTCCGCGAAGAGCTGGACGCAGCAGAGTTGTTTCCACTCATGGGACAAGCCGGCTTGCTTGGAGCGACGATCCCACAGTCTTATGGCGGTGCTGGAGCTGGCTATGTCTCCTACGGCCTGATCGCGCGTGAGATTGAGCGCGTGGATTCGGGCTATCGGTCAATGGCATCGGTGCAAAGCTCGCTCGTCATGTATCCGATTTTTGCTTTCGGCTCGGAAGAACAGCGGTTTAAATATCTGCCTGGCCTAGCCGCAGGCTCGCTGATCGGCTGCTTCGGCCTGACAGAACCTGATGCGGGATCTGATCCTGCGGGCATGCGCACAATCGCGAAGAGGATTGATGGTGGCTATGTCCTTTCCGGCATCAAAACATGGATTTCGAATGCTCCTTTCGCCGACGTCTTTGTTGTCTGGGCAAAGAGCGAAGCACATGATGGGGCCATTTGCGGCTTCGTGCTTGAAAAGGGCCTGAAGGGGCTTTCCGCTCCCAAGATCAAGGGCAAGCTCAGCCTGCGTGCCTCGACCACCGGCATGATCTTGATGGACGAGGTTGAGGTTGACGAAGAAGCCTTGCTCCCCGGGGTCCAGGGTCTCAAGGGCCCCTTCGATTGCCTAAACCGCGCACGCTATGGGATCAGTTGGGGAGCGCTCGGCGCCGCGGAGTATTGCATGCACGCAGCCCGCCAATATGGACTTGATCGGCACCAGTTTGGAAAGCCGCTTGCCGCCAACCAACTTTATCAAAAGAAGCTCGCCGATATGCAAACGGACATTGCGCTAGGGTTGCAAGCCTCATTGCGTGTCGGCCGCCTAATGGACGAAGGCAGGTTCGCGCCGGAGATGGTCTCTCTCGTCAAGCGTAACAATGTCGGAAAATCGCTTGATATTGCGCGCCATGCCCGAGACATGCACGGCGGTAATGGCATCAGCGATGAATATCAAGTCATGCGGCACATGGTGAATCTGGAAACCGTCAACACCTATGAAGGCGCGCACGATGTACACGCGCTCATCCTTGGCCGAGCACTCACTGGCATTGCCGCATTCTAGGGTAGGCCACCTTTCTTCTTCAGTGTTGCGCTGCCTGGTCGCAGCAACAGTCGTTGTGTCGAGTGAGCGGAAACGACGGAGCGTGGTGGCCGCCTCAATAGCTTCGCGGTAGTTTCAGGACATGCTCTGCGATGAATGACAATATGAGATTGGTCGAAACAGGTGCCACCTGATAAAGGCGGGCCTCTCGAAATTTCCGTTCGATGTCGTATTCCTCAGCAAAGCCATATCCGCCATATGTCTGGATGCAGGCGTTGCCCGCTTCGACTGCTACGTCCGCGGCAAGCATTTTTGCCATGTTCGCCTCGGGTCCATGTTCAAGCCCCGCTTCGCAAAGGCGCGCGGCCTCATGGACCATGAGCTCGGCAGCGCGCATATTTGCGTGGGCTCGCGCGATCGGAAAAGAGACGCCCTGGTTCATGCCAATGGGGCGATCGAACACCACCCGTTGATTGGCATAAGCAATGGATTTTCGGGTGAACCATTTTGCATCACCGACGCATTCGGCAGCAATAAGAACTCTTTCCGCATTCATGCCCGAAAGGATGCAATGAAAGCCCTTGCCTTCTTTGCCTAAGAGATTGGCGACCGGGATGCGCATCCTGTCGAAGAAAAGTTCCGTCGTGGCATGGTTCATCATGGTGCGGATAGGCCGGATCGTTAGCGAACCCGCGGTGCGAGCCTGGTTCATATCGACGATGAATATGGAAAGACCGTCGGTTTTCTTCGTCACTTGATCGCGCGGCGAAGTCCTCGCTAGCAGCAGCATGAGATCGCTGTGTTCGGCGCGACTGGTCCAGATTTTCTGGCCGCTCACCACGAAATAGTCCCCATCGCGAACTGCCGTCGTCCTTAACGCAGTGGTATCGGAGCCGCTTCCCGGCTCGGTTACGCCGAAAGCCTGCAAGCGCAGTGCGCCGCTTGCGATCGCGGGCAGATAAAGGCGCTTTTGCTCATCCGATCCATGTCTAAGGATGATGGCCATGTTATACATCTGGGCATGGCATGCCGCTCCGTTGCAACCCATCGCTTGAATCGTCTCAAGGATGGCAACTGCAGCCGAAAGGCCCAGACCTGATCCGCCATATTCCTCGGGTATAAGTACCGAAAGATAGCCAGCGCTCGTCAACGCATCGACAAAAGAAGTCGGATATTCGCGATCAGCGTCGAGCTTGCGCCAATATTCACCCGGGAACTTTTCACACAGCCGGCGCACACCGTCGCGGATTTCGTGAAAGTGTTGAGGTTCGAAAGGACTAAGAAACTGCATCGCCCTCATCCTGAGAGATTGTGAAAAACCCTTGATCTGCAACGATGACGTCGCGCTCGAGCACCGATGCCCGAAAAGCGCCATTATTCCAGATTTCGGTTCTGATGGTTTCACCAGGGAACACCGGTGCGGCGAAACGCAGTTGCACTGCGCGCAGGCGCTCGGTCTGGTAGCCGAGCCGCCCGCGGAGGATGGCGTGAACGATGATGCCCATCGTGCCCAGGCCGTGCAATATCGGCATCCTGTACCCGGCGCGCGCCGCGATTGCTGGATCGCTGTGCAGCGGGTTGAGATCTCCATTTAGACGATAGATCAGGGCCTGTTCGGGACCGGTCGTCAGGTCAATGACAAGAGCGGCATTGCCTTCCGCCACGGGTACCGGCGAACTTCGCGGAGCTTCGCCTTCCCCTCCGAACCCGCCGCCGCCGCGAATGAAGATCGTACGTTCAAGACAGGCAAAGCAGGTGCCGCAATCATCGCGGATATTGGTTTCGGTGAATATCAACGCGGCCTTGCCCACGCCTTTGTCGACAATGTGGGTGACGCGGGTTGTGCTTTCGACTTCGCCAGTTGCCGGAACCGGGCCAAGCAGTACCATGGATTGACCGGCATGCAGGACGGAAACCGGATCCACACCGGAATCAGGGTGCCCCAGCCAGAACCCGGGACTCGCGAGAACGAGCGCCATGCCGGGCATGGCAACCGGTCCACGAAGGGGATCCACGAATGGCAGCTGCGAGAGGTCGGTAGGATCTCGCCCCATCCCGATCGATAAGGCGTAAAATGCAGCATCGCGTGGAGTGACGGTCTGACGAACCGCAGGAATACGAAAGTTGAGCAATTTTTGCGGATCGATTGTCACTTTCAATTTCCCTGGAAGGTGGTCAAAGGGTGGCGCTGGCAACCATGATCGGACGGCCGTCGCGCGCATGGGCGACGAACTGAACACTATTGCCGTTCGCGCGAAGCGCCAAATGCAGTTCCTCGCCGCAGATCGCGGCAGACACCGCTCGGCAATCGAAGCACCGAAGCGCATTGTCGCCGAAGTGCTGCTGGGCGAGTTCCAGCAGCAGTGTCGCCGTCAACGGACCGTGAACGACGAGGCCGCGATACCCCTCGATTTCGCAGGTGTAGGCCCGATCATAATGAATCCGGTGACTGTTGAAGGTCAGCGCCGAAAATCGGAACAGCAAGGTTTCCGAGGGGACCAGCGCGCGGTGCGCAACCCATCGAGATCCGTCGAAGGTCATGTCAGGCGGCCTTGGCAGCTCTGCGGGCCCCAAAGGCATGGGATCCCGATAAACGATCGCTTGGGTTTCGCGAACGAAGAGTTCGCCTTTGCAGTGGATTTCCTGTGCCATCTCGACAAAAACAAGCTTGCCGGTCGCGCCTTGCTTTTCGGCGATGGAATTGATCCGCGATCTGCGCTGCACCTTCTGGCCGATGAGCAACGGCGAAAGAAATTCGATCCTGCTCGATGCCCACATCCGGCGCGACTGAGGAAGTGGTGGCATGAAGCTGCTTTCGCCGCCGCGCACCGGATGTCCATCCACGCTCAATGCGGCTGTTGGCGCGTCTGGCAGGCAAAGGCACCAATGATAGCCTTGCGGCACGCTGCCATCTGCCGGCGCAACGCGGTCGAAAGTCGCCAGCCACCGTCGTGCGGCAGCGGGTTCCAGATAGTCGTGACGCAATTCTTCACGACCAATCCAGCTTTGCCATTGTACGTACGGCTGGGTGGTCATATATCATCCCCGGTCAGGCCGCGGGCAATCACCTGGGCCTGAATTTCCGCAGCGCCCTCGAAAATGTTGAGGATGCGCGCATCGCAAAGGATGCGACTGATCTCGTATTCAAGGGCATAACCATTGCCGCCGTGGATCTGCAGCGCAGCGTCGGCGTTCGACCAGGCGGCGCGAGCGGCAAGCAACTTTGCCATGCCGGCCTCAATATCGCAGCGCTTGTCCGAATCCCTGGCTCGCGCGGCAGCATAGCAGAGTTCACGCGCCATCACAAAATCGACAAGGCTCATCGCCAGCTTGTCCGACACGCGCGGAAACCCGACGATGGCCCTGCCGAATTGCTTGCGAACCAAGGCATAGTCGAGGCCCAGTTCGATGGCCCGCCGCGCGACGCCGATAGCCCGCGCGGCGGTCTGGATGCGTGCGCCCTCGAAGGTACGCATGAGCTGCTTGAACCCTTTCCCCTCCTCGCCGCCCAGCAGGGCGTCTGCCGGCGCGGTCATTGCATCGAACTGCAGGGCATATTCGCGCATCCCGCGATAACCGGGGACCTCGATCTCGCTTCCGGTCATGCCAGGGGCTGGGAAACCGTCATCGCTCGTGCCCCGAGGCTTGGGCACCAGCAACATCGACAGCCCGGCGTAACCCCCGGCTTCAGGTAATGTTCGCACCAGCATCGTCATCAGATCTGATCGGCTGGCATGGGTAATCCAGTTTTTCGCCCCGTTGATGACCCAGTGATCGCCGTCGTGCCGTGCGCGGGTTTGAATGGAGCCAAGATCCGATCCGGTGTCGGGTTCGGTGAAGGCTGCTGACGGCAAAACCTCGCCGCTTGCGATCCTGGGCAACCACCAGGCCTTTTGCGCTTCGGTGCCGTTCAAGCCGATCAGCTCGCCGGCGATTTCCGACCGCGTGCCAAGCGAGCCCGCGCCAATCCAGCCCCGCGACAATTCCTCGGTTATGATGCACATCTTTAGCTTACCGAGGCCAAGTCCCCCATAGATTTCGGGTATGCAGACTCCGAATGTACCGAGATCGGCCATGGCCTGAATCACTGCCTCGGGGATCAGATCATTCGCCAGATGCCATCCGTGAGCCTGGGGCACGATGACAGCATTGGTGAAGCGACGGTATTGCTCGCGGATCGTGTCGGCTTCGGCATCATCGAGCGACTCGCTTGGCCATTGCCCCTGGGCCAGGGCTGCAGCCACTTCGCCTCTGGTTGCAGCATAGTCCACATCGAGTAGGTCCACGCACCGGTCGAAAAGCGTGCGGGCAGCGCTGCCAAGTCCGAGGTCGCCGGGGCGGAAGATTTCGTTCTGGCCCATCGGCAGGCCGCCACCGATCTGGCCAATGCATTCAGCGAAGGCCAGAGTGGCGATCCTGGCGTCAAAGTCATTCTTGCTGCCCCTGGCTTCGGACCATTCGAGCACCGCTTCAAGCGCAGCCACAAGCGTGGCCACCCAGGCATAACCGTGCGCGGCCCGCTGCTCCTCATCAATCCTTCCGGACACCAAGCGCGCGCCCAACGCTGCCTTGACCGAGTCGCGATAGTCTCTCGCGGCGTTCAGGGCCTGGCGCAGATCAGCCACCTTCAGGCCGCGCGCTCGAAGATTGCGGCGATGCCTTGTCCGCCGCCGATGCACATCGTCTCAAGACCGTAGCGGCCTTTCGTGCGCACAAGTTCGCGGGTAAGGTTGGCAAGAATACGACCACCGGTTGCACCGATCGGGTGGCCAAGCGATATACCCGAACCATTGACATTGAGGATTTCGTTCCGGCCGTCGTCATCCGACCAGCCCCATCCTTTCAGAACCGCCAGGACTTGCGGTGCGAAGGCTTCGTTCAGCTCAACCAGATCAATATCGCCCCAGCCAAGGCCGCTGCGGGCGAACAAGCGTTGCACTGCAGGAACGGGACCAATTCCCATGCGACTGGGATCACAGCCCGCCGCGGCCGAGCTATGATAAAAGGCGATCGGTTCCACCCCCAGTTCGTCGAGTTTGTCTTCGGCCACCACTAGGCAAGCGGCAGCGGCGTCGTTCTGCTGACTGGCGTTGCCAGCGGTCACGACGCCGCCCTCAATCGCCTTCAGCGCGCCGAGCGAAGCCATCGTCGCGTCGCCGCGATAACCTTCATCGTGTGCGAAGATGGCAGGCGCGCCCTTTCTTTGCGGCACCACAACCGGCACGATTTCGTCGTCGAACATTCCATTCGCCCAGGCGGCCGCGGCCCGCTGGTGGCTGCGCACGGCATAGGCATCTGCCTGTTCCCGGCTGATGTCATAATCCCTGGCAAGATTTTCGGCCGTTTCGATCATGCCGGAGATAACACCAAAACGCTCCGTCGGCTGAGACATAAGGCGTCCGCGCGTCAACCTGTCGTGAAGGGTGATACTGCCGGAACGTTTGCCCCCGCGAAGGTCGGTTGAATAATGTTCGACGTTGGACATTGATTCGACCCCGCCGGCGACGACAACGTCGGACATCCCCGTCTGCACCATCATCGCGGCGTTGACGATCGCCTGTAGCCCCGAACCGCAGCGCCGGTCGAGCTGATAGCCGGGGACTTCAAGCGGCAGGTCGGCAGCCAGCCATGACCAGTGGCCGATGGCCGGCGCCTCGCCGTTGCCATATCCCTGACTGAACACGACATCGTCGACCCGGGCGGGATCGATCTTCGTGCGCTCGATCAGGGCCTTGAGGATGACTGCGCCAAGCTCGCCTGCAGTCATCGGCGAAAGAGAGCCGCCAAACTTGCCCACCGCAGTGCGGATCGGCATGACAATGGCTGCGCGACGAAGGGTCATTTCGGGTCTCCACTCGCCATGTTGCCCACAATACCTGCGTCGATCAGGCGGGCGATTTCGGCGGCAGGCAGCGAGAGCAGATCCGCCAGGACTTCTTCGGTATGCTGGCCATTGCACGGCGCGGGACAAGGCTCCCGACGGTGCATTTGGGGTACGGTGGCGAATGTGCCCGCGGCGGGATAGTCGAAGCCGCTGGGATTTGGCACCATCCCGAAAATCGGATTGTTCGCTACCAGCGCTGGATCGTGAACCGCATCAAGCATCCTGCGATAGGGCGAAAAGACGATTCCCCCCGCATCGAAGGCAGTGGACAGATCGGCGTAATCACGCGACCGGATCGCCCGTTCAAACAAGGGATAGAGCATGTCACGCAAGGTATATCGGATGCCGTCATCCTGTTCGAAAGAAACACCGCGCTCTTGTTCGATGGACGCAACATCTTCGGAAAGGCCAAGCGCCCCCAGCAAATTGGCCCACTGGCGACGCGTGGCAACGACAATCATTGTCCGCACCCCGTCGCGCGTGGTGAAGTCGCGACCGAACAAACCATAAACTGCATTGCCAAGGCGCGGACGATCCCGGCCCGTATAGAGCATTTCTGCAAGTCCACCGAGGTTGGCGACCGTGCCAATCGCCACGTCTGACAACGGCAGCCGGATCTCGCATCCTTCGCCACTGGTGCTTCGCCACTGCATCGCGGCAAGCATGGCGAATGCTCCGTATGCGCCGGAAATGAGATCCCATGCGGGCAGGACATGATTGACCGGATCGGGGCCCGTTCCAGTCAGCATAGGGTATCCCACGGCATTGTTTATGGTGTAATCGAGCGCGGGCGAGCCATCGGCCCATCCCATTATCCGCAAGGTGACAAGATCCGGACACCCCTGCGCGAGGAGGGCATGGGACAGGAAACCATCCACCGGAAAATTGGTGATGAACTGGCCGGTTGCCCTCACGAGTTCCTGCACTATTTCACGCCCCTCAGGCCTGCGAAGATCAACCGCGACTGACTTTTTTGCACGATTGAGATTCTCCCAATAGAGCGAATCATTCGCCGCCGTCACAGGCCAGCGCCGGTAATCGGGGCCGCCGCCAATCTGGTCGACGCGTATCACCTGTGCGCCAAATTGCGCGCAATAAAGGCCCGCCGTGGGAGAGGCGACGAATGACGATGCCTCAATGATCGATAGGCCATCGAGAAAATTATACATGGCGTTTGATCCGGCCCGCAGGCGAATTGGCCATGCGCCAGGGCGGGGCGGAATGAACCCCCTGGCCGCCCATAGTGCAGCCTGCGGATGAAGTGCAACCCACGAAGGTCAATTCGCCGCCGCAAATTCACGCAGCATGTGCTTAGCGATCTGGAGTTGCAGGATCTGGGTCGTGCCTTCATAAATCCGATATATGCGCGCATCGCGGAAGAAACGTTCGGCATCGTATTCGGCAAGATAGCCGGCACCGCCGTGGATCTGGACGCAGGCATCCACCACGCGGCCGCACATTTCTGTCGCGAAAACCTTGAACGCCGCTGCTTTGCGCAAGATGTTCTCGCCTGCGTCGGCGCGCCGAGTGACATCGTCCATCATGCATTCGGCGGCATAGATTTCGATCTCGCTCTGGGCGAGCATCTGCTGGATCAACTGGAAGTTGGCAATCGGCTCGCCGAATGCCTTGCGCTCGGTCGCGTATCGGATGGCGCTATCCAGCGCCCGGCGGGCATAAGCGGTCGCTGCGGCGCCCACCGACATCCTGCCGTTGTCGAGGCTCATCATCGCGAATGCGAAGCCCTTGCCAAGTTCGCCGCCGAGCAGAGCCTCGCTGCCAACGTGGACATCTTCCAGCACGATATCGGCGATATGGCTACCCGACTGGCCCATCTTCCTGTCCGACTTGCAGATCGTCACGCCGGGTATGTCAAGCGGGACGATGAATGCCGATATATGGGCGTTTTTGGGCAGATTTTCCGTGGCCGTCCGCGCCATGATCAGTCCAACCTTCGCAAAGGGCGAGTTGGTAATATATCGCTTGGTGCCATTGAGAAGCCAGCCGTCGCCGGTCGGCACCGCAGTCGACTGCAGACCCGCCGCATCTGATCCCGAACCCGGTTCGGTCAGGCCGAAAGCGGCGATTTCACCCGCGGCAATGCGCGGCAGCCATGCAGCCTTCTGCGCTTCTGTTCCACCATTCTTGAAGGCTGAGGCGAACATGCCGACATTGATCGAGATGATCGAGCGGAATGCCGGCATCGCATAACTTAGCGTGTGCATGGTGCGGATATACTGGCTGATGTTCATGCCGGCGCCGCCATGCTCTTCCGGTATGGTCAATCCAAACAGACCCATGTCGCGCATCGCTTCGAGGACGTTTTCGGGGATGAGGTCGGTTTCAATAATTTTGCGCTCGACAGGAATGAGCCGGTCGCGCACGAAGCGTTCAAGCTGTATCAAGAATTGTTCGAAGACTTCTGCATCCATGCCGGCGTTGCTCATCGGTTACCTGTCAGATTGGATCATAAGGAAAGACATGCGCCGAGACTTCATCGGCGCGCGCGAAGCTGCTGCGAAACGAAGGTACAAGCTCGTGGGCAATTGCCTCCGGCGTCCAGCCTTCGACCTTGGTCATCGACCGGATCGGCCGGGGCTTGCAGAACAGGGCGATTTCATTCTTGCGAACCGCGAAAATCTGGTTGGTCACGTCCTTGGACAGGTCGGATGCCAGATAGGCAACCAACGGCGCGATCTTGTCGGCCGACATGGATTGCAACCGTTGGACACGTTCGTGTTCGGCAGGCGTTGTCGCGGGAATTGACGAGGTCATGCGGCTCCACGCAAAAGGCGCGATGCAGTTCGAGCGGACGCCAACTCGCGCCATGTCGAGCGCGATAGACTGCGAAAGCGCGACGACGGCCAACTTTGCCGCCGAATAGTTCGCCTGCCCGATGTTGCCGATCAGACCGCTCGTCGAAGTGAAATGAACGAAACTGCCCGCCTTCTGTTCACGAAAATAGGGCGTGGCGGCCTTGGAAACGTTGAAGACACCAGTAAGATTGACCGCGATGACGCTGGTCCAGTCCGCGTGACTCATCTTGTGCCAGATGCTGTCTCGCAAGATGCCTGCATTGTTCACGACCGCATCGATTCGGCCAAATTTCCGTACCGCATCCTCGATAATGCTCTGCGCCTCCGCCGGATCTGCAACATTACCGAAGTTGGCCGCCGCTTTGCCCCCGGCACCGATGATGTCGTTAGCGGTGTTCTGAGCGAATGCGGTATCGCCGCCGTTGCCCGACTGCGCCACGCCAGGATCGTTGACGATAATTGCCGCCCCCTGCGCGGCGCAATACAACGCCAGTTGGCGACCTATTCCGCGCCCGGCACCAGTGATCGCGACAACTGATCCATCCAGGCACCGATCCATATCCCGTTCCTCAAATGCAATTAGCCCGACAGGCAGGACTGGCTCAATGCCAGGCCCTGGCAACAAGCTCACCCAGTTCCTCTGCCACTCCGCCAGATGTGCTCGCCAAGGTACAATAGTTGGCAAAGCTTGCCTGGACTGCTGCTTCGGACGACTCGGCACGGGTCAACTGGTCCAGGTCCAGCCCAGCGAGCATTTGGGACTGGACCAGACGTTCACCATGCAACTCTGCCGTCTTCAGCGCCGCATAGGCTGCGGCGTTAATTTCCGACTCAGGCGTACCTTGGCACCACTGCTTCATCCAGCGCCGCACCGAACGGACCGGTTGCACGAAGCGTTCATTCGCAGTTTCTGCCGAGTGCTGCGCGGCCTCGATGTCCGAAACAGCGAGAATGGTGCTACGCGCCCCTGCCAACCAAAGGCAAAGCAACACCGTGTTGACGTCACAACCATGCTGGTCCTGCAAGGCAAGGCAGGAAGCTGCCACACCCGGCTTGGCATAAATGTGTAAAGAATAGTCCCATAACGCCGCCGCGTGCTGCTCCACCTGAACTGAAGCTCCATCACCCACTGGCGCCACGGCCGGGCCTTGGTCCGACGGTGCCGAAGTACCCAATCGCGGACCTTGGTGAAAATGCTGACCAGACATGCAACGAGGCCAACCGCCTAGAACGTGCGAGCGCCGAAATGGATTTCCATCATCGGGCGCATGACATCCCACCGTTCCAGCTGCGACCAGTGGCCCGAACGGTCGAGAACGTACAGTTCGGCATGCTTGAGATGCTGGATCAGGTAGAGGCTGGTGTCGAGCGGCACCACCCGGTCCTGGCGGCCATGGAAGATCAGCACTTCGTGCGGCATTTTGCCCAGCAGTTCGGGCGGCATGTTGAGCGTCTCAATGCCGTTCTTCATCGAATCGATCATCTTGACCGCGGTCTTCATGATTCCCGGATCGGTGGCGATCTTGTAACGGTTCTCGACGATTTCCTCCATGCCTTCGAACTTCTCGGCATCGTAGGCGAAGCTGTGCATCACCTGGCGATAGCGGGCATATCGTGGGTCGGAATAGAACGAGAGCAGGCGGATCAGTTCCGGGGTGCGCGGGCCGGGGGCTCCGATGGAACCCATCAGCACCACCTTGTCGATCGTGTCGGGCTCCTCGCTCATCATCTGCAGGGTCAGCGCGCCGCCCATCGAATTGCCGACAACGTGGGCCTTCTTCACACCGAGCGCCTCAAGCAGGCCAAAGCACTGATCGACCCGGGTGCCGATCCAGCCCATCACGCTGTCAGGCCACGGATCGGGAATCACCGACTGGCCGAAACCGATCAGGTCGGGCGCGATCACGAAGAAGTTTTCGGCGAGGTCCGGCATCAGGTGATACCAGTTGGATGCGGCATGTGCGCCCGGACCCGCACCGTGAAGCAGCAGAATTGCCGGCTTGGACGGATCGCCCGCCAAGAGGGTGTGCGAGGTCAAGCCCCGGCCCGTGATCTTTTCTTCCCTGATAACCCCTTCAGCAGCCATGACATTCTCCCATGTGATCCTGACGAAATATCCGCGCGACTCCTTGCCGGAGTTCACAGTCAATTTTGCCGGAGCCTAAGATATCGTTTGACATGGTGCAATGAGTTTTCCCAAGTGTTGCGCATTGGGAGCAGGACACATGACAGGCGAGACATTCGACGATCGACTGGTCGCGCAATTGGCGCAGGAACTCGACCATGCCGAGCAGACCCGCGAACGGATCCGGCCGTTCTCCGTGCGCTATCCAGGCATGCAGATCGAGGATGCCTACCGCATCAACCAGGCCTGGGTCGACCTCAAGCGAGAGCGCGGCCGGGCCGTCTTTGGTCACAAGATCGGCCTGACCTCGCGCGCGATGCAGCAGGCAGCCGGAATCACCGAACCCGATTACGGCACCTTGCTGGATGACATGGTGTTCGAACAGGGCAGCGATGTGCCGACCGCCCGGTTCATCACGCCCAAGGTCGAGGTCGAGCTGGCCTTTGTGCTCGGGCGCCGCCTGGAAGGAGCACAGACGACGATTTTCGACGTCCTGAGCGCCACCGACTATGTGGTTCCGGCAATCGAAATCATAGACACCCGGGTGCATCCCAAGGATGCCGAAACCGGGGTGGCGCGCAAGGTCCTGGACACGATCAGCGACAATGCCGCCAATGCCGGAATCATCGTCGGCGGTCTGCCGGCGAAACCCGACGGGCTCGATCTGCGCCGCATCGGCGCCCTGCTCAGCCGCAACGGGGTGATCGAGGAAACCGGCCTTGCGGCAGGGGTGCTTAACCACCCCGCCAACGGCGTCGCCTGGCTGGTACGGCGGCTCGCGCCCTGGGGGCAAGGGCTCGAAGCCGGAGAAGTCGTGCTCGGCGGATCGTTCACGCGCCCGGTCGAAGCGGCGCCGGGCGATGTCTTCAATGCCGATTTCGGCGAGTTTGGTTCAATCGGGTTCCGGTTCGTTTAGGGGGCGAAAATGCAGACGCCGGTCAACCGCTTCAAGGCGGCCTTGCGCGAAGGTCCGGTCCAGCTTGGCTTCTGGTTGGCCCTGGCCCATCCAGACATTGCCGAAATCTGCGCGGGCCATGGCTATGACTGGCTGCTGATCGATGGCGAACATGGCCCGCAGACCCTGCCCGGCATCGTCGCGCAGCTGCGTGCGGTCGAGGCGACGCCGCCGTGTTCGGCGATCGTCCGGATTGCCGGCCACGATCCGGTAGCGATCAAGCAGGTTCTCGATCTTGGAGCGCAGACTCTGATGGTTCCGATGATCGAGACCGCCGAACAGGCCCAGGCCATCGTAACTGCGTCCCGCTATCCGCCTGCAGGCGAACGCGGCCTTGGCGGCGCCCGTGCCGCGCGCTGGGGTGGCTATCCTGCCTATGTCGCAGAAGCCAATGCGCAGGTTTGCATCATCGCCCAGATCGAGACCGCGACCGCCGTCGACAACATTGAGGCGATCGCCGCAGTGGACGGAATCGACGCGCTGTTCCTTGGACCTGCGGACCTGGCCGCGACCGAAGGTTTGCTGGGCGCAAGCAACTTTGATGCCCTGTTCAAGCTGACCGGCGAAGCACTGGCGCGGATCGTCTCAACCGGCAAGCCGGCCGGGATCCTTTCGCGCGACGAACGCCTCGTCCAGCAGTTCCTCGATGGCGGTGCCCGCTTCGTCGCCAACGGGATCGACAGCTTCACGATGGCCAAGGGCGCGGGCGACGGACTCCGGGTCTGGCGTGAGCGTATCGCGGCACAGGGCGGCAACTGAGGCTATGGCAAAACCGGCTTGGCAGACGCCTCGTTCCAGTGACCCGGTCAAACCGCTAGATGGCGTCCGGGTGCTTGAATTAGCCCGCATCCTGGCTGGCCCATGGTGCGGGCAGCTGCTGGCGGACCTTGGCGCCGAAGTGATCAAGATCGAACGGCCCCGTGTAGGAGACGATACGCGGCATTGGGGGCCGCCGTTCGTGACAGCAGAAGATGGCACCAATTTGGGAGCGGCTTATTTCCATTCGACCAATCGCGGCAAGCGGTCTTTCGCAATCGACATCGCCAGCGCGGAGGGCCAGGCCATCATTCGCGATCTGGCAAGCGGCGCAGATATCGTGATCGAGAACTACAAGGTCGGCGGGCTGTCGAAGTACGGGCTTGACCATGCCGCGCTTTCCGCACTGAATCCGCGCCTGATCACCTGCTCGATCACAGGGTTCGGACAAACCGGGCCATACGCCCACCGCGCAGGCTACGATTTCATCGCCCAGGCCATGGGCGGCATGATGTCGATGACCGGCGAACCCGATGGCGAACCGCAGAAGGCGGGCATCGCCGTGGCCGATCTGTTCACGGGCATGTACAGCACGGTGGCGATCCTCGCTTCGCTCAACCGCCGGGACCGCACCGGCAGCGGCGCCCACATCGACATGGCACTGCTCGACACCCAGGTGACTGTCATGGCCAATCAGGCGATGAACTGGATGACATCGGGTAATGTGCCGCGCCGGTTCGGCAACGGTCACGCCAATCTGGCACCCTATCAAGCCTTCCCCACGCTTGACGGGCCCTTGGTGATTGCGGCCGGCAACGACGGCCAGTTCGCCAGCTTGTGCCGCGTTTTGCGGTGTTCACTGCATGAAGACCCACGCTTCGCCACAAATCCTGCCCGTCTCTCGAACCGGGCGGAACTGGTCACAACGGTCGAGGGGCGCACGGCCCAGTGGAACCGACAAGCGCTGTTCGACGCGCTTGAAGAGGTTGGCGTGCCAGCCGGACCAATCAACGAACTCGACGAAGTGTTCGCCGATCCACAGGTCATCGCCAGGGGCCTCGCCGCAATGGCCGGAGGGCGCAAAGGCGTCGCCAGCCCGATCGTGATCGACGGGGTGCGAATGGTTTCGGATCTGGCCGCGCCGGGAAGTCCCGAGTCGGTCGGAGACGAATAGGCGGCGCAGTCAGTTCGCAGCCTGAACCGGTATAGGTCCCCCGAACAATCGCCAGCCTTCGCTGAACAGTACAAGCACGATGGTCACGCTCGCCACCCCGAAGAACGAATAGGCCAGAGGCAGCGGGGAACCATTGTAGGCCTGCCCGATCAGTGCGCCCAGCCCCGCGCCAAGCACCAAACGGAAGAACGTCTGAACAGAGGCCGCGGCCCCGGCCACCTTGCCGAATGGCTGCAGGGAAATCGCAGTGAAATTGATGAAGACCGTGATCAGCAAGCACATGTTCGCGGATGTCAGAAGCACGAACTGAAGCAGGGTTTCGCCCGGTCGGGATGCCACATAGATCTGGCCGATCGACACAAGGAAATGGCACAGGATGGCGGCATGGCCGATCCCTCGGATGCCGAAACGGTGTACGATAGCGGAATTGGCAATGCTGGCCAGCATCATCGAGCCCGCCATCAAGCCAAAGATTACCGAATAGGCCCCACCGGCCCCGAAATGTTCGCCGATCAATTGCTGCGAGCTGTTGATGAAACCGAAGTGAGCGCCGAAAATCAGGGCCATGCCAATGACGTAACCGATCGACCGGCGATTTGTCAGAACGAGGCGGATGTTGCCGAACAATTCACTCGCACCATGAGACTGCCGCCGGGAAAGCGGCAGCGTTTCTTCCATGCGGAAGAAATACCAAGCTGACACTCCCATCGACAGCACCCCGATGACGATGAAGACCGCACGCCAGCCGAGCGCTGTAAAGATCACATAACCCAAACTTGGGGCGAGGGTCGGGACTGCCATAAACAGCATCGCGACAAAGGCCTGCAGCTTGGCCATGTCTTCGCCCTGATAGCGGTCGCGAACGATCGCCAGAGGAAGGACGGTCAGGGCGGAAGAGGCACAGCCAAGCAGCGCGCGGGCCGCCAGCAGGACCGAAAAGTCAGCCACGAAAGCACAAAGCAGATTGATCAGGGCGAACAGAACCATGCAAACCAGCAGGACCGGCCTCCTCCCAAGCCGGTCGGAGATCGTCCCCGGGACGAGCGAAAACAGGCCGGAGCAGATCAGGAAGATGCCGATGACCCATTGCCGCTGGTTTGAACCGCTTGCTCCCAGATCGGTTGCCATGGCACCCAAAGCCGGAAGCAAAGTTGTAAACCCAAGTGACTGCAATGCCTGGATCATCGCCATCATGGCAATGAACTCGCGTTTGCCGATTGGCTCTTTATCGGACAGCGACAACGTTCATACCTTCCGGATGGTCGGGCCTGGCAGCGCCCCCGCCATGAAGCCGGTCCACCAATATGGAGGCCCGTCCACTTCTGATGTAAAGCCGCAGGAGCTATCCTTGCCAGCCGATCGCACGACTCGCTGCTATGGCCGCCGAAAGGATCTTTTCGATCTTCGTCTTCGAATAAAAATGCTTGTCCTGAACTCGCGAGAGAACGCTCATCGTCGCAACAAGCCTGTTCCCGGAATCAAACACAGGTACACTCAAGGCAGAGAGACCAGGCACAACCGTACCCTGTGTGGTCGCGTATCCCAGCTCGCGCGCTTGGACTATCTGCCTTTCCAGTTCGTCGTCGGAAACCACCAGCCCGCTGGCGCGCTCTTGCTCGATGACGGGCTGGGTCAAAGTTCGTGAACAATGGGTCAAATACAGGATGCCAGTCGACGAAGCCTGCAATGGCAAAACAGAGCCGACGTGCAAACTGGTAAACAGGGGCAGACCGCCATCGATCCAGCGAATCACCGATGGCCCGTAATTACCCCAGACCGCCAGCAACCCTGTCGTTTGCAGTTCTTCCAGCACGCTCGCCAGATTATCGCCAGCGATCCGTACCGGCTCCACCCGCGCCAGCGCGGCCATGCCAATACGAACTGAAAACTCACCTAGTGCATAGCGGCCATTCTGGACATTCTGGACATTCTGCTCGACCACGCCTGTATTGACAAAAGCCAGCAGGTAACGGTGTGCCTGGCTGCGTGACAGACCCGATTTCTCGGCAACTTCACGCAGATGTGCGCCATCCCTTGGGCAATCCATCAAGGCCCTGAGGACGCGAACACCAATTTCCACGGACTGGATAGCCTTGCGCGGCGAATCATTCGCGCTCAAATCTTCGGGAGGCAAGCGCTCGTTAGCCTGATGTTCGATTTCATCACCTTTAGCTGCAAGCTGGTTCGCCTTACGTGCATTCATCGGTATTCCCATTACCAGCATTCTCCGGCCCGAAGTCCCCTTGCATGACGGGAAAAGAGTTGCATATTGTCCAACGAATAGTGTAGACGGCAAAATTGTGCAAGAGCATGACCTGAGTCAATTACGACAAAGAGGCCAAGCGTCAACCCAACTAGGCGCTTCTAAACCAGTGAGAGGAAAGGAACCCGGGTAATGGCTGCAATCGCGTTTCCCAGATCGTCCGGAGAGCATTTCGAGCAGCTGCGAAAGGCGCCCGTTCTCGCCCTGCCGACGGCTCTCCTGTTTGTCATTTCCATGGCAGGGATCGCAACGACCTGGTACCTGGCGCTGAACTCGATGCTTCCGCTTTGGGTCGGTGCGATCTCAAACGGCCTCGTGACATATCTGCTTTTCAGCGTGATCCACGACGCCTCGCACAAGTCGCTGTCGAGCGTTGGCTGGATCAACGAATCGATCGGCGCGATCGGCTTGTTCTTCCTCTTTCCCTATGCCCCGATGGTCCTGCTCCGCTGGGTCCACAACAAGCACCACACGCATACCAATGGACCCAAAGACCCCGACCGGTTCGAGCATGAATCGCCCTGGTGGCAGGTTCCATTCCGCTGGACCTTCTTCGATGGTGCCTACATCTGGTATTTCGTCAAATATGGTCAGAACGTGCGCAAGAAACACGGCACCCAACTGCTTGTCTTCTATTCGCTCCTCGCGCTGCTGTTTGTTGCGGCGATCTACTTCGGCTTCGGCTGGGAACTGTTCATGCTGTGGTTCGTGCCGTCGCGGATCACGCTGTTCATCATCGCCATCGTCTTCGTCATCCTGCCACATCATCCCGCGATCATCGCGCAAGACGAAGACCCTTACATGGCGACAACCATGCGGTTCGGCTGGGAATGGTTGCTCAACCCGCTACTGGTTTATCAGAACTACCACCTGATTCACCACCTCTGGCCGGAAATCCCGTTCTACCGGATGCACAAGGCCTATTACCTCAAGTACGATGAAATCAACGCCAACCGCATCCCGCGCCAGAAAGCCTTCGCCCTGAAGCCCGAGAACTATGACGAACACTTTGCGGTTCGCCGGGAACTCGACCAGGCGCTAGGCAAACCCATGCCTGCCTAGCGAAATAATTGCCGGACCGTTCGGTATGGTCCGGCCGTACCTCCAGATCGGGAAACGCACTGATGGCCAAGCAACTTCACCTTGGCGCGTTCATGCGCCCGGTCAGCATCCACACTGGAGCTTGGCGGTATCCAGGTGCCTTACCCGACGCGAACTTCAGCTTGGCAGCGATCCAGCGCTTCATCCGCAGCCTTGAAGCTGCGAAGTTCGATTATTTCTTCATGGCCGATCACCTCGGCGTGCTCAACCTGCCGCGACAAGCGCTGATGCGCAGCCACACGGTGACCTCGTTCGAGCCATTCACATTGCTTTCCGCACTGGCCGGGGTGACTGAGCGAATCGGCCTCGTCGCAACGGCCTCGACTACTTACGACGAGCCGTTCCATGTCGCGCGCCGCTTCGCCTCTCTCGATCACATCAGCGGCGGGCGGACTGGCTGGAACGTTGTGACGACCTCGAATCCGGACAGCAGCCGCAACTTCGGCCTGGAGACCCAGCCAGATCACGCCGCGCGCTATCACCGCGCCCGCGAGTTTCATGACGTTGTGACCGGGCTGTGGGACAGTTTCGCCGACGATGCCTTCGTTATGGACGCAGCAAAGGGCATCTATTTCGACCCCGACCGGATGCATGCGCTGAACCACAAGGGCGAGCATTTCTCGGTCAGCGGGCCGCTTAACATCTCCCGTCCGGTTCAGGGCTGGCCGGTCATCTTCCAGGCCGGTGCCTCGGACCCGGGCCGCCAGCTGGCTGCCGAAACCGCCGAAGCCGTATTTGCTGCGGAATCGACGCTGGAAGGCAGCAAAGCCTATTACGACGACGTCAAAGGGCGGGCGGCGACGGTCGGACGCAATCCCGATCACATCAAGATCATGCCGGCCGTATTCCTGGTTGTTGGAGACACCGTCGAGGAAGCCCGCGCAAAGCGCGCGAAACTGGACAGCCTGGTCCACTACGACAGCGGCATCCATTCACTGTCCGGCATGTTGGGTCACGACGTATCGGGCTTCGATCCCGACGGCCCCCTGCCCGACATCCCCGAATCCAACGCCAGTAAAAGTTCGCGGCGGTTCATGATCGAATTGGCCAGAGCTGAGAACCTGACGATCCGCCAGCTCGCTGCGAAGGCCGGCAGCTATGGCGGTTTGGCCTTTGTCGGCACCGCCAAGACCATCGCCGACGAGATGCAGCATTGGCTTGAGCAAGCCGCTTGCGACGGTTTTACCACCATGTTCCCTTACCTGCCCGAAGGCCTGGAAGACTTTACCGGCAAGGTTGTACCCGAACTGCAGGCACGCGGCCTGTTCCGCACCGAATACGAAGGCGCAACGCTGCGCGACCATCTTGGCCTGCCGCGCCCGGACAACCGCTTCTTCGCCTGATGCGGTGAGCCGGTTTGTCATCATCGGCGCCGGGGCAATCGGCAGTTTCCTGAGCACGCGGTTGCACAACGCCGGGCATGAAGTTCTGCTGATCGCCCGAGGAGCGCGGCTCGAGGCCTTGCGAAACACGGGCGTGCTGCTGTCCGAAGGCGGGGCCGAGCGGCAAGTGCGTGTGCCGGTGTCCGCAGCATGCGATCCCGCAACGCCGCCGGATCATGCCATCATGGCAACCAAGACGTTTCAGATCGAATCCGCGCTTGCCCTGCTCGAACCACTGCGCGGAAGCCGCTTCACGCTGCTGACGGTGCAGAATGGGGTCGAAGCACCCGGCATCGCCCAAGCCGCCCTGCCCCGCGTTGTAGTGCTTGGCGCACGCATGCACGGCTTCTTCGAGCTGGAAGACGGGATCGTGCGCCACACCGGCGTCGCCGCCACGCTGCTGGCCGGCCCGGTCGCCGATCGCGCAACCGACCCGGCTGCCGGACAGGCCTCGGCAAACCTTGCGGGCGACCTTATTGCCGCTGGGGTCCCCACCGCTCTGACAGGCGACATACGCCCAGCGTTGTGGGACAAGTTCCTGATGGCCGCGACGATCGGCGCGGTGGCCCCGGCGTTCGGCCTGAAGGTCGGTCAGGTGCTGGGCCCTCCCCAGGCCAGCGCGCTTTTGCGCGAGGCCATGGCCGAGGTCGAACGGATCGCAGCGGCGTTGGGCATCGAATTGCCGCCCGATTGCATATACGAGAAGCTGGACTTCATCGGCCGCTTTCCACCCGATGTCACCAGTTCGCTGCAGCGCGATCTCGAAGCGGGCAGACCTTCGGAATTCGTGCACCTCAGTGGGGCCATACCCCGCTTCGCGCGACAGGCCGACCTGCCCTGCCCGGCCACAGACGAAATCCTCGCGCGGCTGCGCGCCCGCGGGCTTCAACCTGATTGATCAGACGATATCCCGCTCCATCGCGCGCCTGGCACACCATGCACCCGCCATGATCACAGCATGCGCGGCCAAGGTCGTCAAGCCGACCCACAAGGCTTCTCCGCTCCAAACGACGCTATAGATGTCCCAGGCGGAGCCGACGAGTTCGGTCAGCACGATCACCGGAACCAGCACCCAGTAGCGCAACGGATCGCGCGCGCCCCACAACGCCACAAGGCCAATTGCCGCCAGTTGAATGCCAACGATCAACCAGGCATCAAGCAGCAGGCCGAAAGACGGCGTCCCCTGCCCCAGCGCAATACCGGGGTAGATCAGCCGCAGGGGCCCCGCATAGACCGACGGCCAGAGCAGCACGAGATTGCAGAGATACCAGATCCCCACGGCGATCAGGTAAGTGCGCAGAACCTTCATGGCGGCCTCCTCAGGCGATCGCGAAGATATCCGATGTGGCGCAGGCGATGCGCGCATCCTTGTGCGGCGCATAGTCTGGATCGTTCATGAAGGCGTCGATCGCCTCCATCGAAGGAAACCGGATCACCACGACATAGTCAGGTGCGGCTCCCTCGCCCTCATAACGGACGAACTCGTGCGAACGGCAGACCATTTCCCCGCCGTGGCGTCCGACCAGCGCCGGAACTGCGGCCATATAGCCTGCCACCCAGGTTTCGTCGTGCGATTTGATCGATCCGATGAAATAGGCAGCCATTACTCCGTTTCCTTTGGTCAGCGCTGGGACCGCCAGCTTTCCCGCTAGAGCCCCAGCAAGGTGTTGCGAACAGCTTGCGCAAATCCCGCGGTTGTCCCGTTTCCGCCAAGATCGGGGGTCCTCGCAATATCGGGCGCAATGAGCGCCGTTTCGAGTGCGCGCATCACCAGCGCGGCGGGCTCGGCTTCGCCGAGATGTTCCAGCATCATTGCACCCGACCAAATCTGGCCGATCGGGTTGGCGATGCCCTGCCCGGCGATGTCCGGGGCAGACCCGTGGACCGGCTCGAACATCGAAGGGAACCGCCGTTCGGGGTTGAGGTTAGCAGAAGGAGCCACAGCGATGGTGCCAGTGATTCCCGGCCCCAGATCGGAAAGGATATCACCAAAAAGGTTCGACCCAACCACCACATTGAACCGTTCGGGCGACATCACAAAGCGTGCGGCGAGAATATCGACATGATACTGATCGGCGGCAACATCGGGGTATTCGGCGCCGATCGCGGCAAAGCGCTCGTCCCAGAACGGCATCGAATGATAGAGTCCATTGGACTTCGTCGCGCTGGTCACATGCCTGCGCCCGCTCCGCCGAGCGAAGTCGAAGGCATAGCGCAAGATGCGGTCGGTGCCCCGGCGGGTGAAGATCGCCTGCTGGACGACGATTTCGTTCTCGCCAGTTCCGGTCCGACCGCCGATCTGGGAATATTCGCCTTCCGAGTTTTCGCGCACCACCCAGAAATCGATGTCGCCGCGAGCCTTGTCGCGCAGGGGCGAAGCGATGCCGGGCAGCAGCCGCACCGGACGCAGATTGACGTACTGCTCGAACTCGCGCCGGATCGGCAACAGCAGCCCCCACAGCGAGATATGATCGGGTACCCCGGGAAAGCCGACCGCGCCGAGGAACACCGCATCATGATCGCGCAATCGGTCTAGCCCATCATCGGGCATCATCTTGCCGGTTTTGAGGTAGGTCTGGCAGCTCCAGTCGAAGTGCCGGAATTCGAGCACGAAACCGCACTTGGCCGCTGCCGCCGTCAGCACCGCGATTGCGGCAGGCACCACCTCGCGGCCAATTCCATCTCCCGGAATGCTGGCGATGGAATAACGCCTCATGGTCACTCTTTCCCTACAGATAGCTGTTCAAAGTCTTGAGCACCCGATAGGCGCTGAGAAAGGCTGGCGCAGGAACCTGCAGTTGCTCCGCTGCCGCCGCGAGCGGCCCCAGGACCTCGTCAACTTCCATCCGTCGGCCCGCCACGAGATCGTCATGCATCGAGGTGCGGACGGGACGGTTTTCCGGCTTGAATCTGGTGCCCATCGCCATTACACCGTACACTGCCTCTTCAAAGCTTTCACGGTCAATCTCGACCAATCTGGATACAGGCGCGAAATAGTTCTGCGGTTCGTAGCCAAGTGCCTTGTAGATCGCCAGCAGATCCTTGACGACGTGGACATAGTGTTCGGCGCCTTCGCGAACCGCCACACCATCCACAAAATCGAGCTTTGGAAGCGCGCCCAGCGTACTGGCGCTCCACGACGATGCTCCACCGACCTGAACCACTTTTTCCCAATGGACATGGACGATATCGGGAGTTGAGCGCGAACCCATGCCCGCAGCGTCGAGCGCTACGGCCATGATCCGCGTGCGCTCGCTCTCACCGCCTTCCAGCTCGCCGAAATAGGCGGTGACGGGAACCGCCATGTGATTGAGCGCCTTGCCCGGTTCGAGCAGGGTCGCCCCGTCCATGATCGAGCCCCCGATCACCTTGTCCTTGCCAAACGCGGCCTGGAGTTTGCCTTCCTTGCCCACGCCGTTCTGCAAAGTCAGCGCGCAAGCGGTGCGATCGACCAACACCTGCGCATCGGCCAGCGCCTGATCGGTACCCTTGGCCTTGGTCAGCAGGATGTAATAGTCGATGTCGCCTTCAACCTCCTCGGGCGTTTCGACCGCGAAGAGGTTTTCGCGCTGGACGAATTGCGCCCGCACACCCGAAATACTCAGGCCATCCCGGCGGATCGCCTCGACATGGGGCTTGCGCGCAATCAGCGTGACCTTGTGGCCGCCGCGCGCCAGGAATCCGCCGATGACCGAGCCTAGCCCGCCGGCACCGTGGAAACAGAAATGCAATTGCTTGGACATGCTTTGGGATTCCCGTTGGTTCGGCTCAGGCAATGCCCAGTTCGACCAGCTTGGCCCTGATCTGCTCTTTCTTTTCCGGCGTCACATCAGCCACCGGCGGCAGGATCGGGCCAGCCTTGAGACCAATCGCTTCGTACCAGGCCTTCACATTGGCAAGTGCGCTGGCATAGGTCGCGGTGCGGGCGATATCCCACAGGAAGTTGTCGTGATAGAATTCGCGGACTTCGCTGAGCTGATCGGAAGCGGCCCGCGCTTCCTCCCATTTTCCTTCATGCGCCAGGCGGATGTATTCCTTGGCGAAATGGCGCTTCTTGCCGTACAGCATGTAAGACAATTCACCCCAGCAAACGGTGCCGCCAAGACGCAGATCGTCGAGGAAGAAGTATTCGAATGGCTCCATCGTGTTGAAGCCTTCGGGCATTAGCTGGCGGATTTTGATTGTCTCGGCACGGCTCATGGCACCTTGTTTGACGCCGATCACGGTATCGATATCGGCCAGGCGGCGCATCAGGTCCCAGCTCAGCACGGTTCCCGAAACCGGGGTCCGGTAGAGGCAGACGGCCAGATCGGTGTTGTCGGTCAGGAACTTGAACCAGGCATAGATTTCGTCGTCGCGCTTGAGCTGCACAACCGGGTTGATCACCTCAGCCCCGTTATACCCGAGCTTCTCGACGAACTGCATCTTCTCGATCGCGGTATAGACGCTGGGATCGAGCACGATGGTCCACAGATCGAGCCGCCCGGCATTCGCCTCGGCGACGATCTCGTGATAGCGAAACCAGTCTGACGCTGAGACGTTCCAACATTCGGAAATGAACCCGCCGACGGCCAAGCCATCTACGCCCATTTCGACATATTTATCGATGTTGTAGCGGATACCGTCCACATCGAACTTGTAATCGGCGGTCATCGGGGTAATCGGACACTGATAGAAGCCCCTGACGGTCTTCGTAGCCCAAGCCTTGGCATCCTTACGATCATATTCCATTGATGTGCACCTCATCTCGATTTGGTTCAGAATTTCAGCTTGCATCTGCCGTTCATGAAGGTGCCAGCGCCGCCTGGGCCGCAGCCAGTCGGGCAATCGGCACCCGGAAAGGCGATGCGCTGACATAGTCCAACCCGATCTCCTCACAGAAAGCGATCGTGGCCGGATCGCCGCCGTGCTCGCCGCAGATCCCCAGTTTAAGGTCGGGCCGAGTTTCGCGCCCTTTGCGCGATGCCATTTCGATCAGCTTGCCGACCCCTTCGATATCGAGAGTGACGAACGGGTCCTTGGCGATAATGCCTTTTTCCACATAAGCACCCAGGAAACGCGCCGCATCGTCGCGGCTGATGCCCAGCGTAGTCTGGGTCAGATCATTGGTTCCGAACGAGAAGAATTCCCCGCTTGCAGCGATTTCGTCGGCAACCAAGGCTGCCCGCGGCAGCTCGATCATGGTGCCAACGCTAAAGGCGATCCGCTCGCCTTTTTCGGCGAACACGACTTCAGCTACCCTGTACAGTGTATCCTTCAGTGATTCGAGTTCACGCGGCAATCCGACCAGTGGGATCATGATTTCGGGACAGACCGCCATGCCCGCCTCGCCCGCGACTTCGAGCGCAGCCTCGAAAATCGCGCGAGCCTGCATTTCGTATATTTCGGGATAGACCACGCCAAGTCGGCAGCCTCGATGCCCCAGCATGGGGTTGGTTTCCGCCAATTCGATTGCGCGATTCCGAACCTGCTCCACGTCAATACCCATCGCCCGCGAAAGCTCGGTGAACTCGCTATCCGTATGCGGCAGAAACTCGTGCAGCGGCGGATCGAGGAGGCGGATGGTGACTGGCAAGCCTTCCATGATCTCGAAGATTCGGCGGAAGTCGGCGCGCTGTTCGGGCAAAAGCTGGTCGAGCGCGGAGCGTCGTTCCTTTTCGCTGTCGGCCAGGATCATCTGCCGCATAGCGAGGATCCGACTTTCATCGAAGAACATGTGCTCGGTTCGGCAAAGCCCGACCCCTTCGGCCCCGAACCGGCGGGCCATTTCGCAATCGAGCGGGGTTTCCGCGTTGGTCCGAATCTTCAGGCGGCGATGCTTGTCAGCCCATGCCATCACCGTTGCGAAATCACCTGAAAGTTTGGGCAGGATTGTCGGTAGTTCGCCCAGGAACACTTCGCCGGTCGAACCGTCGATCGTAATGAATGCGCCCTCTTCGAGCCGCTGGCCGCCGATCTCGGCGACCCGCGCGACCGGGTCGATCTTGAGACTGGCGGTGCCCGCCACGCATGGCCGGCCCATACCCCGCGCGACCACGGCCGCGTGGCTGGTCATGCCGCCGCGCGCCGTCAGAATGCCGGTTGCGACGTGCATGCCATGGATGTCGTCAGGCGACGTCTCATGCCTGACGAGGATGACCTTCTCTCCCAAATCGGCCCGCCGTGCCGCTGTTTCTGCGTCGAATACCACACCCCCCGAGGCTGCCCCGGGCGAGGCAGGCAAACCCTTTCCGAGCAGCACCCGCGGGGCATTCGGATCGAGCGAGGGGTGAAGCAACTGGTCGAGCGAAGCCGGGTCGAGGCGGAGCAGCGCGGTCACTTCGTCGACCAGGCTCTCTTCGACCATGTCGACGGCAATCTTGAGCGCGGCCATGGCAGTGCGCTTGCCCGAACGGGTCTGAAGGAGGTAGAGCCTGCCGCGTTCGACTGTGAATTCGATGTCCTGCATGTCGCGATAGTGGCGCTCCAGCAGTTCGAACACCTCAGCAAGTTGAGCATAGGCCTTCGGCATCGCTTCCTGCATTGAGGGAAGCCGCGCACCTGCGGCTTCGCGGGCAGCCCTGGTCAGATACTGGGGCGTGCGGATGCCGGCGACAACATCCTCACCCTGGGCGTTGGCCAGCCATTCGCCGTAGTAGGCCTTCTCGCCGGTTGCAGGGTTGCGGGTAAAGGCGACACCGGTAGCGCTGGTCTCGCCAAGATTTCCGAACACCATGGCCTGGACGTTAACCGCCGTGCCCCAATCTCCAGGGATATCGTTCAGGCGCCGGTAGACCTTGGCTCGCGGTGAGTCCCATGAGAGGAACACCGCCTCGATTGCCGTCCAGAGTTGTTCATGTACATCCTGAGGAAAGGCCGCGCCGTGATGGGCAAGCACGAGATCCTTGAAGGTCGCGATCAGGCCGCGCAGATCGTCCACTCGAAGATCGATATCCTCATCGACGCCGCGATCTTCCTTGATGCGGTCAAGGGCTGCCTCGAATACGCCATGCTCGATTTCGAGCACGACACTGGAATACATCTGGATGAAGCGGCGATAACTGTCGAGCGCGAACCGCTCATCCCCGGAGGACTGGCCCAGGCCGGTGACGGTCGCATCATTGATGCCAAGGTTGAGGATCGTGTCCATCATCCCCGGCATGGATACCCGCGCTCCCGAACGCACCGAAACCAGCAGGGGATCGCGAGGATTGCCGAACGTCTTGCCCGTCGCCCGTTCGACCAGCCCCAAAGCAGCCGAAACCTCATCGCGGATGCGATCAAGTGAAGCTCTGCCGTGGTCAAGATAAGCGAGGCATTCGCCGGCGGAGATCGTGAACCCAGGCGGGACGGGCAGCCCGATCCGCGCCATCTCGGCGAGGTTGGCCCCCTTCCCGCCCAAGACGCGCTTGTCGAGGTCAATCTGACCTGCGACCAGAACGCCGGAACCGAAGGAAAACACACTCGACATTGTTAAATTCCTGAGGTTCAGGTGCAGGTCCAAGGCGGCGCAATTCGATTGGTGCGCCGCCCCAGAAGCGATCTACATTTTGAGAATGGCCTTGATCGCCTTGCCGGTCTTTTCGGTATCCTCGACGGCCTGGTTGATCTGGTCGAGATCATAGAAGGTGCAGAGCTTCTCGAACGGGAACAGCCCGGCCTTCTGCATCGCAATCAGTTGCGGGATGAAGACCTGCGGGGTGCTCGATCCTTCGACTACGCCACGCAACTTGCGGCCAAATAGCATGTTGTTCATGTCTAGCGAAAATTCGGTGCCCAGTTGCGCCCCGCCGACCACTGCGGTTTCACCCATGTTGTGCGTGCTGTCCACCGCCGAGCGCAGCACCGCTGGAATGGCGGTAGTATCCATGGCATAGTCGGCGCCGCCACCGGTCATCGCGACGATCGCTTCCTGAGCGTTGACCGTGTTGGCGTCGATCACATCGGTGGCGCCCAGTTCACGCGCCAGTTCCAAGCGGCCTGCGTTGCGGTCAACCGCGATGATCTTGAGGCAGCCCGAGGCCTTGGCGGCCATCACTGCGCTGAGGCCCACCGACCCGACCCCGAAGATCGCGATCGAGGAGCCAGGTTCGGGACAAAGCGCATTGAGGATGCTGCCCGCCCCGGTCTGGATGCCGCAGCCCAGTGGGCCCAAAAGTTCGATCTGTGCGTCGTCGGCAACCTTGACGCAGTTGTTTTCCGACGCGATCGAATAGGTCGCGAACGAGGATTGCCCGAAGAAGCAGGCGTTGACCTCTTGGCCGTGGCGGGTAATCGGCGTCGAACCATCCAGGCGGCGGCCCATGAAATTGAGCGGGAACAGGCTCGGACAGTAGGCCTGATGCCCCTTGAGGCACGATGGACAGGTGCCGCAATAGCTGAAGGAGAGCACGACCTTGTCGCCTGGCTTGACAGTGGTCACGCCGCGTCCGACCTTTTCGACAACGCCCGAACCTTCATGACCCAGCACCGCCGGCAGCGGCGTCGGGTAATATTGATCGCGAACCGTCAGGTCGGTATGACACATGCCAGCTGCAGCAACCTTGACCAGCACTTCGCCGTCGCGCGGATCCTCGATTGAGACGTTATCCAGAACGAATTCACCACCCTGACGCTCAATAATTGCCGCGTATGCGTCCATTATTTCTCTCCCGTTTCCTGATTTCTATTTGATCGAATTTGCTTATGCGAAGAAATAGAGATTCTTGTCCTGCACGACGCGCGCGTCGATATTCAGCTTCCTGCTGAATACCTTGAAGCCGCTATCTGTTTTCCGCAGCTTGTCTTCGCGTCCCAGCGTGTGCACGTAAACTTCGCTCTGTCGGCGATTGCGGTGCACCAGAACATTGGAGAACACCTCGAATTCAAACGGTGCAATTTCGAATGCTTCGACATTGGTGACAAAATAGCGGATTCGTGATGGCGGATCTTCCATCCATACCTGGCCCGTCAGCAACCGGTCGACCCGCTGCAGCAGCTCGGCATAGTCATCGTTGTAAATTGCGGCATCCCCCGGGGTTGGATCCGGGCGGCGGTCACGTGCAAACCGCTGTTCGTAAACTGGCATCCAGTAATGGATATCTTCGGCGATTACAGTATCGAACCATTCGCGATATTGCTGGTTTTGCAACATCCGCACCTCGGCGGAATAGTGATTGACGATGGCATGATGCAGTTCCATGCCTACGGGCTTGCGTGTTTCGGTCATCTTGCGGTCCAGATTGCTGTCGGGATCAGTCTTGCGGCTCGGCTTCCTTCGCCGACAGACGTTCAGGCCAGAAATTACGGTTGGTCCACATTGCATCCCAGGTATCGTCATTGGCCCGGATGGCGGCCCAATCTGGCGCATCGAGAATTTCTTGCCAGAAACGATAAAAGCCTCGATACGAGGTTTCGCCGATGAAGCTGACCCCGACAATTCCTGGATAGACGGGGTGCGGCCCTTCGCGGTCCTTGCCCATGCTCGAATTCATCCGCCCCTTGCGGGTGATGATACCGTTGTTGTTGTAGGTGGCCGACGACATGTTTTCGCCATCGTCGCTTTCGAGCGTTCCCGCCGTACCAAATGAACGGATCGCTTCGCGCTGGATCGACCGCTTAGTTTCGGTGTCGGCATTCTTCGGCACCATGGTATAGGTCCAGACCTCGATTTCATGCGGCCCGCGCGGATGCCAGATCTTGAAGGTGTTGGTTCCGTAGAGAAACGAACAGTTGGGGAAGATCGACGTATTCCAGTGACCGACATAGAGCCGTTCGCGCTCCGGCCCGAATTTTTCGCGAATTCCGCCCCGCGTCTGCTCGAGATATTTGACGTACCCGTCGCGCTTGACGTGGATCGCAGTCGCCGCATTATCGATCAGGCCAAACCCGTGGCCATGCCGCATGGTGAATTGCAGACCAAGGTCGTCAAACGGCATGTCGGCGCGATTGCCCGACAGGCCAGCCAGCTCGCCCCCGATCATCTGGAGAGCAGCGGCATGCGTCCAGCCCACGTGATACCCATCGCCGACGAAGTTCTCGGTCGGGACTTTCCAATTGCAGGCGAGGGTGCTTTTCAACGGCGGCCCGACCAGTTCCAGACCACCGTCCGGACCGTCCCAGATCGTATCGAGGTACCAGCAGAAGTCCCCCAGATAGTCCTCAAGCGATGGCGCTTCGGGATCATGGCAGCCGAAGATGAAGCCCTTGTAAGTTTCAACCCGGATCGGCGCGAGCCCTAGCTTGGATTTGTCGAGATCGCTGTGATAGCACCGCTCTTCCATCGGAACATCGACGAGCGAACCATCCTGACCGAAAACCCAACCGTGATAATTGCACACGAACGCCTTGGCGCTGCCGCTGTCAGCATGACAGATCTGGTTGCCGCGGTGCGTGCAGGAATTGATGAACGCCTTCAGCGAACCGTCCGGCTGCCGCGACAAGATGACACGGTCTTCTGCCATGTACGTCGTAATGAAGTCGCCCGGTTTGGGAACTAGCGAATCATGTCCGAGCATGAGCCAGCATCGCGAGAATATTCGCTCCAGCTCCAGCTGATAGACATCTTGATCCCAGAACACCCGGCGAGACTGGCTCGCACCGGCGTTGTCGACGAGTGCCGACGATCCATTCATCGCATCGCTCCCATGCTTTTTGTTACGACTGCCGCATAGTCGATTCGTGCTATACATGCAACGCGATGCACCATATGCAAAATCTGCCGTTGGCGCAAGGACGATTCTCAAGTGGCGTGTCTGGGGAGAATGTTAGGTTGCAAGATGCCGACAGCAACACGTCCAGCATCCTTGGTCTTGGGTCCAGGCTCTGGCAATCACCAGCCCTATTGCTGTGTCTGGCCTCGTTCTTTTGGGCCCTGAATCCGATCGTCGGGCGGGCGGCCAAGGACTTGCTCTCACCTGTGACTCTGGCGTTCTGGCGGTGGGTGGTGGCGCTGGTCTTCGTGCTCCCTTTCGCTTGGCGACACCTCCGCGACGACCTGCCCGCCATTGTTGGCGGCTGGCGGTTCCTTGGGCTCCTCGGGGCTGTAGGGGTGGGGCTGTTTTCCTTTCTCGTCTATCAAAGCCTGCAGTTCACTACCGCGACCAACAATCTTCTGTTGCAATCGACCATGCCGGTGATGACCCTGCTCATGCCAGTTGTGCTGTTTCGCGAGAGGGTGCGCCCGATCCTCCTCGTTTGCGCACTCCTTTCGATCACCGGAATCGCGTGGATCATGTCCAAGGGGCATCCCGACTATCTGCGCTGGGATGCGCTGAACCGAGGCGATCTGCTCGCCATCATTGCGGTTTTTCTCTATTCCGCCTATGCCACCTTCCTTCGCCGCGCACCGGCGATGCACCACCTCAGTTTGCTGGCTGTCCTGTTCGGGGTCGGGATCGCGGCTTTGAGTGTGCCCTATGCCTGGCACCTCTGGTGGGCTGGCCTGACCGTGGTTTCACCCGCTGCGCTCGCATCGCTGCTCTATATCGGGATATTTCCTTCGCTGCTGTCCTACGCGCTGTTCAATCGCGCGGTCGCCTTGGTCGGCTCGGGCCGCGCGGGGGTCTACATGAACCTGCCATCGGTGCTCGGGGTCCTGATGGCCGTACCTCTGCTTGGAGAACGGTTCGCAAAATACCACCTGATCGGTTCGCTGTTGGTGGTTGCATCAATCCTCTTGTCGCGTCGGGTCAAGACATAAGGTCAATGAGGCCCTGGAGCCGACAGAGCCAGATCTGCCTCTTGGTTGCCGGTCAGTCTTCCTTAGTGCCCCATCGTCATGCCGCCTGATTTCGACGGTCGTGGGGCAAGCCAGATAAGAGCAGCCACAAAGAGCAGAATGGCAGTGGTCGCCCAGAAGGTATGAATAAGTGCCAGCGTCGTCGCCTCCAGATGCACCATGTTGCTGAGCACTTGCCTTATCTGGTCAGGAGGAAAGCCGAGGCTGGAACGGCTTGCCTGCGCCGCTCGGGCTTGTGCAGGGCGGTGACAAACCAGGCCGACCGAAACAGATATGCGGCAAGCCAAAGAAGCGATGCTGATCGCGCTTGGCAAGGCAATGCAGCCTGAGTTCGTCGGCAAGTCGCGCGCGCGTTGGGAGAGCGTTAAATCTCGTTATGGCGCTGCCGAAGATCGGCTTGACCAGAGCGGCAAGGATGAGGATCGCTCCCTCGCGCGCGAGGTGCGGCAATTCCTTCGTGATAGGGCTGAAATTGAAACAGTCCCGGATAAGGTTTTGCGGGATGCGGAACGCCGCATTAGGGTAGAACAAGACCGCGGCAAGGGGCGAACCGACCCTGATCCGGGTGTGCCATGTGGCACAGTTCCGCCTCCATCTAGGCAACGATAAGGTTGTAGCGGTAACTGGGACAGATTCGCCGTTCCCGAGAGTGCGCAAAGGTGGCGGGTTTCGCCGAAACCCGCCATTTGAAGGCCCGCGATGCGAGTTTATTTAATCCTTGGATACTCGGCGACGGGCAACCTTCCTGTTGCTCAGATCCTTCTCGGTTATAGCAAGATCGAAAACACGGTACGCCGCTCGGGATCAATCTTGAAGACGACTTTGCCCTTGCCGGAGAATGCTGAAATTTGACCTAGCGGCTCCTCACTTTCCGCGAGGATTCGCCTTCATTCAATGTTGCCGAATGAAGAAGCGCGCTACTTGGAATACTGTGCTTACACGATACGCGCGAACGCAGCCACGCCGTGATTTGTTTGCTGCGGCTTGGGAACGGAGGGCGGCGGCACGGGCGGTATGTCATTGCCTTGGCCAAACAGCGCCTCGATATGACGCACACAGGAGGCCACGGCCTCGTCGGCAAGCGAATACCAGACCGTTTTAGCTTCTTTTCGGGTCTGCACCAATTCGGCACGGCGCAACTCGCCGAGCTGCTGGCTCAATGCAGGTTGCACTAACCCGGTAATTTCAGCGATTTCGCCGACATTGCGTTCCCCTCGCAATAAACAGGACAAGATCATCAGCCGCTGTGGCTGAGCAAAAACCTTGATCCTCTCGGCGACCGCTCCAGCAACGTCTCGATCAGCGAACAGGCCGGTCATGCGTGCTTCTCCAAGCGACAGAACCAATCCGGTGCGTCATCGGCGGAACCGGCCGCCGGCAACAGTAAGGGCTTGCCCTCGTCCCACCCCTCGGGCGTCAGCATATCTGCGCCGTCGACGCGCTGAAGCGCGCGAAGCAGGCGTAGCATTTCATCAACGGACCGGCCGACATTATGCGGGTAACTGGTCGTCGCCCGCACGATGCCATCCGGATCGATGAAGAAAGTTGAGCGCATCGTCATGCTGTCCGCGGCGGCCTCGTCGATCATGCCATACGCCCGGCCGATCACCATGCTGGGATCCTCGATGATGGGAAATCCGATCTCGACCCCGAACAGTTCCCTCAGTGCTCGTACCCAGGCGAGGTGGGAATAGAGACTGTCCACCGACAGGCCGACGAGCTGGCATCCCAATGCGTCGAACGCCGACTGGCGCCGGGCCAACTCCGCAAATTCGGTGCTGCAAACCGGCGTGAAGTCTGCCGGATGGGAGAAGAAGATCACCCATTGCCCTCGCAAATCTGAAAGCCGGAAATCGCCGGTCGTGGATCGCGCCTGAAAATCGGGTGCCAGATCGCCGATCCGCAACGGCCTGACTGTGCTGCTCATCTCATTCTCCATCAGACATCCCTGCAATCGGCACGCCAACAAGGCAAGTGCTTGACGATTGCAAAATATATAAATACATGATGTGTGTAAATATGAATTTATGGAGTTTCGCATGTCCGATCCCGCTCTTGCCCACGCCGCCGCGCAAGTCGCCTCCGCGCAGCAGGGCGTGCCGGTCATCAAGGCGTTCTTCGATGCGCCGACCTTCACCGTGACCTATGTGGTCCACGACCCGGACACCCGCCACGCAGCCATTCTGGACAGTGTCCTCACCTACGATCCGGCATCCGGTCGGACTGCCTTTGAAGCGGCAGATCCTGTCCTCGCCTATGTCGAACAGGCCGGGCTGACCGTGGACTGGCATCTAGAAACCCACGCCCATGCCGATCATCTGTCGGCGGCGCCCTATCTTCAGCAGAAGCTGGGTGGGAAGATCGCGATCGGCGCGCATATCTGCGAGGTGCAGCAGACGTTTGGCGCGCTCTTCAACGCAGGCGCCGAATTCGCCCGTGACGGGTCCGATTTCGACCATCTATGGGCTGATGGAGATACGTTTGCCATTGGCAACCTTGCCGTTACCGTGCTGCATGTTCCGGGCCACACGCCGGCATGTGTTGCCTATGTCATTGGCGACGCGGTCTTTGTCGGCGACACGATGTTCATGCCCGACTACGGCACTGCACGCGCGGATTTTCCCGGCGGAGACGCGCGAACGCTGTTCCGGTCCTTGCGTCGCATCCTTGAATTGCCGCCAGAGACGCGGTTGTTCATGTGTCATGATTATCTGCCGGAGGGACGCGACCATTATGTATGGGAGACGACTGTCGCCGAGCAGCGTCGCGCCAACGTGCATGCTCACGACGGCGTGACCGAGGATGAATTCGTTGCCATGCGTGAGGGGCGAGACCGCACGCTGGCGATGCCGCGCCTCATTCTGCCGGCCGTCCAGGTCAACATGCGGGCGGGCCACCTGCCTGCTCCCGAGGACAATGGCGTCGCCTATCTCAAGATTCCGGTGAATCAGCTATGATCGCTGACCTGTTCCCCCACGCGCAACCGGGTGCGGGGCTAATCGGCGGGGTGATGATCGGCTTGGCTGCCGCGATCATGCTGCTGGGCCTTGGTCGCATCGCCGGCGTCAGCGGGCTGGCGGCGCGGGCTACCGGTATTGCCGGTAGCGGCGCGCCGCATGGCATTGCCATCGCTTTCATTTTGGGCCTGCCGCTAGGGGCGAGCATCGTTGCCAGCGTAATGGACTGGAAGCCTGCCACGTATCCTGCACCGCTGATGCTGGTAGCGGCGGGTCTGATCGTGGGCTTCGGAACACGACTGGGATCGGGGTGTACCAGCGGGCATGGCGTCTGCGGTCTGTCGCGCCTCTCCTGGCGTTCCATTGTGGCTACGGGCCTGTTCATGGCGAGTGGTTTTGCGACCGTGGCCGTTATGCGCATTGCGGGAGTGCTGTGATGCGCATCATTCTGGCCTTGCTGTCAGGGACGCTGTTCGGTGCAGGGCTAGTCATATCCGGAATGGCCGATCCCGGGCGCGTTCGCGCCTTTCTCGACCTGTTTGGCCGTTGGGATCCTACGCTCGCCTTCGTCATGGGAGGCGCAATCGTGCCGATGGCGATCGCCTGGGCTGTCCAGCGGCGGCTTGAAAGCCCGCTGGGGGACAAGGCGTTCAGCCTCCCGGCAACGCGTGAGATAGACACTAGATTGTCCGTAGGCGCGGCACTGTTCGGCATTGGGTGGGGCTTGGGTGGCCTGTGTCCAGGACCCGCCATCGCCAGCCTCAGCCTGTCACCGGTTGCGGTCGCGCCGTTCGTACTCGCCATGTTCGCGGGCATGGGCTTGCACCGTCTCTTCATTCGATAATTCGGCGCTGCCGAATAGGAGCCGCTTCATGAACTTCAAGCTACTGACACGCCGGCTTTCCGTTTCGCCCCAACTCGGGCCTCAGGATATCGCGGCAGTTGCGGCTGCTGGCTTTCGCGCCATCGTGTGCAACCGGCCCGATGGCGAAGGTGCCGATCAGCCGGATGCCGCCGAAATCCAGGCGGCGGCCGCTTCTGCGGGCTTAGGCTTCGCCTATGTGCCTGCGGTCGCGGGTGCGCTTACCGATGCGAACGCGGCCGACATGCGTGCGGCGCTGGGGGCGCTGCCAGGGCCAGTGCTGGCCTATTGCCGGTCTGGCGCACGGGCCGAACAGCTTGCCCGGATGGCGGGGGCTTTGGATGGTGCTGGCGACAATTTCGACATCCTCATCATCGGGGGTGGCAGTGCTGGTTTAGCCACAGCGGCGAGTATATTGCGGCGACGGCGAAACGTCCGCCTTGCCATCGTCGAGCCTGCCGAGGCGCATTATTACCAGCCTGGCTGGACGATGGTTGGCGCAGGTATTTTCGACAGCGACTTTACTCGGCGCGACGAGGCTGCTGTGATGCCCAAGGGCGCGCACTGGATCAAGGCATCCGCAGAGCATTTCCACCCGGAAGACAAGCAGGTCACACTAAGCGACGGCCGCAGGGTCGGCTATGGCGTGCTCATCGTCTGCCCAGGTATCAAACTTGACTGGAAAGCTATTCCTGGTGTCGCGGAAGCCGTTGGCCACTACGGCGTGACCTCGAACTATCGCTACGACCTAGCCCCATATACCAATCGCCTCGTAAAGCAGTTCGCAGGCGGGCGGGCGCTCTTTACCCAACCAGTCATGCCGATCAAATGCGCGGGCGCACCGCAAAAGGCGATGTACCTGTCCTGCCATCGCTGGGAGAAAGCGGGGGTGTTACCGCGAAGCGATGTGCAGTTTCATACTGCCGGGGCCGTTCTGTTTGGCGTTCCCGCTTATGTTCCTGCCCTGATGGACTATGTCGAGCGCTACGGCATCCATCTCAACTTCGGGTCGAAGCTGGTCGAAATTGACGGGCCCGGGCGCACCGCCATTTTCGAGCAAGGTACCGGCGATGGCGTTAAGCGCGTGGCCGAGCGGTTTGACATGATTCATGTCGTGCCGCCGCAGGTCGCGCCTGATTTTATTCGCACCAGTCCGCTCGCGGCGGACTCAGGCTTTGTTGAAGTGGATGAAACAACTCTTCGTCATCCACGCTACCCAAATATTTTTGGGCTGGGCGATGCCTGCTCCGCCTCCAATGCCAAGACCGCTGCCGCGGCGCGCAAGCAAGCGCCTGTTGTCGCCGTCAATGCACTCGCCGTCCTTGACGGCGGCGCGCCGGTTGCTGGCTATGACGGCTATGGCAGTTGTCCGCTGACGGTCGAAGCCGGCAAGATCGTGCTCGCCGAGTTCGGCTATGGGGGGAAGCTGCTCCCGAGCTTTCCAAACTGGCTGATCGACGGCACCCGTCCATCGCGTCTGTCCTGGCTGCTCAAGGACACGATACTGCCGCCTGTCTACTGGCATGGGATGCTCAAGGGGCGTGAATGGATGGTGAAGCCACAGCCCATCGCCGCGGCCGAGCACGCATAATGGACCCGCTGCACTACGCGCTGGGCGCGGTGTCCGGGGGCCTTGTCGGCTTCGTGCTGGGGCTGGTTGGCGGCGGCGGTTCGATCCTGGCCGTGCCGTTGATGGTCTATCTAGTGGGCGTTCCCAATGCCCACGTCGCGATCGGCACCAGCGCGCTGGCGGTCGCAGCCAACGCAGCGGCCGGCCTTGTCAGCCATGCCCGCGCTCATCACGTCAAATGGCGCTGCGGCGGCATCTACGCTGCCGCCGGCATCGTCGGAGCGCTCGCAGGATCAACCTTTGGCAAGATGGTCGACGGCGACAAGCTGCTATTCCTGTTTGCTCTGGTCATGCTGCTGGTTGGCGTATTGATGCTTCGCGGTCGGGGTAACCCTGGCAATCCCGGCGCCGAATGCAACCGGGAGAAGGCACCCAAGGTCGTTGCTTACGGTCTGGGTTCAGGCGCGTTTTCAGGATTTTTCGGCATCGGCGGCGGGTTTCTGATCGTACCGGGATTGGTCGCGTCGACGGGGATGCCCATGCTGATGGCAGTTGGCACTTCATTGGTCGCCGTGACTGCTTTTGGCCTAACGACTGCTGCTAACTATGCCTTTTCCGGTCTCGTCGATTGGCCGCTTGCGATCGTCTTCGTAGCTGGCGGTGTCGTGGGCAGCGTTGGCGGAACGAGGCTTGCCGAACGCCTCGGCGGCGAGACGGGCCGTCTTACCCTGGTCTTTGCCGCCCTGATCTTCGTTGTCGCGCTCTACATGCTGTGGCGCAGTGCCGCAGCGTTCCTGACGATATGACCATCTGACGTATCCCGCCTGACACGCCCGTCTGATAAAAGGCGGGTGAAAGGACATGACCATGTTCGCTTCCGTTGACGCCCTGCTTCTGGCCCGCGCACAATTCGCCTTTACTGTCAGTTTCCACTTCTTGTTCCCGGCCTTTTCTATCGGCCTTGCCAGCTACCTCATGGTGCTGGAGGGGCTGTGGCTGAAAACAGGCAAGGGCGTGTACGCCAACCTCTTTCGCTACTGGCTCAAGATATTCGCCGTGGTGTTCGCGATGGGCGTCGTCTCGGGTATCGTCATGTCCTATCAGTTCGGCACTAACTGGTCGGTCTTTTCGGACAAGGCCGGCCCCGTTATCGGCCCGTTGATGGCCTATGAGGTTCTGACCGCCTTCTTCCTGGAGGCCGGGTTTCTGGGTGTCATGCTGTTCGGCATCAACAAGGTTGGACGCAAGCTGCACTTCACCGCGACTTGCGCCGTCGCAATCGGCACTTTCATCTCCGCCTTCTGGATCCTGTCGGTGAACAGCTGGATGCAGACGCCCACGGGTTATGAGATCGGCGCGAACGGCCAATTCCTACCGGGCCCGAGCTGGGCCGCGATCATTTTCAACCCAAGCTTCCCCTATCGCCTGGTCCATACCGTCCTGGCCGCCTATCTCACCACGGCCTTTGCCGTGGGTGGCGTCGGCGCGTGGCACCTGTTGAAGGATCGCGCCAATCCCGGCGCGCGCACGATGTTCTCGATGGCGATGTGGATGGCCGCGATTGTTGCGCCAATCCAGATATTCGCCGGCGACATGCACGGCCTGAACACGCTGGAGCATCAGCCGGCCAAGGTCATGGCGATGGAAGGGCATTATGACAGTCATCCCGACGGCGCACCGCTGATCCTGTTCGGCATCCCGAACAGCAAGGAGAAGCGGATCGACCATGCCATCGCTATCCCCAAGGCATCCTCTCTCATCCTCAAACATGAACTCAACGCGCCGCTCCGGGGTCTGGACAGCGTTCCTGACGCGGACGAGCCGCCGGTAGGCATCGTCTTCTGGGCCTTTCGCGTAATGGTCGGGCTGGGCTTTGCCATGCTGGGTATTGGCGCGTGGAGCCTGTTAGCGCGCTTGCGCAGCCGGTTGCACGACTGGAGGTGGCTGCACCGCGCGGCGCTCCTCATGGGGCCGTCCGGCTTCGTGGCGGTGCTGGCAGGATGGATCGTGACGGAAGTGGGGCGGCAGCCTTTTACCGTTTATGGCCTGCTCCGCACCAGCCACAGTGCATCGCCGCTGGATGCCCCTGCCGTCGCCAGTTCGCTGCTGGCCTTCGTCATCGTCTATTTCAGCGTCTTTGGCATGGGTATCTGGTATCTTCTGCATCTGATGAAGAAGCCGCCGCAAGCGCATGAAAGCGCGCTCGACGGCGCGCCTATCCGTACTGCCGGCATAACCCCTGCGCCCGCCATCGAAGGAGGAGAATGACGATGCTCGACCTTACCGTCGTTTGGGCCGCCATCATCGGCTTCGCCATCATCGCCTATGTCGTGATGGACGGGTTCGACCTTGGCATCGGTATCCTCTTTCCGCTGTTCAAGGTGGGCAAGGACCGCGACACTGCGATGAACAGCATCGCACCGGTCTGGGACGGCAACGAAACCTGGCTGGTGCTGGGAGGCGGTGGCCTACTCGCTGCATTTCCACTTGCCTATGCCATCATCCTGCCGGCCCTCTATGCGCCGCTCATAGCGATGCTGCTGGGCCTGGTACTGCGCGGCGTGGCGTTTGAATTCCGCTGGCGCGATCCGGCACACCGGGCCTTGTGGGACATCGCCTTCACCGGCGGCTCGGCTGTGGCGACCTTCGCGCAGGGTATTGCGCTCGGCGCGCTGCTTCAGGGCATCAGCGTTTCGGGACGGGCCTATTCCGGGGGATGGTGGGAATGGCTCTCGCCTTTTTCCCTGCTGATCGGCTTTGGCCTGGTGATCGGATACGCATTGCTTGGCGCGTGCTGGCTGAACTGGAAGGCCGAAGGGGGCTTGCAGAGGCAGGTCGTGACTTATGCCGGGCGCCTGGGCATTGCCCTGCTTGTCGTTATCGTCGCCGTTAGCCTCGCCACGCTGACGCTGGAAAACAGCTATCAAAGTCGCTGGCTCTCATTCCCCGGCGTGCTTGCGACTGCGCAGGTGCCGCTGGCGACGCTGATCGTCACTGCCCTGTTCTACCGGAGCCTGTCGCGCCGTAAGGATGCGCAGCCCTTCTTCTGGGCGCTGTCCCTGTTCGGGCTGTGCATCGTCGGCCTTGGCATCTCGATCTGGCCCGATGTCATCCCCGCGCGAGTCACGATCTGGGAAGCGGCGGCACCCTACCGCAGTCAGCTATTCATGCTGGTCGGCGGGGGCGTGCTGGTGCCTGTGATCCTCGCCTATACAGCGTGGGCCTATTGGGTATTCAGGGGCAAGGTCAGCGGCGAGGGGTATCACTGATGCGCAGCGCCATGACGCGTATCGGTTGGTTTGTAGGCATATGGGGAGCGAGCGTCTTGTCGCTCGGCATCCTCTCATTACTGCTGCGCGCACATCTGGCGCACATTGCGCTGCAAGCCCCATTATGACGGCGGCGGGAAGCGTCACATCAGCGCTCCCGGCTTTTCGCGCCCAGGGTACTCCCCATCGGCGAAAATATCCGAAAATAATCGGCTACGCAGGCCGATGCCGCTGCGGTCAACACGATGTCATGTGCGACGCACTGCGAGGATGAACACAAGCGATTTGCCATGTTTTCACTCCAGTTGTGAAAACTAGGCTAGGTTAAGCGCCCCCCTTGGCCACCCAGAAAGCGACAAAGGTTCATAATGGTGGAATCGCCCTACCCCGCTAAAATGTCGTCTCGTCCTTGATGCCGGGATATGGGTGCACACTTATTACGCCCTCATGCCCATAGCCGAGGATAATATGTCGCAAGGCAGAAGATGCCTTCTTATACAATCGGATGCGCTTCTTGTCGTAAAGACCTACGTGGAATAACGCCGTTCCACGCCAGCTTACGCGGATATTGATATGCCACTTCCCGGAATCATGCTGGCAGACATGCACATCTGTAATCGTCCCGCCTGGAGGGCGGTGCGTCGTGAGTTCGCGTTCCAAAAGTAGCTCTAATTCCATTCCAACCCTACAAGCGATTTTATGTGTTTTCGCTGGTTCTCCACATCGCGGTGCGATAGCGTAGCGCCAAGCTTCAACGGAGGTGTCTTAACAGGCTGCGGAAAAAGGCGCTTGCCTTGATGTGGCATTGCTGATTCCAGGATCCCGTCGAGGGATGTTGAAGGGATCGGGATGCGCGGCGGTGATGAACGGAGCGAGGGGCTGTTCTCGTACGTGAGTTGCGAGGCTCGGGTGCCGGCGAACCATGCTCTTCGCGCGATCCGGGCGATTG
>NZ_LYMM01000035.1 GCF_002896965.1 Novosphingobium guangzhouense
CACAGTAATCGATGCCACGCCCAGCAGCAGGCCCACCAGCGGCGCAAAGGCAAAGACCATGATTAGGTCGTTCAGCGCCACTTGGCTCAAGGTATAGTTCGGCTCACCGTCGACGAGGTTGGCCGCAATGGCCCGCGCATCGCCGACCGTTGCCCTACGAACCGAAAGGCTCATCGCCGGGTCGCTTCCACGACTTCGCCGTCTTCCTTGACGAAAGTGCCGCGCTGCTCGGCCGGCAGCAGGTCCAGCACTGCTTCGGAAGGGCGGCAGAGCTTCACGCCCAGCGGCGACACCACCAATGGCCGGTTAATGAGGATGGGATGTTCCATCATCGCGTCGACCAAGGCTTCGTTCGTCAAGGTCTCGTCGCCGAGGCCCAGTTCGGCATAAGGCGTACCCTTCTCGCGCAGCAGAGCGCGCGGGGTAATGCCTGCCCGCTCGATGAGTTCCACCAGCAGTGTACGGCTTGGCGGCGTCTTCAGGTACTCGACGACATGAGGCTCGATGCCAGCATTGCGGATCATGGCCAGGGCATTACGAGAGGTCCCGCAAAGCGGGTTATGGTAGATCACGATATCGGTCATTGTTGCCTCTTCAGCAGCAGGTAAGTTCGGCCAAAAGCGGCTCGCAGAGTTCGGCGCGCCCCTGGCAGCAATCCTTGGCCAGATAGACCATCAGTCCGCGCAGCGCGTCGAGGTTGGCGCGCTGGATTTGTTGGCGGCCACGCTTCTCGGAAAGCACCAGTCCGGCTTTCGCCATCACGGCGAGATGCGTCGAAAACGTGCTCTGGGTCAGTCCCGATGCCTCGACCAGTTCGCCGGTCGACAGACCTTCAGGCTCGTGCCGGATCAGCAGGCGGAACGCATCGAGCCTCGTCGGATGGCCGAGAGCGGAGAGAATCGAGAGTGCATCATCAGTGCTCATGCATCGGAATTATTCGATGCGAGTTGCCCCGTCAATAAAAGATCGCATATTCCCGATGTATCGGTGGCCAGCAGTAATGGCGGCTTAGATGACTCTGAGGCGTGAAGCTGCCTTTCCGGAGACGGCCAGCTTTACGGGACCTGCCGGGCGGCACTGCGCCCATTATCGCCGTTTAGCGCGCCCTTCTGGATTCCCAGGAGCGGACACTCGCGCAATCCGGTCGCTCATAGACCTGCCAATGATGAATACCCGTTGCGATGGCATAGGATGGCCCAGCAACCGTTGATCGGGCCTATGTCGTGTTCTGTCGGCGTCTCTGGTATCCCGCTCGTCGAGGCTACCCGTGAGTGCTGCCAAAACCGGGGCGGATGCGATGGGCATCTTCCTCTACCTCAATTGCGCGCTGACCCGTCACCACGTCCACCATGCAATTGAAGAACTCTAAGGCTTCATAAGGCGTCGTCAGCGGCAGTTGTACTTTTGCGCCGAGCAAGGCATTCGCTGCGTCCTCTTCGGTTGCATCCCGAAGTTGTATCAGCAGAATATCCTTACGCGCCTTGCAATCATCAAGCTGGTTACTGAGCAAATCAGCGACCAGTCTCACAAAGTCCTGCCGCTCAGGCGCTTCCGGATTTGCACGCAGGAAATCCTCGATCGAGATGCTCGTGACGGCGCCGCCTGATGAGCGGTTAGCTTCATGTACCACCGTGGTTTTGTCGGGCCCGTTCCCACGGGCCAGATACCACTGGTCGCCGTTGGAGCTGAGAGAAAATTGCAGCATCGGATGGGTCATGGCGAATTCAACTCCGCGAGTGCCGAGGGAAAGCGGTGAAAATGGACTCGTTCGTCATCACCACGGCCCTCGTGCGTGACAGACGGGGTAGCGCCGGACGATACCGGCGATCAGCTTTTACGTGAAAACCCGACGCATCTCCTCGGCGCCTTCCGGCCTCACTCAGACAAGACGAGTGCCACCGTTCGGAAGAGGCTTGATCAGCCAACTCGGGCCACGCGGACGCGGCTCGCAGGCATAGGTTACGCACCTGAGGCAGGCTTGCCGCATCTGCTAAAATTGTCTGAAAATCTGCTTGCTCGCGATAAAATACCGGCGGCGACATAAATTTACTCCTGCCCCCCGGAAACAAGATTGGCGGACTTGGCAATGGTCCGCCGCTCTCGTTTGCTCAGGCCGACTGGAGATTGACGGCCGAGGTCTTGCCCCGACGGTCGGTTTCCAGTTCGTAGGACACGCGCTGATCCTTGTTCAGAGTACGCATGCCCGCGCGTTCGACCGCGCTGATGTGAACGAAGGCGTCATCCCCACCCGTTTCGGGAGCGATGAAGCCGAAGCCCTTATCCGCGTTGAAGAATTTAACGGTTCCGGTGATCATGTGGGTATCCTTTGCCCAATGCAGTATGACGGGCATGCGCCAATGGCGGCGCATCCCGGCTTCGTGAGGCTAGTAAAGGACAAAGGGGAGCCTTGGCGGCCCAATATCCGTCATAGGCGACGTTTCAGCTTGGCTCTTGTACGCGCTTTCGAAAAAATAGATAGCCCGAATTGGATTGCCATTCGAAAATGAATCCAGAGTGTCATATCACTGTGATACATGGCGCCATGAATTCTTCTCAATTGCACGATTGCCCTTTGATAATCGAAATCGATGACATCGACTTTATGGGTCATGTCAATAATTCTATCTATTTGAAATGGGTGCAGGCAGCTGTCATCCAACATTGGCATAAGGTCGCGTCGCCTGCGGCAATTGCGGCCTATCTATGGATCGCACTCAAACATGAGATCACGTATCGCAAGCCAGCATTCCTTCGCGACCAGCTGACGGCCAATGTGGTGCTGGAGCAGGTCCGGCGGGAAAGCGCATTCTACGAAACGACGATCCGGCGCGGCAGCGAAGTGATTGCCGAGGTGAAATCGCGTTGGTGCTGCGTTGATGCCGTGACACAGCGTCCAGTCCGGGTGACAGCCGCCGTAATGGCATGTTTCTTCCCCGAAGCCGCCGATGAGCAGGCCGCTCCAGCGTTATGATGAAGCAAGACCCACTCTGTCTTCGTCCGTGTAGATGTCGAACCGGGAAAGTGTGACAGGTCCGAAAGTCATCGTCAGCGCCGCATCGGCCGCGTCCCGTCCTCGCGCCATCAATATTCGCCCGCTGCGAGGGCGGTTGTGCCTTGCATCAAAGACATACCAGCGATCGCCCAGCCACACTTCAAACCATGCTGAAAAATCCATGTCGCCCAGTGGCTTTGGCAAGTCCATGTCACCAAGATATCCGGTACAGTAGCGTGCGGGTACGTTCATGCAGCGGCAGAGCGCGATCGCCAGATGGGCAAAATCACGGCAGACACCTTCGCGCTCCTCGAACACATCCCACGCTGTCTTTGTCGGCCTTGCCTTCATGTAGTCGAAGCGAATGTGACGATGTACAAAATCCACGATCGCCTGGACCAGCGCCCACCCCGGAGGAGTGTTGCCGAACAAATCCCATGCCACTTCGCTCAGCCGGTCCGTCTCGCAGTAGCGGCTCGCCAGAAGGTAGAGCATCACATCGTCCGGCAAAGCCTCGATCGATGACTGCAATGCCTCCGGTGCCACCGGGTCAGGCTGGAAATCATCCTCGATGACAAAGCCGCAGGACAACGTCAGACCGCCGGCCGGAATGGTAATGCGGGTGCAGGTGTTGCCGAAGCTGTCGACGTAGTCGTAGAGCGGGACGTCGGGCGTCGTGAACAGGCGCTGCGGCGTGCGCAAATCCTTGTTGCGCGAAGCATGGACGCTCAGGTGCGCCAGCATCGGCACAGGCTGCTCGCAGGTGAAAGCGATATCGTATCCCGCGCGGATCAGCATGCAGGCTTCAGGTCCGCAAGGGCGCGCTCCACCCGGCTTAAGCCCTCCGCAGATTCCACGGCGAGATCAAGGGGCCTCCCGCCCAGTTTGCAGCAAGCCGTGTTGAGATAGGCGATGGCCTCGTCCCGACTTTCGAATGCTTCAAGCGCCAGTCTCGTTGCCAGACCCTGGCGACTTGCCGCATCTGGGGCCAGTTTAGGCCGGTCCGACCAACGCATTTTCGCGCGGGTCGGTCGAGCGGGCTTTTCGTCGCTTTCCATTTCGGATTTCCTATTGATACGGCCGCATCCGATGTGCGGCGATCTTCCAGAGCATGCTGGTTATCTGGACCTGTCCAATTGAGGAGCCGGTCGCGATCTCAAGCACGGTGCATGCGCGATCGGGAGCTGTGCTGAACAGGAAATCCCGTGCGGCCACCCGGCCGCCCAGCAGGGCAAATGCAAGATCGGTTATCTCGCTGCGCCGCTGAAAAGTCAGATCGTCTCTCGACACCCGATTCCATTGTCGTCCGCACGGCGGGATGCCCGTTGGGCGCGACCTCGGGCATGCGAAGTGGTTCGCCGCAGGCCAGTTCATGACCATTGGGGATAGGCAGATACACCCATGTCCTGCCGTAGCCGGGCAATCCTGGTTTCATAATGCCGCACCAGATCGAACCGCGACCCGGCATCACGATTACCCTTGTTATGGGTGGCGAACTGGATGAGGGCAATCTGATGGTGATAAAGTAGCTGATTGAGGTCCATGCAGGCTCTCCTTGTTTTGCGGGAGCGCGCTTGGTCTCTCAGTCGCCGAGGTGCAGAAATGACCGGCAATATTTTTTCTTTAAACCATTTGATCCGGATCACCGAGCAAATTCGTTGAATGGACGAAATATTTAAAAAATTCCGTCCTCATTGAAAAATCTATTTTCCGATGTATATGGAGTTCTCTGCGTCGTTTTGACGAAATTGCGCCTGCAGTGCGCATGCTCTTTCAGACATCAGCATGGCTCTCATGACCGCCGCTTTTGCGCATGCATGTCGGCGGGTGCACTCAATTTCGGGATATCATGATTGGCCAAGGAAGAATTGCTGACGATGGAAGGCTTTATCGAGGAAATCCTCCCCGATGGCCGCTTCGCGGTTCTGCTTGATAATGAGCACAAGATCATTGCCTACACGGCGGGCAAGATGCGCAAGTTCCGCATCCGCTCGGTGGTGGGAGATCGCGTGCATGTCGAAATGACACCTTACGATCTTTCGAAGGGCCGGATCGTGTTTCGGGAAAAAACGCCCGGACAAGGCGGAGGGCCGCCGAGACGGCGCAGCGGTTTTAGAAGATAAAAGCGGAAGAATCCGCATCATAGGAAAACATGCATACCAATATCCAAGGCGCGCAAAAGCGTCCCGAAAATGCCATCTACCAATCAGTGGCCGGACATCACGGTCCGGTTCAGCCGCCCATCGGCCTGCTGAGCCGGGATCATTTGCGGCGTCTTGTCGCTGCCATGGTCGATTGATCCACCCTTGATTTCAACCGGTGCGCCATCTCGTTTAGATGGCGCGCTGCCCAACCTTCTGGACGCACCAAATTGGCGTGCGCCGCAGCGGCTCAAGAGAGAAGGTTCGCTAATGCCTCCGTGAGCGCTCGTTCCCGGTACGGCTTTTCAAGGAAGATAGCGCCGGCAGGCATTTCGTGCCGAGCCAGCGGCCTGCGTCCCGAAGTAATAATGATGCCGATCATCGGGTGGCGAGCGCGTGCTTCAAAAGCCAGGGCTACGCCGTCGATCGGGCCCGGCATGTCTATGTCGGTGAACAGGATCGCGATCGAAGGGTTCTCCGCGAGGATGCTGAGAGCACGTGTAGCGTTCGTTGCTTCTTTCGTAATCAATCCCGCGCTTTCGACCATGTCGCAGGCGGCCAGCAAAATAATGGGCTCATCCTCGACAACGAGGACGATCGATAGAGGCGGCATGAAATGACAGCTTTCTGCGGGGCGCAGCAGTCAGCCCGGCATGCCGTCCCGATTTCATGGGCCGAGGCTCTCAGGCCCCGATCGAGCCCAATTAGCAAAACAGCGACAGGTCCTATGAGTTCCGGGGTCATTTGAATATTCGGCCAATTTGCAAAGATGTCGCGTTGATAGGCGAAACGAATGCTTCAAATCGGCGGGATAGCCAGCGTCGGGATTTTCCACCCGACCAACGTAATATGCAAGTGATCTGTAGGATAATGTTTTTAATATTTTCGCAAGAAAACTTACCCGTCTGAATTGACAAAACTTGTTGCGCAACATCTGAAAGTCGGCTGCCGCAATGAACATCATGAACTGCTGAGCGTTCGAGAGCTCCCTCAGCCGACTTTTGCCAACGGCGGCTATTATGATAGCTGAGCTACGAAGCAGACATTCGCCTGTCGGCCAAAAAGCGACCGTCTAAACTCCGGAAAGTTTGCCTACCGGAGTTAGGGGCGGCGGGGAAAGCAACCGCCCCGCTAGGCTCCGCGTGCCTGCGAGGGATGACCAGTTGCGCGCCCGCTGGCCAAGGCTCGGCGCTTGCATGGACGATGCCGAGCATGACGTGCTCGCCTACATGACCTTCCCCGAGCAGCACCGGGTCAAGCTCCACAGCGCCAATCCGCTGGAACGCCTGAACAAGGAAGTGAAGCGCCGCGCCGATGTGGTCGGCATCTTCCCGAACGAGGACAGCATCATCCGCCTCGTCGGCGCCGTCCTGCTCGAGCAGAATGACGAATACCAGCTCCAGCACCGCTACATGCAGATCGAGGGCATGGCCGCCCTTGCCACACCAATGATCGAAGAGGCACAGCCGCTACAGATTACACCCAAGGCCGCCTGAAAATGCAGCCCAGTGGCCACAACCGATTTTACACCACATTGACGGACGCGACCGTCGCGGTAGGCGTCCCCACAAGATTTATCCACAACCAACACACAACTCGCCGCTCATCCGAGGCGCCATGCCCCATTCTCATTTCGAGCCGTACCATCGCACTACAGTCCACGCGAAATTGGTTGTTTTTTTTGGCTGCTGCAGGCGATTGACATATGGATAACATTACTTTTCAACGTGTTACACCTTAGGGATTCGTCATGTCTCCCCGACCAACTTCCTCATTCTCAAAACTTGAAGGTCGCGCATCGGCCCTAGCGACGAAGGTCGCGACGACCGGGATGCCGATCGTCGCGACCGCTGCCGGTTGACAGGGGGGTAGCTCTCGCTGGCCCGCGGCAGCGGGATCAATCTCTACGCTCAACAGCTTGAGTCCAATCCGCAATTTTCCCGGATGACTATTTACCATGCGCCGGCTTGCCTTGATGGTGAATGGAACATATAAAGAACACATGTCCCGCTCATCTGTCATGGACCGCCTGGAACTCCTTGCCGATGCCGCCAAGTACGATGCGTCATGCGCGTCTTCAGGCACATCCAAACGCAACAGCCGGGATGGGCGCGGGCTTGGTTCGACCGAGGGCATGGGCATCTGTCATGCCTACGCACCTGATGGTCGATGCATTTCGCTACTCAAGCTGCTGCTGACGAACCACTGCATCTTCGATTGCCACTACTGCATCAATCGCAAGAGTTCGAACGTCCGCCGCGCCCGCTTTACGCCGCAGGAAGTGGTCGATCTCACCCTGTCGTTCTATCGGCGCAACTATATCGAGGGGCTGTTCCTGTCGTCAGGCATCGTCAAGTCATCCAGCCACACGATGGAGCAACTGATTGAAGTCGCGCGCATCCTTCGGGAAGAACACGATTTTCGAGGGTACATTCATCTCAAGACGATCCCCGAGGCGGACCCCGAACTGGTCGCGCAGGCGGGGCTTTGGGCCGACCGTGTCTCCATCAACGTCGAATTGCCCACCGACGCCGGACTGTCGCGCCTTGCCCCCGACAAGAACGGCGCCACGATCGAAGGCGCCATGGGTAAGCTTTCAGGCGCGATCACCGAAGCACACGATGCGCGCCGACGTTTTCGCAAGGCGCCGGTGTTCGCGCCTGCCGGTCAGTCGACACAGATGATCGTGGGTGCAGACGGGGCGAGCGACGCGCAGATCGTCGGCAAGGCGAGCACGCTTTATGACCGCTTCTCTCTCAAGCGCGTCTATTATTCCGCCTTCAGCCCGATCCCGGAAGCCAGTGCGGTGCTGCCGCTCAAGCGTCCGCCACTGATGCGCGAGCACCGGCTTTACCAGTCGGACTGGCTGATGCGATTCTATGGATTTGCGCCTCAGGAAGTGCAGCAGGCGACCGAGGACGACGGTATGCTTCCGCTGGACATCGATCCCAAGCTGGCCTGGGCGCTCAAGTTCCGCGATCACTTCCCCGTCGACCTGAACAGCGCGCCGCGCGAAGCGATGCTGCGGGTGCCGGGACTGGGCGTGAAGGCGGTAGATGCAGTGCTGGCCGCGCGCAGACAACGATCGATACGACTGGAAGATCTCTCGCGGCTCAGCGTGTCGGTCAGAAAGCTGCGGCCGTTCATCGTCACGCAGGACTGGCGCCCCACCCTGCTACTCGACCGTGCCGACCTTCGCGCAAGGCTTGCTCCGCCGGCCCGGCAAATGGAACTGTTCGCGTGATCGGGCCTGCCATGGCCCAGCCTGACGACTTCGAAACATGGCGCGATGAAGCGCGGGCGCTTGTCGCCCAAGGGGTGTCTCCCGAAGCTGCTGCCTGGGCGGAGGCCGATGGAACGGGCGACCTCTTCGCTACGCCGGCGCAGCCGACTGCACCGCCGCCGCGTCAGGCACGCGAAGTCCGCGCGAACCGGGCCTTCATCGATCTTGCGCGCAGTGCGATCCTGCATCGCGATCCCGCGCGGCAAGGCCTGCTGTACCGTGTGCTTTGGCGTTTGCAGGACCATCCTCATCTGATGCGGGACGCTGCCGATCACGATGTCGTCGCGCTTTCGCGGCTGGCCCGGCAAGTGCGGCACGACATTCACAAGATGCGCGCTTTCGTGCGCTTTCGCAGCGTGACGGAAGAAGACGGCAGCGATCGTTTCATCGCCTGGTTCGAACCCGAACACCGGATCGAACGCGCCAACGCGGAATTCTTCGTGAACCGCTTTGCCAGCCAGCGCTGGTCGATACTGACGCCGCGCCTCTCGCTGCATTGGGATGGTAAGGAATTGCACGAAGGGCCGCCCGCTTCACGCTACGATGCGCCTGCAGAAGATGCGACGGAAGAGCTGTGGCTGGGCTATTATCGTTCGATCTTCAATCCGGCGCGGCTGAAAGTGGGCATGATGCTGAAGGAAATGCCGCGTCGGTACTGGAAGAACCTGCCCGAAGCGCGCCAGATTCCCGCCCTCATAGCCGGAGCAAGGCAGCGCGAGGCGCAAATGATCGCGACAGGCGCCAATCTGTTCGAGCAGGAAGCAGTGCCTGACAGCATGCAGGCTATCGCCGAGGGTATCGCACAGTGCCGCCGCTGCCCGATCGGCTGCAACGGCACCAGCGCGGTGATGGGCGAAGGTCCGCGCAATGCTTCACTCATGATCGTGGGCGAACAGCCCGGCGACACGGAAGAGCGAGAGAATCGGCCTTTCATCGGCCCGGCCGGACAGTTGCTCGATCGCGCCCTCGGCGACGCAGGCGTGGATCGGGCGGCGGCTTATGTGACCAATGCGGTCAAACATTTCAAGTTCACCCCGCGCGGCAAACGGCGGCTGCATCAGGCACCCACTGCGGGCGAAATCGACATTTGCCGCTGGTGGCTCGACAATGAACGGGCGCTGGTCCGGCCGAAGGTCATATTGGCGCTGGGTGCAAGCAGCGCCCGCGGATTGCTTGGGCGCACGCCTGCAATCGGGCGCGAGCGGGGACAGGCGCTGCCCCTCCCCGACGGTACGGTGGTATGGCTTACCGCGCATCCAAGCTACCTGTTGCGGCTGGACGGAGAAGCGCGCGAACGAGAGCATGACCGCTTCGCGCAGGACCTCGACGGCCTTAAACACGTTCTTGCGGCCAACGGCGCGGGCTAAGTGCAACTCCGGGGGTTTTTGCGCGTTAAGGGAGACGGCAAACATAGAAGGGGAATGGTTATGGCCAGCGAATGCACCGCCTACCGCGACTCTAAAGGCGGACTTCACAGCAGTCCCGAACGCGCAACTCTAGAAGATCTTGCCGGAGTACTTGGCCGCGTCGGCGATGAGGGCGGAATGACGGGCGGTGTCGCCCGGATGATCTTCGACAAGCGCGCGGAAATCGAACGCGTTTTTGCAGAGCACGATCACATGATTGAAGCAGCTCCGCCCGCGGCCATCGAACCCGGACATCACATCCGCGCGGTGAACTGACGGGCCTGGATCTCGGTCGTCCCGGCACCAGCTCTTCGGCGTCGGGACGACAGCACTTCCCCGCAGGCGCGCGAACGTCTATCAGGCTGCCCGACCCAGAGTAGCCCTTAGTGTTCGTGCCCGCCGTTCGTGACCGTAGAACCTGCATCCTCAGCCGGCCTCGAAGCGGCTTTTCTCGAGAATCGGGATAAGCTGCTGCGATTCTTGCGCGCGCGTGGCGCGGGTGAAGCAGCCGAAGATATCGTGCAGGAAGTCTGGCTGAAGATTTCGGCCAGCCGCCCCGGTCCCGTCGCCTCGCCGTTGTCCTACCTGTTTCGCACTGCTGACCTGCTGATGATCGACCGATTCCGTTCGACCCGGCAGGCCGACGTGCGCGACCGCGACTGGACCGAAGTTAACGCCGGAGACCCGCCGGGCGTCTCGGCCGAACCTTCCGCAGAACGCCGCATCGCCGCTGCGCAGGAAGCGGCCACCGTCCTTGCGCTGCTTGACGGGCTGGGGGCGCGCGCAGCGAAGATTTTCCGTCGCCACCGCATCGAGGGCGCCGCGCAGAAGGTCGTGGCTGCCGAAATGGGCATCAGCCTGAGCACCGTCGAAAGCGATCTTCGGGTGGCTTACCGGGCGCTCGCGGAATGGAAGGAACGGTCGAAATGAGGCCCACGATGAGGCTGAAGCCGATCGTCTCCGTCTTCGCTGTTGAAGGAGCGCCCGATGGCGAACGACATGGCGAGTGACAATGTGATCCGGGACGAAGCGCTCGGCTGGACGGTGCGCGTGGGCGACCCTGCGTTTGCCGACTGGGAAGCGTTCACCCTCTGGCTTGAGGCCGACCCGGCCCATGCTCGTGCCTATGACGAAGTGGCCGCGTCGGTTGCCGATGCCGCGCAACTTGTCGTCGCGGTCGCCCCCGCCAATGACGATCTGAAGCCTGATGAAGCGGACGAAGCCCCCCCCAGGCGCCGTCGCCCCTGGCTTGCCAGCGCGATCGCAGCCAGCCTCGCGGTGGTCGCCGGGTTCTGGGCCTTCCAGGGACAGCAGCGCGATTTCTATACCGTGGAAACGGCACTGGGCGAAACGCGCCGCGTGACGCTTGACGCGGATACGCACATCGAACTGGCGGGCGGCACCGCCGTTCGGTTTGACCGCAAGGACAAGCGCTACGCCCAGCTTGATCACGGGCAGGCCCTGTTCACCGTGCGCCACGACGCGGCGCATCCCTTCGAAGTCACCGTGGGCAAGGAACGGCTGGTGGACATCGGCACGGTGTTCGACGTGCGCCACGATGCGCAGGGACTGAGTGTGGCCGTGTCCGAAGGTGCAGTGCAGTTCGATCCCGATGGCGCCGACGTGCGCGTATCGCCCGGCGAAGTCCTGCGCCGCGCGGCCGGGGCCGGCGAATACACCCTCACCCGCCTGCCCGCCGAACAGGTCGGTGAATGGCGCGAAGGGCGCCTGACTTTCGAAAGCGCATCGCTGGAAGACGTCGCCGCCCAGCTCAAGCGGGCCACCGGCATCGAATACGTGGCGTCCCCCGGAGGCAGTGGAACGGTTTCCGGCTCGATCCTTGTCGCGCCTTTGCGCAAGGATCCGGCATCGCTCGGCGCGCTGCTGGGCCTGTCGGTGCGGTCCGAAAACGGACATTGGGTGATCGGTTCGCGCTGAGGGGATGCGCGGCGCCATCTGCATCATGGCGGCCGCAATGGCCATGCCCGCCACCGCTTCCGCTGAGGAAGTGGCCGTTGATACGCGCAGCGGCTCGGTCGGTCAGGTCGCAATCGAACTGGCGCGCCAGACGCGGTCCAGCATCGTTGTCGCTGATCCGGCCGTGGCTGCGCGGATGGTCGCCCCGATGCGCGGACGGATGGAGCCGGAACAGGCCGTGCGCATGCTGGCTCGCAAGGCTGGCGGCCGTGCAGTCGCGGTAACTACAGCCGCCTGGCGAATCGAAGCCGCCGCCCCCATAAGATCGGCCGCCACGCGCCCTTCCCGTGCGCGCACTGCCAGCATCGTCACGGTCGAGGCACAGGCCCCTGATCCCATCGTCGTTGTCGCATCGAAGCGTGATCTCACAATTGCGGAACTGCCCGGACAGGTAACCATTCTCGACGGCGAATCGCTGGAAGCAGGCGGCGTCGGTGGCACGGAAAAGATCACCCAGCGGGTTGCCACAGTCACATCGACGCACCTTGGCAGCGGGCGCAACAAGCTGTTCATCCGGGGCATCGCCGATTCCAGCTTCACCGGCCCCACACAGGCGACGGTGGGGCAGTATCTTGGCGACATCCGGCTAAGCTATAATGCGCCCGACCCGGACCTGCGCCTTTCCGACATGGCGCGGGTGGAAGTGCTGGAGGGGCCGCAGGGTACGCTGTACGGCGCGGGATCGCTGGGCGGCATCATCCGTCTGGTTCCCAACGCCCCGGTGCTGGGCGAGACGGGCGGCGCGATCACCGTCGGCGGGTCGTTGACGCAAAGCGGCGCTCCGGGCGGCGATGCGGCAGCAATGGTGAACCTTCCGCTGGGCAATTCGGTGGCCCTGCGCGCCAACTTCGATGCAGCGACGCTGGGCGGCTATATCGACAAGCCGCTGCTTGGCCGCAACGACGTGAACCGCACCCGCATCCTGGGCGGCCGCGCCGGGCTGCGCGCAGAGATCGCGCCGGACTGGACGATCGACCTGATCGGCCTTGGCCAGTCCACCGATGCGCGCGACAGCCAGTATGCCGGCCGTAACGCCCGCCCTCCCCTGACAAGCAACGCTCAGGTACCTGAAGGGTCGGACGCCGACTACCTGATGGGCCAATTCGTGATTTCCGGCCGGATTGGGGAAGTGCGTGTGCGCTCCACCACCGGCACAGTGCGCCAGAACCTTAAAGAGCGCTACGACGCGACCGTCGATGCCGATGCACCGCGCCTGTTCTCACAGGAAAACCGCACCCGCATGATCGCGCACGAAACGCGGATATGGCAGCCCGAAACCCACGGATTCGGCTGGCTGATCGGCGCCAGCTACACCCATAACCGCACGGTGCTGACCCGCAGTTTCGAGAACTTCGTCACGACTACCGCCTCGACCGGCGTGCGCAACACGATCGACGAGTTCACGCTCTACGCCGAAGCCAGCCTGCGTATTCGCCCTGGCCTTACCGCCACGGCGGGCGGGCGGCTTACCTATTCGCGCCTCGGCGGCTCGGGTGAGGATGTGCAGCCTGCCATCTCTTTCGCCATGGCCCAGGCCCGTGCGCAAGTCACTGCCGACCGCACGACGACAACGGTGCTGCCATCCGTGGCGATCAATGCCGAAGTGATGGCCGCGACCACGCTTTACATGCGCTATCAGGAAGGCTTCCGCCCCGGCGGGTTCGCCATCGAAAGCGACTACGTCCGCCGTTTCCAGAGCGACCGGACGCAGACCTGGGAATTCGGCATCAAGCACGGCCAGCCCGGTGTGAGCCCCTTCGACGTTGCCGCAAGCGTTTCATATACCCGCTGGCGCGATATCCAGGCCGACTTCATCGACAATTCCGGCTTGCCCAGCACGGCCAACATCGGCGACGGCCGGGTCTGGTCGGCCAGCCTGACCGGCGGCGTCGAACTGCTCGCCGGTCTGCGGCTGGAGGCAGGCGCAACGTGGAACCAGAGCAAGGTGGACCAGCCCCCTACCGAATTGCTCAGTCTTGTCGCCCGCTCGGCGGCCGCGATCGACATGTCTCCGTCCGGACTGCTTGACGCCACGCTGGCCCGATCGATGCAGGTGCCGAACATCGCCCAATTCTCCGGCCGGATGAGCCTTGGCTGGAATCGGGAAATCAGCGACGATCTGCGTCTCACCGCCAATGGCTGGGCCAGCTACGTCGGCAAGTCCCGCCTTGGAATAGGCCCGGAACTGGGCAACCCACAGGGCGATTACCTCGACAGCGGAGCGGACCTGCGCATCGGGACGGAGCGTTATGGCGTGACGCTGAGCGTCAGCAACCTGACCAATTCGCGCGGCAACCGTTTCTCGCTCGGCACCCCGTTCGGTACCGGCCGTGACCAGACGACGCCGCTGCGCCCGCGCACCGTTCGGGTGGGGCTGGACGCCCGGTTCTGATCGGGCCTTCATGAAATTTTGCGCAGCCGGGAACTTTTTCCAAGGCTGACCGGCAATGCCTCCGTCTCAAGGGTCAGACTACAGACCTCAAAGGGACGAAGATGCCTTCCCAGCTGACTGCCAAGACCCTGCTTGCCACCACGGCCGCCCTTGCCTTTGCAACCGCGGCCCATGCCGAAGACGTCAAGACCAAGCTCACCTCGCCGATCCGCACTTCCACCATCAAGAGCGGCGCGGCTGACGCCATCAACATCACGGCAGAAGGATCGGTCGTCCTGACTTCGGGCGTCGCGGTCACGCAGGACAGCAATCACGCAGTCACCAACGCCGGCAACATCACCATCACCAATGCCGACGGCGCGATCGGCATAGATTCGGTAGCGGGCGCCAGCGGGGACATCACCAACAGCGGCACCATCACCGTCGATGAAACCTACACCCCGACCGATACCGACAAGGACGGCGACCTTGACGGTCCGTTCGCGCTGGGATCGAACCGGGTCGGCATCCGCACCCAGGGCGACCACACCGGCAAGCTGACCCAGAGCGGCAAGATCGTGGTCGAAGGCAACGATTCCGCCGGTATCGCCCTGGGCGGCAAGCTGACCGGCGCTTTCACGCACGACGGCTCCACCACCGTCGTCGGCGACCGCACCATCGGCGTTTCGGCGCAGGGCATCGACGGTAACGTCCGCCTTGCCGGCACCGTCTCTGCACAAGGCCAGGATGCCATCGGTGCGCGCTTTGCGGGCGACGTGAACGGTGCGATGGTCGTTCAGGGCACTGTTGCGGCCACCGGCTATCGCTACACCACCGTGCCGTCCGACCCGTCGAAGCTGGATGCCGACGATCTGCTGCAGGGCGGATCGGCGCTGATCGTTGAAGGTAACGTCACCGGCGGCATCGTGCTGGCTGCCGCGCCCAAGGTCGATACCACAAAGCCCGATTCCGACGGTGACGGTATCGACGATTCCAAGGAAGGCACTGCGCGCGTCGTCTCTTACGGCAGCGCCGCCGCCATGCAGGTGGGCGCGACCGACCAAGCGATCGCCATCGGCCCTGTCGCCAATTCGGGCAGCAAGTTCGGCCTGATCATCGAAGGTTCGGTCGAAGGGCTGGGCCTCTATTCCGGCGTTGCCGCGAACGGCCTCGTCATCGGCGGGCGCGGGGGTGCGGTGACCGTTGCCAACGGCATCGGCGTATCGGGTTCGGTGATCGCCAGCGCCAATGGCGCCAACGCCACGGCCCTGCGCATCGGTGCGGGCGCCTCGACCCCGCTGCTGCAGAACACCGGCAACATCGGCGCCGCATCGGGCAATGCCGACAACGCCCTGGCAACCGCCGTGCGCATCGATGAAGGCGGCAGCCTGCCGACCATCCGCAACAGCGGCACGATCAAGGCGGTCGCAGGCGAAAAGGGCGCGGCCACCGCGATCATCGACGCCAGCGGCACCCTTAACCTGATCGAAAACGCAGGGACCATCTCGGCCACCGGGGCCAAGGACACCTTCAACATCGCCATCGACCTGCGCGCGGCAACCGGCGATGTCACCGTGAAGCAGACGCAGGTGGCATCGGGCGTGACTGCGCCCTCCATTGTCGGGGACATCTGGTTCGCTGGCGGCAACGACACGCTCGACCTGGCCGACGGCACCCTCGACGGAAACGTCGCCTTCGGCGCGGGCAACAACACCCTCACCCTTTCCGGTGACGCGGCGCAGCGCAGCGCGGTCAGCTTCGGTGCGGGCAACGACACCGTATCGCTTTCCGGAACGAGCGCGTTCAGCGGCCTGATCGACTTCGGGAGCGGCGCCGACGTGCTGAACCTTTCGGGCACGTCGTACTTCACCGGCTCGATCGCCAATTCGACGCAGCTGGCCGTCAACGTTTCCGGCGGCCTGCTCGATATCCGCAAGCCCGCATCGATCGCGTCGCTGGACGTGGGCAGCGCCGGCACGGTGCTCGTCACGCTCGACAAGACGGCAGGGGCCGGGTCGGCCTATACCGTTTCGGGCAACGCGACCTTCGCGGAAGGCTCCAAGCTGGCGATCCGCCTTGCCGACGTTTCCACGGCAGAAGGCACTTACCAGGTTCTCACCGCAGGCAGCCTGACCGGACGTGACAAGCTGACCACCAACACCGACCTCGTCCCCTTCATGTTCAAGGCCGAACTGGACAAGGAAGCGGCCGCCAACACCATCGTCGTCGACATTTCGCGCCGCACGGTCAGCGAACTGGGTCTCAACCGTTCGGGCGCGGCCGCTTACGATGCCGTGTTCGAACAGCTGGGCAAGGACGACAAGATCGAACAGGTCTTCCTTGGCATCACCAATGGCGACGCGTTCCGTTCCGCCGTGGGCCAGATGCTGCCCGATCACGCAGGCGGCGCTTTCGAAGGCATCAGCCTGGGCACCCGTGCCCTCGCCCGCCAGATGCAGGATCCGCAGGGACCGATCACCGCCAGCGGCCGCTTCTCCACCACGATCAACATGGCGATCTGGGGCAGCGACCGGAAGGCGGGCAACACCGCAGCCTACAAGCTGAACGGCTACGCATGGTCGGCAACCGCCGAGTACCAGACCGGCTTCGGCAAGTTCGGCGGCACGGTTGCCTACCTCAACAACAATCACAAGAACGGCGAACTAACCGAAGTGAACTCCGACGCCTTCGAACTGGCAGCGCACTGGCGCGGCAAGTTCGGCCCCGTCAGCGCCTTCGCCCGCGGATCGGCCGGCACTGCCAACTTCGACGGCGAGCGTAACTTCTACGGCACCGTGGGCTCTGAAAACGTGCGCCGCACCATGGACGCCAAGTGGGACGGCAAGTTCGTCACTTTCGCAGGCGGCGCCGCCATCGAGGGTGGTTCGCAGTTCTTCTTCTTCCGTCCCGGCGTCACCGTCGACTACGTCCGCCTGAAGGAAGACGGCTATTCGGAAACCGGCGGCGAAGGACTGGACCTTACCGTCGCATCGCGCACCAGCGACGAACTGGCAGTGAACCCCAGCATGACCGTGGGCATCGACTTCCTCGGCATGAAGGCGCGTGACGAGAACTGGTTCCGCATGGAAACCGAAGGCGGCTGGCGCGAAATCGTCAGCGGCGGCATCGGCTCCACCACCGCGCACTTCACCGATGGGGACAACTTCACCCTCGAAGGCGACGGCGCGACGAGCGGCTGGTTCGCACGCCTGCGTGCCATCGGCGGATCGGGCGGCTTCACGATGGGCGGCGAACTTTCGGCCGAGGATCGCCATGGCCGGGTCGACCTGGCCCTGCGCGGCTCCGTGACCATCGGCTGGTAAGGACGGGACGATGCGCGGACCACTCCTCTGCGGCATCGTCCTTGGCGCCGGGCTGCTGTCAAGCTGCGCCCCCCGCGTGCAGCCCGGCGTCTCTTCCCCCGCTCCGGCGGGGGAGGAACTGCGCATTTCGCGTGGACCGTGCTTCGGCTTCTGCCCGGTGTACAGCGTCTCGGTGACGCCCGCAGGCCGGGTCGACTTCACCGGGAAACGCCACACGGCCGTAATTGGCCCGCGCGCGCATTCGATAAGCCGCGCCACTTACGAACAAGTCCGCCGCGCACTGGCCGCGCTACGCCCTCACACCGGCGAGCAAGCCACGCATGCCTGCTCCGAAGCGGCAACCGACATGTCCAGCATCACGGTCGAGTGGATTGGTGCCGACGGCGCCCGCACCTCGCTCACGTACAACATGGGTTGTCGCTCTCCCGAAGGATCGGCGATGGCGCGTACCGTCGATGAGCAGCTTGGCCGCCTCGGCGTGACTGACTGGGCAGCGCAGAAGACCTGGCCGGGCGACAGCCGCGGATAATGCCCGACCCAATATGAATGTTGCCCCTGCGTCGAATTGCGTATCAAATCGTTGCTGCACACGTCCCTCCGGTTGACGCGAGGCTTCGCGCGGTGTGTGCGGATGGCGAGAGGATCAAGAAGTGGCCCGTCCCTTCGCACCGCGTTTCGCGGTCTATGTCGCACTTGTGTTCATGCTGCTGGGCGTGCTGCAACTGGCTGCCAGCCTGGTCTTCTATCAATCGATCGATCGGCAGACGCTGAACGAGGATCACGCGCGCCGCATCGCGGAACTGCTGGTCGTCAGCGACCGCATCCACAGCGCCGACCCGCGCCTGACCGCGCCCACCATGAGCACCCGCCACCTTGCGGCCGCCGTCGGCAACAGTCCCAGCGTGGCCACGCCTACCGCCGATGAATCCCTGTCCCGGATAGAACGGCGGATCATCGAGTGGGAACCCTCGCTTGGCGGGCGTTCGCTGCGGCTGGCCATGCAGGGACCGCCGGGCGGGAAGTGCGATCTTGTCGGCGCGATCCGGCTGGCGGACGGGCACTGGCTGAATTTCCGTTCGCGCGATATCAACGCGATGTGGCCTGTCGCCCTGCGCGCCACGGTACTGACCCTGGCGACGACAGTGGCCTTCCTTGCCATCGGCCTGGTCGCCCTGCACGTCCTCACCCGCCCCTTGCGCCGGATGAGCGATGCCGCCGACGCCATCGGCCGGGGGCGGCAGGTGGTCATCGCGGAGAGCGGGACGGCAGACTTGCGCAAGCTCGCCCATTCGATGAACGTCATGCAGGATCGGATCGCCCGATTGCTGCAGGATCAGGCCAAGTCGTTCGAGGCCATCAGCCACGATTTGCGCACCCCTTTGTCACGCCAGAAAGTGGCCGCCGAACTGATCGATGACGCGGAACTTGGCGACGTCATCCTTGCCAGTGTGGACGAGATGGAGGGCCTGCTCGCCTCGCTCCAGCGCTTCCTGCGTGCGCAGCATCTTGCTGCAGAGGCCGAGACGATCGACCTTGCCGAACTCGTCTCCCACGTACTGCACCCTTACGGGAATCGCGCCCGATGCGACGCCTGTGCCCCAGCTGTCACCCGCACCTTCCGCGAACCGCTGGCGCTTGCGCTGGCGGCGCTGGTTGAAAACGCCATCCAGTTCGGCGGCGAGGCACGGGTTTCCATCGGCCGCCACGAAGGCCACTGGCGCATCGAGATCGCGGATTCCGGGCCGGGCATCCCCTCCGCCTATTTCGAGGCAATCCTGGACCCGTTCTTCCGCATTGACGAGGCACGCGCCCGCGACACCAGGGGCTTCGGACTTGGCATCCCCACCGCTCACCGGCTCATGGCCCGCTTCGACGGGCAGCTTTCCTTCGCCACCTCCCCCGAAGGCGGCCTGATCGCGCGCCTGGACGTGCCGCAGCCGCCGCTGGACTGATCTGCGATTGCGGAACATCGTTACCCCGCACTTGATCCGAGAGCGCGGCGGGTCTTTAGATAGTGCTTGCCGCAAGCGGCCAACGAGCCCGGATCAACTCCGGGACGACACGATATCCGGAGAGTGACCTGTGAACTGGTGGACGATCGACGAAACGCATGACCCTGCCCGCAAAAGCTGGGTCGAAGGTGCCAAGGGCCATCGCGACTTCCCGGTCCAGAACCTGCCGTTCGGCGTGTTCTCCCTTGCAGAAGGCGCGCCGACCCGCATCGGTGTGGCGATCGCAGATCATGTGCTGGACCTTGGGGCACTGGCAACTGCGGGGCTGGTTCCCGCGCACCTTTCCGACATCTGCCGCGACGCAACGATGGCGCGCCTGATGGGGCTTTCCCCGCAGGACCGCAGTGCCCTGCGCCGTTCGCTTTCCGACGTGCTGTGCGACGAAGCCCGCCGGTCGGAAATCACGCCAATGCTGCACCCTGCACAGGACTGCATGCTGCACTTGCCCACGCGCATAGGCGACTACACCGATTTCTACGTGGGCATCCATCATGCCAACAACATCGGCCGCCAGTTCCGTCCGGACAACCCGCTGCTGCCCAACTACAAGCACGTGCCGATCGGCTATCATGGCCGTTCGTCCTCCATCCGCCCCTCCGGCGTTCCGGTGGTGCGACCGACCGGCCAGCGCAAGCCGCCCGAGGCCGACGCTCCGATCTTTGCGCCCACTGCAAGGCTCGATTACGAACTGGAGATGGGCGTCTGGATCGGCCGGGGCAACGATCTGGGCATGCCTGTTCCGATCAGCGATGCTGCGCAGCATATCGCGGGATTCTGCCTGCTCAACGACTGGTCCGCCCGCGATCTGCAGGCATGGGAATACCAGCCGCTTGGCCCTTTCCTTGCCAAGAACTTCCACTCAACGATTTCACCCTGGGTGGTGACGCCGGAAGCACTGGCGCCGTTCCGCATGGCCCAGCCGCTCCGGCCCGAGGGCGACCCGCAGCCCCTGCCCTATCTGCTCGATGCAGACGATCAGGCACACGGCGCACTGGGCGTCATGCTGCAGGTCCACCTGACCACGCAGGCCATGCGCGACGCCGGGCTTGAACCCCATCGCCTCAGCCATGGCCCCGCCAGCAACATGTACTGGACGGTGAACCAGATGGTCGCCCACCACGCATCCAACGGCTGCAACCTGACGCCCGGCGATCTGCTTGGCACCGGCACCATCTCCGCCCCGGATCGTGAGGGCTTCGGCAGCCTCATGGAAATATCGCAGGGCGGCAAGATGCCCCTGACACTCCCTACCGGCGAAACGCGATCTTTCCTGGAGGATGGCGACGAGATCAGCATCACCGCCACCGCGTCTGCGCAAGGTTACGTTTCCATCGGCTTCGGCGAATGCCGCGCGCGGATCGGGCAGGCTATCGATAAGGCAATCAGTTCAGCGCCTTGACCAGATCGGCGTTGAAGCGCTTCGCGTCCTGCACCTGCGGGCTGTGCCCGTAATCGGGATAAGTGATCAGCTTCGCGCCCGGAATCCGCGCCGCCGCCGCGCGCGCCAGCTTGGGGTAATCGCCCAGCGTAGCGCGCAGCACCGGGTCGGCGCGGGTCTTGCCTATGGCGGTGTTGTCCTTCTCTCCGATCATCAGCACGGTGGGCACCGCAATGCGCTGGATCTCGTGGATCACCGGCTGGTTGAACACCATGTCTGACGTCAGTGCCTGGCTCCATGCCACGATCGCGCCGTCCTGCCCGGCATACATCGACGCCAGCATGTCCACCCAGCGATCGTAATCCGCCCGCCACTGCCCGGCGTAGTAGGTACTTTGCTGATAGGCCTTCAGACTTTCGCGCGTGGTGCGCAGTTCCGAGGCATAGAGCCGGTCGACGGTGGTATTGGGCACCCCCTTGGCGCGCCAGTCCTCAAGCCCCAGCGGGTTGACCAGCACCAGTTTCGACACATCCGCCGGGTACTGCAATGCATAGCGCATCGCCAGCATGCCCCCCATCGAGTGGCCGACGATCACCGGCTTGTCGATCTTGAGCCGGGTCAGCAGGTCATGCGTATTGGCGGCAAGCGTGTGGAGCCCATACTGGTAGCGCTCGGGCTTGCTGGACTTGCAGAAGCCGACCTGATCCGGCGCGATGACGCGATAGCCCGCGCCCGTCAGCGCCTTGATCGTGGCGTCCCAGGTGACGGCACAGAAATTCTTGCCGTGAAGCAGCACAGCCGTGCGCCCGTTGGGCTTTGCGGGCATAACGTCGATGTAGGCCATGTCGAGCGTCTGGTTCTGGCTGTTGAAGCCGAAGTGCTGGATCGGCCGCCCGTAGGAAAAGTCCGCCAGCATCGGATCCGCCTGCGCCGGGGCGGCAAGCCCGCAGCCAAGGACCATGGCGGCAGCGGCAGCGGCAGAACGCAAGGGCGAACGCAAGGGCAACAAACGACTTCTCCTTCAAAGGCTTGAATACCTAATGTTCGCAGCTGCGAAGGGTTGCCGCAACAGGACACTTGCGCCCACCCATGCGCCCCGGTATCCGCCGGAAACAAGATCGCGCCGGTGCCCCGCAAGGGGCTTAAAAGGGAAGGCGGTGGGGGTGGTTCACCACTCGAATCCGCAGCTGTCCCTGCAACTGTAAGCGGCGAGCGCGATGCACATCGCCTTCTCCCACTCCGGGAAGGCAGCCACTGAAGCCGGACGCTGCGACATGCGAGGCTTCGGGAAGGCCGTGCATCAAGCTGTGACCCGCGAGCCAGGAGACCTGCCGGCGTCTGGTCGCTCTTGCCATGGTCCAGGGGATGGCCGCGGCACGGTTCACCGTCTGAGCGACGACACGCATGCGGCATGGGGCCGCAGCGGAGCATGGTCGCCGGGCGTCTTCGCGCCTGTCCGTCGCCCCTGCCTCGCACTGGCGCGCTTCCTGTAACGGGCGGCGCCGGTACGCCCCGCCGCCACAAGTCGCCGGCGCGGGAGTGAAACGCTTGAGCAAAGTACCCACCACCGTCATCACCGGCTTCCTCGGCGCGGGCAAGACCACGCTGATCCGCCACCTTCTGCAGAACGCCAAGGGCCGCCGCCTCGCCCTCGTCATCAACGAGTTCGGCGATGTCGGCGTGGACGGCGAACTGGTGAAAGGCTGCAACGACGAAGCCTGCCCCGAGGACGATATCCTCGAACTGGCCAACGGCTGCATCTGCTGTACCGTGGCCGACGATTTCCTGCCGACCATGCAGAAGCTGCTGGACCGCGAGACGCCGCCCGATCACATCATCATCGAAACCTCGGGCCTTGCCCTTCCCAAGCCGCTGGTGAAGGCGTTCCAGTGGCCCGACATCCGCACCCGTGCGACGGTGGACGGCGTTGTCGCGCTGATTGATGCCGATGCGGTTGCCGCCGGTCGTTTCGCCACGGACGAGGAAGCGCTGGCCGCCGCCCGCGCCGCCGATCCGATGCTGGACCATGACAGCCCACTGGAAGAACTGTTCGAGGAACAGCTGGGCTGCGCCGACATGGTCGTGCTCAACAAGACCGACCTTGTCGATGCGGACGTTCTGGCCGAGGTGGAAAAGTCCGTCGCGGCAGAAACGCGCCCCGGCGTGAAGATCGTGCGCGCAGACCACGGAGCGGTCGATATCGCCGCTCTGCTCGGCATCGTCGCTGCGGCAGAAGACGACCTCGACAGCCGCAAGTCGCACATCGATGGCCTCGACGACGATCACGACCATGACGACTTCGACACCTTCATCCTGAACGGCGGCGAAGTGGCAGACCTTGACGCTCTGCTGGCGGGCCTGAAGGACCAGATCGCCGCGCATGACGTACTGCGCGTAAAGGGCATGGTGGCGCTGGCGGGCAAGCCCAGCCGCCTTGTCGTGCAAGGCGTCGGCCCGCGTATCCAGCACTTCTTCGACCGCGCATGGAAGGCCGGGGAAGCACGCCGCACGCAGCTGGTGGTAATCGGGCAGAAGGGGCTGGACCGCGCCGCCATCGAAGCCGCACTGGCCGGTGTGCTTGGGACCGTAGCTGCCTGATGCACCTGCTGTCCGCCACTCCCGGAACGATATCCAACGGCGAAGAGGCGATCGACCTCGATCAACCGCCGGGCGATATCGTGATCCTGACTGTGGCGGACAGCGAACTCGCCTGCTTCGCGAAGGCGGCGGCCATGCTGCCTGAACATGGCCCCAGCGTCCGTCTCGCCAACCTGCTGCAGTTGCGCCATCCCTACTCTGTCGACCTCTATGTCGAAAAGGTGATCGCACACGCAAGGTTCGTCTGCGTGGTGCTGCTGGGCGGCAAGAGCTACTGGCCCTACGGCATCGACGAAATCGCGCTGGTCGCCCGTGAGCGCGGCATCGCCTTTGCCGCGATTGCTGACGGGCGGGAAGACGATCCCACGCTGACCGCCGCCTCCACCCTGCCCGCCGGGACGGTCGAGCACTTGCGCGACTATCTGCGGCAGGGCGGCAGCGCCAATGCCCTGTCATTCCTGCGCACCGCCGCGCGGCTGATTGGGGAGGATTGCGGCCAGCCGGACGATCCGGTCCCGGTGGCCGACGCGGGCCTCTACCTGCAGGGCGTGGATCGCCCCGCGCTTGCCGATTTGCGCGCATCGTGGCAGCCGGACGCCCCGGTCGTGCTGCTGGTATTCTACCGTGCGCTGATGATCGCGGGCACTCTGGACGCCGTGGACGCCATGGTCGCCGCCCTTCAGGCGCGCGGGTTCAACGTCGCCGCAGTTCATGTCCGCGCGTTGCGGGAGCCTTTCGCCATCGACTGGCTGAGCGGCCTCATGGCCGAAATCGCGCCCGACGTGATCGTCAACGCCACCAGCTTTGCTTCTTCCTCGACAGGCGAGCCGCGCGTCGGCGGGGTGCTGGAACGTGCCGACTGCCCCATCCTGCAAGTCGCCTTTGCGGGCGTGGAGGAAGCCGACTGGCAGGGTGCCGCGCGCGGCCTTGGCCCGCGCGATCTGGCGATGAACGTGGCGCTGCCCGAAGTGGACGGCCGCCTGTTCACCCGCGCCGTCGCCTTCAAGGCCGCCGAGCGCTTCGATGAAGTGACGCAATGCGGCATCGTCGTCCCGCGCGTCGCGCCCGATCGGGTAGCCTTCGTGGCAGACCTTGCCGCGCACTGGGCGAACCTTCGCCGCACCGCGCCTGCGCAGCGCAAGGTGGCGCTGGTGCTTGCCAACTACCCCAACCGCGACGGGCGCATCGGCAACGGGGTTGGCCTTGATACACCCGCCAGTGCGGCGTCGATCCTCACCAGCCTTCGCGCCGCCGGGTACGACACCGGAGCCGCACCCGAGGATGGGCAGGCGCTGATGCGGCTTATGACCGGCGGCGTAACCAACGACCTGACCTCGCTGGATCGACCGGGTGAAATTTCACTGACGCTGGCAGCCTATGAAGCAGCGTTCGAGCAAGTGCCCGAAGCTGCGCGCACCGCGATGCTCGATCGCTGGGGAACACCGCAGGCCGATCCTTTCGTAAGGGACGGCGCATTCCGCCTTGCCGTCCACCGCTTCGGCAATGTCTGCGTCGCCGTGCAGCCTGCGCGCGGGTACAATATCGATCCCAAGGAAACCTATCACGACCCGGCCCTGCCGCCGCCCCATGCCTACCTTGCCTTCCACGTCTGGCTCGAACGGCAGTTCGGCGCGCAGGCACTGGTTCATGTGGGCAAGCACGGCAATCTGGAATGGCTGCCGGGTAAAGCCGTCTCCCTGTCTTCTGAGTGCTTTCCCGAAATCTGCGCAGGGCCGCTGCCGCAGCTTTATCCCTTCATCGTCAACGACCCCGGCGAGGGTACGCAGGCCAAGCGCCGTATCGGCGCAGTGATCGTCGATCACCTGACACCGCCGCTCACCCGTGCGGAAAGCTACGGCCCGCTCAAGCACCTCGAAGCGCTGGTGGACGAATACTACCTTGCCGCCGGAATGGACCCGCGCCGTCTGGAGCGGCTGCGGCGCGACATCATCGACCTTGCCCGCACACAGGGGCTGGACAAGGACGCCGGCGCAGAGGGCGACGGCGACGATGCGCTTTCGGCCATCGACAACTACTTGTGCGAGCTGAAGGAACTGCAGATCCGCGATGGCCTGCATGTCTTCGGCCAGTCGCCGGAGGGGCGCTTGCGGCGCGATCTGCTGGTGGCTCTGGCCCGCACGCCGCGGGGATATGACGGGCCGGAGCAGGCTTCGTTGCTGCGCGCGATGGCGCAGGACTTCGGGTTCGATTTCGATCCACTCGACTGCCGCATGGCGGATCGCTGGGAGGGTCCGAGACCCGATGCGCTGGCGGCCGTGTCGGACGAACCATGGCGGACGCTGGGCGATACCGTGGAGCGGCTGGAACTGCTGGCGGCGCAATGGGTGGACGCGCTGCCCGAAAGCCGCCCCGGAAAGCACGCCGAGCCCGTCCTCCACGCCATCGCCACCAGCCTTGCCCCGCGCGTCGATGCCTGCGGCCCTGCCGAAACGGCGGCGCTGCTCGCGGGCCTCGACGGGCGCTTCGTAACGCCCGGACCTTCGGGCGCGCCCACGCGGGGGCGGCCCGACGTGCTGCCCACCGGGCGCAACTTCTTCTCCGTCGATACCCGCGCCGTGCCCACCGCCGTCGCCTGGGGTCTCGGCCAGCGATCCGCGCAACTGCTGGTGGAAGACTATCTCCAGCGAGAGGGCGAATACCCCAGGGCCATCGCGCTTTCCGCATGGGGCACTGCCAACATGCGCACCGGCGGCGATGACATCGCACAGGCCCTTGCGCTGATGGGCGTGCGCCCGCGCTGGGAATGGACCTCCGGCCGGGTCACCGGGTTCGAGATGATAACGCTGGCCGAACTCGGCCGCCCGCGCGTGGACGTGACCTTGCGCGTATCGGGCTTCTTTCGCGATGCATTCCCCGAACAGATGGACCTGATCGACAGCGCCGCGCGCGCGGTCATGGCGCTGGAGGAGGCGGACGATGACAACCCTGCCGCCGCTCGCCACCGCGCGGAAACCGCGATGCTTGCCGCTGCGGGCGATGACGCCGCCACCGCTGCCCGCCGTGCCGGTTCGCGCGTGTTCGGATCGAAGCCGGGAGCTTACGGTGCCGGTCTGCAGGCGATGATCGACGAGAAGCTGTGGCACGACCGCGCCGATCTGGCCAACGTCTACCTCGACTGGGGCAGTTACGCCTACGGAGCGGGCGTGGAAGGCGATGCCGAACGCGATCTCTACGCCGCGCGGCTGACCCAGGCCGACGCGGTGGTCCAGAACCAGGACAACCGCGAGCACGACCTGCTCGACAGCGACGACTACTACCAGTTCGAAGGCGGCATCGCCGCTGCGGTCGAGCACCTGAAGGGCCGCGCGCCGGTCAGCTATCACAACGACCATTCGCGCCCCGAACGCCCGGTGATCCGCACTCTGGCGGATGAGATCGGCCGGATTGTCAGGGGCCGCGTGACCAATCCCAAGTGGATCGCGGGCGTCATGCGTCACGGCTACAAGGGCGCGTTCGAAATCGCCGCCTCGGTCGACTACCTCTTCGCCTTCGCCGCCACCACAAGCGCAGTGAAAGACCACCATTTCGACGCCGTCCACGCCGCCTTCATCGAGGATGAGGCCGTGCGTGACTTCATGGCGCAGGCCAACCCGGCGGCCCTTCGCGAAACCGCCGCGCGGCTGGCCGAGGCGCTGGAACGCGGCATGTGGAAACCCCGATCGAACAGCGCGGGCCTGCTGCTCGCAGACATCTCAGGAGCCGCACATGGTTGAACGCACCGAAGAACAGCACACCGAGAAGATGAAGAAGAAGCAGGCCGCGCATGACCGCATCATGGCGGGCAAGACGGTGGAAAAGGGCCTGCTGATCGTCAACACCGGCAAGGGCAAGGGCAAGACCACGGCAGCCCTCGGCATGGTGGTACGGATGATCGGCCACGGGAAGAAGGTGGGCGTCGTCCAGTTCGTGAAGGGCGCGATGACCACCGGCGAGAAAGCCGTGTTCGACGCCTTCCCCGACAACGTCGAATTCAAGGCGATGGGCGAAGGCTTCACCTGGAACACGCAGGACCGCGCTCGCGATATCGAACTGGCGCGCGAGGCGTGGGACGAGGTAAAGCGCATGGTCGAAGACCCTGCCTACGATCTCGTTCTGGCGGACGAACTGAACATCGTGCTGCGGTATGACTACCTGCCGCTCGACGAAGTGCTGGACGTGCTGACCGCGCGCGCTGAAATGAAGCATGTGATCGTCACCGGGCGCAATGCGCCACAGGGGCTGATCGATGCCGCCGATCTCGTCACCGAGATGACGCTGGTAAAGCACCCCTTCCGCGAACAGGGCGTCAAGGCGCAGGCGGGAATCGAGTTCTGACCACTCCCGCCTTCTCCCCGGCATTTGGCGATGACCTTGCCGCGCTGCTGGCATGGCGGCGCGATGTGCGGCATTTCCGGCGCGATCCGCTGGACGATGCGCTGGTTGCAGAATTGCTGGCCACCGCACAGCTGGCACCCTCCGTGGGCAATTCGCAGCCCTGGCGCTTCGTGCGGGTGCGCTCGGCCGACTTGCGCGCGGCTCTGGCCGCCCATGCCGATGCCGAAGTGTCCCGCGCCGGGGATGCCGCCTACGAAGGGGAGCGCCGCGCGGCCTACGGCGCGCTGAAGCTGCATGCGCTGGACCATGCGCCCGAAGTGATCGCGGTGTTCTGCGACGAGGCAACACCGATCGGCATGGGCCTTGGCGCGGCGACGATGCCGCAGACGCGCGAATGGTCGGTGGTCATGGCGATCCATACGCTGTGGCTGGCCGCGCGGGCGCAGGGGCTTGGCCTTGGCTGGGTGTCGATCGTCAGGCCCGATTTCGTCACCGAACTGCTGGCCGTGGCCCCTTCATGGCGCTTCGTAGCCTTGCTCTGCCTCGGTCATCCGGAAGCGGAGGACGACGTTCCCGAACTTGAACGCAAGGGCTGGCAGGCCCGGCTAGGCGCAAGCGCGCATGTCAGCGTGCGTTGACGCCTTGGGCCAGCGCCCGCGCCGCCTTGACGTAAGCGGGACCGCCGCAGACCGTCCACGCCTGCGGGATGGCCACGCGCGGGATGCCGTCCAGCACGGGATGATGCATCATCGCCGTGCCCTGATCGACGACCTTGCCGGTCGCGCTGTCGACAACGATCACATCGGGGCGCGCGGCCGCCAGTTCCTCTATCCCCATTTGCGAGAGCGCGGGCTTGCCCAGCTTTCCGGCAAGGTTGGTCACGCCCACGCGGGTCATCAGATCGTCGATCAGGGTGCCGGTGCCGGTCAGGTAGCCGCGCCGCTGCCAGTACGCCGCGACGACGCCCTTTCGAGCGCGCGGAAGACGCGCCAGATCGCGCTCCATCCCGGCGATCATCGCCTGGCCCCGTTCGGGGTGGCCGACCGCCAGCGCCACCTTGCGGATCGATGCAAGAATCGCGTCGTAGCTGTCAGCGGATTTCAGATCGACGGCGGGATAGCGGGTCTTGAGCGCCTTGATCGCCGGATTGCGCCTTGCGGGCATGCCCACGACAAGGTCGGGATCGATCGCCATGATCTCTTCCGCCGCGCCGCGCAGGATCGGCAGGCCCCTGGCCCGCGCCGCTTCGGCCGACATGTCGGGATCGGCGGCGTAGCGGGTCAGCCCGGCGATCTGTCCCCGGTCGGCCAGCGCCAGCACCAGCTGGTCCGCGCACAAATTCAGCGAGACGATCCGCTGCGGCCGCGATACAGGCCCTGCAGACGCGGGCACCCCGCAGACGGCAACCACCCCGCAAAGGGCCACAAAGAGCGAACGAAGAGTAGCCGAAAGCGCCATATCGGCGTTTCCATAGCAATACGACCCCGGGACACAAGCGTGACGGGGAGCCTATCCAGCCAGAGGTGTTCGTGCCTGAAATTCCCGTCCTGCGCGCCCGTAACCGGGCGCTGGTTCCCCTTCTTGTCCTTGCCATCCTTGCGGCCGCCATCGCCTCGCTGACGCTGGGCGCGGTAGCCATTCCTACCGGGCAGCTGATGAATGCGGCAACGGGCCATGGCGATCCGGTGGTACGCGCGATCCTGATCGAGCTGCGCCTGCCGCGCACGCTGGTGGCGCTGATGGTCGGCGGGATGCTTGGCCTTGCAGGCGCGGCGCTGCAGGGATACCTGCGCAATCCGCTGGCCGAACCTTCGGTGCTGGGCGCTTCGAATTCGGCAGCGCTGGGCGCCGTCATGGCGATCTATTTCGGGCTGGGCGACCTTCATCCCGCCGTGCTGCCGGTGCTGTCCATCCTGACCGCGCTGGGCAGCCTTGTCCTGCTGTTCGTGCTTGCCGGCCGGGCCGAGGGGCCGCTGGCACTGATCCTTGCGGGCATCGCCGTCTCCACGCTGGCGGGCGCGGGGATCAGCCTGAGCCTTAACCTGTCGCCCAATCCCTTTGCCGCGATGGAGATCATGGCCTGGCTGCTCGGATCGATAGAGAACCGGCAGATGGAACACGTGTGGATTGCCATGCCGTGCATCGTGGCAGGCGTTGCGCTGCTGCTGTGGGACGGGCGCGCGCTTGATGCCCTGTCATTGGGAGAGGACGGCGCGCGGTCGCTGGGGGTGAACCTTTCGCGCACCCGCATTCGCCTGCTGCTGGGCGTCGCCATCGGCGTGGGCGGCGCGGTGGCAGTATCCGGATCGATCGGCTTCGTCGGCCTTATCGTGCCGCATCTGGTGCGCCCGCTGACAGACCGCAGCCCGTCCGCCGTGCTTCTGCCTTCGTTTCTCGGCGGCGCGGTGTTGCTGACCGGAGCGGACATTCTGGTCCGCCTGATACCGACTGCGGGCGAACTGAAGCTGGGCGTGGTGACGGCCTTCCTTGGCGTCCCCGTCTTCCTTGTCCATCTGCTGAAGGAGCGCCGCCTGTGGTGACCGTGACCCTCAAGGGCCTTTCCGTGGACCTGCGCGACCGGGCAGTGCTGCACGGCATCTGCGCCACGCTGCGCCCCGGCGAACTGACCGGGGTGATCGGCCCCAATGGCGCGGGCAAGTCCACGCTGGTGCGCGCGCTGCTGGGGCTGATCCCGGCGACGCAAGGCGCGATAGAGATCGACGGGCGCGACATCGCCCGGCTGAGCCCGCGCGAACTGGCACGGCTGATCAGCTATCTGCCGCAGGGACAGGCGCTGCACTGGCCGCTCAGCGTCGAACGGCTGGTGGCGCTGGGCCGCCTGCCCGGCCTTGGCCCGATGTCCAGGCTGGGCGCACAGGACATTGCCGCCGTCCACGCCGCGATGGAGCGGGCCGACGTGCTGCACCTGGCCGGCCGCACCGCCACCGAACTTTCCGGCGGCGAACGCGCGCGGGTGATGCTGGCCCGCGCGCTGGCGGTAGGCGCGCCGGGGCTGGTCGCTGACGAGCCGCTGGCCGCGCTCGATCCCGGCCACCAGATCGACGTGATGGAACTTCTCTCGGCCGAGGCGCGCGAGGGGGCGCTGGTGGTAACCGTGCTCCACGACCTGACAATGGCCGCGCGTTACTGCGACCGGCTGCTGCTGATCGATCGCGGAATGCTGGTGGCGCAAGGCTCCCCGCAGGAAGTGCTGACCAGCGACCGGCTGCGCGAAGTTTACGGCGTGACCGGGCGGATCGAATTCGGGAACGGTTCGGCGATGGTGGTGCCGCTGGAGCGGGTTTGAAAGGGGGCTTGGACAGGCTTAGCCCGCCCAAGCCCCGCACGTTGCGATCAGCGCGCGAACGCCTTGACCTCGGCCAGACGGATCGCGCGGCCCTTTGCCGGAGTCATCGATACGCGCAACTTGCCCGTCTCGATCGCGGGCCAGGTCACCCGCGTCACCCCGTTGGCCAGCGGCGTTACCGGCGCGCCGACATGTTGCCAGCGCCCCTCGCGCCATACTTCCACGCTTACTCTGCGCGGCGCGGCAAAGTGCGTGCCATCCGCGAAGAACGCCAGTTCGGCGCTGCCCAACGCGATCGTCCTGCCGAAGTCCAGCGCATACCACTGCGCCTTGCCTGAAGCGTCCGAATCCCAGCCGTTGGGCAGTTCGGGATAGAACCAGGCGCGGCCGTCCACCGCGTCGTGCAGCTTTTCCGCGTCGGTGCCGGACGATGCGCTGGCCCTGGGCCAGCCGCTGCGTACCAGTTGCACCGCAAGGTTCTCCTCCCGCACGATGGACGCGTTCGCCGCCCGCGCCACCGGCACCTCGATCCGGCCAAGATCGGCGCGACGGGCCACTTCCTTGCCGTCTACCGCGATGGAAAGCCCCCTGCCCCGGCGGTAACGGCTGCCATCCGCATCCCACGTCACTGACACTTCATGCCCGTGGTAGGGCACCCGATCGATGTGGAACCAGTCCAGCCCCTGCTGCAGCGGGTTGACTTCCAACACGTCGTCCGCGCGGGGGCGAATGCCGACAAGGCCGGTCAGGATCAGGTCGATGTAGCCGGAGTGGAAATAGTGATGGCTGCGATCCAGCCCGACGATCGGCTTGCCCGTTTCCGGGTCATAGTCTTCCTCAAGGTCGAGGCGCTCGTCCTTTCCGGTCCCCTGATAGTGCAGCTGGGTATACTGGCGCAACATGGCCATCCAGTCCGCGCGGGAGACAGGACCATGCGCCTCGTAATGGTCAAGCAGGTTCGCCATCGCGGTCAGCACCTGCGTCGTCTGGTAGGGCCAGATCGGGCCGTTCCACTGACATTCCGGGTCCGGGCCTAGGTAGCGGTACTGGCGCATGTAGTATTCGTAATTCTTTTCGACCGTGCGCATCCCGGCCTTGCCCGCCAGCGATTGCGGGTCGGTCAGGTGGCCCCATGCCTTCGCGTACTTCGCATCATCGGGGACAAGGTCGAACATCCACGGCAGATAGCCGACGAGTTCGCGGTTACGGATCGGTTCCCAGTACTTGACGTATTCGTTGGTGATCTGGTGCCGGTCGGTGAAGTGTTCGAGCTTCGGGTTCCACAGGTCCGCCAGCACGCGGGCTTGCAACGCCTTCGCCCGCGCGGCGTATTCCTTCGCCATCGCCGTATCACCCGCCATTTCGGCCATGCGCGACAAGGCGCGGGCATTGGCGAACATGTAGGCGTTGACCGAAGGCCGGAACGAATCGCCGCCCCTGAAGCCATCCTTGCCGCCCGATGCGTCGATGGAGGACACGGTATACTCCGTGGCATCCAGCAGCGGTTCGACGAAGTAGAGCCCCTTGTCGAAGTCGAACTTCTCGTCCCACAGGCGGTAAATGTGGCGCATCGTCTTGAGGTGCGCCAGCAACGCCTCGCGGTCTCCATCCACCAAGTATCGGCCCCAGACCGAATCCGCCATGTGGTCGGTGAAGTGGCGGTCGTTGCCGCCTTCGTACATGAAGTTGATGTAATCGTCGGTGAAGCGCCGGTCGTTCAGCCAGCGCCCTTCGGCGATGTGAAAGCCGCTTGCATCGTTGAGGCTGGCGAAGGGCTCGCGCTGCCAGTCGACGTCGTCGGCGAATTCGGTGGTGATGTAGCCCTGCCCGCCAAGATCGCGCTGATGCGCGCGGAACAGGCCCCAGCGGTAATAGTAGACCGCGTCGATCCTGGGATCGGAGCTTTCGAAGAAGGGAATGCGCTGCTCGTACCAGGCGGCATCGTTGCCGTAGCGCGCCTGTGCAATGGCATGGCCGTCGAGCGCCGGAGCAGGAGCAGGCGGGACGACAGCTGGCGGACTGGCCGCCGTCGCAAGTAGCAGCGCGAGCGCCAGGATCTTCCGCAAGGTCATCCCCTTTTGTCAGTCAGCAGTAAAAAGGCGGCCGCGCCGGGCCGGGTGTTGGGAGAGGAAAGGAGCCCCAACCCCACGCGGCCGCCCTGAGCAGGCGCGATGCGCGGGAATGGCATCCCGCATCGCGCCTGTTGGATCAGTCGAACTTGAAGCGCACACCCACCGCGAACGTGCGGTCGATCAGCAGCGTGCTGGAATTGAACTGCTGCGCGTTGCCGACATCGCCGAACTTGTAATAGTTCTGCTGCTTCGCCTTGGTGAGGTTCACCGCGTCGAAGGTCACGCCGATGTCGTCGTTGACGTTCCAGGTCAGCTGCAGGTCGAGGCTCTTCTCAGGTGCGCGCCAGAAGCCGATCGGGTTCGCGAATGAGCGGCCCTCGTTGCTCTGGAGGAAACCCTTGCGCCAGATGTACGACAGGCGGGCACCGATCGGGCCGTTATCGTAGGCAAGCGTCGCGTTGTACGAAAGCTTCGACACGCCGAAGAACGCCGACTTGGTCGAGCCGGTGATCTCGCCCGCAGTGTTGACCACCGGGATCGTCTGCTCGGAGTCGAGGATCGTCGCGCTGCCGACGAAGCCAAGGCCGTTGAGCGGGCCGGGCAGATAGGTCGGGAAGTAGGTCAGGCCCAGTTCCACGCCCTTCAGCACGCCGTCGGACGCGTTGACCGGACGGGTGATGTTGAACGTCTCGGTGTAGGAGTCGTTGTCCGGCAGATAGTTGTCCGGGATGATCTCGCGCGCCACCAGGGGCACGACGAGGCCGTTGATCTCGCGGCGGAAGGCCGTCGCGTAGATGGCGCTGTTGCGCTCGAAGTACCATTCGAGAGCAATGTCGATGTTCTTCGAATGCGTGGCGCCGAGGCTTGCGTTACCCGCGCTGCCGGTACCGAAGCCAATGCGCGACAGGTCGCCCGTCAGCGTGACGTTGGGGTTGAGATCGCCGAACGCCGGACGACGCAGCGTTTCGCCGTAGTTGAAGCGGATGCGCAGGTTGTCGGTGATGCCATACCGCGCAGTGAACGAGGGCAGCCACTTGGCCGAACCGGTCGAAACCGCGGTGCGTGCGAAGTTGTTACCGCGATCGAAATACTCGTAGTCGGTGTCGATCTGCACGTAGCGGACGCCGGCCTGCAGCTGCAGCGGGCGGCCGAACAGTTCGATCTCGCCATCCGCCATGAGGTAGGCGGCGGTGTTGATCTCTCCGATACCGAAGACATGACCGAAGGTCAGCTGGTCCGACAGCAACAGCGCCGGGTTGACCGACTGGTACAGTTTACGCACCGCATCCTTGTCCATGGTGCGCGGATCGGCCAGCACCCAGCTGGTCGGAATGTCGGCCTGGCCATCGAAGAAGCCGCTGTTCGTGAAGGGCGTGCCCTGCCCGAACTGGTCGAGCGTCACGCCCGGCAGGCCGCCCGCGCCCTGGTCACGCACGTAGCTGTCGGCCTTGCGGTCATCGTAGCGGAAGCCCGCCTTGATGCGGCGCAGGAAACCTTCGTCCCACTCGTACTCGCCGTCGAGCATCACGGTCAGCGCGCTGCCCTCGTTCTTGGTGCCGCTATCGAACAGGTTACCCACGGTCCACGCCGAAGCGTCGGTCAGGACGCCCTGATTGCCGAAGCTGTACGAAGGCAGGCCGCCACCGGCGTTGAAGTCCACGTCGATGTCAAGCGGTGCGCGATCGGTGCGAATGGCGAAGAACGAGGTTTCGTTCTTGCTGTCCTGATAGGTGACGTCGGCTGTGATCTTGCCGCGATCGGCAACGTCCCACTTGGCGTTGAAGGCGTAGACGAAGCTGTCGGTCTTGTTGGTGGAATAGTCGCCGCTGTTGAAACCGGAGACGCTGCCCATCTGCCGCGACTTGATGATGTTGGTGCCTTCATACAGCTCGAAGCTGTTCGCCGGATCCTGAATGTCCCCCCACCAGTCGGCGTAGCTGAAATTCAGGCTGTTGAAGGTCTTGCCGCGGAAGCCGCTGTAGAAAACTTCGGCGGTATAGATCGAACGATCGTTGGGCGCCCACTGCAGCGCCGCGTTGACCGAAGGCCGGGTGCGCTTGCCGTAAAGGTCCGAAGCGATCACCGCATCGCGCGACAGGTAATAGGGAACCTCGACGCCGTTGATGTTGAGGGTCGAGCCCGCAGCGGTCGACAGGCCAGCATCGAGGCCCGGCGTCCACAGGTTGCCCTGCGGGTTGGAAGCGGTCACCGCACGGCAGTCGGTAGTGAACAGGCGCTCCATCGCGACGAAGGGGTTGCCGCCGGGGCAAGCGCCCGGAAGAGTGCTGGTGGTGACCGAGGGCCGCGCGCCGTCAGCGGTCAGGAACGGCACCATGGCGCCCGCCTGCAGGTTCTGGTTGCGGTATTCGGCGCGGGTGTAGCTGGCGTTCACAAGGAAGCCGATCTCGCCGATGCCGGTATCCCACCTGTCCGCCACAAGCAGCGCGACGTTGGGGTTCGCCTTGTCGGCCATCTCCGAATAGATGCCACGCGCGAGACCCGAGATCGTGAAGCCGTCGAAGTCGAGCGGGCGGCGCGTCTGCACATCGATCTGCCCGGCAAGACCGGTCTCGATCTGGTCGGCCGAGCGGGTCTTGTAGACGTCGACCTTCTTGACGAGGTTCGCCGAGATGTCCTGCAGCGCGAACGAGGTGCCCGCCGCGGTGAAGATGTTGCGGCCGTTAAGCGTGGTCAGCGGATCGGTCAGACCGCGAATGGTGATCGTCGCCGCTTCGCCGCCGGCGCGGTCGGTCACCTGGATGCCGGTGACACGCTGCAGCGCTTCGACAACGTTGTTGTCAGGCAGCTTGCCGACGTCTTCGGCGACGATCGAGTCGACGATCTGGACGTTGTCCTTGCGGCTGTTGATGGCGCCGACGATGGACGCACGCACGCCGGTGACGATGATGTCCTCAGCGCTGGCGTCATCGGCAGCCGACTGCGGCGCAGCATCCTGCGGAGCGGCGTCCTGAGCCTGCGCCACCGAGGCGAGGCCGAGTGCGAGAACGGATGCGGTGCAGAATGCGAATGGCTTGAACGCCATGATCAACCCTCCCATGGGGGCTGGCCGATTACCATGCCCCAAAACTGTGTGGGGCCTGATTATTAGTCGGACTATTCGGACGCAAGCGGAAAATGCATTGCTCCGACAAAAAGGGCGGGCATATGTGGCCTTTGGGGCGCACATGCTGGCTCACACGTGAAGATGCCCTTCGGCTTGGGGCTAATTAATCAGACAATAAGGGCAAAAAGCACGGACCGCCGCGCTCATGGGCGAGCGGCGGCGGTCCGATTGTTGCGTGCCGTCAGTCAGCCAGCCAGGCGACGCTGGCATCGTAGGAATCGCCCAGCACCAGCCTGTCCGACGCATAGGCAAGCGCCCTGCCCTCGAACGGGACCGAGGCGAAGCGCACGGTGCCGCTGGCGGGGCCTGCCTCGCGGCGGAAATGGCTGGCTTCGGCCGTCGCGCGCGGCGCCAGCGTCACCGATCCGTCGGCAGCGGCCACAAGGCAATGGTCGGGCTTGAGGATCGGCGAAAGCTGCACCACGCCCTCGCCCGCCTCGATCGAACGGAACTGCGTCTGCGCCAGCGGGGCGTCGCTCACCGAAAGGTTCGTGCCGTCGCAGGCCATGCGGACGGTGCGGTGGACCGCCGGGATGAAACGCTCGGGCAGCGCGCCGTTGCCTACCGGCACGCCGAAATCGGGAACGCCGTTGGCATGGTAGTAGATACGCTGGATGCGGGTGTGGCGGTCGGGGTTGAACAGCGGGTCACCCTCGATCGCCTCATAGTCGCGCCCGTGATAGACAAGGATGTCGCGGCCTTCTTCGTCAACCGTGAAGCTGTTGTGACCGGGGCCGTAGACCGAGGTTTCCTTGCAGGTCGTGAACACCGGCTCGGGCGCCTTGGTCCACGCGCGCGGGTCCATGATGTTCGCCGTCTCGTCCACGCTGAGCAGGCCCATGCAATAGCGCGCATCGGTTGCGCTGGCCGAATAGGTCATGAACAGGCGGCCGTTGCGGTTGAGGAAGGCCGAACCCTCGTTGACCTTGAAGCCCTGGATTTCCCAGTCGAGCGTGGGAACCGTCAGCCGGGCGGGCGCCGATGCCAGCGTCAGCGCATCCTTCATCGGCGCGATGTAGACATTGGAATTGGTCTCGATCCCCGGCTCGCGCTGCGCCCACGAGAAATAGCGTACGCCGCGATGGGTGAAGATCGTCGAATCAAGGTTGAAGCTGTCCCACGGCGCCTTGAATTCGCCAAGGACCGACCAGTTTCCGGTCATCGGATCGCGCCCGTCGCAGACCACGGCGAAAGTGCGGATGCGGAACACGTCCTCGCCGCCGCCGCTGGGGCCGGCGGCGAAATAAACGATCCACCTGCCGTCGACGTAATGCAGTTCGGGCGCCCAAAGGAAGCCGGACATCGGCCCACTCGGCTCATGCCGCCACAGCACACGCTCTTCAGCGTCGGCAAGCCCGGCCAGCGTCTTCGAACGGCGCAGCGCAAGGCGATCATATTCGGGCACCGAACCCATAGCATAGTACCAGCCATCGTCGTGGCGGAAGATCTGGGTGTCGGCCCGCTGACGGATGAGCGGGTTGCTCGCCACGGGGGCTTCCGGCGCCTTCGATCCGCCAAGCACGGTCTTGCCGGGCGCGGAGCAGGCGATGGGGAGCAGCGATGCGGCAGTGGCGAAACTGCGGCGCGACAGGGGGAAGTTCATCATGGCCTCTCCGGAGGTTCTGGTACGCTTGGGGTAGCGTTAGGTGTCGTTTGGGTATCGTCAGGTGCCACACTGAAAAAGGACGCTCCGGCCTTCTTTTGCAAGGGCCGGAGCGCCGTCAGGTGGGTGTGGTCAATAATCGGCGACGGGCCAGCCGTCCGCATCCCAGCGCAGCGGCGCAATGCGCAGCGTGGGGCGGCCATCGGCCTCCTTGTCGTAAGCATGGTAGACGATGTAGGTCGTGCCGTCCTTGTCGGTGAACGCGCCCGCATGGCCGGGGCCGCGGAAACGCTGCTTTTCCTGAAGGTCCGAGCGCAGCAGGATGGTGCCCTCGCCCTCCATCATGGAACTGCCGTCACGGCCGAGGAAAGGCCCTGTGATCTTCTTCGAACGGCCGACGACAGTGTAATACGTGCTGTTCACGCCCTTGCAGCAATAGTCATAGGACGCGATCAGGAAGTACCAGCCACCGTGGGACAAGATGAACGGCGCCTCGACCGGCGCCGCCGCTCCCGCAGGCGCGCGGCGGCGGGCGATGGAGTACGGCTCCGTGCCGGGAACGACCTTTCCGGTCTTCGCATCGAGCGGGAACAGCTTGAGCCCGCTCCAGAAACTGCCTAGCGACAGCCACTGGCGCCCTTGCGCATCGACCACGAAGTTGGGATCGATGGCGTTGAAATCATCGTCCTTGGTGGACATGACGACAAGCCCGTGATCTTGCCATTTCGCCTTTGCGCCCAGTGTCTTGGTTGTAGCCAGGCCGATTGCGGAGCGGTTCGACCCGAAGGTCGAGACCGAATAGTACAGGCGGTATTCGCCATTCACATAGGAAATATCCGGCGCCCAGATGCCTTCGGTTCCCGGAACCGCGTCTTTCGCCCGTGCCGGAATTTCAGAGAACACCGAGCCCGCGTCCTTCCAGACCTTGAGGTCCGTCGAAGTCTTGATCCCGATATACTTGCCCACGGTGCTGAACACGTAATACGTGTCCCCCTCGCGGATGATCACCGGGTCATGGACGACAAGGTCGCCGGAAAGCTGGGAATTCAGCGTTCCGGCACCCTTTTCGCCGACCTGCTGCGCGCTCGCGGAACCGGCAAGAGCCAGCGCCGCGAGACTGAGGAAGGCCGCCTTCATCAGTTCAGTTCCAGCACCACGACCGACTTCGCGGGCAACGTCACGACCAACTGGCCGCCCTGCACGCTTGCGCCGGAGAAGGCAGCGGGCTTGACCACGTCGGGCGCGTCGAAGGTGTTATGCGAATTGATCGCCGAAGCCGTGAGAATCCGGCCGGCAACCGCCGATGCGCTGACGCCGTCAAGCTTGATCGTCACCGTGTTCGACTGGTTGGGATCGAGGTTCGACAGCGCAACATGCACCTTGCCGTCCTTCGCCTTCACCGCCGAGCCGCTGACGGCGGGCATGGTGAATTCGTCCTTCGAATACCAAGGAGACTTGATCTCCAGCGGCAGCACGGTGGCGTCCTGCCAGGGCTTGTACATCTCGAAGACGTGGTAGGTCGGGGTCAGCACCATCTTGCTGCCCTCGGTGAAGATCATCGCCTGCAGCACGTTCACCATTTGCGCGATGGCCGTCATGCGCACGCGATCGGCATGCTTGGCGAAGATATCGAGGTGGATGGAGGCGATCAGCGCATCACGCAAGGTGTTCTGCTGGCGCAGGAATCCGGGGTGCGTACCCTCGTCCTGAGCGTACCACGAACCCCATTCGTCCACCGCAAGAAAGACGCGCTTGGCGGGATCGTACTTGTCCATGATGGCCGAGTGCTTCGTGATCAGCTCGTCCATGTGCCGCGCGCCGTTCAGCGCATCGGCCCAGCCATGCTCGTCGAAGTTGACGGCAGGCGCGCGCGGCGGCCAACCACCAGCGGGGTGGACGTAATAGTGCAGCGAAACGCCATCCAGCTGGTTCGCCGCGACGCGCATCATCGTCTCGGTCCAGTTGTAGTCGTCGACATTGGCACCGGCCGCGACCTTCAGGATCTTGGTGTCCGCAGGCGCCTTGACGAAAGTGGCGTAACGGCGCGTTTCGTCCGCGGCGAACTCGGGGCGCATGTTGCCGCCGCAGCCCCACAGCTCGTTACCGACGCCGAAATACTTGACCTTCCAGGGTTCCTTGTGACCGTTCTTCGCGCGCTCATTGGCCAGCGAACCGGCGGGCGAAGTCATGTATTCGACCCATTCGGCCATCTCGCGCGGGGTCGCGGTGCCGACGTTGCCGGCGACATAAGCCTCTGCGCCGACCTGGCGGACCAGTTCGAAGAACTCGTGCGTGCCTACCGTGTTGGGTTCGGTCACGCCGCCCCAGTGGGTGTTGATCTTGACCGGGCGCTTGGCCTGCGGGCCGATACCCTCGCGCCAGTTGTATTCGTCGGCGAAGCAGCCACCCGGCCAGCGGATCACCGGCACCGACAGATCCCTGAGCGCCTTGACGACGTCGTTGCGGAAGCCGTTGGTGTTGGGGATCTTGCTGTTCTTGCCGACCCACAGGCCGCCGTAGATGCCTTCGCCCAGATGCTCGGCGAACTGGGTGAAGACGTCCTTGTTGTAGACCGGGCCGGGCTTGTCACCCTCGATCGTGGCGGTGGTGGGCTGGCCGTTGGTGTCGGCATATGCCGTCTGGCTCAGAGGCGCGGAAAGCACCGTCGCGGCCATCAGCATGGCAAGCGAGGTACGGCGGAACAACTTGGTCATGTCAGTCCCCTCCCAAGGAGCATTCCCAGGCCGGGCGCGATCGCCGTTGGCCTGGGAGTGTTTAGAAACAAAGGGTTGGCGCAATCTCTTCAGACCGCGCCAAGGATCGGTCAGTCGTGGAATTCTTCAACGATCTTGCGGTGGCCGCGCAGGAACGCATCGGCCACAAGGCGGAACGGTGCCACATCCACGTCGCTGCGACCGCCGCGGATCAGCGTGGCGAAGCGCGCATAGAGGCCCGGATATTCCAAATCCTCGTTGTGCTCGACGCCGCTCGGCAGGGTCAGCACAGCGCCGCCGTTGGACAGCTTCAGCGTGCCGGCATCCGTCTCGACGATGATGTCCCACGACTGGGGGCCGGTCTGGCGCCAGTCGAGGTCCATGTGGATCGGCGCGCCGGCAGTGTCGCGGAACTGGATGTCCGCGCCGATCGGCGCAGCGCGGTTGGCCGGAATCTCCAGCGTGGCCGACTGCAGGAACATCTGCCGGGGCAGGATGTGCGTGGCGATGGAGAGCGCGTTGATACCGGGATCGAACACGCCGAGGCCGCCCGGCTCCCAGATCCATGCCTGCCCCGGATGCCACACCCGCACGTCTTCGCGCCAGACGATCGAAACGCTGTCGATCCGCCGTTCGGCAAGCCATGCCCGCGCAGGCGCGACGCCCGCCGCGAAGCGCGAATGCCAGGCGGCGAACAGCGTCGCGCCGACTTTATCAGCCCGGCTGGACAGCGCCCCCACTTCGCCCAGCGTCGCGCCGGGCGGCTTTTCGAGGAATACGTGCATGCCCTTGCGCAGCGCCTGCACGGCAAGGTCATAGCGAACCTGCGGCGGCGTGCAGAGCGCCACCGCATCGACCGCCGGACCGCGCTCGATCAGTTCTTCAAGGCTCCTGGCGTGCGGCACGCCCTCGACACCCGGATCATGCGGGCTGACCGTGGCGGCAAGGCTGAACGCGCTGTTCCCGGCAATCGCCGGCAGGTGCTGGTCGCGGGCGATCTTGCCCACGCCCACCACCGCAATGCGGATCGGATCCATCGATCAGATTGCCTTCACCGCGAACGCGCGCTCAGGCACGCGGACAAGGCGGTTCGCAACCGGCAGCGTGAAAGGCGCGGCCGAAATCTCGAACACGTCGCCTTCCTCGGTCTGCACGCCGTCCGCGAAAGAAAGCGTCGCGGTGCCGAAGAAGTGGACATGCACGTCGCCGGGGCGACGGAACAGGTCGTACTTGAAGTGGTGGTGCTCAAGGTTGGCGAACGTGTGCGACATGTTGCCCTCACCCGAAAGGAAGGGCTTTTCCCAGATCGTCTCGCCACCACGGATGACCTTGCTGGTGCCTTCGATGTGCGAAGGCGGCGTGCCCAGCAGCAGTTCCGGGCCAAGCGCTGCCTGACGCAGCTTGGAGTGGGCCAACCAAAGGTAGTTGTGACGTTCGGTGACATGATCCGAATATTCGTTGGCAAGCGCCAGACCCAGGCGATACGCGGTGCCGTCCTCGCCGATCAGGTAGATGCCGGCCAGTTCCGGTTCCTCGCCGCCGTCCTTGGCGAAGGCAGGCATTTCAAGGTCGTCGGTCGGGCCGACCAGCTGCGAGCCATCGCCCTTGTAGAACCATTCCGGCTGCTGGCCGACTTCGCCCGCTGCAGGCTTGCCGCCTTCCAGACCTTCAAGGAACATGCGCATGGAATCGGTCACATGCTCGCCCGATGCGGCCGCCTTGTGCATCTTGTCGCGGCCCTCGGCCGAACCCAGGTGCGTCAGGCCGGTGCCCGCGAGCAGCAGGTGTGCGCCGTCCTCATGGTCGATCGGAGCAAGCAGGCGGCCCGCGGCGAACTCGGCCGCGATGTCGACCGCTTCGCCCTGCCCGGCATCTTTCGCAGCGTCGGCCAGCGTCTGCCCGGCGGCGATGGCGCCCAGCGCAAGCTCACGCACCGAAGCGACGCCCGGCAGGAAATGCGCGGCATCGCCGTCGGCAAGGATGACGGAACGAACGCCGTCGGCGCTCAGGTGCTGGAGCAGGCGGAGGTAGGTCATGGAAACTCTCCCTGAGGGCACTTGGCCCTGTGACGGCGCGCCCTTCTTGGAGACGCGCCGCCCGGATGGCTGGATCAGTTGATGGTAAGCGTGCCGTCGATCAGGCGCGGGGCGCCGTCACCGAAAGCGGTGTCGCGCAGTTCGGCCGGAAGCAGGCCCTGCGCAAAGTTCTGGTAGCTGACCGGACGCAGGTAGCGGTCGATCGCCATGCTGCCGACCGACGTGGTGCGCGGATCGGAAGTCGAGGGGAACGGGCCGCCATGCACCATCGCGTGGCACACTTCGACGCCGGTGGGCCAGCCGTTGACGAGGATGCGGCCAACCTTGCGCTCCAGCACCGGCAGAACGCGCGCAGCAGAGCCTTCATCGGCATCGTCCATGTGCAGGGTCGCGGTAAGCTGGCCTTCAAGACCTTCGAGGACGGTCAGCAGTTCAGCTTCGTCCTTGCAGCGCACGATGACGGAGGATGCGCCGAACACTTCGTCGCCCGCGGCCTTGTCGGCCAGGAACTGCGACGCCGTGGTCTGGAACAGGATCGCGCCGCCGGTGGTGGTGCTGCCTTCTTCACCCTTGGCCAGCGTTTCTACGCCGGGCAGAGCTTCGAGCGTGGCCACGCCCTTGGCATAGGCGGCGGCGATGCCGGTGGTGAGCATGGTCTGCGGCTTGGCTTGCGACACGCCGGTGGTGGCGGCCGCAACGAAGGCGTCGAGCCCCTCACCTTCAATGGCAAGGATCAGACCGGGGTTGGTGCAGAACTGGCCCGCGCCCATCGTCAGCGAACCGACGAAGGCGGTGCCCAGTGCCTCACCGCGCGCCTTGAGCGCTTCGGGCAGCAGCAGGACAGGGTTGATGCTGGACATTTCGGCATAGACCGGGATCGGCACTTCGCGCGCCTGGGCCAGCTTCGCCAGCGCCAGACCACCACCGCGCGAGCCAGTGAAGCCCACCGCCATGATGCGCGGATCCTGCACAAGCGCGGCGCCCAGATCGGTCGACGGGCCGACGAGGTGCTGGAACACGCCCTCGGGCAGACCGGCGTCCTTCACCGCCTTGGTGATGGCAGCGGCGATCAGCGAGCCGGTGATCGGGTGGGCCGGATGCCCCTTGACGACGACGGGGCAACCAGCGGCCAGCGCCGAAGCCGTGTCGCCACCGGCGGTCGAGAACGCGAGCGGGAAGTTCGACGCACCGAACACCGCAACCGGACCGACCGGGATCATGCGCAGGCGCAGGTCCGGGCGCGGCAGCGGTGCGCGATCGGGCATGGCGGGGTCGATGCGCAGCTGCATCCACTGGCCCTTGCGAACTACATCCGCGAACATGCGCAGCTGACCGCAGGTGCGACCACGTTCACCTTCACCACGACCGCGCGGCAGGCCGCTTTCGGCCATGTAGGCTTCGATCAGCGGCTCGCCGATCGCCATGATCTCGTCAGCGATTCGCTCAAGGAAGGACGCGCGCGTTTCGCGGTCGGTGGCACGGTACGTGTCGAACGCGGCAGCCGCAGCGGCGCAGGCAGCCGCCACATCCGCGGTGGTGCTGATGGCGAAAGGCTCACCCTGAGCTTCACCGGTAGCGGCGACGATGGAACGAAATTCAGTCATTGGGATCTCCCTATTTACTCCGACATATTTCCTGTGCGAGCGAAACGCAATGTTTGTCGTTCCTTCTCGCGCAAACCGCTGTTAGTTTCATCCAGGGAGGAGCCCATACCTGTGACAGATGCCGATTTGACGACTACCGAAGCGAATGCAAAGCTGGCCGAAGAAGCCCGCGGCCCTGGACGGCGGCTGCACGGAGCCATCGCACACAAGCTGGGCACGGCGATCTTGTCAGGCAAATACGCGCCCGGAGACATTCTTTCCGGCGAAGTCGCCTTTGCAGAAGAACTCCAGGTATCCCGCAGCGCCTACCGCGAGGCGATACAGGTGTTGACCGCCAAGGGCCTTGTCGCAAGCCGCCCAAAGGCCGGCACCCGTGTGCTGCCGCGCGATCGCTGGAACCTGCTCGACCCCGAAGTGCTCGGCTGGGCCTTTGCGGGTGAGCCGGACATCGAATTCGTGCGCAGCCTGTTCGAACTGCGCGCCATCGTTGAACCGGCCGCCGCCCGCCTCGCCGCGCTGCGCCGCGACAAGGCAGACCTCAAGACGATGAAGGACGCCCTCACCGCCATGCGTCGCCACACCCTGACGACAGAGGCAGGCCGCGCCGCAGACCGCGATTTCCACAAGTCGATCCTGCAGGCGACCCGCAATGACGCGCTCCTGACGCTCAGCGCCTCGATCGGCGCGGCGGTGAACTGGACCACCCAGTTCAAGCAACGCGCCCGCGCCCTGCCCCGCAACCCGATCCCCGATCACGTGAAGGTCTATGACGCCATCGCCGCAGGGGATGCCAATGCAGCGGCGGAGGCGATGAACGTGCTGGTGGATCTGGCGCTTGAAGATACACGCAGCTCAATGGAAGACTGATCAGCCGAGGCTGGGGCGGCAGCCAGCCCTTCCACCACCCCCAGAAACAAAAAAGGCCCCGGCGATCGCTCGCCGGGGCCTTTTTCGTTATGTGCTACCGGTTATTCGAAAGTGGCTTCCGGGGCCGCCACCGCATTGGTCGGCTTGCTGCCCCACAGCGCGTAGAACAGCACGTAGAGTTCGCATGCCGCGGTCAGCAGGAATGAAGTCTGCAGACCGTAGTTGTCGGCCAGCCAGCCCTGCACCACCACGAGCGCACCGCCGGCGATCGCCATGACGAGCAGGCCCGAACCTTCTTCGGTCAGCGGGCCAAGACCCTTGATGCCGAGCGTGAAGATCGTCGGGAACATGATCGAGTGGAACAGGCCGACGAGGATCAGCGACCACATTGCGACCGGACCATGGGCGAAGACGGTGACCATCATCACCACGAACGCGCCGATCGAGAAGAACGCCAGCACCTTGCCTGCATCGAAGCGCTGCATCACCGCCGAGCCGACAAAGCGGCCGACCATCATGCCGCCCCACAGGAAGCTGAGGTACTTGCCCGCCTGTTCATGCGTCAGGTTGGCGATGTCAGGCTGGCTGACGAAGTTCACGAAGAGGTTGGCGACGCCGATTTCCGCGATCAGGTAGATGAAGATCGCGGGCACACCGAACACCAGGTTGCGGTGGTTCCAGAGCGAGAGGTGCTTGCGCTCTTCCTTGGCGGCGCGCGAACCGGCCGAGCCCATCGCGGGCAGCGGGAACTTGGCGATGATCACGGCAAGGATTACCAGAACCACCGCGACGAGCGCGTAAGGCAGGATCACCGAATGGGCGTCCGCCATGCGTTCGGCTTCGGTAAGCACGGTGCCCGCCGTTGCCGTACCGCCCTTGGAACGACCGAGGATGAGGTACGCACCGAAGAGCGGCGCCAGCATGGTACCGGCCGAGTTCAGCGCCTGCACCAGATTAAGGCGCGAGGACGCGGTTTCAGGCTTGCCGACGACTGCGACGTAGGGGTTCGCCGCGACCTGCAGCAGCGTGATGCCACTGGCGATGACGAAGAGCATGACCAGCGTGACGCCATACGACGGGATGCTGGCAGCCAGCATCATGCCGCATGCACCGGCCGCCATGATCAGCAGACCGACGACCAGCGACTTCTGATAGCCGATCCGCTCGATCAGCTTGGCCGACGGGATCGACGCCACGAAATAGGCGATGAACCACACCGATTCGATCAGCGTCGTCTGGGTATAGCTCAGCTCGAATACGCTGCGCAGGTGGGGCAACAGCGTATTGTTGATGACAGTGATGAAGCCCCACATGAAGAACAGGCTGGCGAGCAGCGTAAGCGCGGGACCATAGCGCACGCTTGCCGGATGCAAGTGAACCACGGGGGCGTCGGTGGATGAAACCACAGGGGGCATGACATTCCTCTCGTTAGCGCACCCGGCGGATCGGCTCATGCGGCAAACCGGCTTGCGCTCTTTCTATTTGTCGGACTATATGCGCGAAGCGACGCCGTCAATGGGGCGCGTCTTCACACAAGAATCGAAATCTCACCGACACGCGGGAGCTAAGGGAATGAGGAATCCGGGCAAGGTTTTTCTGATGGCAGCGGCTTCGGCGGCGGTTCTGACCGCAACGCCCACGCTGGCCACGGAAGCCACTCAGGCAAGCGCGGGCAAGCTGTCCGACGGCAGCGAAGTCACCGCGGTGACGCTGACGGCAGGCAACGGCGTCTCCGCCACGATCCTGACATTCGGCGCAACGCTGTGGAAGCTGAACGCGCCCGACCGCGACGGCAAGACCGCCGACGTGCTCGTAGCGTATGACAAGCTCTCCGATTTCGAAGCGCGGCCCAATTACTGGGGCGCCACCATCGGCCGCTATGGCAACCGCATCGGCGAAGGCAAGTTCACGCTAGACGGCAAGTCCTACCAGCTTCCCGGCAATGACCATGGCCAGTCGCTCCACGGCGGCGGCAAGGGCTTCGACGTGCAGAACTGGAAGCTCGATTCGGTGAAATCGGGCAAGGTGGCAACGGCGGTATTCTCGCTGGTCAGCCCGGACGGCGATTCCGGCTATCCCGGCACCGTGAAGGCCAAGGTCACCTACTCGCTCGACGAAACCGGCAACCTGCAGATCGTGTTCGACGCGACGACCGACAAGCCGACCGTGCTCAACATGACCAACCACGCCATCTTCAACATGGCGGGCGAAGGATCGACGCGCGATGCGATGACCAACGTGCTTACCATCCCGGCCAGCAAGTACACCCCCGTCACCGAAAAGCTGATCCCGACCGGCGAGCTGCGCCCCGTCGAAGGCACGCCGTTCGATTTCCGCAAGGGCAAGCCGGTGGCCGTGGGTCTGCGCGACGGCAACGACCAGCAGATCATCTATGGCCGCGGCTTCGACCACAACTTCGCGCTCGACAAGGGCCAGACGAAGACCCCCGAACTTGCTGCGCGCCTGGAAGACCCGGTTTCGGGCCGCGTGCTGGAAGTGCTGACGACCGAACCCGGCGTCCAGTTCTACTCCGGCAACTTCCTCGACGGTACGTTCATCGGCAAGCAGGGCCACCTTTACCGCATGGGCGACGGCATCGCGCTGGAACCGCAAAAGTTCCCCGACAGCCCCAACCACGCCAACTTCCCTTCCACCCGCGTCGATCCCGGCAAGCCGTACAAGCATGTCATGATCTACCGCGTCACCACGTCTCCGCGCTGAACCGGACCAGAAAACAACCATGACCGAACAGAAGACTCCCAAGCTGCGTTCTCGCGCCTGGTTCGACAACCCCGACAACATCGACATGACCTCGCTCTACCTGGAGCGTTACCTGAACTTCGGCCTCAGCCTTGAGGAACTGCGTTCGGGCAAGCCGATCATCGGCATCGCCCAGTCGGGCAGCGACCTTTCGCCCTGCAACCGCCATCACCTCGTACTGGCAGAGCGTATCCGCGAAGGCATCCGCGAGATGGGCGGCATCGCGCTGGAATTCCCGGTGCACCCGATCCAGGAAACCGGCAAGCGTCCCACCGCCGGGCTTGACCGTAACCTGTCGTACCTCGGCCTTGTCGAAGCGCTTTACGGCTACCCGCTCGACGGCGTGGTGCTGACCACAGGCTGCGACAAGACGACCCCGGCGATGCTGATGGCCGCCGCGACCGTGAACATCCCGGCGATCGCACTGTCGGTCGGCCCGATGCTCAACGGCTGGCACAAGGGTGAACGCACCGGATCGGGCACGATCGTGTGGAAGGGCCGCCAGATGATGGCGGCAGGTGAACTGGACGCGGACGGCTTCATCAAGCTCGTCGCGTCCTCGGCGCCTTCGACCGGCTACTGCAACACCATGGGCACGGCGACCACGATGAACTCGCTGGCCGAAGCCCTGGGCATGATGCTGCCCGGCTCCGCCGCGATCCCCGCGCCTTACCGCGATCGCCAGGAATGCGCCTATCACACCGGCAAGCGCATCGTGGACATGGTCCGCGAAGACCTCAAGCCCTCGGACATCCTGACGCTTGACGCCTTCCACAACGCCATCGTCGTCAATGCCGCCATCGGCGGATCGACCAACGCGCCGATCCACCTTGCCGCGCTGGCCCGCCACATCGGCGTGGACCTGCCGCTGAAGGACTGGGAGCGCCTTGGCCACAAGATCCCGCTGCTGGTGAACCTGCAGCCCGCCGGTGAATATCTGGGCGAGGATTACTATCACGCAGGCGGCGTGCCCGCCGTCGTCGCGCAGCTGATCGGCCAGGGGCTCATCAAGGAGAGCGCCCTTACCGTCAACGGCAAGACCATGGGCGACAACTGCCGCGACGCCACGATCGAGGACGACAAGGTCATCAAGACCTTCGACAACCCGCTGGTCGAGGAAGCGGGCTTCCTGGTCCTGTCGGGCAACCTGTTCGACGCGGCAATCATGAAGACCAGCGTGATTTCCAAGGAATTCCGTGACCGCTACCTGTCGAACCCCGAAGACCCGGACGCCTTCGAAGGCCCGGCGATCGTGTTCGACGGTCCCGAGGACTATCACCACCGTATCGACGATCCGGCGATGGGCATCACTGCCGACACGCTGATGTTCATGCGTGGTGCGGGGCCGATCGGCTATCCCGGTGCGGCCGAAGTCGTGAACATGCGTCCGCCTGCCTACCTGATCACCGAAGGCGTCAGCGCCCTGCCCTGCATCGGCGACGGTCGCCAGTCGGGCACCTCGGGCAGCCCCTCCATCCTCAACGCGTCTCCCGAAGCCGCGGCGATGGGCGGCCTTGCGCTGCTCAGGACCGGCGACCGGGTGCGCATGGATCTCAAGAAGGGCAAGGTCGACGTCCTGATCTCCGACGAAGAGATGGCCGCACGCCGCGCCGAGCTGGAGGCCGCAGGCGGCTACAAGTACCCCGCCTCGCAGACCCCCTGGCAGGAAATCCAGCGCGCCCTCGTCGGCCAGATGGATACCGGCGCGATCCTCGAAGGATCGGAAAAGTACCAGCGCATCGCCCAGACCATGGGCCTGCCGCGCGACAACCACTGAGGAAAACGTCGTCCCGGACCAGCTCCGGGACGACGCATGAATGCGGGAGAGAACGCGAATGACCCTCTGGCGCAAGATCGATCGCGACGTGCGCGATACCCTTGGCGAAGGCGCGCTGTGGTGCGCGCGTGACGGCGCGTTCTACTGGGTCGATATCCTGGCTCCCGCACTCAACCGGCTGACGCTGGCGGATGGCCGGATCGAGCGGTGGGACATGCCCGCTCCGCTCGGCTGGGTGGCGCCGCGCGCATCGGGCGGGTTCGTCGGCGGCTTTCGTGACGGCGTCGCCGCGATCACGCTCGACCCGCTGAACGTGGGCGAGCGTTCAGACCCTGAACCCCACCTGCCCGGCAACCGCATGAACGACGGAAAGGCCGATCGCCACGGTGCGATCTGGTGTGGCACGATGGACATGGCCGAAGAGGAAGTGTCCGGCTCGTTCTACCGGCTGTCTGCGCAAGGGGACTGGCAGGTCATCGACACGGGCTACACCGTGACCAACGGCCCGGCCTTCTCGCCTTGCGGCAACTGGCTTTACCATACCGATTCCGGCCGCCGCACGATCTATCGTTTCGCGCTGGACGAAAACGGCGCGGGCGACCGGCAGGAATTCATCCGCTTCACCGAGCAGGACGGCTATCCGGATGGCATGACCACGGACGCCGAAGGCTTTCTCTGGGTCGCCCACTGGGACGGCGGCCGGATAAGCCGCTTGGCGCCCGACGGCACGCGCGATCGATCGATCGAACTGCCGGCAAAACGCATCACCAACATCGCCTTCGCCGGGGAAAACCTCGACCGCATGTTCGTGACTTCGGCCTCCACGGGCCTCCCGGCTTCGGAATTCGATGGCGCGCTCTACGAAGTGGACGCAGGCGTCACCGGCAATCCTGCCGGGATCTATCTCGGCTGATCCCGAGCCGGATCAGGGCCTTGCCGGCGCGCGCAGGTTTATCAGCGGGCGCCGGTAGGACGGATCTTCCGGGCTGCGCGCCGTTACGCCATTGAGCGCAATATCCGGCACGTCGGCAAACGGGATCGGCATCGGCCGCGGCAGGCAGCCCCACTCGATCACATTGGTGCGCAACGCAATACGCCATTGCCCGCCGCGCCGCTCCAGCCGGTCGACATAGCGGCCACCCGCGATCCAGAGGCTTTCGTCGCGATTGCGGCCGACGAACTGGTAGTAGGTTTCGGCATGAGCAGTGTCGCCATCGAGGTCGATGTTCGACTGCAGCAGCGCATGATGCGTGAGTATCTGCCCCGCCTCATGCATGGGCACCGCCCAGTCCCAGCAATCCGCCGCAGTGCCGACGAATGGCCCGGCCGCCATTTCGGCATCATCCCAGAAAGCCGAAAGGTAGATCCCGCGATCCGAACGATCCATCCCGCGTGAGAAGCGTTCAAGACATTCCCGGATCTCGTGCTTGTCGAGCATCACGGCCATGCGTGCGTCGCGGTCACTTGCCACGGTAATCGACCTCCGCGATCGGCTTCCAGATCGGCGATCCGCGCCGCGCGCGGGCCGATGCGATGGTGTTGCCGTCCACATCGGTGATACCCAGTTCATCGGCCAGTTCGGCGGTGATGAACTCTCCACCCGAGCGCTTCATGACGTCAGGGTCCGCAGCCAGAGCGGCGATCACCCGGCCCGGATGCTCCACCGTGCTGCCCTGCATGGAAGTGATCGTCGTCGTCATCCTGTCGCCCATGCGGGCAAGGTTGTCCTTCGCCTTTTCAGTAAGCGTCAGCCCCTGCCACAAGGTAAGCGAAGCGACGCCGTGCGGCTCCAGTTCGATCGCCATGTCGCGCGCCATGCGGTCTGCGGCGGACTTGGACGTGCCGAAGACGACGCCATATGTGTAAGTCACCGCCGCATAGCCGGAGATCACCACGATCAACCCCGACTTTTGCGGCACCATGATCCTCGCGGCATGCCAGGCGGCAACGAAGTTGGACTTCACGCCAACGTCCCACATCTCAAGGTTGGACAGGGGTTTTTCCCAGAAGCCCTTTGGCTCCAGCAGGTCGTCGGAGATCGTGAAGGCATTGTTGACGAGGATGTCCAGCCGCCCCTGCTCCTGCGCGATCCGATCGAACAGCGCGGCCACAGCGGCATCGTCGTTATGATCGCAGGCGACCGCAACGCCGCGCCCGCCGCTGTCACGACCGCGCGCATCGCATTCCGCCGCCGTGCCACCGACAGTGCCGGGAAGGTAATAGTCCCCCTCCTTCACCGTGCGACCGGTGATGTAGACAGTCGCTCCCTGTTCCGCGAGGACGAGGGCGATGCCCTTGCCGATCCCCCGACTGGCCCCGGTGACCAGCGCCACCTTCCCTGCAAGCGGTGCGCTCATGCGGCTTCTCCCGTGAACCAAATTTCGCTGAAATCGCCTTTGGCGCGGCCGGGGAAATGTTCGGCGGTGAAGGGATAGCCCATCACGCCTTTCGACCAGTCTGCCGCCGCGCCCCAGTCCTGCTCCCAGTCGTAGAGCATCACCCGATCGACGATGCGCCATTCGGTGCCGCGCTTTTCGAAGCGATCGAGGTAGCGCCCGCCGATGCAGGTATCGCGATCGCCCGCGCCCATATCGACGCGGTGATAGGAGAATACGTGGGTTTCGGCCTTGGCGGTGCCATCCGAAAGTTCGACGTAAGTCTGGCCAAGCAGGTGCTGCGTATCCTTGATCGCGTCCGCACCGGGCACCACCCACGAAAGGTAGGCGTCGAAATCGCCGCTATGGACCCCGTAGTCGAAACGCGCTTCGGGCCACCAGCACGACCGGATCAGATCGGCGCTGCGCCTGTCCTCGCCCCGCGCCAGCCGCGCCACGCAGGCGCGGATCGCCTCGCGGTCGACCATCTGCTGCACCATGGGGTCCATCGTCCTCTCCTTGCTCGGGCCTTTGCTCGCAAGGATTGCCTACGGCCTGAAACGGAGGCCGTCAGGGCTATTCGCCCGTTCCGCCCCCACTCATCGCCGCTGCGGAGGAAGCACGGGCGGGCGATAAGATCGCGCCCTGCCCATTTGTCGCACGGTTTTGCGCAAAGGTTACACATTGCTACGAAAAACCTGCTTACAAGCTGGCCGCCAGCCGCCATACGGGGCACTATGTTCACCACTCGTCGTATCGTGATCGGTGGCGTCGTTATCGGCGCGTGCATCCTCCTTCTCGTCTGGAAGCTGTTCCTTGCCGGACCTGCCGAACCCGACGTCGCGACCGTGAAGGTCGCACGCGGTTCGCTGGAACGCACGGTCGAAGCCACCGGCACGCTGGAGCCGAAGGAACTCGTCAGCGTGGGCGCACAGGTGTCCGGCCGGCTCGACGATCTGAACTTCGACGTCGGCGACGTGGTCCACAAGGGTGACCTCATCGGCCTGATCGACCCGCGCACCCAGACGAACAGCCTTGAAACCGCGCGCGCAGACCTTGCCAACATGCAGGCGCAGGCCGCGTCCGCAAAGGCAACGCTGGCCCGCGCGCAACTGGCGTTCAACCGCCAGAAAACCCTTGGCCCCGGCGAAGCAACGTCGCAGCAGGACTTTGAAACCGCGCGGCAGGAACTGCAGTCCGCGCAGGCAAGCTACGACGCCCTGCTGGCGCAGATCCGCGCCGCCAGCGTCAGCGTGAACACTGCCGAAGTCCAGCTGGGCTATACCAAGATCACCGCGCCGATGGACGGTGTCGTCGTGGCCGTCGTCACCAAGCAGGGGCAGACGGTCAACGCCAACCAGTCCGCGCCGACGATCGTGATCCTGGCCAAGCTCGACGTGATGACGATCAAGGCCGAAGTCTCCGAGGCAGACGTCATCAATGTAAAGCCCGACCTTCCGGTCTACTTCACGATCCTGGGCGACCCCGACAAGCGCTACGAAGCCAAGCTGCGGATGATCGAACCGGCGCCGGAATCGATCGTCGACGAAGTCAGCTCCAGCTCCAGCAGTTCCTCTTCCAGCAGTTCGTCGTCGAGCACGGCGATCTACTACAATGCCCTGTTCGAAGTGCCGAACGAGGACAACCGCCTGCGTGCGCTGATGACGGCCAAGGTCACCATCGTCCTCGACCGGCGCGCCAATGCCCTGACGATCCCCGCAACCGCATTGGGTGCGAAGGACAAGGACGGCGCATACACCGTCCGCGTAAAGACTGATGACGGGAAGATCGAAAGCCGCAAGGTGAAGATCGGCCTCAACAACAACGTCAACGTCGAGGTGCTTTCCGGCCTCAAGGAAGGTGAAAACGTCGTCATCGGCGAGGCCAAGGCGGACAGCGAATCAAGCGGCCGCCGCCGCATGGGACCGCCGGGCTTCTGAGGCAGGCAATGGAATCCGCCCCGCTCCTTTCGCTCTCGCACGTCCGGCGCGAATATCCGTCGGGAGACGGCGTCTTTGCCGCGCTCAAGGACATCGACCTGACGATCAACGCCGGAGAGATGGTGGCGATCGTCGGCCAGTCCGGTTCGGGCAAGTCGACGCTGATGAACATCCTGGGCTGCCTGGACCGGGCTACCTCGGGATCGTACCGGGTGAACGGGCGCGATACTGCCCGGCTTGAGCCTGACGAACTGGCGGCGCTGCGCCGCGAGCATTTCGGCTTCATCTTCCAGCGCTACCACCTGCTGACCGACCTTTCGGCACTGGGCAACGTGGAGGTTCCGGCCATCTACGCGGGCAAGCCGCGCGGCGAACGTGCCGCCCGCGCCTCGCAACTGCTTGCCCGTCTTGGCCTTGGAGAGCGCACCGGGCACCGCCCCGGCCAGCTTTCCGGCGGCCAGCAGCAGCGCGTCTCGATCGCCCGCGCGCTGATGAACGGCGGCGAGGTGATCTTCGCCGACGAACCTACGGGCGCGCTCGATTCCGCCAGCGGCGTGGAAGTCATGGCGATCCTCGGCGAACTCCACGCAGAAGGCCACACGGTCATCATCGTCACGCACGACATGCATGTGGCCGAACATGCCGAGCGGATCATCGAGATACGCGATGGCGAGATCATCGACGACCGCCGCACTGCAGAGCGCAGGACCGCATCTGCCCTTGCGCCGACGCCAACCGGGGCCAGTGGCTTCGGGCAGTTGGCCGACCGCTTCCGCGAAGCGTTCCGCATGGCCGTTCTGGCGATGTCCGCGCACAAGCTGCGCACCTTCCTGACGATGCTGGGCATCATCATCGGCATCGCATCGGTGGTATCGGTGGTGGCGCTGGGCAACGGCTCCCAGGCCAAGATCCTGTCCGATATATCCGGGCTCGGCACCAGCACGCTGACCGTCTACCCCGGCAAGAGCTTCGGCGACATGCGATCGGGCAAGATCCAGACGCTGAAGGACAGTGATGCAGAGGCGCTTGGCCAGCTGTCCTATATCGACAGCGTCACGCCCAGCGTCTCCACCAGCGTCACCGCGCGCTACCGCAATGTCGCCGCAACCGCGCAAGTCAGCGGCGTGGGCGCCGACTACTTCCGCGTGCGCGGCCTGACACTCAGTTCGGGTAGCCTGTTCGATACGCAGGCGGTGCGCCAGCTGGCGCAGGATGCGGTGATCGACGAGAATACGCAGAACACCCTTTTCCCGGACGGAGAAGACCCGCTTGGCAAAGTCGTGCTGCTCGGCAAGGTGCCGGTGCGTATCGTCGGCATCGTAGGCACCCAGCAGCAGGGCTTCGGCGGCAGCGACAGCCTGACCGCTTACGTCCCCTATACCACCGCGATGAGCCGGATGCTGGGCCAGAGCTACGTCTCCAGCATCACCGTGCGCATCAGCGATGACGTTTCCACATCAGCGGCTGAGGCGGCGGTTACGCAGCTGCTGACCCAGCGCCACGGCACGGTCGACTTCTTCATCAGCAACTCCGACGACATTCGCGCCACGATCACCAGCGCCACGCAGACGATGACCCTGCTTGTCGCCGCGATCGCGGTGATCTCGCTCGTCGTCGGCGGCATCGGGGTGATGAACATCATGCTCGTTTCCGTCACCGAGCGTACCGCCGAGATCGGCGTGCGCATGGCCGTGGGCGCGCGCCAGTCCGACATTCTCCAGCAGTTCCTGATCGAAGCGATCCTCGTCTGCCTGATCGGCGGCGTCATCGGGGTCAGCCTGTCTTTGGCGCTGGGCGTCGTGTTTTCCTACTTCGCCTCCGACTTCGCGATGGCCTATTCGACCACGTCAATCGTCGCCGCATTCGCGTGTTCCACCCTCATCGGCGTCGTGTTCGGCTTCCTGCCCGCGCGCCGTGCGGCCCGGCTCGACCCGGTCGACGCCCTTTCGAGAGACTGACGATGCGCCCTCACCTCCTTGCCGTGCTGGCGCTGCTGCCGCTCACCGCCGGCTGCGGCGGCGTGATCCGTTCGCAATATGCAGCGCCTGCCGTTCCCGTCGCCGCCAACTGGGACGCAGGCGTATCCGGTGTCCCGCAGAAGGTCGGTTCACAGTGGTGGAACGAATTCGACGATGCGGCGCTGACCGCTCTTGTCGATCGCGTGCTGGCCGACAATGCGGACCTTGCCGCTGCGGGCCTGCGCCTCAAGCGTGCGAAGCTGTCGTCCGACCTTGCCCGGCAGGCGTTGCTGCCCAGCCTCTCTGCCAGCGCTTCATCCGATGCATCCAAGGCGCTGGAAGGCGGTTCGGCATGGAACAAGAGCAGCTCCACATCGCTGGGCGCATCGTGGGAGATCGACCTGTTCGGTCGCCTTGACGCGCAGGCCGATGCTGCCCGCTGGGAAGCGCAGGCGACCGCGCAGGATCTTGCCGAAACCCGCCTTGCGCTGGTCAGCACCACAGTGCAGGCATGGTGGCAGCTGGCCTACGCCAACGAACAGATCGCGCTGGGCGAACAGAGCCTTGCCTATGTACGCCGCGCGCTGGAGCTGGTGCAGCGACAGTATGATGCGGGCGCCGTCTCGCGCCTTGAACTGCGCGATGCCCAGCAGACGGTGGCATCGCAGGAAGCATCGCAGACCCAGCTGATTCAGGGCCGCGTCGAAGCGCTCAAGACCATCGCCGCGCTGCTTGCCCAACAGGACTACGATGGACAGGAACCGCAGGCACTGCCGCAGGGCGACCTTCCGGTCATAGCGGCGGGCGTGCCTGCATCTTTGCTTGCCAACCGCCCTGACCTTGCCGCAGCCGAACTGCGCCTGCGATCCACGCTGGCGACCAGCGATGCGACCGTGGCCAGCTATTACCCGACCTTCAGCCTGACCGGGGCGCTGGGCACCGCAAGTTCATCGCTGCTCAAGTTCTTCACCAACCCGGTTGCCAGCCTTGGCGGCGCGCTGTCGCTGGCAGAGCTGAACCCGGCCAAGGTGCGCCTTGCCACCGGCGTTGCGCGGGCAGACTACGACATTGCCGTGCAGGACTTCCGGCAGACGTTCTACGATGCCCTGCGCGATACCCAGATCGCGCTTTCCGCGCGGGAGCAGTACGTCCGGCAGGCGCAGTTCTCCACCCGGAACTACGATGCCGCCGTCGACGCCGAAGGGCTTTACGAACGGCAGTACCGCGCTGGCCTCATCCCCCTGCGCGACTGGCTGGACGCGCAGGAACGTGCCCGCAGCGCGCGGATCAGCCTTATTCAGAACCGCTACAACCGTGTCATCGCGCAAGTGCAGGTGTACCAGGCGCTGGGCGGGCAGATACCGTCAGCGGGAAGCTAGGCTGATCCCGCCCACGCGCAAGTCGATCATGGCGGCGATACGGCGATCGTTCTTCCAGACCGCACGGATGCGCGGAACAAGCGCGGCGTCGCCCCAGACCTCATGCTCGCGTTCGGCTGCCTGAAGCAGTTGCATCACCGCCCTTCGGTCGCCCCGCAAGGATGCCACAAGGACCGGCCAGGCACGGCCGCGCGATCCCTCGGCCACATCGCTCAGCGCCTGTTCGTATACCAGCCGTCGCAACCGGGCCGGACCAGCCTCGGCAAGATGCTGTGCCTTCCGCATCAGCCGCTTGTCCTGCCGCGCAAGGGCGAAACGGGTGAAGTGCACCACATAGCCTTTGTCATCCCCGTTCACGAGGGCGATGATCGCAAGACAATCCTGCGCCACCGGAAAGCCTGGGTTCGACCGGGCGATTTCCTGCAGCGCGGGAATGGCGACCGCATCCTGCCCCGCCGCCCACTGCGCCCATGCAAGATCGGTGCGTATGGCCAGCGAACCGGGGTCCAGCGTGCGCGCCCGTTCCAGTTCCGCCAGCGCGGAGCCATGATCGCCACGATCGCTCAGAATGTTGCCATACCAGAAGTGCGACAGCACATCGTTGGGATCGAGCGCCAGCGCGCGCTCAAAGCGCTTCTGCGCCTGCGCGAAATCGCCATCCTTCCAGTAGGATATGAAGCCAAGCAGACGATGCCCGGATGGCAGATCGGGATCGATCCGCACGGCTGCCATCGCGGCTGCACGGGCTTGACGAAAAGCGTCGGCATCCGCTCTTGCGCCGAACTCTCGTGACAGGATCAAGGCTTCGGCCAACCCGGCATGCCCCGGTGCAAAACCGGGAGCCTGGGCGGTAACTCCTTCCAGCAACCCGATTGCGCGCTCAAGCCCTGCCGTCTCGCGTTCGGCGGCAAGCTCCTGAGCGACCAGCAAGCGGCCGCCGATCGTCGGGTCCGAAGGATATCCTGCCGCCGCAGCAGCTTTTCCAGTGATCGTGTAGGTATTGCTGGCCGCCGCCATGAACATGGCCGCTGCAGCGACAAGCGCGCCTGCCATGATGACACCTTCAAAGGCAGCGAACCCGCGCGTTGCGGATTTCGCCTCACCGGCGGCAGGCGCCGGCGCGGAACAGCTTCCCGAGCGAGGCAAGACCACCCCGCCCCTCGCCGGAATGCCCCCATCCCGACCGATGCGCGGCAACGGTACGTTCTTCATGGAACCCACCAATTCGCTTCCGGCACCCCCTGATGCCGCCTTGATAACTAGACCGGCGTTTTGCCGGCCGCATCCATCATCTGTTTAGTCCCAAAGCTTTTCAGCCCGGCAGGATGCGACCAAACCTGTGGACCAGACTGGAAAGTCCCGCGAAACTGCGCGTCCCGGTCTTTTCGTAGATGTGGTGCAAGTGCGAACGAGCGGTCGCGCGCGCCATGCCCTGACGATCGCCGATGGCGGTAATGTCGCCAGTATCCACTGCATCAGTCAATACGCGCAGCTCCGTGGCCGTCAGCCCGTAAAGGTTGCCGATCGCGTCGAAGGCGATGGCACGCGGCAGATCCACCCGCGTGACGTGGACGGCAAAGGCCGCCGCCGGACCTTCCGCCAGATCTCCGAAGCGTTCGATATCCAGCCTGCGCGCTTCAAGCAGGACGCATGCCGCCGCGTTATCCTCACCCGTCCTGACTTCGACGGCTACCGGCTCGCCCTGCGTGATCGCCCGCGACACGGCGCCGCCAAGTACGCCATCGACAAGCAACTCTCCGATCCGCAGCCGTAACAAGGGCACCAGCACGGGAGACGCTTCCAGCAGCACCTGTTCAGCACTTAGCAGCAGAATGGAGCTGCCCGTGCTGCCTGCAAAGGCCCGATCGGCAGCAGCATGTTCCTGCGCGCGCACCAGATGGCTCTGAATGTAGATCGCCCGCCGCAAGTGCGGGACCAGCGCTGCCAGCCGGGTGCAATCCGCCTCGGTGTAACGCTCCGCCGGCGCATGGCGCAACAGCGCGAGACTGGCGATGATCCCCGGCCGCTTGATCAGGTTGACCGCCAGATTATCAATGATGCCCTGCGGCGCCAGATATTCGCGGTAGAAAGAACTATCCCTGACTTGCGGCGTCTGAAGCAGATCCCAGGCGGGGCGGCACACGCCTTCCGGAATGGCATGCAGGTGCGGCAACAGCACATCGCTGGCTGCGTATGTGCGGACATAACGGTCCAGCCATACAGGATCGTTGCCGAACTGGAACTGGAAGCCCACCTGTCTGTCGGGATCGCTCCACCCGATGAAACCGGCCTGCGCGCCCACAGCCTTGCCGATGCGTTCGATCAGTGCCGGGAACCGGGTCCGGTCAAAAGCGGCATCGTAGATTTCCTCGATCCTGAACGACATGAAGCCCCCGCCTGTCCTGTCGATTCCCTTAGATTGACAGGAGTACACAGCTTGTCGAGCACTGACCCGCCAACCTGTGAATTTCCGGATGGGAGATCAAAGAAGCCAGCTGATGGGAAGCCGCGCTGCCAACCCCACCAGCAGACGGTCGATGGTGCGCATCCCCGGCTCGCGGGCGCTGCTGTCATGCCCGTTGGACCAGTGCAGACACCCCTTGTCGTCAAGGGTAACTTCATAGGCCGCGCCGGGCACGATCGTTTCAAATGCATCCGCGACCTGCCCGGCCAGCGCAGGGCTATAGATCACGAAGCCCAGTTCCGTGTTGAGGCGCAGCGAACGGGGGTCGAAGTTGAACGAGCCCACGAACAGGCGCTCGCGGTCGGCGGTGATGGTCTTTGCGTGGATCGTCGCCGCTCCTGAACGCAAGGCTGCGAACGACCCGCTTCCCGTTGGCCGAAGTCGGCTTCCGATGCCAAGGCGGTTGCCTTGCCTGCGCTGTTTCTTGCTCGGCGCGTCGCGCACTTGCGCAACGGTTTCGAACAGGCGCACGCCCGATTGCAGCAACGCCTTGCGCCACGGCGCGTAGCCCGCGTGGACAAGCGCAACATCGGTGGCCGAGTAGCCATTGGTCAGCACCGTCACCTTGACCCCCGACCGGGCATAGCCTGCAAGTTGCCGGGTGCCCTGCTCGCCCGGTACGAAGTAACCGGAAACGATCGTCATCTCGTGCCGGGGCTTCCCGATCGCATGATCCAGCTTCCCTGCCAGCAGTTCAGGATAGTCGATGTCGCGCACGATCTTGGCCGGATCGTCGCTGATCATCCGCACGTTCGCCCACTCGAAAGGCAGCGTGCCCTGCAGCACCTGCTGGACCAGCGGCAGGCTGCGCAGACGATCGACGTAGCGCTGGGCAGAGGCATCCCTTTCCACCACCGACGCACGCGCACGCAGCTTGGCGCGCTTGCGCCTTCCCAGGATCGGCAGGATCTGCCTTGCCGGATAGGCGGAATCGCTGGCCCAATAGCGGCTGAAGTCCGCCTCCACGTCCCGCGCGACAGGCCCGATCGCGATAACGTCAAGGTCGGCGAACAAGGCACCGTCTCCCGCGCCGAAATACTCGTCGCCGATGTTGCGCCCGCCCACGATCGTCACGGCGCCATCCACCGTGAAGCTCTTGTTGTGCATGCGCCGGTTCAGCCGTCCAAAGTCGACAAGGAACCCGATCGCCTTGGGATAGCGGATGCGGAACGGGTTGAAGAGGCGCACCTCGATATTGGGGTGAGCGTTGAGCGCGGCCAGCACCCTGTCGAGCCCGGCAATCCCGTTATCGTCCAGCAGCATGCGTACCCGCACCCCGCGCTCTGCGGCCTCGTGGACGGCCTCAAGCAGCATCGTTCCGGTGCGATCGCCGTGCCAGATGTAATACTGCAGATCGATCGTGCGTTCTGCCGCCTTGACCAGCAGCAGCCGGGTCGCGAAGGCATCCACCGCATCCGACAGCAGGTGCACGCCCGATTGCCCCGGATGCCGCGCCGCCCTTTCCCGCGCCACCCGCGCCAGCCTGGTGTCGTCAGCACAAGGCTGCGGCGATCCGCCGGACACCCGGCGGCGCGGAAGCCGGTTGGCGCGAACCAATGCGATACCGGCAACCGTCGCGATGCCCGTCGCGGCCAGCAACGCCTGCCAACGCCTCTCAAGCGCCATTCACATACCTCGATCTCACCCCGCAATGCTGTGGTAGGAGCGCAGGCAACTGCATGTAAACCCTTACCGTTGGCGCGGCAGGGATAACAGTGATGAGGGGTGTCGAATGCAGGGACCGACATCGTCCGGGAAGAGGGCCGGGCTTCTGGGCCTACATACACCGCTGTGGTGAGAGCTGGACCTTCAACGCAGATTTTGGAAGCCGGGCGCGCTGATTTTGATCGGGGTTTTCCCTGACAAGAAGGGGGCAATGCGCCTCGTCCAGCCGCGTGTCAGGCGCGATCCGTCGTCTGCCGGCCTCGATGGTTTCCCACGAGATCGGGGTGCGAAGGGTACTAAAACGGGCTTCCGGTGACCAAACCGTCCGGGCGCGTGCCTGCCGATGGCTGGACAGGCACGAACAAAGATCGGCTCTGCGCAGATTCAGGGAAATGGCGCCTGCAAATAGGGCAAACCCGAATACCGGGTCCACCACGCTGCTCCGTACAAACAAGGCGATTTTTGACCAGTACGGAGGTTGCCATGCCGAGCAAGAAGCCGAACATTCTGATCATCTGGGGCGATGACGTCGGGATGTGGAATCTCAGCTGTTATCATCGCGGGATGATGGGCGGCTCTACTCCCAACATCGATCGCATAGCCGAGAGGGGCATGATCTTCATGGATCACTACGCCCAGGCATCCTGCACCGCCGGCCGCGCAGCGTTCATCACCGGGCAGTATCCGATTCGCGTCGGGCTCAGCACCGTGGGCCTGGCAGGCGCGCCGCAGGGCATGCAGAAGGAAGATCCCACGATCGCCGAACTGCTGAAACCCCATGGCTATGCCACCGGCCAGTTCGGCAAGAACCATCTGGGCGATCGCGACGAACATCTGCCCACCGCGCACGGCTTCGACGAATTCTTCGGCATCCTCTACCACCTGAACGCCGGGCAATATTCGGAAGAATACGATTATCCCAAGGATCCCGAGGTGGCCAAGGCTTTCGCCTGGCGCGGCGTGATCCACAGCAAGGCCGATGGCAATGGCGGCCAGTCCATCGAGGACAAGGGCCCGTTCGGCTCCGAACGCCAGAAGACGCTCGACGATGAATTCATGGTCGAATCCAAGCGCTTCATTCGCGAAGCTGTGGAGGCCGACAAGCCCTTCTTCGTCTGGCACAACACCACGCGCATGCACTACCAGACGCACCTGCCGCCCGAATACGACGGCGTGACCGGCTACGGCCTCTATGCCGATGGTGTGAAGCAGATGGACGACCATGTCGGCGAACTGCTCGACCTGCTCGACGAACTCGGCATTGCCGATGACACGGTGGTCATGTTCTCGACCGACAACGGCGCCGCCTCCAACAGCTGGCCTGACGGCGGCAACCAGCCTTTCCGCGGTGAAAAGGGCGTCGGCGGTTATGAAGGCGGTTTCCGCGTACCCTGCGTGGTCAGCTGGCCCGGCCACATCCAGGAAGGCGTCGCCACCGGCGAATTCATGGCGATGGAAGACTGGATGCCCACGATCCTGTCCGCCCTTGGCGAACCCGACCTCAAGGACGAACTGCTCGAAGGCAAGACCATCGGCGACATGACCTACAAGGTCCACCTCGACGGGTATGACCAGACCGAACTGCTGACCGGCAAGGGCAAGTCGAAGCGGATGGACTTCTACTACTTCACCGAAACCACGCTTCACGGCCTGCGCTACGGCGACTGGAAGTTCCTGTTCAAGCAACAGGACAAGTGGTTCAACGGCATTCAGGAAAACCTGAACACGCCGCTGATCACCAACCTGAAGCTCGATCCTTTCGAGCGCTTCCATGAGGCGCGCGGCTTCGACGAATGGCAGGAAAACCGCTCCTGGACGCTGGCCCCAGCCAACATGCAGGTAGCCAAGTTCATGAAGTCGCTGCAGGAATTCCCGCCGCGCATCAAGAGCCTGGATTTCGACCTCGACGCCATGGTTGCCGAAGCCTCCGCCTCGCAGTCACGCTGATCGATGCATGGCGGCTTCATCGCACTGGCTGCGCTGGAGCCGCCATTTTCATTTCAGCCAAGCCCGCCCTGATGCCGCTTCGCGGAACATGGGCCCCTGCTGCACGTTCTGAAGCCACGATCGCCGAACGGATCGGCGCTGTAGAGGGAAAAACAACATGTTTCGCTGGGCCATCATATTCGCCGTCGTCGCCTTGATCGCTTCGCTGCTTGGCTTCGGAGGCGTGGCAGGACTTTCGGCGGAATTCGCCAAGATCCTCCTGCTGATCGCTGCCGCTATTCTGGTGCTTGGCTTCCTGTTCGGCCGCGGCAAAAGGGTGCCTTGAAACCGTTCAACACTGCGCATCCCAATAGCCATGCAGTAAATACAAGCCCCCGCTTCAAGCGGGGGCTTTTCGCATGCAGAAAGCATGGCTGCACCTTTCCAGCAGGACCGTGGCGATAACGTCATCGGGACAGAAGGGCTTCGCGCTACGCTCGATGGCAAATTGCTGGCCGCCACCATCCTGCCCACGGAACGATGGCACTGCACAGACAGAAGCGGGCTCCTGCGCTTCCTGGCACAAGGCCACCATCAAATTTTCTGGAAAAACGTAGGAAAACAAGTGGTAGCGGAGGAGGGACTCGAACCCCCGACACGCGGATTATGATTCCCTAATAATCCACTGATTTTACACCGTTTTCTCCCCAACTGCGGGAAAACACGGTCGTGCCAATTCAACGACTTACAGCGAAGAATCCAACCGACTTTACGGCAGTAGCAGCAGGCCCATCGAGGCGTAGCTACGACATCGACGATGTACGCGCACAGGTTTTCACCGTCTGCTGGACCGCCAGTGAAAAGAACGCGAATTTCTTCCGATTTCGTGACGTTTATCGCGATACTGTCGCGGCGTATTCGCAGCACATCCGCGAGGCAGGCAAGACCCTCCCTATATCGTCGAACGCCGATCGCGTGTTGCAAGCACTCCTCCGCAAAATGGATGCGAAAACCGCCCGGTGTGATCCGAGCCTCGACACGATTGCTGCCACCTGCGGCCTGTCCCGTCGCACTGTAGTCCGGCAACTGGAATCCTTGAGATCCTTGAAGATCATCGATTGGGTACGTCGAACCGTGAAGACCGGGAACGCGAAGGGCGAAGGGCCGCAACGGCAGCAGACAAGCAACGCCTACTTCATCAACCTGATGTCCTTGCCGATCGAAATGATTCGCACGCTCCGCCAAAGACTTGGCGATAAGCTGCGCGAGGTAGGCAAAGCCCTCGCAGGATCTGGTCCAGTCCCAAATCGAATGGCGATCAAAGCAGAGCGCCTGACCAAGAGCCTCGTAGGGACTTGGAATGGATCGAGCGCGACTCAGCAAATAGGACGGCGCGCCCTCGCTTCCGCTACGAGCACCGACATCGCCGCTCACATGTACGGCGCTGACCTTCATGCCCGCCGAGAACACGAGGAAATGCTTGCTCTTTCTCCTTCCACTAGTGCGAGTGCCATCTTGGCATTGTACCCCGGCTCAAGTCTTTTAAGGAGAAAGGACAGAGGACGCTGAGGCGCCCTCTGGCACTGAGTTTGTATTGTCCCCCATGCCGGAATCACCCTTCCCGCCTTCAGCGGAGCGAAAGCGGAGGCGCTGCGTAAGGGCGGCTGCGCCGCCCATGGGTATCCGGGGGGCCAAGAGCAAAGCGCGTGCCATTTTCTGCCGTCAGGCAACCGGAAAACATGCGCCCCGCCATGGGCGCGAAACTGCCCCGCAGGTGCATCAATCTGCATCAGTGTAATAGGCCAAGGATCACGAGATCGGCCTAGGACTTAGGCCGCTTCCCGCGTAGGCGCCAGGGTGCATCAAAAGCAACATGAAAAGTGCGCGGGCGAGGCGGGGGGAAAAGCGCGCGCCGAGGGGGTGCGGCACGGATCAGCCTTCACGCAACAATGTTGCGCGGCCGCGCAGTGCCATCGACGTGCCCGACATGTCACTTATATGTTGACATTTGAGGAGGTGTCACTTAAAAGGGACGCATGGAAACGCAGCAGACCTCTGCCTTCAGCGATTGGCTCAACGGACTGCGCGACACGAAGGCCAAGTCGAAGATCGCAGGACGCATCGCCCGCATCCAGCTTGGCCTGATGGGCGATGTTAAGTCGGTGGGCGATGGCGTTTCAGAGGCGCGTATCGACTTCGGCCCCGGATACCGCCTCTACTACACCCGCCGGGGCGAACGGCTGATCATCCTGCTGATGGGCGGCAACAAGTCATCCCAGCAGCGGGACATAGCCAAGGCAAAAGAAATGGCGGCCCAGATACCCTGAGCCGCCACCGAATAACTGTAACACACTGCCGAGGATTAACTCATGGCCATCGAACTTACCAACTTCGACCCCGCCGAACATCTGACCGAAGTCGAAGACCAGGCTGAACTCCTGGCCGACGCCGTGGCCAGCGGCGACGCATCGATCATAGCCCGCGCCATCGGCATCGTTGCCCGTGCACACGGTATTTCCGATCTCTCGCGCGCGACTGGCATGAAGCGGCAGCAACTCTACCGGGCGTTCGGCCCCGAAGGCAATCCGACACTGGAGACGATGGTCAAGGTGCTGCCCGCCCTGGGCCTTCGCATGCGGATCGAAGCTGCAGCCTAAGCCGCAGCCTTTACCCGCTCCCGGAACCGAACTGCCTCCACGCCCAGAGCCTCGTTCAGTTCCAGGAACACCGACTGCAGCGGCTCGATCTCCAGTTCGAAAAAGGCGTCGGTCGCTTTCGTCACATCCCCAAAGCCCCCCGCGTTCGCGGGCACAATGCCCAGCAGCTGGGGCGGAACGCGGTGCGCGGCCAGCACATCGTCGCGCGTCGTGTTCTTGATGCCAAGGAACTCGTCCTTCGCGCCCACTTCTGCGATCGGCAGGATCTTGATCCCGCCCTCCTTCCCGCCCGGCGAATGGACGAACAGGTTGCGAAAATTCCCCGGCCCCTTCGATCGCTTCAGCGCATCGCGCATGCTGTCGATGTCGCCATCGGCAAATTCGCCGGTCGCATACATGATGTAACCCGCGTGGCTCCCGTTCTCGTAATAGCGGCGGCGGAACAGCGTGGCGTTTTCATTGAGCAGCGCCGACTGCAGGGCTGACAGATATTCCGGCAGGCCATAGATTTCCTGATTGACGTCCGGCGCCTGCAACTGGTGCACCGTGCGCGGCGTGAACTCGGTTTCGGCTTCACCGCCCCCCGGCACCCACCAGAAGCGCCCCGGCTCAACGCCGCGCCTGGTGTACTTCGCCAACGCATGATCCAGGCGCAGCAAACCGCCCAGACGGTTGCGCACTTCCTGCGCATAAGCATTGCCCATGACAAGATAGTCCTGAACCATGCTTTTGAACGCCGCACGGCTGAGCCACTGCGTCGGCGCAAGGCTGGCGGCCAGCATGTTGCGCTTGAGGATGATGGCGCTCGAATGATGCGGCGACGCGCGAAAGGCGCGGGCCAGCCCATGCAGCGAGATCGGCGGCTCGTACCAGCGCTGGTTGTGATAGCACTCCAGCATGTCGAGCATCGTCGCCCGGCTTAGGACCGGCTCGGGATCCCCGAAGGTGAATGCGTGCACGGCGCCGCGATTGTCGTTGGCGGCGACGATCGCTCCCGGCGACGCCTCCGCCGATTCCTGCCGGCTCATACGGCGGGCACGGTTGCGCTTGCTCATTCGATTATCTCCATCGTGCTCTTGGGCTTTTCCTTGCCGTCGAGCGGTTCGTTCATGAGGATATGCATGGTCGCCCACGCCAGATCGGCGTGGCCGTCGTTGCCGCCGCGTCCCGCCTTGAAGGTGACGGCCCGCCCGCTGGTGGTCAGCGTCTTCTTGATCGAGACGAAGGCCGACACGAGGTCGAGCAGGCTGACGTCGAAGCGCAGACGGCCCCGGCGAACCACGTTCTGCGCCTTCATGACCATGTGCGTTTTCAGTTCGAGCGAGTACTCGATCTTCGCCACGGTGCACCCCGGCATGGCACCAACCTTGGCCAGCAGCTGGTACACGCCTGCGCCGACGCCCTTGGCGTCGATGCCGAGATAGGTACAGTTGTAGCGGCTCAGCACCGCCTTGATGAACTCGGCCTGCTGTTCGAAATCCAGCCCGCGCAGCTGATGCCGCTCAAGGATGCGGAACGGCGCACCTTCGGCCAGCGGCGGCGCAGCAATGACCAAAGCCGCATTGTCGCCGTTCTCGCTTTCCTGCGGATCGTACCCGGCCCACACGTTGCGATTGTCATAGGGCCGATCGGCTTCAAGGTTGAAGTCGGTCCAGTCGACCAGGCTGTCGCAGCCGCAGGCGATCATGTCGTTGAACTTGAAGGCCGACTGGCTGTCGTCCACGAAGTCGCACAGGAACAGGTTGGCGAACTCGTCCGGCGCGTACTCGTCGCGCAGTTCCTCGATATCGAACAAGTCGCAGCCGCCGCGCTCCGCGTCCTCGATATTGACGATGTGGCGCCAGATGCGATCTGGCCCGACGCTGCCTGCCGCCAACGCGGCATGGCTTACGTCGATGTCGATCCGGTCTTCCTTTTTGCGCCTCCGGTTGCGCCGCTCCCCGGTCCAGTATGGATAGGCCGGGTGGGCGACTGTGGATGGCGTCGAGAAGTAGGTTTTGCGCCACTTCTTGTGCGTCGCCATGCCCGAGGCGACCTTGTTCAACTCCTCGAACGAATGGACCCAGAAGAACTCGTCGAAGTAGAAGTTGCCGTGACGCCCTTGCGCGGTACGAAAGTTCGTGCCGAGGAAGTGCATCTCGGCTGCGGCCTCCTCCTCCGGCCGCAAGTCCGACGTGATCAGCATCGGATCGCCGGTCAACGCCACGCCCACCAGCTTGGCGAAGCTGACGATGTAGGAGCGGAACTGGTGCGCCTGCGCTTTCGACGCTGACAGGAAGATCTGGTTGCGCCCGGTCTCGATCGCGTCGATCAGCGCTTCGAATGCGAAATAGTATGTCGCACCGATCTGGCGCGATTTCCGGATCATGCGGGTGCGCTGGCTTAGCGCGTTCCACCATGTCAGCTGATAATCGTACAGTCCGTCGAGGAAGATGCGCTTGAGTTCCGCCGCTTGCTCGGCAGTGAAATGGTTCTTCTTCGCCTTCTTGCGCGGCCCGGCGTTGCGGTTGCCGACCTTGTCGTTCAAATCCCCACTATGGCCGCCGGGCTGCTCGTAGCGGCGGACGCGGGCAAGGCTTTCGATCTGACGCGACAGCGCATCCATCTCGACCAGATCGCCTGGTGTCTTCTTTTCCTTGGCGATCAGCGTCAGCAACCGGATCTCCAGCCCGTCCTCGATCTTTCTGATCGAAGGGGCCTCGTCCCACTTGTCGCGCTGTTTCCAGGCCGCGATCGTCGCGCGCGGAATTGCCCCGCCGGTATCGCCCGTCACCCCATGCAACTGGAACTCGTCGGCAATCTGCTGAACGCCCCATCCGCGCCAGTAAAGGCTCCGGGCATGGCGACGCGGGTCAAACTGCCACGTAGCCGCTGGTGCACCTGGCTGGGGGAGAATGGGGCTGGTCATAAGCCGACCATGGCCCGCGCTTTCCGGCCGGATCACCGCCGTCCATTTCGCTGAACGCTAAGCGAAATGCGTCCCCTTGAGATCGTGTCGCCCAACGGTCCTTTTGGCCTCGTCAACACCGCTGCCGAACCCGCCGCACCCTCAAGGAACCGGACCGATCATGGCCAAGAGCAAGTTTTTCCGCGTCTTCGTCGAAGGCTTTACCGCAAGCGATGGTCGCAAGATCGAGGCAGCGTGGATCGATGACATCGTCGCCACATTCAACGCCGCCACCTTCACGCCGCGTATCAACTGCGAACACATCAAGGGCTTCAGCCCGCAGCCGCCCTTCAACGCCTATGGCAGTGTCACCGCTGTGAAGGCACAGACCGACGAACTCGTTATCGATGGGCAGACCGTTCGTCGCCGCGCCCTCTATGCGCAGATCGAACCGAACGGCCAGCTGCTGGACATCAACAAGCAGGGCCAGAAGATCTTCACGTCCGTCGAAATCTCTCCCGACTTCGGCGGCACCGGCAAAGTCGGCCTGATCGGTCTGGCCGTGACGGACAATCCTGCATCCCTCGGCACCGAAGCGCTGTCATTCTCGGCCCTGAAACCGATGTTCGATGCCCGCAAGCAGCACCCGGACAACCTGTTCTCCGCCGCCCTCGAAGCCGACATCGCGATGGAGGGCGAGGCGGCGGAGGATCCCGCCAGCATGGCAGAGGCCGCAAAGACCGGCATCCTTGCCGCCTTCGCCACCCTCTTCAAACCCGAAAAGCCCAAGGAGCAGCCTGTGGCCCAGCCTCCCGCCGCCGCGAACGACAACGTCTTCGACGCGGACCGCTTCGCGACCGTCATGGCCCAGCAGGTCACTGCCGCCGTCAAGCCCGCGACCGATGGCCTTGCCGCCCTGAAGGCGGACTTCGCCACTCTCAAGGAGCAGCTGGAATCTTCGGAAGGCGGCAACACTTTCCGTCGCAACCCGGCGACCGGCGGCGGCGGCAACGCCGAGTTCCTGACCGACTGCTGATCAGCGCCCGCTCGCCCCGCCATTCACCGGAGTACCCTCAATGCAGACTTCCACCCGCCTGCTCCTCAATGCCTTCGTTGCACAGGTCGCAAAGCTGAACGGCCTGCCCGAAGCCTTCACCGCCACGCCCGGCAAACTCGACAAGTTCAACGTCTCCCCCCAGATCGAGCAGCGCCTGCAGGCAAAGCTGCGCACGATCAGCGACTTCATGTCGCGGATCAACGTCGTGCCGGTGGTCAACCAGCAAGGTGGCCGCGTCGGCGTGGGCGTCAATCGCTCGCTGGCAAGCCGCACGAACCGTGGCGCCGGGAACAAGCGCTCTCCGCAGGACGTCACCGGCTCCGACCAGATCGACAAGTACCTGTGCACGAAAACGGACTACGATTACGCCTGGCCGTATGAACTGCTTGATGCCTGGGCACATGAGCCGGCCTTCCAGCAGCTGTGCCGCGACGCGGTGCTGGCGCAGAAGGCCGAGGACATCATGTGCATCGGCTTCAACGGTGTCGATGCCGCAGTCGAGACCGATCGCGAAGAGTTCCCCCTCCTGCAGGACGTGAACTACGGCTGGCTTCACAAGATCCGCGAGTACGCCCCTGCCCGCCGAATGGCGCATGGCGGCCTGGACAACGCCAAAATCTACGTCTCACCCGAAGGTTCGGCAGATTACACCAACCTCGACGCCCTGGTCTTCGATGCCGTCCAGAACCTGATGCACGAACGCTTTCGCACCGCGACGGATCTCGTCGTCATGGTCGGCAGCGATCTGGTTCACGACAAGTATTTCAAGATCGTCGAGCAGGCGGGCAACACCGCCACCGAACAGGTCGCGCGCGATGTGCTGATGTCCAGCCGTCAGATCGGCGGCAAGCCGACGGTGCAGGTGCCGTTCTTCCCGAACGGCTCGCTGCTCGTCACCAGCTTCAAGAACCTGTCGTACTACTGGCAGATCGGCTCTGCCCGCCGCGCCATCCAGGACAACCCATCGCTCGATCAGATCGATAACTTCGAAAGCATCAACGACGCCTTCATGGTCGAGGAATACGGCAAGTGCGCCTTCCTCGAAAACATCGAACTGGCGCCGAAGGCTTAAAGCCTCCGGCCCGGCCCGCCCTCATCGAGCAGGAACGACACATGACCCCCGCACGTCGCCATCGGGAGCGTATTGCAGCCATCGTTGCTGCCGCCGACCCGAAACTGGTTGTTTCCTCCGCTGAGGGCGGGCGAACTCCGCTCGTCCCGGTCGCTCGTACCCCGGCAATGAACCATCTGGAGCGCACCGCCGCCGCCGCGATCGTGGCCGCCCCGGAGAACTCGACTTCGGCCGAAAGCCGGGTCGCGGCCCAGATCGTATTGCGCCTGACCCATGACTTGCGCCGCCTGAAGGAAATCCGCTCGATCGACCGCAAGATCGACGCCAAGCGCGAAATGCTTCCCGAATACGAAGCATGGGTGAACGCCGTAATCGAAGCCGACGCAGGCGTCGGCGCCGGTACCGCCGCCGATGTGGTGCCGACGTATATGGTCTGGCTCATCGACACCGGCGCATTCATGGCGGCACTCGATCTCGTCCCGTTCCTGCTGCGGCACAAGGTCGATATGCCCAAGCGCTACGAACGCGATGTGCCCACAATCGTTGTGGAACTGATCGCGGACGCCGCGCTGAAGGCGCAGAACGCAGGCGAGTGCTTCGTGCTCGATGTCCTGTCGCGCGCCAACGATCTTACCGCCGATCTCGACATTCACGATCAGGTGCGCGCCAAGCTCTTGAAGGCCATCGGCATCGAGCAGCTGCGCATTGCCGAAGACATGGACGCTGCCGACAGCGCAGTTGGGCTGGAAACTACTCTCGCAACGCTGCGCGAAGCCCAGCGCCTGAATGATCGCATCGGCGTGCGTGACCGCATCAAGCGCGCCGACAAGCTGCTGGCCGCCGTCAACGCGGCAGCGGCTCCCACGGATACCAGCGGCACTCCTGCCGCCTGACAAGCTCGCCCCCGGCGCTCAGGGGCGGATCGCGCGCTGCGGGAGGCCTTCGGGCCATAGGGCCGCCAGCTGACCCGATCCCCACCCCTGTTAGCCGGGGAAGATCGGACAAACTCATGACGACGCTTCACATCCCCATACCCTCTGCCGCCGAGATCGAAGATCCCGCCGCGCCCGAAGCGCCAATCGTCAACGACGGCTTCTTCCCGGACATCGACCCTGCCGCCGTGCGTGAAGCCGCGCGAATCCCCGCCACCAGCATCACGCCCGCCCGCCTGCGCGCGGCCATCGTCGGCGCGATCATGACGGTGGAGATCGATCTGCGCGCCTATGCTGCCGCGCAGATCGCCGCCGGGCATGCCACGCTTGCCGCCGTCCCCGCGCCGCAGCTGGACGGCCGGAGCGTACAGGTGCTGCGCTACACTCGCGCGGTCGGCCTCTACGCCAAGGCCGAACTGATCGAGCGCCACCGCGACTTCGACACGACGGCAGCGGGCGGCAGTCAGGCGGACGAACTCACGCCCTCGATCGGGGAACTGCGCCGCGATGCCCAGCATGCTGTGCGCGACATCACCGGGCGCGGGCGCACCGTCGTGGATCTGATCTGATGGCCAAGGCGCTGCGCCTGGTCGCGCTGCAGGGCGACATGCTCGATCAGCTGCTGGCGCGCGAAGCGGGCCTTGGTCCCGCCGACCTCGCCCGCGTGCGCGATGCGAACCCCGGCCTTGCCGCGCTCGAACCCAGCCTGCCTCTGGGCACCGCCGTGATCGTCCCCGCCACGGCGGACGCCCCGGCCAGCACCACGCTACCGCTTATTCAACTATGGAGCTGATCCCCATGGACCTGCGCACCGTCCTTCACGCCGCCTCGGAATGGGGCCTCGATCTCATTGGCTCGCTTACCCCCTCCCTGATCGGTTCCGCCGCTGCCCAGGCATGGAAGCCGAAAATGCCCTGGCGCCAGCGCATCCTGCAGTGGGTCGTTGGATCGACCGTCAGCTATTACGCCACGCTGGCCATCATCGCCGTCACTGACTGGAACGGTTTCGTCGCGCAGTCGATCGCCTTCGGCATCGCCCTGCTCGCCTTCGATGCCACCCCGCGCGTCGCCAGGGCCACCACCGATACCCTCATCACCATCCCGGCCCGCATCGCGGACCGTTTCCTGCCGAAGAAGGATTGAGCCATGGCCCGCATCGCCCTGCTGAAACGCCCAAGCCAGATCGGCGCCGCTGCGCTCACCATCATCGGCGCCGCGATCGCGCTCGAAGGCGGCTACGTGAACCACCCCAGCGACCCCGGCGGCGCCACCAACATGGGCATCACCCAGCAGGTCGCACGCGAAAACGGCTACACCGGCCCCATGCGGACGCTGCCGCGCGACGTCGCGGAAAGCATCTACTACGATCGCTATCTGGTAAAGCCCGGCCTTGCCCCGCTGATATCGATCGATGCCGCGGTTACCGAGGAACTGTTCGACACCACGGTCAACATGGGACCGGCCCGGCCTTCGCGCTGGTTCCAGCAGTCGATCAACGATATCTGCGCCGCCCGCATCGGCGTTGATGGCCAGATCGGCATGCAGACCATCGGCGCGTACTCCGCCTGCCAGCAACGTCTGGGCGCAACGAAGCTTTGTCGCCAGATGCTCGACAGCCTCGATGCCCGGCAGAAGGCCGAATATGGCCGCCTCGTTTCGGTGAACCGCAATCTGGGCGTGTTCTACAAGGGCTGGGTCGCTCACCGTATCGGCAACGTTGATCGCGCGAAATGCGGGCGCCTGGCCGCATGATCGGCGTTGCGCACCTTGCCCTCGCCAGTGCCCTTGCAGCTTGCCTGACGGGCATCGGCGGCTTTGCCTACGGCGTTCGCGTCGGCACCGCACAAGAACAGGCCGCAGAGCACCGCGCGCAAGCGGAGGCCGACAAGGTGCGGGACGAACGGCAAGGCCAAATCGACGCCTCCGCCCAGCAGCACCAGGCCAACGAACAGACCCGGCAGACCAACGTCAGGGAAGATCAGATGAAGCGCGTCGGCCTTCAGCTGCCCCAGATCAACAAGGGACAGGCCCTTGAGCGCGCGGCCTTTGGGCTTGCGCAGGGTGCTGACCAGCTTGAAGTACGTGCCCTCTGCAAGCTGGGCTTCGACGGCTGCAAGATCAGCGTCGATGAAGATATTTTCCGGGCGGACAAGGTCGGCCGCCTGATCCTTTGCCAACGCGGCAGCGTCAGCGAAGGGCTTTACGGCAGGGGTGACGATTTCCACGACCGGCGCGGCCATGGTCTTGCCCCCTTTGACAA
>NZ_LYMM01000036.1 GCF_002896965.1 Novosphingobium guangzhouense
AGCAACCCGCGCGAGATCCTGACCGACCTCATGCAGTCGGCGACCGTCATGATCGGCAATCACCGCGATATCTCATTGCTGCTGGGCAAGGCATTTTCCGGCGATGGTTCGGACCGTCGGCGCGAAGCCGCGCTGGCCGCCTTCGAGGCATTCCCCAAGCTGCAACTGATCGCCTCCACCGCGCGCCACGTGGTCAATTCCGGCCACCACCGCATCGCCGCGCGCCTCGATGGGCGTGATGGTGCGCACCAGACCAGCGAAGTGGACGTGACCGGCATCGTCGACCGCATCGGCACCGGCGATGCCTTTGCCGCCGGCGTGCTGCACAAGTGGCTGGAGGGCGCCGGACTGGTCGAAACCGCACAGGCCGGGCTCGCCTACACCGTGCTCAAGCACACCGTGCCGGGCGACATGTGCCGCGTCGGCCCCGAAGAACTGAACGCCTTCTCCGCCAGCGGCGGCGACGTAAGAAGGTAACGCCCCGGCTTCGATCCGGGGCGCTCCTTTCACAAGTCCGCGGCTGTCACGCGGCCACTACGGCGTCCAGTTCATCGAGGGTATCCTGCGGCAGGTGCAGATCCCCGGCGGCCAGATTTTCGGCAAGGTGTGTAACGCTCGACGTGCCCGGTATCAGCAGCATGTTGCGCTGGCGGGCAAGGAGCCAGGCCAGCGCAAGCTGTAGCGGGCCGACGCCAAGCCTTGCCGCGATCCGGGAAAGCCCGTCCGACTGGATCGGACTGAACCCGCCCAGCGGAAAGAACGGCACGTATGCGATGCCCTGAGCCGCCAGTGCATCCACCAGGGCATCGTCATCGCGGTGGACGAGATTGTACTGGTTTTGCACGCAGACAACGGGTGCGATCTTTTGCGCTTCAGCCACTTGTACGGGCGTCACGTTGCTGAGGCCCAGATGGCGGATCAAGCCTTGTTCACGCAGTCTTGCAAGCGTGGAAAACTGGTCTTCCAGCGGGCCGTCGCTGGGCACGTGGATATCGCCCATCAGCCGCAGATTGACCACGTCCAGCTGCTCCAGACCCAGATTGCGCAGATTGTCATGCACCGCCTGCGTCAGCTGAGCCGCGCTCTGCGCCGGGAGCCAGGATGCATCGTCGCCGCGAACCGCGCCCACCTTGGTCACGATGACCAGATCATCGGCATAGGGGTGCAGCGCTTCACGGATGATCTGGTTGGTGACGTGCGGGCCGTAAAAATCACTTGTGTCGATATGGTTGACGCCGGCCTCTACCGCGGCACGCAGCACGGCAACCGCGGCGGCGCGATCGCGCGGCGGTCCGAACACGCCGGGGCCAGCAAGCTGCATCGCGCCGTAGCCCATCCGGTTGACGGTACGGTCGCCAAGTTGAAAAGTCTTCGCGGGGGGAAGATCGGTCATGCGCAAGTCTCCTGTGAAGGTGCGATCCGCATATGCGCCTGTTGCCAACGATCGATAAGCCGTGCACTCCAGAACAGGCTGTACGGAATCATGCACAATGGCAAATGAGCTGGACGACATTTCGGCATTTGTAACCGTGGCGCGCGCGGGCGGTTTTCGGGAGGCTGCGCGGGTATCGGGGGTTTCCGCATCCGGCCTCAGCGAAGCACTTCGCCGGCTGGAAACGCGACTGAGCATCCGCCTGTTACACCGCACCACGCGCAGCATCTCGACCACGGAGGCAGGCACGCGGCTGCTCGAACGCCTGTCCCCCGCGCTGGCGGAGATCGAAGCTGCTCTCGACGCCGTTCATGCCGAGACGGACCAGCCCGCCGGCACCTTGCGCCTCAACGTCCCGGCGAATGTTGCCCGGACGGTACTTCCCGGCATCCTGCCACCGTTCCTGCGGGCCCATCCGCAGATCCGGGTGGAGGTGACCGTCGAAGACAGCTTCGTCGATATCCTTGCCTCTGGCGCCGATGCGGGCATCCGTTACGAAGAACGGCTGGAGCAGGACATGATTGCCGTGCCAATCGGACCGCGTGCCCAGCGGATAATCACGGCTGCGGCCCCTGCCTATCTCGCCGCCCATGGCCGCCCTGCCCATCCCCGCGACCTCCTTGACCACGCCTGCCTGCGCTTGCGCTTCTCCAGCGGCGCAAGGGCGACCTGGGAATTCGAGCGTGGCGATGAAGTGATCCGCATCGACCCACCCGGCCCTCTGCTGATCCAGCCCGGATCGGCCTGCGACTTGCTGGTAGAGGCCGCGGCAGCGGGCCTTGGCGTCGTGCGTCTGTTCGAAGACTGGCTTGCCCCCGCGATGCAGTCAGGAGCGCTGAAACGCATACTTGACGAATGGGATGCGCCGTTCTCCGGGCCGATGCTGTACTATTCCGGCAGGCGTCAGCTTCCGCCGCCGCTCCGGGCGTTCATCGACTTCACACGCACCCCGCCCGCTTGATCGTATGTTCTGCAAATGCCGAACATGACATCGTCCGGATAAAAATAATGTTTCAATAATTTAATCTCCATTGCCGATCGTGACTTGACCTTTGTGCGGCCTCCAAGACATGGACAATGCGCGACTACGAAGCGGGGGTTACATGAAAATCGGTTACTGCGCGGCAAGCGCCATCGCCTTGCTGTGGCTTGCAGGCTGCGGGGGCGGCGGTTCCGGCGGCGTCGGCAGCACGCCTGCCCCTACTCCGGCCCCCACTCCGGCCCCCACCCCAACTCCGTCGGCCAACTCGACGATGACCGACCTGAAGGTAAGCCAGTCTTTCACCAGCGATGCCGCGAAACTGACCGGGACCTGGGACCTGGCCAGCGGCACCGCAATCGAAGGAAGCAGCAAGGCTGCGGTCCTGTCGATCCGGTATGATGCCGCTACCAAGGGGTATACGCTGGTCAGCGAAGCGCGGAACGTGTCGTTCGGCACCACGGATATCGTGTCCCAGGATGCTTATGACACCGTCTACCGCCGATCGGACGGAACCAGCAGAGAAAACCTGACACTGGTGAAGCAGCCTTACACCGGGGATACGGCCAGGCGCTATGTCGCGATGGGTTTCTGGCAGAGCAACACCGTCAGCGACGGTCGCCAGTCGACAGAATTCTCAAGCTTCACCTACGGCCTGCCCACGGTGGCAAATGCCGTCCCGCGCAGCGGCGCGGCCGCATACGGAATCGACATGTTCGGGCTGGTCACCATGCCCGGCGAAGAACCCGCCTCCATGCAGGGCAGCGGCAAACTCAGCGTCGATTTCACGCAAGGCATCTTCACCGCTCAGGCTAACACTACCGAATATGGACTGGTGAGCGGCGCCACCACATCTGGCGGAAGCCTTGAACTGCGCGCCGGTGGCAGCCTCTCTTCGGGAGACGGCACGTTTTCGGGAACCGCAGTTTACGGCAGCCTCAGTGGCCAGGCGTCGGGCACGATATCTGGCCGGTTCTACGGTCCGGCCGGCGAGGAACTGGGGGCGACCTTCCAGACCGCCAACGCACAGGGAATGGCCGCTGTGGGATCTCTCGTGGGCGTGCGTGACGCAAGCCTGACTCCGGACGCCCAGACGATCGCCGCGCTCATGTCCGGGCAGGAAGCGTCTCTTGGCGGCGACGGTAGCGGCAGCGTGCACTGGCTGAACTCGGAAACTTTCGATTTCCAGGGATCTTCCTCCATGGTCGGCGGCCGCTTCACAATCAACGACAAGATCGCGAGCCGGAACCCCAACTTCACGACTTATGCCAAGACCGGGGACAACGGATACGGCCCCGTTCAGGCGACGCTTGAACTGTACAAGCCGGCCACCACGAACGCCGAACTGACGCTGACGTATTCATCGTTCGGACACTGGGCCGGGACGGGCGCGGGTGTGTCAACGCGCGATTCCTACTTCACCTATGGCTTCACCACCGGAGCCAACTTCCTGGCGGCGCGAACCGGCAAGGCCAGCTACGAAGGCGTGGCTTATGGAACCGGAACCAGCTACACCAGCTCGGCACGCTATGACGTGACAGGGACGTCTCGCGTCAACGTCGACTTCGGCGCGCAGACCTTTGGCGGCACTCTGGCGCTGGCGGGCACTGAGCGCGCTTCGGGCACAGCGGCCAACTTCGGCAACTATGACATGGCAGGCCAGATTACGGCGCGGAGCTCCAGCCTGCAGGGCAACATCAACCAGGGAGCCGAAAACCTGGGCGACATTTCGGCCAAGTTCTTCGGACCGGATGCGCAGGAACTGGCCGGCACGTTCTATGTCAACGCATCGACTGTCGGGGGCACACCCGAGAATGTCGGTATTTCCGGCGTGATCGCGACCATCCGCAAATAATCCAGTCATCCTCTCGTATCGCACCGATACGAGAGGATGCTTCGGCTGGCGTCCTATCAGCGGCTCTTGATTGAGTCCGGCTGAGCCAGTCGCCACACATCCAGCGAACGGATGGTGGCGCTGCCGCCTTCGGCGCTCACTTCCCAGCGCAAGGGGCCATCTGCGCGAAAGAAGCGATCGGTGATCGTGCGCGTCCCGTCCGCCGCAAAAAGTTCAAGGATGGAACGGTCAACAAGCAGTCGTAGCGTCACCGGGCCGTTCCCTTGTGGAAGGGTGACGACATGGCGCGCCGCGAAGGCATCGTGGAAATGCGGCCCGGACCGCGTGCGATCGACGAATATCTCCCGCGTTGCGGGCGTATAGCCAACGACCGTCTGATATCCTTGCGCGTCGCTGGCAGTGAACGTGATGCGCTCTGCATCAGTGTCTTCAATCGTGACCGTCATATCGAAGCTGTCACCGGGATCGAGCGCCCTGGAAGCATTGTCGAGTTTCACGTCGACGAGCCGCTGCACCTTCGTGCGATAACGTTCGATTTCACGTACCGGCATCTGCGCAAGGTGCCAATCCTGCCCCTCTCGCTGCAGTGCTAACGCGCGCGGCACGCTCATCAACCCGCGCGCAGGGTAAGTCGGAATGGCAGAGGCATAGCGCAAATTGGTCGCCCACCCGATCCAGAGACGCCGTCCGTCGGGCGCCTCGTTCCACGATTGCGCGGCATAGAAATCCGCGCCGGCGTCGGTCCATCGGGGGGTATCCGGCCAGTTGGGCTCAAGCTTGAAACGATGGCCGTCAAACGCGCCGACGAACCATTGCCCCGCCGATCCGCCATCCGGCCCGCCATCGCCCTGACTGACGCTCAGCACCCAGCGCTTCTCTCCCCGAGCGCCATTGCGAACAGGGAGTTCGAACAGTTCAGGGCATTCCCAGTTGATGCTGCGGCTGGACGAAGGGTGGCTGAAATCGCTCTCATGCGTCCATTCCCGCAAGTTGGGCGAGGAATAGAACGAGGCCGCCTTGTCGGTGGCCCGGACCACGACCATTACCCAGCGGCGGGTCGGCTCATGCCAGAATACCTTGGGATCGCGGAACTCGGTTGACCCGATATCGATCACTTTGCCGAAACGCGTGAAAGTGCGGCCACGGTCATTGCTGTAAGCCACGTATTGAGACTGATTGCGCGTCTTCGGATCAAAACCCGTGTAAATCGCGACCATGGCGGGCTTGCCACCCGTCCCGAAGCCGGACGTGTTCTTCCAATCGATCACCGCACTGCCGGAAAACGCCATGACGTCGGATTCCGGGATGGCGACCGGCAATTCCTTCCAGCTTATCAGGTCGCGGCTGACAGCATGACCCCAGCTCATGTGGCCCCAGCGGTCGCCATGAGGGTTATACTGAAAAAACAGGTGATATTCGCCTTCGTAGTACACCAGCCCGTTCGGATCATTCATCCAGTTTCGCTGTGGGGCAAAGTGAAAGCCGGGGCGCGGGTCCGCCTGCGGCCAGGCCGCCTGCGCAGGCACGGTCGCAACGGGGACTAGGGCAGAGCCGCCCAGAAAAGCCAGCATGGCAAGGAAACGCATCGGTATTCTCTCCCTTGGTCGCCGGGCTGCAAGCACCCGCGCGATCGATGTGTCATGCGTCACGCCGGAGCAAGCCGGCGCCGCTTTTCGCTGATCTGGCGGCGGGCGCTGGCGATCAGTTCCATTTCGGCAAAGGCCAGAAAATCATCGGAAAGCCTTACCAGATGCATCCGCATTGCCGATTGAGCCAGCATGCCGTCCCTGTTTCTCAATGCTTCATAAACCCGCCGGTACTCAGCGGGACGCGGATCGCGCCGGACATCCCGGAACGCCTGACAGGATTGCACCGAACCCTCATGCAGATCCCACAGGTGCTCAATGGTGCGGGCGATGAGCGCGTTGCCGGTTCCACGCGCGATCGCCAGATGAAACTGACGATCCAGCGCCGGTTCCTCCGCATCGGCCGCTGCCCTGCCCTCGATCCGCGCAAGAATGGCCTCCAGACTGTCAAGCATTCCGTCTGACATTACCCGCGCCGCCAGACCGGCCGCTTGTCCCTCGAACATCAGGCGTGCCTCGATCAGTTCGAATGCGCTTACGTCCGCTTTCCTCGCAAGCCTTGCCGGGGCCACGCGCTCGGCCACATAGACGCCTGAGCCGCGCCGCACCTCGACCAGATCCTGCATCTCCAGAACCAGCATCGCCTCGCGAATCGTCGGGCGGCTGACGCCGATCAGGGCGGCAAGGGTGCGTTCTCCCGGCAATCGGGCCCCGGCCGGATAGGCGCTGCCCGATATGTGCTCCTCGATCTGACGGGCTACCCGACCATAGAGCTTGGGGTGCGCTGCTTCCGATTGTGGCATTACCAAATGTGCCGACTTACCTGCCGCCCGGCGGCCTCCGCTTTCCAATAAGCCGAGCCTTTCCGCACTGCCGCCTTCTGCTTTCGTCATGCATTCGACCCCGACCAGCCTCTGCTTTCCATGATATAGTTGTATATATCAGATAAATCACTTGATCAATGTTGCCATATGTGTAGCTTCGAATGATCAATCCATTTTCCGGAAATTGGCTGGGTAATCCGGCAAGGAATGGGTTCAGGAGAGGTGCAACCTATGGCTCGTGCATTCGGGCGCCATGTAATCAGCGGCGCACTCATTTCAGCTTCGACCTTCTGCCTTGCGACGGCCACGGCTCACGCGCAGGACGCGCCGGTCGCCGCTCCTCAGGACGAAGTTGCGCCCTCCCCCGAAGAAAACGCCGACATCATCGTCACCGGATTCAGGGAATCGATCCGCAGCGCCCTGTCGCTGAAGAGGCAGAGCGTATCCGCCGTCGATGCCATCGTCGCTCAGGACATCGCCAACTTCCCTGACCAGAACCTCGCGGAATCGCTCCAACGCATTCCCGGCGTGGCCATCTCGCGCAGCAATGGTGAAGGCAGCTCGATCACCGTGCGCGGTCTGGGCCCTGACTTCACCCGCGTTCGCCTGAACGGCATGGAGACCGTGGCCACCACGCCCGACAACACCGGGCGCGGCTTCAACTTCAACGTCTTCGCGTCGGACCTGTTCAATTCGATCGTCGTGCACAAGACTGCCGAAGCAAGCCTGGACGAAGGATCGCTGGGTGCGGTCGTCGATCTGAACACCGGAAACCCGCTGTCCAACAAGGCGGGCCTGACGGTAGCAGGCTCGGCCAAGGTTCAGTACAACGACCTTAACGACAACGTCGGACCACGAATTTCCGGCCTTGTTGCATGGCGTGACCCGGACGGTCGCTGGGCTGCGTCGATCTCTGCCGCTTACGCGAAATATACGACAACGCGCGCGGGCATGCATACGGTTGGCTGGCAGCAGGCGCGCTTCAATTCGGTAGAGGGCGTTCCTTGCTACACGACACCCGGCACCGGCGGCAGCTATGTGTCCAGTCCGGGCTGTGACGCTGCCGCGCTGTCCTACCACCCGCGTATTCCGCGTTATGGTGCGATCAAGCTGGGCGTGGAGCGTCTGGGCGTGACCAGCGCCCTGCAGTTCGCCCCGACCGACCGCACCAAGATCAGCATCGACGGCCTCTACGCCAAGTATAACCAGGACTACAGTGAGCAGTGGGGGCAGGTGCTGCTGCGCAGCGAAGAGCGCAAGATCGACCTGATCGACTACATGATCGACCCCGAAACCAACACGATGACTTCAGCCACGCTGGGCAACGTGCAGCAGCGTGTGGAGCACCGGCAGGACCAGTCTTCCACGGAGTTCTACCAGATCGGGGCGAAGCTGGAGCAGGAAATCACCGACCGCTTCAAGGCGACGCTGTTCGGCGGGCTCTCGAAATCCACCGGCAAGGCTCCGCACCAGACGACGGTGATCATTGATCGCAAGACCCGCGGCAACTACACTTACGACTTCACCGACCTCAAATCGCCTTCGCTGGTGATCGCGGACCATTCGACAAATCCGGAAGATTACGTCGTCACTGAAATTCGCGACGACGAACAGTACACCACCAACACATTCCGCACGGTGAAGCTTGATACCGAGTGGAAACTGACTGACGACGTGACCTTGCTGGTCGGCGGCGCCCTGCGGCGCTTCGGCTTTTCCGGCACGCAGGGCGGACGTTCAAGCACGTACTGCGCGGCCTATGGCTGTGCACCGGGCCAGACCGGCTATCAACTGACGGATTCGCTGGCCTATGTCTGGGACCTGCCCCGATCCGGCGCCACCGGCAACACGTCATCCTTCGTGATGCCCGACGTAGGCGCCGTCGTCGACGAACTGAATTTCTATGACCGTCCCATCGTCCCCAACGCAAACGCCGATCGCGGTGTGGTGGAAAAGACCACGACCGGGTACTTCCAGTTCAATGTCGAAAGCGAACTGTTCGGCCTGCGCTATGCGGCCAACGCCGGGATGCGTTACGTCCGCACCCAGCAGCATTCGCGCGGTATCAATGCCGGCCAGCCGGTGTCCGTTTCCCGTTCCTATGACGATTTCCTGCCTTCGTTCAACGTCGCCCTGTTCCCGACCGAAAGCCTCGTGCTGCGCGGTGCGATCGCGAAGGTCATGAAGCGCCCCTCGCTGGGCGACCTGACGCCGGGCGGCAGCCTCGACGACTTCGATTATCGCGTGAACTTCGGCAACCCAAACCTCGACCCGACCCGCGCCACGACTTTCGACATTGCCGCGGAATGGTACTTTGCACCGGGCGCGCTCGTCTCGGTGGGGCTGTTCGCCAAGAAGGTGACGAGCTTCCCGATCGGAGAAACCCGCATCGGCACTTACGCATCAACCGGGTTGCCGACGTCTCTGATCCGCCCCAACTCCCCGGCCGGTACCGATCTGGAAGGGCGCCCCTGGTCTATCAGCCAGCCCGTCAACGGACCGGGCGGCACCTTGCGCGGCGTGGAACTGGGGCTGCAACTGCCGTTCACGTTCCTGCCCGGACCGCTTTCGAAGACCGGCTTCGTCGGCAATGCGACATACCTCGATTCCGATTTCACCTACAGCGTGTTCAGCCCTGCCACGGACCCCAATGCGGCAAGCTTCCCTGCCCTTGTCCCCGGCACCGTGGATACGTCGTTCCTCGGGTCTTCCAAGTGGTCCTATAACGCCACGCTCTATTACGAAGACAGCAAGTTCAGCCTGCGCGGATCTCTGGCGTATCGCGGACCGTACAACGAAGGCACGGGGGTCTATGGCAACATACTATCGGGCCGCGACAGCACGCTGAACCTGGACATGTCGGCGCAATACCAGGTGACGCCCGCCCTTGCGGTGACGCTGGAGGGTCTCAACCTGACCGATCAGGCGGACGATGCCTACGTGAATGAAAGCAATGGCCTGCCCGAACGCTACCAGACCACCGGCCGCATCCTGATGGCCGGGGTGCGCGTAGGCTTCTGACGCTCGAAGGCCGGACCGGCGCAAGCAAGTGATATTAGGGGAAGATTTGATGAAGGCGCACGCAACATTGGGCGGGTATCTGATCGGGGTGTCCTTGATCGGCCTCGGTGTGGGCCTGCCCGCCCTCGTCGCACCCGTTGCGCAGGCGCGGACGGCTGCCGGGTTCCCGCTGGTAGCGGCAGGGCGAACGCCGACGATCTATGTCGACGGCAACGACGCCGCCGTCGTTACCATCGCCGCGAAAGCCTTCGCGAAAGACGTGGAGGCTGTCAGCGGGGTTCTTCCGGGGGTCCGTACAACCACGCCCGCCGGTGATGTTGCCATTATCGCGGGCACGCTTGGCCAGTCGGCCGTCATCGATCAACTGGTGGCACAGGGGAAGCTCTCCGCCACTGCCCTCCGGCAACAGCCCGAAGGATATGTGATCGCAGATATCAAAGGGGGAATTTCCGGCGTTGGCCGCGCGCTGGTGGTTGTCGGAGCGGATCGGCGCGGCACCGCTTATGGCATCTTCGAACTCTCACGCATGATCGGGGTATCACCCTGGACATGGTGGGCAGACCTCAAGCCGGCGCATCAGGATACGATCACGCTGCCCATAGACCGGATCGAACACAAGTCTCCTTCCGTGAAGTATCGCGGATTCTTCATCAACGACGAAGACTGGTCGATCCGGCCATGGGCTGAAGAGCACGACCCGACCGGAACGATCGGCCCCGACACTTACGCCCGCGTCTGCGAGCTTCTGCTGCGTCTTCGCGGCAACCTGCTGTGGCCGGCGATGCACAAGGTTACGGTGGCGTTCAACCTCGACGCGCGCAACGCAAAGGTCGCGGACGACTATGCGATCGTCATGGGTGCCAGTCACGCGGAACCGATGCTTCGCAACAACGTGGGAGAATGGAACCACACACAGCGGGGCGAATACAATTATGACACCAACGGGCCTGCCGTGCTGGAATACTGGCGCGAACGGGTAAAAGCCAACGGGAATTACGAAAACCTCTATACCATCGGCATGCGCGGCCTGCATGACAGCGCGATCGTTGCCGGTCATGAAGCGGACGGCGTGGCGCTGCTGGAGAAGGTGGTCGCCGACCAGCGGCAGCTTTTCCGCAACGAACTGAACCGCGATCCCGCCACCGTGCCGCAGGTCTTCGTGCCCTACAAGGAAGTGCTGGACGTTTACCGCAAGGGCATGAAAGTGCCGCAGGATGCCATTCTGGGCTGGGTGGACGACAATCACGGCTATATCCGGCAACTGTCCACCGACGCCGAGCAGAAGCGCGCCGGTGGCGGGGGCGTCTATTATCACATCTCCTACTGGGGCAAGCCCAACGACTACCTCTGGCTGGACAGCACGCCCCCCGCGCTGATCGGCGAAGAAATGCGCAAGGCCTATGCCACGAATGCGCGCGCGATGTGGATGCTCAACGTGGGTGACATCAAGCCCGGCGAAAAGGGCACCGAATACTTTCTGGATCTTGCCTACGATTTCGACGGCACCAGCAAGCTGACCCAACACGACTGGCTCAGGCAATGGGCCACGCGGACATTCGGCAAGGAACAGGCCGATGCGGTGGCCACGCTGCTCGGCGAATATTATCGTCTGAGCTACGCGCGAAAGCCCGAGCACATGGGATACAACGACGAGGAACTCGGCATAGAGGGCACCGACATGTCACCGGTTGCCTACGGAGACGAGGCGGAGCGCCGGATGCGCGGCTATCTCGCGCTTGATGCGCAGGCATCCCGCATTGCCGACGCCCTGCCCGAGAACCTGCGCGACGGATTTTTCCAGCTGGTGCAATATCCAATCCACGGCGCAGCAAAAATGAACGAGAAGATCCTGCGCGCGGACCGCAGTTTCCTCTACGCTTGGCAGGGACGCGCCAGCGCGAACCTGCAGGCGGACGCAGCCATCGCGGCCTTCCGCGACGTCAAGGCCGCCACGGCCACCTACAACGCGATCGGCGACGGGAAGTGGACCCGTTTCATGGACGACGCCCCGCGCTATCAATCGGTCTTCAGCGCTCCGCCCGTCGGCAGGGTGCAGCCTGCCGAAGCTTCGGGGCTTGGCGTCGCCGTTGAAGGCTCAGTCGATGCGCTGGTGTCCTCACCCGCGACCCCGCAAGCCGATTACGGGCTCCGCATGAAGCCCTGGCGCAACGACAACGCGCCGCGCGACCGACTGCCCACTTTCGTGCGCGCGACTGACCAGCGCCATTTCATCGACGTGTTCTCAACCGGCGCGCAGGCACTGGATTTCACCGTCACAGCGTCGGAGCCCTGGATCCGCGTCGATCGCTCCGACGTGCGCCCCGGCGGCGACGTGAGGCTGTGGATCTCGATAGACTGGGGCCGCCTGGGTGGACAACGTGCCGAAGGCAACGTCACTGTGGCGGGAATGGGATCGCAACAGATGGTATCCCTGACCGCCGATCCCATGACGGCGCGCGCCGGTACTCTGGTGGAGGACAACGCGATCGTGGCGATCGAGCCTCATCACTATTCCAAGCTATACAACCGTGGTGGCAGCGGGTGGCGTCATGTCCCCGGACTGGGCCGCAGCGGCCATGCTCTTGAAAGCGGGGCCGGAACCGCCAGCAGCAATGACGCCGCCTCTGCCCCTTATGCGGAATATCGCTTCATCACGCAGGGCAGCGGCGCAGCGCGGCTGCGTCTGGGCTTCGTGCCTACGTTCCCGCTGAACGGCGAACACAAGCTTCGCTATGCCGTGTCGATCGATGGTGCGCCCGCAAAGGTGGTGGACATCGAAGCCAACAAGGACTGGGACGACGCCGTCCAGCGGGCAACCACGGTGACGACGACCGAGTGGCAGCTGGACAAGCCGGGTGCACACAGCCTGCGCATCTTTGCGATGGACCCTGGCCTCGTGATGGATTCCATCGTGCTCGATCTGGGTGGGCTGCGCAAATCCTACATGGCCCCGCCGGAAACCATCGCCCGCTGATCCGTCCGCCGAGTTTCCCCTTTCCCATCAATCCGCATCCAGAAGGAAAAACCACGTGCGCAATCTCAGGCTTGTCGCCTCACTCCTGCTACTCTCCGGGACTTGTGCAATGCCCGCGATCGGCCAGACGATCCAGGGCGACCTCGATCAGAACGGGCCGGTGGTCTACCCGACTGAGCTTACCACCAGCTGGGGCCGATCGGTTACCGCGCAAAACGCATGGCGCAGCTATCCGCGCCCGCAGATGGTGCGTGCACAATGGCAGAATCTCAACGGAGAGTGGGATTATGCCATCGCCAGCGATGCGGCGGGCAAGCCTTCGGCCATGGACGGCAAGATCCTTGTTCCCTTCGCCGTGGAATCCAAGCTTTCGGGCGTCCGCAAGGCGCTGCTGCCGGAAGACAGGCTGTGGTACAAGCGCAATTTTGCGATCCCTTCGGGCTGGAACGGGCAGAACGTTCTGCTTCACTTCGGCGCTGTCGACCATGAGGCCGACGTATGGGTGAACGGTGCGCTGGTCGGTTCGCACAAGGGTGGTTTCACCCCGTTCGCATTCGACGTGACGCGCTATCTGAAAGCGGGAGACAACACGCTGGAAGTGCGCGTTGCCGATCCCACGTCGACCGGCAGCCAACCCCGCGGCAAGCAATCGCTGACGCCCCACGGGATCTGGTACACGCCCGTCAGCGGGATCTGGCAGACCGTATGGCTTGAGCCGGTGCCCCGCCTCCATATCGCGGAAGTCCGCGCCGTTCCCGACATCGATCAGGGGCGCCTCGACGTCGAAGTGGCGATGAGCGGGGAAACGCAGGACAGCGACGCCATCCGCCTTACCGCAAGGGCAGGCAAGACGGTGATCGCATCCACCGTCGTGCGCGCGGGGCGCCACGCGGTTCTGGACATCCCCAACGCGCATCTGTGGTCGCCGGATGACCCTTACCTCTACGATCTTACCGCCGAACTGATCACGGTGCAGCCGCCATTGGGCGGGGACGGAAAGGAGCCGAAAGCCGCGCGCCGCAAGATCCGTTTCACCGCGCAGGAAGAACAGGCCTATGCCGCACTGCCACCGGCCGGTGCGGCCCGCGATACGGTCCAGTCCTATTTCGCCATGCGCAAGATATCGATCGGCAAGGGGCGCGTCGAAGGGCAGCCGGTCATGCTGCTCAACAACAAGCCGCTGTTCCAGAACGGCGTTCTTGATCAGGGCTGGTGGCCCGATGGCCTGCTGACGCCGCCTTCCGAAGAGGCGATGCGCAGCGATATCGTCTGGCTCAAGAAGGCCGGGTTCAACATGCTGCGCAAGCACATCAAGGTAGAGCCCGCGCAGTATTACGCCGATGCTGACCGCCTGGGCATACTGGTGTGGCAAGACATGCCCACGGCAGGGCTGGAAGGCCAGTTCGTTGTCGGCGCCAGCCAGTCTCAGGCGATCTTCACCAGCGAGGCGATGGCGCAGCAGCAGCTGGAACTTTCCCGCATGATCGGGCACTTGCGCGCCTTCCCGTCGATCGTGACGTGGGTGGTAGATAACGAAGGCTGGGGCCAGTACGATAGCCGAACGCTGGCCGGCTTCGTCAAGAGCATGGATTCCAGCAGGCTGGTGAACGCCGACAGCGGCTGGCTGGACGTTGCTGCCGGCGCCTCGGACCTGCTTGATATCCACACTTACGAGGAAGTCCCCAATGCCCCCAGCCGGGATTCCGCCCGCGCGGTGGTCATCGGCGAATACGGCGGCATCGGCCTGCCGATGCGCAAGCACTTGTGGCGCCCCGGCGAGCGCAACTGGGGCTACCAGTCCGCCACCGATGCCGCCGACTACCTCGCCCGGTACAAGCTCAAGTTCAACGAGATCGTCAGGCAGGCACGGGAACGCGGTCTCAGCGCCGCCGTCTATACGCAGACGACCGACGTGGAGGATGAGATCAACGGGCTGCTAACTTACGATCGCGCCGCATCCAAGGTGCCGCCGGAGGATCTGGCCAGGCTGGCTGCGCCGCTCTATTCCAAGGATACGCAGCCCTGAGCTTGCGCTGCATCGCAGTACAAGACGTCGACGGGCAGATAACAGGCCGCCTCTTCGGGATAGAGGCGGCCTTCGGCCCGATCAGAATGCCGAACTGACCCCGATCTCGGCAGATACGCGCCGGTAGTCGTAAATCTCGATCGAGGAGCGGTTGCGCTCCCACTTGACCCGCACCAACGGCGCGAAAGCGCCGACATGCAGCGCGCGCAGCGTGGCGGCCAGACTGGCGTTGAAGCGATCTTCGATGCGACGGCGCGGGTAGAGGAACAGCCGCTCATCCGCTTCAAGGTGGCTGTAACCCAGCGTGCCGACGAACGTGGTGCGGCCTACTTCGCGAAACGCGTAGGCACTCAGCCCCCCGCTGGCGAAGGAGTAGCCCGGATCACGCGCCTTCTCGCGAAAGGCAAATGTGCTGATGCCTCCGCCCAGTCTGGCGCTAAAAGCGCGGTCAAGCGTGGCGCTGAGGGTGAAATCGTCCGCCGTCTGCATGGCGTTGCGGCGGTTGTCCTGATGCTGGATCGAACCGTCGAGCCGCAACTGCCCCCGCTTGCCCACCGGATGCTGCAAGGTCGCAGTGCCTCCGTAGCCCTTGGTATAAATAGCCTTGCCGTACCAGCGCCAGGTAGGGCCGGCCGACAGGGTGATCCGATCCGCGCCGGATACATATTGCGGACCAGCCTGCAGGCTTGCGGAAATATCGTTGAAGGCCGCATCGCGATAGAAGGTTCCCCCCGTCGACAGGCGCACGATCAGGTCGGTGCCGGGGTCCAGCCCTTCGCGCCAGTACGCCTGTCCGCGCAAGTCCAGCCCCAGCCCCGACTTTGCCCTGGCGTCCTCATCCAGCGTGAAATCGCCGATCACCGTGCCCAGCGTATCCGAACGGGTGGCACGGTTGATGTTGCTGTCCGGAGCCAGCGCGACTTCGATAGATCCGCCAAACGCCTTGCGGGCATTGAGCGCGTTGGCATAGAAGCGGACCAGACGTTCCACTTGCGGCGGCAGCCCAGCCGCCTGTGCAGCACGCAATTCCCGCTCTGCCGCCCGCATGTTCCCGCTCATTGCCAGCACCCGTGCCAGTTCCAGCCGCACGGAGGCCACGCCGGGCTTTTCATCCAGGATGCGGCGGAATTCCAACGCGGCGTCGGTATAGCGATGGAGGTCATCGGCCAGCATCTGACCAAGCCGAAAGCGCGCCTCCGTCCGCAGTTCGGGATCGGGATCGGACTGCAGCGCACGATAGGCAGCTTCGGCGGTCGCCCAATCACGATTGGCGCGCGCTTTATCCGCCAGCGCGAACACCTGAGCGGCGGACAGCGTCGTCTTCGCCGCGCTTGCCGACGGCGCGGGATACTGGCCCATATCCTGGCCCGTATCCTGGCCCGTATCCTGGCCATGCGCCGCCACCGCCGTGCCCGCCAGCGCGACTGCGACAAATGCAGTCTTCATAAACAGATCGCCCCCTTGGCCCGTCGCTAACGGGTTACTTTGTCCCTGTCCATCACCCCTGCCCGCCACAGCCTGTTTCCGGGAAAATCCCTAAAGAAGCGAAGCGGCAAAGCTGCGCGTTCGCACGCGCGCCTGCCATTCTTCAAACTGTCCACCAGTCGAACTGTTTTGTGGCGCTACGGTTGAACCCGTGACGGCGTTGTGACAGCTTGCCTTCATGGCATTCGGATCGTTTTCGCCCTGCACGGTTCTGTTGAGCATCCTGGGAATTGCCACGGTGGCGATCAGCATGATACCGAATCTGGGCCTTACACCTTACGGCAAGATGCTTCTCAGGGTACTGGGTGTCGTTGCGATCGGAATGGCACTGACATTCGCCGCTGCCGACTGACACCGCCATCATGCGCCCGCCATTTCCCGGCGGATTATTAAATCTTCCCAATCTGCCGCTCTGTCACGGAACCGTAAGCACGCGTGCCTAGGGGCACCCGCGGCGAACGATAATCTTGTTGCAGTGCAATGAATTGCGCAATCCCGATGACGGATTTCGCAGCGCGTTTGCGCATGCCCGCATGGCAGGCGCGAGAGCTTCGTTCGTCATGATCAAAATTCGGATTTGCAATCGCAAGGTTGCAAATTGGGGGCGCTCTATCATGTCGATGTTCTCGAATATCTCGAAGTCCAGTCTCTACCTTCGTTCCGCCATGGCGGCAGTTGCCGTATCGAGTGTTTCCATCGCCTGCTCTCCAGCACAGGCCCAATCGACGGCAGGGGCCCGCGCCGAGGGCCGTGTTTCCGGCACCGTGCTGAACGCTTCGGGCGATTTCCTGCGCGGCGCCGAAGTGCGGGTCGAAGGTTCGGACATCGTATCGGTCACCGACAACGACGGTCGCTTTACCCTGCAGCGCGTTCCCGCCGGTACGCAGCGACTGAGCATCTCCTACATAGGCTTTGAAACCGGCCACCAGTCCGTCGACGTCGGCAGCGCCGGCTCTGCGGACCTGCGGATCGCGCTGCGCCCGCGTGCCACCGATCAGGCAGGAGACATCGTCGTCAGCGGCAGCCGCCCGATCGCCGAATCCGAAGAAGCCGCGCTGCAGCTCAAGCGCTCCTCCACCTCGCTTGTCGACGTCATCGCAGCGGACAGTGTCGGCCGCTTCCCCGACCAGAACATCGCCGCTGCCGTCAGCCGCCTGCCGGGCGTCAGCGTCGGCCGCGATCAGGGGCAGGAGCGCTACATCAGCCTTCGCGGCTCTCCGGCCAGCTGGACGACGATGGCGTTCGACGGCGTGAACGTGATCAGCCCTGCGGGTCGCGAAACGCGGTTCGATACGATCCCCTCGTCGATCGCCAGCCAGACGGTGATCCGCAAGGCCGTTACCGCCGACATGCCGGGCGAAACCGTGGCGGGCAACATCAACATCGTCACCCGCAGCCCGTTCGACTACCCCGGATTCAAGGGCGCGCTTGACGGTGGCTATGGCTACAACGATCTGGGCCAGGGCAAGCAGTACAACCTCAGCGGCTTCCTTTCGGACCGCTTTGCCAATGACACCCTTGGCATCCTGATCGGCGCGTCGCGTTACGAACGGGACATGGTGACGGATAACTTCGAGAACAGCTGGGAAGTCTCGCCCGAGGATCAGGAAGAAGGCGGCGAAAACCGCATCTGGGCATCCAAGACCCAGAACAAGCTCTATCGCCTGAAGCGCAGCAACACGTCATATTCCGGCCGCCTGGAATGGCGCCCGGACAGCGCCAACAAAGTGTTCCTGAGCACGATCTACAGCCAGTTCCGCGACGACGAACTGCGCAATGCCTGGGTCTTCGATCTTGATCAGGACGCCAAGAAGACCGGCAGTAGCACCGTGGGCACCACCACCGGCTACGCCGATATCCGCACCGGCAACACACCAATGCAGGGCACACTTTACGGCGCCGAGATCGAAAGCACGCTCAATTCCAATTCGTCGCGTCAGAGCATCTTCACCAACACGCTGGCCGGCGAACATGAAATGGACGGCTGGAAGATCAGGTGGCGCGCGAACTACACCCGCGCAGACGATCGCAGCAAGCCTCCGTTCCAGTCATCGTGGGCAAGCCCCGGCGACTTCACCTCGCGGCCGACACTGGTATATGATTTCACCGACCCGAACCTTGCCAAAGTCCAGCTTTACGACACCGTGCGCAACGCGGACGGCACGTACAGCGCCGGGGCAGCGCGCCCCTACATCTCACCGACCGAGCTGAACTTCCTGACGATGACGCGCAACCGGCAGCTGGACCGGACCAACGCCTATACCGGCAAGCTTGATATCGAGCACACGATGGACCTGTTCGGCGCCGAAACGGTGTTCCAGTTCGGCGGCGAATACGACAAGCGCACCAAGACTTCGCGCCGCACCGTTCTGGAAGTGACGCCCGCCACGCTCGCCGCTGCCGGTCTGAGCAACCCGACCCAAGCCGACATCAGCATCGACACCCCCTACAAGGGCAAGCTGCCGCTGGGCTACGGCTTCAAGTACTTCTCCAGCGACAAGGGCGAAGCGCTGTTCGACAGCTATCTGGCGGCAGGCGCGGCACAAGTGCAGGAAGGCACCAGCGAAGAGAACAACTACCGTGTCAGCGAAGAAGTCATCGCCGGCTACCTGATGGGCACCACCTACTTCGACTGGGGCAACATCGTCTACGGCGCGCGCGTCGAAAAGGTGACCAACGCGGGATCGGCGCTGTCCATGATCGACGATGCCTGGGCGCCCACGCATGTCTCCAGCAGCTTCACGTCGATCTACCCCAGCGTTCACATCAATTGGGACATCAACCGGGACATGAAGCTGCGCGTATCGGGCAATACCGGCGCGGCTCGCCCCGATTACGACCAGCTGCGCCCCAACTTCTCCTACGATGACGTGGACCAGGTGGTTTCGGGCGGCAACCCGGATGCGCGGCCCGAACGGGCCAAGGGCGTCGACGTGTACTTCGAATGGTACATGCCTTCACGCGGGTTCTTCTCGGTGGGCGCATATTACAAGAAGCTGGACGATATCCTGTACGACGTCGAACTGACCACGTTCGGATCGGACGTGCTCAACTCTGACGGCATCGATCGTTCGGACTACCGTTATTCCACGGTCGCCAACGGCGGCAGCGGGCATATCAAGGGCATCGAGTTCGCCTTTTCCCAGCCGCTCGAAGGGCTTGCCCGCTCGGCCGGCCTGCCGGACTGGGCGCAGGGCTTCGGACTTCAGGCGAACCTGACGCTCAACGATTCCAAGGCGACCACGCCGGACGGGCGCACTACCGACCTGCCGGGCGCCTCGCCGCTGATCTACAACATTTCGGGCTACTATGAACGCTACGGTTTTTCGGCGCGGGTCAGCTACCAGTGGCAGAAGGCATACCTGGATTCGATCGGTTCGGGCGACATCCTGGGTGACGCCTACTGGGCCAACGTTGCGCGCCTCGACTTCTCGATGCGCTACTCGATCAACGAGAACCTGCAGCTGTACTTGGATGCCAACAACCTGACCAACGAACCGGGTATCCGTTATCAGGGTAACGTCCAGCACCAGATCGAGCACGAAACCTTCGGTCGCCGCTATCTTGCCGGCGTGCGCCTGAACTTCTGACCATGAGCACAGGCGGCGGTGCCTCCTTCATGGGAAAGGCACCGCCGCCTGCGCACCCCGACCGCCGCATTGGCGGTATCGACGACCTCCGCACATCATGAAGGACACCCTGAAAATGCGTAACTCCATAAAGGCACTGGCCACAGCGGCGGCTGCGCTCTTGAGCGGAACGGCGGGCATCGTGCAGGCGCAGGAAGCGCGCAACGTGATCATCTTCCTCGGCGACGCCGGCGGACTGCCCACGCTCAACGCCGGCGGCATTCTGGCCCACGACAAGCCGCAATCTCTGTACATCCACACGATGCCCTACGTGGCCCTTTCCGACACGTCCTCGGCAAACCGCTGGGTGACGGATTCAGGCGCCGGGATGACCGCGATCATGACCGGCCACAAGACCAACAATGCCATGGTTTCCGCCATTCCTTCCGGCCCGAACGGCGCCGTGTCCCCGGTCAAGACGCTGCTCGAATATGCAGAGCAGAGGGGCCTTTCCACCGGCGTCATGACCAACATGAAGATCTGGGACGCAACGCCTGCGGCGACTTACGCGCACGTAGCCGCACGCAAGGACAAGGATTCCATCTTCCAGCAAATGCTCAAGCCCCGCTTCGGCGACGGTGTCGACATCCTGATCGGCAAGGGGCGCGCCGATGCGGTGACTTCGTTTGCCGCGCGCCAGACGACTGCCGAAAAAGCCTTCGCCACTGCCGGATACCGCTTTGGTGAAGACCCCGCCATCGTGCGTGACGCCGCTCGCGTCGCGGTTCTGCGTGACAGCGATTTCGCACCCATTCCTGCGGTTGAAGCAACCATCGCCCAGCTTGCGAAGAACCCCAAGGGCTACTTCCTGATGGTGGAATGGGACATGCATACCGACGATCCGAAGAAGGGTCTGCGCCATGTCGTCGAGATGGACGACATGATTCGCCGGGTGCACGAAATCGCCGGCAAGGACACCCTGATCCTGTTCACCGCAGACCACAGTTTCGGCCTGCGCATGGGCGGCGGTGAACGCGGCTCCCCGCTGCTGCAGCAGTACGATGCCGAAGCCGCCAAGCCCGGCACGACGAACGAATCTAACGGCGTCATCTCGGTTCAGGACGGTCACACCGGCGAGGAAGTGATCGTGGCCGCATCTGGTCCCGGAGCCGACAAAGTCCACGGCTTCATGCCGAACACCCGCCTGTTCGACATCATGCTTTCCGCTTTCGGCTGGAAGCGCGACCAGTAAGCGCAAAACGGCGAGCGGCCGGGCTGGCGCCGAAAGCGCTACCCCGCCGCTCGCGCCTTTCGGGGGCGGGCAGAAGCCACAAGGCGCGCACCCAGCAGCGTCGCCACGATTGCCGCGTACAGCAACGGACTTCTGATATCGGCTTTCACCAGCAGGAAGTAATGCGCCACACCCATGATCGCGATGACGTAGACCAGCCGATGCAGCGCCCGCCAGGACCGAGGCTTCATGCGACGGCGCACCGCAGCGGCAGAGGTCACGGCCAGGGGGATCAGCAAGGCGAACGCGGCCATGCCAATAGTGATGTAGGGGCGCTTGGCAATGTCGGCGCCGATTTCCGCCCAGTCAAACTCATGCGCGGCCCCGAGATAGACCGTCAGATGCAGGGCGACATAAGCGAAGGCCCATAACCCGATACGCCGCCGATAACGCATCAGCCACGGTAGGTTCGCGTACTTGGCCAGCAACGTCACCGCCAGCGTCAGGCACAGGAACCTGAGGCCCCAGAGCCCAAGATCGCGCAGCACGAATTCAACCGGGTTTGCGGTCAGCTGGCTGGTGAAGCCCCAATAGAAGATCAGCAGCAACGGCGCCGCGCACAGCGCCCACACCGCCGGCGACTCCAGCCTCGCGGCATTTGCGCGTGCCATCAGTAGAGCTTGCGCGGATCGAGCCCGCGGTAAAGGTGCGCCACCTGCTCGCCGTAACCGTTGAAAGGCAGGGTCTTGCGGCGGAAGAATTCACCGATCCGACGCTCCTTGGCCTGCGACCAGCGGGGATGGTCGACCGCCGGGTTCACATTGCCGTAGAAGCCATATTCACCCGGCGCCAGCATCTGCCAGCTGGTCTGCGGGCGGCGGTCGGTCAGGCGAATCCGCACGATCGACTTGATGCCCTTGAACCCGTACTTCCATGGCACCACCAACCGGATCGGAGCGCCGTTCTGATTGGGCAATGTCTGCCCGTAAAGCCCGACAGCCAGCAGAGTAAGCGGGTTCATCGCTTCGTCCAGCCGCAGTCCTTCGCGATAGGGCCACTGGATCACCGCGCTTCGCTGCCCCGGCATCTGGCGCGGATCGCGCAGCGTCTCGAACGCCACGTACTTCGCGCTGCTTTTCGGCCCCACCGATTTGATGAGACTGGCAAGCGGAAAGCCAACCCACGGGATGACCATGGACCATGCCTCTACGCAGCGCATGCGATAGATGCGTTCCTCCAGCGGAAAACGCCGGATGAGTTCGTCGATATCGACACTCCCCGGTCGATCGCACAGGCCATCAACCGTTATGGTCCATGGCCGCGAGCGCATCATTTTCGCATAGGCCGCCGGGTCTTCCTTGCCCGTGCCGAATTCGTAGAAGTTGTTGTAACCAGTCACGTCATCGAGCGGCGTCTTGTTTTCATCGATCGACATGCGGTTCGGACTGTATTTCAGCGGAGCGGCGGAAGCCGGGCTGGCTCCGCCGCAAGCGGCAAGACCAAGCCCCGCCGCGCCGGCAATGAACTGCCGGCGGGCGAGGTATAGGCCCTGATCGGTGACGTCGCAGTCCTTGAGATCAGGTGCATTGCGGATCAGCATGATGATTCCTTCGCTGGAAGGCAAAAGCCTACGCGCTGCGCATGAATATCACCTGATCACGCCTGCCCCATTCGCCAAGGAAGTTGAGAGAGCCCGGTCCGGGTCAGCGAACGATCGCACCGCCCTTCATCACGAAATCGACATGCTCAAGCCGCGTCACGTCTTCCAGCGGATTGCCTGCCACGGCAATGAGATCGGCGTAGCGGCCGGGCTGGATCGATCCCACCTGATCGCTGGCGCCAAGCAGGTCTGCGGCATTGACCGTAGCCGCCCTGATCGCATCGAGCGGGGTCATCCCCGCCTTTACCATCAGCGCGAATTCCTTCGCGTTCTGGCCATGCGGGGAAAGCCCCTGATCGGTGCCGAAGGCAATCTTCACGCCGGCCTTATAGGCCCGGTTCAGGTTGCGCATCACGATCGGCCCGACTTCAAGCGCCTTGGCCGCGGACGATGGATTGAGCGTTTCGGGATGCGTCTTGGCGATCTGCACGACGGTATCGGCTACCAGCAGCGTCGGCACCAGATACGTACCATGCGCCTTCATCGCACGATCGGTTTCCGCATCCCCGAACGAACCATGCTCGATCGAATCCACGCCCATTTCGGAGGCATGAAGGATGGCCGCCTTGCCGTGCGCGTGTGCGGCAACCTTGATGCCCAGCCCGTGCGCGGTATCGACGACGGCGCGGATTTCCTCGTCGGTCATGGTCTGATGATTGGGATCGTCACCGATCGACAGGACGCCGCCGCTGGGCATGATCTTGATCAGGTCAACACCATCGCGCCGCATTCCACGCACGACCCTTGAGGCTTCATCCGCTCCATCGATCACGCGGCCTTCGGAATGAAAGTCCAGTTCCGGGCTCATCCCGTTCTGCGGATCGCCATGGCCGCCGGTCGGACCGAGGGGGTAGCCTGCCGCCCAGATGCGCGGCCCCGGCAACTTGCCTGCGGCGATCGCCTTCTTGAGCCCGACGATAACCTTCGTTTCGGCGCCAACGTCGCGGATCGTGGTGAAGCCCGCATCCAGCGTCGCCTTCGCATAGCCGACCGCGCCGTATGCGTTATCGATCGAGCTTTCCTGCGCCCGCTCCGCTACCGGGTTCTTGCCGCTGTAGCCCATCGTGATGTGATCATGCGTATCGATCAGGCCCGGCAGCACCGTCTTGCCTGAAAGGTCGACAACCTCTGCGCCGTCACGCGTGACGAAGCCGTCCTCAACCGCGACGATCCTGTCATCATGGATCACCACCGAAACCTTGGAACGCATCGCACTTCCGGTTCCGTCGAAAAGCTGTCCGGCGTGGATCACGACATCGCGCGCCATGGCCGTGCCGGATGCGCCGCATAGCATGGCGATCGCCAGCGGCAGGGACTTGGTCAACATCGAAACATTCATTGTATCTATCCGTAAATGCGAGCCGTAAATGCGGGAAGGGCCGGTACGGCGTCAGAAGCTGTGGCGCACGTTGATGCCGATCGTGCGCGGCGTGGCGCTGTTCACCAGCGTACGGCCGACGGCGATTGCGCTTGAGCTGGCGCGGGTGATAGCGGTGGCGTTGAACAGATTGGTGGCGAACAGGTAAGCGCCCCAAGCCTTGTCCGGCCCTTCGATGCCGACGCGGGCATTGACCAGCGCGTAACCGTCCACTTCACGCGCATAGACGTAAGTGTGGCGGAAGTCGGACCAGGAACCGCCGACGTAGCTGCCATCGACGCGGGCCATCGCCCCCAGCTTTTCGGTCAGCGCCCAGCTGTACTGGATTGAACCGCCGCCCATCCACTTGGGCACATAGGGGATGCGATCGCCATCGAGGCCCGAAGTGGCGGTCACGCCTGTGTTCTGGTCTTCGGTAAGTCGCGCATCAATGTACGTCAGGTTGCCCTGAATGGCGAGACCGTCGATCGGGAAGAGGCCCAGTTCGGCCTCGACACCCTCAACGCGCGCCTTGCCCGCATTGCCCAGGTACGAGAACGCACCGTTGGGCGTGCGCAGCGTGATCTGCATGTCGCTCCAGTCGATACGATAGACGTCGACGTTGAAAGTACCCATGCGGTTGAGGAAGCTGGTCTTGAGGCCGACTTCATAGTTCCACAGGCTGTCCGAGTTGTAAGCGGTAAGTCCGGCATCAAGACCAAGCACCTGGTTGGCACCGCCCGGACGGAAGCCCTGCGCCGCTTCGGCATAGAGCATGATGTCAGGCGTGATCTTGTACGAACCGTTGAAGCGGAACACCCAGCCATTTTCCGAAGAGGCCACCCGCGTGGGCGGCGTCAGCCTTGCGCCGACAAGGATGGAAGGCACGGTCGTCTCGCCGACGATGTCCTTTTCATAGTGGAAATACCGTGCACCTGCGGTCAGGTTGAAGCCCTCGAACACATCCAGCGAAACTTCGCCAAACCCGGCCAGCTGGGTCAGCGTGTCGTCGATCGTGCGGATCGTGGCTATTTCCAGCGGGCGGATGATCTGGCCCGTGGTCGGATCTGCGTTCACCTGCGGGTTCTGCACGAAGATGTTGCGATCGGAATAGTAGCCGCCGACCGTCCAGTTCAGCGGGCCGTTGCCGTTCGAACTCAGGCGCAGTTCGGCGGTCCAGGCGTCCATCTCCTGCTGCGGATAAAGCGCGGAGGTCGACTGGGAATCCACCAGATCGTAGAAGTTTGAAAGTTGCGTGCCACTACAGGGAGAACCGCCGCCCACGAGAGTCTGGCAGCGCGCTTCAGTCCTTTGCCCGCGAATATACCGGGAAACGTCGCTTACCGACGACAGTTCGCGATGCATGTAGGAGCCGGAGGCGGTCAGCGTGGCAAAATCGAACTCATAATTCGACGTGATGCTGTAAAGTTCGACATCGTCGCGCACCGGCTGGCGCGTGTAGGCATCGGACTTGTACTTGCCCGCGTCCTCAACCCACCCGGCGGTGTCGGTCCGGGTACGGTTGATGAAGGCGGCAACGTCGAAGGTCCAGCGTTCGGACGGCATCATGCGCAGCATGATACGGCCGCCGTAGCTTTTGAGAACGTTGATGTTGTCGATATCGAGCGCGGTATTGTCGATGAAGCCGTCCTGGCGGCGATAGAAGCCGACCGCGCGCACGCCGACCTTGTCGGTCGCCAGCGGCACGTTGATCATCGCGCTGCCTTCGTAGTTCCAGCCGCCATGATCGGTGTTGGAAAGACCCGCATCGACCGTGCCCTCGACCTTGTCGAGCACCGGCTTGTTGTAGATTATGCGCAAGGTGCCGCCCATCGAACCTGCGCCGTAAAGCGTGCCCTGCGGACCGCGCAGAACTTCGACCCGTTCCACGTCGAACAGGCGCAGTTCCGGCGTGGAGCCACCAGCGTCATTGCTGGCCCCGATCATGCCTGTGACCGGGGTTTCATCATAGTAGGTGCCGATCATCGGCTCGCCTGCGCCCTGAATGCCACGGATCACGACGCGGCGCTGCGAAGGGCCGCCGTCGACCAGATTGAGGCCCGGCGTAGTTGCCGAAAGGTCACCGATGCTCTGCACGCCGGACTTCGACAGCGTATCCCCGGTAATCGCCGAGATCGAGATAGGGGTTTCCTGCAGTGTCGTGCTGCGCTTCAGCGCGGTAACGACGATCTCGTTGCCCACCGGCTGTTCCGCGGTTTCCTGAGCGGTCGCCGAAAAAGGCGCCACTCCGGCCGTCCCGAACAGCAGCACAGTCGCAAGAGTGCGGCGCCCGCACGCAGGACGCAACTTCGATTTCGACATCTGTAACCCCTCATGTTGCCACGCCCGCCATGTTTCGCGGGCGCAATATTCCCCACCATCGCCCCTATCTGCGATGGCCACCTGACGAAGCTTCCAATGACCCCGTGTTGCTGGACCGGACGGTCGCTCCCCATGATGCCGCCTCTTTTCCGGTGGCTTGGCCCAATGCTGTCCCCAGGTCCTTAGGCCAGATCAGCGTGGAATATGAGCGAGGGGAGGTCAACAAAATATTTCGGAACTGCCGCAGCAATTCGCATCCAAATCACATTTTTTAAACGATAGATGGAATTTTCTTGCGCGATCGTTCAGTTTTATGACGATCATCGGCAAAACAATGCCCTGAAAACCGATTTTTGCCGCAGGATTGCGCGATGGTTTAGCCAAGCCTGTGGCAAAAAACAGAAATATTGTTGCATCCAGGCAGCCAAAAGGAAAAGATGCCTGCGGGCAACCATACCAGCTACACCGGAAGGACACCCTTGCGACGCCTTGGTCGGAGCGGGTTCCAGCCGGTGCAGTCTCGAAACAGGAGGACTGATGATCACCAAGAGCTTTGCCGCGGCCGCAACCGCCGTCCTGTTGTGCAGCGCAGCATCCGCGCAGCAAATGGACGGCGATTTCGCCAGTTCCGTCAAGAACTGGACCACAAAGCCCGAGTTCATGAGCCCGTTGGTGGATCATCTTCCCGCCTCGTCCACCATCCCGTCGCCCAAGCAGGTGCTGGGCCAGCACATCGGCGCGCCGAACACGCTGCACTACTACGAACAGATCATCAGCTATTATCGCGCACTCGCCGCCGCAGCGCCTGACCGGGTAAAGATCATCGAAATCGGTAAATCCGAAGAAGGCCGCGAAAACGTGGTCGTCATGATCTCCTCGCCGGCCAACATCGCGAAGCTCGACACCTACCGCCAGAACCTTGGCCGTCTTGCCGATCCGCGCCAGATCAACGCCGCCGAAGCGGCCGACATCATCGCCGCGACCAAGCCGATCTATCACATCTCGGGTGGTCTGCACTCGGCCGAAACCGGGCCGCCGGAAATGCTGATGGAGCTGGCCTATCGTCTGCTGACGGAAGACAGCCCGCTGATGAAATCCATCAGCGAAAACCTCGTCGTGTCACTTACGCCGGTGCTCGAAGCCGACGGACGCGATCGTTACGTCGACTGGTACTATCGCAACCTTATCGACGAACGCGATGACATGAACAAACCCGGCGGACCTCCGTACTGGGGCAAGTACATTTATCACGATAATAACCGTGATATCAATTTCTCGGACGTCAGTGCCCGCGAACTGATGAAGTTCTACCTCGACTGGCATCCGCCGATCATGCACGAACTGCATGAATCCGTCCCTTTCATGTACACCTATTCAGGGCAGGCGCCGCAGAACCCCGATCTGGACCCCATTCTCTTCGGCGAATTGCCCTGGTTCTCGAACTTCGAGATGGCGCAGATGACCAAGTACGGCATGCCGGGCGTGTGGACGCACGGTTTCGTCGATGCCTGGACCCCCGGCTACCTTGCCTTCATGTCGTCGAACCACAACGGCATGTTGCGCATGTACGAAACCTTCGGAAATGCCGGCGCAACTACCATGCTGCGTCACGTGGCGCCTGAAGTGCAGTCTTCCGTGCGCGGCGGCGACTACACCAAGCGTGACTGGTATCGCCCTCTGCCTCCCTATAAGGAAGTCATGTGGTCGATGCGCAACAATACCAACTACATGGAAACCGGGGTGCTGACCGCGCTTGATCTGGCATCGCGCTTTCCGAACGTAATCCTTGAAAACTTCTACAAGAAGAGCGCCAACGCGGTCGAGGCAGGCACCAAGGACGCTCCCTATGCCTACATCATCCCGGCGGGACAGGCGGATGAAGCGCGCCTCAAGTTCGTCACCGACGTGCTGCAGATGCAGGGTATCGAGATCGGCCGGGCAGGCCAGGCGATCAGGCTGAAGGACGCCTCCTACCCCGCCGGTTCGCTTGTGGTGAAGCTGAACCAGCCATATGGGCGCCTTGCCAAGATGCTGTTGCGTCTGCAGGATAATTACCCTGACGAAAAGCTCATGACTTACGACGACGCTGCATGGACGATGGGTCTGATGACCCACACCAAGATCGTCGAAATCACCGACAAGGCCGTGCTCGACGTACCGGTGACGCCTTATGCAAAGGCGGTGCTGGCCGGATCGATCAGCGGTCCGGGCGCAGCGACCTATGCGGTGCTTGACGAAGGCTCCGTCAACATGGCGACGCTGCGTTATCGCCTGAAAGGCGTGGGCGTGCGCATTGTCGATGCACCCATGAAGGCCGGCGGCCAGACGATCCCGGCGGGGTCGTTCCTGGTGCCGGGCAGCGCTTACGCCACACTCAAGCCGCAGGTCGAGGAACTTGGCCTCAAGACGGTGAGCCTTGGCAAATCCGGATCGTTCACCGCCCATGACAGCACGCTGCCACGCACCGCAGTGTTCAGCACATGGGGTGCCACCGAAAAGGTGGGCTGGCTGCGATACGCCTTCGACCAGCAGGACATCGACTATGACCTGATCTACAAGGAGCGTGTGCGGCAGGGTAACCTGCGTGCCGATTTCGACGTGATCATCCTTCCCAATCAGGGCAAGTCCGCACGCGACATCGTCTTCGACCTGCCGATGAAGGGCAAGCCGCTGCCTTATACCAAAACGGAAAAGTACCGTTTTTCAGGTGACTTTGGTTCTTCGGAAGATATCCGCGGCGGTATGGGGCTGGAAGGTCTGATGGCGCTTCGCAAGTTCGTCGAAGAAGGCGGCACGCTGATCACCACGGGCAATGCCAGCGCCGTGCCGGTGCAGTTCGGCCTTGTCGATGATATCACCACCAGCGCCCCGCCGAAGGACTTCTACGCGCCCGGCCCGATCGTGTCGGCGAAGGTGCTCAAGCCCGAAAGCCCGATATTCTACGGCTATCAGGGCGACATGACCGACGCGAAAATGCCGGTTCGCTGGGCCGATAACACCCTGTATGCCCTGCCAGATCGCCTGAAAGGGCAGGTGCTGATGCAGTTCCCCGGCGGCAAGGCAGGGGTGATGAGCGGCTTCATGCGCGAAGCCGAAGCGGTAAAGGACCGGGCGGCGATCATCAACGTGCCGCAGGGCAACGGCCGCATCCTGATGTTCGCCACGAACCCGATCTGGCGCTGGCAGAACTTCGGCGAATTCCGCATGCTTTACAACGCCATGCTCAACTGGAAGCAGCTGGGCGCAACCGATGCCGCGCCCTCTGCCCCGCCGCCGGTGCCCGAAGGCCAGCGCTGAGGAAGACTCGGACAAATGAAAAAGGCCGGGAGTGGCGCCCCACTCCCGGCCTTTTCTTTGCGCCGTAGCCCTGAACTATGAAGCGACCCGCAGCGCAACGTCTGCCAGCGCTTCAGTGAATGCGCCGACGCGCTCCAGCGGCAGGGCAGCCAGATTGACCCGCCCGTCAGGCGCCACGAAGATGGCAAAGCGCGAACGCAGGCGCTCCACCTGCGCGCCATCAAGGGGCAACAGACAGAACATGCCGCCCTGCCCTGCCACACCGCCAAGGCCAAGGGCGTCGGCACCGGGACTGGCCGCAAGAGCCCGGCGCGTCGCGCGCAGGCGGTTGCGCATGGCGTCCAGTTCCTCACGCCATATCGCGGCGAGACCGGCATCATCAAGGATGGTACGTACCACGGCTGCACCGTGATCGGGGGGCATGGAGTATGAACACCGGGCGATGCCACGGGCGTTGGCCATCGCCAGATCCAGTCCCGCCGCATCGTTTCCATAGCATAGCAGCGCACCGACCCTGTCGCGATACAACCCGAAGGTCTTGTTGCACGACACCGCGATGACAGCTTCCGGCACGACGCCGAGCAGATCGCGCATGCCGCGTGCGTCTTCCTCCACACCTGCACCAAAGCCCTGATAGGCGAGGTCGATCAGAGGGATCAGCCCCCTGTCGGCCAGCGCACGGCCGATCTTCGTCCACGTGGCAATGTCGGGATCGATCCCGGTCGGATTGTGACCGCAGCCTTGCAACAGGAAAGCGTCACCGGGACTGGCCTGCTGCACCGCTGCAAGGAATGCGTCCAGCGCGAAGCCTCCGCCCTGTTCGTCGACATGGGAATATGTCCGGACCGGCAGGCCCGCTGCCGCGAACAAGGGCAAGTGATTGCTCCAGGTCGGCGTCCCCAGCCAGATCTTGCGCGAAACACCGCCAGCGCCAAGCAGCCCCGCCGCGATGCTGAGCGCCCCGGTGCCGCCCACCGTCTGAATTCCGCGCGCCTGCCCCGAAAGGCCGCGCCCAAGCACAAGTTCGCCAAGGCATTCGGCAAAGCGGCGATCCCCATCGGGACCAAGATAGGACTTGGAAGGCTGATCGCGCACAAGCCTTTCCTCGGCCAGCTTGACGGCGCGCATGACCGGCGTGCGGCCGTGATCGTCGCGGTAAACGCCGACCGACAGATCCAGCTTGCCCGGCCGCTGGTCGCTGGCGAAGGCTTCGATAAGCGACAACAAGGGGTCGGGCTTCTGCGCATCCAAACAACTGAAAAACATTGCGTTCCCTGATCGACAAAATCTTTGGGCCTTGTACGCTCAACCGCTTGCGCACGGTTTGCTTTTTCTGCGTTTTAGGCCAGTAATTCACACGGATCGCTCATAATCACGCCAATATGCGCACACAGTCCGCATCTTCTTTTCGCAACAGGAGCTCCATTGTGCCCAAGGACCGCCTCGATCACTTCGACCGCAAGATTCTGGAACTCGTGCAACGCAACGGCGACCTTGGCCCCAGCGAATTGAGCACTCTGATCCACCTGTCACCCTCTCAATCGTCGCGAAGGCTGCAGCGGCTGCGGGAAGAAGGATATATCGAACGCACGGCAGCGATCCTCAATCCTGAAAAGCTGAACCTTGGAATATCGGCCTATGTTTCGGTGCGGCTGAGATCGCAGGCCGCCGAACTGGTTCAGTCCTTTCGCAAGCGAGTGGAAACGCTGCCTGAAATCGTATCGTGCGACTACACCACCGGAGAGATCGACTTCATGCTCCGCGTCCATACCAAGGACCTGCAATCCTACAGCGAGTTCATCAATTCCAAGCTTTTCGCCGGCAACGAGGTCGACAATGTGCGCACTTTCATCATCATGCAGCAGCTCAAGAGCACGACAGCACTAAGCCTGGAGTATTGCTGAACGATCCGGGCCGACAGGCGAGAGGGGCGCTTGCACCGACAAGCCGCAACCATGCACGCTCGTTGCAAAATCCAGGAGGAACGGCGCGATAACGCACACACATCGCACGGCTTTTTGCGTAGTTCTCGCCTGAAGCCCATTCGCAACCGGGAAAGCACCGTGTCCGACATTGTATTACCACACCTGCTGCAACAGATATGCGTTGCGGGGCACCGATGAACGCGGCGCATCGCATTTGCGTGATGGGCGCGGGGGCCATCGGGACGATGGTGGCGGCCAGACTGGCGCTGGCCGGCAACGAAGTGACAGTCGTGGCGCGCGGCGCGCGTCTGCAGGACATTGCCGCCAACGGCCTGCGCATGCGCGGCGCCGATGGGACCAGCCACACCGTCAGGGTCCACGCGCGCGCGGCCGGCGATGTGGAAGTGCAGGATATCGTCTTCATCGCGCTCAAGAGCGGCGATCTTCCCGCAGCCTTGCCCGACCTGCTCAGGCTCGTCGGGCCCCGCACCCTGCTGGTGCCGCTGATCAACGGCATCCCCTGGTGGTATCGGCAGCCGCACGCGGCCGCGCCCATTACGGCGGTCGATCCGGAAGGCGCTTTGGCTGCGGCATTCGACCCGCAGCGCGTCGTGGGATCAGTCGTATTCCTTACAAGTGCCCTTGCTGCGGATGGCGCGATCGACGTGCGCGGCGCGGAACGCCTTATCCTTGGCCCTGCGGTAAGCGGGGAAATCGCGGGCACAGGGACCGTTGCCGCGCTGTTCGAGGACACCCCGATAGAGGTTCGCACGGTGTCCGACCTGCGCCCGGAACTTTGGGCCAAAGTGGCACTCAACCTTGCGACCAATCCGCTGTCCGTGGTTGCCGATGCCACGCTGGAACAGCAGTTCCATTCACCCTCGCTGCGGCCGGTGGTCATCTCGGCGCTCGAAGAGGCCATCCGGCTAGCGCGCGCGCACGGGATCGAGCCCAGCCTCACTCTGGAACAGATGCTTGAGATCGGCGGGCGGGCCGGGCCGTTCTACACGTCGATGGCGCAGGACTATCGGCGCGGCACACCGCTGGAACTGGGCGCGATCTGCCAGTCGGTCTTCGATCTGGCCGAAGAGGCAGGCGTTGCCATGCCAGTGGCGCGCCTGATCCATGACCTGTGCCGCTTCCGGGCCGGGCAGGGATAACTCGACGGCTGGCCCAGGCCGGCCTAGCCTGTCACCGTCTGCGGCAGGCGGTGATAGGCGCGGCCGAAATAGACCAGCCCATCGCCGTCCTCGCGCATGCGCAGTTCCTCCACCGCGCAGACGAACATGCTGTGCGTCCCGACCTCGTGGATCGAGGTAACCCGGCATCCAAATGTGCACAGCGCACCGGACAAGGCTGCGGCGCCGTTGGCCATGGCCGACCACGATCCTTGCGCAAAACGTTCATCCGCACTTGCCGCATGTCCCGCAAACAGTGCCGAAAGGGGCTCTTGCCCGGCGCTCAGCACATTGACGCACAGAACGCCGTTGGCCTCGACCAGAGCGTGCATGCGCGCGCTCTTGTTGATGCATACCAGCAGCGAAGCGGGCGTATCACTGATGCTGCACACGGCCGACGCGGTCATCCCGTGGCGGCCGCCCGGACCATCCGTGGTGATGATGTTCACCGCAGCGCCAAGGCGGGCCATGGCCGCACGGAAGTCCGGGCTTTCTATCATCGTGCAGCGGCCCTCAGCGCATGAACAGCCCGCCGTTGACGTCCCAGGTGGCGCCATTGGCGAAGAAGGCGTTTTCACCGGCAAGATGCACGGCCGTGTCGGCCACGTAATCGAGCGAGCCCAGGCGCTGCACCGGAATCCCCGCGACGATGCCCGCCAGTTTGTCCTGCGGCACCAGCGCGCGCACGGCAGGACTGTCGAGCGGCCCCGGCGCAATCGCGTTGACCGTAACCCCGAACGGACCAAGATCGCGCGCGAAGACCTTGGTAAGCGTGATGATCCCGCCCTTGGACGCGGCATAGTGCGCCCCGGTGGCAGTGCCGCCGTTCTGTCCCGCCAGCGAGGCCATGTTGACGATCCGCCCCACTCCCCGCTCCTTGAAGTAGCGCCCGAAGACCTGGCAACCTACGAACGTGCCGCGCAAGTTGACCTGCACCACGCGGTCGAATTCGTCCGGGTCGATCTCCAGCACCGGGCGCGCCACGGTGACCACGGCGTTGTTCACCAGCGCGTCGACTGAACCCCATAGCGCGACGAGCCGGTCCCGCGCGGCCTCGAAGGCGGCCTGATCGCGCACGTCGAGCGCGAAGCCGACCGCCGTTTCCCCAGCTGGATCAAGGGCTTCGGCACAGGCGATCGCCGCCGCTTCGTCAATATCGGATACGCCCACGCGGTAACCCGCGCGGTGGAAGGCGGCGGATAGCGCCGCCCCCAGCCCTTGCGCGCCGCCGGTAATCAAAACGGTCCGTGCGCTGCTCATAGCAGGTATCCGATGCCGAACTGATAATCCTCGGCATTGATGAGGGTGACGATCTTCTCATCAAGCAGCAGGGTGCCGTCAGGGGCGCGCACGATGCGATAACGCATGTCGGCGGGCAGGAAGCGCATGTGGCCATACTTGTATTCGGCCAGCATCTGCGCCGCGCGCAGTTCGATGAAGTCGTCCCCCGATGCCGTCACCACAAAGCGCGACACCGTGCGCACCGTACGCGCGGGCGGCGCAGACGACATCGAGAAGCCCGAAAGCAGCCGCTTGGCACGGGCTTCGCGCATCACCTTGTTGTCGTAGACGATGTTGAGCACTTCGGCGTAGTCGGCCGGATCGCGCTCGGTCGGGATGATGTACTTGCCGCCTTCGGTCCAAAGCTTGAGCCAGGGCTTGTAGTCCAGCCGGTCAAGCAGGTCCGCTTCGGCCCAGATGAACTGCGTGGCTTCGGCCAGCGTGATCGTTGCGGTCATTTCCAGCGCCTCGCTCATGCCGTCATCATCCTTTTCCACTGCTGGTAGGCAGCGCGCATGCCGGTTTCGGCGCTGACGTCGCCCGCGTTATGGCCCGGCTCGGCCACGCCTGCGGGCGCATCGACGCCGCGGTTGAGCATGATCCACAAGTCCTCGCCCGCGTGGGCTCCGCGCTGGACGCGCTCCCACCCCTCGGCATCGTCGGGGGTCCCGAAGCCCATCGGGCCCTGGAAGTGTTCGTGCAGCCGCAGACGCTCGCGGTTGCCCGCCGCCGGGCCGCCGTCCATCCCGATCGCCACGTGCATGATCTCGGTTTCCTCGACAGTGACCGGGCGAAGCACGCGGAAGAACGCCATCGAACAGGCGACGTTGGGGAACAGGTTGAGGTTGAAGCCCGAACCGCCCACCGCGCGCACGACCTTGCGCACCGTGGCGTCATCGTGGCCTTCGTCACGCAGTTCCTGCGCCAGTTCCGCGAAGCGATCGGGGATCGGCGCGTCGAGGTTGTCTTCAAGGTCGATAAGATCGGGGATCATCACCATGACCGAATGGCCATTGCCCAGATCCTCGACCCAGCCGCCCTGCCCCAACACGTCGAACACATTCTCCGTCTCGGCATCGAGGCTGTCGAGGAAGGTCTTGTGGACGATCGGGAAGTGGTAGGCGTCCGTCGTGTTCTCCAGCTGGATCTTCCAGTTGCCGGGGAAGCGGAACTTGTGTTCGCCAAGGGTCTTCACGCCGTAACCGGCGCCCTGCTTCATGAACAGGTCCATCCATTTGCGCGCCGGGCCGAGGTAATCGACCAGCGGTTCGATATCATTGTTGAACGTGGCGAAGATCATGCCCTGGTACGTCTCGACGCGCAGCGAGATCAGCGGGAATTCGCTCTTGTCGAAATCTTCCGGGTAACCGGCGGCGTGCGGCACCTTGCGCAAGGTGCCGTCGGGATCGTAGCTCCAGCCGTGATAGGGGCAGACGAAGACGCTGGCCTTGCCCTTCTTCTTCTCGCACACGCTGGCGGCGCGGTGGCGGCAGCGGTTGAGCAGGACGTTGACCTTCATCTCGCGGTCGCGCGTGACGATCACCGGCTCGCGGCCGACCCACGATGTCTTGAAGCTGTTCTTTACGGGAACGTCGCTTTCATGGGCGACCCAGACCCAGGTGTTCTTGAAGATGCGGTCCATCTCCTCGTCGAAGATGGTCCCGTCGCGATAAAGCGAGGTATGGACCCGGTCTTCGCGGACGAGCGTGGCGTAGTCATGGTCGCTCATAGCTGCCTCCTGATGTGTGTCGTTATTCTGATGCGTCCGGCACCGAGATCGGCGCCTCGTCGTTCCACGGCCCGACATCGCGGGAAAAGATGTTCTCGGTAACGAAGCGGGCGATGCGCCAGACGCCGTCCTGACGCTGGAAATCCAGCGTCAGGGCCGCGCTGCGCAAGTCCGAGCGTCCATCACGGTAAGTCGACACCTGAAGCATCATCCAGCCCGCGGTAGCGCTGTCATCGCCGGTAACCTCGATGACCTCGGAAGAAAGGTAGTGGGCATTGAGCGCGAAGTGGGGCGGGTTCGAATAGCTTGCCAGCATCGCCACGATCGCGTCGCGCCCTTCGTGCCGCCCGAAAGCCTTGCGGTAGCGTCCACGCCCTTCCCACACCGCATCCGCAGCGAACAGGTCGCCCAACTCGTCGAAAGGCGTTTCCGGGCCAAGCGTGTCGCACAGGCGGAAGTAGCGCATGGCCACGCGGCGCACCGCCACTTCCGCCTCCAGCAGCGCGACCCGCCGGGCCAGAAGAGCCATTTCGTTCATGCAGGGATGACCAGTTCGCGGCCGATGCGCGCCTCTACCCGCATATACTTCCACAGACGGTATTCGCCGACCTCGATCGTGCGGAACAGGTTGCAGGCGGCAACGGCAGTGGCGCGGTCGGGCACGTCGGCAAGGATATAGAACGTCCAGGGCCAGCCGTTGGGCGAGGTGCCAACCATCGTTTCGTCATCGTCCAGCGTGCCCAGCACGGTCACGCCGGGCAGGTCGCGAATGCCCTTGAGCATTTCTCCGGTCGCGGCCCAGACCTTGCCGATCTCGGCGGCAGGCAGGTCGAAGAAGTTCTGCAGCACAGCGCCGCAGAACAGGACACGCAGGGGCTTGGTGGCAGGGGTATCGGTCATGTCTTTTGCATCCTTCTCGATCAGGGAAAGCCGGGGGCCGCTTCAAGCCCCAGGATAATCTTGCCGGCGTTCTGCCAGGTGCCATCGGCCAGGAAGGCATGTTGAGGCACCACCATCGCATCGCGCAAGTAGCGCGCGATGGGGTGATCCGCGCCGATCCCGGTGGTGCCGCTGAGCCTGTGGACCGTGCCCGCCACTTCAGCCGCGACATGCGCCGCATTGGTGGAGGCAAGCCGCAGCAGGGAACGCGTGGTCACGTCCAGTTCTTCCGCCCCCGCTTCCAGCTGGGCAAAGGCCGCATCGGTCGTTTCGTAGAAGAACGCGCGCGCCGAACGCAGCGCCGCCTCGGCCTTGGCAATATCGGTCTGGACATAGGCGCGGTCAGCCAGCGTCGGCGCCCCGGTGATGGACGTGCGCCCGCCCGCCAGCGTAATCAGGCAGTCCAGCGAAGCACGCGCCACACCCAGACCGACGACCGCCAGCATCTGCGCCGCCAGCGGCATCGAGGGATAGCGATAGAGCGGGGTATCCAGACTGGATGCACCGCCGCGGATAAAGGTCCACTCCTGCGGCACGACCACCTTGTCGACCACCATGTCGTGGCTGCCGGTGCCCTGCATGCCGGTGACGTTCCAGTTGTCGACGATCTCGATGCTGGATGCGGGCATGACCGCGATCAGCGGCAGGCCGCCGGTAGGGCCGCCGCCCTCCACCTTGATGCCCACGCCGATCACGTCGGCGCCGCGACAGCCCGAACCCCAGCTCCAGCGGCCGGAAACCTCTACGCCGCCTTCCACGGGAACGGCGGACTGCGGCGGGAAGATACCGCCGGCAAAGACCACGTCCGGGCCGTTTGCGTACATCTTTTCAAGTGTCGGCAACGGCAGCGAGCTGAGATAGACGGCAGAGAACCCGAAGCTGGCCACCCATCCGGTAGACCCGTCCGCTTCGCTGATCGTCTCGATCAGGCGCAGAAAATCGGACGGGTGCATTTCATCGCCGCCGAACCGCCTGGCCACCATGGCGCGGTAGACGCCGGCCTGCTTCATCAGTTCGATCACGTCGGCGCTTACATGGGTCTGCCCTGCAAACTCCGCATGGCGTTCACGCGCGGCGGCAAGCAGTCGCTCCAGCGCCTCAGCCTTGCCCAGCGCCGCCTCGCCCGGCTTGGAGATATCGGCAACGGTCATCGGTTGGTATCCTCCCCTGCTGGGTCCATGATCACGGAAATTGTATTTTCCAGCATGCGGCCAAAGGCGCAGACGGCCTCATCCGCACCATGCCGGCCGATCACCTGAATGCCGATCGGCAGCCCTTCTGCGGCAAGCACCGGAACGGTCAGCGCCGGATGACCCGAAAGGTTGAACGGGCGCACCAGCGCCGTCATGCGCAGCGCGGCGGCAGCATCGCCGGCTTCGGACAGCGCCAGCGGGAAACACGGCATCGTCGGCATCACCAGCAGTTCATGCTGTTCAAGCAGCGCATCGACCTCAGCGGTGAAGCGCGCGCGCACCACTTCGGCCTGCGCCAGCTTTTGCGCATCCACGTTTGCCGCCGCGGTAAGCCGCGCTGCCACGTCCGCACCGACTTTTCCGCCCGCCAGCAGGTGCCCGAAGGCAGCGTAAGTTTCCGCCGCGATCACCGCGATGTTGGCGCCATAGGCGTCCGGCAGCTGTGCCAGGCTGACCTGCGCATTCGCAGAAAACGGCGCCATCGCTTCATCGAACGCCGCCTGCACGGCAGCGTCGACGCCCTCTGCCTGGACGATCGCGAAACGTGGCGGGGCATCTGCCGACGGGGCGTAGCCGGGCGCGATGATGCGCATTGCCGCCTCGATCTGCGCCATGGAACGGGCAAACGGCCCGATACAGTCCAGCGACGATGCGCGCGGCCAAGCCCCTGCCCGGCTTACCCTGCCGAACGTGGGCTTGAGCCCGAACACGCCGCAGCAAGCGGCGGGCGTTCGGATCGAGCCGCCGGTATCCGTGCCGATGGCAAAGTCCACCAGCCCTTCGGCAACCGCGACAGCCGATCCGCTTGACGAACCACCGGGGACGCGATCGGGAAAGTGCGGATTGATCGCGGAACCCGTCCAGGCATTGATGCCGGTAACGCCGTAAGCCAGTTCATGCATGTTCGCCTTGCCGACGATCCGGCAGCCGCCCGCCAGCAGCGCTTCGACTACTGCGGCATTCGCTTCGGCGGCAGGTGCGTCATCAAGAGCGGCGCTGCCGCCCTTCGTCGGCATCCCTGCGATATCGATGCAGTCCTTAACCGCAACGGTGACAGCACCGCTTCCCAGATTGACCGGCGTGAAGATGGCGTTGTTGCGTGACATATCCAGACTCATATTTGTTTCACTTGAAATGTCAATTTATACCGTAAGCGAATTTCCGCTGATCCGCGCGCGTTGCGGCGATCAATGTCGGCGGCGCAGACGGTCCGATGGGGCCACGCCGAATCGGTCGCGATAGTATCCTGCGAACCGGCCCATGCTGACGATTCCGCAAGCCTGCATCAATGCGGTGACGTCAAACTGGTCACCCCGTTCAACGATCAGGTGATCGAGCCGTTCCAGCCGCTGCTCGCGCACTTCCTCTCCAAACGTGTGACCAAGGAAGCGCCGAAACCCGGACTGGAGCGTTCGCACGCTTACACCCGCATCGGCCGCGATCTCGCACAGGGAAATCGTGTGCGCACCATTCGCGACAAGACCGGCGATCGCCGCCTTTGCCTGCTTCACGAACCACGGCACGGCTGCGCCGACCTCGGGCCTCGACACGTGTGTCCGGTCGCGCAGGAATTCGGTGATCAGCCTTTCCGCCCGGTCCCCGAACAGGTCCGGCATTCCCGGACCAAGCTCCGCCCAGCCGAGCATGAAGCGCATGAGATCGATCCACACCATCGCCTCACCGCCGGCAAGCGCGTCGTAGCGCCCCGATACCGCAGGCCACAGACCGGACGGCAGGTTTGCCGTAAAATGCCGGCTGCTGCTTTCGAACGCGATGTCCAGCGGCGACCCCGGAGGGGACACGTGCATCATGCCCGCTTCCAGCACGGCAACCTTGCGATCGCCCAGCGCCATCCGGCTGCGCCCTTCGGCAACGGCATGGACGAGTATCCGCCCCTGCGGCACGCGCGAGCGTATCCGCACGGGCGCTCCGTAAGTCAGGTCGGCCAGACGGCACGGCCCTGCCGCAACGTGGCGCACTTGCGCGCGGATCGTGCGGCCTGTTTCCCGCATGTCCATCTCGTGCGGGGCCAGTATGCGCGAAAGCATCGCGACCACTGCGTCGGCATCTCGCGTCTCGATCCGCTGCGGCAAGGCGGCGAAGGTCTGCCGCATGGTCAGGGCCGATACCAGTCGACAGGCTTCGCCTTGCGCATGGCACGCACCTGGCTTTCGAACAGCAGTGCCGAGAAGCGATTGCTTTCGTTGAGACGAGCGGCGGAAGTACGGCAGCGCTCCATGACTTCGGGGCCGATCTTGCGGTCGGGGCCGGGGATCATGCCCGCCTGACACTGCACTTCGGCGGCGCGCTGGACGATGTAGTGCAGCATGAACGTCGATGGAATGTCCCGTTCGCACACGGCGACGCCGTGATTGCGAAGGACCAGCACGTGCTTGTCGCCAAGACTGGCGACCATGCGGTCACGCTCGTCCGCGAACAGGGTGATGCCTTCGAATTCATGATAGCCGACGCGGTCGATCAGCTGTGCGCCGTAGAAGTTGTTATGATCGAAGCCTGCATCCTTCATCGCCACCGCCGAAATCGGGATGGTGTGCGTGTGAGCGACGCAGTGCACGTCATGACGATGCGTGTGGATCGCGCCATGCAGGGCGAAGCCCGCCGGATTGGCCCAGTATTCGGATTCCCCCACCAGTTCACCGTCGACGTTGACCACCAGCAGGTTGTCGGGCGTGATCTCGGAATAGTTCAGGCCGAACGGATTGACGAGGTAACGATCCCCCTCCGGCAACCGCACCGAGATGTGGTTCATGATCATCTCGTGCCAGCCGAAATATTCGATCAGATGATAGAAGTTCGCCAGATCGTGGCGCAGCTTCCACTCCTCGTCGGAACAGGTGGTCATGGTCATTCTCCCGTCTGGCTGCGGCCCGGTACGTGCCTTGGCATGAACCACAGGGCGCCCGTCACGATCAGCATCATGGTACACAGAAATACAAAGAACGCGCCCGCCCCCGCACCGACCAGCATCGCGCCGATGAAGGAGCTGGCGATCGCGCCGAACCGTCCGATCGCCAGCGCAGCGCCGATGCCCGTCGATCGCATCGAAGCAGGATAGGCGTTGGCCGCGATCGCAAAGAGCATTGGCTGCAACCCGGCGATGAACAGTCCGGCAAGCGCCAGCCCCGCCACCAGAACCGGCATCGAAGCGCCCGCCGCAAAGGCCGCCAGCGTCAGCAGGCAACCCAGTGCGCCGCCGATCCCGAACGTCAGCGTCAGCTTGCGCGATCCGGTCCGGTCGATCAGCAGCGCGCCGATCAGCGCCCCGCCCATGCCGCCAAAATTGAAGGCCGCCAGCAAGGTGCCTGCCGCCGCCATGTCCAGCCCCCGGCTTACGCTGAACACCGGCAGCCAGTTGAACACAGTGTAGGCAGCCGTCAGCACCCCAAGGAACTGGACGCACAGCATGATGCTGGGCAGGCGTTCCTCCCCTTGCAGCAAGGCGCCGTAACCTGCCTTTGCCACAGGCGCCTGCCCGGCGATGGGGCCGAAGCCCCCTGCGTCTGCCGCGCCAAGGCGTCGTGCGATCCGTTCAAGCTCTGCGCGGCGCGCCGGGCGGGTCGCAAGGAACTGGGGCGATTCCGGAAGGACCGCCGCGATGACAAGTGCAAGGACCAGCGGCAGGGCGCCGCCGACAAGGAACAGCGCGGGCCATCCGTGGGCAGGCAATAGCCATGCCGCGACAAGACCCGCCATGACACCGCCCACGGGGGTACAGATCATCCCGAAGGTCACCATGAAACTGCGCCGGCGCACGGGCGTGAATTCGGAAAGCAGCGCCACGGCGCTTGGCATCGCCCCGCCCAGTCCAACCGAAGCGACGAGACGGCTGGCCAGGAAAAGCGTCATCCCGCCCGCGAACGCCGAAGCCAGGGTGCCCAGCCCGAACACCACCATGCTGGCCAGCAGCGTTGCCTTGCGACCGATCCTGTCGCCCAGCCAGCCATTGATCGCCGTCCCCACGCTCATGGCGACAAGCCCCAGCCCCAACACCGGCACGAACGCCTCTCGCGGAAGCGACCACGCCTTCATCAACGCCGGGATTGCAACGCCGATCAGTTGGATGTCGAACCCGTCGAGAACGACCGCGAGAATCGCAAGGATCCCCGCCTGTTTCTGGAAGCGGGTCCAGGGGCCGTCATCAAGCGCGTATCGCAGCGATACCCCATCCCTCACGACTTGAACCGCCCGGCCGCGCGGCATTGCCGGCGCGGGAACATCCACGAGATCATCAAACAGCCCTCCTGCCTGAACACCAATGCCCGGACACCTCCCCGGTGCGTTGCCGTGCCGCCTCTCTCGGGCTGGCTCCCTGAGTGCCGCAGCATGCCCTGCGTTATAACAATGTCAATTGAATATTATATTTTCTCGCAGGTCATGTCGCCGTCACCCAGCAGGATGCGCGCCCGCCGGTATTCCTGTTCAAGTATCGCCAACGCCCGCGTCGCGCCTGCTTCGCCTCCCGCCGCCACTCCATAGAGCGTTGCGCGGCCGCCCATCACGCCGTCGGCGCCCAGCAGGGATGCCTTGAGAATATCGGCACCGCGCCGGACACCGCCTTCCACCAGCACCTGAACGTCCGCGCGCAGTTCCGCGCGGGTCGCCTGAAGCAGTTCAAGGCCGGGGGCGGCTCCATCAAGTTGGCGGCCGCCATGGTTGCCCAGCACGACGCCATCAGCCCCCATGTCGGCGGCGCGCCGCGCGTCAGCAGGGTGCCCGATGCCCTTGATCAGCATCCGCCCGTGCCAGAGCGCCCGCACATGCTCCAGTTCGCGCCAGGAAACGGTCGGTGCGATGTTCTGCCGCAGCCAGCGGCTTGCCTCCAGCAGATCGGCGGAACCGGCGCCCAACCATTCGGCGATGTTGGGAAAGCCCGGCAGTCCCTTGCGGAAGACCTGCGCCATCCAGCGGGGGTGGCGCAGCGCATCCATCCGTGCGGCCAGCGTTGCCTGCCCCTCTGCCGCGTAGAGCCGCGCATTCCATTCCCGGTTGCCAAAGGTGTTGGCATCGATCGTCACGACAAGCGTTCGAACACCGGCCGCTGCCACCCGCCCAAGCAGCCTTTCGACCAGCGCCATCTCGCTGAAGATGTAGAGCTGGAACCAGTGCTCCAGCCCCGGCACCTTTGCCACATCCTCCAGCAGTACATTGGAGACGGTGCTTTGCGTGAAAGGCACCCCGGCCTTCGCCGCAGCGCGCGCCAGCGCAATGTCGGCTCCGTGCCAGTAAAGCCCGTTGAGCCCGGTGGGTGCGATAATGTAGGGAAACCGGCATTCGCCCGCAGGTGCGTCACCCTCTGCAAGACGCGGACGGAACCGCAAGCGGTCGAAAGCCTGACGATTGGCGGCAAGCGCGATCTCGTCTTCGGCCCCGCCTTCAAGATACTCCGCCGCCAGCGCAGGCAATCGATGCAGCGCCATGGCGCGCAATTCGGCGATCGACAGCGCTCGCTGCGGATCACCGCGAAGGCGATACCGGCGCGAGGGCAAAAGCGGCGCGCCTAGCATCGATGATGCCCGGATTTGGATGATCGGCTTGCCCGAATTCTCAACTCGCCCTCGCTTACCTGAAGATTCGCCGATCGCCCCGGCGTCGCCTGAATGGGCGCGAAACCCAAGGAAATCGCACAGGTTTGCAGAAGCCTACCCTGTTCTGGTATGGCTGCCGCATAATAATTGATATTTCAAGTGAGATATGCTGGGCATTCACTCCGGCACGGCGATCGTATACTCGGAGAAAGACTGTAAAAATGAAGGACGTGGAGCAGGAGCCTATGGCCACCAAGGCAACAAAGGCAAAGCGACGCAGCTCGACCCCGCCCGATCCGAATTCGGACGGCAGCGAATTCGACGCGCGCGAATGGCCGTTCTTCTGGCTGACGCATGCCACCGGCCTCTACCTCAGCAGGCTTGAGCGCGGGCTCAAGAAGGTCGGCCTCGACATCGGCCGCTGGCGCGTGCTGATGTGCGTGCAGCCCGGTCAGGCGCTTAGCGTGAGCGAGATTTCCGAACTGGCCATCGTCAAGCTGCCCACGATGATGAAGCTGATCCAGCGCATGGAGGCAGAGGGCCTTGTTTCGTGCGAGGCGCGCGCCACCGACGGGCGCGTCACCGACGTTTCGCTGACCAAGGACGGTCTGGCCGCCCGCACCCGCGCCTGGCAGACGGCGGGCAAGATCTTTTCGCGCGTGTTCACGGGGGATGAGGGCATGGACTTCGACGCTCTGAACCGTCAGCTGCGTCAGGTAGTGGTGCGCCTCGAAGACGATTGAGCCGCATTTTGCTGCACCTCGCGCACGGCGTTGCGCGAAGCGGATAGCACATGGCGGCGCGCCTGCGCACAATGCCCTCCATCACATCAAGGAGAGCATCATGCGTATCGCAGTACTGGGCGGAGGACACGGCTCTTACGCCGCCGCGGCGGAAATGAGCGAGAGGGGTCACGAGGTCTGGTTCTGGCGCCGCGATGCGGGTGCCTTCGCCGCCATCGAAGCGCAGGGCGGGATCGAAGTGCGCGACCATGCGGGAACGCGCACCGTGCCGATCGCCCACCTCACCTCTTCACTGGAAGAGGCTCTGTCGGCAGCCGAACTGGTCGTGATCCCGCTGCCTGCCACGGCGCATGAAGATCTTGCCAGGGCCTGCGCCCCGCACTGGCGCGATGGGCAGGTGGTGTTCCTGCCGCCCGGCACGCTGGGTTCGCTGATCTTCGTGGAAGCCGCCCGCGCCGCCGGGAACGAGGCCCGCGTGCGCTTCGCCGAAACCGGCACCCTGCCCTACCTGGTGCGCAAGCACGGCCCCGCCAGCATCGTCGTCAGCGTCTATGCCACGCGCCTGCCGACCGGCGTGTTCCCCGCGCGCGATGCGGACGAGGTGATCGCGCTGCTGCAGCAGGCCTACCCCTCCGTCGAGCCTGCCGGTGACGTGCTTTCCGGCGCGCTCATGAATGCCGGGCCGATCATCCACCCCCCGCTGATCATGATGAACGCCGGGCCGCTTGAGCATTTCGACGCGTGGGACATCCACAACGAAGGCACCCAGCCGTCGATCCGCGCGGTCACCAATGCGCTGGATGCCGAACGCATCGCAGTGCGCGAGCATCTTGGCTATGCTGCTCCGCATTTCCCGCTGGCCGACCACTACAGCCCCGATGGCGATGAGTGGATGTACGGCAATGCCGCGCATGAAAAGCTGACCGACAGCGGCGACTGGCGCGAGAAGATCAACCTGCAGACTCACCGCTACATGCGCGAAGACACCGCGATCGGGCTTTCCCTGTTCACCTCCATCGCACGCTGGGCGGGCAAGCCGATGCCGGTGGGCGAAGGACTGCTGGCGCTGGCCTCGGCGATCACCGGGGAAGACCTCTATGCCGCCGGCCGCACGCTGGAACGTCTGGGCCTTGCGGACTGCGATCGGGCAACCTTGCAGGAACGTCTCCATGACGGGTTCTGACGCCGTGATCGGGGTGGTCGGAGCGGGGCGCATGGGCCGGGGCATCGCCACCGCCTTTGCCCTGGCGGGCCATCAGGTGCGCCTGCTCGACTTGCGCCAGCGCAGTGCACAAGACTTTGCGCACCTTGCCGCCGCCGCCCGCCTCGACGTGGAACGTGACGTCGCTTTTCTTGCGCAAGCGGGCTTGCTTGACGCCGCAACCATGGCACGCGTGCTGGACGACGTCCTTGTCGCTCCGGCCGCAGAGGCATCCGCGCTTCTGGCGGGCTGCGATCTGGTGTTCGAAGCCGTGCCCGAAACCATCCCGGCCAAGCAGGAAGCCTTCGCCGCGATCGGGGAGGCCGTGCGCGCCGATGCCCTTGTCGCGTCGACGACGTCCACCATCGATGCCAATACGCTGGCAGAGATGCTGCCGGGGCCGCAGCGCTTCATGAACGCGCATTGGCTGAACCCGGCGCATCTGGTGCCCCTGATCGAGGTCAGCCCCGCGAACGTCACCGATCCCGCGAAAGTGGAGGCGCTGTGCGCGATCCTGCGCGGCATCGGCAAAGTACCGGTCGTGTGCCGTTCGTCACCCGGCTACATCGTGCCGCGCATCCAGGCGCTGGCCATGAACGAAGCGGCGCGACTGGTAGAGGAAGGCGTGGCCAGCGCAGAGGATGTCGATACCGCCATCCGCGTCGGCTTCGGGTTCCGCTTCGCCGTGCTCGGCCTGCTGGAATTCATCGACTGGGGCGGCGGCGACATCCTGTTCCATGCCAGCCGCTACCTTTCCGGTACGCTTGACCCGCAGCGCTTCGCCGCGCCCGAAGTGGTCGAACGCAACATGGCGCAAGGGCACAACGGCGTGCGCGACGGCAAGGGCTTCTATGACTATCAGGACATGGATCTTGCCGCCTATCGCGCCGGACGGCTGAGCGAATTCGTGGCAATGCTTCGCCACCGCGACATGATGCCCGCAATCCGGGGAGCGGTGCAATGAGGGCGCGGGCATCGCTGCTGGCCGTCGCGCTGGTGCTGGCGGGCGCTCTGGCGGGGGGCGGGGGCGCGCTTGCCGACGCACCGGCGCCTGCTGCCGAACGACTGGAAGTTGTGCGGCAGCTGGACGGGTTCGGCCTGATCGGGGTCGCCGTCACCCCGGCGGGGCGCATCTTCGCCAGCGCTCCCGCCGCGACCAGTGGCAACAAGGTGATCGAGATCGATCCCCGCACCGGCGCCATCACCCCCTTTCCCGCCGCCGGCTGGCAGGTATCGGGGCAAGACACCCGGCACTGCTGGTTCGCGCCGCAAGCGCTGTGGGTGGACGATGCCGGCGCCCTGTGGGTGTTGGACTCAGGCCGCCCGACCCTCCCCTCGCCCGCGCCGACCGGCCCGGCGAAGCTTGTCAAATTCGACCTGGCGGGCAACCGGGTGGAACGCACCTACGATTTCGAAGGTGCGGTGGATGCCGGGGATTCGCTCAACGATCTCAGGATCGATAACCGGCGCGGGCTGGCCTACCTTACCAACATCGACCGCGAAGGCAGTCTTGTGGTGCTTGACCTCAAGACCGGCAAGGCACGGCAGGTGCTGATCGCAGACCGCTCTACCCGCGCAGACCCGGCAGAACACCTGCACATCGGCGGCAAGGTTGGCCTGCTGCGCAGCGGCAAGCCGCCGCTCGTCCATGCGGACGGCATAGAAATGTCGCCCGATGGCCAGTGGGTCTACTATCGCACGCTGACCGATCACAACTACTGGCGCGTGCCCGCCGCCGCGCTGGCGGATGCAGCGCTGCCCGCCGCGAAGCTGTCCGCCAGTGTGGAGTTCCTTGGCAAAGGCCCGATCACCGGCGGGATCATCATGACACCCGAGGGCACGCTCTATGGCGGCGATCTGGAACATGGCGGCATCGTCGGCCTGCGCTCCACCGGTAGCACGCTGGCATCGCATGTGGTGCCGCAAACGGAAGCGATCGCCTGGGGGGACGGGTTCTCCGTGGCGGGCGGATACCTCTACATCGCCGATGCGCGTCTGTCGGAAAAGGTCTTCGCCAATTCGCTGCCGAAACGCGGGGTCGCCACCATCTACCGGATCAGGCTGACCGATCTGAAGTAACGCGCAGCGTCAATCTTTCCCTCTGTCGGCCCGGCCTTCCTCAACGGAAAAGCCGGGCCGATCTGCATTCAGCCAGCCACCGCTGCGGCGTAGGGCCTGCGCCCCGCACTCAGCAGCGCGATCGCCAGGATCGATGCCAGCACCACGATCGTCGCTACCGACTGGCCCACGCCGGAGAAGACCTTGTCGTTCAGCAGGCCAACCACGGCAGAGCCCATCGCCAGCCCCACGAAGCTGTTGAAGAACAGGAAGATGCCCGAAACCCGCGATCGCATGGAGGGGGGCGGCACTACCTGCATCACGGCGGTGGAAGGGGCCATTGGGGTCGATACGAAGAACAGCGCGCAGCCCAGCAGCACCGTCGCCACGTTGCCCGAAGTCGTGAACGGCAGCGCCGCAACCGAAGCAATGGCGCCCACCGAGCCGACGATGCCGGTGACAAACGGCGCATCACGGCGACCGGCAATCGTCAGCCGGTCCATGAACCAGCCGCTGGCGAAGACGCCCGCTGCGCCCGCCGTCAGTGCCGCCACGCCCAGTCTGAGGCCGCACTCCGCAGCCGTCATGCCGAAGGTGCGCATCAGATAGGCCGGGGACCAGCCAAGCACCGCATAAAGCGACGTCGCCATCAGCGAAAAGCCCAGCATGTGCGGCACGAAGATCGCCCGCCTGCTCCACAGGAACCGGAACACCGCCGGGGTGGAAGGCACGTCCTTTCCGCGCACTTCGCCCGTGGCGCTGCGCGGTTCGCGTACCAGCAGGGCGATGATCGCGGCAAGCACGACGCCCGGCAGGCCGACGATCACGAAGACCAGCTGCCATGACGCCATCGGCTGCCCCAACACTTCCATCCCCTGCAGCGAGGCGACCATGCCGATCACGCTGCCGCCGACCAGGAACGCGATACCCGCGCCCAGAAACGATCCCATGGAATAGACGCCAACCGCGCGCCCCAGTTTCTCACGCGGGAACAGGTCGCTGATCAGCGAATACGTTGCCGGAGACAGCGCGGCCTCCCCTGCCCCCACACCGAGGCGCGCCACGAACAGGTGCCCGAAACTGCGCGCAAACCCACAGGCCATCGTGGCAACGCTCCAGAAGGCGACGCCTGCAACGATGATCAGCGGACGCGGATAGCGGTCCGCAAGGCTGGCGATGGGTATGCCCATCGTCGCGTAGAACAACGAGAACGCCAACCCCTGAAGCAGCCCGAACTGCGTATCGCTAAGCGAGAGGTCGGCCTTGATCGGCTCGATCAGCAGCGCAAGGATCTGCCTGTCGATGAAAGAGAACACGTAGGCGATCATGCATAGCGCCACGACCAGCCAGGCGCGCCGATGCTGTTGCTGAACCACTTTACCCCCCGAAGGTGCTTATATGTTTGGTTGTGGCCGCATGCTGCTTCGTCTCAATTGATATTTCAAGTAAAATAGTGCGTGCCAGAAATCATCTTAGCCGCCGGTCAACAGGACCAGATCAGTCAGCGTCAGATTGATCGGCGCGGCCATTCCCAACCGCTGGGCACAGGCGGCCACGGCGCCGTTGATCGCCTCTATTTCCGTGCGCCTGCCCGCCCGGCGATCCTGCGCCATGGAGGGGCGATGCCCGCCCTGAAGCGCGAACGCCGCATCCACGCGCGCGCGTACCGAACCCAGGTCAAAGGGCACTCCAGCGATCTTGGCGACGGCGGCCACTTCGTCCAGCACCGAACCGACGATCCGCCGTCCGGGTTCATTGTCGAGATCGCGCACGCAGGCATCGGCGAGTGTTGCCAGCGCATTGAAGCCGGCGTTGAACGCCACCTTTTCCCACACGGCAGTCCGGATATCCGCCTGCTGTGTTACCGCAAAGCCTGCCCTTTCGAGCCACGCTGCAACACGCCCGCAGGGACGGGCCGACGATGCCGGATCAGCCATGCCAAGTTTGACCACGCCCGAGCCGTCGCTATGGGCGATGCCATTGCGCAAGTCCGCCGCCACGTCCGTAACGCCGATGACCAGCCGTTCGGCGGGCACAAGGCCGTCCAGTTGCCCCGCCGCATCCAGCCCGTTCGCCAGCACGGCCACGATGCCATCGGGCGCAAGGGCATGGCACGCCTGCGCCAGAGCCGGACGCAGGGCGGCGAACTTGGTGAACAGCACGATCAGATCCTGCCCGCCGTCCAACGCATCGGGCGCCACGCAGGGCACATGGCTGCACAGCGCCTCCCCTGCGACACTTGCCCGCAGGCCATCGGCGGCAATCTGCGCGATCCGCACCGGATCGATATCGACCAGCGTGACCGCCAGCCCGCCAGCCGCCATGCGCGCGGCGAACAGCGCGCCCATCGCGCCTGCTCCTACGACTGCAATCTTCATGCGCGCCTCACGCGATTTTAGTTGAAGTTTCAAGTTGCATCGCATGGCAGCCACCGCATGTTAAGCCATTTCTACAACCTCCCCGCCGCGACCTCGCGGTCGATGTGCTGCGCCTGCCGCAAGGCCAGCGCCACGATCGTCAGCGTGGGATTGCAGCCGCCGGCCGTCGGAAACAGGCTGCCGTCGGCGATGTAGAGATTGGCGACATCGTGCGTGCGGCCGAACGGTGTACACACGCTTGCCCTGGGATCATCACCCATGCGCGCAGTGCCCATGTTGTGGGTGGCGGGGATGTAATCGCCCATCTCGATCACGTTCTCCGCTCCCAGCGCCTCGTAGATGCGCCGCCCCGCCTTCCAGGCATATTCCTTCATCGCGATCGTGTTGGGATGGTCCTCGTAATGGATCACCGGCACCGGCAGGCCATAGCCGTCGCGCTCGGTGGGGTGCAGGGTGATGCGGTTGGACAGCTGCGGCGGATCCTCTCCCGTCAGCAGCATCCCGGCAAGTTGGTCATACTTGTCGAGCACTTCGGTCAGATCGCGCCCCCAGCCGCCGATGATCATGTTCTTCGCCAGGATTTCAGGCGTGAAGGGCACAGTCGAAATCAGGAAGCCGCCCGCAAAGCCGCGCTCCGGCCGGTGGCCGCGCTCGTCCCGGACCACGCCCGCAAGATGCGTCTGACGGTGGAAGTGAACCTTGCCGGGCATCACGCCCATGACCTGAATCGTGAAATGGCGCATGTAGTTGCGCCCTACCAGTCCGCTGGAATTGGCCAGTCCCTGCGGATGCCGGTCGCTGGAGTTGTTGAGCAGCAGGCGCGTGGTTTCCACCACGTTGCCCGCCACTGCGACCGCGCGCGCCTTTTGCGTCACCCGCTTGCCCTGGTGCAGATACGTGACGCCCGAAACGCGTCCGTCCGGCCCCAGTTCGATACCCGTCACCATGCATTCGGGGCGCAGTTCGAAGCGGCCTGTCTCCTCCGCCTTCGGGATTTCGGTATAGAGCGTGGACCACTTCGCGCCGACCGCGCAACCCGACGTGCAGAAGCCCAGCTGATGACACGAAGGGCGATCGTCCCGCTCGATCGAATTGATCGCCATGTTGTGCGTGTCGATGTCGGTATAGCCGCACTTGCGCGCGCCCGCTTCCAGCACCTTGAAGTTGTTACCCGGCGGCAGGAACGGCATGCCCTGCCGCCCGGTCACACCCATGCGCACTTCGGCCTTGTCGTACCACGGCGCGATTTCCTCGGGCGTCACCGGCCAGTCCACCAGCGTGGTGTCCGGCAGCGCGCCGTACGTAGTTCGCGCCCGCATTTCATGCGGTTCGAAGCGCGGGCAGGCTCCGGTCCAGTGCATGGTCGTGCCCCCCACCGTCTTGCAGCCCCATACCGGAAAGTTGGGGTCCGGCTTGCCGGTCGCCATGCGCCTGTCGAGCCAGGTGAGCTTGCCGAACATCTCGGCCTCGTCGTTGACGATGTCCGACATTTCAAGCCGCCGCCCGGCCTCAAGGCACACCACTTTATGCCCCTTTTGCGCCAGTTCATTGCCCAGAACGCCGCCGCCCGCGCCCGAACCGATGACGACGAAGACCGAACTGTCATCCAGCGAGAACTGCGTCATTTCGCGCCTCCCGCAGCGGGCAGCCAGTCTATGTCGTCGAAGCCGCGTTCGATGTAGCCGCCATATTCGACCGACGACCCTTCGTAGCCGACCATCTTCCAGACTGCCGCATCGCGATAGATCAGCTCCGCCCCGCGCCAGATGAGCGCCTTGAAGAACGGCTCCTGATCATACCTGGCCACCATCGAGCGGCGCACCATTTCAGGCAGTTGCGCGAAGGGGGCGATGTAGGAGCCGTCAAGCAGCGCCAGCCCGCGGCGATGCTCGGCCATTGCGGCGGGGTCTTTCGCGATCTCCGCCAGATAGCGGCCGGCGGCCCCTGAATAGAATGCCGCGTCCAACCGGGCATGGGGGAACGCTGTGTGCAGCAGCGCGGCAGTGGCCGGCTCCTCCGGCGTCGGCTTTGGTGTGGACGTGGCAGCGATTGCGGACAACGGGCTGGCGGCGATGGCTGGCAGCATTGCGGCCAGAGCCATCTTGCCCACCACGGCGCGGCGGGTAAGCGTGAAAGTCATGGTCATATCCCTGATCAGAAGCTGTAGCCAAGCTTTGCGTAATACTGCCGACCGCGATCGAAGGCCTGCATGTAGAAGCCGAAAGACGGCTGGTAATCGCCGAAAGTGCGGAACTTGCGATTGCCGATATTGTCCACACCCAGCGTCAACGACAGGTGCTGCCCTTCATCCTGCCAGCGCAAGTTGGCATTGAAGACGCTGTAGCCCGGCTGATAAAGTTCGGGCGTATTGATGCCATTGGCATTGGTGTAGAAGCCGGATCGATAGGACCAGTCCAGATGCGGCGTCAGCGTGCCTGCCGCATCCATCAGGAATTCCTTTTCGGCAGATGCGCTTACCGTCCACTTGGACACCATCACGAATTTGGAATCGAGCGTCAGGCCCTGCACACCATCTTCCAGCCGCTTGAACTTCGCATCGGTCATGCCGACCGCCGCGTTGAGCCGAAAGCCGCCGCCGGGCGCGATGTTGGTTTCCAATTCGAAGCCCTGGATGCGCGCCTTGCCTGCGTTGGTGATGAACGGTCCCACCCGTGATGCATCGGCAACCAGCAACTGCATGTCGTTGTAATCGGTGTAGAATGCCGCGCCGTTGAAGCGCAGCCGGTTGCCAAGCGCCATCAGCTTGAAGCCTGCTTCGTAGGAATCGACCGTCTCCGGCCGGAAGCTGGGCAGCGATTCCTCCGGCGGGAAGACCCGCTGGGTGTAACCGCCGCCCTTGAAGCCCTGCGAATAGGTTACATAAGCCATCAGGTCAGGGGTTGCCTGCCACGAAAGGTTCGCCATCGGCGTCCACTTCTTCACGTTGGCATCGACCCATTCATAAGGAACGATACGCGTGCCGGTGGGGATCGAAAGGAACGGCTCCAGCGTCGATATGACGTACTGATCCGGCAGGTAGGACTTGCGATCGTCGGTATAGCGGATTCCGCCCGTCAGCGTCAGCCCGTCGGTGATCTCGAAACCCAGTTGCGCAAAGGCCGCCCAGTTCTTGTAATCGTAGTATCCGCCCGAATTGGCGTAGACGACAAGGAAGTCGATCGGATTGATATCCTTGCCTTTCTCCTTGAAGAAGTAGAGGCCGGTGACCCAGTTCAGGCGCCCGTCCAGTGCCTTTCCGACGATCTGGAATTCCTGGCTGAACTGCTTCTGGGTGAAGGTGTCGTAGACGTAGTTGATACCCAGGTTCGACCCGTCGCGGTCCTGCGCGAAAGTGCCGTTGATCCGCCGCAGCGCAGTGATCGACTTGACCTCGATCTCGTCCGCCAGCTGGTAGGACACGGTGAGCGCGGCCGACCACAGTTCAAGGTCGGAAAAGGTGGGATCGGTGGCATAGTTGGTATCGCGGCTGTAAAGGCGCGAATTGTAGCAGGCGGTGTTGCTGGCGGCCGCTGCGGTAAGGCAGTCACCGGGGTTGCCGGTGCCGCTGCCGATCACGTTGGCAAGGGTCACGAAGCTGCCGGTCGCCGTCTCGTCGATGCCGGTGACGACTACCGGCGCGCCGTTGCTCTTGTCGCGGGTATAGTCCCCCGCCAGGGTCACCTCCAGCGGGCTGCCGCCGGGGGCGAAGCGCAAGGCGCCGCGCACCGTTTTGGTATCCTTGTTGCCGAACTTCACGCCAAGGTTGGGTGCATCGACATAGCCGTCCTGGCGCGAAATCCCGGCGCTGACCTTGGCGAACAGCCCATCCGCCAGCGGCCCGGACACCATCGCGCGCACGTTCACCAGATCGTCGGTGCCGTATTTCATGTCCATCTTGGCGCGCAGCGTGTCATCAGGCTGCAAGGTGGTGAGGTTGATGGCGCCGCCGATCGTGTTGCGGCCGAACAGCGTGCCCTGCGGCCCGCGCAAAACCTCGATCGATGCCACGTCGATCAGGTCGAACACACCGCCTGCCGTGCGGCCAAGGTACACGCCATCGATGTAGATGCCCACGCCCGGCTCAACCGTGGGTGCGAAGTCGTTCTGGCCGATACCACGGATATAGACCGCCGCGTTGGAGGCGATGCCGCTGTTCGACGGGATGTTCGCGAAAGTCAGGTTCGGCGTGAAGTCCTGGATGCGGTTGACCTGCGTGATCCCCTGCGCCTCCAGCCGTTCCGCGCTGAAGGCGGTGATGGAAATCGGCGTGGACTGAAGGTTCTCGGTCTGCTTGCGCGCGGTGACGGTGATCGTTTCCAGCCCTTCGGGTTCGGCACCGTCCTGCGCCAGTGCCGGCGCAGCGTATCCGGCCCCGGCGCCGGCCAGTGCGAACATCCCGATGACGCAGCGCAGGCGCATTGCTTTTCGTGTTGTGGCAAGTGTCATGTGATTTCCCCCTGAAACCCTGTCGCCCCGTCGGAACCGTTTCCCGACGGGACGCGTGATCGATGATCCTGCGAAGCACTTGGTTCTTGGCCCTGAGCCGCTGCGGCGGCGCGTCCTGCGGGCGTGGTCGGTCTTTTGATGCCGATCTTGCACGGTGATGCTGTCAGGCTGCGCTTGCGCGGGCTATCCCGATTGCGAAGCGGTTATGCACCTTGGGTATGGAAATAAGGGCGCGCAGCTGGTGCCCATAACGGCCCGCGCGCGCCCATCGGGTCACAGCGCCATCGTCACCGACTTGGATTCGGTGTAGAGATCGCGCGCCGCATGGCCCAGTTCCCGGCCATAGCCGGACATGCGATAGCCTCCGAACGGCACCGCAGGATCAAGCAGGTTGTGCGCATTGACCCAGACGTTGCCCGCCTTGAGCTTGCGGACAAAGTGGTTGGCCAGCCGCATGTCGCCCGTCCAGACGCTGGCGCCCAGGCCGTAACTGCTGTCGTTGGCCAATGCCGTTACCGTATCGACATCGTCGAAAGGCGTGGCGGCAAGGACCGGCCCGAAGATTTCCTCCCGGTAGATCGTCATGTCCGGGCTCACGTCCGCGAAAACCGCCGGGCGCAGGAAATTGCCCGGCCCGTCGACCTCGCCACCGCCCGCGACCAGACGGCCACCTTCGGCAAGGCCCCGGTCAAGGAAGCCCTGCACCCGCGCGCGCTGCGCCGGGGATACCAGCGGCCCCATCTGGGCTTCCGGGTCGAAGCCCGATCCCAGCCGGAAGCCGTCCGCCACTTGCGCCAACCCGTCGACCACCGCGTCGTAGATCGGCCGCTCGACGAACAGCCGCGACCCGGCGGTGCAGACCTGCCCGTGGTTGAAGAAGATCGCCTGCGCCGCGCCCTGCACGGCCATGCCGACATCGGCGTCCTTCAGGATCACCACCGGCGATTTGCCCCCCAGTTCGAGCGACAGGCGTTTCATCGTGCCCGCCGCGCGCTGCTGGATGATCTTGCCCACCTCGGTCGAACCGGTGAAGGCGATCTTGTCGACATCCGGGTGATCCACCAGCGCCTGCCCCGGCTCCGCATCACCGGTCACGATGTTGACGACGCCGTCCGGGAAGCCCGCCTCGCAGATCAGCTGGCCCAGCCGCAGTGCGCTGAGCGGCGTGTCTTCCGCGGGCTTGAGCACCACCGTGCAGCCCGCCGCCAGCGCCGGAGCAATCTTCCAGATCGCCATGACAAGCGGGAAATTCCACGGGATGATCTGGCCGATAACGCCCACCGGCTCACGCAGGGTGTAGGAGGTGAAGCGCATGTCGGGCACATATGCGAACGAAGGCGATATCGTGGTGCCCTCTATCTTGGTTGCCCACCCCGCCATGTAGCGCAGCGAATCCACCGCAAGGCTGAGATCGCCATACCGCGCCATCATCAGGATCTTGCCGTTATCCAGCGTCTCCAGTTCCGCGAACTCATCGCCGCGCGCTTCGAGCATGTCGGCCAGCCGCAACAACAGGCGTTCGCGCTCAACCGGCCGGGTCGCCGCCCATGGCCCCTCGAACGCCCGCCGCGCCGAGGCGACGGCGCGGTCGACGTCGGCGGCGGAACCTTTGGGAACGGTGGTGATCGCAAGCCCCGTTGCCGGATCGGTTACGGTAATGGTGCGCCCTGTCTCGGACGCGGTCCACTCACCGTCGATAAGCATGGACAGCGGCGTGGACACGAAGGCCCGCCCGGCCTCCGAAAGCAGGCTGGTCTGGTCAGCGGTTTCGCGCATGGAATCCTCTCGGGAACTGATGAAGTAGCAGCGCTGAGCCTAAGGCGCCGTTCACACGCCGCTATGCGCAAAGCGCAGTTCCAGTACCGATCAGGCAGATAAACGCTGTACGTTCCGCAAGCTCAACGAGCGCTTGACAATTCAACTAAATCGCGTTTTCCTTGGCGTTCAGGGAAGAAAATCCAAGCTCGAAATACTGCCTCGAATCGATCCGTCACCATGCAATGACGGCAAGGAGGAGCCGTGCTTACTGCAACCGCCACCATGACGTCCGCCATCGCAAGGCCACCTGCCGTCAGCGACTTTCGTTCGCGCAATGCAGACGAAATCGTCGACTATGTCGGCCGCAGCCTTGCGCCCCACGGGATGGACATGCCCAACCCGGAGGCGATGGATCTCAAGCTGCGCAGCTTCCAGATTGCGCAGGCCCACCTGGTCGATATCGCCTATGGCGCCGATGTGGCGATTGAGGCGATCGATCTGGATGCACACTTCCTGATCCATGCGGCAATGCAGGGCCGCACCTCGATCTGGGGGGACGGGGTGGAACACTTCATCCAGCCGGACAACCTCTACATCAGCTGCCCCGGACAGGGCACGCGCATCCGCATGACGCGCGAATGCCGTCACCTTACCGTGCGCATCGCCACGCGGGCCTTCGAAGATTACCTGACGCAGTTCATGCATATCCCGGCCAGTCGCCCGGTGCGCTTTCGCGCCGGGTCCGAAAGTGGACGCGAACTGCCGCAAGTCTGGCGCAACCTGCTTTCGCACATCATCACGCAGTTGGAAATCGCGCCCGCACTGATGGCCTCTCCACAGACCCAGCGGCAATATGCAACGGTTATGGTAGATCTGCTGCTGAACCATTTTCCCAACAGCTATTCCGATCAGCTTTCGCTGCATGGGAATGACATCACGCCCTGGCACGTGCGGCGCGCGCGTGACATCATCCATGGCGCGCTGGAAGATACCATTTCCGTCACCGATCTTGCCATGCAGGTGGGAGTCAGCGTGCGAAGCCTGCAGAACGGCTTTCGCCAGTTCCTTGGCCTTACGCCGGTCGAATACGTGCGGCGGCACCGGCTGGAACAATTGCATGCCGCGCTGAGCACCGGCGATCCGCAATCGAGCATCACCGTGAAGATGCTTGATTGCGGTATCACCAATTTCGGCCGCTATGCCCAGTATTACCGGCAACAGTACGGTTGCAGCCCCTCCGAAACGCTGCGCAACCGCCGGTCTACTTTGCCTGTGCATTCTTGAGGTAGGCAATAAGAGCAGCCCGGTCTGCGGCCGAGGCAACCTTTACCGCCATCTTCGTACCCGGCACCATAGCGCGCGGGTCGGCCAGCCACCGATCCAGCGTGGCCGCGTCCCATTTCCCCTTCGCCGCGCTAAGGCTGGCCGAATACTTGTACCCCGCCGCCTTTCCCATCGGCCTTCCGTAGACACCCGCAAGCGAAGGGCCGTTCAAATTCCTGCCCATCGTCAGCGAATGACAGACCGTGCAGCCGCGCTGCTTCAGCAAAGCTTCGCCCGACGGCGCATCCGGAGCGCCAATCGCGGCCGTTCCCAATCCTACGAGACAAGCCGCCGCAGCCGCAATCCGGGCAGTGTTGAAAGTAAAGCGCATCGCGACCCTTTCTGGCAGGAAGTACACCTTCCTTTGACCAGAACGGCCTGCACACGCGCTATCCGCATCGCGCAGGCACCGTCCATTTTGAGCAGGGAACCGCCAGCCGGATTCGCCGCGTGCCCTCCGGACGATGCGCGCAAGGGATCGGCAGGCGTAACGCCCGCTATAGGCCTGTGACATAAATATCATATTTTCTTGAATTATCATGTATCATGCATGACAGCGTCGGTACAGCACGACCTTCTGTCATGCCGGAAACCCTACGTTTTTCGCGGTTCAAACTTGAGTTAACCGCTTTTCCGCGTGGCCTCCCGGACATCACACACGACCATTCTGGATTGCGCTTGACAATCCCGCGAAATGATCAAGATTAAGTGAAAAGCATAATATCTAACGCCTTCCACGCAGGAGGAATGGCGGCTTAAGAATCCAAGGGGAGTACCATGAGCATGAGGAATTTCGCGCGCGTACTGCTGCTCGGCGGCAGCGCCTGTTCGCTGATGATGGCGGGCGCAGCCTTCGCACAGGATGCGGCCCCGCAAGCCGCAGAGGACGGCGCCGAACAGCGCGGCGTCGGCGATATCGTGGTGACTGCACGCAAGCGGCAGGAAACCAGCAACAACGTTGGCATGTCGATCAACGCCTTCACCGGCGACACGCTGACCCAGCAGGGCATCACCAGCCCCGAACAGCTGGTGAAGATCGTCCCCGGCTTCAACTTCACCCGCAGCATCTACGGCTCGCCGATCTTCACCCTGCGCGGCATCGGCTTCAACGAGACGACGCTGGCTGCATCCCCTACCGTTTCGGTCTACGTCGATGAAGTGCCGCTGCCCTATTCCGCGATGACGCAGGGCGCCGCGCTGGACGTGGAGCGCGTGGAAGTGCTGAAGGGCCCGCAGGGCACCTTGTTCGGCCAGAACTCCACCGGCGGCGCGATCAACTACATCGCCGCGAAGCCGACCAAGTCGCTCGAAGGCGGCTTCGACCTGACCGTCGGCCGGTTCGACCAGATCGATACCAGCGCCTTCGTCAGCGGCCCGCTGAGCGATACGCTGCGTGCGCGCGTCGCGGTGCGCAAGGAATACGGCGGAGACTGGCAGAAAAGCGCATCGCGCCCCGGCGACACGATGGGCGGGACCGACCGCGTGCAAGGCCGCGTGCTGGTGGACTGGGACGCCACCGACCGCCTCTCCCTTTCGCTGAACGTCAACGGCTGGCAGGACAAGTCCGATGGTCAGGCCGGGCAATTCGTCGGCATCCTGAGTTCGCGCGCGCCCGCCACGCTGCAGGCCCAGCCCCTGACCATCGGCAGCCCGCGCATCGCAGACTGGGACGAAGGCGCCGATCTCTATACCGACGACAGCTTCTGGCAGACTTCGCTGCGGGCCGACTACGAAGTCACCGATGACCTGACCGTCACGTCCATCAGCGCTTACGAGGAAATGCGGCGCGATACCTATGTCGATGCCGACGGTACGCCGGTGCAGAACTTCGCCGCGCGCAACGTGGGTTCGATCAAGACGTTTTCCCAGGAACTGCGCGTCGCGGGCAAGGCCGGGGCAACCGTGGACTGGATGATCGGCGGCAACTACCAGCACGACAGTACCAACGACGCGTTCTCTCCCCACGCGCAGGATTCGAGCTTCCCGTTCGATATCGCCACCGCCGTGGGCGCCAACAAGATCGACACTTACGCCGTGTTCGGCAACGTCGACTGGGAAGTCGTCCCTGATGTCACGCTCAACGGGGGCTTGCGCTATACCTGGCAGAACCGTGATTACGTGGGCTGCCTGTATGATTCAGGCGCGGGCGACCTTTCCGCCGCCGTCGCCGCCACTTCCACCCGGCTCAGCGGCACGCCGACCACGATTGCGCCCGGTGCCTGCGTCACGCTGGATTCGGTGACGTTCAAGCCCGGCATCTTCGCGGATTCGCTGAACGAGAAGAACCTGTCGTGGAAGGCCGGGGTCAACTGGCAGGTCGATCCGCGCAAGCTGCTCTACGCAAGCGTCAGCAAGGGCTACAAGAACGGCCTGTTCATCACCACCGGCGCCACCTTTGCCGCGCAGCTGGAACCGGCCACGCAGGAGTCGGTCGTTGCCTACGAAGCCGGTTTCAAGCTTGGCCTGCTGGGTCGCACGCTGCAGCTCAACGGCGCCGGGTTCTATTATGATTATAAGGACAAGCAGATCCGCGGCCGCGTGATCGACCCGACGCTGGGCGGCCTCAACCGTCTGATCAACATTCCCAAGTCGCGCATCGCGGGCGCCGAGCTGCAACTGATCTGGGAGCCGGTACAGGGCCTGACCTTCAACGGCGGCGCCACTTACGTGGATTCCAAAATCCAGGGAGACTTCACCAATTACACCCCGCTGGGCACCGAAAAGCTGATGAGCGGCGAAGCCTTCCCGCTTACCCCCAAGTGGCAGCTTTCGGGCGATGCGCAGTATGACTTCCCGGTCAGCGACAGCGTCAACGCCTTCTTCGGAGCCAGCGCCACGTACCAGAGCAGCACCAACGCCGCGCTGGGCGAGGAACCGCTGTTCGATGTGAAAGCCTATACGCTGGTCGACCTGCGCTTCGGCGTTCACGGCAGCGACGACGGGTGGCGCGTCACCGGCTTCGTGCGCAACCTGGGCAATACCTACTACTGGAACAACGTGGCCTTCAACGGCCCGGACGCGGCAATGCGCTATGCCGGGCGGCCGCGTACTTACGGCGTTACCGGCAGCTTCCGCTTCCGCTAGGCACATGCGAAAGCTCCGGCGGGGCCGCTTGCCTCGCCGGAGCCATCGTCAGGCGCGCTCGGGCGCCCGCTTCAAGGCAAGATAGAGCAGCCCCGCACCCAGCGGGCCGAACACCACCGCCATCGTCGTCAGCGCAAGGTTGAGGCCGTTGGCGCCGTAAACATGGTCGGTCATCAGCCCCACCAGCACGGAACCGAATGCACCGCCGGTCAGGTTCACCAGCGCCATGTAAAGCCCGGTGTAAAGGCCGCGCAGCGTGGGCGGCACCACCGCCACGATCAGCACGAAGATGGACGCGACCGACATCGAACTGACGAACAGGTTGGCGTAGGACATGAACACCGCCAGTCCCACCGTCGGCACGATCGGGCCAAGGATGGTCGTCACGCTCAGCACCGCCATCGAGGTGAAGGTGAGCCAGTAGGCCGCCTTCGCGCCGAACCGCTTGCGCAGCCATGCATGGTAGGGGTGCACGGCAAGGCATCCGGCGATCCCCGCCAGCAGGAACGCGGGGCCATAGCTGGTAGCCACCATGTCCGGGCTCATCGCGTAAGAGCGCATCAGCATGGCCGGATACCAGTTGAGCAGGCCATAGTTGTTCATCGACCATGAGACGATGCCCAGCGCCAGCAGCGTGATCAGCGTGCGGTTTTCCCGCGCGAAAGCCAGAGCCTCACCCCTGGCAGGCGCGGCGGCGGCGCGTTCGGCGGCGCTGTGATCGCGCACCGTGCCCTGCACCAGCAGCGCCACCAGCAGGCCCGGCACGGCCAGCAGCAGAAAGACCACGCGCCACGGTTCGGCCGTGTCGATCAGTGGCAGATCGTAAGGACCGCCGGCGCTGAACTTGCCCAGCAGATGCGCACCCAGCATCATCGCCATGCCGCCGCCCACATAAAGGCCGGTGGTGAACAGACCGATCGGCTTTTGCACCTTGTCCTGCGGGAAGCGGCTTGAAATGATGCCGATCGCCGCCGGGTTTAGCCCCGCCTCCCCCACGCCCACGAACATGCGCGCAAGGAACAGCGTGGCAAAGCCGGTGGCAAACCCGCTTGCCGCAGTGGCGATCGACCAGACGAGGATGCAGGCCGCAAGGATCGTCACCCGCCGTCCCTTGTCCAGCATGCGGCCGATGAACACCCCGCCGAACACGTAGAGCACGGCGAACGCCATGCCCGTCACCGCGCCCAGTTCCGCATCGGTCAACGACAGGTCGGCCTTGATCGCCTCGACCAGAAAACTGAGGATGACGCGGTCGATATAGCCCAGCACCGAAACCGAGAAGAGGATGGCAACGACGTACCAGTCATAACCGCCCACCTCCCGCGCGGGCGCGGCGTCAGGCGCGACTGACGGTTGCATCGTGGTTGCCATGTTCTTCTCCCGACCCGTTATTCTGCAATCTATAGCCGCGATCAGCGCCCCTGGAAGACCGGCGCGCGCTTTTCCTTGAAGGCGGCGATGGCTTCCTTCGAATCCTCGGTCTTCGACAGGGCATTGGTGTTGTTCTGCTCATACCGATAGCCGTCCCGCAGGGTCATGTTCTCGATCGTGCGCATCGAATCCTTGGCCAGCCGGGTCGCCATCGGGCTTTTGGAGGCGATGCTGCGCGCCATGTCCATGACCCATGGCATCAGGTCTTCCGGCGGCAGGCACGCCTCGATCACGCCGCGCCGGTAGAGTTCCTCTGCAGGGGCCCGCCAGCCGGTCAGCATCATGCGGCGCACCATCGAATGCGGCAGGATGCGCGATGCGTGCTTGCCACCGCCCATCAGCCCGACGTCCACCTCGGGAAGCCCGAAGACAGCGGTTTCGGACGCCACGATGATGTCGCAGCTGGCGGCCAGCCCCAGCCCGCCGCCCAGCGCCGGGCCATTGACCGCCGCGATCACCGGCTTGTTGCATTCGATGATGGCATAGCTGGATTCCCGAACCGCGCGATTGCGCTTCCAGGTGGCTCCGGGGGCGGACACATCGGGCCGGTTCTTGAGGTCGGCCCCGGCCGAAAAGCACTTGCCTGCGCCGGTCAGCACCGCCACGCGCACGTCATCGCGATCGCTGATCTCGTCGAAAGCGTCGGCAAGGCCGTGGATCATGTCCATCGACTGCGCATTGACGGGGGGATTGTCCATCGTGACCACGGCGACGTAGTCCGCGACCTCAAGCTTGATCGTCATTTCAGCATCCTCGTTGATTGCGCGTATCTAGCCGTATCGGCGCCCCTCCCGTCGCGCGCGGGGACGGTCGGCGCGGCATAATCCCATATGCGATGGCGCCTATTCCACGTCTGCCGCGTCTCCCGCATCGCCAAAGGCCGACCAGCCGCCGTCGACCGGCACCACCGCTCCCGTCATGTAGGCCGCACGGGAAGAGGCAAGGAACGCGACGGCATCGGCGATCTCCTCCGGCTGCCCCAGCCTGCCCAGCGGAATGCGCCGCCGGATGCCGCGCAGCGATCGCTTGCCCTGCGCCTCCAGCGCCATGACGCCAGGCGTAGCGATGTAGCCGGGCGCCACCGCATTCACGCGCACGCCATGCTGCGCCCATTCGCAGGCAAGCTGGCGCGTCAGCGCCTCCACCCCGGCCTTGGCGGCGCAGTAGCTGCCTCGCCGGGGAAGGCCGCCCCGTGCGGCGATGGACGAAAGGTTGATGATGGCCCCGCCCCCCTGCGTGCGCATCACCCGCGCCGCAGCCGTGGCCAGCCGCAGCGGAGCGACAAGATTGATCGCCAGCCCCCGCTCGAATGCCGCCAGCGTCTGCTCCGTAGTGGGCCTGAAATCGTCGGCGATTGCGGCATTGTTGACCAGCACGTCGATCCGTCCATGCTGCGCAGCGATTTGATCGATGATACTGGCCAGCGCCGCTTCGTCGGTCACGTCAAGCACATGGCCTTCGCGCCCTTCAGGCAATGCGCCGATATCGCGGTCCAGCACGATCACATGCGCGCCATCGGCCGCCAGGCGGTCCGCCGTAGCCGCGCCGATGCCGCGCGCACCGCCGGAAACGACCACGACCGGCCGTTCGCGCATCGGTGCCACAGGCGCTGGCGTCATCGATGCGGGGCCGACTGCGCCAAAAGCGGAATAGCCGCCGTCCACCGCGATGCTCCCGCCGGTAACATAAGGATTGCCCGCCGCCCACACGATCGCCTCCGCCACTTCGGCCGGGCGCGCCATGCGGCCAAGCGGGATGCGCGCGCCCACGGCCTGCCGATCGACCTGCCCCTCTGCCGCCAGCGCTTCGACGATCTCGGTCGCCACGTAGCCGGGCAGCACCGCGTTGACGCGCACGCCATGCTGCGCCCACTCACAGGCAAGCGCGCGGGTAAGCCCCAGTATCGCGGCTTTCGACATGGCATAGGGGGTACGCCCCGCAATTGCCTGCAGCGCAATCCCGGATGACAGGTTGACGATGGCCCCTGCTCCGGCCGCGATCATGATGCGCGCGGCCTCTCGTGCCAGCAGGTAGCTGCCCGTCAGGTTGACGCGCAGGATGCGCTCTACCGTTCCGGCATCCAGATCAAGCGCCAGAGTGCCCGCAGGATCGACGATGCCGGCATTGTTGACCAGCACGTCGATCCCGCCGTGCTGCGCAGCAATTTTCGCCACACCAGCAACGATGGCCGCCTCGTCAGCCACGTCCAGCACCAGCGCTTCGTGCGGGAAACCTAGCGTTCGGGCGGCACGCTGGACGCCGTCGGCATCCCGATCGGCCAGCACAACCGTATCCCCGCAAGCCGCGAAACGCTGCGCGGTGGCAAGGCCGATCCCGGCCGCGGCACCTGTGACCAGCACGATCCTTGGCCGGTTCTGCTCCATCGTCATCGTCTCCCGCTGCTTGTCTTTCGCGGCAGCGAAGCATCGGCCCGGCGCCTCCTCAAGCCCGCTACCGTGCGGCCGGGCGGGTATCACCTATGGGATAAGGCGGCGAAGCTGCGGCAACCGGCTTGGGCGGCGGCGGCGGGCGGTCCAAGGCTGCGATCCGGATATTAGGGAGATCATGATGCCGCAACGACTGTCAGGGCGTGTCGCGCTTGTCACCGGCGCTTCGCGCGGGCTGGGCCGGGCCATTGCCGAACTCTTCGCGGCCGAAGGCGCCGCCGTGGCCGTGCTCGACCTCAAGGAGCACTGGGCGCAGGCGATCGTCGATGGCATCGCGGCAAACGGAGGCCGTGCCATCGCCATCGGTTGCGACGTGTCGGACCGCGCTGGCGTGCAGGCCGCCGTCGCCCGCACGGCTGAGGAACTGGGCGGGCTCGACATTACCGTCAGCAGCGCGATGTGGAACAGGTACGAGCCGATCGCGGATATCACGCCCGAAACGCTGGCGCGCATGTCCGGTGTCGGCTTCGACGGCATCGTGTGGATGACGCAGGCGGCGGCGCCCTTCATGGCGCAGCGCGGCGGCGGGTCGATGATCAACATCGCCTCCGTTTCCGCGCTCAAGGGCATGGTCAATGCGCTGCTCTATTGCGGGATCAAGGCGGGCGTCGGCGGCCTGACCCGCGCGGCGTCGGTGGAACTGGGCGCGCAGGGCATCCGCGTCAACGCGATCTCTCCCGCGACGGTGGCGACCGAAGGCGTGCTGTCCATGCTGGACGAGGAAGCGCTGGCACAGCGCAAGGCCCGCATCCCGCTGGGCCGTCTGGGCGAGACGGACGATATCGCGCAGACCGCGCTGTGGCTGGCCTCCGCGCAATCCGCGTTCGTTTCCGGGCAGATGATTACCGTGGACGGCGGACTGGCCAACGCCATTCTGTAAAAACGTGGCGCCGTCCTGACGACGGCGCCCCCCTCCTCACATCCAGCCTGCATCCGCTTCCAGCACCGCTCCGCCGGCCGTGCAGCATGCCAGCCATGCCCTGACGCGCGGCAGTTCGCAGGCAATGAAGTAGCGCAGCGCCGCTGCCGTTCCCGCCTCGATCCGCTTTCCCTTACCCCGCGCTACAATGGCAAGATCAAGCCAGATCCAGCCCACCACCGCATGGCCGAAAGCGAAAAGAAACGGCGTCGCCACGTCCAATGCTGCATCGCGCAGCCGCAGCATTTCCAGTGCGGCATCGACATCCGACCACGCTGCCTGCAACGCGGCCACTTCATCCGCAAAACCATCCGCAGCCGCGCAAGTCGCCGCAATGCGTGCTTTCAGCACCGCCAGCCCTTTCCCGTCCTTCAGCAGCTTGCGCGCGAGCAGGTCGATCGCCTGGATGTCGGTCGTGCCTTCGTGGATCGGGTTCAGGCGATTGTCGCGCCAGACCTGCTCCACATCGAAATCGCGGGTATAGCCGTAGCCGCCGTGGACCTGGATCGCCATGGCGTTCGCCTCCAGCCCCGTTTCCGAGGAAAAGGTCTTCACCACCGGGGTCAGCAGCGCCAGCAGCGCCGCGCTTTCGGCGTCGTCGGCGTGGGCATCGACCAGCCGCGCAGCATAGAGGCACAGCGCCAGCGCGCCTTCGCCCAATGCCTTCTGCGCCAGCAACATGCGCCGCACCGCCGCGTGTTCGATGATCGGCACCGGGGCGCCATCGCTTCCGCGCCCCTGCAGCCGCTCCTGCGCATAAGCCAGCGCATGGCCATAGCCCCGACACGCCAGCGCTGCCGCGCCAAGGCCCACCGATATGCGCGCCTCGTTCATCATCATGAACATCTGGCGCAGGCCCTGCCCCTCTTCGCCAACCAGCCAGCCGACAGCGCCCGCGTTCTCCCCGAAAGCCAGCAGGCAGTTGGGGATCGCGCGGTAGCCCATCTTGTGGTTGAGCCCCGCCACCGCAACGTCGTTGCGCTTCCCGTCCGGGAGCACGCGCGGCACGATGAACAGCGAAAGCCCCGCCGTCCCTTCCGGCAAGGAACCGTCCGCTCCCGCCACTTTCGCGAGTACAAGATGGACGATGTTGCCGCCCACGTCATGCTCCCCGCCCGAGATCCACATCTTGGAGCCGACCAGACGATAGCGGCGGCCAAGATCGTCTTGCCCATCGAACGCGGCGCGGGTGCGGACGACGCCAAGATCGGAACCCGCCTGCGGTTCGGACAGGCACATCGTACCCAGCCATTCGCCCGCGATCTGCGGCCGGGCGAAGGCATCGACTTGCGCAGGGCTGCCGAATTGCGCGATCAGCCGCGCATTGGCCACCGTCAGCATGGCGTAAGAGGATGTGGCGATATTGGCGGCCGCAAACCACGCGAAGCTGGCGCAGCTGACCACGAAAGGCAGGCCGTGACCGCCGAGGTCTTCGGCAAAGCCGGCGCCGAACAGACCAAGTTCGGCATATTCGGCGATCGCCGCGCGCACTTCGGGATGGACGGTGACGCCCTGCGCGCCGATCCGCGGTTCCTGCGCATCGCCCGCCTTGAAGTGCGTAAGGAAGCGTTCGCGGGCCAGCGTTTCCGACAGGTCGAGCACGGCATCCACCGTATCGCGCGCGGCAATGTCCCCTGTCCCCAGCCAGTCATGCAGGCACAGGTCAAGGAATTCGCGGTCGATCAGGCGGGTCATGCCTGCAGCAGCACCAGCGCGTCGAGCGGCACCACGCCTTCGCCAGCGGGCATGACCTTGAGCGGGTTGATATCCACCCCGGCCAGTCGCCCGTCATTGGCGGCAGCGAAGCGCGAAAGCGCGGCAAGGCTTTCCGCCAGCGCGTCCACGTCCGCAGGCGCCGCCCCGCGCACGCCCTGCAACACCTTGCCCGCCGTAGTCTCCGCGATCATCCGGCGTGCCTCGTCGGCATCGAAGGGCACGGCGCGGAACGTCACGTCCCTGAGCACTTCGACCAGCACGCCGCCAAGGCCGAACATCACCACCGGCCCCAGCGTGGCGTCGATGCTGACGCCCGCGATCACTTCCACGCCGCCCGCGATCATCGGGGCCACCAGCACGCCTTCTATCACCGCGTCGGGCATGGCCGCACGGGCGCGATCCAGCACCAGCCCACTGGCATCGCGCACGGCAGCGGCATCCCCGAGGTTGACGACAACGCCGCCAACTTCGGTCTTGTGGGCGATGTCGGGCGAGCAGATCTTGACCACCACCGGATAGCCGATCGCGTCCGCCGCCGCTGCGGCATCTTCGGGCGTAGCGGCAAGGCGTTCGTCCGGGAAGGACATCCCGGCCTCGGCCAGCACTTGCTTGGCGGCGCGTTCGCTGAGCGTGCCGGTGGCGGCAAGCGGCACGGGCAAGGCGGGGAGCGGTGGGCGTTCCGCACGCGCCGCCGCAAAGCTTTCGGCAAAGCGCGCGACCGCGCCCAGCGCGCGGGTCAGCGCCACGCTGTCTTCGAACACCAGGAAGCCGCGCGCCTCGTAAGCGCGCACCACTTCGGGCGGCGCGCTCATGGTGACGGCGCGGATCAGGCCCTCTCCACCCGGCCCCGCCGCGTCCAGCGCCTCGGCCAGACGCGCGGAGTAACTGGGCAGCGCGGGCGTGGTGCCCAGGATCGCAACGAAGATGTCATAGTCGCCCTGTTCCAGCACGACCTGGATATAGCGCGTCATCAGCGGCAGGTCGGTCATCGCCTGCGCGGTCGCGTCGATGGGGTTGGCGGGGGAGGCATAAGGCAGCAGCGCCTTCAGTTCCGCCTGCGCATCGTCCGGCATCGGGGTCACCGCAAGCCCCGCCTCGTCCCCGTCATCGGCCATCTGGATGCCCAGCCCGCCCGACATCGAAAAGATGCCCAGCCGGTTGCCGCGCGGCAGGCCCGCACGGGCGATGGCATAGGCGATATCCAGCTGTTCCGCCGTGCTGCGCGCGCGGTGGACACCGTACTGGCGGCAGATCGCGTCGAACACGTTGTCCGCCCCGGCCAGCGCCGCCGTGTGACTGCCTACCGCATGTGCGCCCACTTCGGATCGGCCGACCTTCAGCAGCACAACCGCGATGCCGCGCCTGCGCGCAAGGTCCAGCGCTTCGAAGAACAGGGCGCGGTTCCGCACGCCCTCGGCATAGGCCATGACAACTTTCACGCCTTCGCGGTCGATCACCCAGCGCAGGGCCTCTGCCATGTCGACGTCGCATTCGTTGCCGGTGGTGATCCAGTGGCGGATGCCAAGGCCCCGGTTGCGGGCCAGTTGCGCGATGTGCGATCCGTAGGCCCCGCTCTGCGATACGATGGCCACCGGGCCGGGTTCCAGGAACCCGTCGTCCAGCATGACCGAGAAGGTGCCGTAGTAGCCGATCGAGCTATCCGCCGCGCCAAGGCAGTTGGGGCCAAGCAGCCGCAGCCCTCCGGCACGGGCCACGGCAACGATGCGCGCCTGTTCATCGCGCCCTTCCTCGCCCATCTCTGCAAAGCCGGCGGCGAAGATGATCGCGGCCTTCACGCCCTTGGCCACGCAGTCTTCCACTGCCGCGCGGGTGGCGGCGGCGGGAACGGCAAGCAGCGCAAGGTCAGGCACTTCGGGCAGTGCGCCGATGGAAGGCCAGGCGCGCTGCCCCTGCACCGTCTCGCGCTTGGGGTTCACCGGATAGACGCGGCCCTGATAGCCGCTGGCGCGCAGATAGCGCAGCGGGCGCCCGCCGATCCGGGCGGCATCGTCCGAAGCGCCGACCAGCGCGATGGATCGCGGCGCGAACAGTGCGTCGAGGTTGCCGCTGGCCGCGTCTGCCATGGGTCGGATATCTTCGCAGGTCGTCACGTCGGCTTTCCTCTCACGTTCGTTCGCGGCAAAGCCTTGTCACGGGGGGGCGCGCGTCGGTATCGTCACGCAAGGCGGCCTTGCGCATTTCATATCCGTGATATGCCGCCATCTCATCCGTGATAGCGCCGCCCCTGCCCTGCCCGGTCGGGATATCAGCCTTGTGATAATCCTGCGCGGACCCTCCCCGCCATTGAACGAAACGGCCCCAGCGCGGACTTGAGTGTCCCGTCACGACGCATGCTGCGCAGCATCTGCCGCTTGCGCACCGTGGTGCGAAAGAACAAGGCGCGCATGAGCGCCCCGGTTTGTGGGAGAAGAAGAGTGAAGATGTCCTCGATCATCAAGTGCGGCCTGCTTGCGACCAGCGCGGGGCTGGCGTTCGCTATCGCGCCCGCCGCCATGGCGCAGGACGCCGCCGCCGACAGCGCTTCATCCTCCTCCTCGGATGGCCTCGACACCATCGTCGTCACCGCGACCAAGCGCGGGCAGGCGTCGAACGTGCAGGACGTGCCCTTCGCCGTCACCGCATTCGGCGCGCAGCAGCTTGAAGACCAGCACTTCACCACGCTGCAGTCGCTCAGCTACAACATGCCCAACGTGCAGCTGAACGCGGTAGGCACGACGCCGGGCTATGCCAACTTCTCCATCCGCGGCCTTGGCATCAACAGCTCCATCCCCTCGATCGACCCGACCGTGGGCGTCTTCACCGATGGCGTGTACCTTGGCGTCAGCGCCGGTGTGGTCTTCGGCAACTTCGATATCGAAGGGCTTGAGGTGCTGCGCGGCCCGCAGGGCCTGCTGTTCGGCCGCAACGTGACCGGCGGCGCCATGGTGATCCGCACCACCACGCCCAAGGACACGTTCTCTGCCGACGTGCGCGCCTCGGTTTCCTCGGGCCCCGAATACAAGATCAGCGGCACCGTGACCGGCCCGATCGTGCAGGACAAGATATCGGCCAAGCTGGCGGTCTATTATGACAAGGACACCGGCTACTATCACAACGAGTACAACGGCAATAACGACCTGGGCAAGAACCGCACCCTGATCGTGCGCCCCGCCGTGCGCTTCACGCCGATCGACGGGTTTGAGTCCATCTTCCGCTACGAATACGGCAAGTACGACGGCGACGGCGCGGTGGCCAGCAACCACGGCCTCTACCCGCGTGACAGCTTCAAGGTGAACATCGACAACGAAGGCTTCGCGCACAATTACTGGCACTTCGCCGCCAACGAAACCAACATCGACACCGCGTTCGGCAACGGCAAGCTGACCAACATCATGGCCTATCGCGAATACAATTCGCGGGTGTACAACGATATCGACGCATCGCCGTCCGCCTCGTTCCATTCCGGCAACACCACGCGCCAGAAGCAGATGAGCGAGGAACTGCGCTGGGCGGGCACGTTCGGCAACGTGGATGTAACCACCGGCCTTTACTACTTCACCCAGCGCATCGACTACAAGGAACAGCGCGAACTGGCCGGCGGCACCCGCATCCTGTCGGGCGGCGGCATCCAGAACCAGGATACTTACGGCATCTTCGGTTCCGCCGACTGGCACTTCACCAACACGCTGACGCTGAACCTGGGCGCGCGCTATACGGCAGAAACCAAGGACGTGAAGGTCGCCAACCTGACCGCGACCGGGTGCGATTACGAAGCCCAGACCTGCAACTATACCTTCAACGACAAGAACACCTGGAAGGGCCTGACCCCGCGCGTCGGTCTGCAGTGGCAGCCCGATCCCGAAACGCAGGTCTACGGCTTCTGGTCCAAGGGCTTCCGTTCGGGCGGTTACAACTTCCGCAACGTCTATACCCAGGTCGATCCCGGCCCGTTCGACGACGAAGTGCAGAATTCCTATGAAATCGGCGTAAAGAAGGACTTGTTCGGCATCGCGCGCATCAACCTTGCCGCGTTCTGGAACACCATCGACAACGTCCAGCGCGAGATCCAGATCCCCGTGGTGGGCGTGGGCACCGCGCAGATCATCACCAATTCGGCCGACGCGCGCATTCGCGGCGTGGAAGGCGAAGTGACGCTCAAGCCCGGCGCCGGCTTCACCCTGGCAGGCCAGTTCGGCTATACCGAGGGCAAGTACACCGACGTCTTCTACGACCTCAACAACGACGGCGTAATCAACGACACCGACTACAACCTGAAGCTGCCGCGCCTGTCGCCATGGAGCTACGGCGGATCGATCGCGTGGACCGGCAACTTCGGAGACTTCGGCCTCGATGCCCGCGTTGCCGCCAACTACCGCGATGCGGACTGGTACAACGATGCCAACACCGGCCTGATGCGCGCGGCCACCATGGTCGATGCCAACATCGCGCTGCGGTACGAGAACTATTCGATCTCGTTCTACGGCACCAACCTGCTGGACGAGGCAACCTTCGGTGCAGAGGCCCCGCTGGCGTTCTTCCCCGGCTCCACCTTCTCGCCGCTCAACAAGGGCCGTGTCTACGGCGTGGAGGTTTCGGCCAAGTTCTGACGCCCTTGCAATTCCCGGAGAAACCATGCGAAGCCTCCTGACTCTGCCGCTGTGCGCCCTCCTGCTGACGGCCGCCGCGCCGGGGCAGGAGGCTTCGCCCGTTTCGCGTCCCTCCTACGATCCCTGCGCCGCCGACCAGTTCCAGTGGAGCAAGCTGCCTGACGTCCTGCCCGCTTCCCCGGCAGAGCGCGAGACATGGGCCCATGCGCTGGCGCTGGACGCGGCGGTCTACGGCGGACTGGCAGTGGCGCAATACTGGCAGATGTACGCACAAGGGGTGGACACGAAAGACCCCGACTACACCGGCTTCAACCGCTTTCACCACGAACGCCGCCTTGCCTATCCCGGCTACAAGGCGTTCAAGACGCCCAACGTCGATACGCTTTATTCCAACGCCTGGCTTGATTTGACGGGCGGGCCGGTGCTGGTCACGGTGCCCCCGATGGATACGCCTTCGCTGGATAAGGGCCGCTATTTCGCGTTCAATCTGCTCGACGCTTACGGCAATGCCTCCAATATCTCCACGCGGATACAGGGCAACGGCGGCGGCACCTACCTTGTCGCCACCACGGACTGGCAAGGCACGGTTCCGCCCGGCGCCACGCTGTTCCGGGTGACCACGCCCTATGTCTGGGTGCTGCTGCGCATCAAGGCCAACGATGCCGCCGACGCAAAACGCGTGGCGAAGCTGCAGGATGCCTTTACCCTCACGCCCACTGCCGCGCATGATGGCCCCGCCCCGCAGTTCCCGGACGCGGCAGACCGCAGCGCCATCGGCTATTTCCGTATGCTGGATTTCATCCTGCGCGCCAACGGCCATCCGCGTTCGGAGGATGCGCTGGTCTATCGCTGGCACGGCATCGGGCTGGCAGGGCCGAAGTCGCTCGACACCGCGCTTGCCGATCCCGCCATCCGCAAGGGGCTGGAGCGCGGCCATGCCGACGCCATGAAGGTGATCGCCGATTCCGTGACGCAGGCCGGACTGCACCTCGACCACTGGCGCTCCCCCTACGATGCGGGCCGGATGGGGTGGAACTACCTTGAACGCACCGGCCTGATGATCGCGACGGGCGCCAACGTGCCCACCGAAAACTACGCCTTCGTCACCTATGTCGATGCCGATGGCGATCCGCTTGACGGCAGCCGGTACACGTATGAACTGGTACAGACCCCGCCGCCTGCGAAATACTACTGGTCCTACACCCCGTACTTGCGCGAAAATCGCGAACTGATCCCCAACGCCGCGCAAAAGTACATCATCAACGATCGCACCCCCGGCCTGAAGCACGAACCCGATGGCCAATTGCGCGTTGTGCTATCGGCCGTGCGGCCCAAGGGCGTGGCGGCGGCAAACTGGCTTCCCGTCTCCGGCGCGCCTTTCGTGCTGGCGATCCGCTCGCAAGGGCCGGACAAGGCGCTGCTCGACGGCACATGGACCCCCGCGCCGATCCGCAAGCTCGGGCCGGTGCGGTAGGGACTGGCTCGTCAAGCTGTCGTCATCCCACACCGCTCATGCTGAGCTTGTCGAAGCATGGGAAACCTCGCGCCGCACCTCAGGGCCTTCGACAAGCTCAGGCTGAGCGGGGTTCAGATGTCTGATTTGCGGTGGTTTGCGGAATGTCCGGTTCTGAGAGCCTAACTGCCGAAAGCGGTCTTACTTACGAACGGCTTTCGACCAGACCTCCTGAACGTTCTGCCAAGAAATCTGCTGCCAAATTAGCGAG
>NZ_LYMM01000037.1 GCF_002896965.1 Novosphingobium guangzhouense
ACTTCCCCAGCCTTGAACATGCCCGTCACCAGATAACGGTCGCGCAGTTCCTCGTTGGAGACACACTCCATCATGTCCGGATGGGTGGCGTGGTACGTCTTGCAAAACACTGTGAACTCTCCCGTTCAGGTCTTGGGTGCATTCGTATCCGCTTTAGGTAACCGGTGTCAACGGGCTTGGGACCAGGACACCCGATTAGCCGCGAGACGGCGCAATCACCCCTTGGTGCAGGGTATGGCGGAAGCCCGGCGGATGAGGTCCGACAGGAAAAACGAGGGTTCCGATGCGGCAGAGGCAGGCCGGATCAGCTTTGCGGCAGCCGTGCGCGCCATCGTTCGGATCGGCCAGCGCACAGTGGTGAGAGGCGGCCAGATCTGCGCGGCCGTCGCGGTATCGTCGAAGCCGATTATCGACAGATCTTCCGGCACGTTCAGCCCCCGCTCGCGGGCTGCGTGGAGGATCCCGGCAGCCATTTCGTCATTGCTGGAAAACACGGCAGTGGGCGGCTCTGCGGCCGAGAGCAGCTTTTCACCGGCGGCCTTGCCCGATTCGAACCGATATGTGCCCCGCGCCGCGATTGCCGGATCGAGCGCAAGGCCGGCAGCCGCCAGTCCGTCAAGAAACCCCTGCTCGCGCTCGTTTGCGGACCGGAAGCCTTCCGGCCCCGCGACGAAGCCGATTCGCGTATGTCCCAGTTCGACCAGCCAGGCGACAGCCTCGCTCACCGCCTGGCGGTCGTTCGAGGCGACGAGGTGTTCGTCATCGTCCAGCTTGGCCGATCCCATGCGGACCAGCGTGCAGCCCAGATCGCGGCACAGTTCGGCCAGATCGTCGCGCTCCGACAGCGGAGGCAGCAGCATCACACCGTAAAGCCGCTGCTGCTCGATGAAGCGGCGGATATCCTCGGCCAGCGTCGGCGAATATCGGTTCACCGGATGAACGACGAGCGCGAATTCAGTGTCGCGAATGGTATCGAGGATGCCCTCCTGCACGCCAAGCACCATCTGCGCGTTCGGGTTGTCGTGGATCAGCCCGATCAGGAAATTGCGCCTGAGCGCCAGCGCCCGCGCCTGCGGATTGGGCACATAGCCGAGTTCGGCAATGACCGATTCGACCTTCTCGCGGGTGGCCTGATTGAGCAGCGGCGACTTGTTGATGACGCGGCTCACCGTCTTCTTGGACACGCCGGAAATGCGCGCAACATCGTTGATCGTAGGTTTCTGGCCTTCTGCCATGCGGCGTCCTTATGGTCTTGCGTCGGCGCGTTGGTCGTTGGGCCGAATTTTTCCGGCTTGCCTTCAAGCGGGACGAAAGGCAAGATGACACCGGTTACCATTCCGGCGCCTGTTCATTTGCACAGGGCGGAAAGACTCCGCAACGCCGTCACAGGCATTGCGGCAGGTGACCGATCCGACAGAGCGGACACTCTGTACAGACGGGTCGCGATGGGCGAAGGTATGACACCGGTGTCGCCGGTGACCTGCGCCGAAAGCGGCCGAAACACGGTATTCCTTGGGTGTGGGGATTGTTTTGACAGACACGGCAAAGGCAGTCGCCGAAGCATTCGTGACGGCGCGGCGCGAAAAGCGCGCATTGAATTCCTATCCCGGACAGGCCCCGACCGACCTCGGTGGTGGCTATGCGATCCAGGACATCGCCCTTGCGTTCGATGGACGCGAGGTTGCCGGCTGGAAGGTCGGCAAGATCAACCCGCCGCTTGACGGACAACTGGGCGCCAACCGCCTTGCCGGGCCGATCTTCACCGACAGCGTGGTGACGGTGGCAGAAGGCGAATCGCCCGAGATGCCCGTCTTCGCCGACGGCTTCGCGGCCGGAGAGGCAGAGTTCCTGCTCCACGTCGCAGCAGGCTGGGACGGCGTGGTGCCGCAGGACGATGCGGGCACCCGCGCGATCCTTGACGCGGTCCACATCGGCATCGAAGTCGCCAGTTCGCCCTATCCGGGCATCAACGCCGATGGCCCGCCGGTGACCGTTTCGGATTACGGCAACAACTACGGCATGATCATCGGCCCGGTGCTGGAAGGCTGGGACACGATCGACTTCAACGCCGTCACCGTGCGCCTCGACATCGATGGCGAGACTGCGGGAGAGGCGACCACGGCAACGATGCTCGACGGCCCGCTGGGCGCGGTGCGCTTTCTGCTGGGCAACCTTTCGGCACGCGGGATCGACTGCAGCAGCGGCACCTGGGTCTCGACCGGAGCGGTCACCGGGGTTCATCCGGTTAGGCCCGGCCAGCAGGTACTGGCGACTTTCGAAGGCCACGGTACGGTGGCCTGCGGGATCGTCGCGGCGATCCCCGCCTGATAGAGACTTTACGGCGGCACACGAACAAGATGGCCGCAAGGGAGTAGGGAAATGGATGCAGGAACCAGCGGTACGATAGGCCAGACCGCAAAAGTCGGGCGCTATCGCTGGGTAGTGGTGGCGCTGCTGTTCGCGGCAACCGCCATCAACTATGTCGACCGCCAGATGATCGGCGTTCTCAAGCCGACGCTTTCGGCGGAATTCGGCTGGTCCGAGTCCGACTTCGCGGGCATCGTGTTCTGGTTCCAGGTCGCCTACGCGATCGGCTACCTGTCGTTCGGCAAGGTGGTCGACGCGCTGGGCGCCCGGCTTGGCTATACCGTGGCCATCGTGATCTGGACCATCAGCCACATGGCCCACGGTTTCGCCACCGGCATCACCTCGTTCGCGATGGCCCGCTTCGGCCTTGGCGTTGGCGAATCGGGCAACTTCCCCGCCGGCATCCGCGCCGTGACCGACTGGTTCCCCCAGAAGGAACGCGCCTTCGCAATCGGCGTGTTCAATGCGGGCGCCAACGTAGGCGCGATCGTCACTCCGCTGCTGGTGCCGCTGCTGGTGCTTTGGTTCGACTGGCGCATGGCGTTCTTCGTCACCGGCCTGTTCGGCATCATCTGGCTGGCCGTGTGGTGGGCCGTATACCGCCACCCGACCGAGCACCCGCGCGTCACCCCCGGCGAACTGGCCTACATCCAGCAGGACCCCGCCGACCCGGTCGAGCAGATCGGCTGGAGCCGCCTGCTGGTGGTCAAGGAAACCTGGGCTTATGCGCTCGGCAAGTTCCTGATCGACCCGATCTGGTGGTTCTTCCTGTTCTGGCTGCCGGGCTACCTGTTCGAACGCTACGACCTTGATCTCAAGACTTTCGGCCTGCCGCTTGCCGCAATCTACCTGATCTCCGACGTGGGCAGCATTGCCGGTGGCTGGATGTCTTCCAAGCTCATCAAGGCAGGCCGCACCCCGAACTTCGCCCGCAAGGCGACGATGCTGCTCTCCGCGCTGTGCGTGCTGCCGATCTGGTTCGTCCAGAGCGTCGACAATGTGTGGATCGCAGTGCTGGTTATCGGTCTTGCCACCGCAGCGCACCAGGCGTTTTCGGCCAACCTCTACACCCTGCCGTCCGATGTGTTCCCGCGCGGCGCGGTAGGCTCCGTGGTCGGCATCGGCGGCACCGTGGGCGCCTTCGGCGGCATGGGCATGGCCCTGTTCGCAGGCTATATCCTTGACGCCACGCACAGCTACGAAGTGCTCTTCGCGATCTGCGCGAGCGCCTATCTGTTGGCGTTGCTGGTCGTCCACGTCCTCAGCCCGCGTCTTGCGCAGGCGCGGGTCAAGGCGGCCTGAGCATGGAGATCGACCGCAGGGCCCTGTTCGCCGGGGCCTTCGCGGCCTCGGTGATCCGCACGATACCGGCGGGGGCGGCAGAAGCGCTCCCGCCGCGTCCGTTTCATGAGAGCGGCGAAGTGATCGACCTCTGGCCCGGCACGCCGCCCGGAGCGCCCTCCCCACTGCCGGTGGAAATCGCGACCGAGCGCTCCGCCAACCCGGCCCAGCCCGACCGCGTGATCGCGGGTATCGCCCGGCCGCGCATCACCGCCTTCCGTCCGAAGTACCCCAACGGCGCCGCGCTGCTGGTCATCCCCGGAGGCGGTTACCGAGAGGAATCGTTCGACAAGGGCGGCATCCAGGTTGCCCAGTGGCTGGCCGAACATGGCTATACCGCCTTCGTGCTGACCTATCGCCTGCCTGCGGAGGGGTGGAAGGACCGTTCCAACACTCCCCTGGCCGACGCCCAGCGCGCCATGCGCCTGATCCGCGCAAAGGCGGCTGGCTATGGCGTAACGCCGGAACGGGTTGCGGTGATGGGGTCGTCGGCGGGCGGGCACTTGTGCGCCGACCTTGCCAGCCGGTTCGATTTTCCCGCCTATGCTCCGGTGGACGCGGCGGACAAGCTCTCTGCCCGGCCGTTCTGCGCAAGCCCCCTCTATCCGGTGGTGAGCATGGACCCGGCCATCACCCATGCCGGATCGCGCGAGAAGCTGCTGGGCCCGAACCCGACGCCCGCCCTGGAAGCCGCGCATTCGGTGGACCGCAATGTGACCGCCAAGAGCCCGCCGCACTTCATCGTCCATGCCGAGGATGACGCGACAGTGCCGGTCGAGAATTCACTGCGCCTGCGCGCGGCGCTGCGCAAGGTGGGGGTGGCGGTGGACCTGCACCTTTTCGCCGAGGGCGGGCACGGGTTCAACTTGTGGAACATTGCCGGCAAGCCGGTGGCGGCATGGCCCGGCCTCTGGCTCGACTGGGCGAGCCGGTGCGGACTGGCTTGAAAGAGATTGGATTGGCCTGAACTGCGTTCGGCGCATCGCACAAAAAACAGGGATGAACCGGCTCCCGGAGGGGTGGGAGCAAGTTCATCCCTGCATCAGGGCGCGGGCGTTTGGAGCCACCCGCGCCTTTGGGGGATAATCTCAGGCCGTTTCGCGCAGCGAGGCCTGGGCCTTTTCGACAAGCGCGGCGAGCATCGCCTGCTCTTCGGCGGTCAGGTCGGTCAGCGGCGAGCGCACAGGCCCCGCCGGACGGCCGATCACGTTCATGCCCGCCTTGACGATCGACACCGCATAGCCGGTGCCGCGATTGCGGATCGCGATATAGGGCAGCACGAAGTCGGTCAGACCCGCAAGGATCGCCGCCTTGTCACGCGCGCGGACGGACTTGTAGAAAGCCAGCGCCCATTCCGGCATGAAGTTGAAGATTGCCGAAGAGTACGTCGTCACGCCCATTTCCAGATAGGCGGGCGCGAAGGTTTCCGCCGTGGGCAGGCCGCCGATATAGGTCAGGCGATCCCCCAGCTTGGCATAGATGCGCATCATCAGTTCGACGTCGCCGACGCCGTCCTTGTAGCCGATGAGGTTGGGGTTACGTTCCGCAAGACCGGCCAGCGTGTCTTCGGTGACGATCGCGTTATCGCGGTTGTAGACGATGACGCCCAGCGAGGTCGCCTTGCAGACCGCCTCGATATGCGCGGCAAGGCCCTCTTGCGTCGAATTGACGAGATAGGGCGGCAGCAGCAGCAAGCCATTGGCGCCCGCCTTCTCCACGTTCTTCGCAAGGTCGACCGCGATCGCCGTGCCATAGCCGCAGCCCGAAAGCACCGGCACCTTGCCCGCCGCTTCCTCGACCGCGGCCTTGACGATCACCGGCACTTCGGTCGGGGTGAGCGAGAAGAACTCGCCCGTGCCGCCCGCGGCGAAAAGGCCCGCCACGTCATAGTCCGACAGCCAGCCGAGGTGGTCGCGATAGGCCGCCTCGTCGAACTTCAGGTCGGCGTCGAAGTGGGTGACCGGAAACGAGAGGAGGCCCCCGCCGATACGGGCGGCCAGTTCCTGAGGCGACATCGCTTAATGCTCCAATTGATCCTGAGCCTCCTTGCTACCGCTGCCCCGGCGCTGCGCCCATCGCTGGAAATGGATCGATTTATGTCCACCCGGCATCAATGAGGCCGCCGGGTTGTGAGACAAGCATTGCATCGAGCCCATGAGGCAGAGGGAGAGAGCCGCCATGAACACCCCCAGTGCAACCACCGTTTCACGCCGTACCTTGCTGGGCGGATCGGCGCTGTCCGTGGCCGCCTGCGCAATGGGAGGCACAGCATTTGCCGCCACTTCCGCCGATCCGTGGGACCATGCAGCGTGGATCGTGCAGTCCATCAAACAGACGAAATTCCCCAAGGCGGACTTTCCGATCACCCGCTTCGGCGCGAAGCCGGGCGACGGGCATGACAACACCGCCGCCATCGCCGCTGCCATCGCGGCCGCGCATGATGCAGGCGGCGGACGGGTGATCGTCCCGGCGGGCGCATGGAATTCGGGGGCGATCCACATCCGCTCGAACGTTAACCTGCACCTTGAGGAAGGGGCGACGATCCGCTTCTCGCGCGATCCGAAGGACTACCCGATCGTCTTCACGCGGTGGGAGGGGATCGAACTGATGAACTACTCCCCCTTCGTCTATGCCCACGGGCAGGAGAACGTCGCCCTTACCGGCAGCGGCACTCTGGACGGGCAATCGGGGCCGGACGCCTGGTGGAGCTGGAAAGGACCATGGGGCGGCACGGTGGAGCACGGCTGGAAGGAAGGCATGGCCGACCAGCGCCCCGCCCGCGCCCGCCTCTTCGCCATGGCCGAGGACAACGTGCCGGTGAAGGAGCGCGTGTTCGGCGAAGGCGATTACCTGCGCCCCGCCTTCGTCCAGTTCTACGCCTGCGACCGGGTGCTGATCGAAGGGGTGAAGCTGCGTCGCTCGCCGTTCTGGCAGGTGCATCCGGTGCTGTGCCGCAATGTCGTGGTGCGCGGGATCGACATCTCCAGCCACGGCCCCAACAATGACGGCTGCGATCCCGAATCCGTCGACATGATGCTGATCGAGGACTGCACGTTCGACACCGGGGACGATTGCATAGCCGTCAACTCGGGCCGCAACGCCGATGGGCGGCGGCTGGCCGCGCCGTCGCAGAACATCGTCATCCGCAACTGCCGCATGAAGGAAGGGCATGGCGGCGTGGTCGTCGGCAGCCAGATCTCGGGCGGGGCGCACCACATCTATGCCGAGCGCTGCCGGATGGATTCGCCCGACTTGTGGTATGCCCTGCGCTTCAAGAACAACGCCCTGCGCGGCGGCCTGCTGGAGCACTTCCATTTCCGCGATATCGACGTAGGCCAGGTTTCGCGCGCGGCCATCGCCTGCGACTTCAACTACGAGGAAGGCGCGGACGGTCCGTTCAAGCCGGTGCTGACCGGTATCGTCGTAGAGCGTCTGAAAGTGGCGCAGGCAACCCGCGTGCTCGACAGTCAGGGCCTGCCCGGCGCGCCGATCGGCACGCTGCGTCTGGAAGACTGCACTTTCGACGGAGTAGCCAAGGATTCCATCCTGAAGCACAGCCCGCAGATCACGCTCGACCGGGTGCGGGTGAATGGCAAGGTGGTCACCACGCTCGCCTGATTCGCGAACGGCTTTTCCTTGAGTCAGGCAGCATGTACGTATCGATGATGTTCGAACTCACCCACTTGCGCTGCTTCGTCGTGCTGGCCGAGGAACTGCACTTCGGCCGCGCCGCAGAACGTCTGCACATGACGCAGTCGCCGCTCAGCCGCCAGATCCAGGTGCTGGAACGCATCCTTGGGGTGGAGCTGTTCAACCGCACCAGCCGCCGGGTGACGCTGACGCTGGCGGGCGAGACGTTCCTTCACGAAGCGCGCCGCATCGTGCGCCTTTCCGAAAGCGCGGCGCTGGCAGCGCGGCGGGTATGGAAAGGGGAGACGGGCCGCATCTCGATCGGCTTCACCGCCGTTTCCGGCTATGTGCTGCTGCCGCGCATCGTCAAGCGCGCGGCGGTGGAACTGCCGGGGCTCGAACTGCAACTGCACGAACTCGTCTCCGGCGATCAGTTCGAGGCGCTGCATACCGGGATGATCGACCTCGCGCTGGTGCGCCCGCCGGTGGACAAGGTGCAGTTCGATTCCGCCCCCCTGCTGCTGGAAAGCCTGATGGTGGCGCTGCACGAAGACGATCCGCGTGCGGGGCAGGAACGTTTCGCACCGGGGGATTTCGACGGGCAAGACCTTGTCATGTATGCCCAGCGCGGGGCCGGTTACTTCAACCAGTTGCTCTCCAGCCTGTTCGAGCGGGCCGGAGCGGCGCCGAACTATGTGCAGCACGTCACCCAGATCCATTCGCTGCTGGGACTAGTCGGCGCGGCACTGGCGCCGGGGATCGTGCCTGAAGCGGCGGCAGGACTGCAACCGCGCGGCGTCGTCTTCCGGCCGTTCGAGAGCGAGCCCGCAGCGCCCGTGGAACTGCATCTGGCCTGGCGGCGCGAAAGCGAGAACCCCGCGCTGCCGGCGTTTCGGGAATTGTGTTTGAAGGCAGTTGCGGAAGCCTGAATCCCCCCGAGCTTGTCGCGGGGAGAGATTTGGGATCACACCATCTCCGGCCACGCCAGCGTCGGCTGCTGGGTGAAGCGGCTCATTTCCAGCACCACCCGCGCGCCTGCCCCCGGCTCCAGCCTGAGCGCCACGTCGCGGTCGCCCACGGCCACGCGCCTGTCACCGATCCGCACCGCCTCGATCCGGTGTTCGCCATAGCCGCCGCCGCGGATCACCAGCCGCCGCGCCAGCGCGGGGTTGAGGTTGACCAGCGAGAGCGTGGTCGTGCCCGCATCCATCTTCTCGACCAGCGCCGCCACGTCCTCGGGCAAGCCCGGACGCTTGCGGTCGGCATCGAAGTGCCGCAGCCGCGCGAACAGCAGCGTGCCGCCCTGATTGGGAGAGGTCTTCGACCACGGCGGCCGCGCCACGTGGATCGCGCCCATGGTCTGGTGCAGCAGCGCGGTCACCGAAACCGGGTTACGCTCGATCGGATTGTCGGCAAGGCGCGTCGCGGCGGTGGTCCTGTCCTCGTGCACACGGACCATCTGGGTGCGAACCCGCTCCATATCGTCAAGCAGCGCCTGTTCGGCCCAGCCGTCCTGCTTGCCGTCAAGGAACCGGGTCCACGGCGTCGGCTCCATCGCCACGCGATCGGCCTCGCGCTGCGACAGATACCAGATCTCGCCGGTATTGAAGCGGTAGGGGCCGGGCTTGAAGCTGTACCACCCCTGCGCGCCGTGCATGGTCGGGGCGCAGAGTACGCCATCCACCTTGCGCGCCTGTGCGTTGATCGCGGCGTTCTGGTCACGCCAGACCTGCAGGTAGCGATCGTCGCCGGTCGCCATGTAGGCGTTCATGAAGCCCATGATCGCGCGCGGGATGCGGTTGCGATCCTCGCGCTTGCCGGTGACGGGGTTGATCGGGCTGAACCCCCAGCCATAGGTGCCTCCCCACCAGTGACCGCCCGCGCCGCCGCCGACCTTGCCATCAGGGCCGATGTTGCTGGGCAGGATACCGCCGTTGGCCTTCGCCCGCGCCGCCCATGCTTCGACATACTCCAGCATCCAGTCGCGGAAGCGCGCCTCACCGGTCAGCATCCACGCATTGAAGCCCAGCGCGGTGGAATGCAGGTTCAGCGGGTTGTCGCCCACCGTCTGGGTATATTCGCGGTAGTGCTCAAGCGTGTCCTTGTAGCTCGATTCCCCGTGGACCATCTCAAAGGGCGCGGTGTCGAAGGGATCACCCGCCCAGTCCAGCATCGTCGCCGGGCGCATCAGCGGGCCGATGCTGCCGTTGAACATCGACCGGATCAGCTTCAGCTTCGGATCATAGTTGCGCGCGATCGGATCGCGGCCGGTGTAGAAATCGGCAAAGCGACGGGCGCGCTCGATCAGCTTGCGGTCTTCGGGATTGCAGAGGCCCAGCTGGTTGAAGGTGGTCAGCCCTTCGGAGATGTGCTGCCAGTCCATCTGCGGCGGGAATTCGCGCTGGTACATGCCCGCCCGACCCATCGGCACATCCTTGGTGCGCGCGCGCGAATATTGCGCGAAGTGCGCTTCCTGAACTTTCTGTGCCAGGTCAAGCAGGCCACCCTCGCCGCCGATAAGGTAGAGGTAGGGCCAGTCGTTGATCGCCTCGATGGCATCGTCCGGGCCGTCGTTGGCGCCCCAGCGCAGGAATGCCTCGATCTCGTGGTTCGCGTTGAAGTAGCGGTCGTGGAAGGCGCGGGCGGCGTCGCCCTGCATGGCGATGAGGTGGCGCTGCAGCACCGCCCAGCGCGGCGCGGCCATCGGCGTGTCGATGGCGATCTCGGCGGCGCGCGCGCGTGCCATCGCGGGGACAAGGGCAAGGGCGCCGGTGCCCAGCAGTACGGAACGACGGTTCAGGTTCATGCAGCAAGCTCCAGCCGTTCGAGCTTCTGCACGACGACGAAATAGGCAACGATGGTCAGCAGGCAATGCGCGCCCACGAAGATCAGCGCAGTGTCGAAAGACCCCGCCTGCGCGACGAGGATTCCCACCACGATGGGCGTCACGATCCCGGCGGCATTGCCGAAGGTGTTGAACACTCCGCCCGCCAGCCCCGCCAGCTTGCGCGGTGCGACGTCGGACATGACCGCCCAGCCGAGCGACGCCACGCCCTTGCCGAAGAACGCCAGCGACATCAGCAGCACCACGCCCACCTGACTCTCCACCCTGGCGGCAACCATGATGAGGCTGGCCAGCAGCATCCCGGCCAGCAACGGCGCCTTGCGCGCCGTGGTGATCGATCCGGTGCGGGCCAGCAGCATGTCGGACATGACGCCCCCTGCCACGCCGCCGACGAAGCCGCACAGCGCCGGCAGCGCGGCAACGAACCCGGCCTCCAGGATATTGAAGCCGCGATCCTTGACCAGATAGATCGGGAACCATGTCACGAAGAAATAGGTCAGCACGTTGATGCAGTACTGGCCAAGGTAGACGCCGATCATCATCCGGCTGGTCAGCAACTGGCGGATGTTGTTCCATGTGAAGGTCGGCTCGCGCGCCTCGGTGCGGCTGACCGGCTCGACGAGGCCGCCGCCTTCGCGGATGAGGTCGATCTCTGCCCTGTTGGCCCACTTGTGGCGCACCGGCTCGCGGATGAAGGCGGCGAAGGCGCCCATCGCCATCAGGCCCAGCCCGCCCATCACGAAGAACACCGCGCGCCAGCCCCATTCGTGGACCACCCAGCCCATCAGCGGCGCGAAGGCGACGAGCGAGAAATACTGCGCCGAATTGAAGATCGCCGATGCCGTCCCGCGTTCTCGCGCCGGGAACCATGCCGCCACGATCCGCGCATTTCCGGGGAACGATGGCGCCTCGCACAGCCCGACGAGGAAGCGCAGCAGGAACAGCTGCGTCACCACCGTCGCGCCGAGGATGAAGCCCGCGAAGCCCTGCAGCACGGTGAAGAACGACCACGTGCCGATCGCGGCGATGTAGATCGGCCGCGTCCCGAACCGGTCGAGCAGCGCACCGCCGGGGATCTGCGCCAGCGAATAGGCCCATGCGAAGGCGGACAGGATGAAGCCCGTCTGCACCGCATCGAGCCCCAGTTCTGCCGAGGCCGATGCCCCCGCGATCGAGAAGGTCGAACGGTCCGCATAGTTCAGCGATGTAATGATGAAGATCAGTGCGATAATGCAGTATCGCACCCTGGTCGGGCGTAGCTGCGCGGGAGCCGCCGCTTCTATCGAACCTGACAAATCCATCTCTCCATCGCCCCATATCCGCCGCACTGGTTTGCGGCTTTTTCCGTGCCTTCAGACTTACGCGCGGGCCGTCCACTCCATCCATGCCGCTGTGCAGCTTGATCGATGTGCGCTGTGCATCGTCGGCTGCTCCAACCGATGCGCGCGCTGCATCGATCAAGCCCGTTTTCGCGCACGAAGCCATGAGGCACCGGGCGTATCAATCTGGTCTTGTTGCTAGTCACTGACACCGGTATCAAGCCTGACCATATAAGGGAGGCTGGGCCGGTCAAGGCGAGGACGGGAAAGTCCCGCGTCGCCGGTCTGTAATGGGGAGGAAATCAGGGTGCGTAATTCCGCAGTTCTTCGTCGTCGTCTGGTGCGCGGTGCGTCCGCAACCGTGCTGGCCGTTGCATGCATTTCGCCCGTCTATGCGCAGGACGCGCAGACGTCCGAGATCGACGGCGCAACCCCGGCCGACATCATCGTCACGGGCTTTCGCAATTCGGTGCAGACTGCACAGGCTGAAAAGCGCGAATCCACCGCCGCGGTGGACGTCATCAAGGCAGAAGACGTCGCCAAATTCCCGGACAACAACCTGGCGGAATCACTGCAGCGTATCCCCGGCGTCGCGATCAGCCGCGAAGGCGGTGAAGGCCGTGCGATCTCGGTACGCGGCCTTGGCCCGGAATATACCCGCGTGCGCATCAACGGCATGGAAGCCGTGGCGACCACCGGCGGTTCGGACGCGGGCGGCGGCGTGAACCGCGGCCGCGGCTTCGACTTCAACATCTTCGCGTCCGAACTGTTCAACTCGCTGACCGTGCGCAAGACCGCCTCGGCCTCGGTCGAGGAAGGCTCGCTTGGCGCCACGGTTGACCTGCAGGCCGCCCGCCCGCTGGACTTCAAGGACAACTTCGTCGTCGCCGGGTCCGCGCGTGCGGGCTACAACGACTTGTCCAAAGCCTGGGACCCGCGCCTTGCAGGTCTTGTCAGCTGGCAGAACGATTCGGGCACCTTCGGCGTCCTCGCCTCGGCCGCCTACTCCACCCGCACCATCGAGGAGGAAGGCCACTCGACCGTACGCTGGAGCCCCTCGGGCGTGAACGGCGGCTTCAACGCCGCATCGACCCTGCCGGGCTATACCATCGGCCAGATCAACGCCGCCCCCGCCGCCGACGGTTCCAACTGGGGCGACCTGATCTATCACCCGCGCATCCCGCGCTATGATACCTGGAAGAACGACATCAAGCGCCTGGGCCTGACCGGCGCAATCCAGTGGAAGCCCTCGGACCGCACCGAAATCGTCGTCGAGGGGCTCTATGCGAAGTCCAAGACGCAGCGCTGGGAAAACTACATCGAAGCGCTGTCGTTCAGCCGCTCGGGCGCTTCGGGCAAGTCGCAGACGATCATCCGCGACGGCGAGGTCGATGCGAACAACTCGCTGGTCTATGGCGTGTTCGACGATGTCGACATGCGCATCGAATCGCGCCACGACCGGTTCAGCACCACCTTCTACCAGTACAACACCGTGCTGAAGCAGGAACTGAGCGACACCTTCCGCGTCAACGGCTATGCGGGCTACTCCAAGTCCAAGTTCGACAGCCCGGAACAGACCACCGTGGTGCTCGACCGCCAGAATTCGGACGGGTTCTCGTGGGATTACCGCGACAACAGCCGCTCGCCGGTCATCAACTGGGGCTTCGATCCCAGTGATCCGGCAAGCTGGTCGTTCACCAACGGCGCTTCGGACGTGCGTATCCGCCGCAATGAGGTGACGAACGACTACCTTTCGACCAAGCTGGGTGCCGAATGGGATCTGACCGACGGCTTCAAGCTGTCGTTCGGCGGCGAATACCGCCGCTTCCGCTACAGCACCTTCGAAAGCCGCCGCTTCGTGGCCGAAACCCAGTCCGGCACGCTGACGCCTGAACAGGTCGCCGCGCTGACTTCGCCGTTCAGCGGCAATACCGGCGATCCGAACTACAACGGCTACGTGATCCCCAACCTGCAGGGCTTCATCGATACGCTGGATATCTACTGCAACTGCGTGACCACCATCAACGGGCAGCAGGTGGACTTCCGCGTCAACGGACGTGACGTTGCCGGCACCAACCCCAACGCGACGGCGGCCAGCAACACCGGATCGATCAAGGAAGTCGACAAGGCGCTGTGGTTCCAGATCGATTTCGAGCGCGAGATCGGCGGCATCATGCTGCGCGGCGATGCGGGCCTGCGCTATGTCCGCACCGGCCAGACCTCGTTCGGCTATGGCCTTGCCAGCGGCGTCGCCACCCCGATCACCGTCAAGCGCAGCTACGAGAACTGGCTGCCCTCGATGAACCTCGTCGCCGAGATCACGCCTGACTTCCTGCTGCGCTTCGGCGCGGCGCAGGTGATCACCCGTCCGGGCCTCGGCTCGCTGTCGCCGGGCGGCAGCCTGACGCTGCAGCAGGCGAACCAGGTGTTCAACCAGGGCAACCCGTACCTGAACCCGACCGAGGCGTTCAACCTCGACCTTTCGGCCGAATGGTACTTCGCCCCCGGTTCGCTGCTGGGCGTCAGCCTGTTCCAGAAGGATATCGGATCGCTTTCGGGCACGCAGATCTCAACGCTGGTGCCGTTTGACCAGCTGGGCTTCCCGCTCAACCTGGCGACCGATCAGGGCCTGCCCGCCAACGTGCCGGTCACCGTGCGGCGCACGATCAACGGCGATGGCGGCAAGCTCAAGGGCTTCGAGCTGAACTACCAGCACCAGCTGGACTTCCTGCCCGGCTTCCTGAGCAACCTTGGTATCCTTGCGAACTACACCTACGTCAAGGCCGACCTCAAGTATCCCGGCCCCGGCGGCGTCGGCACCGTGGTCGGCCCGCTGACGAACCTGTCCAAGCACACCGCCAACGGCACGCTGTTCTACGAAGACAAGCTGCTCTCCCTGCGCGGTTCGGTGTCCTACCGTTCGGGCTATGTCGAGGCTTTCGGCGGCGGTGCACGTGAACAGAGCACCGAGGAAGGCGTGAACAGCGCGATCAACGTCGATGCCTCGATCGGCATCAACCTGACCGACAAGATCACGCTGACCATCGAAGGCAACAACCTGACGAACGAGGTGAAGGACATGTACATCGGCGATGCCGATCGCGTGGTCCTCAACCACAGCTTCGGCCGCCAGTTCTACTTCGGCGTCCGCTTCAAGTACTGACGACCTGTCCCGGCCCCGCTTCGCGCGGGTGCCGGGATTTTTTTGGTCCATTCATGATAGCGCTATCGAAATTGCGGGAGAGAGATGACGTGACCAAGGGCTTCGAACTGAGCCGCCGCGCGGTGGTAGCCGGCAGTCTTGCGCTGCTGGGTACGCGCCCCTCTCTCGGCCTAGCGGCAGAACCGCTGAAACGCCCGCCGTTCCCTGTGGAGGACGATCACGGCCGCCCGATCGCGCCGCCGCCGCCCGGCTATTACGACGTCGCCACCCGCAGCGGCCCCGGTCTGCCTGTGACGGCGGAAACGGAGCGCGGCGGCTGGGTCACCAGCGAAGCCGCGGTGGACCGCAAGGGCGTGCGCTTCAAAGGCCCCGGCGCGCCGCCGAAGAACGCGCTGCCGTGGAACGATTCCGATTCCGGCCGCGTCGTCACGCAGGGGCTGATCCCGCCGGTGAAGCCGCTGATCCACGTACACTTGCGCGACACCATCGTGTGCCTGGGCGGGGACGGGTTCTACTACATGACCGGCTCCACCGGGGACGACATCTGGAAGGCCAACGACGGCGTCGAACTGTGGCGCTCGGCCGACCTGAAGCAGTGGGACTACCTTGGCCTCGTCTGGAGCATCGAGCGCGACGGCGGCTGGGAAAAACAGTGGACCGTGCGAAAGGGCGACTATTTCCGCGCGATCTGGGCGCCGGAAATCCACTTCATCAACGGCAATTACTACATCTGCCATTCGGTCAGCCGATCGGGCATTGCGGTGCTGCGCAGCACCACCGGCAAGGCGACCGGCCCTTACGTCCACGCCTTGTCCCCCGACAAGCCGCTGCGCAACGGCATCGACGCGACCCTGTTCGGCGATGACGACGGCGCGGTCTACCTGACATACGGCGGCGCGTTCGAAATGGTGCGCCTCAAGCCCGACCTCTCCGGCTATGATGGCGAATGGACGCCGATCACGCTGGAAACGCCCGATCCCGATCCGCTTCACCACAACAAGAAGTGTGTCCATCGCGGCTTCAAGGACATCGGCTTCGAAGGCGCCACAATGTTCAAGCATGACGGCAGGTACTACCTCGGCGCCGTGGACCGCTTTCACCCCAACCGCTATTCCTTCGCGCTGGCGACTTCGGACAAGCCTTTCGGTCCTTACCGCGACCGGTACGAAAGCGTGCCCTGCGGCGGCGGCGGCAATATCTTCAAGGACAAGGACGGCCGCTGGTGGTGCACCATCTTCGGCAACGACGACGAAGCGCCCTTCCGCGAGAAGCCGGGGATCGTGCCTGCCCGCATGGACGAGAAGGGACACCTTGTCCCCGACTTCACCCCGCGCGGGTAACGTCCCTGCCGCTATTGCACCGAGGGATGCGGCTCCAGTTCCAGCCGCGTCCCCGTGATAGTCGGTTCGGGGGCTATCCCGCCCTGCTCCAGCACGTGGCGCAGGTAGCGGGCATAATCCGACTTGCCGAGCCTGACGATAGCGCGTTCCAACCCCGCTTCGCTGATGAAGCCACGGCGATAGGCGACTTCTTCGGGGCTGGCGATCTTGGTGCTCTGGCGCTTTTCGAGGATGCGCACGAATTCCGCCGCGTCCATCAGACTGTCAGGCGTGCCGGTATCCAGCCAGGTGTAGCCCCGGCCCATCATCTCCACCGATAGCTGCCCGCGTTCCAGATAGGCGCGGTTGACGTCGGTGATCTCCAGTTCCCCGCGGGGCGAAGGGGCAAGGTCGGCGGCGATGTCCACCACTTGCTCGTCGTAGAAATAGAGCCCCGTCACCGCCCAGTTGGAGCGCGGCAGGCTAGGCTTCTCATCGATCGAAACCGCGCGCATCCGGCTGTCGAACTCCACCACGCCGTAGCGTTCGGGATCCTGAACGTTATAGGCGAAGACGCTAGCACCCCCCGCCTGTTTGCCGGCGCGCTGCGCCGCGCGGGCCAGAAGGTCCGGCAGGCCATGGCCATGGAAGATGTTGTCTCCCAGGATCAGCGCCGATGGGCCTCCCTCCACGAAATCCGCGCCTATCACGTAAGCCTGAGCCAGCCCTTCCGGGCGTGGCTGCACGGCATATTCCAGTTCCAGCCCCCACTGCGTCCCGTCTCCCAGCAGTTCGCGGAAGGCAGGCAGGTCACGCGGGGTGGAGATGATCAGGATCTGCCGGATGCCCGCCAGCATCAGCGTGCTCAGCGGATAGTAGATCATCGGTTTGTCGTAGACCGGCATCAGCTGCTTCGAGGTAGACAGCGTCATCGGATAGAGCCGGGTGCCGCTGCCCCCGGCAAGAATGATGCCCTTCATGAAGAGGCTCCCGCAAGCTGGTTCAAGGAGTGATGCCGCGCCACAAGCCGCGCGACCACCGGCCGCAGCGAGGACCGCCACGGCGGCAGGGTAATGCCATGCGCCGCCGCGATGCGCGCGCAGTCGAGCCGCGAATCCGCCGGGCGGCGCGCCACGGTGGGATAGTCCGCCGTGGTGATCGAGCGCACCTGAGCCCATGGCCCGCCCATTTCGTGCGACTGGTCGAACACCGCGCTGGCAAGGTCCGCCCAGCTGCCATCGCCCTGCGCTGTCATGTGGAACAGGCCGCGCAGCCGGGGATCGGGATCGGCCAGCAGGTTGCGCGCCACCGCGATAATGCCGTCCGCGATATCAAGCGCGCTGGTCGGATTGCCGAACTGGTCTGACACGACCGCAACTTCGTCGCGATCACGGGCCAGCCGCAGCATGGTCTTCACGAAGTTCCCGCCGAACGGGCTGTGCACCCAGGCCGTGCGCAGCACCGCACTGTCTGCTTCATGCGCGGCCAGCACGGCGCGCTCGCCCGCCAGCTTGGTTGCGCCGTAGATCCCCGCAGGCGTGGCGGTCGCAGCCTCTCCATGCGGTCCCCGTGCATCGGCGGCAAAGACATAGTCGGTAGACAGGTGGACCAGCGGCACGCCAAGATCGCGCGCGGCCAGCGCCACCGCCCGTGCGCCGCCTTCGTTCACCGCCAGCGCCTTCGCCCGATCGGTTTCGGCCGCATCGACCCCGGTATAGGCGGCGGCAGAGACGATCGCGTCGGGCTGCAGCGCCGCCAGCGCAGGCAGCACGGTTTCGGGCCGCAGGAGGTCAAGGACCGGGCGGCCGACGGTGACGACCTCCACCCCCAACGCCTTGCCACGCTCCACCAGCGCGCGGGCGACCTGCCCGCCGGTGCCGGTAACGGCCAGCCGAAAATCCGCGCTCATTCCGCGGCTTCCTGTAACAGACCCAGCCGCTCTCCTTCGTAGCGATTGCGCAAGGGGCGCCACCACCATTCGTTGTCGATGTACCAGCGGACGGTGCGGGCGATGCCGGTTTCAAACGTTTCCTGCGCACGCCAGCCCAGTCCGCTTTCCAGCTTGGTCGCATCGATCGCATAGCGGGCATCGTGGCCGGGGCGATCCGCCACGAATTCGATCAGGCTTTCGCGCGGAGAGGCTGCAGGGGCCATGGCGTCCAGGATCAGGCAGATGCGCCGCACCACGTCGATGTTGCGCCGCTCGTTGCGGCCGCCGACGTTGTAAGTCTCTCCCGGCCGGCCATGCGCCGCGATGCAGTCCAGCGCGCGCACGTGGTCTTCCACATAGAGCCAGTCGCGCACGTTCTCGCCCCGACCGTAAACCGGCAGGCGGCGCCCTTCGAGGGCATTGATGATGGTGAGCGGGATGAGCTTTTCCGGGAAGTGGTACGGCCCGTAATTGTTAGAGCAGTTGGAGACGACGACCGGCAGGCCATAAGTGCGATGCCAGGCCTTCACCAGATGGTCCGACGCCGCCTTGGATGCGGAATAGGGAGAACTGGGATCGTATGGCGTAGTTTCCGCGAACAGCCCTTGCGGGCCAAGCGATCCATAGACTTCGTCCGTGGAGACGTGGAGGAAACGGAAGCGATCGCGTTCCGGCGCGGGCAGCCGCTGCCAGTAGTCTCGCGCCACATCCAGCAGGGTGAACGTGCCCATGACGTTGGTGGCCATGAAGTCCGACGCCCCGGTGATCGATCGGTCGACATGGCTTTCCGCCGCAAGGTGCATGACACGATCGGGACGGAACTGGGCGAAGGCACGTTCCATCGCCGCGCGATCGCAGATGTCGGCCTGCATGAAGCGATAGTTCCCGCGCCCGGACACGCTATGCAGCGAAGCCGGATTTCCCGCATAAGTCAGCTTGTCGATATTGAGGACGCAATGCTCGCGGCCCTGTACGGGATTGGTCACCAGATGGCGCACCAGCGCAGAACCGATGAATCCCGCCCCGCCTGTCACCATTACACGCATGCGGCAAGCTCCTCGAACACGAAATGAGCGGGCCGTTCGCCGAGCAGGGGCTGGGCACGATCCTTGGGTGACAGGCTTGCCGGGTCGGCCAGATCGGGCCATGCGATCGCCAGCGCGGGATCGTCCCAGCGAAGGCCGAGATCGCACTCTGCGCTGTAGTAGTCGGTCACCTTGTAGGCGACGACGGTTTCCGAAAGCAACGTGCAGAACCCGTGCGCGAAGCCCGGCGGAATCCACAACTGGATGCCGTTGTCCGGCGTCAGCACTTCGCTCACCCAGCGACCATAGGTGGGCGAGCCGGCGCGGATGTCCACCGCCACGTCAAGGATCGCGCCCGCCGTGCACCGCACCAGTTTACCCTGCGCATGGGGCGGGCGCTGGAAGTGCAGGCCGCGCACCGTTCCGGCAGCAAGGCTGCTGGATTCGTTGTCCTGAACGAACATCGCATCACCGCAATGACGGGTGAAAAGATCGGCGCGGAAAGTCTCGGCGAACCAGCCGCGGGCGTCGGCGATCCTGCTCGGCAGGAAGGCGCATGGCCCGGCAATCTCGAATGTCCTGACACGCATGGTCAAATCCCCCGCCTTCCCGCCTGACGGGAAAGTGTGCGGGCAAGAAGCCAGATTTGGCCGTCACCGCCTATTCGGGGATGACCGCCCCGACTACGCTATTACGACTTCAGGGCTGTGAGTTTTACGCAGCACCAAAGAGTAACGTGACCGGATTATTTCGTCCGAGCCGCAACAAAATCCCGCAAATTATGTCTGTTAGCCACTGAATTTTACGGCATTGTCAAAATATTAATCATCATTCATGGTGTCGGCACGCATGGGGGCAAAAAGTGCGAAGAAGGGCATACGAACAGACATGCCGGCATCCATTTCCATTGCGATCACCAATTCGATCATTCGCGAAGGTCTTAGACGCATATTCACGGATGCTTCCTTTGAAGTCGTGGAATCCGTTTCCCACCTCGATGAACTTGACCTTCATTCCCGGCCGGAGGATGGCCGGCACATACTCGTCGTAGAACGCGAACTGCTGCAGGAAGACTGTGTCGGCAGTATCGAGACGATGCAGCGCAATCATCCGCAAACAACGGTAGTCGTCCTGACCGCCGCCTTCGATTTCGACGAAATGGTGGCGCTCTACATGGCCGGGGTCTACGCCTATTTCCCGGACAACGTGCCTTATCTCTCGCTGGTCGCGATCCTGCAGATGGTGGCAAACGGCCAGAAGGTGGCGCCGCCCCAGGTGATCGACTTCCTTATCGCCCTGCCGCCGACCGTGCGGCACCCCGCAGCCACTCCCGCGCTGGAAGCCTTCGGGTTCCGCGAACGTGAACTGCGCGTGCTGGAACATCTGGCACTGGGCCAGCCGAACAAGGCGATCTCACGCGAAATGGCGATCAACGAGGCTGCCGTCAAAGCGGCGGTCAAGGCGATCCTGCGCAAGCTGGGCGTAGAGAACCGCACGCAGGCGGCGGTCATGGCGCGAGAGTTAATCAATACCCCCTCCGCCCCGCTTGATCGCGAGAACATGGAGGGAAACGTCGACCCGTTCCCGGCGCACCACCCTCCACCGCAGAATCAATCCGGGCATGGATCGACCAGCTGCGCTCCAGACTCTGAGGTGCATGCGGCACAGTCATCAGAAGAAACACGCCCTTCGCGCGCCAGAAACAGTTTGTTACAAGACATGATGCGGAAATCTTCTGCCTGCCTGATCTACCTTCCGGCACTCCAGATGGCCTTGGCATCCTGACTTTTCAGAATCCCATTCTAGTACAGACAACACTCTAATGGGACTCATATGGAAGATTTACTCCCCCAAAATATTACGTGACTCTCCGTAAGGGCGATGCGACATTGGGTTTGTGGGGTTAATTGACTCCATTAGAGTCTAAGGGGGTTTTAGATGTACCGAATTCAAGCTACCGAAAACGTGCAACTCACCTCGCGCGAACTGGATGTGCTGCAATATGTAGCGATGGGCCGTTCCGCGAAGGAAACCGCGATCGAACTGAAAATCGCCCCCTGCACCGTGGAACGGCACGTAGAAAACGTTCGCCTGAAGACGCGCACGCGTAACCGGGCACACATGATCGCCTATGTCATTCGCGAAGGACTGCTTCAGTCGCAGGCGAATTGAGTAACGGAGCAGAACTAAAGCGCGTGGGAGAACAAGAATGTCGGTTAGTTCACACGAACTAACTCCGGCCTCGCAAGGCCCAAGACATCAGCAACCCGCCCTTCGGGTCGACAACATCGCTTTCCAACATTTCTCCATCGACAAGCACGTTCCTTGGGCCATAGCCCACACCGCATTCGAACGATGACGGGGCAATCGAAAGCCCCTTGCCGAGTGCCTTGGAACAGGCTTCCTTCCTGACCCACACGCTCAGGAACGCATGGTCGTAATCGCTGTCATGCGCCATCTCACCCAACTGTGCTGCTTCGCGATCCGTGTAGTACATGGCCGCCAGCCCGGCCGCATCGTCGACCGCACGCACCGCTTCGATGTCGATACCGATCTCCGCCCCATCCGCCACCGCGACAAGCGCGAAGGCGCCGGTATAGCTCATGCTGCAATGCACATGCTGCATCCCGGCCAGGCGCGGCTTGCCATGGTCGTTGAAGGCATAGCGCTGCTCTGCCGCAGCGATGCCCGTGCAAGCCTCCACCAGCAGCCGCAGCGCCCCGTGCGCCGCACGATAGCGCCGCGCCGCCGATTCGACGACGAAGCGAGCAGCCCGATCCCGCTCTGCATCGCTCAGCCACGCGGACAGCGCCCGCTGGTCTCCATCGCCCGCACGCACCAGCCAGAGCGCGAAAGGCGCTGCCACCGGTTCTGCGATGATGCCATGCAGCGCCAGCGTTGCGGCAAAGTCCGGTCCGTTCACCCGCACCGATTCAGCGCCGTTGCGGTGCCAGCATCCCGAACCAGACGAAATCGCTCAGCAGCCTGGGCGGATCTTCGCGGGGAGCGCGGCGCAGCCGCTGCTTGAGGAGATGGACGCAATGCCCCGCCACCCACGCAAGATCGGCGGCAAACGCATAGGCCCAGCCGTGATTCTTGCGAAAATAGCGCCGCCTTGAGGCAAACCAGTAGCCGGGCACCCGCCGTGCATGCGCATCCTTGCCGGTAACGCCCGTGCTCTGCCCCGCGACATGCAGCACCGTGGGACGTGGCGCGTACCAGCATTGCCACCCCTGCGCGCGTGCCGAGCGGCAGAAGTCGGTTTCTTCGTAATAAAGAAAGTAGTCCTCGTCGAAACGCAGCCCGCCTTGAAGCGCGTCGCGCCGAATGGCCATGCTGGCACCGGAAACCCAGTCCGCTTGCTCCGCCCGCCCGTCCATCCGCCGCGCGGTTGCATGACTTGCCAGCAGACGCGAGGCCGTCCCCCAGCGCAGGGCACGCTCCAGTTCACCCAGCACGGTGGGAAAGCGGAAGGCGTAAGGCCAGGGCGCGCCGTCAGCCTGCAGCAGCGCGGTGCCGACGATGCCCGCACGCGGGGTCGCGGCCATGAACGTCGCCAGCGCATGGGCGGCGCCGGGCATCACGCGGGTATCGGGATTGAGCAGCCACACCGCCCCGCACGGCTCCTCCTGCGCTTCCCCGCCGCGCAGGGCGTGTTCGATGCCCAGGTTGCAGCCGCTGCCGAAGCCGCCATTGACCGGTGAGCACACGACTTGCGCCCAGTCCCATCCCTCACGGATGATCGCCGCCTGCAGCAGTTGTGCCGAGCCATCGCGCGAATCGTTGTCGACCACGATCGCCCGCAGCAGGGCGCCCGACCGGCGCTCTGCATCCAGACTGGCAAGGCAATCGACCACCAGCGGTCCCGTCCGGTAGTTGACGATGACGACGTCGATCGGGAAATCCGGTTCCCGGCGAAATGCCCGCCCGATCATTCGGCCGCCTGCTGGAAGAAGTCGACCCGTTCCCCGGCGGCAAACGAAGTGCGGCGCCATGCCCCGTATTCGACAATTGCATCGTCCAGCGCGCTCTGGAACAGCGGCGCCAGCGTGGCGACATGGGGTTCCTGCAGGTTGGACATGTGGCCGCCGGGAACATCGATGATCACGATATCCTCCCGCACCCGCTTGCCCCAGCCGAGCGCATAGTCACGATAGACCTTGCGGTAGGGGGTATCGTCGGCAAGATCGGTGTCATCCGATGCCTTGAACAGCGCCACGCCGGTCGCTTGCAGGATGCCGATCGGACGATGCTCCTTGTGCGCCACTTCATAGAGCTTGAGAAACGGCATCGCTGCGGCGCCCGCTTCCTCCTGCGTTGCATCGCCCGTTCTTCCGGCCAGGCGCAGAGCCTCAACCGTGCGCCGGTCCTGTGCCCGCAGTATCCGCGACCGGACCTCCCAGCGGGCCATGTTCCATGCCCGGCGGCCCAGATCGGGCAGCGCGTGCAGCGGATTGCCCGAACGCAGCACGCCCAGCACGCGGCCAAGACGGGCGCGGCTTTCCCCGAAGCGATGCTTGCGCGCCTCGACGTCTGCGGCATCGATAACCCCGACGAAGGCCACCTGCTGGCCCATCGCCTGAAGTTGCTGCGCCATCTCGAAAGCGATCACCCCACCTGCACAAAGCCCGGCGAGGAGGTAGGGCCCTTCGGGCTGCACGGCACGCACCTTGCCGATGTAATGGGCGGCCATCTCGTCAATTCGGGTGTGGGCGTAATTGCCGTCCGCCTTGCGCAGCGGTTCAAGCCCCAGCACCGGGCGTGCACCATCCAGCCGCAGCGCCAGTCCGCGATAAAGCAGAGTTTCTCCAAGCCCGTCGTGAATCAGGAACAGCGGCGTTGCCGGGCCGCCCTTGCGGATCGTGACCACACCATGTTCCAGGTCCTGCGCATGAGCGGTCATGTCTGGGGCGTGGCTGTCCGGATCGATCACCGTGGCAAGGCCGGCTACAGTCGGCTGCCCCAGCATCGCGGCAAGCGGCAAGGTGCGCCCGGTCTTCTTGCGCAGCCGGTTGGTGAACTGCACCGCCAGCAACGAATGGCCGCCAAGGTCGAAGAAGTTGTCATGCCGCCCGACCGCGTCCATGCCCAGGAGGTCGCACCACAAATCGGCGATAACCTGTTCAGCGGGCGTCGCCGGCAGGTCTGCCGGATCACCCTCTGCCGCCTCTCGCCGGCGCGCGCGGGGCGGACTGCGCAGGCGCGCCAGAACCGGGCCAAGGTCGTAGGGGGAAATGACCATATGCGGGCGGCTGCGCCCCGAAAGCAGACGGGCGACCACTTCCACACCCTCTTCGGGCAGGATGCCTTCGGATGACGCACTGCCGCCATCTGCGCCCTCGCCCCCGCCCGCAACGGCCGCAACGGCCGCAACAACTGGCGCCGCTGCGGTACTGCGAGCAAGCCGTGCGGCATCGCCCATGTGCATCATCGTGAATTCGCGCACTTCGGCCACCACCAATCCGTCGGCGTCGGTGATGGTGACGTTGAACACCGCCGTCTGGCCGTCGGCCGAAACCAGCCGGATATGGCTCCAGGCAAGCGCGGGCAGCGGGGCGTGCAGCAGGAAGCGGCGATAGGTGAACGGCGCGTAGAAATCGCACGTCGGATCACGGCCGGGGATCAGCGTCTGTGCGCCCGCCGTCGCGAAGTCCAGCAGCGCGGGGTGCAGCCCCATCGCCTCTGCCTCGGCGGTGAAAGGTGCGGGAAGTTCCAGCTGCAGCAGCGCTTCTCCCCTGCCTTCCGGCCCCTGGGGGGAACAGAGCGCCTGTACGATGGTGTCCCAACGCGGCCCAAACGCCATCATCGGCTGATCGGCCGCTCCGCATCGTGCCGGCACGCAGCGCTCGGCAATGGCGCCAAGGTCAAGCGTGGAGCGCAGCGGCGTCAGCGTATGGGGACGCACGACACCATGCGCGTGGACCGTCCACTCGCCAGCGCCCTGACCACGGCCGAGGATCGAGACCTTCCAGCTCCCCCCGGCGCGCCTGCGGACATGAACGCGAAGCGCGCGCTCTTCTCCATCCGGCACCGCGAAGGGCTTGAGGAAGGTGAAATCGGACAGTTCCAGTGCGCCCTCGTGAACCAGCGCAACTGCCGCCCGCGAGATCTCAAGGAAGGATGTCCCGGGCAGCAGCGCACCGGCACCGGCGACGCGATGCTCGTCGAGCACCCAATGCCGCTCCGGGGTCAGGATGCCGGTGACCACGAATTCGTCATCGGAAATGGTAGAGACCCGATCGAGGAAGGGATGGCTGACCGGCTTGCCCGCGCCGGATTCCTGCGGCAGCGCCACTGCACCGCTGGCTCCTTCTTGACGGCCGCCAAGCGCGGCAGCCATGCCGACTTCGGCCCATTGGCTCCAGCCGACCGACTGCACCCGCGTGCGTGGATCGCTGCGCCGGGCCTGCGCATAGGCATCAAGAAAGGCATTGGCGGCGGCATAGTCCACCTGCCCCGGCAGCCCCGCAAAGGCGCTGACCGAGGAGAACAGCAGCAGGAAACCGGGCGCGCGCCCCTTATGCGTCGCCTGCAGCGCCGCCTCCAGCGCCAGCGTGCCCACGATCTTGGGCCGCAGCACGGCATCCACCGCCTTGCGGCTGCGGGTTTCGATCAGCCCATCGTCCAGCGCGCCTGCCGCATGGAACACTCCGTCGATCGGGCCGAAGCGGGCGATCGCCTTGCGGATGCCCCGCTCCAGCGCCCGCGCGTCGGCCACGTCGGCGACGATCAGTTCCACCTGTGCCCCCGCCGCTTCGAGGGCAAGCAGCCTGCGCACCTTGTCCTCCACCGCCAGCGGCAGGTCGCCGCGCGCGATGCGTTCGGCCCATTCACCGCGCGGCGGCAGGGCGCTGCGGCCCACCAGCGCCAGCCGCGCCCGGACCCCGCGCGCAAGGTGGTCGGCGATGGCAAGGCCCAGTCCGCCCAGCCCGCCTGTGACAAGATAGACCCCGCCCTCGCGCAGCCAGCTTTCCTGCCCCCCGGCCAGCGGCTCGCGGACGCTGCGGTAGGCAAGGGTCCAGCGCTCGCCCGCGCGCAGAGCCACATCGCCGGCCGCACGCGCAGTGCAAGCCTCCGCGATCACCGCGTCGGCCAGAGCCGTGGCGTTGTAGGGCTCAAGGTCGATGTCGATCGCACGCATGTCGATCGCGGGATACTCGGCAGAGACGGTGCGTGCGGCGCCCACCGCCGTCGCCTTGAGCGGCACGATGCCCGCATCCCCGGCCACCCGCTGCGCCCTGTGGGTGACAAGCATGACGACCACCGGCCCTTCCTCGACCTGTGCGGCCAGTTCGGGCGCCATCGCGATCAGCGCGTGCAGTCCCCGGTCGAGGATCGCGGCATCCCGGCGCCGCGCCGCGGCCACTCCGCCGACGAGCCAGCAGTGATAGACCTTGCGCGGCATCCGCCCGTCGCGCGCCAGCTGCACGAACAGCCGCGCCCAGTCCTCGCGCGCGTCGGGCCGCAGCGCGAAGGCATCGACGGCACTGGCGGAAAAGCGCGATGCGGCGTGGACGGTGACCGTCTCCACCCCACTCTTGCGCAACTGCGCGGCAAGGCCCGCGCCGAAGCCATCGTCATCGCAGAGCACCAGCGCGGGGCCGCCTTCGCCCTCTGTCTGCTGCGGATCTTCGCGGCTCCACACCGGCTCATAGCCCCAATCGTCCAGCGCCAGCCGGGCATCGGCATCGCCAGCACCCGATCCGCCCCCTGTATGGAGGCTGGCCCCCGGTTCTATCCAGTGCCGTTCACGCTCAAAGCGGTAGGTCGGCAACGGCACGCGCAGGCGCCGCTCATCACCCCACCACGCGGCCCAGTCCACCTCCACCCCCAGCGCCCAAAGCTCTCCCAGTGCTTCGAGCAGACGCTGGTCGTCCGCAACGGCCTCCCCCGCATGGCGCATCGAGGCGACCACCGGCTGGCCGGCCTTTCGCGCCGGATGCTGGCGCGCAAGGCTGGTCATCGCCCGGCCGGGACCAACCTCCAGCAAGACCTGTTCCGGCGTATCCAGCAGGCATTCGAGGCCGTCGGTATAGCGCACCGGTTCGCGCAAGTGGCGCACCCAGTATTCGGGATCGGTCGCCTCCGCCGCGCTCACCCAGCGCCCGGTGAGGTTCGACGCGAAGGGGATCTGCGGCGCGCGCAAGGGGATCGTGCGCAGCAGCGCGCGGAATTCCGGCAGGATCGGATCAAGCATCGCCGAATGCGCCGCCACCTCGATCGGGATCGCCTGCGCCTCGATCTCCTGCGCGCGCAAGTCGGCAAGGAAGCCCGCCACCGCGTCCGCCGCGCCGGAAACCACGCATAGCGCGGGCGCATTGATCGTGGCGATCGACAGGCCCGGCGGCAGCAAGGGGGCAAGCCGAGCTTCGGCCAGCGGCACGCTGATCATCCCGCCCTTCGCAGTCGTCTCGAACAGGCGGCCGCGCGCGTGGACGATGCGCAGACCCGCCTCAAGGTCCATCACGCCTGCAATATGTGCCGCAGCATATTCGCCGCAGCTGTGCCCGATCATCGCGGCAGGCTCGATCCCCAGCGCCATCCAGAAACGCGCTAGCGCGGTCTGGACGATGAACAGCGCAGGCAGCGCATTCGACGGCCGTTCAAGCTGCGCGGCGGCGCGTTCGCGGTCGGCGTCGAGCGGAAACAGCCAGCGCCCAAGGTCCGGCACGCCGATGCGGGCCAGCACCGCAAGCCCTGTGTCCACATCGGCACGGAAGCCTGCTTCGGTTTCGTAAAGGTCGCGCGCCATGTCGACATGCTGCAGCCCGCCGCCGCAGAACTGGAAGGCCACCGGGCGCCCCGGCACGCAGGGCTGCTTGGCCGAAGATGAGCGATCTGCAGCTTCGAACGCAGCTGACGCCTCTGCCCCGTCGCGCGCCACCGCAAAGCGCCGCCACGCCAGCGCGCGGCGGCCGGTGTTGAGCGTGAAGGCAGCATCCGCAAGCGATCCTGTGGAGCCCGCGAAATGCTGCGCCAGCGCTGCGGCATTGGCATCCGCCGCGCCCGCCGTCGCGCCCGATGTCATCAGCAGCTGGCGGCGACGGCTCGGGCCTCCGGGTTCGCGCAGCGGCGCCTCCTCCATGATGAGGTGTGCATTGGTGCCCCCCACACCCAGAGAGCTGACCCCGGCGCGACGGGGGCGATCGTCGCGCCGAGGCCAGGACGCGCTGGCGGCCTGCACGCAGAAAAGGCCGGTATCCAACGCGCATTCGGGATTGGGGGCCCCGAAATTCGGGACGGCTGGAAGCTGGCCGTTGCGCATTGCCAGCGCCACCTTGATGACGCCCGCCGCGCCCGCCGCCGTATCGGTATGGCCGATGTTGGCCTTGACGGAGCCCAACGCGCAGGGCGCGGGCCGTCCACCCCGATCCGAAGCAGACTGGGTAAAGACCTGCCGCAGCGCCGCCACTTCGATAGGATCGCCGATCGGCGTGCCGGTGCCGTGCGCCTCGACATAATCGATGGCGGCAGGATCGATGCCCGAAACGGCCAGCGCCTCCGCGATCACCGCCGCCTGCCCGTCCACGCCGGGAGCAAGATAGCCGACCTTGCCCGCACCATCATTGTTGATCGCAGAGCCCCGGATCACCGCATGGATATGGTCGCCGTCGGCAAGGGCATCGTCGAGCCGGCGCAGCGCCACCACGGCCACGCCGCTGCCGAACACGGTGCCTTGCGATGCCGCATCGAACGGGCGGCACAGGCCATCGGGCGAAAGGATTTCACCCTGTTCGTACAGGTAGCCCTGCCGGTGCGGCAGCTCGATCGACGCGCCGCCCGCAAGCGCCATGTCGCATTCGCCCGAAAGCAGGCTCTGCGCGGCCATGTGGATCGAGACGAGCGAGGTGGAACACGCCGTCTGCACGTTGATGCTCGGCCCCTTGAGGTCGAGCAGATAGGAAACCCGCGTCGTCAGGAAATCCTTGTCGTTGCTGGTGTGGCGCAGCAGGAACAGCCCCACCTCGTTCACCAGCTTGCCATTGGTAAGCAGGTTGTAGGGCAAATAGGCATTGTGCCCCGATCCCGCGAAGACGCCGATCACGCCGCCTGATGCCCCTGCAACACCTTGCGCAAAACCCTGCGGCGTGTGCCCCGCGTCTTCCAGCGCCTCCCAAGAACATTCCAGGAAATGGCGATGCTGCGGGTCCATCACCGCAGCATCGCGCTTCGACAGGCCAAACAGCGCAGCATCGAAGCATTCCATATCGGCCAGCGGCGCCCCCCGGCGCACGTAATCCGGATTGCGCAGCAAAGCAGGGGCAACCCCGGCGGCCAGCAGCTGCTCTTCCGAATATGTCTCGATTCCGTCGCGCCCTTCGCGCAGCATGGACCAGAACTCGTCCGGGCCGCGCGCACCCGCGAACCGGCACGCCATGCCGACGATGGCGATCGCACTGGACGTATCGAGCGCAGGGTCGAACGGTTCTTCGATGGGCTGGTGCATGAAAAATGTCCTTCAGTTCGCGCCGTTCATGCGAATGGAAAGCGGCCGGTCAGACCCTCACGCCGATGCGTGCGGTCGCGCGGCGGCTGCGGGCCTGATTGCGCGCCTCGGTCCTCAGCGCCGCACGGCCCTGTCCGGCAATCGCGGCGGCATCGTCCCGCCCGCCCGACAGGTGTGCGCCAAGTGCGGCGATGGTCGGGAAGCGGAAGATGTCGGTCAGCGCCACGGGCTGGCTCAGCTCCGCAGTCAGGCGGCGGTGGACCTGGATGGCCAGCAGGGAATGGCCACCGATGTCGAAGAAGTTGTCGGTCAGGCGCACTTGCGGCAGCTTGAGCACGTCGCACCAGATCGCCTGGATCTGCGCCTCAAGCCCGGTGGCCGGGGCGGCGCTTTCGTCCACGTTATCGATCACCACGCTGACCGCTTCCGGCAGCGCATTGCGGTCGATCTTGCCGTTGGGCGTGCGCGGCAGCGCGTCCAGCAGGACGAAATTGCCCGGCACCATGAAATCGGGCAGCCGTTCCCGCAAGTGGGCGCGCAAGTCCTCCACTGCCGGCGCGCCGGTGCGCGGGGCAAGGTAGGCGACAAGGCGAGTTGCCGCGGCGTCCTTGCGGGCGACGACGACCGCTTCGGTGACATCGGGGTGCGCGGTGAGCGCGGCTTCGATCTCGCCCAGTTCGATGCGGTAGCCGCGGATCTTCACCTGATGGTCAAGCCGCCCCAGGAACTCCAGCGTGCCGTCCGCGCGCTGGCGGGCAAGGTCGCCGGTGCGATAGACGCGCGCACCCGGAACGAAGGGATCGGCAACAAAGCGCTCGGCGGTCAGCTCGGGCCGGTCGTGATAGCCGCGCACCACCCCGGCGCCCCCGATGACGAGTTCGCCGGGCGTGCCCTGCCGCACCGGCTGTAGGCGGCGATCAAGGATGTAGATCTGCTGGTTGAGCAGCGGCCTGCCCAGCGGCGGCGCACCGCCTTCCTCAAGCGCATGGACGGCGGACCACACGGTCGTCTCGGTCGGCCCGTACATGTTCATGACGGTGCCGGAAACGAGCGCGGTCATGTCCGCGGCCAGCTGCGGCGGGAAAGCCTCGCCGCCGACCATGAGGTGCTGAAGCGCGGCCAGAGCGGGGCGCGCGGCGAGGTCGCTGGCAAGGACCTGAAGCAGTGATGGCGTGCACTGCAGATGCGTCACGCCATGGCGAGCCATAAGGTCGTGAAGGGGGCGCTCGGTGCTGTTGTGGTACCTTTGGGTGCCGTTAGGTGCCGATGCCGGTACAGGTGCCTGCGCGAGAGTGCGCAGCTGCGCAATTTGCGGAAGATGGTCTATAACTGTCTGTGAATCCACACCAAAATCGATCAGGCAGCCGATCTCATCGACGCCGAGCGCTGACAGCCGGCGAACCAGCGCAACGTTGTCCTCGGGTGTGCCGAACAGGCCGCTGGTTTCGAAGTAGCGCTCGAACGCATGGTCCAGCAGGGCGTCGGTCTCTTCCGCGCTCAGGTCGGAAAGTTCCAGTTTTTCCGCACCTTGCGGCGTCTTGAAGGCCGGAAAAGACCAGGCGTACTGCTTCAGCAGGTTGGTCGAGGTGCGCAGGTACTCGATCAACGCCGGCCTTACGGCCGCGCGAACGGCATCTTCGCTTTCTCCAAGAAAAGTGTGTAACATCAATGTGATGCGACCTTCCCCGGGATGCCCGGCCTCGTTCCAGGCGGCACGGTAGGCAGCGATCTTTTCCGCCACCTCCTCGATCGACTGCCCCAGCAGGTGCGTCAGCACGTTCGCGCCGATGCGCCCCGCTTCGCGGAAAGTATCTGAATTTCCAGCAGAAGTTATCCAGACGGGCAGCTCCGGCTGGACCGGGCGCGGGTAAGTGCGCACCGACACGTCATGCCCCAATGGCCCCGGATAGGCCCGCGCCTCGCCCCGCCACAGCCCCCTGACGTCCTCGACGCAGCGCTTGAGAACACCCGAACGGTCAGCATAACAATCTGGATTCAATACGAAATCATCAGGCTGCCAGCCCGCGGCAAAAGCAACTCCCACGCGCCCGCCGGACAAGTTATCGACCAGCGCCCACTCCTCCGCGATCCGCAACGGATGGTGCAACGTCCCCACCACGCTCCCGGCACGGATCTGAACCCGCGAAGTAATCGCCGCAATCGCCGCTGCGGCGACTGCGGGATTGGGGTAAGGCCCTCCAAAGTCATGGAAATGTCGCTCCGGCGTCCAGATCGCCTCAAGCCCTTCGGCATCGGCAAAGCGGGCGCCTTCCATCAGCAGGTGATACTGATCGGCAGCGCTCCCGGCGCTGGAACTGGCGAAATAGAACAGGCTGAAACCGACCGGACGGGCATCCGCAGGCGCGAATTCGGGCACATCGCCGCGCACCTCGCGTTCGCTGGCGATGACGACATGGTAGCCGTGCATCAAGGGCCACATCAACTCAAGCGTGGAAATGTCGAAGCTAAGACTGGTCACTGCCAGCCAGGTCCCGTCAAGCGCGATCTTGCGGTCCATTCCCGCGTAGAAATTCAACAGGTTACGGTGCTCTACCATAACCCCTTTGGGAAGCCCGGTCGAACCCGAGGTATAGATCATGTAGGCAAGGTTCGCGCCGCCCACGCCCCCGTCGAACGGGTCGGCCGAACAGTCGGAAAAGGCTTCGCGCATGGTATCGACATGCAGGATCGGCGCATCGGTAGGCGGCAATTCGCCAGCCAGTCCCGCCTCGCTCAATATCAGGCCAAGTCCCGAATCCGCGACCATATGCGCGATACGTTCGCGCGGATAGGACGGGTCCAGCGGCACGTAGGCACCGCCTGCCTTGTGGACCGCGACAAGACAGGCAAGCATCTCCACCGATCGCGACAAATGCAGGCCGACAAGAACTTCCGGCCCTACGCCACGGGCCGCAATGTCACGTGCGATGCGGTTCGATAGCCTGTCGAGTTCAGCGTAGGTCAGGGAGGTTCCCAAAGCCGTCACCGCCGGCCTGTCCGGCGTGCGCGCTGCCTGATCCACGAAATGGTGATACCACGCAGGCCCTGCGGGAACCGGCCCATTGGTGGCATTCCATGCGCCTACGATCCGGGCATGCTCCTGCGCCTCAAGCAGCGGAACGTGCCCGACCGGCGCATCCCCGCCATTTGCACACATTGCTTCGAAACCACGAATGAGATCTTCGGCATCGGCATGGGTGAGGCGGGTGGCATCGCAAGTCCAGCGCAGAACGCCTTCTGAGCCGCAGATAGCGATATCAAGCACCGCATCGCTCGGCCGCACTTCAGCACGGCGCTTCACCACCTGCACGCTCACCGGATGACCGAACCCGATCCGCCCGCGCAGTTCAGGACTGCGGGCCATGAGATCGGCGGAAATGGCAACACGACGGTGCAGGCCGGCCACTTCACGGTCCACAACGTCACGCAATGCAGCCATCGAGGCCCCGTAATCCACCGCAGCCTTGAGCGGCATCTCCGGAGCGAACCAGCCTGCGACGTCATCCAGCCGCGCGCGGCTGATGCAATCCGCGTAGCCGATCTCCACGCTATCACGATCTGCCGCACGGGCCAGCCAGCCAACGAGTGCGGCAAGCGCTTCGCCGTCCGCAAGCCCTTGAGGGATCTCGCGGTCGATCACGAACGATTGCGCAGGCCCGTCCCCGACACGAGGCTTGAACTGCGGCAGTTGCAGACTTTCACGCTGCTGCAAGCGCCGCCGCCACCATGCCTCATAGCGCCCCGCTGCGGCATCCAGGCAGTTCAATTGATCGCGGCGGTCAGGGTCAAGGGCGCAGAATCCCGCGACGCCGACCAACATTTCGCTCACCTCGGTTCCGGTCAGCACTTCGCCGGACAGCAGCGCGATACGATCCAATCGCAAGTCGTGATCGCCCGTGGCGACAACCGGCGTGGGGCCGGACACGAGGATCGTCCCCGGCTCGCGTCCGGACAGCGTGGGCAGCGGCGTGACCTGCTGCACAAGCAGGATGCGGTCACCAAGCAACGCCTTGGCCGCACCCATCGGGTTGGCATAAGGGCCGAAATCAAGCGCGCGCACCAGCGCCTTGATCTCTGCCGCAGAGCTGCTCCAGTCGATGGTTCCGGCTGCATGCGGGCGATCTGCGCGCCCGACAACGCGATCCGGCGCCCGATCTTGCGGGACCGCTGCTGCAATCGCGCCGTCCAGATCTGCGACAATCTGCTCGAAGCAGCGCAGCCCTGCCTCAAAGCAGCGGGTGTTGAGCGACAGCGCGCTTTCCTCCGCCGCGATTTCGAAACGCTCGCCGGCAAGGATCGCACCTTCATCGACCGCTCCGGTCATCAGATGCCAGGTGACGCCATGCCGTGAAGCGCCGCCCAGCAGAGCCCAGATCGGCGCGTTTAACCCCGCCAGCTCCGGAAGCGGGCCGTCATGGAAATTGATCGCCCCGCGCGATGCCAGGGCCAGCACTTCGGCAGGAAGCACGGCCAGGTTGGAAATGCTGAAGAGGTAATCGACGCGCGCAATCCCAGCGGTCAGCAATTCACGCGACTTTTCGAAAAGCGGGATCCCCGAACGGCGGGCCCATGCGGCTGCAGGAGAGGCGGGGTCAGCCACGACGGCTGCGATGCTGTGACCGCGGTCGAGGAGAAGGCTGCCGCATTCCGCCAGTAACGTCTCATTCCCGATCAGAATGCTTCTGTTTCCCGCCCTCATGCAATGGGCAGATTCGCCGCCAGATGCCATTTCATGCCCCACGATAGAATTATCTCTGAACTTGAGACAACATTACCGCACAATCGTCAGGATGAAATTTGATCAATTCTGATGGTATTTTTACCACGTGGCAATTCATTGACAATTTTATCTGAACACTACTTGTATTCAATCAAGCCGACAGGCATTCCGCCACGCTTTTTACGGACTCCAGCACGCCAATAGTCGATCTGCCCTTGCAGATGCGGCAGTTTGCCAAGGATCAGCCAAGTAGCCTGGAGGGCATCCTTGCGAACCCGGATACGCAGCCAGAGCATGGGCCAAAGCAGCCACATCGGCGGCAAGGCCCAGATGACGTTGCTCAGGACCATTCTTCGCAAATCGCGGCCCTCTTGCGGGTCCTGCGCACCGCGCATCGCCAGAGCCTCAGCCGTGGCATACCCACTGCGACGATTGCGCTGCCACCATTGTCCGAAGCGCAGCATAGCCGCGTCGTGAATGGTCATATCCCCGTCGATCCGGCGGATCAGCCAACCACGCCGCCGCATGCGGTAGCACATATCGGGTTCCTCGCCGGCGATCAGGGCTTCGTCATAGCCATCGATCTGCCGCAATGCCGCGACCCGGAACAGCGCGTCACCGCCCACACTGCGGGCAATGCCTACCGGCGTGTTCCATTCAGCCTCACACAGCCGGTTGTAACGGCTGGCGTCCGGGGCCCTTTCGCGCCGACGGCCGCAAACCGCAGCCAGCCTGTCATCGGCCAGCATCGCCGTGCAGCCTTTTTCCAGCCAGCCCGGCATAAGCTCACAGTCACCATCGATGAAATGAACCAGCTCCAGCAGCACGTCGTTGCGCAAATGCCAGTCTAGTCCCGCGTTTCGCGCCCGAGCGGCCGTGAAGGGGAGTGCCGGATCAAGCTCCACCACAGGCAGGCCCCGCCTCCTCGCGCGGGCCACGCTTCCGTCGCTCGAACCGGAATCGACGTACACCGCACGCTGACCGGTGCGCATGACGCTATCGATACACTGATCGAGCCGTGCCCCTTCATTCCGACCGATGATGACGAAGCCTACTCGCGTCACGGAAGGCGCTCTGTACGGGTCCATTCCCGCTGCCGGTCCGTTATGAACTGGACGATCAACGGCAGCTTCCAGGCGACATAGGCCGGCAGGTCGCGCAAGGACGAAGGCGGCAAAATTTCCCGCCCGCAGCGCCACCAGGCGCGAGCTACACCTACAGCCGCTGCGACTTGTACCGCCATCAGCGCCAGGAACGGTCCGCTCGGCCCCGCCAGCGCCAGCACGACGCAAAGCGCCGCAAACGAGCACAGCGCAAGCAGCACCGTGGGCGGCACCATGAGGTCGCATGCGACCAACGTCAGGGAAGGTCGCCGCACTGCACGCGCCAGAAGTCGGGGTACATAGCGCCAGGCCGTCTGCATCATGCCGTGCTCCCAGCGCCTTCGCTGGCCGCCGGTGCCCTCTATCGAACTGGAAGCGCTGAGGATTCGGGCATCCGGCGCAACTACTACCCTTTGGCCTGCAAGGAGAAGGTCAAGGCCCATCTCCAGATCTTCGACCAGCGAGCCGCCCCGCCAGCGCATCGCAAGGAACATCGTGCGTGGGAACGCCATGCCAGACCCGTGCAGCAAGGCAGCGCCAGACAGCCGCGCCAGCCCCTGCTGACGCACAAGGTTCTTGATGAGGAAGGCAAAGCCCGAAATGCGCACCACCGGCCCCGCATCAGGCGATGCGGCAAGCAGGAAGATGCCCTGAACCGCAGCATCGCACCGCGCTGCTTTGGCTGCCAGCGTCGGCAATGAACCGGGCAGCGCACGACAGTCTGCGTCGAATACGAGCACGGCGCGGACATCAGGGCGATGGGCAGCGATGAATGCCCGGCCATATTCAAGCGCATGGCCTTTTCCCCGCCGCTCAGCGTCGTGGCGTTCGATCACCGTGGCGCCAAGCCCTCGCGCCCGTGCAGCTGTATCGTCGGAGCAGTTGTCGGCCACCACCAGAAGTTCGTCATTGCTACGCAGTTGCGCGTGGGCAGCACGTATGGCCGCTTCGATGCCCGCCGCTTCATCATGCGCGGGCATGATGATGATGAAGGGCGGCACTTCGCCAACCTCTTTGCTTGCACGCTTGCGGGTGCCGGCAAGGCATTCAAGCGCCAGCATAGCCGTCGGCAGCCCTGCCACCGCCGCCGTGGCCCAGGCGAGCCCTTGAACCACCGCATCGGCTGTTACCGTCCGCCCGGCAAACCCGAGAAGCTCCATCCGATCCCCCCAATGCGCACACGCGCAGCGCCATTTCGTCCAACGCAAGGATAGGCAGCACACCGAAGGCCCGGCAGACGTGAAACTCCCTTGGAAGTTCTCATGATCGACACCACGGGGGCACCGCTCATAGACTTGCGCGCAGGGCTTCCCGCCAATTGCCAGGGAGAATTGCTGCATGCTTATGGGGCTGTGCTCATACCCTCCGCCGGCTCACCATGCTGCCGGAAGTATCTTCGGAAGTATCAGGAAAGGGCGAGAATTTCTGGCAACGGCGCGCGGATCGCAATGACCGCACAGACTTCCGGCGCTGGATTGCCACTACTTCGCCCCGGCCTCCTCGCCCGCCTTCGTGGAGCTGTCCTGAGGGACACCAATGTGGTCGTGGCGTCGGTGGTCGCCACCAACCTCCTGCGCGCAGCAAGCAGCATGATCCTGACGCGACTGCTTGCGCCGGAAGTATTCGGCATCTCGGGCGTCATTGCATCGCTGCAAATAACGATCACTCTGGTCAGCGACTTCGGATTCCAGGGTTTCGTCGTTCGGCAGCAGGACGGCGACCGGAAACGCTTTCTCGACACAGTCTGGACCGTCGCGGTACTGCGTTCCATCGTGCTGACGGCGACGATGGCGATACTGGCTGTTCCGCTGTCTCATGTTCTGGGCAGGCCCGAACTCGCGCCACTGATCGCATCCAGCTCGCTGCTGTTCCTGGTGGACGGCGTGGCTTCGACCAGCATGATCACCGCCTTGCGCAGCCGCCGCATCATCACGCTGTCTAGCGTCGAACTCTTCGCGCTGACCATGCAGATCGCGGCAAGCGCGCTGCTGGCATGGTCATGGCCAAGCTACTGGGCGATCCTTGGCGGGATGTTCATCGGCACCGGGCTGAAGTCCGCGCTGAGCTTCGTGGTGTTTCCCGATGCACGCCGGGCCTTCGCGCTGGAGCGCGAAACCCTGAGCGCGCTCTGGGCATTTTCTCGGTACGTGACAGGGTCCAGCATCATCTACCTTCTGGTTACCCAGTGCGACAAGCTGGTGCTCGCCCGGTTCATGCCTCTCGACCAGTTCGGGTTCTACGTGCTGGCCGGCAATCTTGCATCCGCACCGCTGGCCTTCGCTGGCAATTACACCGGGCGCGTGCTGCTGCCCGCCTACGCGGCCCTGTGGCGCGAAAAGGTGTCCGACATGCGGGCGCAGTTCTATGCACGACGCCGCCTGCCATCGTTGCTCTATGCCTTCGCAACCGGCGGCATCATCGGCAGCGCGCCGCTCATCATCGGCATATTCTATCACTCCACTTATGCCGACACGGCATTCTACATGCGGGTTCTGTGCATATCCTCGCTGCTGGCCATGCCTTCCAACGCCGCTAACGAGAGCCTGATGGCGACCGGCCGGGTGAGCGCCTACTTCGAGGCTAACCTCGCCAAGCTGGCCTGGCTGGCGACGATGGGAACGGCAGGATATCTGCTGTTCGGCCAGATCGGACTGATCTTCGCCGTAGGTTCGATCGAGGCATCCGCACTGGGCTGGAAATGGATGCGGCTACATCAGGTCAGGTTGCTCGACCTGCCGCAAGAGGCACTGTTCATGGCCGCCGGAATCGGCGGGATTGCCCTTGGCGCGGGTGCCGACCTGATCCTCGCGCCGCTCCTGACATGACCGTCGCAATACCGGCTTGCAGAACAGAAGGAGAGATCATGCCCACCTTGCTGCTCAGCGTCCCGGCCCCGGTAAAGATTTGTCAGGACGGCTATCATCTGGACACCAAGTTCGTGGCGGGCATGCAGGCACACGTCGCCGACTGGGGAAGCGATGTGCGCTGCGTCATGTGGGACAGCGGGGACAGCATCCCTTTCGGCCAAATCTATCGTGCCAGTGAACTGAACTTTGATCTCATCGTGCTGGACCGCAACGCTGCGATGCCCCCTGAGGTTCTGGAAGGCGTATCCATCGCGCTTGTTTCTGCGGACATGCCCGGATTTGGAGCGATCTGCCGAAGCATCGCCGCAGCGAGGATACCCTACGTCGTGGGGGCGGAATATACGCTGGATACCCGCCTGAGAACCGTCTGGCTGGAGCGGCACATCTCGTTTCTGCGCAAGGTCCGCCGCAGTCTGTGGCTGCTGCGGAACGAGCGTCGGATAAGGACCGGCATCAAGTCGGCCGCCAGCGCGCAATTCAACGGCTACCCGGCTTTCGACAGTTATGCGGAGCTTGTCATCGGCCCGCACATCTATCTGGACAACCGTATGAGCGCCGAAATGATGGCCTCGCCGGCAGAGATGGTCACGCGTTCGGAACGCCTGCTATCGGGAAGAGCGCTGAGGCTGATCCATTCGGGCCGTCTGGAACCAATGAAAGGCAGTCAGGATCTGCTTCAGGTGATGCGTGAACTGTCCGCACTGGGCGTTCGGGCTACCCTCGACATATACGGCACCGGAAGTCTCGAAGCGCAGATCCGCTCTGCCCTGGGCGAATTCGACGGAGCCGTGCGGCTTCATGCGCCGGTCGATTTCAGGACGGAGCTGGTTCCTGTCAGTCGTACTCAGGCTGACATATTCCTGTCCTGCCACCGCCAGTCCGATCCATCGTGCAGCTACCTCGAAGCGATGGGCTGCGGCCTCGCCATCGCCGGGTACCGCAACCGAATGTGGGAGCAACTGAGCAAGGAGGCGCAGTGCGGCGTGGCGGTCCCCCTTGGTTCCACCAGATCCTTGGCGAAAGCGATTGCGCGATGGGACCGCCACCGCCAGGCGATCGTGGACAGCGCCCAGGCTGGGCTCAGCTTTGCCATGACCCATGACTTTGAACGCGAGTTTGCTGGCAGAATGGCGCACTTGCGCAGCCTGGTCGTCTAGGCCGATGCGATGCCTGCGTGAGCAGGCGTGCGCGAACGCGGCAGCGGCGTGGAGAGGCGTGCCTGCCCGGCCGGCGTTCTTGCCCATGCCCTGCCGATCGCGCGGATCGCGGCCGCAAAGCCCATGAAGCCGACAGTCAGGTAAGCCATACGGGTAGCGAAGAACGTGAAAAACAGTGTTGCGCTGAGCGCCGCAAGACTGCTGAAAACGAACGCGGCAGGCACGGCCGTTGCCGCTGCGACCTCTGCGCGGCGCCGGCGCCAAAGGTACATCAACGGCACCACAAGGTTCCACACGAACACCACAAGGCCGATCACACCCGACACCAACGCGAACCACAGATACGTGTTCACATAATCGATGATGCCCTCCCCCTGCCGCATGTCCTCCAGCCGGATTTCCAGTGCAGTTCTGGAAAAGCCGATGATCGGACTGTCTACCAGTTCCTCAATCCCGCGATCGAAGAGCGCTCGGCGATAGTCAGCAGTCTCGCTGGCCTGCCCTGACAAGCCGAGGGAGTCGGAGAACGAAGGATATATGCTTGCTGCCGCAAGGATCATCGTCAGCGCCGTCACCGTTGGCGCGACCTTGCGTACCAGCGCGCTCCAGCGCCCCAGGAACATGTCCGCCAGCAACACCGCCAGCGCCAGAGCCACCCAGGCGTTGCGGGACTGGGGCGCCGAAACGCCCAGGAACATGCCGAGACAGAGCAGGCGATGCTGCATCCGGGTCCTGAAGTCGTCGCGGATCAGCCACAAGGCCAGCAGGCACAGTGCCATGACCAGCGCGATCGAGGTCGGTTCGTTGAACGGACCACCGGGACGCATGAAGACGCCACGCACCTTCACGGCAAGCAGCTTGGGCACGTCATAGTGCCAGTACAGTTCGTTGTAGATCGGCCAGTTCTGCCACATTTCGAACACCAGAACGCCTGAAAGGGCGATCCCGGAACACGCGAACCAACGCATCGCCGACCGCATCGAAGCCACATCCCTCAATCCCCGACTGAGGATGTAGTAAGGCATGGCAAAGTCGAACCCGATGTTGATCGTCGTGCGCAGGACGTGCGTGACGCTCGTTTCGCGGGCGGAGGCAAAGATCATGACCATGAGGAGCAGCCCGACCCGCCAGTCGTCTCCCCTTGCGATCCTTGGCGCGCGCCCGGTTCTGGCCCCATTTATGGCTCCGCGCGTGCCGCTCACCATCATGATCGCCGCCACTGCCCCCAGCGCAAGCATGTCATGCACGCCAATGTCGAACAGCTTGGTCCCCGCCAGTTCGACCGACTGATCCAGGTTGGGCAGCAGCAGCAGGCTATGCAGGTAGATGCCCACAATCTGTTCGGGGCGGCTTGAGAAGACCGGCACCCACATCAGCATGACGAAGTACAGCATCCACACATTCGGAAGCAGCCAGGCTACGGCGGGCATGAAGAAGGTGATGAGCAGCGCCCGCACCGCCATATCCTGCCGCAGCGATGGCTGCATGCAACGCACGAAGCACAGCACGGCCGCGGTGCTTGCGCAGGCGCCGTAGAAGGCCGGCTTGGCAGTGACGAAAAGAGCAGCGGCAGTGCCAAGCATTCCCAGCAGGACAAGCGGGATGGAGGACGAAGTCTGTCGGTTCAACGGCTGGCCTCCAGGAAGCGATGCACGGCCTGATATTTCGGCGCCTGCGCTATCGGCTGCCCGCCATACTCGCGCAGCCCCCAGGCCCCGTATTCGGAAATCGGCGCGGTCGATGCATAAAGCATCAGCGTATCGCCGAAACGGTCGCGCCAGGCGGTCAGGTAGCGCGCATAGACCGCGCCCATGCGCGGATCGCGCTGCACCGCACGCGCCAGTGCAAGGTCGGCCGTGACGAGGTGCTGCCCGGCTTCGTAAGTGATGTAGCGCTTGCCATATTGCGCCGCGATCGTGCGTTGCTGAGCCGCCATGTCGAGCGCATTATCGATCGCTCCGGGCATGGCTGCGAAGACGAGATCCGCGTCGCCGGACCTGTAGCCCTGCATATCCATCCACACATAGGGCGCGGTGGCCAGGGCATCGACCCAGTCAGCGGTATCGCCAAAGCCCAGGATCATGCGGGCGAAATCGGGATTGGCGTTCTGCGTGGCGGCGATCCGGACCAATGAACCAGGCCCGTCGGCATACACCTCTGTCCAAATCCGCATCGCCTCGGTCACACGCTGGGCATAGCGCTCCATCGCCGCCCGCGTCGGGTTGCCGTTGCCAAGCCCCCGCGCCAATCCCTCGCGCTTTGCATCCTTGGTTGCCTCGAACATGTCGTTCCAGACTTCGTTGCCCACTTCGACATAGACGCGCCTATCGGGATCAAGCCGTTGACGAACCAACTGCGCGAAGCTGCGGATATAGGCCGCATCGGCATGATAGGGCATCGTGAACCAGGCATCGGCGCCGGTCATGTTGGCCAGATCCACCATGTCCTCCACCGATGCACCGCCGGGGCCGGACTGCGATGCGAAGTCCGGCCGGGTCCGCTGGCCCCATGAAAGGCGGGCGTTGTCGTTGGTCCGCTGCCAATCCATGAAACGCAGCACCGCAAAGCCAGAGACGAAGCTCACAAACTCGGGATCGAAGCGCTCGGCCGCCTTTGTATCGGCCTTGCGGCAATCGATGCCGCGCACGGGATCACGCGGATCGGTCCGTGTCAGCTCGATCCAGGCCATCTCATCGGTCCTGCCGGTCGGCGACAGGACAAGGTCAAGTCTGTGAGGCCCACGTCCCGTCACCCTCGCCACACCGTCCGCCTCCAACGTGCCGCTGCCAAGGAACGTGCAGCGCACGCGAACGGGATGGAACGGAGCTGCCGGCAGGACCAGCAATCGCGTTGCGCTTTGCCCCGGCTCCAGTCGCCTGATCCATCCGGTCTCATCCATCTGGGCTGCAGGCATAGGGCTCCACCCTTTCCCGCGTGACTGGAACCATTCGCTCTGCGCGATCATGTTCGCGAAGACCTGCTGCCGGTTGTACCAGTGCAGGGTGAAGAGATTGATGCCCACCGTGGTCCCGGGGACTGGAGCCGCCCGGAACGATCGCAGCTCCGTCCCCCCTGCCGCCTGCCACACTCCCCCAAAGTGCAGCAGCGCCGACAGGGAAACGGCTCCTCCCGCCAGCAGAGCCAGCATCATCCGCTTCATGATACGCCCCCGATCATGTCGCGCCTACGCGTTCAGCGGCGTTCGCGCCGGGATCGGCGCGCGGCTGTTGCGCCACATCTGGTGGATGCGGAAGATCTGCGGTCCCTCGATCAGATAGCGCCGCCAGAGCCGCTGCGGATTGGAGCAAAGCCGGAAAGCCCATTCCATCGACATCTGCTGGATCATGACCGGCGCGCGCTCCTGCTCTCCCGACAGGAATTCAAGGCTGGCACCGACGCAAAAGCCGATGCCCTGCGCGCCGCGCGCTCTGAAGACGCGCCGTGCGATGATCTCCTGCTGCGGAGAGCCGACCGCAAGAAACGAATAGCGCGCCTTTGCCTCGACCACGAAACGGACCGCCCGCGCCACTTCGCGAGGGTCGTTGATGAAGCCCATCGGCGGATTGTAATGGCGCACATCACGCAGGCCGTAGAGCGTCTTCAGCCGCGCCACGGTGCCATCGCTGCCGCCAAGGATCGCAACGGTATCGTCCGGCGCTATACCCTGTTCGAACAGGCGCAGCGTCAGGTCGCTACCCGTGACCACGGGCAAGCTGCGTCCATCACCGCGCGCCAGACGGGCAAGGATGCGGCTGTCGCACAAAGTCATCCATGCGTCCCGATAGGCAGGCCACAAGTCCGAACGGCGCCGCAGCAACCGCACGACATGATCGACATTGGGCGTCACGATGTAAGTGAACGGCGCCGATGCAGGCCGCTGGCACACCACCGCCATCGCCGCAGGCAGATCAATCGGCGTGAAATCGAGATCAAGGAACTCGACCTCATACGGATGCGCGGCCCGGTGTCCTGCATCAAGGTCGGCGAGGGCGTCCAGCGGCAAGCCCAGTTCGGGCACCAGCTGAGGCATCGCTATTTCGTGGCCGGCAAGGTTCAGGTGTTCAAGCGACATGGCATGTGCCTCCCCGCTCGCGATCATGCAACCAGCCGATGCCCCGGTCTTCCCGGCCAACTGAGGGCAAGGAATACCCATCCGAAAAATCGCCCGGCCTTTCTCCCCCCCTTCTTCTGTCCAGGGAAATTCCTGCAGGTAGTGCGCGATGAACCGATGCGGCTTTCTCCCCACGGATAAGGCGGGGCTCCAATGCAGGAGTTTTCGGCAAGCGTCACATGGGGTTAGCCTTTTCGACAGACCGCCATTCGATGTCGGCCGAGGGGGTAGACATGCTTCATCCGAACGATACGAGCCGGTCGCGTCCAGCGCGCCGGTCAACCCAGGCCGTCACGGCGGCCATCCTGTTGATCACCACAGGCTTCCCGGCCCAACCCGCTGCCGCGCAAAGCCGGGCCGGCAATCTTGCCGCTCCGGCAACGGCGCCGGTCGTATCCGGTGCGCAATCGGTAGCCACGATGCCCGATGCCGCCGCGGCCACGCGCTACACCGTGCGGGCGGGCGATCAGCTTGACGTCTTCGTCTGGGGCGAAGAGCGCATGCAGCGCCAGGTGCTGGTCCAGCCGGACGGCACTTTCGCATTTCCCCTGGCCGGCACGATCCGCGCCGATGGCCGCAACATCACGGATATCGCCGACGAAATCCGCGGCCGCATTGCGCTCAACTATACCAGCGCGCCACCGGACGTGACCGTAACCGTGCGCGAAACGGACGGCACGCGCTTCTACGTTCTGGGCAAAGTGCGCACTCCGGGCAGCTTCACCAGCGGATCGGCCCCAAACATTCTTCAAGCGCTGAGCATGGCCGGCGGCACCGCCGAGTTCGCCGACACAGGCAATGCGGTGATCCTGCGTCAGACCCGCGGCGGGCAGATCGTAGAACGCATCAAGCTGAGCAATCTGCTGAAAGGCGCACGTTCGCTCAATCCCGGCGCGCTGGGCACGCCGTTGCCGACGCTCCAGAGCGGCGACGTCCTGCTGGTCCCGTGACGGCGGCGCATCGTGGGCCCCTGTTCCTTCTCGCCACCGTCCCAACAACGCTGGCACTCGTCCCGGCCAGTCCAGCCGCGCAGGAACAGCCGCCCCGTATCGAGTTCGACATGACGGTGCTGTCCGGACGCAACCCGTTCCTTACCACCGACGACCGCGCCATGACTTCTGCTGCGGAAGTTTCGGCGCGGGGCGAGGCGGCGCTGCCGGTAGACGCCAGAACCACAATCGATCTCGACGGCAAGCTGGCCTATCGCCGCTACAGCCGCCGCTATGGTTCGTTCGTTACCGGCCATGCCAGGGGAGCGCTGGACTATCGCGGAAGCGAACGCATCGCCCTGCGTACAGAAGCCTCCTTCGAGCGGCAGCTGCCACTGGAAGGCAGCAACAGCACGATCGATGCTGCGATCGATCCGATCAGTCTGCAGGACCGTATCGAGCTTAAGCAGGACATACGATGGCGCCCTGATCCGTACCTAACAATAACGGGAGAGGCCGCCTGGAGCCGACTGGCACCGCGTGGATCGATGCTGCTGATCCGAACCGACGCGACCAGCTTCGGATTGAGCGTGGAACGCAGAATTTCCCCGTCAAGCTGGGTTGGCCTGTCGGGAATGGCCACGTTCAGCAAATCTGCCAACCGGTCTGAAGCGGACTCCGGGATCGTCATGCTCAAGATGGGAACGCGCCTCGCCCGGAACCTGTCTACGCAGGTCGAGGCCGGACTTTCCAGGATCGAGCGGCGCGAGCCCGCCAGACCGAACGACAACGGACCGGCACAGCTGACGGCTACGATGTCGCTCTGCTACGATCCGCGCCGGTTGCGCATGTGCCTGTCAGGCCGGATAAGCCCGTCAGTCACCAGCTTTGGCGGTATCCAGCGCGAAAAGGTCCTGACCGCGACCTTCGATTTCCAGACAGGCGAACGCGGCATGCTGCGCGCCAGCGGCGAATATCGGTCGGTCCCAAGCCCCATATTCGGATCTGACGCGAAGATTACGCGGCTGTCCACGACTTACGAACACCGGCTTGACAGCCGGTTCCGCCTTCACGTCGGTGCGGACTATGACCGCCGCACCGGCATGTCCAGCCAGACGCAAAGCTCATGGACCATCCGGGCAGGCGTCACCATCCGGATACCCAGCCGATGAACAGCACGCCACAAGCATCCGCACCATCCGCAACCCAGCCCACGCCGATCACCAGCGATGACGATGCGCTGGGCATCTATCCGGTGGAGATTCTGGCAATGCTGCGCCGTCGCTGGCGCTGGCTGATCGCCCCGACCCTGCTGGGCGCAGCCGGCGCCATCGTGGCGGTCGTGATGCGCGAACCGGTTTACCGTTCCAGCGCGACCCTGCTGATAGATTCCCCGCAGATCCCGCCCAGCCTGATCTCCTCACCGCTCACAGAAGTGGCAGACGAGCGCATCGCCAAGATCCGACAGCAGATCGTAAGCCGCGACAGCCTTACCCGGCTGATAGAGGCTAACGGGCTCTATCCGCGCGAACGCGCCGCGATAGACTATCCCAAGCTGCTGGAAATCATGCGCACGAAGATCGGGGTCAATCTGGTCGCCGCCAACCAGGCCCAGGGCCGGGGAGGCACCATCGCGTTCAATCTCTCATTCGATTACCGCAACGCCCGCACCGCGCAGGCCGTGACCGAGCAGTTGACGAAGATGTTCCTCGTCGAAGACAAGCGCTTCCGCACCGAACAGGCAACCGGAACCGCCGCCTTCCTCGCCAAGCGTTCCGACGAACTGCGCCGCCAGTTGCGCGATCTGGCAGAAAAGCGCCGCAGCGTGGAAGCACGCTATGCCGGCGCCCTGCCGACCGATGTGGCGCTCAGTTCACAATCCAGCTCTGCAATGCGCGCCGAGATTTCGCGCACGGATGCCGAGACGCAAGGGCTGGTGCAGCAGTCCGCTCTGCTCGCCGCGCGCCAGCAGGAACTGGAGCGCACGCCGCCCGGCATCGAGGCTCTGCATCGAGCGGAGGAGCGCCTTGCCACGCTGCTCTCCACCCATTCCGAGACATTTCCCGACGTCATCGCGGCACGAGCCGAAGTGGCGCGGCAACGCGCGATGATCCGCCAGGAACCTGCCCGCGGCGCAACGCTGATCGAAACGGAAATCAGTGCGGGACGTGAACGCATCGCCACCCTTGCCGCGCGGCGCGCCGAACTGGTCCACACGATGTCGGAACTCGACCGCAGGGTCGCGCAGGCACCGCAGTCTGCCTACGAATTGAATACGATCGAGCGCGAATACGACAACATCAAGCGGCAGTATGACTCGCTGCGGGAAAAGCAGCTCGACGCGCAAGTCGCCGCCAACCTCCAGACCGAGGACAAGGGCGAGCGGTTCACCGTGGTCGATCCGCCCAATCTGCCATTGCATCCGATGGGGCAGAAGGGCTGGATCATCGTCCTGATGGGCATCGCCGCCGGGTTCGTCTTCGGGCTTGTCATCGTGATTGCCCGCGAACTGCTGACCGGCACCATCCACGGCACCCAGAGCCTGCGCCGCGCCGTACCGGCCCCGCTGTTCGGAGCCATCGCCACCCGCCGCGCGCCGACACTCCTCGACCGGCTCATCCGCCGACTGCCGGGCCGTGCGCCGGCCTACTCGCCAATCTGACCGGGAGCAGCGCCATGAACGCTGAAGTACAATTCAATCCGCAAGGGGCCGTAGAAGCCCAAGCCGTCGCCGGTATCAGCTTCACCCCCGAAGCCCGGCGTCTTGCAGACAACAACATCGTCGGGCTGGCACCGCCCAGTAACGAACTGCGGCCCTTCACGATGATCCGCGCCGCGCTGCTCGATCATGCCCGCGCTACCGGCACGCGCGTGTTCGCCGTGACTTCGGCTGATCCCGGCAACGGCAAGACGCACGTGACCGCGAACCTGGCGATGGCGATGGCACGGATACATCCCACGGTCCTCGTCGAACTGGACCTGCGGCGCCCCGCGCTGGGCGAGCGGCTGGGCCTGCCGGGCGACTACGCCGGGGTGGAGGACTATCTTGCAGGGGAATGCCCGTGGAGTGCCACGCGGGCATGCATCGAAGGGCTTGATCTAACGGTCCACCGGGTACGCCGGCCCCGTCTCGACGCCGAAGTCCTGTTGGCCGGCGACGCGCTGCCCCTTGCGCTGCACAATCTTCAGGCGACACAGAGCGGCACCATCTGCCTCATCGACACCCCGCCAGCGATTCTCAGCGACGATCTCGCCCTGATCGCGCGCAACGTCGACGGCATCCTCGTGGTGGCCGAAGAAGGGCGCACCGCGAAGGCCGCGCTGCAGGATATCGCGCATACCGTAAGCCCGACCCCGATCATCGGCACGGTGCTAAACCGGTCGATCTCCCAAACCGCGCGCAGAATCGACTACGGTTATTACCAGAGCGGCTACCAGCCTGCCTGATCCACCCTGACCGGAGGATGCTATGACGACCCTGATCTCGAAAGGGCGGGCCAGATGGCTGCGCGATCTCCCTTCCAGGGCCGCGCTTGCCCTGCTCAATGAACGCCGTCTGCGCCTGTGGCTGGGCAAGCGCCACGAAGCCGCCCTGCAACGCCATGCGCCGGACCTGCCCGACCTCGACCCGCTCGGCAATCATATCGTCGAGACGCTGAACAGCAAGGGCGTGTGCATCACCAACCTTGATGACCTGCGCATTCCGGGAGCCCATGACGTCGTCGAGTCGGCATGGCGATTGTCGAGCGACTTTGCCCCGCAAGCCCGGACACTGGCAAAGGGCGGGCAGCAGTTCATCATCGTCCCGCCGGCAGAGATCGTGCGTCATCCGCAGATATTCCGGCTGGGGCTGCACGAACGTCTGCTTGACATCGTGGAAAGCTACCTCGGTCTGCCCGCCGCCTATGATGGCGCGGCGATCAACTACACCGTTGCGGATGGGCTGGAGATCGCGACCCGAAAGTGGCACCGCGACCGGGAAGACCGCCGGATGCTGAAGGTGGCGGTCTATCTTCATGACGTCGACGATGAGGGCGGCCCGTTCGAATGCATCGCCCGCAAGGACCCGGTACGCAACGACATTGACGGGTATCACTATGAATTCGGCTACGACGCAATGCTGAAGCAGCGCCTGGGTGCGGACTATGCCAACGACCTTACCAGCTGCACCGGCCGGAAAGGGACGGTCGTATTCTGCGACACGGCGCGCTTCTTCCATCGCGGTAAACCGCCAACCGGCCGAGACCGTGCAGCGATATTCTACAGCTATTTCGCGAATCCGCCGCGCCATCCCTTCCTGTGCGAACGCAGCGGCATCAGCCGCGATGAAGCGCTGGGGATGATCGAAGGGCTGTCTTTCCGGCAGCGCCGCGCCGCCTTGTGGCGGCGCGAAGTGCCGCCAATCATGCGGCTGATACCATCGGCAAGCGTCTGATTTGGCCGTTAAGCCGGGATCGACTGCAAAAGATCAGCCATCCGGCGCGCGCAGATTTCGGGGTCATGCCGTTCACGGACGCGGGCGCAGCCACGCGCGCCCATCCGCTCCAGATCCTCTGGCACGGCATCCAGTGCAGCGTTAATCGCAGCCTCCAGATCATCGACCGAGCCAGAGCGCACAAGCCAGCCAACCTGGTCATCGACCAGTTCGGGAATGCCGGCGATCGCGGTTGCAATTACCGGGCAGCGCAGTGCCATACCCTCCATGAGCACCACCGGAAGCCCTTCGGCGAAACTGGGTACCACCAGCGCGCGTGCAGAGCGCAGCGTGTCGCGGATCGTTTCAGGGCTGGCCCAGCCATGAAGCGTGATGATGTCCGCCAACTTCAGACGCTCGATCTGCGCGGCGATGAGCGCCTCGTCCTCTCCACCTCCGATCAGGTCCAGCCTGACTTCGCGCCGCACCGCTATCCGGGCAAGGGCTTCCAGCAGCAACGGCAAGCCCTTCTGGGCACTGAGCCGCGCTACGCAGACCAGGCGCGCATCCTCCCTCTGCTGCCCGGCTTCATCACGGTTGCCCCCAAAAAAGGCTGGCTCCGGTGCGCAGGGAACGACATGGATGCGCGGCCAGTCATCAGGTCGCGCCCAGCGCATGAGTTGCCCGCGGCCGAAGCTGGACACCGCCACCACGAAGGCGGCCTCGGCGATCTTGCCCGGCAGGTCCAGCCCGCGTGGATCATCGAATTCATCGGGGCCGTGCGCGGTAAAGCTGTAAGTGACCGGCGCCATTCGCGCCACCAACCGCGCAACTGTCGCCGGATTGGTTCCGAAATGCGCATGGAGATGCGACACGCCGACGGCCTCCAGCCGTCGTGCAAGTAGCGCCGCTTCCGCGAAGTAGGCAAGCGCGCGGACGCCATCTCCAGCCCCCCGCCATGCCAGCGCCATCGCGCGCAAGGCCACAATGGGCCGCCTGACCAGACATGCAAGCGTGGCCGATGCAAGCGCACGCCGGTCTTCCAGCAGCGCGGTAGTCCGGCCAGCTTCGGCGCGCCCCGCCCCATCGGCGGGAACTTCGCCGGCGCGGCGAACGGTAAAGCGGTGAACGTCAAATCCCTGCCGTTCCAGCGCAGCGATCTCGGTCTGAATGAAGCTGTGGCTGATCTTGGGGTAGACGTTGCTGAGATAAGCTATCGCCCGCCGTGGCTCGCGCGCGCGCGCCCTGGCCCGCAAGCCCGCCTGCTCCGGTCCGCAATGGCGCTTGAAGGCGAGCGGCACGCCGGCCGGTTCGGTGATGTCCAACATATGGGCATTATGCGCTCTGCGGCACACCACGGCATTGCGTGTTTTCCGTAGGGAATTGGGGCTGGTCGCCCTTGGAGCGTGATCGCGCGGATGCCGCCGGGCCCCGCTCCATGAGATGACGCAGCTTCACTGCAGGAGACGCGTCTTGCCGGCATTGGCCGCCCTGAACACCGGTTACTGGAACAAGATCCGGGATCGCAAGCAGTCGGGACGACAGCCTGAACAGGCCGTCACCCGCAGCGTCAAGGCAGCGCTCCGGGCTGGCGCGCTGGCGGCTACCGCGACCCTGGCTGTGATCCCTGCCCGACACCCCGTCGCCAGCCCGCTGCCGCGCCTGATCCCGCCCGCTATGCCGCGCGCCACCCCGGACGGGCTGCATCAGGTAGCGCAAATTCCGCCGGACGGACAAGCGCAGCTCGCCCGCGCCTTCAACGCCTCCGTACCTCTGGCAAGGGGCACCCTCACCGCCGCCCGGCCTTTCCACCTTCGCGCTACGGCCGAGCATCTTGCACGGGCCACGGATTGCCTTGCCGCAGCGGGGTACTACGAAGCAGGCACAGGGGTCGCCGATCAACGGGCGGTCGCGCAAGTGGTGCTCAACCGGGTGCGCCACCGCGCCTTTCCGACAAGCGTTTGCGAAGTGGTCTTCCAGGGCTCGGAGCGCCGCACCGGTTGCCAGTTCACTTTCACATGCGACGGCTCCCTGCTGCGCCGCACGCCTTCTGCTCATGCGTGGCAGGCAGCGCGCCGGGTCGCCGCGGAAATGCTGTTGGGGGAGGTGGAGCCCGCAGTAGGCCTTGCCACGCACTATCATACCGACTGGGTCAGCCCGGCCTGGGATCGCACGATGGACAAGATCGCCGCCGTGCACACGCACCTGTTCTATCGCTGGCGCGGCCCGCAGACTTTCGAAATGCGCCATAGCGGCAATGAGCCGGACATTCCCATGCTGGCACGCATCTCCGACGCACATCGCACCGGCGCAGGAGAAAAGCAGGTGCTGCCAACGCAGCTGCTCCCATCAGCCCTGACACCCCAGGCTTCCCTTCCCGCGTCATCACCGCGCGGCGCGCAAACGGGGATCGGCAGCGCCCTTGCCCCGCCCCCACCCAACGTGTTCCTCGTCACCCTTCCGGCATCCGGCACGCCTGCCAGCTTCCGCGCGATGGCCAGGGAACGCTGCGCCGGAATAACCGGATGCCGTTTCATCGGCTGGACCGACGCCCTGCGCACCCCGCGCGCCCTGCCGATGCCCGGAAGCGCAGTCGATACGATCGCCTTCATCTACGAGCGCCGTCAGGCCTCGGACACGACCGAAACCGTGCGCTGGGATTGTGCCCGCTTCGCCCCCGAGGGCACCGGGCACTGCATCTGATGCGCAGCGAACCGACCAGCCCACATGGGTCGTACCGCAAGGAGATAGATGGACTACGTGCCTTCGCGGTGCTTGCGGTGGTGCTCTATCACTTTGCCGTACCGGGATTTAAGGCGGGCTTCATAGGCGTCGACGTGTTCTTTGTGATCTCGGGCTTCCTGATCGGCGGAATGCTCTGGTCAGAGATGCTGGACACAGGCCGGATCGATCTGGGCCAGTTCTACTTACGCCGCATCCGCCGGCTGGCGCCCGCGTTCTTCGCAATGGCGACAGTCAGCACTCTGGTCGGCTTCTTCGTGCTGCTTCCTTTCGAATTCAGGAACTTCGGCAAGGAACTGATCGCGTCGAGCCTGTGGATGTCCAACATCCTGTTCTACCGCGAGGCAGGCTATTTCGACTTCGGCGCAGAGAACCGAGTGCTGCTGCACACCTGGTCGCTCTCTGTGGAAGAGCAATTCTACATCGTCCTGCCACTCCTGCTCACCCTGCTGCTATTGGCGCGCACGGGCCCACGGGTGATCCTGACCTGCCTGATTGCGATTTGGGCCGCGTCGCTGCTGGCTTGTGTAGCCCTCACCGCCGGATATCCGGTGATGACCTTCTATCTGTTCCCTTATCGCGCTTGGGAAATGCTTTCAGGCGTGCTTCTGGCGATCTGGTTGCGCCATGCCTCCCCCGCTCCATGGCTGCAGGCCACGTTGGCAAGCGCGGGCTTCCTGCTGCTGGGCGCATCGCTTCTCCTGATCAAGAGCGCGGGCTTCCCCGGCTGGCAAGCGCTGTTCCCCGTTGCAGGCAGCGCCGCGCTGCTGGCTGGCGCAACGAACGCGAGAGGCAACCCGGGCATCGTGCTGTCACACCCGGTCCTGACCTTCTTCGGACTGATCTCCTATTCGCTGTACCTCTGGCACTGGCCACTGCTGATCCTTTCACGCTACTGGCGCGGCGCCTATGCTTCCCCGATGGAGACCGCGGGCTGGCTGGTGCTTGCCGTGGTCACAGCGGTGTTGAGCTGGCGCTTCATCGAGCAGCCCTTCCGCCGCAGCCTGCGCGTTACCCGCCCCGTGCTGTTGAGCAGCACGGCCTTTGCCGCCTGCACCGTCCTTTCGCTCGGCACGGCGGCCTTCGTGACCAATGGTCTACCAGACCGATTCTCAAGCGGCACACAGGTGTACATCACCGCCTCGGGCGGGTTCCTGCAGGACATGAGCCGCTGCCACCGTGCAGCCGGCGGTCCTCTTGCGGGAATCGAGACTTGCTCCATCGGGCCGGACGGCCCTGCCGAATTCCTGATCTGGGGCGACAGCCATTTGCGCGCGCAGATGGACGGGCTCGCCATCGCCGCGCGCGATGTGGGGCGGCCGGGTCTGATCGTCTGGCACGCCGGCTGTCCGCCCCTGTTCGGACTGGTCAAGCGGGAAAATGCCGCCACCCCCGATCAGGACAGGGCATGCAGTGAGGACAACCGCCGCATCCGCTCAGCCCTGCGGCACTATCCCGGCATTCGCCGCCTGCTGCTGGTTGGCCGCTGGGCCTATTATGCTGACGGCAGGGGAGTGGGTCGCGACGCCCGCAACGTCATCACCCTGGCCCCGGAGCGCGGCTCGGGACTTCCGCACAATGTCGGGCAGGCCGAACTCTTCGGCATTGCCCTGAAGCGCACCGTCGCGGAACTCAGTCGTACCGGACATGACGTCTATCTGCTTCGTCAGGTTCCCGAACTGCCCCAATACGACAGCATCGTTCTGGCAAGGGACATGGCCTATGGACGGCTGACAGCCCTTCAGGCCAGCGCGCTCGCCAGCGTCGAAATGCCGGTCCTGCTCAACCGCAACCGACTGGCCGAAGTGCCGATCGATGATCTTGTCACGCATCGACAAGTCAATCTGATCGACCCGTGGCCCAGACTTTGCCGGGAACGTTGCAGCGGAATACAGAACGGAGTTTCACTCTACTTCGACAACAACCACATGTCCTACGCGGGCGCCGTTCAGCTGCGTGACCTGTTCATCCCATTCCTGTCGGGAAACACCGCAATAGCGGTCGCCGGTCCATGACCGACAGTGTAATGGGAGAAATCCTCGAGAGGTGCTGGGACGTCATCGTGATCGGCACCGGCATCGGCGGCGGCACCATCGGGCGCCGCCTTGCCGAGCAGGGCCTAAGCGTCCTGTTCATCGAAAAGGGGCGTTCCGGCCACCGGGCCGAGCAAAACCAGATGGCCGGCGATGAAATCGTCGATCCCATCGCACGGCTGATGCGGGGATCATGGCCCGACCCGGTCCGTGCCCGCATCGAAGGACAGGAACGCCGTTTTCATGCCGCCATCGGCGCTACCGTGGGCGGCTCCTCCGTTTTCTATGCGGCGACACTGGAACGGCCCGAGCCGCATGACCTCGATGACAGCGCCGAACGCCCCCACCCGACCGCCGGGTGGCCCATAAGCTTTACGCGAATGCTCCCCTACTTCGACCAGGCGCAGGCCCTGTTCGAAGTGCGCGGCCAGTCCGACCCCCTGACCCGACACCCCACCCCCAACCTCAATCACGCCGCCGCTGTCTGCGAAGGCGATGCCCGGCTTATGGAAGGCATGCGGCGCGCGGGGCTCCATCCCTACCAGTTGCACAGCGCCATGCGCGGGATCGAAGGCTGCGGTTCGTGCCTCGGCCGCAAATGCCCCCGTCCCTGCAAGCTGGATGGGCGTTCGGCGGGCATCGAACCTGCACTCGCCACCGGACGTGCGGCCGTTGCCGAATGCTGCGAAGTCATCGAACTGCGCGGAGAAGGCGCTGACGTCACCCGCATCGTCGCCCGCCGCGACGGTGCAACGCTTGAATTCACGGCCCGCCACGTCGTACTGGCCGCAGGCGCACTGTCATCGCCCCGCATCCTTCTTGCATCGCGCTCTTCGGAATGGGCCGACGGCTGCGGCAACGCACGCGGGCAGGTCGGGCGATACCTGATGTTCCACCTGAACGAAATGTTCGCGCTCTGGCCCCGACGCGGAGAAGGCTATGCCGAAACGGCCAAGTCCATCGGCTTTCGCGATCTTTATCACGTCGAAGGCCAGCGCTTCGGCATGGTGCAGGCCATGGGGCTGGATGCAGGCGAAGGCGAGATCCTGGGTTATCTGCGCTCCAAGATCGACTGCAGCCCTTTGCGCCGTCTTCCGGGTGCAGGCCACTTGGCCCGCATCCCGGCCAAAGTGGCGGCGCAGGTTCTGGGGCAGGCAAAAGTCTTCGTCGGCCTGCTGGAAGACATGCCCTATGCCGAAAACCGCGTTACGATCGACCCCGACCGCCCAGGCGGCATACTGATCGACTACAGCTTCAGTGCAGAACTGCATCAGCGTCGCAAGCGGTTCCGCAGGCTGATCCGTTCCTCGCTGAAGCAGCACCGCAAACTGTTCCTGACCTATCAGCCGGAACTGAACTTCGGCCATCCTTGTGGAAGCCTTCGCATGGGTAGCGATCCCGCAAAATCCGTCGTCGATGCCCGATGCCGGGTCCACGGCATGCGTAATCTGTGGGTTGCCGACGCCTCGTTCATGCCGACCTCGATGGGGGTCAATCCCAGCCTCACCATAGCCGCCAATGCGCTAAGGGTGGGCGACGCGATCCTTTCGGCGCAGTGAACCTGGCGATCGTCACCGGTGCCGGCAAGGGCCTGGGGCGCGCGCTTGCGCTGGAACTCGTCATGCGCGGATGCACTGTCGCCGGAATTGGGCGAAGCGCGACAGATCTTGCCACTACCGCAATGCTATCCGCCACCGAAAACGCATTCCATCCCTTCGTCTGCGACGTATCGGATTATGACGCGCTGCGCGGCACCTTCAACGCCATCCGCCGCATCGGCCCATTGGCTATTCTAATCAACAATGCCGCAATCTATCCCCGCCGCGACTTCCTGGACGAGACGCCGGAAAGCTTCATGCATGCCATCTCGGTCAATCTCGGCGGGATGGCCGCATGCTGCCGGATTGCGCTGGAAGACATGGTGCAACAGGGCGCGGGGCGCATCGTCAACGTCACCAGCTTCGCCGACCTAGCACCGATCGCGGCCAGTAGCTCCTACGCCGTATCGAAAGGCGCGGGCCGGATCTTTACACGCGCCCTCGTGGCAGATCTGGAAGAGCGCTTCCCCGGCATCGTCATCTCGGACTGGATACCCGGCGCGCTGAGCACAACGATGGGTATCGCCGATGGCATCCCGCCCGAAGTCGCCGCCCGCTGGGGCGCCGAACTTGCTTTATCGAATGCTCCGTCGTTGAACGGTACGCTTTGGGAACGGAACAATGAAGTGCTCGAACAGCAGTCCTTCAAGCGCCGCATCCTGAATCGCATGCTGCTGCGCCCTGCGCCCGTGCCGCGAATGCTCTGTGCCGCCTAGACCGCACCACCTTCATCCCGTCGACCCCAACCACTCAAGCCTTCGTAAAGGTGCCGGATATCACAGCACCCCTTCGATGCATTTGACGTTCTTCTCGATCAGAATATCGTTCGAGAGGTTGTTCACGACGTTGTCGTAAGCATTGCCGACTATCTTGGTCCGGTATTCCTCATCCGCGATGACCTTGGCGATCGCCTCTGCAAAAGCCACCGAATTGCCCGGCTCAACGACGATTGCCGTATCGTCGTGCCGAGCAACGTCGACGACACCCGTGGGCAGGTTCGTGGCCACGACCGGCACCTTCAATGCCATGGCTTCGACTTGCGAAATTCCATAGGCTTCGGTCTTCTCTGTGGAAGGGAACGCGAAAACGTCCGCTGCGGCAAGCAATCTCAGCTTTTCGTCATGCGAGATGAAGCCCAGGAACTTGACGCGATCCGCAATACCCAGATCGGCGACCTGACGCCGCGTCGCTTCGTTACAAGGGCCGTCACCACCGATTATACAATACAACTGCGGATCGCTGGCGATCGCGTCGATAAGAACGTCCAGCCCCTTGTAGCGCGCATGGCGCCCCATGAAGGCAACAATCGGCCGCCCTCCGCTCAGTTCCCGCCCCCAAGCCCTGGCTTCGGCGCGCTTCTCATCCGAAAGCGTGTACTTGTCCAGATCCAGCCCGAGCGGGATCGCGATGCTGTTGCACTTCACGCTTATGTCGTCGGACGAGGTGATATTCCGCAACGACGTAGCAATCAGAAGAGACGTGTCTTTTAACAGCGCGTTGAAGACCTTCCTTGCGAAGAAGCGAAGGATCGGACGCCCGTAGATATCCATGTGATGCGTGACGACAAGCGAACCGGGGTTCTTCCGCACCTTGAATCTCAGCCAAAGCGCCACTGCCAGCCAGGGGTTTGGCGAATGGAAATGCACGACCTTTGCAGGAAAACGCAGCGTCTTGAAAAACGTCGATATGCCGATCGGCTGCGACTTGAGAACCGCCAGCGTCGATGTTCTGACGACCCTGACGCCGTCCATCATCTCGTCCGAAGAACCCTTGGCGTGGTTGTTGCAGATCACTGCAACATCATGCCCCCGCCCCGCCAGTCCCTCGGCAACGACACGGGTGTTTTCTTCGACGCCGCCAGAGAATGGAGCGTAATATTTCCCTACGACAAGGATATCAGTCATCTTATCTCAAACCCGTGCTGCGATGGGCGACGAAGAAATGATCGATCTTACCGAAGTTAACAGATCATCCTGAGCCTGTGATGCCAGGGCGCGAGACTTGCTGCCGTCGACCTGGCCAGCAAGCGCCTTTCTGCCATATTCCAGGACCGTGTCGGCATCGGGCTTTCCGAAAGGCACCACAAACTCGCCCCGGCCCATCAGGGCCATCTGGCTTTCCAGTTTGTCGTCCCAGCCCAACGCGACAGACGGAACATCATGCGCGAAAGCCACGATCTGGGCGTGAAGGCGATGCCCGACAAGAAGGTCGAGCCCCTTGATGACAGCCACCAGGTCCGACGGTGTGATCGATCGCGTTATGACGGAAAATCCGGACACGCCCTCTTTCGATGCGAGATCGGCAAGGTGCGCCAGATAACTTTCGTCTTCCTCGGCGCCGTTGGTGAAAAGGTTCACCTTGTATCCAGCGTCTGCGTATGCCTTGACGAGCGCAATCCAAAGCGCATCGTACTTGTCCCTGATCGACGCATTGCCCGCATATTGGGCAAGTTCGTCAGGATCCGATACGTTCAGACCGACGCCCGATGTGCTGGCCTCGACGCTGCTGTAGCAACTTTTTGCCAGATAACCGGGGTCCAGTGCCGTCGACTTTGGGATGTCTATGCCCGGAAGAGACTGCTCCAGCCTCTCAAGAGATTTGGCATCACGAGTGGCGACAAAGGAACAACGCGCCAACGCTGCGGCAAAAAGCTTTGTCCCGCGGCGCGACCAGTTCGCCGATACCCCAACAGCGTGAAAGCCCATCCTTGCGCCAACCTCGTGTGCAAGTCGGGTCACCAGTTCGATCTTCTTGGGGAAGTTCAGGTTATAGTCGCTCAGGAGATGGCCGCCGCCGATGATGACGATATCACCGCTCCGGAACAGCGCGCGCCATTTGGGAAGTGCCTTGCGAGCCAGAAATACCGATAACCCGGCGTCTACAACCAGCCTTCTGACGAAGCTCGGAGCAGCGCGCATGACGAAGAGAAGGCCGCGCTTTCCCTTTACGGAAACCTGACCATACCCTTCACGGGCTGCCAGATCGACATGCATGATCGACGACGAAGGCGAAATTACCTTCAGCGCATGGGCCATGCACTCGGCAATGACGCCGTCACCAAGGTTCGGTGCATACGTTACGCCGCATATGACAATGCGCGAACCATCGCCGACAACCGATGGATCTTCAGTCGTCGAACCAGCAACCATCACCATTTAAATCAGACCTCCAACACATGCCCGGTTGTCGTGCGATATCCTGGTAACGCAAAAGTTCGGACTGGCTCGCCTAGCTATTCCCGGCATCATAATCGGCTATTATTGCGTCCGCTCCAAGTCACGGCATCCCTCTTCCTGACGATGAGGGCATCTAAGCTGCGCAGACAAAATCCGCCGCGCCCGCGCCTGAAGCCATCACACAAACATCCTAGTCGGATCCGAACAGGTCCCGGGTGAACACCTTGTCCCGAACGTCTTCGATCGCATCCGATATGCGGTTCGCAATAATAAGATCCGACCGATCCTTGAAATCGCTCAGGTCGCGAACGATCTGCGAACCAAAGAATTCAGCGTCTTCCATCTCGGGTTCGTAGACGATCACTTCGATACCCTTGGCCTTGATGCGCTTCATGATCCCCTGGATGGAAGAGCTTCGGAAATTGTCAGACCCCGCCTTCATGACGAGCCTGAACACACCGACCCTTTTCGGTTTCGCGGCGATGATGCGGTCGGCCAGAAAGTCCTTCCTGGTCTGGTTTGCCTCAACGATCGCTCTGATAAGGTTCTGCGGAACGTCTGAATAATTCGCGAGAAGCTGTTTCGTGTCTTTCGGAAGACAATAGCCGCCGTAACCGAAGCTCGGGTTATTGTAATGATCGCCTATGCGCGGGTCCAAACCAACACCGTCGATGATCTGGCGTGTATCCATTCCACGCGCTATTGCATAGCTATCAAGTTCGTTGAAGAAAGCCACGCGCATTGCAAGATAGGTATTTGCGAAAAGCTTGATAGCCTCTGCCTCATTCGAATCCGTATAGAGGACCGGCGCATCCTTCTTTTCAGCGCCTTGCAGCAGAAGACCCGCGAAAACTTCCGCGCGCTTTGAGCGTTCCCCAATGATGATTCGCGACGGATATAAGTTGTCATAGAGGGCCCGACCCTCTCTGAGAAATTCAGGGCTGAATACGATCTGCTGACTATCCAGTTTCCCGCGCATTTCTTCGACAAACCCGACAGGAACGGTCGATTTGACGATTATGGTCGCAGTGGGATTGACCGCGATTGCAACCTTCAGCACCGATTCAACGGACGAAGTATCAAATTTGTTGGACCCCACATCGTAATTCGTGGGGGTAGCAACAATCACGTAGTCAGCGCCCTCAAGAGCAGCCTCGGCATCCAATGTTGCGGTGATATTCAGCACTTTCTCGGAAAGAAATTGCTCAAGTTCCGCATCGACAATCGGCGATATTCCCGAATTAAGCAGATCGACCCGGCGTTGCGATATATCGACAGCAACAACCTCGTTGTGCTGCGCCAATAGAACCGCGTTCGAAAGCCCAACATAACCCAGACCGAATACAGCAATCTTCATTGGCAAACACTCACTCGGAAGCCGAACAGGCTCAAATCAGGCGACCTGTACCAATAAGCGATCATTACAGATCAATGGCAGCATCGCCTAACGCCTGACGTTAACGATTTGGTCTATTCCGCATTGCGGCAGACCACGTCAATGGCTTTATGCTGCATCGCACACCTTTGCGCCGATCCGAGGCAATATCAAGGCGACGAGTTCAGGACAAAGCTCAAGTGCATGAACCAGCGCAGTTCAATACCTAATATCATTTCTTGCCAAAGACATGCCGGTTCAACGGCCTGCATGTCACAGCCCCTGCGAACACTCGACCATACACTGACGCAGCGCTCCTATCGCACCCGGAACACCCTGCGTGCAGACCATTCGTCGCATGGGCAGAACCGAATTTGCCGGGGGGTGGGCAATCGGCAAGTTGTTTGCGGTGCGCAACGGGCCGCCCCGGCGCACAACGCTTGCGCTGCGGAACCGCCCGCACTACGGCTATGCCCTGACCGAACCTCGCGATGGAGACATCCGATAGTGCCCAAATCTCGCCCCTCCGTGCTGCTTGCAGTACTACTGCCAACGTCAATCTTGTGCGGATGCAGCACTACTACTTACAATCCGGACCTTCCGACCGGTGCAGCCGCTTACGATACTATACCCGCCATCGTTCCCGCTCCCACGACTTACGCCATACGTGCAAAGGACGTGTTGACGCTGAGGGTGTTCGGCGAGCCGGAAGTGTCTCAGGACGAATTGCGCGTCGATGATGCCGGACTTATTCAGGTCCCCCTGATCGGCACGGTCAAGGCCGCAGGGCGCGATGCACAGGAAATCGGCAGTGAAATCACCGGCAAGCTGGCCCAATCCTATCTGCGCAACCCCCAAGTCGCAGTATCGGTAAAGCAGGCCACCCCAAGCTTCGTTTCGGTTGAAGGCGAAGTCGAGAAGCCTGGCGTTTATGAAATTGACGGCCGCTCTACGCTGCTTTCGGCAATAGCCCGTGCGGAAAGCCCCACTGCGTCGGCAAAGCTGACCGAAGTAGTGGTGTTTCGCACGATCGACCAAAAGTCCATGGTCGCACGCTTCGACCTGAAGCGCATTCGCACCGGCATCGACCCCGATCCCATGATCCTCGACGGGGACGTTGTCATGGTCGGCTATTCGACGACCCGTGGTTTCTGGCAGGATCTGCTCAAGACAGCACCTCTCCTGAACGCCTTCTCACTGGCTGCAACGCGGTAACGCGCGTTAGTGCGCCCCCCTGCACGGCAAGGGAATTATTCCCTTGCCGTCGCCCCCGAATGGAAGCCTAAATCTTCGACCGGAATATGGCGCATCGCGCCAGGGAGATTGAAAGCATGACCGTAAAGCACACCGTCCTGGTCACCGGCGGCGCCGGTTATATCGGGGGCCATGCGGTACTCGCGCTGAAGGATGCGGGATGGCCCGTCGTAGTGCTGGACAATCTCGTAACCGGCTTTCAGTTTGCCATCCCGGACGATGTTCCCTTCTACCAGGGGGACATTGAAGATCGTGAACTGGTTGCGAAAATCATCGCGGACCATGAAATAAAAGGGATCATGCATTTCGCCGGTTCGGTTGTCGTACCGGAATCCGTGTCCGATCCCCTCAAGTACTATCACAACAACACCGCCAAAAGCCGCACCCTTATCGAAACGGCGGTTCGCGGCGGCGTTCCCCACTTCATCTTCAGCTCCACCGCAGCGACTTACGGCATCCCGGAGACATCCCCCGTCACCGAGGACACCCCTCAATCGCCCATCAATCCGTATGGCATGTCAAAGCTGATGACAGAGGCGATGCTGGCCGATGTAAGCCGCGCACATCCCATGAACTATTGCGCGCTGCGCTACTTCAACGTCGCGGGTGCAGATCCGCAAGCGCGCAGTGGCCAGTCCACGGCTGGCGCAACCCATCTGATCAAGGTCGCGGTCGAAGCAGCCCTGGGCAAGCGTGACCACGTTGCCGTGTTCGGAACCGATTTCGATACCCCCGATGGCACGGGGGTGCGCGATTACATCCACGTTTCGGATCTTGCCGACGCGCACGTGCTTGCGCTGGAGGCTCTGATCGCAGATCCGGCACGCTCCCTTGCCATGAACTGCGGATATGGTCGGGGATTCTCGGTACTGGACGTCCTTGATGCGGTCGATCGCGTGACCAATCGCAAGATCGACCGGCGTTTCGCGGACCGCCGCGCTGGTGACCCTGACGCGCTGGTGTCTGATAACGCCCGGATCAAGTCCACCCTTCCGTGGACTCCCAAGTTCGACGATCTTACCACCATCATCGAACACGCTCTGGCATGGGAGCGCAAACTCGACGACGTCCGCGCGGGCTAGGCGTTACACCTTGCCCACCCAGCGGCCTGAATATCCCTTGCGCACGATCGGGCTCTTACAGCAATCGCAAACCCGCACGTACATGCTGCCATTCCAGTGATCCTTGCCTTTGGCCGGAGAATGGCGATTCATTAAACATTTCACGAATTGAAACACTGAGAAATCCGAAACAGTTTTTGCCCGTTGCTTTGCCGGTTACGGCACGCCGCAAAGGTTAGCAGCCGGGAAACAGACGGCCGCGGCAGTAGGTTCCTGCCGCGGCCGCCGTCACTTGATATTAATCGGGTTAACGACTCACGAGCCGTTCGACTTGTCGTCGTCGTCAACCGCCTTGTAGACACCGAAACCGGCTGCACCAGCGGCAAGAATGCCAAGAACGACAACAGCGCCGTCGGCCTTGTTCTTCGCCTTCACGGCGGTCGAGCGACGCTCGCCGACACCGTTGAGGTTGCTGATCTTGCCAGCCGAGGCTGCGGCCGTGGTACCGGCCTGTGCCGCGACCGGAGCAGCCAGCACTGCGGCGGCTCCGAGTGCCAGCATGGTCTGCTTGAGCTTCATGTGACCTCCTTTTGTTGTCGCAACCTGGGGTGCGCCCTACCATCTCGGCCCCTCAGATCGCAAAAAAGTGTTTAATTTGAGATGGTCGCACTCTGCAATCGACTGTATCCGCATACAGGTCAAGCGGGCACTATTGCCAACTGCAAAACCAACAGCGTCAATTTACGAGCTTTTCGATCGCGTTTGCGATCCCCTTGCGCCAAATGCTGGCCATTGCCCTGCCTTTGCGGCGGAATCGACTGTTGTGTGGACGGATATGACCTCAGTACAGTCTATGTAAATATACCGTGGTCCGTGACCTTTCTGTCACAGAATCCGAAGCGAAACCTTCGCTTTGCGCGTCAAATCCGACGGGCCGGAGGACAAGCCTTCGAATCAGCCCGATTGCCCGCATCTGATCGGGCCAGTGCGCCCTGTCATTTCCTCGAAACGACAGGGCAAATCGGAACACAAGTCCATCATCCAGGGCCCCGCCCGAGAATCCGGCGGGGCCATTGCACCCCTTAGAATGCGACGCTCAACCCGGCGCGTGCCGAGAAGTCAGTTCCGGTACTGGTCCGTTCCGTTCGTGCCGAAATCTTCCAGGTAAAGTCGTAACCACCCGCAAGCATGCTGACTTCACCGATCCATGCGCCCTTGAGGCCATCGGCCGCGATCGTGAATGCATCGCCGGCATCGTAATCGTCACCGCCGTTGAAATAGGCGGTCGTGCTGCCAAGTTTGCCCGTCAGCACTTCACGACGGCCGGCCTCCAGCTGGAAGGTCAGCGGGCGCCAGTCGGGCGAGATCGTGCCCAGCGAATAGGATGCCGTCACCGTCGGGGTGGCGGTAAGCATCTTGCTGGTACGGCTGGCAACGGTGAGCGCCATGGCGTCGGTATCGGCTGTTTCGTCGTAGCCGTCTTCCTTCAGCCACATCTGTTCCAGTTCCAGCTTGGGCTTGAGGCTGAAGCGGCGCGACATGTCGAAGCGGTACGAGGCACCGGCAAGACCCGAGAACAGCCAGCCCTTCCAGCTGCCGTCCGCGGAGTAGGAAAAGTCCGTGTCGTCGATCGTGCCGGTGTACGTGCGCGTGGAATCGATCGACACGCGCGAAGCGCCGATGCGCGCCCAGGCCAGCAGCGGACCTTGCTGGGTACGCCAGAACACGCCAAGGTCATGCTGCCCGATATCGAGCTTTCCGGTGCCGCCGTTGTTTTTGACGTTGCCCTGCATCCACGCATAGGAAACGCCGAAATTGCCCAGATCGGTATGCCGCTCGACACCGCCCGAAAGGCCCCAGCCATTGGCCTTGTACCCTGCCGTGCCGGTCGCATCCTTGCTCGCGCGCCAGTAGATCGGCTCGAACCAGCCACCGATGTCGGAGATGTCGAACAGGCTGGTGTCATCGCTGATGTGACGGGCAGCAAGCCGGTCAGCGGTCGTCACCGCCTTGAACACGCCGCCCGCGTGATCAGGCAGCAGCCCACTGACCTGATCACGCAACGTTGCGGAATCCTCTACCTGAAGCAGACTGTCGGTGATGTTGTCATCGTTCTGCGCCGTGGCATAGATCGCATCCCACGCCGAAGCCTGCGACCGGTTCAGCCCCAGTTCGTCCGTGCTCTTGCGCGCAAGCGTCAGGTACACGCTGTCATCATCGCTGGTCACCGATCCGTTGTAGATGAACGGCGTGTCCACCGACGAGTTGAGCGCACCCTCGATCGTCAGGTTTTCGGAAGTGAGCACCGTGTAAGTGCCCTCAGCCGTTGCAAGGCTGTTCACGGTGGCCGAGACGCTTGCCCCATCGGCCAGCGTCGCGCTGTTGACGACGATCGTGGAGCTTTCGTCACCATCGACGTAAACGCCGATCGTGCCGCTCGATCCAACCGTCAGCGAGCCGAAGCTCACCGTCGTGGCTTCATCCGGAATCAGCGTGCCGCCATTGACGGTAACGGCGACATTGTCCGCATTGGTGAACTGGCCGGAATACGTGGCCGTGTCATTGATGGTGACGGTGCCTGCTTCCCCGGCGAAGTCCATCGTGCCCGAATAGCTCGATTCGCCCGAGAGGGTCGCCGTCGCCGCGCCGCTGCCGAAGTAGATGTCCCCGGAATACAGGGCATCGTCGGACAGCGTCAGCGTATCGTCGCCTGCGCCGAAATAGGTGTCGCCCACGATCTGGCCGGTTGAGGCCGAAAGGGTATCGTTGCCCGATCCCAGCAGGATATCGCCGGTGATCTTGGCGTAGACCGTGGTGTCCTCCTCGTCATTGTCCTCTTCGTATTCCGCGCGCGTTTCTGCGTCGTCGTCGTTGAGGTACTGCGTGATGGTGACGCCGGTGGTGTTGGCAGACAGGTCGATGGCGGTACGGGTATCGGTGCTCGAACCGTTCGCCGCGATGAAGCCGGTGTTCTCGATGGTGGTCAGCGTGCCGGACAAGTCGCGGATCGCTGTCGTCGTCCCCTCTCCGGTCGAGGTGAGCGAGGCGGAGATGGTCCCGCTGTTGTACAACGTGGTGACCGTGCTGCCCTCGTTGATGAGCAGCGCGGTGGCGGACTGGTCATAGGACGTTGCGGTAAGCGAGCCCGATACGCCGATGCCGTCGGTCAGGGTCACATTGCCCCCCTGCCCGCCGATCACCAGGCCATAAGCGTCGGTGTTGCTGTAATAGGCGTTGGCCGATACCGAACCGTCAATGACGATCGAGTACGTGCCCATGTTGCCGGTGACCGAGCCAACCGTGATATCGCTGGTGCCGCCGACCTGAATTGCAGGACCGTTGCCATAGGTGCTGACCGAGCCGGTGCCTTCGTCGCTGTCGTCAACGCCGTCGCCATCCTCATCGTCATTGTCGTCGTCGCGGTTGACCGGCGGCGCGGCGACGTAGATCCCGCCATCGACGTTGCCGGTGATCGAAACCGCTGCGGTGCCCGTGCGCAGCGCCTCACGGGACAACACCTTGGTGGAGCCATCGTCATCGGTATAGGAATAGCCTTTGGTCACCGATCCCTGGATGGTGACCGTCCCGGTGACGTCGCCCGCCACGCTGAGCCCGCTCGAACCCGATCCGACGACCGAAACGGTGCCCTCCAAGGTCACATCGCCATCGACCCCTTGCGTCGAGATGCCGACCGCATTGTCGCCGATCACTCTGATCGTGCCGGTATTGGTGATCGATCCGGTCCAGTCGCCATCGAGCACGATGCCGCCCGAATTCTGCCCTTCGACGGAGATGGCGCCTTCGTTGAGGATCGTGCCTGCGGCATCCCCCGTCACGTGGACGCCATAGCGGTTGCTGGCAGAGGCGATGTTGTCGGTGACGATCCCGTCCGAATCGTCGTCATCGACAACGTAATCCTCAAGCACGGTGATCGTGCCGTCCTCACCGATGTCGATGCTGGATGTGGTGCCCGCATTGACGGTGATGCCCGAGGTATTGCTGGCCGCGCCCATTTCCAGCGTGCCGCCCATGGTGACCGTGGAATCGCTGTCCACCGTGATCGCGCTGCCACTGGCCAGCGTGATCGTGCCGTTTTCGCCCACCGTCACATTGCCGGCAGTGGATGTCGACAGAGCGGTCGTGGTGTCCTTGGTCACCGATGTATCGGCAAGCGCGGGCGAGGAAACGAGGGCGAGCGCAAGCGCTCCGAGGCTGGCGGTACTCTTCAACGAACGCATGGCGGATGTCCCGAAAGAATGGATGCTGGATGATCTTGAAAGGGAGAGGGCGCGGACCTCAGGTGGCGATGCCGATGACCGCCGTGCCGGTGTATCCGGCCGTGACGCTGCCGCTCAGCGTGGGCGTCTGCTGGGCGATCTGCGCGGAAGTGTTGTCTCCGAACACGTTGTCCGAAGAGAGCGAGATCGCGTTGTAATTGGCGATGCTGGCGGTGTAGCGGGTGTCGCCCGAGAAGACGGCGGTGTTGTTCGCCGCCGGCATCGCCAACTGCGAAATCAGCGTCGCTGTGCGTCCGGTGCTGGCCGAAGTCAGCCCGCCGGTGAACACCTCGAAATGGATGTGCGGCCAGCGCCCCGAATAACAGGCAGGGTAAATCGTGGTGAACGTGACCTTGCCGTCGCTGTCGGTCACCTGAACGCCGCGCAGGTAGCTTTCGGTCGTAACTCCGCTCGAATAGAGCGAGTAGAGCCCCGACGCGTCGCAGTGCCACACATAGATCGCGGCGCCCTCGATCGCCGCGCAGCCATTGCTCACGTCGACCAGTTGAAGCTCGATCTCCAGCTTGACGCCGGCAGCCGTATTGGTCGAACCGATGAAGCTGGAACGGATATCCGAACGCACGACGCCACTTTGCGTCAGCACGTTGGAAGTGGAGCCGCTGGCCGTGTTGGTGCCGTCAGCGGGATAAGGGCCGTTGGTTTCGGTGGGATCGGCGATGCAGCTTGCATCCGAACTGCCGCCGGATGTCGAGGATGACGAGGTCGACGTCGAAGACGACGACGAGGAACTCGACGTGGATGTCGAGGACGACGACGAGGAACTGCCGGAATCCGATCCCGAAGATCCCGAGGAATCATCGCCCCCGCATGCGGCCAGCGCGGCCGCCGTGCCCGCACTTGCCATGAAGGCCAGCGCGCGGCGCCGGGCGAACATTTCGCGTCCTATCGCCTGAAGGTCTTCGGCCAGCCCATGGCCGTGGGGCTCTTCGTCCGAGGGCCCCCGCTTCCCAAATCCCATTCCCGTGCTCCTTGCGCCCGGCGGGATCGCGGGGCCTCAGGGGGCAGGACTGTGAGACGGGCGTTGCTCGGGGATTTCAGGTGAATTGCACGAGAATTGCGATCAGTTTGCGAATATCAGCCCGCCGGGCGGTCATCCGTTACCGCAGGAACGAACAGGTAGCCTTCGTTCCGCACGGTGCGAATGATATCGCTGCCGCCTGCGCCGTCCGACAGCTTGCGGCGCAGCCGGGAAAGCTGAACATCGATCGCCCGGTCGTAATGATCCGAATCCTCCCCGCGCGACCAGTCAAGCAACTGGTCGCGGGTCAGCACCCGGCGCGGATGCTCAGCAAACGCACGCAGCAGGCGGAATTCGCCGTCCGAAAGGGAAATCAGCGCATTGGTCGGATCGAACAGCAGCCGCAGGCCAAGGTCCATCCGCCAACCCGCAAAGTGCAGGCAATCGCCGGAATCGACTTCGACCGCGCGCGGCTGAACAAGGGTTTCCACGGGCGCAGTCGCAGGCGCCGTTCCAGCTCGACGGCGCAAAACCGTACGGATGCGTGCAAGCAGTTCGCGCGGATTGCAGGGCTTGGCCAGATAATCGTCAGCGCCCATCTCCAGCCCGACGATCCGGTCCACGTCGCTGCCCACGGCGGACAGCATGATGACGGGCGGCGCATCAGGGCCCATCTGGCGCAGCGCCGTCAATCCGTCTTCCCGCGGCATCATGACGTCGAGAACGATGAGGTCGAAGCGTTCGCCCGCCAGCAGCTTGCGCATTTCCACCGGATCAGCGGCGGTGGTCGTCTCGTAGCCGTGCTTGGCCAGGAAGTCTCCGATGAGCGAGCGGATGCCTTCGTCATCGTCCACGATGAGAATACGGGTATGCAGGTCCATTGCATGGGGTTCTAGGATCATTCCGCGCTGATGGATAGTGCGTGTTCCGCGCGGATTTCAGCCATCGTTACACGCCGCGACAGCCCTGTAATGTCACTGCAAAGCGGTGAAATCCTGCCGCAACTTCCCGGCCCGACAAATCGGTCCATGGACAGTCGAGCTTGCCGCGATACACATCGGCCAGCCGTGTTCGCGGCCATTTGTGCGCCCCCCGCGCCCTTTACCGCGAATCACGGCCCCGATGTGTTCGAGGCCACCGTCAGGGATCCCGCCGCCAAGGGGTCCCGCGGTGCCGGGGCCGTCGATCGATCGGGTTCTGTAGTCGCACCCGTCCCGTTCGCCGATGGCCCCGGAACTATCCGGTGTACAGGTGAGAAATACCCTCTCCACTCGCCGGATATTTACCATGTTCGGAGTCTGCAAAACGACACAAGTGCGTGGTACTTGCCGCGCCATCGCCAGAAGCTGCCCATAGCGCGCGCTTCAGGCCGCAAAGTTTCCTGCCGGACTTGCCGTTTTGAACGGCACTGGTCCGGTCCGGTCCGGGGTGACCGTTCCCGCAAGCCGCTTCGGTGGGCAGCGGGAACGCGGAGCGGGGACAGGAGGGACGTGTCCCTCTCTCCTGTCCCCGCTTCGCATATCGTCCGGCGATCGCCTCTTCGACAATTCTGCGACAATCCGGCATCTCGAAATCGCGCGTGCCGCGTGGCAAAGCGCTGGTCATGACCTTCCCCGAGATTCCCCGCCGACTCGGCATGCCGCTGGCGATGCAGATGGTTGCGATCCTTGTGTGTGCACTGCTGGCAGCGCAGGCGGTGACACTCGCTCTGACCGTCATCCTTCCTCCGCGCCCGACCGAGCGTTGGAACATGGACGAAGTCGCGAACGCGCTTAGCGGCGGCCCGCCGCCCGAACGCCTCGAACGCAAGATGATGGTCGGCGCTCCCGACGTCAGCGGGCAAGGCTGGCTTGTGTCCGAATCTTCACGCGATGCCCTGGCCACGCGCATCGGCCGACCCGCCGACGATGTCGTCCTTGCATTCTACACCCAGTTGCCGGTCGGCGGTGTCGCCGTACCCAGCGACAGCCGCTCGCCGCTGGCGGTCAGGTCATCCGCTTCGGGCGGGCTGTCCTCGCTGCTTGTCGAGCAGGCGCATGCACAGGCGTTCCCCGGAGGCCCGCCTGCGGGCGGATCTGCGGGGCCTTCCGGCATGCCCGGTGGCGGCTTTCCCGGCGGACGCATGCCGGGCGGACAGTTCCCGGGCGGCGGCTTTCCCGGAGGATCTGCTCCCCGTGTCCCGTCGCAACCGCGCACGTCCATGCCACGTCCGGGCCTGCCTGGAGGCGGCAACATCGGCGGAGGGGGCGGCGAACATGGTGGCGCAACCGGGCCAGCAGGAGGCACGCGGCCCGGCGGCGGGGATGGCATCGGAAATGGTAGCGGCAAGGGTGGCGACAGCCCGCTCGGCGGCGCGCCCCTTGGCGGCGGCCCTCGTGGCGGCGGCGATGCCGTGTCCGGTCGCGGCCCCGGCCCGCTTGCCCAGCCCGGATTGACGCCCGGAATCGGCATCGCGCCACCTGTTCCGGTCATTACCCTCGCGCCGCCAGTCGTCCGGTCGACCCCTGAAGCAAGGCCCGCCGCGCGCACCCAGCCAGCGCCGGCAAAGCCCGCGACGAACCCTGCCGCCACCGCCACGCCGGCCGCCCCGGTCGCTG
>NZ_LYMM01000038.1 GCF_002896965.1 Novosphingobium guangzhouense
CGTGACGGGGGGCACATGGCGGCGAATCCGGGCATTGCCCGCAGGTGTCTGAAACATGGGCAAATCTACATGAAGGCTCCACGGTCGCGCCACGTCGCGGCGGTAATGGGGCACGATGTCTCTTAACAACGCCAGCTCCAACGCCCGCATCCACGTCCTCGCCATCGGCGGGGCGCATCAGTTCGGCCATTTCCTGCCGGTGGCCTGCGAGCTGGAGCGGCGCCATCCGGGGCAGGTGCGCCTGTTCGTCTCGACCGAGGCGGAGGCCGCCGCCGCGGTCGACTTCGCCAGGGGCGGTCACTTGCCGCAAGTGGAAGTGATGCGCCTGCCCGCCGCTGCCGTGCTGCTGCCCGCAACGCTGCACAAGGCGGCGCGGCTGACGATCTGGGCGCAGCGCCTGCGCGATGCGGCGGTGATCCTGTGTGCAGAGCGCACGTCCACCATGCTCAAGCGCCTGCCCGGCGATTGCCCGCCGATCCTCCACATCCCTCACGGCGCGGGCGACCGCGCCGTGGGTTTCGAACCGCGCTTCCGCCTGTTCGACCACGTCATGCTGGCAGGCCGCAAGGACCGCGATCGCCTTGTCGAAGCGGGCTTCGTGACGGCGCAGGATTGCACCGTCACCGGCCCGGTCAAGCTGGCGACGGTGCTTGCCGGTGCGCTGGCAAAGCCTCCGCTGTTCGACAACGGGCGGCCGACGATCCTTTACAACCCGCACTTTTCCAAGAAGCTTTCCTCGATAGAGGCGTTCGGGCGGCGACTTGTGGCGGCGGTGGTGGCGGACGGGCGCTACAACCTTGTCGTTGCGCCGCACGTGCGGCTGGCGAAGCGCTGGAGCGCGGCAAAGCGGCGCGAATGGGAAGCGCTGGCAGTTGCGGGGCAGGTGATCGTCGACCTCGGTTCGCCGCGCTGCAACGACATGACCTATACGCTGGGCGCAGACCTTTATGTCGGTGACGTCAGCAGCCAGGTCTACGAATTCCTTGCCCGCCCGCGCCCTTGCCTGTTCGTCGATGCCAAGGGCGTCGCGTGGCAGGACAGCGAGGATTATGCGATGTGGCACTTTGGCGAAGTGATCGGCGCCGATGCCGACCCGGTGGCCGCGATCGAACGGGCCTTCGCCACGCACGGCGCCTATGTCCAGTGGCAGCGCGAACGCATGGCCTATACCATCGACGGCATCGCCTGGCTGGCGGACGGCACTCCCAGCTTCGGGGCACATTGCCCGGTGCGCGAAGCCGCCGACAAGGTGGAAGAGTTCGCGGGCCTGAAGCCAAGGGCGCTCGCGGCGGTAGCCTGATTTTTCCCCTGGGTTCGGGAAGTGTGAAAGGGTGGTGTGGACCTGCGTCCGGAATGTGAACATAATAAGAACATAGTTTCCGATTCGCAGGCTCGTCCCATGTCCCCCCCTCAGGCCCCCGCCTGTACGCAAGATCCGCCCCCAGACCGGCTTCCACGCCTTGCCCGCGCGCAGCTGCATGAAGTTCATGCGGGGGGGGAGGACTGGGCCTCGGCGCTGGCTTTCGCCTTCGGCACGGTAGAGGCGGAGCAGACGCGCCCCATCCTTCTGCTGCGCCCCCGCCGTAAAGGTGCAGCGCTGCTGCCGTGCGGGGAAGGGCTGCGCGTGCTTGGCGTGGACCCGGCGCGGCTGGTGATCGTCGATGCCCGCAACGATGCCGCCCTGCTGCGCGCGGGGCTGGACGCGGCGCGCAGCAGCGGCCCGGCGGCGGTGCTGATCGAAAGCTGGGGGACAATGCGCGAATACGACCTCGTCGCCAGCCGCCGCCTGATCCTTGCGGCGGAAGGATCGCGCATCCCGGTGGTGATCCTGCGCGGCGATGCCGAGCCGCGGCCCAGCGCCGCGCATACCCGCTGGACGGTTTCCAGCGCCCCCTCGACCCCGCTGGAGATGGGCGCGCCCGGAGCGACGACGCTGCTCGTCGAACTCGTCCGCAGGCGCGGCGGCCCGGCAGGGCAGCGCTGGCGGCTGGAATGGAATGAAGAACATGGCGGTTTCCGCGAACTCCCCCTCGATACCCGGTCCGTCAATGAAGAATGGGACGTCGAAGAGCGCGGGCCGCCGCTACCTGGCACTGTGGTTCCCCTTCCTGCCGTGCGAACGCGCGCGCCGCTCCGGCGTACTGCCTGAAGGAGAGGCCCCGCAGGCCCTTGTCGCGCGTGATGGACAGGCGCTGCGCCTTGCCGCCGTGGACGTGACCGCGATGCGGCAGGGCCTGTCCTGCGGCATGACCCTTGCCGACGCGCGCGCCCGCTGTCCGGACCTTGCCACCGCGCCTCACGATCCCGTCGCCGACGCCCGCGTTCTGGAGCAGCTGGCAGGCGCAATGATCGCCTTCACCCCGCTCGTCGCGCTGGATGCGCCCGATGGGCTGCTGCTTGACGTGACCGGCTGCGCGCACCTGTTTGGCGGAGAGGAAGCGCTGGTGCGCCGCGTGGTGAAGGACGTCGGCCCGACCACTCGCCATGCCCTTGCCCCCCATGCCGCCGCCGCCCGCGCGCTTGCAAGATTTGGCGCCCGGCTCGGCGGAAAGGGCGACGTGCGCGCCCTGCCGATCGCGGCGCTGGAACTGGACGAGGGTGCTCTATCGGGCCTGCGCCGCGCCGGGCTGGAGACGCTGGGCGACCTTGCCGCGCGGCCGATGGCGGGGCTGGCGGCGCGCTTCGGTGAACTGGCGGTCAGCCGCCTGCGCGCCATTCTGGGGGAGACCGGCAGCCCGGTCATCCCCGTCCGCCTGACCGATCCGATCCGGCTGGAGACGCGCTTTCCCGAACCGCTGGGCCGCACCGACGATGCGCTGGAAGTGGTGGAGGACATGCTGGCGCAGGCGGCCCGCACGATGGAGCAGCGCCAGCTGGGCGGGCGGCGTTGGGCGGTCACGCTTCACCGCAGCGACAACCAGCGGCGGCGGCTGGTGGTGGAGACGGGCCTTGCGGTGCGCGATCCCGCCGCCGTGATGCGCCTGCTGCGGGAACGGATCGATACCCTGTCCGACCCGCTCGACCCCGGTTTCGGCTTCGATGCGATCACGCTGGCGGTGCTCCACGCCGATCACCTGCCCTCGCGCCAGATCCTGCTGGAGAGCGGGAAGGAAGAGAACGCCGACGACGTTTCCGCCCTTGTCGACCAGCTCAGCGTGCGATTGGGCGAGGACAGCGTGCGCCGCCTGATCCCGCGCGACCGCCACTTGCCCGAAAAGGCACAGGCCCTCGTCCCCGCACTGCGCCTGCGCGGTGCGCCGTGGCCGAAGCCGCAGGGCATCCCGCCTCGCCCGCTGCTGCTGTTCGATCCGCCCCAGCCGGTCGAGGCGATCGCCGGTGTCCCCGACAGCCCGCCGCAACGCTTCCGCTGGAAGGGCCGCCTCCACGACGTCACGCTGGCCGAGGGGCCGGAGCGGATCGGCGCGGAATGGTGGCTGAAACGCGGCGGCCACATGCCCGGCGGTGCGGGAGAAACGCGCGACTATTACCGGATCGAGGACGCCGATGGCCGCCGCTACTGGATCTTCCGCCACGGCCTGTTCAGCGAAAAGCCCGACCCGCGCTGGTATCTGCACGGCCTGTTCCCATGACCACATTAGCGCCCTTCGCCGAACTGGTTACAGCCACCAATTTCAGCTTCCTGCGCGGGGCCTCGCCGGGGGAGGAGATGGTTGCGCGTGCGCTGGGGATGGGGATGACCGGCATCGGCATCGCCGATCGCAACACCGTGGCGGGCGTCGTCCGTGCGCACAGCGCATGGAAGGAGATGGGGCGGGCGAAAAGCGGGCTGCGCCTGATCGTCGGCGCGCGGCTGGTCTTTGCGGACGGCACGCCCGACGTGGTCGCCTATCCGATGACCCGCCACGGCTGGGGCCGCCTGACGCGCCTGCTCACCGTGGGCAACCGGCGTGCGCACAAGGGCGAATGCGAACTGCACCTTCCCGACCTTGTCGAGCACGCGCAGGATCTGGCGCTGATCGCCATGGATGGCGACGAAGCGCTGCTCGCCACCCTGCGCCCCTTGACGCCGAAACTCTGGCTTGCCGCCACGATGCCGCGCACGGGCCGTGATGCGCGGGTGCTGGCGCAGCGCATGGCGCTGGCCGCGCGCGCGGGCGTGCCGCTGATCGCCACCAACGACGTGCTCTATGCCACGCCGGAGGACCGCCCGATGCAGGACGTTCTCACCTGCATCCGCGAGGGGCTGACCGTCCAGACCGCCGGTCGCCGCCTTGCCGCCAATGCCGAACGCCACCTCAAGCCCCCGGCCGAAATGGCCCGCCTGTTCCGCGCCTGCCCCGATGCGCTGGCGGCGACGCAGGACGTGCTGGACTGCGTGCAATTCACCCTCGACGATCTCAAATACGAATACCCGCATGAGCCCGTGCCCGAAGGGTGGGAGCCGCAGGCCTGGCTGGAACACCTGGTCCTGGAGGGAGCGAAGGAGAAGTTCCCGGATGGCTTGACACCTGAGTATCAAACGGTGCTGGATCAAGAGTTCAGCCTGATCCGGTTGAAAGGCTATGCCTATTACTTCCTGACTGTCCACGACATCGTCCGGCACGCACGCAGCCTTGAACCACCGATCCTGTGTCAGGGTCGCGGCAGCGCGGCAAACTCGCTGGTCTGCTACTTTCTTGGTGTCACGCCCATCGACCCGGTCGACCAGAAGTTGCTGTTCTCGCGCTTCCTGTCTCCGGGACGTGACGAACCGCCGGACATCGACGTCGATTTCGAGCACGAGCGGCGCGAAGAGGTCATGCAGTACATCTACAACCGCTATGGTCGGGAGCGGGCGGGAATTGCTGCCACGGTCATCAGCTATCGCCAGCGCAGTGCCATCCGGGAAGTGGGCAAGGTGCTGGGCCTTAGCGAAGACGTCACCGCGCGCCTGTCCGGAACCGTATGGGGCAGTTGGGGTGGCGACGAATTGCCGGAGAACCGCCTGACCGAAGCGGGCTTCGATCCTGCCAATCCCGAAGTCGAGCGCATGCGCGACATGGTCGGGCAACTGCTCGGCTATCCCCGGCATTTGTCGCAGCATGTCGGCGGCTTCGTGCTCAGTGAGGGACGGCTCGACGAACTGGTGCCCATTCACAATGCAGCGATGCCCGATCGCACTTTCATAGAGTGGGACAAGAACGATCTCGAAACGCTGGAACTGATGAAAGTCGATGTTCTGGCGCTCGGCATGCTGACGGCGATCCGCAAGAGTTTCGACCTGCTGCGCCATCATCGACTGGAAAACCTGACGCTGGATACCGTTCCTAAGGAGGATGGGAACACTTATGCAATGCTGCGCCGGGGCGACAGCATCGGTACGTTTCAGGTGGAAAGCCGAGCCCAGATCGCGATGCTTCCGCGCATGAAACCCAAAAAATTGTACGATCTGGTCATTCAGGTTGCGATTGTGCGACCGGGGCCGATCCAGGGCGGAATGGTGCACCCCTATCTGCGCCGCCGCAACAGGGAGGAAGAGGTCGAGTATCCGGGGCCTGATGGAGAAATAAAGGACGTTCTTGAGAAGACCCTGGGGGTTCCGCTGTTTCAGGAGCAGGCGATGCGGCTGGCAATCGTCGCTGCCGGTTTCACGGACGAGCAGGCCGATCGGTTGCGTCGCTCGATGGGGACATTCAAGGCGACCGGCACCGTGGGTGATCACCAGCATGGACTGGTGGAAGGCATGGTCAAGCGCGGCTATCCGCGAGAATTCGCGGAGCGCTGCTTCGAACAGATCAAAGGGTTCGGCGAATACGGCTTCCCCGAGAGCCATGCGCAGGCGTTCGCGTGGCTCGCTTACGTTTCGTCATGGCTGAAATGCCATTATCCTGCGGCGTTTACCTGCGCGTTGCTGAATAGCCAGCCGATGGGATTCTATGCCCCCGCACAGCTTGTGGGTGATGCCAGGGATCATGGCGTCGAGTTACGGCCCATCGATATCGCGGCGAGCCAGTGGGACAACACGCTGGAAGGCGAACGCGTGCTGCGCCTTGGCCTCAGGCAGATCGGCGGGTTCAAGGAGGAATGGGCGAAGGCGCTGGAGGCGGCGCGCAAGGTCGCCCCCATCGTCAGTCTGGAGGATGCCGCGCGCCGGGCGGGCCTGCCTTCGCGCGCCTTGCGGTTGCTGGCGGACGCCGATGCGCTTGGCTCGCTGGGGCAGAACCGGCGGCAGGCGGGGTGGGAGGCGCGGCGGGTTCCGGCGGTGCAGCTGCCGCTGTTCGCCGCGCTCGACGCGCCCGAACTGGCGGCCGAGCCCGACGCCGCGCTTCCGGCGATGGCGCCGTCAGAGGAAGTCGTTGCCGATTACCAGACGCAGCGCCTGTCGCTGAAGGGGCATCCCATGCAGTTCCTGCGCGATCACTTCGAAGGGCAGGGCGCGCGGACCTGCGCGGGGGTGAATGCGGCGAAAGACGGGCAGAAAGTGCGGGTCGCAGGCGTGGTGCTGATCCGCCAGCGCCCCGGCAAGGGCAACGCGATCTTCATCACCATCGAGGATGAGACCGGCGTGGTCAACGCGCTGCTGTGGGCGCGCGATTTCGAAAAGCAGCGCCGCGCGGTGATGGCCGCGCGGCTGATGGTGATCGACGGTGAAGTGCAGCACAGCAAGGAAGGCGTCGTTCACCTGATGGTCGATCGCGTGACCGACGCCAGCGAGGAATTGTCCCGCCTTTCCGCGCCTCCTGCGCTAAGACCCGAACCGATGCCGGGCGACGCGGTGAGGCATCCGGTCTACGATCCCAACCGCCCCACCTCAGGCCACTCGACCCGCGGCCACCCCCGCAACGTGCGCATCCTGCCCCGCTCCCGCGATTTCCACTGACGGATTTCTCTCGTTGGTGGTGGGAGGCAGCTTGCGCCCCGTTGCAGCCACTTCGTCGCCATGGCAGTCACATCGCATGAAAATGGCAGCAGTCCTCCTCTTGTTATACTCTGCATTAGCGAACGCGCCCAGCGACAACGGAAGCCGGGCGACCGAGTTGTTGAGGGCGATTGCCGAAAAATGTGAAGTACCTAAGGAAAAGCTAGTTTGGGCGAACAAGAAAGCCCGTTGGGTTGATCCTCAAACGCTAACGCAGCGGCAAACCATGTGCTTGTTACACGAACTCAAACTTAGTGGGTTACCTGTCGATTTGGGCTTCGTTGGAAATGCTCGCTAAGTCCGCTAACCACCCACTCACGCCGAAATCCTTCCGGATCGCAAGCACCCCATTGAGGACATTGTAGTTCAGACTAGAACACAGCAAAATTGTAACGACGGAGTGGAGGACTCAGAGTGACACAGGGCCGATTCAAGATGGTGCTACTGCTTGTGGCTACCTTCAGCGTTGGCCTGTACGTAGGCTGGCGGCTGCACGGCCAAGCCGCAATCGACAAATGCCTAGACCTAGGCGGTCGATGGCGCCCTTACGGTATCTGTGACGGCATAAAAAAAAGCACCGTTTAGCTAGTGGGTAACCCTGGAAGCGGCCCAAGCGCTATCGCCCCGTTGCGGACGAGCCCGTTCGTGACCACGATAGCCGCAAGGGTCTGTGTCAGGCCGTCATAGTCGATTGGCTTTCCGACCAAGAATGATTGAGGCGAGGAAGTAGCCGCCAACAAGGACTCCTAGTGTGGCAAGGATGCGCCATGAGAGCCCGTGGCGAAAGAATTCAAGAGCCAAAATAAATGTGGACCCGGCGAGAGGGATGCCCATCTTCAAAATTTTCGAGTTCTCGATGGCCATACGACTTAGCCCCAGCGAAAGAATGAGGAACGCTAGCAATCCTGCGGTCCGCTTCCCACCCAAATCAGACATCTGAACCCCGCTCAGCATGAGCGGCGAGGGGGGAGGCAAAGGCGCTTACCCCCCCCCCCCGTCGCTGTGGCTTCAGTAGATGTCCCGCAGATAGTGGCCGCTTTCGGCCATCTGCTCCAGCAGCGCGTCGCCCAGCACCGCGCGCAGTGCTGCATCGACGGCGGGTGCCATGCCCAGCAGGCTGCCGCAGACAAGGATCGTCGCGCCGTCCCCTACGGCCGCGCGCAGGAACGAGGCGGATTGCGGGATCAGGTCCTGCACATAGCGCCCGCAATCGGGATCGCGCGACCAGGTGCGGTCCAGCTGTGCCAGCGTGCCGTCGGCCAGCCAGCCCTGCAGTTCTTCGTCAAGGAAGGCATCGGATGCGCGGCTGCGCTCGCCCAGCATCAGCCAGTGGCCGCCGACGCCGGCTGCCGCCGCCTGCCGCAGATGTCCGCGCAGCCCCGCAAGGCCGGTGCCGTTGCCGATCAGGATCAGCTTGCCGTGATCATCGGGAACGCGGAAGCCGGGGTTGCCATGAAGGCGCAGCGCGATCTCGGTTCCCAGCGGCGCATGTGCGGTCAGCCAGCCCGATCCGAGGCCCAGCGTGCCGTCATCGCGGCGGACCTGACGCACGATCAGTTCGATGCGCCCGTCGCCGGGGATCGATGCGATCGAGTATTCGCGGTGGGGCAGGGGACGCAGTGTGGCGACGATCTCTTCCGCCGATCCGCCGAGCGTTTCGGGCAGCACGGATTCGCCAAGGTGTGCGGCCAGAGTGCGGCTGTGTACCTCCTGAGTGCCGTTGAGTGCCGTTGAGTGCAGCAGCGCCGAAACCGCCGCGGGATCGTTGCAAGGGCGGATTTCCGCGATATCTCCGGCCTTCCAGTCGTGCGGCGCATCCTCCAGCGGCTCAAGCGCGATCAGGAACGCAGGGCCGCCCAGACTGCCCGGATTGAGCAGGCTGCGCGCCGCCAGCCGCCAGCGGGCGTAGCGCGCCGGGGCAAAGTCCGCGGCCATCGGATCGGCGCCCAGCGCGGTCAGCTGCTGCTGCCACTGGCGCTCGGCGTCGACATCCTCGCCATCGACCTCGATGGTATCGAACAGCCGCCGCCCACCGCCTGCATGAAGCCAGCGGTCGACTTCGTGGCCGAAGGCGCAGAACTGCGGATATTCGCGATCTCCCAGCGCCAGGACGGCGTAATCCAGATCTTCCACCGCCAGCGGGGAGGCCATTGTTTCCCTGGCGAAACGGCGGGCGCGATCGGGCGGTTCACCCTCTCCATACGTGCTCACGACGAAGAGCGCGCGGCGGGTTTCCGCCAGTACAGAGCCGTCGACCGAGGACAGCGGCAGCACTTTCGCGCCGCCCATGACCGCCGCCGTCTGCCGCGCCAGCCGCTCCGCCCCGCCGGTCTGGCTGGCATAGGCGACCAGCATGTCCCCGTTGCCCGTGTCCCCGCTTCCGGCCAGCCCCTCGACCTGTGCCAGCGCCCGCTTGCGGCGGCGGCGCGCGATGTAGAGCAGCAGTCCGGTGACGGTGAACAGTGGCATCGCCAGACTGGTCACGAAGATGACAAGGCGGCCGGGAAGGCCGAATATCGCGCCGCGATGAACCTCGAACATGCTCGTCGCGACGACCTTGCCCAGCGCGCGGTCGGCGTAGCGATCGGCTTTGCCCACCCGGCCATCGGCAAGGTCGATGTCGATGTTGTCGGTCATGCGATCATGCCGCGCCCCGGCCAAAAGCACGCGGAAGGTCGCTTTCGTGCCGGTTTCGGGCAAGCTTACCGACACCGAATCGAAGCGCCCCCCAGTCTCGCGCAGCAGCGTCTGCCAAGCGGCGGCAAGCGGCAGGGCGGGCTGCGGCGCGGCATCGTCCGGCTTCCCGCCATGATCACCCTCGCGCTCGGCAGAGCCGGTGAGCACCACCAGCGCGCCTTCGCGATACCATTCGTAGGACCACCATAGCCCGGTGAAGGCGCTCAGCAGGTAGGCGATCACCACCCAGCTGCCGATGATCACGTGCAGTTCGCGGTAGAGGTTGCGCCCGCTCTTGCGCCAGTCGAGCACCAGCCACGCCCGCCAGTCCAGCGCGCGGCGGGGCCAGCGCAAGTAGAGGCCGGAAAGAGCGAAGAAGATCAGCGCAATCGTGGAAAATCCGGTGATCTGCCGGCCCCAGCCTTTCGATCCGCCCGGCAGAGCCAGCCAGCGATGGATATCCTCCATCGTGCGGAAGAACCCGGCGCCCACCGGCTGGCCGAGCAGGCGGCCGCTACGCGGATCGACATAGCTGCGCTCTCCGCGTCGCTGGCCCGGTTCCGCCGTGAACTGCACCTGCCATGCGCGCGCGGGATCGGCTTCCACGGTCAGCCGTTCGACCCGCAGGCCGCCGCGTCCTGCCGAAGCGCGCGCGATCACGGCATCGGGGGAGAGCGCAGGGGCGGAACCGGGGGCAAGCGTGACGATGCCGGGGCTCAGCACGCGCATGATCTCGTGCTCGAAGCTCAACGATGCGCCGGTAAGGCCCATTGCGGCCAGCACGAGCCCGGCGGTGATGCCCAGAAACCAATGAATTTGAAACAGAATCGTCCGCGTCACTTCGGCCTTGCCCCCTATGCGGGGCCGCCTTTCGAAGCGCCCCCCGGAGAAAGCACGAGCCGATTGGCCTTGCGGGCTTTCACTTCCCTCTCACGGGGATTTCGGCTAATGCGACCAAATCGCAATAGCAAGTGTTTTCATGGAAGCGCGGGATTATCGTGCCTTCCACCGATCCCATGACGCGGGTCGTGCGGGCCGGGTGACAGCGGGCGTAGCCGCTGGTATCACAAGCCCTCATGGCTGGAACTGCTGATCATGACGAATGAAGACCCCGGCGATGGGGGCGGCCTCCACAAGAGGGGTGAAGCTGCGTCCGATACGCGTTCTGCGCCGATGCGGATCGGGGCAAGGCCGATTGTCTGGACTTGGTGGCTGTTGGCGGGGCTGTTCAGCCTGGCGCTTTGGGCCGGCATAGTATCGCTGGCGACATGAATGCTGCGCCTCCTAAGTGCTTGAATTGCACCTTTGTAATTTGAGATTAGGTGAAAATACGCAGATATACCTGCCCGCAGGGTATCGCTGCCGCCATGGGCCAGGCCCCGGCGCGCCGCGAGCCGCATGTCGGACCCTCAAACGGGTTCTTCGGGTAGCAAAAACAAAAGAAAAGTCGGATTGCACAAGCTCGGGACGATGTTCCCGAGCTTGTAAGCTAATCGCAGGCGGCCTGACGGTGCTGCTTTTTCAAGCCCTGCTTTTTCGAGCCCTGCCTTTCCGGACCTTGCCGAAGGCCGCAACGTCCGCGGTCAGTCCGGCTTCCAGCCAATCTCGGCGGCGGCTGCGGACTTGGGGATGTCGGTCAGTGCTTCGTTGACGGTGATCGTTTCGCCGGGGGCCAGGCGGTTCTTTGCGGGTACCACTTCCTTGGCGTAGACGATCGTTTCGCGCCGATCCCTGAGCACCACCAGCAATGACGGCACCTTGCGCGTTTCAGCCCCGATATTGGTGATGGTGCCGCTGACGCTGAAGAATTCGGTCCCGTCGGGCAGGGGTTTGCGATCCTGGCGGCCGCGCGGGAAATCCAGCTTGAGGTCCGGCTGGGCCTGGCTGAATGTTGCGCGCGGGATCGGCAGCCAGTCCGGCAGGCCGCCCACCGCGACCGCCACGGCAAGGCCAAGCGTGGCCACGGCGAAGACGATCGCGGCGAACGTGCCGATCCGCGACCAGTTGCGGCGCGGGCGGAACGGCGGCGAGAAATCGAAGCTCGACGGCCCTTCGTCGGCATAGGTCTTGTTGGCGGTATCGTCGTAATAGACCGGCCCGGAACGCCGGGACGGCGCGGGAGCCGGCATCGGATCGGCGCGGCGGGGTTCTGCTGCGGGTTCGGGCGCAGCTTCTGCCGCGCGCGGCACGACGACCGCAGGGCGCGGGGCCGGGCGCGGGGCAGGAGCCTGAGGAGCGGGGGCCTGAGGAGCAGGAGCTTGCGGGACAGCCGCCTGAGGAACAGGGGCCGCAGGCGCTTCGACCTGAGGCGGCGGCGCGGCCACATCTGCTTGAGCAGGGGCGGCGATCGCCCCTTCGGTCTCCAGTTCCGGTCCTTCCTGGAACCAGCTGTGGCGGCACTTCGCGCAGCGCACGGTCCGGCCTTCCACGCCGATGGCGCTGTCGGGAACAGCGTAGCGCGTGGAGCAGGCAGGACAGGCGATGATCATGATCGCATCCATAAGCACGCCTTGCTCGCGCGCGACAAGCACCCCGCCTGTGGGTTCACGCCATGACGCTCTTTTTTCCACATGCATGGATGGCTATAGGCATGAAAGTCGCCTGTTCGATCCCAGTTCGGCCCGGCTCCCGACAAGTTACCTTATGCAACACGATCCTTGGCGAGCATGACCAGCGACGGGGAAATCATTCACTTCGACAATGTCGGCCTGCGCTACGGCACCGATCGTGAGGTGCTGAGCGACCTGACGTTCACGCTCTATGCCGGCAGGTTCTATTTCCTGACGGGGGCAAGCGGCGCGGGGAAGACTTCGCTGCTCAAGCTGCTGTACCTTGCGCAGCGCCCATCACGCGGGGCCATCCGCATGTTCGGGACGGACGCGATCACCCTGCCGCGTGCGCGCCTGCCGGTGATGCGGCGACGGATCGGGGTGGTGTTCCAGGACTTCCGGCTGGTCGAGCATCTTTCCGCTTTCGACAACGTGGCTCTGCCGCTGCGGGTGGCGGGCCATGCGGAGAAGGATATCGCCGGGCCGGTGCGCGATATCCTTGAATGGGTGGGCCTTACCGACCGTATCGATGCCAGCCCCGCCACGCTTTCGGGCGGAGAGCAGCAGCGCGTGGCCATCGCCCGCGCCGTCATCGCCCGCCCCGCCATGCTGGTGGCGGACGAGCCGACCGGCAACGTCGACCCGGACATGGCGGCCAAGCTGATCCGCCTGTTCGAGATGCTCAACCGGCAGGGCACCACGGTTGTCGTCGCCACGCATGACCTCGACCTGCTGCGCAAGGTGCCCGAAAGCCTGATCATGCGGCTGGACAAGGGGCGGCTTTCCGATCCCACCGGCGCGCTGCGCTATCCGCCAAGGAAGCTGACGTGAGGGGCCCTTCCGTTTCTGCGTCTGTCATAGGCCGGTGGTTCAACGCCGGAAGCCGGGTCGAACTGATCCCGCAGGGGCGCATGTCGGGGCCGATGCCGTGGGTCATCGCGATCATGGTGGCGATGACCGCCATCGCGCTGGCGGCAGGACTGGCGCTGGGCAATGCCGTTTCGGCGGCGAAGGCGGAGATCGACGGCGGCGTCACCGTCCAGATCATCGAGCCGCGCGCCGACATGCGCGCGCAGCAGGCCACCCGTGCGGTGGAGGCGATCAAGACGATGCCGGGCGTCGCGGGTCTGCGGCAGGTTCCGCAGGCGGAACTGGATGCGCTGATCGAACCCTGGCTGGGAACCGGCATCGCCGCCGCCACGGGTTCGGCGATCCCGGTGCCCGCGCTGATCGACGTTCGGCTGAACGGGCCTGCCAGTGCGGCGCAGCTGGCCGCGATCGCAAGGCGGGTTACGCCGGTGGCGCCATCCGCACGCATCGATGCGCAGTCCAACTGGCTGAAGCCGGTGTTCGATGCGATGGTATCGCTGCAAGTGCTGGCGATGGTGATCGTGGCCCTGCTGGCCGGAGCGCTGGCAGCGGCGGTGCTGCTGGCGGCGCGCTCGGCGCTGGGGGCCAATCGCGACACCATCGAGATCGTGCACCTGCTGGGCGGCACCGATGCACAAGTGGCGCGCGTGTTCCAGCGTTCCATCGGCTATGACGCCGCAGGCGGCGGCGCGGTGGGGCTGCTGCTGGCGCTGGTGGTGATCCTTTCGCTGGGGCGGCGGTTCGATGGCCTGGGGGCCGGATTGGTGGACAACGGCGCGCTGGTGTGGAGCGATTGGCTGATCCTGGCGCTGGTGCCGGTGCTGGCGACACTGCTCGCCATGCTCACAGCCCGGCTCACCGTGCTGCACGCGCTGCGAAAGATGCTGTAACCGCAGCGAACTCCTAATATAGCTATCAACGTATGTTTCGCCGCTTCACCGCATCTGTCGTGCTGCTCTGGGCTTTCGGGTTCCTGTGGTTTGCCGTGGCGCTCCCCGGACCGCTGCCGGCGAGCGTGAAGACCGATGCGATCATCGTGCTGACCGGCAGCCAGGGCCGGATCGAACATGCGGTCAAGGTGCTGGAAGCCGGGAAGGCCCCGGACCTGCTCGTTTCCGGTGTCGATCGCGAAGTGCGCCCGCGCGAATTCGCGGTGCAGTTCCGCGTGCCGGCACGCCTGATGCGCTGCTGCGTGACGCTGGGCTACCGCGCCTACGATACGCGCTCCAACGCGGTGGAGGCGGCGCAGTGGGTGGCGGAGCATAACGCCAAGTCGGTGCGGCTGGTCACTGCGGACTGGCACATGCGCCGCGCCGCGCTGGAGATCGCGCGGGAATTTCCCGACGAAGTGCGCCTTGAACTGGACGGCGTGCCTTCGCACCCCAGCCTGAGCACGCTTTTCCTCGAATATCACAAGCTGCTGGCGCGTGCCGCGCTCAACCTCTGGGAAGCCCTGCGATGAAGTCCGAAAAGGTGAGCCCGCTGGACGTGGTGCGCTCGCTGCTGTTCTACCTGGTGTTCTATCCGGGCACCGTGGTCATGGTCATCGCCTGCTTCGTTGCATCGATGTTCGGCGACGAGGCGATGCGACGGACGGTGCGTGGATGGGCGCTGTTCCATCGCTGGTGCGCGCGCTGGCTGCTGGGCATCCGCCTTGTCATCGAAGGTGAACTGCCGGACGAGGGCGTGCTGGTGGCGATCAAGCATGAAAGCTTCTACGAGGCGATCGACCTGCCCGCGCAGATGCGGCGTCCCGCGCCGTTTCCCAAGGCGGAACTGGCCGAGATCCCCGGTTGGGGCTGGGCGGCGCGGCGCTATGGCACGGTCGTCGTCGAACGGGGAGAGGGCGCCAAGGCCCTGCGCGCCATGGTGTCGAGCGCGCGCGGGTTTGCGGCGCAGGGGCGTCCGCTGGCGATCTTCCCCGAAGGTACGCGCGTGCCGACCGGCGAACGACCGCCGCTGCAGTCGGGCTTCGCGGGGCTCTACAAGCTGCTGGCGCTGCCGGTCGTGCCGGTGGCGGTGAACAGCGGGCGGCTGTACCACCGCCGCTGGAAGAAGCCGGGCACGATCACCCTGCGCGTGGGCGAACGCATCGCCCCCGGCCTCCCGCGTGATGAGGTGGAGGCGCGCGTCCACGCCGCGATCAACGCGCTGAACGTCTAGGCCGCGCTCACTTCGACCGTCTGCGAAACCATCTCCACGTCGCCATAGCTGGTGAGGAACGAGACGTCCGCCGCGTCCCGACCGACGCCGATCTTGGCGACCCGGTCCGGCGTGGTCATCCCGGTTGCATCGACAAGGTGCCAGGCGCCGTCGAGGAACACTTCGGCGATGGCATGGAAGTCCTGCGGCTCCACGCCGATGCCATAGGCGCTGGCGAAGCGCGCCGGGATGGCGCTGGCGCGGACAAGCGCGATCATCAGGTGCGCATAGTCGCGGCAGACGCCCTTGCGGCTGTTGAACGTGTCGGCGGCGGTCGTGAAGGCGTCGCTTGAGCCGGGCTCGTATGTCAGCGTGCCCGCGATCCAGTCGCGGATGGCGCCGACCCGCGCGCCGCCCTGCAGCCCGGCGAATTCGCTCTCCACGAATTCGTGAAACGTGTCCGAGGTGCAGTAGCGCGAAGGCATCAGGTAATCGATCGTCTCGCCGGGCAGCAGGTGCGGCGGGACAGCGGCAAGCATATCTACCGGTGCCAGGAAGCGGTCGACCTCCACCCGTGCCTCATAGCGCACGGTCAGCGGCGCGGCGGTGCGCAGCCAGATACGCTCTCCGATGCAGGCCTGCGCGGGGACGCGGGCGAAATGGTCGAGCGGCGGCAGTTCGATGTGGGCATGCGCGACGTGCTGTTCCGGGATGATCGCCGCCTCGATCTGGAGCAGCACATCGACGGGGCCGGGCACGGCATATTCAAGCGTGGTCTGGATGGAAAGCTGCATGGCATCGGGCCTTCGAGCAGGAGTTTCGCCCGCTCAAAGCGCGAGACGGCAGGAAGCTCCAAAGCCGATGAGATTCCTCCCCGAATGTGTCTCGGGGAGGAATTTCTACCGCCCTTCGTGATCCCCGCGCCCGAAGTCCGGCCGGGCGTCGTCCTGCCCTTCCTCGATGATCGAGCGGCGGATGGCGCGGGTGCGGGCGAAGTGGTCGAACAACTGATCGCCGTCGCCGACGCGGATCGCGCGCTGAAGGGCGGTCAGGTCTTCGGTGAAGCGCTGAAGCATCGTCAGCACCGCGTCCTTGTTGGACAGGAACACGTCGCGCCACATCGTCGGATCGGAGGCGGCGATGCGGGTGAAGTCGCGGAAACCGCCCGCCGAATACTTGATGACTTCGCTTTGCGTCACGTCCTCAAGGTCGGACGCGGTGCCCACGATGGTGTAGGCGATCAGGTGCGGCAGGTGGCTGGTGACGGCAAGCACAAGGTCGTGATGCTCGGGCGTCATGATCTCGACGTTGGCGCCCAGCGCTTCCCAGAAGCCGACAAGCTGCGACAGCTTCACCATGTTCACCGTGGCGGGCGGGGTGACGATGCACCAGCGGTTGCGGAACAGGTGGGCGAAGCCCGCGTCGGGGCCGGAATTCTCGGTGCCCGCAACCGGGTGCGCGGGGATCACGACATGATCGGGCAGCGCGTCGCCCAACGCTTTGGCGATGGCCTGCTTGGAAGAGCCCACGTCGCTGACCAGCGCGCTGACGGGCAGGGCATCGCGGACCTGCTCTGCGGCGATGCCCATCGCGCCGGGCGGAACGCAGAAGATGACCAGATCGGCGTGGCGCACGGCTTCGCTGGCGGTGGCGCAGACCTGGTCGACAAGCCCGCGCTCTGCGGCGCGTGCGCGGTGTTCGGGTGAAAGGTCAAAGCCGGTGGTGCGCGCTTGCGGCAGCAATTCGCGCACGGCAAGGCCGATGGAGCCGCCCTGCAGGCCAAGCCCGATGATGGCAATGTTGGCAAAGCTCATTTCGCGGCTTCCGCCATCTCGCGCAGCGCTGCGGCGATCGCGTCCATGTCGGCGCTCTTGCCGATGGTGATGCGCAGGGCCTGCGGCAGTCCCTGACCGGGCAGCCAGCGCACGATATAGCCGCGATCCGCCAGGCCCTCGAACGCGGCTTCGGCGCTGAGGGCGCCTTCGAACAGGGTCAGCACGAAGTTCGCCTGGCTTGGCAGCGGGCGCAGGCCATGGTTGCCCAGAGCCTCCAGCTTGGCGACGAAGCGGTCGCGCTCATCGCGGTTGTGGACGCGGCTGGCCTCCACGAAGTCGGCATCGGCCAGCGCCGCCTCGGCCATCGCCTGTCCGGTGGAAGAGACGTTGAACGGGCCGCGAATGCGGTTGAGCGTGGCGACGATGCCCGGCGCGCCGGTGCCCCAGCCGATGCGCTCCCCGGCAAGGCCGAAGATCTTGGAGAAGGTGCGCGTCACCAGCACGTTGTCGTGCGCGGCAGCCAGCGCCAGCGCGCCGTCGTCATCCTCGGGCGCAACGTATTCGCCGTAGGCCTGATCGAGCACCAGCAGCACGTCCGAAGGCAGGGCCGCGTGCAGGCGCGCGATATCGCCCTTGGGCAGGTACGATCCGGTTGGGTTGTTGGGGTTGGCGACGAAGACTACGCGGGTCCTGTCGGTCACCAGCGCCAGCAGGGCATCGACGTCGGTGCCGTAATCGGCATCGGGCGCGACTACCGGGGTGGCGCCGCAGCGGCGCGCGGCGATATCGTAGACCGAAAAGCCGTAGCGCACATAGATCACCTCGTCGCCGAGGCCCGCGTAGCCCTGAGCGGCAAGGTTGAGCAGTTCGTCCGAGCCCGTGCCCATGACCACGCGCGCCGGATCGATGCCGTGGCGCGCGCCGATGGCGGTGCGCAAGGCGGTGCTGTCCGGGTCGGGGTAGAGCGCGGGCGCGGCGGCTTTCGCGGCCAGCGCGGCCTCGCTGGTGCCAAGCGGGTTCTCGTTGGCGGAAAGCTTGATGAGCGGGCGGCCGTCCTTGCCTTTCGACTTGCCCGGTACATAGGCGTGGATCGCCTCGATCCAGGGCTTGGGCGTCGGGGCGGCTTTGCTGCGGGTTTCGGTTTCGCTCATGACGGCCGGCCCCATAACGCACCATGGCGGCTAATGACAGAGTCCGATTGAGCCTCTATTGGGGCTCGGATCATGGCAACCGTGCTCAATCCCCCTATCGAGAACCGCCACCTCGACCTCGACATGCCGCTGCTGCTTGACGGCGGGCAGATGCTGCCCTGCGCACGCATAGCCTACGAGACGTGCGGCACGCTGAACGCGGCCAAGGACAACGCGATCCTGATCTGCCACGCGCTGACGGGCGATCAGCATGTCGTGTCGAACCACCCCAAGACCGGCAAGCCCGGCTGGTGGGTGCGCATGGTCGGCCCCGGCAAGCCTATCGACACCGACCGTTTCTTCGTGATCTGCGCCAATGTGATCGGATCGTGCATGGGCTCGACCGGCCCGGCCAGCAACGATCCCGAGGGGCAACCGTGGGGGATGCGCTTCCCGGTCATCACCATCCGCGACATGGTGCGGGGGCACATCGCGGTGCTGGATTCGCTGGGGATCGACAGTCTCCATGCGCTCGTCGGCGGATCGATGGGCGGGATGCAGGCGCTGAGCCTTGCCGCCAACTTCCCCGAACGCACCCGCGCGGTGCTGGTGCTGGCCTCGACCGCGCGGCATTCGGCGCAGAACATCGCGTTCCATGAAGTGGGCCGTCAGGCGATCATGGCCGACCCGGAATGGCGCGATGGCAATTACTATGAAGCCAAGGCATCCGGCGGCAAGGGGCCGGAAAAGGGCCTTTCCGTCGCCCGCATGGCCGCGCACATCACGTATCTTTCGGAAGCCGGCCTGACCGAGAAGTTCGGCCGCCGCCTGCAGAACCGCGAGGAGAAGACCTTCGGCTTCGACGCGGATTTCCAGATCGAATCGTACCTGCGCTATCAGGGGCTGTCGTTCACGGACCGCTTCGATGCGAACTCGTACCTCTACATCACCCGCGCGATGGACTATTTCGACCTTGCCGAAGAGCATGGCGGCATGCTGGCCAATGCCTTTGCAAAGTCGAAGGCGCGCTACTGCCTTGTCAGTTTCGATACCGACTGGCTCTATCCCACGGCGGAATCGCGCAACGTGGTCCACGCGCTCAACGCGGTGGGCCTGCCGGTGAGCTTCGTGGAACTGTCGGCACCCTTCGGGCACGATTCGTTCCTGCTCGACGTGCCCGCGCTTGATCGCGTGGTGCAGGGGTTCATCGGATGATCGAGCTTTGCGATGAAAAGAGCCGGCTGGACGTGGCCCGCGTGCATGGCTGGCTGGCCTCCAGCTACTGGACGCCGGGCATCGCGCGCGAACAGATCGAGCGGCAGATCGCCGGTTCGCACTGTATCGGGGCCTATCACCCCGAGCACGGGCAGGTCGGCTTTGCGCGGATGATCACGGATTACGCCAGCTTCGCCTGGCTTGCCGACGTATGGGTGGACGAACCGGCGCGCGGGGGCGGCCTTGGCCGCCGCATGGTGCAGTGGTTCCTCGACCACCCGGATTTCGCGACGGTGCGCCGCTTTGCGCTGACCACCGCGGATGCGCATGGGGTTTACGCCGCGCTCGGCTTCACCCCGCTGATGCGGCCCGAACGGCTGATGGAGCGGCTTTCGCCCCAGTTCGCCGCGCAGTTGCAGGTGGCATCATGAACGCGGCAATGAAAAGCGGCCTGCGCCCGGACCTTGCGATCATCGCCGAAAACGTCGCGGCGGGCTCCAGCGTGCTCGACGTGGGCTGCGGGGACGGCACCTTGATGCAGGCCCTGCGCGATGGTTCGGGCTGCGCCACGCGCGGGATGGAGATCGATGCGCTGAACGTGGGCGCCTGCGTGGCCAAGGGCCTCTCGGTGATCCAGGGCGATGCGGACACCGACCTTTCATTCTATCCCGACAACTCGGTGGACTACGCGATCCTGTCGCAGACGCTGCAGACGACGATGCGCCCGGATCAGGTGCTGGAAGAACTGCTGCGCATCGGCCGCAAGGCTTTCGTCAGCTTCCCGAACTTCGCGCACTGGCGGGTGCGCACTTCGCTGTTGTGGAACGGCCGGATGCCGGTGACGCGCCTGCTGCCGATCGCCTGGTATGAAACGCCCAACATCCACCACCTGACGGTGAACGACTTCCGCGCATTGCTGCAGGAACGCGGGATCACGGTGGAGGGGCGCTGGTTCCTTTCGGGCGATACCCAGTGCAGCGCGGCCGCGGCGAACTTCCGCGCCGAGCATGCGGTGTTCCTGCTTTCGCGCGCAGGCTGAGGGTTCACGACCTAGTTGGGGCGGGCCTTCAGCAGTGCCAGCCCGAAGCCGATGAAGAACACGCCGGTCACCCGGTTGAACGCCTGCTTGATGGCGGGGCGGCTCAGGTAGCGGGCCAGTCCCCGGCCGCCGAGCGCATAGGCGCAGTACCATGCCGTCTCGATGACGGTGAAGGTGCCGAACAGGATGGCGAACTGCGGGGCCTTGGGCAGCGCAGGATCGATGAACTGCGGGAAGAAGGCGGCTGCGAACAGGATCGCCTTGGGGTTGCTGATGGCGATCGCGAAGCCGCCCCGGAACACCGCTGCAGTGGAAGGGGCGGGCGGCAGTTCGTTCACGGTCGGGTCGAGCGGCGCCACGGGCGAGCGCCACGACTTGATCCCCAGGTACACCAGATAGGCAACGCCCGCATAACGCAGAACCTCGAACGAGCCGGGCAGGGCCAGCAGCAGCGTCGTCAGCCCGGCGGCGGAGGAGCCCATCAGCACGAAGATGGCGCAAAGGCACCCCGCCATCGCGATCGTGCTGCGCCGCGCGCCCATCTCGACGCTGCGCGACAGCACGTGGAGCATGTTGGGGCCGGGCGTGCCGGAAACCACGAAGACGGCGGCGACGAACAGCCACCAGGTATGAAGCGTCACGGTGCGCGGATCCTTGCACGGGCTTGAGTCGGGCGCGGCTTATGCCCGAGGTGCGATCAAGGCAACACCGGTGGCGCAGGCTGCAAGAAAATCGGCGCGCTTTCGCTTGACCGGCGCGCGCGGGGCTGCGAGGTGCGATTGCCTCTGCCGGGCGCCTCGCCGTGCCTGCAGCTGACAGACCGGCCACGGGCGCGCAGTCGCCCCCTTTGATGTCGAGCCGGTCGTCCATCCCGTGGAGACGATTCCCGAGCAGGCCGACGGCCGCGCATCCCGTTCGCATTCGGGCGCGCGTCCGGCGACCGTGACCCGAATCGACGAGTATGACATGACCCTGACGACCACCCCCGCCGCCCATGCGGTGCAGCTTATCGACGCCGTCTTCCCCGGCGATACCAACCACCACGGCACCCTGTTCGGTGGTGTCGCGCTGGCGCACATGGACAAGATCGCCTTCCTTGTCGCCGCCCGCCACGCCCGCGCGCCGTTCGTGACCGCCCGTTCGGAGCGCATCGACTTCGAGAACCCCGGCCACATCGGCGATCTGATCGAGGCGACCGGCCGGATCACCCGCGTCGGCACGCGTTCAGTCGATGTCGAGGTGGAACTGGTGGCCGAAAACCCGCTGACCGGCGAACGGCGCCTCTGCACGCGCGGGCTTTTCGTCCTTGTCGCGCCCAAGGGGCCGGAAACCCGGCTGCCGTTCCCGCCCATGCCCGAACCCGCACCCGCGCTGGAAACCGGGCGCCTGCACATGGTCGATATGGTGTTCCCGGCGCAGACCAACCACTACGGTTCGCTGTTCGGCGGCGATGCGCTCAAGATGATGGGCCGTGCGGCGTTCATCGCATCGAGCCGACACATGCGCCGCCCGATGATCATGGGCACGTCGGACCGCATCGATTTCAAGTCCCCGATCCGCGAGGGCGAGATGATCGAGCTGATTTCCGAAGTCGTCATGGCTGGCACCGATTCGGTGCTCATCCGCGTCGAACTCTGGGCCGAAGACCTGATGAACGGCGAGCGCCGCCATTCGGCGACCTCCACCTTCACGATGGTCGTGGTGGACCGGGCGGCCTGAACCGCCTGATCGGGCCTCAGCCCATGGTGAGCCCGGAATAGATGCCCAGCTTGTTGCCGTCGGGGTCGCGAAGGTAGGCCCCGAAAGCCCCGCGCGCCTGAGGCTTGGCTTCGGGCGCGCCTTCGTCGGTGCCGCCGCTGGCAAGGCCCGCTTCGTGCCATGCCCTGACCGTGGCCTCGTCCGGCGCGTCGAACAGGATCGTGCCGCCGTTGCCGTGCGTGCAGCTTTCCCCGTCGCGGGCGGGGCCGAGCAGGAAGCGCACGCCCCCCAGATCCCACATCACGATGGGGTACTGTTCGGGGGTGGAGCAGGGCGCAAGGCCCAGCGCGCCGAACGTCGCGTCATAGAAGGCGCGGGTCTTCGCAAGATCGTTCGATCCCAGACGGATGGACTTGAGCAGCACGGTTTCCTCTCCCTTTCCGGTTCGGTGCAAGACTGTCGGCGCGGGCGGCAGGGGTCAACGACAGGCAGGCACAGGCGCGCGACATATCGCGCAACGGATGGAGCGCGGACTTATCCACCTGATTCCCGCGTTCGTGAAATGGACGGGGGCGCGCCGTTTCGGCATTCCGAATCGCCATGTGGCACATCTATCAGTTCCCCCTCTGCCCCTTCAGTCGCAAGGTTCGGCTGCTCATGGCAGAGAAGGGCATCGCGTATGAACTTCAGACCGCGCGACCGTGGGAGGGCGAGGATCGCCTTTTCGCGATGAACCCCGCCGGGCGCACGCCGGTGATCCGTGAAACCGACAAGGGCCTTGTCCTGTCGGACAGCCGCGCGATCTGCGAATACTTCGAAGAAACGGTGGACCGGAACCCGCTGATCAGCGGCACCGCCCAGCAGCGCGCGGAAATCCGCCGCCTGATCGCGATGTTCGACGAGAACTTCTATAACGACGTATCCGGCCCGCTGCTGCTGGAACGGATGAAGAAGCGCCTGGTCTTCCGCCAGTCTCCCGATGCCAAGGCGCTGCGCGAATCGATGAAGCTGGCGCACGATTATCTCGACTACATCGATTACCTGATCGACAACCGCCCCTGGCTGTCGGGCGCAACGATGACGCTGGCGGACCTTGCGGCGGCGGCGCAGCTGTCGGTCGCGGACTATCTTGGCGGTCTCGACTGGTCGAGCCACGAACAGGCGCGCGGCTGGTATCTGGTGATGAAGTCGCGCCCATCGTTCCGGCCGCTGCTGTCTGAGCGCATGGAAGTGATCCAGCCGCCCAGCCACTACGCCGAAGTGGACGCCTGATAAACTCCGGTCCCCGCGAAGGTCGCAGGGACCGGGTTCACATTACTTGTCGAGCCGAACGGCGCGCTCTTCCTTGGGAACCTGACGCACGGGCACGGCGGCGAGCCACTGCTGGAACGCCTCGTTGTCGATCATGCCGCGCGTGATATCGGTGCCCTGCTTGAAGGTGGCGAAGCCGTCGCCGCCTTCGGCCAGGAAGTTGACCACGGTGACGCGGTACTTCGCGGCGGGGGCCAGCGGCTTGCCGTTCAGCGTCAGGGCCACCACGCGGCTGCCCGATGGGCGGCGCATGTCGTAGGAGAACATGAGGCCGGCCGAAGCCGCCAGCGCCTGCTTGTCTCCCGCGTCGTCAAGGCCGTCCTCGATCACGGCGCGGACTTGCGCGCCGGTCAGCGTCATCGTCACCAGTTCGTTGTTGAACGGCTGCGTGGCGTAGACCTGCCCGAAAGTGACGGTGCCGTCGGGCGCCGGGTCGATCGGGGCGCGGATGCCGAAGGGGTTGGTGAAGGCGATCTGCGCGCCCGCCGCCTTGCTGCCCGCCAGCTGCGAATCGGCGATCAGGTTGCCGAGGTCGCCGCCGGTAGCGCTTTCGCTGCTGCCCTTGGCGGCAGGGCCGGACATCTTGCCGACCGGACGCTGGATCAGCCCTGCGGCATCCTTCACATAGCCCGCGACATAGTCCGCCACGTCCGCGCGCGGCTGGAACTGCGGATAGGCGGTGGTGTTGGGCACGTCGCCCCGGCCGCTGGTATAGCCCGCCGACTGGACGATGACGTTGTGCGCCTTCTTGGCGATGACCTTGTGAGTGGCGGGATCGATGGTGAGCGTGATGTCGGTCACCAGCTTGCCGTAGACCCCCGCGCTGGTCAGCAGGATCGGGGAGCCATCGCCCGACTGGCCGTACTGGCACACGTACTGCCAGTGCGTGTGGCCCGAGACGACAAGGTCGACGCCGGGGTTCAGCCGGTCGAGGATGGGCTGGATGTCGCCTGCGAAACCGTCGCACGAATTGGGGTCTTTCGCGGTGGTCTTGCCGCCCTGATGGATCAGCACCACGACGGCGTCGGCGCCCTCTGCCTTGAGCACGGGGATCGCCTTGTTGATCGCATCGGCCTCGTCACCGAAGGTCAGGCCCTTGACCATGTCGGGCTGGACGAGCGTTGGGATCGACTTGAGCGAAAGGCCGACGAAGCCGATCGTCACCTTGCGGGCGCCTTCGCCGAAGGTCTTGAGGCCGGTGGCGGGGAACAGCGTCGTACCATCGTCCTTGTAGGTCGCGGCCGAGAGGTACTTGTAGCTGGCGCCCTTGAACTGTTCCAGCTGGCAGGGCTGGAGGCGCGTGTTCTTATCGCAGCCGCCGTTCTGCAGGCGCTGCAGCTCCTTCCAGCCGCGATCGAATTCGTGGTTGCCCACCGCGTTGAATTCAAGCCCGATGCGGTTCATCACGCCGACGGCCGGTTCATCAAGGTGGAGCGAGGACGCCAGCTGCGATGCGCTGGTCAGGTCGCCCGCCGCGACCACGACATTGTTGGGATGCGCGGCCTTCAGCGAATCGACCGCCGAGGCCAGCCATGCGCCGCCGCCTGCTGGCACGGGGATGGTCTTGCCGTCAGGTCCGGGCGCTTCGACCGCAGCCTTGGGCGGTTCCAGCGCGCCGTGGAAATCGTTGATGGCGATGATGCCCACTTCCACCGGGCTGACCGCCGCAACCGGCGCTCCCGGACGGGTGGCCTGCGGTGCGGCGCAGGCGGCAGTGAAGGCGACAAGTGCAATGGGGGCGAGTCGCGGCAGCGCGCGTAGACGGGGGGAAGTCATGGCGCGGCTCTATCGCAATGAAACGTTGCAGACCAAGGACCAATTTCGCCGACGGCCCGTGCTGCTTTTCAGCGCACCTGTTCTTCCAGCGCGTGCATGTCATCGTCCGAAAGGCCGAAATGGTGGCCGACCTCGTGGATCACCACATGCGTGACAAGGTCTTCAAGGTCCACGCCGGTCTCGCACCATTCGGCCAGCAGCGGCTGGCGATAAAGCATGATGCGCGGCGGCAGGTCGCCCGAAAGCCAGATCGATTCGCTGTCCATCGGGCGGCCATGGTAAAGACCCGTCAGTTCCCACGCGTCCTCGATGCCCATGTCGTGAAGCACCTCGGCATCCGCGAATTCCTCGATATGGACGGTGATGCCTTCAAGGTGCCGGGCGAAGGGCTGGGGGATGCGCGCGAAGGCAGCATGGGCCAGCGCCTCGAATTCGGCGGCGGACGGGGGAGGGCCGAATCTGCGGGTCATGCGCGGGTTGTGGCAGGTATTGGCGCGCGGCGTAAGTCATGGTGGCGGGAATGGCCCGCCGCATAGCGCCATCCACACCTTCGCCCCCCGCCTTCCTTGCGAAAGCGGCGCCATTCTGCGACCAAAACGCCCATGGTTCCGGCAATCTTCGGCCTCTCCGGCCTGACGCTCAGCGACGATGAACGCGCCTTCTTCCGCGATGCGGACCCGGCGGGCTACATCCTGTTCGGCCGCAACGTCGAAAGCCGCGCGCAAGTTCGTTCGCTGACTGACGAACTGCGCAGCATTCACGGGCGCGATCGCCTGTTCGTCTGCATCGATCAGGAAGGCGGCCGCGTCGCCCGGATGAAGCCCCCGACATGGAGCGCCTATCCGCCGGGCGAGGCGTTCGACCGGCTCTATCGCCTTGCCCCCGCCAGCGCGATCGAGGCGGCGCGGCTCAACGCGCAGGCGCTGGGGCTGGACCTTGCCGAAGCCGGGATCAGCGTGGACCTGCATCCCCCGCTCGACTTGCGCCACCCCGGCGCGCACGACATCACCGGCGACCGCGCACTTGGCGCGGACCCGATGCAGGTTGCGGCGCTGGGCCGCGCCATTCTTGACGGGCTGGGCCGTTCGGGCGTTGCGGGGTGCATCAAGCACATCCCCGGCCACGGCCGCGCCCTGGCCGACAGCCACAAGGAACTGCCCACCGTCACTGCTTCGGCCGAAGAGCTGGAACTTGATCTGGCGCCGTTCCGGGCGCTGTCCGCCACCCCCATCGGCATGACCGCGCACGTCCGCTACACCGCATGGGATGGGGAGAACGCGGGCACCCTTTCGCCCTTCGTCATCGAAGAAGTGATCCGCAAGGCCATCGGCTTCACGGGACTTCTGCTGACCGACGACCTCGACATGCAGGCGTTGTCGGGCAGCGTGCCGGAACTGGCGGCGCAGGCGATCGCGGCGGGCTGCAACATCGCGCTCAATTGCTGGGCCAAGATGGACGACATGACCGGCATCGCCACGGCCCTGCCGGTGATGAGCGGGGAAACCGCCGCCCGGCTTGAGCGCGCGCTGGCGGCGGCCGGGCCTCAGATCGTTTCGGCGGCCGAGGCCGGTCACGCGGACCTGCTCGCCCGGCGCGACGCCCTGCTGGCGCTGCGGGCGGCCTGACATGGCCAGCAATCCCGGCCTGTTCGACGACTGGGACGGCGAGGAGCACCAGAGCGGCGCTGGTGCCACCGGGGCGGACAAGCTGTACCTTGAGATCGAGGGCTGGGAAGGGCCGCTCGACCTGCTGCTCGACCTTGCGCGGCGGCAGAAGGTGGACTTGCTGCGGATATCGATCCTTGAACTGGTCGACGCCTACCTGACGTACATCGAGGAAGCCGAGGCGGTCAGGCTGGAACTGGCGGCCGATTACCTCGTGATGGCGGCCTGGCTGGCTTACCTCAAGTCCGCGCTGCTGCTGCCGCGGGACGAGCAGGAGGATCCCAGCCCCGAGGAAATGGCCCTGCGCCTGCAGATGCGCCTGCAGCGCCTTGGCGCCATGCGCGAGGCTGCGGCGCGGCTGATGGGGCGGGACCGGCTGGGGCGCGACGTGTTCCTGCGCGGCGCACCGGAGGGGCTGCGGGTCGATCGCAAGTCGCGCTGGCAGGTCGAATGGTTCGACCTTGTAAGAGCGTATGGCGATGTTAAGATCCGCTCCCAGCCGGTGGTCCACATGGTACGTGAGCGGATGGTGATGACGCTGGACACCGCGATCAGCCGCGTCGCCTCGATGCTGGGCGTGGCGATCGACTGGATGGAGCTGCGGGATTTCCTTCCCCCCGCGCACGGCAGCTGGGAAAGCCCGCAATTGCGCCGGTCCGCGCTGGCTTCCAGCTTCGTCGCGGCGCTGGAACTGGCCCGCACCGGCAAGGCCGAACTGGCGCAGGAAGAAACCTATGGCCCGCTGCGGCTAAGGGCACTCAAGGGCATCGCAAAGTGACACAGGACATCCCTGGCGCCCCCGACGACATGCTGCGCGCCGTCGAGGCGACGTTGTTCGCCTCCATCGAACCGCTGACGGCGGATCAGGTGGCGCTGCACCTCGGTTTCGGGGAGAAGGGCGGCGAAGTGCGCCCCGCGCTGGCCGATCTGCAGCGCCATTATCAGGGGCGCGGCATCCACCTTGTCGAGCGCGGCGGGCGCTGGCATTTCGAAACCGCGCCCGATCTTGCCCACCTGCTGCGCCGCGAGAAGGAAGACGTGCGCCGCCTGTCGCGCGCCGCCACCGAAGTGCTGGCGATCGTCGCTTACCACGAACCCGTAAGCCGCGCCGAGATCGAGGCCATTCGCGGCGTGCAGACCGCCAAGGGCACGCTCGACGTGCTGATGGAGGCGGGCTGGGTGCGCGTTGCCGGCCGCCGCGAAGTGCCGGGGCGGCCGGTGATCTATGCGACGACGCCTGCCTTCCTCGATCACTTCGGGCTGACGTCGCTGAAGGAACTTCCCGGCATCGACGAACTGCGCGCGGCGGGGCTGCTCGATCCGGTCGACGACGACATGATCGAAACCGCGCTGGGTGGCGGAAATGCTCGCGCTTCGGAGAAGTCGGATTCCGAAGATGACTGAGGTGCTACGGTCGAAGGACAGAACCATGACGGGCTGGCAACTTCGCGTCAAAGCGCCTACATGCGCCCCAGTACGGTAGGAATCGTGAGCGGTCGAAATCGACCGCCCGTTTTGGAGTTGAGGTTATGGGTAGCTTCTCGATCTGGCACTGGCTGATCGTTCTCGTGATCGTGCTCGTGCTGTTCGGACGCGGCCGCGTTTCGGAAATCATGGGTGACTTCGGCAAGGGCATCAAGAGCTTCAAGGACGGCATGAACGAGGAAGAGGCCAAGAAGGCCAAGGAAGCCTCGACCCCCGCCGCCCAGATTCCGTCGCAGAAGGCCGATCCCGCGCCGACCACGACGGACGTGAAGAACGAACAGCTCTGAGCGTTCGGAGCTGATCGGGGATGTTCGACGTCGGTGCATCCGAACTGTTGATGATCGTCATCGTGGCGGTCGTCGTCATCGGCCCCAAGGACATGCCTATGGCGCTGCGCACGGCCGGTCGCTGGATCGGCAAGATGCGCAAGATGTCGAACCACTTCCGGTCCGGCATCGACGCCATGGTGCGCGAAGCCGAACTGGAGGAGATGGAGCGCAAGTGGCGCGAGCAGAACGAGGCGATCATGAAGGCCAGCCCGCAGCTGCCTTCGCTGAACCCGACCGCCGAGGACATGCAGGCGCCCGGCGCATCACCGGCTTCCGAAGTGGCCGAGCCCGCCACCGAGGATGCATCGGTGAATGATGCATCGGTGAATGGCGCATCGGTGAAGCAGGCCGAAGAACCCCGGCAGGCCGAAATGCACCTGCCGCCCCCGCCACCCTGATCCCGGCCCGAGCACCCGCACCATGCAGCCCTTTCGCATTTCCGACATCGACGATACCCAGGCGCCGCTGCTCGATCACCTGATCGAACTGCGCGGCCGCCTGCTGCGGGCCTTTCTGGCCTTTGCCGTGGCGTTCGCGGTGTGCTTCTATTTCGCGGGCGATATCTTCTCGTTCCTCGTCCGTCCGCTGACGGGTGCATTTCCGCCCGGACAGGGCAAGCTGATCTACACCAAGCTGTACGAAGCGTTCTTCGTCGAAGTGAAGATCGCGATGTTCGCGGCCTTCTTCATCAGCTTTCCGGTGATCGCCAACCAGATCTGGCAGTTCGTGGCTCCCGGCCTTTACGCCAAGGAAAAGAAGGCGTTCCTGCCGTTCCTGATCGCAACGCCGGTGCTGTTCACCATGGGCGCCGCGCTCGCCTATTACGTGGTCATGCCTACCGCGTTCCACTTCTTCCTGACGTTCGAGGGGGAAAAGGGCGGCCTCAAGCTGGAAGCGCTGCCCGGCACAGGCGATTACCTTGCGCTGGTGATGCAGTTCATTCTGGCCTTCGGCATCAGCTTCCTGCTGCCGGTGCTGCTGATGCTGCTCAACCGCGCGGGCATGGTCACGCGCGCGCAGTGCGTTTCGGCACGGCGCTATGCGATCGTCGGCGTCTTCATCATCGCTGCCGTGGCGACCCCGCCGGACGTCGTATCGCAGTTGCTGCTGGCCGTCCCTCTGCTGCTGCTGTGGGAAGGCACGCTGGTCCTGATGTGGTTCACCGAACGCCGCGACGCCAAGGAACGCGCGGCCGAGGAAAAGGCCATCGAGGAAGAAGCCAAGGCCGCCGGACACGCCGCCGCGGAGTGAGGGGAGGAGCGCACTTCGGTTGCGCCTGTCCACGATATTCCGCTATATTGGGGCGAAAGGTGCCCTTATGAACAAGCCCATGACCCTCAATGTCCGCATCGGCGGTGCGCTGAGCGATTTTGTCGCGGCGAATGTGGGCGCGCATGGCTCTTACGAGAACGTCAGCGAATATGTCCGCGATCTGATCCGGCGGGACAAGGAACGGCTCGAAGCAGAGCAGTTTCAGCGCCTTGAAGCCGAATTGCACCGAGCTTTCGCTGCGCCTGAATCAAGTTACACTCCGCTGGATGCGGAATCGGTGATCGCGCGCAATCGTCGCAGCTGACATGGCCGGTTTCAGGGTTTCCGCGATCGCCGGACAGCGGCTTGACGAGATTTACGTCTATACGCGTGACACATGGGGCGATGCACAGGCGCAAGCCTATATACGCGGCCTTTTCTCTCGCTTCGACAGCATAGCACGGCACGACCAGCCGTGGCGCGCGATCCCTGGCGATTTCGGCGTGGATGGCTTTTACTGCCGCCACGAGCACCACTACGTCTATTGGCGGCTGCTTGGTGACGATATGGTGGGTATCGTCACCATTCTGCACGAACGAATGCACCTGATGGACCGGTTTCGCGAGGACAGCGGGGCCTGATCGGGCAGGCCCCGCTGTCCTACCGCCGCACCCCAGCCTTGCCGCCGTCCTGCGCCGCCGACCACGCCAGTCGCCCGCCGATCCACGTTTCCAGAACATGGGTGCCGCGCAGGGCCTGCGGGGCGGCGGTCATCGGGTCTTCGTCCACGAACAGGAAGTCCGCGCGCAGGCCCGGCGCGATGCGGCCCAGCCGGTCCTCCGCGAACAGGGAATATGCCGCGCCCGTGGTGTAGGCGCCCAGCGCCGCTTCGCGCGTCAGGATTTCCTGCGGCTGCCAGCCGCCCATCGGCTGACCGTCGGCGCCGGTGCGGCTGATCGCCACCGCCAGCCCTTCGAAGGGGTGTGCGGGCTCCACCGGCGTGTCGGAGCCGAAGGCCAGCTTGGCGCCGGTCGCCGCGATCGACTTCCACGCATAGGCGCCCGCGAGCCGTTGCGGGCCAAGGCGCGCTTCGGCCATCGTGCGGTCCGACGCTTCGTGCTGCGGCTGCATCGATGCGATCACGCCGTTGCGGGCGAAGCGCGGGATATCGGCGGGGTCGACGATCTGCGCATGTTCGATACGCCAGCGGCGATCGCCCTTGTAGGTCTGCGACAGTTCCTCGATCGAATCGAGCACGGTGGCGTTGGCCTCGTCGCCGATGGCGTGGACGGCCACCTGGAACCCGTCCATCGCGGCGCGGCTCATCAGGTTGCCAAGCTGGGTGCTGCTCATCTGCGGCAGCCCCTTCGTGCCTGCATCGTCCGCGTAAGGTGCCTTGAGCCATGCGCCCCGCGATCCCAGCGCCCCGTCGAGGTAAAGCTTGATGCCGTTCATCTTCAACCGGTCGTCGTCGATCCACGGCGTCGGGCCGGGGCCGCCGATCAGCTGCATCGCCTCGATCCCGCCCGCATAGGCGACGATCCGCATGCGCAACTGGTGCTTGTCGGAGGCGCGGCGGAAGGTCTGCCAGTCCTCGATCGAAGTGCCCATGTCGGCCACGGTGGTGACGCCCGCGGCCAGGAACTGCAGCTGCGCCTCGCCAAAGGCGGTGTCGGCATCTTCGGGGCGCGGTTTGGGGCGCTTCTTCTCGACCAGCGCGGTGGCGGCGTCGATCAGCACGCCCGCCGGGGCCTTCGATCCCGCCACGCGCAGCACTTCGCCGCCTGCCGGGTCGGCCGTTGTGGCGGTGACGCCCGCAGCGGACAGCGCGGCGGAGTTGGCCCATCCCGCGTGCCCGTCGATCCGCATGAGCCAGGCGGGCTTGCCGCCGGTCACCTTGTCGAGTTCGGCGGCGGTGGGCATGCGATCCAGCCCCCAGCTCGCCTGATTCCAGCCACCGCCCAGGATCCACGGCGCTTCGGGATGCGCGGCGGTCCACGCGGCGATGCGGGACAGGGCTTCGTCAAGCGACTTGGCCATCGACAGGTCCAGCGTCATCTTCGCAAAGCCGGTGGCCATCACGTGGCCATGCGCGTCGATCATGCCGGGCACGACGATGCGGCCCTTGCCGTCGACCTTGTAGGCCACCTTCTTGGGCCGCTTGTCGCCCTTGTGGAAGATCTGCGCGATCTTGCCTTCGGGGTCGATCAGGAAGCCTTCGAAGCGCTCCACTCCGCCCCTGCCGTCAGGCGTGACGCCCTCGACGTTGTCGACAAGCACCCCGTCCAGTGCCGGAGCGGCCAGCGCCGGAGATGCCAGCGCCGTACCCGAAAGCAGCGTGACCGCTGCCGCAATCCATGAATTCACGATTTACCCTTCTGGGGGAGCCGCTTGATGATGGCGCTGGTATCCAGTCGCCCGCCGCCCTGTGCCTGAATGTCCGAGAAGAACTGATCCACCAGCGCCGCCACCGGCAACGAGACGCCAAGCCCGCGGCCTTCTTCCAGGCTGAGGCCCAGATCCTTGCGCATCCAGTCGATCGCAAGACCGAAGTCGAACTCTCCGGCGTCCATGGTCTTCCAGCGGTTGTCCATCTGCCACGACTGCGCGGCCCCGCCCGAGATCGCCTCGTAGACCTTGTCCATGTCGAGGTGGGACGCCTGCGCGAAGCGTACCGCCTCTGCCAGCGCGGCGACGTTGCCGGCGATGCAGATCTGGTTGGCCATCTTGGCGATCTGGCCAGACCCTGCCTTGCCGACGTGGACGATGCGGCTGGAGTAGCTTTCCATGATCGGCCGCGCGGCTTCCAGCGCGTCGTCGCGCCCGCCGCACATCAGCGTCAGCGTGCCCTTTTCCGCGCCGATCTGCGAGCCGGTCATCGGGGCGTCGACGCAGTGGATCTTGAGATCGCGCGCCTCGACCGAGATCTGGCGGGCGATGCGCGCCGACACCGTGGTGTGATCGATGAAGGTGCCCCCGCGCTTGAGCATGCGGAACACCCCGTTGGGGCCGAGCACTACATCGGCAAGGTCGTCGTCGTTGCCGACGCAGGTGATCACCACGTCTGCGTCCTGCGCTGCGTGAGCCGGGTTGGCGGCGATGCGATGGGCAAGGCCGGGGTTGGCATCGCGCCACTTGCGTGCGCGTTCGGGCGTGCGGTTGTAGATCGTCAGTTCGTGCCCTGCCTCGGCGATGTGCCGCGCGATCGCGCCGCCCATCGTGCCGAGGCCGATCATCGACACCTTGCGCGGCGGCACTGCCGGGCGGGGCGGGACTGCCGGGGCGGCGGCGGCTTCGGTGGCGCTCTCTTCGGTCATGCGCCGTTCTTAGCGTCTTTTGCCCAAAAGCAAACCGCCATAGCTGTCGTTCCACACCGGTTCGGGGCGACTTTGCTTTCCATTCGGCGCGGTTTCCGGTAGGCGCGCGGGTCTATGGACCAGACTTTGCTCAACATCGCTCCCGCGGACGCCGTGGCTTCCGCCACCGACGCCCCGCTGACCGCAGCCGACGTTCGCGCGGCGGCGATGCGAATTTCGGGCAAGGTCGTGCGCACGCCCACGCTCTACAGTTCCACGCTGAGCGCGATCACCGGCGCCGACATCTGGCTCAAGTTCGAAAACCTGCAGTTCACCGCCGCCTACAAGGAACGCGGCGCGCTTAACGCGCTGATGCTGCTGACCGAAGAGCAGAAGGCGCGCGGCGTCATCGCGGCGTCTGCGGGCAACCATGCGCAGGGCCTCAGCTACCACGGCACGCGCCTTGGCGTGCCCGTCACCATCGTCATGCCCAAGACCACGCCGACCGTGAAGGTCATGCAGACCGAAAGCGTGGGCGGCAAGGTGGTGCTGGAAGGCGAAAGCTTCGACGAAGCCTTTGCCCATGCGCGCAAGCTTGAGGCCGAACTGGGCCTTACTTTCGTCCACCCCTTCGACGATCCGAACGTGGCGGCCGGGCAGGGCACCGTGGCGCTGGAAATGCTGGAGGACGTGCCCGAACTGGATACGCTGGTGCTGCCGGTCGGCGGCGGCGGCCTGTCCACCGGCATGGGCACCATCGCGCGCGATATCCGGCCCGATATCCGGCTGGTCGCGGTGGAGGCGCAGCTTTACCCTTCGATGTACAATCTGCTCAAGGGCACCAGCCTGCCGATCGGCGGCGATACGCTGGCCGAAGGCATCGCGGTGATCGCGCCGGGCCTGATGACATCCAGGGTGCTGCGCACGCTGGTGGACGAATTCCTGCTGGTCAGCGAACCGCAGATCGAAAGCGCGCTGGCGCTGCTGCTGCAGATCGAAAAGACGCTGGTCGAAGGCGCGGGCGCATCGGGGCTTGCGGCCGTGCTCAACAACCGCGAACTGTTCGCGGGCCGCAAGATCGGCCTTGTGCTGACGGGCGGCAACATCGACACGCGCCTGCTGGCCAACGTGCTGCTGCGCGATCTTGCCCGTTCCGGCCGCCTTGCGCGCCTCAAGATCGGGTTGCAGGACCGCGCCGGCGCGCTGTTCAAGGTTGCCAAGATCTTCCACGAACACAACGTCAACATCATCGAAGTCTTCCACCAGCGCATCTTCACGCACTTGCCCGCCAAGGGCCTCGTCACCGAGATCGAGTGCGAGGCGCGCGATCAGGCCCAGTTGCAGGCGCTGATCGCCGGGCTGCGCCGCGAAGGCTACGAAGTGAAGCTGGTCGAAACCGACTGACCCTTGCGGCGTTGTTCCCCGCAAGCCGCGTGAAGTGGCGTTTGCGGGTAACGATTACATCGGCCCGCCGCCCCGTTTTGGCACGGGTGCGGGCCGATAGCGCCAGTCCGGCGTTAATTCGCTGCCGGATGGTCGGTTTTTGTGGTTAAAGGACTCGCAAGACGCTGCGGCGCTATGCATATTTGGGACAGCAGGCGGACATGAAGGTCGGCAGCAAACGCTAGAGGAAGATCCAGTTAGGTGACGGCCCCCGTTCGATTCCCGCGCTTTTTCGTGACGAGCCCGGCGCCGTGCCCGTATCTTCCGGGCCGTAGCGAACGCAAGGTGTTCACCGAACTCAAGGGCCCGCACGCCGATTCGCTGAACGATGCGCTGGGCCGCATCGGCTTTCGCCGCAGCCAGACGGTTGCCTATCGCCCGTCCTGCATCGATTGCAACGCCTGCGTCTCGGTGCGCGTGGTCGCCGGGGAATTCCGCGCCTCACGCACGCAGAAGCGCACGCTGGATGCGCATTCGGACCTTGTCGCCACCGTCTGCCGCCCCTGGTCCACCAGCGAACAGTTCGAACTGCTGCAGCGCTATCTTGCGGCCCGCCACCCCGAAGGCGGGATGACGACGATGGACGAAGTCGATTTCGCCGACATGGTGGAACACACCCCCGTCACCAGCTACGTCATCGAATACCGCGAACCTTCGGCTGACGGCGTCGTCCCCGGCCGCCTCGTCGGCGCCTGCCTGACCGACCGCCAGTGCGATGGGCTGTCGATGATCTATTCGTTCTACGATCCCGAAAGCGAACGGCAGGGGCTGGGCAACTACATCATCCTCGATCACATCCGCCGCGCCACGGACATGGGCCTTGGCTACGTCTACCTTGGCTACTGGGTCGAAGGGTCGGCGCGCATGCAGTACAAGGTGCGCTATCGCCCGATGGAAAAGCTGGGTCGCGCAGGCTGGGAACGCATAGAACCCGCCGAACACGACCGCCTGATCGCCGCCGCCGTAGCCAACCCCCACCGCGACGACGGCGCCACCGGCCCCAAGGACGGCATGCCCTCCGTCACCAAGGGCTGATCAGCGCCGCACCGCCACGCTATGTCAGAGCGGTGTTGGAAGGTCTGATTTGGGTGGTTTGCGGTCCTGCGGCTTTTGGGCAGCAAGTGCACAAAGGCAGAAGGTAGCTTTATGCGCATTCCGCCGGATCGGCCCTTGAATAAGCAATATATTGACCATCGTTCGCGAGCATCTGAAAACTGTGAAGGTCAGTTTCATCAAAGACACCATATGTCTCTTGATTTACGACCTTATAGAAGTTTAGAAATTTTCCTGAGCCTCGTTTATCTATAGAGTATTGGTATCCAGAAGCTGACACGTCAGCAGATATAGGGCGTTCGGCAGTAAGCGCGATCCCTGTCTTATGGCGCTCTAAGTGGAAACCGATGATCGGAAAATTTTTCTGCTCGATTATCATGCCATTAGCTTCGAGCCGTATAGGAGGTGCGCTTTTCGAGGCGAAGCAACCATATGCTAAATGGTTGAGTGGATCAGGTTTTGGCTTTGGTCCGACGAAAAGCGCCGCTCCAATGAACACGGCCATTCCGATCAGTCCGATAAACTTGAGATGCCCTTCCAGTTTTGTTCCGGCGTCGTAAGGCATCATTGAACCTGTACTATGAAGGCTACGCCGGGAAGAGTCCGGCTTTGCGACCGCTTTGGAATCTCAAGCACCTGCTCGTCAACGACTAGGATGGGGCGTTTGCCGACAGTCCACTTTCCTACACATGGCGCATTCCAGTACATTGCGATCCATGCAACGCCCCCAGCATCCCCGTCACAAGGTTACACCACAAGGTTACACCTCAACCGCGCAAGGTGACACATCGACGGCTAAATGTGTCACCTTGCGGCCCTAAGGTGACACTTTCCGGCCCCAAGGTGACACCTTTTCCCTCTGGACCGTGTAAAGCGTGTAAACCTGTCACCTTGCGCATCGCGCGTCGGGCCCTGTTCCCCTTTGCCCGCACTTGGGCTATCCGCGCGCGTCATGAGCAAGACCGAAACCCTTTACGCCGCCTTTGCAGGCCACCTTTCCGCCGCGCTCGATGCGCTGGAAGCAGCGGGCACGCTGCCGGGCGGCCTCAAGCGAGGCGCGATCACGGTCGAGCCGCCGCGCGATCCCTCGCACGGCGATCTTTCCACCAACGCCGCGATGGTGCTGGCCAAGCCCGCCGGGATGAAGCCCCGCGATCTGGCAGAGGCGCTGGTGGCGGAACTGTCGAAGCTCGATTCGGTGACTTCGGCCGAGATCGCCGGGCCGGGCTTCATCAACCTGCGCCTCTCGTCCGCCACCTGGCTCACCGAACTGCGCGCGATTGCCGGTCTGGGCGCGGATTACGGCCGTTCAAGCATGGGCGGCGGGTCGACGGTGAACATCGAATACGTCTCGGCCAACCCTACGGGTCCGATGCATATGGGCCACTGCCGCGGCGCGGTTGTCGGCGATGCGCTGGCGACGCTGCTGGAATTCGCGGGCCACAAGGTCATCAAGGAATACTACGTCAACGATGCCGGCGCGCAGGTGCAGGTGCTCGCCCGCTCGGCCCACGTGCGTTACCGCGAAGCGCTGGGGCAGGACGTCGGCGCGATCCCGGAAGGGCTCTATCCGGGTGAGTACCTGATCCCAGTCGGCCAGCAGCTGGCGGCCGAGTTCGGTGACAGGTACGCCGCCGCGCCCGAATCGGAGTGGCTGGTGCTGTTCCGCGAAAAGGCGGTCGCCGCGATGCTGGTGATGATCAAGGAAGACCTTGGCCTGCTGGGCATCCACCACGACCTGTTCTCGTCCGAGGCGGAACTTCAGGCCAGCGGCAAGCCTGACGAGGCGGAAAGCTGGCTGCGCGCCAAGGGCCTCGTCTACGACGGCGTGCTCGAAGCGCCCAAGGGCAAGACGCCTGATGACTGGGAGCCGGTGGAACTGCCGCTGTTCAAGTCGACCGCGTTCGGCGACGATCAGGATCGCCCGATCAAGAAGTCGGACGGCACCTGGACCTACTTCGGCGCCGATCTTGCCTACCACTTCCAGAAGGCCCAGAGCGCCGACGCGCTGGTGGACATCTGGGGTGCGGATCACGCCGGCACCGTCAAGCGCATCAAGGCCGCCGTCGCTGCCATGACGGGCGCTGACGGTGAACCCACGCCGTTCGAGATCAAGCTGGTCCAGATGGTCCAGCTGCTGCGCGACGGCGAGCCGGTGAAGATGTCCAAGCGTTCGGGCAACTTCGTGACGCTGGCCGAAGTCGTGACGGAAGTGGGCAAGGACGTGGTGCGCTTCACCATGCTGACCCGCAAGCCCGAAGCGCAGATGGACTTCGATTTCGCCAAGGTGGTGGAAGCGAGCAAGGACAACCCCGTCTTCTACGTCCAGTACGCCAATGCCCGCGTCCACTCGACGCTGCGCAAGGGGCTGGCCGAAGGCGGCTTCACCCCCTCGGGCGATCACCTTGAGCTGCTGGGCGAAGAGGAACTGGAGCTGGTCAAGCTGGCCGCGCAGTTCCCCCGCATCGTCGAGGCTGCCGCAGCCGCGCGCGAACCGCACCGCATCGCCTTCTACCTTGGTGACGTGGCTGCAGCGTTCCACGGTTACTGGAACCTTGGCAACGATCGGGTGGAAAAGCGGTTTGTTAACGCGCAGGATGCAAACCTGACGGGCGCCCGTCTTTTCCTGGCGGCGCAGATCGGGCAACTTGTCCGCAACGGCCTGGCTCTGCTTGGGGTCGAGGCGGTGGAGGAAATGTGATCCATGGCAGGCGCTGACGACGGCTATTTCCCGAAACCGGAAAAGAAGAACCCGGTCTTCGGTAACGGCAGGCAGGGCACCCCCTACTTCGAGGAGGACGGCGCCGCGCGGTCAGCCTCGGCCGCGTTCGGCGGCCTGTCGCAACAGTCGCAGCAGCCGCACCAGCTCCAGCTGGAGGAGGACGTGCGCCTCCCCTGGCTTGAGGGCGATGACGACGGTTACGAGGAAGCGCGTTCGGGCATCGGCCAGGGCGTGATCCTGGGCGCGCTTGGGCTTGTCGCGCTGGCGGTGATCGGCGGCGGCGTGATCTGGGCGATCAAGAGCCGCCCGGATCAGCCGCTGGTGGCCGATGGCGGCGTGATCACCGCGCCCAAGGCTCCGTACAAGGTGAAGCCCGAGAATCCCGGTGGCGAAGTCGTCGAAGGGACGGGCGACACCAGCTTCGCCGTGGCAGAGGGGCAGTCCCGTCCGGTCCAGATCGACCGGCGCGATGATGCACCTGCTCCCGGTTTCAGCACACCCACGACCGAAGCGGCCCGGCCTGCGGCAGCAACGCCCGAGGCAAAGCCGCAGGAGGCCGCGCCGGTGGTTAGCGGCGTAGGCGTTCAGGTTGGCGCCTATGCCAACAAGGCGGCGGCCGAAGCCGGCTGGAACACGCTCAAGACCCAGTACGAGCCGCTGGCCGGGATGAGCCACCGCGTAGTGCAGGGCAAGGCCGATATCGGCACGGTCTACCGTCTTCAGGCCGTGCCGGGTGATGCCGCTGCGGCGCGGGCCTTGTGCGCGGGCATGAAGGGCGTCGGGATGAGCTGCCAGGTCAAGAACTGAAGGCCCGGCCGCCCCAAACCGGGCTGCGCCGGGCGGCGGGGTTCAGGCGCCTTCGGAGGCTTCAGGCGCCGGGTCTGCCGCTTCGGTGGGTTCGCCTGCCGGTGCGGCGGGGGCCAGCGGACTTGGCTGGTCAACGGTGCGGCCGTTGGAATCCTGCAACCGGTTGGGCTCCAGCATTGCGGTGGTTTCAAGCAGGTCGAGCGCCTTCTGCACGGCCTCGTAGCGGCGGGCGTCCGCAATCCAGGTATTCGCCGATTCGGCGCCGGGCAGGCGCTCCACTTCGCCGATGGCGGCGTCAATCCGCTTGGCGGTGAGCATCAGGCGGGCACGTTCGATGCGCGCGGCCGGATTGGCGAGCGCGGCCGAATCGCGGCGCACCACGAAGAGCGAAGTGATCTCGTGGCGGGTGCGCTCCCACAGGCTGCGGTTGGTATCTGTCACCGTCAGTTCGGGCGAAAGGGCTTCAAGCCGCGCGCTCAGCCCGTCGATGGTGACCGGGCTGGCGGCGAAGTCCACCACCGTTTGCACTGCGCGGGGCTGGGCGTTCATGAAGCGCAGGCGCAGCTGATCGGCCACGTAGCCAAGCGGCTCTCCCCGGTCGATCATGCGGCGCGCGGCGAAGGCGATAAGCAGCCCTTCGGCCCGTCCGGCGTTGCCGGCCGCCGCATCGGTCTGGAAATCGATGCGTGAAATCCGGTCCTCGATCATCGCAAGCCGACCTTCGACGGTGGCGATCTGCGACATCTGCGCGGCCGGCGGCGCTGAGGGTGCGGGGGCAGCGGCAGGCGCAGGCGCAGTGGCTTGCGATGTCGCCGAAGTCGCCGCTTCAAGCAGTGTAGGCAGATAGCCCCGCGTGGCCAGCCAGGCGACAAGCCCGGCACCGATCGCGAAGGCGACAAGCGCGATGAACAGCGTCATGCCCGCCGAACGGCGAGGCGCGGCGCCCCCGAAGTGCTCAGGGCCGGAATACGCTGAAGTGGCCGGCGGCGGGGTGTCCTGCATCAAGTCCTTGTCGTCGCGGTTAATGTCCGTAAGCGGCTTCTTGGCACATCTGTTGCGCCAAGGCCAGCAATGCGGCGTCGTCCGGGCGGCGGGCGCTGCGGACCGCTGCCCAGCCCGCGCCGGCGTGCGCAGCGACACGCGGGCCGATGGCGGCAAGGCGGATGGACCCGCGCGCGATGGCGGCTTCATCGCAGATCTGCGCGAAGCGGGCGGCAGCCTCGCCGGAATGGAGCAGGGCGATGACGGCGGCAGGCACCGGCTGAGGCGCAGGCGCCCGCAGGGCCTCGATCAGCCCCGCGGGGACGGGCAGCGCTTCGCTGGCGTAGACTTCGCGCGTGGTGATCGTGACACGCGCGGGCGGGTCGAGCATGGTCCGCTCCCGTCCGGCAAGGCGCAGCAGGCGGCTGTGGCCGGGCTGGAGCACGCCAAGCAGGTTCTGCAGGCCGCCATGACCTGTCGCGGCAACCTCCATCCCCGCAGCGCGCGCGGCGGCGGCCGTGGTTTCGCCCACGCAATAGGCCGGCAACCCGCGATAGCCTGCCAGCGCGGTCCCGCCATGACGCAGGGCATTGGCGCTGCCGAGCAGCAGGGCGTCGATGTCATTGCGGGCGACGGGCTGCCAGAGTGTAGGGCGCACCGCGAACAGTGGGAAGACCAGCGCCTTCAGCCCGCCTGCCTGCGCGGCTGCCAGCGTGGAGGCCGCGCCGGGTTCGGGGCGCAGAATGAGGATCACGGGCGGCTCACGGCCCCGCAAAGTGCACCGCGATGGCAGGCACCGCGCGGGCCAGCAGGTCGGCGGCAAGGCGGGCGGGGCCTTTCGCGTCATCGTCCGCAAAGCGGGCTTCGCCGCTGACATGCTCGGCGCCGTCGGGACTGTAGAGCGTGGCGCGCATGACAAGGTCGGCGCCTTCGTTGCGGGTCAGCACCGCGATCGGGCTGTGACAATTGCCGCCAAGCCCCGCCAGCAGCGCGCGTTCGGCCATGACCTGCGCGCGGCTGGGCGCATGGTCCACGGCGGAAACGAAGGCGCGGGTGGCCGCGTCGTCGGCGCGACATTCGATCATGATCGCGGCCTGCGCCGGGGCGGGCAGCCAGTCTTCTGCGTCGAGCGGGTGGCCCGTGCCCGTTTCGCCAAGGCGGTGGAGCCCGGCGGCGGCAAGGAAGGTAGCGTCGGCTTCCCCGGCTGCCAGCTTGGCAAGGCGGGTGGCAACGTTGCCGCGAAAGGTCACCACGGTGCAATCCGGGCGGGCGTGGAGCAATTGCGCGGCGCGGCGCGGGGCGCTGGTTCCGACGACGGCGCCTTGTGGCAGAGCGGCGATGCTTTCCGCGCCCACCAGGACATCGCGCACGTCCTCTCGCGGAAGGATCGCGCCGATCGTGAAGGCTGCGGGGCGGATCGTCTCGACGTCCTTGGCCGAATGCACCGCGAAGTCAATTTCGCCGGAAGCAAGCCAGGCGTCCAGTTCCTTGGTCCAAAGCGCCTTGCCGCCGATTTCGGCGAGCGCGCGGTCCTGTATGCGATCGCCGCTGGCGGTGACGGCAACGATCTCTATATGCGCGGGATCGATTCCGTGCGCCTGAGCAAGCCGGTCTCGCGCTTCATGGGCCTGCGCCATCGCCAGCGGCGAACGGCGTGTGCCCAATTTGTAACGCTCAGGGCGGAAGGTATCGAGTTGTTTATCGTGGGTCATCGGCGGCTTGTGCTACCGGGCATTGTCGTTCAGGGGAAGGCCGGATGAGCATAGTTCTCGGCATCGAATCCTCCTGCGACGAGACGGCGGCGGCGCTGGTCACCGACGGCAGGGTGATCCTCGCCCAACGCATCGCCTCTCAGGACGAGGCGCATCGCCCTTATGGCGGCGTCGTGCCGGAGATCGCCGCACGCGCCCATGCAGAGCGGATCGCCCCGCTGATCGAGGCGACGCTGGCCGATGCCGGGATGACGCTGGATCAGGTGGACGCGATCGCCGCCACCGCCGGGCCGGGGCTGATCGGCGGGGTCATGGTTGGCCTTGTTACCGCCAAGGCGCTGGCGATGGCCACCGACAAGCCGCTGATCGCGGTCAACCATCTGGAAGGCCACGCCCTGTCGCCGCGCCTTGCCGATGCCAGCCTTGAATATCCCTACCTGCTGCTGCTGGTATCGGGCGGGCATTGCCAGATTCTGCTGGTGGAAGGCGTGGGCCGGTTCCGCCGCATCGGCACCACTATCGACGATGCGCTGGGCGAGGCTTTCGACAAGTCCGCGAAGGTCCTCGGCCTTGGCTATCCCGGCGGTCCCGCGCTTGAGCGGCTGGCGCTGCAGGGCGACGCCAGGAAGGTGCCGCTGCCGCGCCCGCTCAAGGGTTCGGAGGAACCGCACTTCTCCTTCGCCGGGCTGAAGAGCGCGGTGTTGCGCGCCAAGCAGTCGGGCGAATATGCCGATGCCGACATCGCCGCATCGTTCCAGCAGGCCGCGATCGACTGCCTGATCGACCGTACCCGCCGCGCGCTTGCGAAGGCCGGCCCGGTGAACGCGCTGGTCGTCGCGGGCGGGGTTGCCGCGAACAAGGCGATCCGCGGCGCGTTGGAAACGCTGGCCGAAGCGCATTCGCTGCCGTTCATCGCACCGCCGCTGGCGCTGTGTACGGATAATGCGGCGATGATCGCCTGGGCCGGTGTGGAGCGGTTCGAGCGCGGACAGTCCGACCCCCTCGACGTGGCCGCGCGCCCGCGCTGGCCGCTCGACCCGGAGGCCGAGACGGTGCGCGGTGCGGGAGTGAAGGCATGAGCGCGAAGATCGGTGTGATTGGCGCGGGCGCATGGGGCACGGCCCTGGCGCAAGCGTTCGCTTCGGATGGCAGCGATGTCCTGCTCTGGGCGCGCGAGGCCGAACTGGTCGAGGAGATCAACCGCGACCGCCGCAACGGCCTTTACCTGCCCAGCGCCGCGCTGGCACCGACGATCCGCGCCTCCAGCGATCTTGCCGAATTTGCGGCGCTGCCCGCGCTGGTGGTGGTGGTGCCCGCGCAGTTCCTTGCTGCGGTCATCGCGGGCCTGCCTGACGGTTCGCGCGATCTGGTGCTCTGTGCCAAGGGTATCGAGGCCGGAACCGGCCGCCTGATGGCCGACGTTGCCGCCAGCGCCTGCGCGTCGGAGCGGCTGGCGGTGCTGTCCGGGCCCACGTTTGCGCACGAAGTTGCTGCCGGGCTGCCCACCGCCGTGACGCTGGCTTGTGGCGGCGGGCGCGCGCAGTGGGACCGGCTGGCGTCGCTGCTCGCCCGTCCGGCGCTGCGGCCCTATTATTCCGACGATGTCGTCGGTGCCGAGATCGGCGGCGCGGTGAAGAACGTGCTCGCCATCGCCTGCGGCGTGGTGGAAGGGCTGAACCTTGGCCAGAATGCCCGCGCGGCGTTGATCGCGCGCGGCTATGCCGAAATGCTGCGCTTTGGCCTTGCGCGCGGCGCCCGTGCAGAGACGCTGTCGGGTCTGTGCGGCCTCGGCGATCTGGTGCTGACCTGCTCTTCCACGTCCAGCCGCAACTTCTCGCTTGGCCTTGCGCTGGGCAAGGGGCTGACCGCCGCAGAGGCATTGTCGGGCAAGAACAGCGTGGCCGAAGGCGCGGCAACCGCGCCCGTGCTTGCCGATCTTGCCCGCCGTGATGGCATCCAGATGCCCATCGTCGAAGCGGTTGACCGGCTGCTGAAGGGTGAAGCCCCGGCTGGTGCTGTCGTCAACGATCTCCTGTCGCGCCCCCTGCGCGACGAGCAGGAGCCCCTTTCTTGACTGATCCTACCGCCGCCCCCCAGGGAGAGAAGGAGCGCGACGATATCGCCGCGCTTGCCAAGGGTGGGCGAACCAACCTGTTCGGCTTCTTCCTGCGCCTTGCCGCGCGCATCCCGTTCCTGTTCATAGCCGGGCGCGCCGCGTCCTACGGTCCCGCCGCGCTCGGCCGCTTCGCATCGGCGCTTGTGCTGATCGAACTGACCTCGATGCTTTGCACGATGGGCGAGAAGCGTGGCCTGGCGCAGCGCCTGTCCGATACCGAAGGGCAGGTGCGGCCCGCGAACGTCATCGCCGATGGCTCCATCCTGGCACTGATCGCCAGCTGCACCGCCGCGCTGCTCTTCTGGTTCGTGCCGGACGTGCTGTTCCCCGGCGGTCACTATACCCAGATCGATCGCCTGATGGTGATCGCGCTGCCGCCTTTCACGATGACCGAAATCTGGCTGGCCGCGCTCGCCTATCGCCTGCGGGTGAGCCCTACAGTGTGGTCGCGCGCGATCGTTGAGCCATGGACGATCTCGATCATGGCCGGTGCGATGATCTGGGTGGCACCCGAAAGCGGGCTGTCGATCGCCTATATCGCGTCGATCTATGCCGCAGCGATCACCGCGTTCATCCCATTCTTCCGCGAATATGGCCTGCCGCGCGGGTGGAAGCCCCGACCCGGCGCGATGCGCAAGCTGGCACTACGCTCGCTGCCGATCGCGCTGGCGGACGCCATCGAATGGGGCACGCGGCGCGTCGATATCTTCCTGCTCGGCTTCCTTGCCCCGGCCTCGGCCGTGGGCGTTTATTACGCCGCGCAGCAGGTGGCGAGCCTGCCGCAAAAGCTCAAGACAAGCTTCGAGCCGGTGCTTGGTCCGGTAATAACCCGCAACCTCAAGGAAAAGGACTATGCCGCGATCGCCCGGCAGGTCTGTCAGGTGGGTTTCTGGATCACCGCATCGCAGGCGGGCATCGCGCTGGCGCTGGGCATTCCGGGCAACGGGGTGATGGGCCTTGTCGGGCGTGAGTTCGTGGGCGGCACGGGCGCGCTGGCCTTCCTGCTTGCCGCCGAAGTCGTCGCGGCGACGGCGGTGGTGAGCGAAGCGGCGCTGATCTACGTGGCGCGCCTGCGCAACTTGTGGGTCTCTATCGGCACGATCGTGCTGCAGGCGGCGCTGACGCTGTTCGGCATCCTGCTGATGCAGCGGCTGGGCTTCAACCCTCTGTTCCAGGCAGCGGCGGCGGCCTGCGCGTTGATGCTGGCGCTGGGGCTGTCTTCCATCGTCAAGTCGGTGATGCTCTCGCGCATCCTGAAGGAGCCGATCAACAACTGGCGCTGGGCGCTGATATGGGCTGCGGTGCCTGCCGTGGTCATCGGCTTCCTTGCCCTGCGCTTCCTGCCCGAATGGGCGGCGCTGGCGTTCGGCATCCCGGCGATTCTGGGTTCGTACTTCCTCGTCATCTGGAAGAAGGCGTTCGGGCCGGAGGATCGCCGGCTGTTCCAGAAGGCAAAGAAGGTCGAGGCACCCATTCAGGGGCAACTGCCCGGCTGACATTAGCGCTTTCACTGTCTAGGCTTGCCTCATGAATCCCCGCCGCGCATCGATGATCGTCGCCGGAGCCGCGCTGTGCCTGGTCATGTCCTTCGCCGTCACCAAGGCGCGGGGGCTGGCTTTCGTCGATGGCCTTGACCGCCAGGCATCCGCTGCGCGCGATGCCGCAGGCGGCAAGGGCGTGACGCTGAACTTTCGCGACCGTTACGGCTGGCTTACCCGTCACCCGGTTCTTTCCGGCGGCAGGGATTTGACGCCCGCAACCCGCAAGCGTGTTGCCGCTGCCATCGCCGCCGTGCCGGGTATCGCCGGGGTGAGCTGGGCGCGCGACGGGGACGAGCGTAGCGCCTCGGCTCATTGTCAGGACGATGTGGAACGCATCCTCGAAACCCGCACCATCCGCTTTGGCGAGGCCAGCACAAGGCTTGAACCGTCAAGCGAACGCCTTTTGGGCGAAGTGGCGCGCGTCCTGCGGCCTTGCGTGGGCAGCATCATCGCGGTGACGGGGCATACCGATGCTTCGGGCAACCAGAAGGTGAACGTCGCGCTCTCGCAGGCGCGGGCCGAAGCGGTGCGTTCGGCGCTCATCGCGCGGGGTATCCCGGCCCGGAACCTGCGCGCCGCGGGGCTTGGTTCGGCGCGGCCGGTGGAGGGGCTGGACGCTCTGGATCCCGCGAACCGGCGCATCGAGTTCTCGGTGCTGTTCACCGCGCCGGTCAAACCCACGCCGATCGATACGCCTGGGCCGGAGTGACGGGTACAGGATGATGGTGCTCATAATGATGGCTTCGAGGGACTAGGAAAGGACGCTGCCTTGCCGCTATGGCTCGAAATGGCCGTCTCGGTGCTGCTATCCTACGGGATCGGCTTCGGCATCGGCGCGGTGATATGGAATCACAGGAAGGTGGACTGACGTGCTGGAAATGGTTCAGGCGAACTGGCTGGTGTTCATCATCGCGCTGCTCGTGGGCATCGTGGTGGCCTATTGGGTCTTCATCCACGGCTCCAGACCTGCGCGGCGTGAGCATCGCCCCGATGTGCTGGACGAGGGCGCGGCCCCCGCGCAGCGCAATCAGGCGCTGATAGACGATGCGCCCCCGGCCTCGCAGTACCACATCGATCCGCCCGCAATGGCAGGCACGATGGCGGGTATCGGCGAAGTCATCGCCGTCGCCGCGCAGGAAGAAGCGGACGAAGCCCGCGCGCATGATTCTGGAGCGCATGAGCCAGTGGTTCATGAGCCGCCCCAGACGATCGCGGCAGAGCCCGATCCCACCCCGGCTCCCTCAGCCCCGCCGATCGCGGAGGCCGCGCAGGGCAACGTTCCGGCGGACGACTTGCGCAAGATCAAGGGTCTTGGCCCCAAGATGGCCACCCTGCTCCATTCGCTGGGGGTGACCACTTACGCACAGATAGCGGCGTGGAGCGAAGCGGACCTTGACGAACTGGACGGAAAGCTGGGCGCTTTCGCAGGCCGCCCGCGCCGCGACAGCTGGGTGGAACAGGCGCGGCTTCTGGCCGGCGGTGATACCGGTGCTTACGAGGCGCAGTTCGGCAAGCTTTAACGGCTGCCCATTTCGATCACGGCGCGAGCGATCGACACCAGTTCGGCCTCCCGGTTGACCCCGGCCTTCTGGAAGATCGTGCGCAGCTGGCTTGATACCGTCTGGGCGCTGACGCTGCGCAGCAGGGCGATTTCCTGACGCGAATGGCCCTGCGCGAGCAGCGCGACGATTTCGCCCTCTGCCCGCGTCAGTTGCAGCGCGGATGACAGGCGCGCGCCTTGCCCTCCGGTGAAGCCCAGCGGAGCCTTTAGCGTGACGATCGCGCTGGGCGCGAAGCCGAAGTTCCAGTCCTGCCGGGGCAGGGCGCATATCTCTATCAGCATCGGCCCTTGCGGTGATTGCAGCCACAGTTCGGACGGCATGGCTTGCCGACTGGCCAGTGCCAGGCCGATCCGCATCTGCAGCGCACGGTCAAGGTCCGGGCGCGCGGCCCTGATGCTGCCGGCGCGGATATGCAGGGTGTCGGGCGCCAGCAGTTGCTCGGCTGCCTCGGTGACCGAACGTACCCGCCCCCCCGCGTCGAGCAGGATCGCCGCCGTGCGCATCGCGTCGAGCGAGCCGCGCAGCAGTTCGGCGCCCTGATGCTCCATCGCCCCCTGCAGTCGGATGGCGGCCATCACGTGCGGGGCGGCCGCCAGCAGTGCGCTGCGCTGGCCCTCTGTCGTGCGCCCGTCGCTTGCGGAATGGAGCGCCGCCAGTCCGAAGAACGCATCGGGGTTGTCCGCCAGTACCAGCTGTGCGCCATGTTCGGCGTCCCAGCGCTGGACGTGGTCGATGTAGATGTCGTTGCCCGCCGCGGCGCGGACTTCGTCGTAGTGATGTTCCCAGACAAGTTCGCCCGGACGGCGGGATGCGGCAACGCGGTAGTTCACGTCCGGCCGGTGGCCGCCGATCGCCAGAAAGTCTTCGACGTAGCCTTCCTGGATGTCGGTGACCCAGTTGAACAGCGTGTGGCTTTCACCCATCGCGATAAGCTGCGCGCGGGCTGATCCCGTGGCACCGGCAAGCGCCTTGAGCGCGGTGTCCCAGCCCGATTGTTCAAACGGTGCGCGCGAAAACAGCGCCGCCAGATCGTCGATTCGAATGGTGCTGCCCCCCGACTGCCCCGGCGCTCAATGTGAACGCGCCGTCAACTTTAAGCAAGCCCATGTAAATCGAGGCGGATTGAGGGGCGGATACCATGATCGTGGTATGAAACGAATCGCGACTTCGGGCATTTGCGGATGGCGACCCGAAGGATCGGTAAACCGATGCGATCCTTTATGACTTGCCCGGAATCCTGCTTGCGGGATTCCGGGCTTTCTTCTTCTACGCCGATATGTGGGCGCGGCTTTTCATCAGCGGCTGGATGCGGGTGCCGAAGTTCTCCACCCCTTCCACGAAGTCGTCGAACGTCAGCAGTACGCCGCCGGTTCCCGGAACCTGCGCCATTTCATCCAGCATCCGCGCCACGCTTTCATAGCTGCCGACGAGGGTGCCCATGTTGATGTTCACCGCGCCCTCCGGAGCGGCCAGCTGGCGCACGTTGGTGTCGGTGTTGATAGTGTCCTTCGCACCCTGATCGGCCAGCCATCCGATCGCGTCGATATCGACGCCATCGTTGTAGAGCTGCCACCTGCCTTGCGCTTCCTCATCGGTTTCGGCGGCGATGATCATGACGAGAACGAACACCTGCACGTCGCGCCCGGTTTCGGCGGTGAATTTCGCCAGCCGTTCGTTGTTGAAGGCGAACGCAGTGGGCGTGTTGACGCCCTTGCCCAGGCAGAAGGCATAGTCCGCCCACTTCGCCGAGAACGCCAGCCCCGCGTCGGATGAGCCTGCGCAGATGATCTTCATGTCGCCCTGCGGGGTCGGCCGCACGAGGCAGTCGTCCATCGTGTAATGTTCGCCCTTGAAGTCAGAGCGGCCCGTTTCCCACAGCTCGCGCAGGATGCGGGCGTATTCGTCCAGTACCTGATAGCGGTTGCGGAAATGCTCCTCGCCCGGCCACAGGCCCATTTGCGTGTATTCGGGCGGCTGCCAGCCGGTGATGAGGTTGAGCCCGAAGCGGCCGTGGCTGATCGAATCGATCGTGTTGCACATCCGCGCGGCGAAGGCGGGCGGGATGATCAGCGTGGGGCAGGTGGCGAAGATTTTGATTTTTTCAGTCACCGCCGCAAGGCCGGACATCAGCGTGAAGCTTTCCAGCCCGTATTCCCAGAACTCGCTTTTCCCGCCGAACCCGCGCAGCTTGATCATCGAGAGCAGAAAGTCGAGCCCGTGCCTTTCGGCCCGGATCGCGATCTCCTTGTTGAGATCGAAGCTGGGCATGTACTGCGGCGAAGTCGTGCTGATCAGCCAGCCGTTGTTGTTGATGGGCACGAAGACGCCGACTTGCATGGACTAGCTCCCGAGGAAATCGAGGACGAGGCGGTTGAAACGATCGGGATCGGTGACGTTGCAGGCATGGCCGCCCCAGTCGAAGGTGGCGGCTTCGGCGTCGGGGATGGGCTCTGCAAGGTCGAGGCAGGCGGCGTATGGCGCAAGGAAATCGTCGCGGGTGGCGATGACGAGGGTTTTGCCAAGCCGCGCCAATCGCTCGGCCGAGGGGGCATAGGCGCTGACGGCGGCGATGCGCTTTTCCATCGTCTGCGCTCCGGGAAAGCCCGCGATGTGGTGCGCCAGCTCGGCTTCCAGCTGCGCATCGTTGGCGGCGATCCAGTCGGGCGGGTACAGGAACAGCGGCTGCGCGCGCAGGAACGGCTCGGTCCCCGCATGACGAAGCAGGGCAAGGCGCGCCTCGAAGCAGCGGCGGGTATGCGGGGACACGGTGCGCCAGCCGTTGATCACCACCAGCCTGTCGATCCGGCCAGATGCAAGAGCCGTTTCGATCCCGATCATCCCCCCCAGCGCATGGCCGATGAAGTGCGCCCGCGCGATCCCGGTCGCGTCCATCAGCGCGATGACGTCCTGCGCCATGTCCGCGATCGAGGTCGTTTCGGGCAGCGCGCGGTCGCTGCGGCCGGTGCCGCGCTGGTCGTAAGTCAGGACGCGGTGATCCTGCGCAAGTGCGGCAAGGTTGGGCTGCCAGTAAGCGCCGCTGCCGCCAAGCCCGCTCGACAGGATCAGCGGGGGCGCGCCTTCGGGGCCGTGGAGTTCATAGTGGAGGCCGGCCGCCTCAGCCAAGATGCGCGACCGACGCGATCTCGACCAGGCAGTCCGGCTTCACAAGGTCGGCCCTGATGCAGTAGCGCGCGGGCTTGTCGCCGGGGAAATACTCGGCATACACGGCGTTGAACGCGGCGTAGTCGGCCATGTCCTTGAGGAAGATGTGGTTCATGGCGACGTCGGCCATGGTGCCGCCCGCAGCCTCTACGGTGATCCGGATCGCTTCCAGCACGTGCCGGGTCTGCCCCGCCGCATCACCCACGTGCAGCACCGTGCCGCCTTCGCCCAGCGCCAGCATCCCCGAAACGTAAAGCACGTTGCCCGCTTTCGCCCCGGCCGAGTAAGGCGCGATCGGGGTGGGGAATTCGGGCGGGTTTACGGCCTGGAAGGGCATCGTCACTGATCCTTCTGATTCTCGGGGGGCGGCAGCTGGCTTACGGCGGTGCGGAAATCGGCGACCGTGCTGACCCAGCCGAAGAACTTCTCGACGTTGTAGACGGTGGCCTCCCTGATGAAATCGGGGCCGAGGTGATGCGTCGCATCCTCCAGCAGCACGCCGAAATATTCGAGGTGGAAGCCGTCGCGCAGGGTCGATTCGACGCAGACGTTGGTGGCGATGCCGGTGAACACCAGCGTGCGGATGCCGCGTGCGCGCAGCACGGAATCGAGCTGAGAATTGAAGAAGGCCGAATAGCGCGGCTTGTGGACCCGCAGGTCGCCCTCCTTGGGCGTCAGCGCATCGACCAGTTCATAATCCCAGCCCCCACGCGCAAGGAACTTGCCGGAAAGTTCGGGCCGTTTGCGCATGGTCTTGAGCGCGTTGGACTTGTGGAAGTTTGGCGAGAGCGGGGTGCCGGCCTCCGCGTAGTCCGCATCCCAGCCGTTTTGCAGGAACACCACCGTCATTCCCGCCGCGCGGGCGGTGTCCAGCACCTCTGCGATGCGCCCGATGGCGGCGGCGGCAGGCGCGACATCGAAGCCCGCCTCATCCACATATCCGCCTTTGGAGGCATAGGCGTTCTGCATGTCGACCACAATCACGGCTGTGGTTGCCGGATCGAGCCGGATCGCCTCGGGTCGCGCAGGAAGCACTGCAGAGGCGTTGGAACCGGGGGACGGGTCGACGATGATCTCGCTCACCCGGACACTATCGGTCACAGGTCCGGGGTGGTCAAGGCCGGGGTGGTCAAGCTGGCAGGTTCAGAAGGCGCGGGCACCTGCGGAGGGGCGCGGCTCCTGCGGCCGGACGCCCAGCAACCGTTCAAGCGCAGCCGCGAAACCGGCGTTGCGCTGGCGATTGGTGGACTGGATGCGATCGACGTCAAGGCCGCTGCCGCCGGTAAGCAGCACGCCGAACTCACCCTTGCCGACCCAGCGCACCTGCGCCTGCAGATCGGCCTGTCCGGGCAGCGACACGCGCAGCATCTCGCCCATGCTGGGGAGCATCGTGCGCGATGCGATGCACATGCCGCCGGGTGACACGTTGCGCACGATCACGTCCTCTCCGGCGCGGCCGTCGCCGCCGATGACGGCCTTGATCAGCGTGCGCACGCGCGGCGCGCGCTGTTGCTGCTGTGCGCTGTCCCCAGCCGCCGCTTCCGAAGCAATGGACGCCCGCCGTGCCAGTGCCTTGAGCCAGTCGGGCCGCTCGCTGGTCGCGAAATCGTCGATGTCCGCCATGAGATCGGCTACCCTTTTCGAATCCGTTCCCCCCCGCCGCAACATGCTGCCGTGCCTGAACGGGGGCAGGGCGAACCGGAGGCGCCGCGATGGGGGGTGAAAGAGTGCGCCATCCGGTTCGCCTGCCATTGTGCAGCGACGTGGTTCCTGGATGGTTAACAATTCCCTTACGTAACTTGCCTTGTGAAAACGATTGAATCCGTGACCATGGGTGGGTCAGGTGCCGTTATGGTACCTTTGAGTATCGCTGGGTGCATGGCTGGTGCACCGTTTTCCCGTTGCAAAATATGCATTCCATGCTCGCGCCTCTTGTCGCGATGCAATAAAACCTGACATGACAGGTCAGCATGCTCCGCCAGTACGAACTCGTCGAACGCGTCAAGGAATACGCGCCGGAGGCCGATGAGGCCCTCCTGAACCGTGCCTACGTCTATACCGTGCAGAAGCACGGCACCCAGAAACGCGCCAGTGGCGACCCTTACTTCAGCCACCCGGTTGAAGTCGCGGGCCTCATGACCGAGCTGAAGCTCGATCAGCAGACGATCATCACTGCGCTGCTTCACGATACAGTGGAAGATACCCTCGCCACTATCGATGAGATCGAGAAGCTGTTCGGCCCGGACGTGGCGCGGCTGGTCGACGGGGTCACCAAGCTCTCCAAGATCGAAGTGATGACCGAGAGCGAACGCGCGGCGGAAAACCTGCGCAAGTTTCTGCTCGCGATGAGCGAGGACTTGCGCGTCCTGCTCGTCAAGCTGGCTGATCGCCTGCACAACATGCGCACCCTCCACTACATCAAGAAGGAGGAGAAGCGCCGCCGCATCGCCCGCGAAACCATGGATATCTACGCTCCGCTGGCCGAACGCGTGGGTATGTATGAATACATGCGCGAAATGCAGTTGCTGGCGTTTGAGCAGTTGGAGCCCGAAGGCTACGCAACGATCACCGGCCGCCTTGCGCAGATCCGCAGCGAAGAGGGCGGGCAGGTCGACGAACTGGCGCTTTCGATCAAGCAGGTGCTGGCCGAGGCGGGGCTGAACGTCGAAGTCTCCGGCCGGGAGAAGCACCCCTATTCGATCTGGCGCAAGATGGCCGAACGCCATGTGAACTTCGAACAGATCACCGATATCATGGCCTTCCGCGTCCTGACGGACAATGTGGACGACTGCTACCGCGCGCTGGGTGTGCTGCACCAGTCCTGGCAGATGATCCCCGGCCGCTTCAAGGACTACATCTCGACGCCAAAGTCGAACGGCTATCAGTCCCTGCATACCGCGTTGATATTCCAGCGTTCCATGCGCATCGAAGTGCAGATCCGCACGCGTGAGATGCACCGCCTCAACGAATTCGGCCTTGCCGCCCACTGGGCCTACAAGCAGGGTGGGTCGCGGCCGGACGGGCAGGTCGGCTGGCTGCGCGACCTGATCGAGATCGTCGATGCCAGCCACGACGCCGAGGAACTGCTCGAAAACACCAAGATGGCGATCTATCAGGATCGCATCTTCGCTTTCACGCCCAAGGGTGCGCTGTTCCAGCTGCCCAAGGGATCGACGGCGGTGGACTTCGCTTATGCCGTCCACACCAATCTGGGCAATGCCGCTGTCGGCGTGAAGATCAACGGACGCCATGTGCCGATGCGCACGCAACTGGCCAACGGCGACGTGGTGGAAATCATCAAGAGCACCACGTCCGAGCCGCAGCTTTCGTGGCTGGGCTTCGTCGTCACCGGCAAGGCCCGCGCCGCCATCCGCCGCGCCGTGCGTGCCAAGGAACGCGCGGAAGTGGCCGAAATCGGCTCCAAGCTCTACGACGAGATCGCAGGCCGCCTGCCGCAGAAGGTGGGCAAGAAAGCGCTCACCCACGCGATCGAACGGCTGGACCTGCGGGACGAGGAAGACCTGATGTTCGCGATCGGCTCAGGCCGGTTGTCGGACCGTCAGGTCATGGAGGCGCTGGTTCCGGGCAGCACCGCGGAATTGCCCGACGATCAGGAGTGGACCCGCACCGAACGTGCGATTTCGATCCGCGGGCTCACCGCCGGCGTTGGGTTCGAACTGGCGGAATGCTGCCATCCCGTCCCCGGCGACCGTATCGTCGGCCTGCGCCGTCCCGACCACAAGGTGGAAGTCCACGCGATCGACTGCATGACCCTGGCGAGCGGGGTCGATGCCGACTGGCTCGACCTGTCATGGGGTGAACGAACCACCGGCGCGGTCGGACGCCTGCGGCTGATCCTCTACAACCGCCCCGGCACGCTGGCCGAAGTAACGCAGATCCTTGCCAGCAACCGCGCCAACGTCACCAACCTTCAGATGACCCAGCGCGATGAGCCCTTCGGCACTTACGAGGTGGACCTTGAAGTGTCCGACCTTGCGCACCTGACCCGCATCGTCGGCGCCCTGCGCGCCAGCGACGCGGTGGCCGACGCCGAACGGATCTAGTTCCTCCCCGAGCTTGCTTGGGGAGGGCCGCTCAGAACGTCAGCGAAACGTCGACGTCATCGCCTTCGCCGATACCCTCGGCCTTGCGCACGGCGGCCTTGACCGGCAGCAGCCAGCCGCCGTCAGACTTGCTGGGGAACACGGAAGTCGCAAAGTCGGTCCCGCCGATCCGCGCCTTGACCTTGAGCGATCCGAACCCGCGCGCCGAGCCTTCCAGCTTGCGCATGATCGCGGTGCCCGAAAGCGCCTCTCCTGCCGCGCCGTCGATGGTGAGGAAGTGCCAGGTGCCGTTGTTCGCCCCGCCGGTCCAGCGCCACAGGCGGCCGGTGTGGTGCAGATGCTCGCTATACGTGCTCATCGCTTTGCCACTCGGATCGGCACCGGCGTGTTGCAGATATCCACGCCGCCCGCGGGCTGGATGTAGAAGCTGTCCTTCCGGTTTGCCCGCTTGTTGACATAGGCTGCGAAGCTGGCGCTTTCGGTGGAGAGGTATTCGTAAGCGGGCAGGTTCGCCACGTCGCTACCCATCCGCACCGAGACGATCGGTGTGCGCTCTCCCGGCGTTTCGTAGAAGCCCAGCGTGCCCGTTCCGCGCGGCAGCGAGGACAAGTGCTCCATCCCCGCGATGATCCGCCCGACGAGCGCGATGTTGCGGTCCAGCTGGCGCGGCGCCTGTCCGATCACGGTATAAAGCTCCGCCCCGGTGCCGGTATCGGGCGAAAGATTTCGGCCAACGCCGACCATGCCGTAGCAGTGGACGGGCCAGCCGGTGCGCCCGTCGGTAGCGAGGGGCCAGCCCTGATCGAACACGGTAAGGCCGCCACGCAGATAGGAATCCGGATTGGTCGGAATGCTCGCGGTTCGGCTGGCCTCTTCCTGGCTGCGTTGCATGAATTTCGAAAGTAGGCGCTCGTCGAGCCGCGCAACGTAGTCCTGCTCGGTCGGCTTGGCTAATCCGCCGGGCAACGCCCTGGCCTTCCCCGGCGTCTCGCCATCGGGATCGCCCCATTGCACGACGTAATTGTCCTGAACCCGCACTACCGCGATCCCGTCGAACCAGTGCGCGGCGACCAGCTTGCGGATATTGCCGACCCAACCTTGCGAGAACGGTGCGGGCATCAGCTGGATCACCACCCGCCGCGCGCTGCCTTTGGCATCGGGCGTCAAATCCATGACCATCAGGTCGCCCGGCGCGATACGCTGCCAGTCTGAGGCAGGGGCGGCATCAATGACATCGTTGGGGGTGACAGGGGACGTTACGGGGGCCTTGTCGGCCGCCAACGCGGGGACAGACAGGGCCGCAAGCGTGAGCGAGGCGAAGAAAGTGCGCATGAACGCTTCATGCCATCACCACACCGCTTGCGAAACCCTCCGCGACTCGCTAGTGGCCGCCTCCTTACCAGTGCATGCGGAGCGGTGGCCGAGTGGTCGAAGGCGCTCGCCTGGAAAGTGAGTATACGTCAAAAGCGTATCGAGGGTTCGAATCCCTCCCGCTCCGCCAGCAGCTAGTCTGCAAACTTCCTTAAACGTCTGATTTCAGCCATTTTTGAGCGCTTCGGCGTGTGCGCTGTGTCTGCTATTGTCCTCGTTTGTTCTCGTGCATCGGCTCTGCCATATGGCATGATCTATGGTACGCGATTCGGGGAGTATGGTATGGGCTCGCTGAGCGACGCGAAGGTTCGCAACGCCAAGGGCACCGGGGAAGCCTACAAGCTTTCGGACGGCGAGCAGCTTTATCTGCACGTCTCCCCCGTTGGCGGTCGCGCGTGGCGCATGAATTACCAGTTCGGCCGCAATGCCAAGGGCAAGCCGGTGCAGAAGACGCTGACGATCGGGCGCTATCCGGCGATTTCCCTGAAAGATGCGCGGGACGCGAGGGATCGGGCCAAGGAACTTTTAGCAAAGGGCGTGGAGCCCCGACCAATCGATTTGTTCGAAAGGGCTCCTGCAGAGGCCGATATGCGCCCGACATTCAAGGACGTCGGCCAAGCATGGCACAAGCTGCAGACGGGGCGCTGGTCGAAGGTGCATGCGCAGGATGTGGCCGATTGCCTGGACAAGGCGGTGTACCCGGTGTTGGGCCATCGAGCGATCGAGGATATCGAGGCGCCGGAGGTGTTGGGGCTGTTGCAAAGGATCGTGGATGGGGGAGCGATCGAGACGGCACATCGGACGCGGCAGCGGATCAGCGCCATCTTCGTATACGCCATCGCCAAGGGGCAGGCGCAGCGGGATCCGGCAGCCAGCCTCGCAATTGCGTTGCCGAAGAAGCCGAAGGCCAAGCCGCAACCGGCAATCACCGATCTGGATGCCCTTCGACAGATGCTTGTATGTGCCGAGGCAGAGCGGTGTCGTGCATCGACCAAGCTTGCGCTTAGGCTTCTGGCCCTGACGGCGGTACGGCCGAATGAATTGCATGCTGCACGTTGGTGCGAGTTCGAGGATCTGGACGGAAAGATGCCACTATGGCGCATACCCGCCCACCGAATGAAGGGCGACGCGGATAGGAAAGGGGAGGAAAGCGGGGATCACCTTGTCCCGTTGGCTCCGCAAGCGGTAGACGTGCTGCGCGCAATGATTTCCCTGACCGGCGACATTGATCTTGTGTTTCCGTCCGATCGCCATGCCCACCGGCCTATGAGCGAAAATACCTTACGGGCATTGCTAATCCGGGCGGGATATTACCAGCGGCACGTTCCGCATGGGTTCCGATCTGCCTTCTCGACGATCATGAATGAACGGGTAGAGCGCGAATGGAAGGCGGCCGGGCACACTGGCGCGTCGCCCGATCGAGCGATCATCGATCTAATGCTGGCGCACGTTCCTGCCAACAAGGTCGAGGGCGCCTATAATCGGGCAGCCTATATGCCGCGCAGACGCGAAATCGCAGAGGAATGGGCCAGCCTGCTAATCGTGGATATGTGGCCGGCAGGGATGCACATTGGTCAGCCCATGCGATTTGCGGCGACCGGGCCGGGCAAACCCGGTCGCTGAGAGATTATGTGGCGACGCGACGCGTCCAGGCATCTACTTCGCTCTCGACCCATCGTACGCAGCGGTGGCCGAGTTTGCGCTGCGCGGGGAAGTCACCGCGCGACATTAGGGTGTAAATGTGCGCGCGGGACAGCGAAGTTCGATCCATGACCTCGCTGATTTTCAGGAGCCTTTCGGGCTGTTGAGTAGTCACGCCGCCATTTTCCTTTCTGCCTTGGTCGCGATCTTGCTGCGAGGTGAACCCAGAAGGTCAGCGCGAACGGTGTTCCTCGGGAATCACGCGCGGGCGGGCAGTTCTTGACGCTCTTCAACGTGGCGGGGCGCTTCGTCATGCCACACCGTCCTGACGCACGGCGGGGCCAAGGCGGTTGCGGGCGCGCAGGTCGCGCTGGCGATCGGCGCGCTTCGTTATTCCGGTGGTGATCTCGTTGAAGCGGCGATCGTTGATCAGCTGGTGGGCGTATAGTGCCTCTGCGCAGACGCGCAGGCGCTCTTCCACGGTGTCGTCCGTCCAGTCGTTGGCGGGTTCGAGGTAGAGGAACCTCATCGGCTTTCTCCTTTCGCGCTGGCGAGCGCGTGCGCGATGATGAACGGGATCATCATAATGGCGGCGATCAGGAACAGGGCGCGGGTGGCGCCTTTGATGGCCATATCGATGCGGTGATCACGGCAGGCGCGCGGGGCGCAGGCCCTGCACGTACAGCCAAGCGGATGGACGGTATCCATGCGGTGGCGGCGCATCAGTCGATCCCCAGTGCGGACTTGTAGGTATCGAGGATCATGTCCAGTTCGCGCCGGTTTTCCGGCAGCATGCGCCGGATCTTCACGATCTGCTTCATGGCGGGGACGTCGTAACCGACCGCCTTTGCCTCGTTGTAGACATCGCGGATGTCGTCGCTGATGCCCTTCTTCTCTTCTTCCAGGCGCTCGATCCGCTCGATCAGCAGCCGCAGGCGATCTTCGGGGCCGTTGGTTTCGGACATGGGAATTCCTTGAGGTCAGGCGGCGCGCTGGTTGGCGCTGCGCGGGTTGGTTGAAGGCTGGGTGTTGGCCGGGCGGGGCTGGAATTTCTTGCGCTTGATCTGATCGCACAGGGTGCAGATCTCGGGATCGTGGGCCGACCATGTGCAGTCGAGGCCCTCGGTATCCAGTTGAGTAGACCACTCGTCCCATCCGCAGGCCCGGCACAGGCGCGGGTGCTGTTCGGGCGGGGTGTCGCACAGCTGGCGGTAAACTGTGCCGTTGAGGCGGTATGAGCGGGACATGTCCCACAGGCGCTTCACTCGGAAGCCCACGGCCTCGATCTGGCGCATGTTGCGCTCGACGTCGGCCTGATGTTCATCATGGTGCCAGAACGGGCGCGATGCTTCCTCGATCGTCTTGCCAGCGGCGAGACGGCGCATCCGGATGTAGTCCCATGGCATGACCGGCGCGGGGAGCGGTGGCGGCGGCATAGCCTCGGGATCATCCAGCATGGACAGCAGCGAAGGTACGGTACGCATGATCGTCCTTTCGATTTTCAGGATTTGCGGTGACCGGCGGCGCGGCTGCGGTCTTCGAAGACCCAGCAGCGGACGGCGCCGACATTGTCGTTTCGCGAATTGACCGCAGTGACTTCGACGAAGCGGCGGTTCTTCGAGGTTTTCAGCGCGCGGATGAGTTCGGCGTGGGTGGGCAGCGCCAAGCGCTTGTCGGCGCAGCGGGCCTCCATCTCGTTCAGGCGGACGGCGATCAGGCCTTCGTCGTGGCGGCGATGGTGGTTGATGTGGCCGACAGTGGCGACCCGGTCTTCGTTCTCTTCGAGGTAGTCGAAGCGCTCCCAGAACAGGCTGACCACAGGGTCTTCGCTGTTGACGGCAGTCTGCCGCGTCGTGGCAATCTCGACGACAAAGCGGGCCGTCGCGGCCTGCTGGTCATCTGTCAGCGGCACGATGGTGCGCATAGCGTCCAGAAACGCGAGCAGCTGACCATGCGTCTTAGCCAGACGGTTGGTGCGGATCGCGGGCATGCCCAGCAATTCAGCTTCATACTGCGCGAAGGCCTGTCGGAAGCGGGCCAGAACCTCGCCCTCGCGCTTCGTGGCGTGGACGATGAAGCCGGACACCTTCTCGATCGGCCACTGTTCAAGCTTCTCGGCTGCGACCTTGGTATCTGGCGACCAGCCCGACATGTCGAAGCCGAGCGACATGATACGTTCCAGCACTGCTCGCGAGGCATTCACCGGCTCGTTCTGCTCGATGATTATGGCGCCACGGAAAGGCGGCTCGAACGTCTCCATGCCGCCGTTCTTGACGCCGCGTGAGCGCACCGACCGGCCGTTGTAGGCGGTTTTCAGTTCTTCCCACTCGAACCGCTTGGCGTGGCTGGCCTCTTCCCGGCGGTCGCCTTCGATCAGGACGACGGGCAGGTTACCGACCTTGCCGAGGTTGCGCGCCATGGCGGCGGGCGTGGCCTTGGCAGGGTCGAAGCCCTCGTAGTTCTCACGCCCCAGCAGCTTCCAAAGGAACTCCACCAGCGTGGTTTTGCCGGTGCCGGGCAGGCCGTGCATTTCGAGGAACGGGAAGCTCTTCATTTCGGCCCGGACCTGCTCGGCGAACAGGGAGGCGAAGTAGAAGGTCAGGCAGACGATGCCCTTGGCGCCGTAGGCGGTCCAGAGATGCGGGAGCCAGCTGACGTCCAGCTGATCCGCGTCATAGTCGATATCGAGCAGCTTTTCCGACGTGCCCAGCTTGAGGGCCTTCTTGCCGATCTGGAAGAACTCGTTCTCATTGGGCTTATAGACGCGGCCACCGGCGACGGCGATCGGGCCGAAGACGTAGGTCTGCGAATCACGGCAATAGCCGGTGAAGCCGAGCGGGCGGACGTCGGGCAGGTCAGGGGTCTGCTGCTGCAGGATGCGGGTCAGCTGAAGGCCGCTGCCGGTCCAGACGCCACCAAAGGCGAACAGGCGATCTTCGAAGTTCGATGCCTTGCGTAGCTGGGCGGCGGTGAAATCGCCCTTCACCGACGGACGCTTACCGCTGGGATAGCTGATGTTGAGATAGAACTTGGTCTCGTCGGTCGCCTCGTCCCGCTGCCGATACAGGACGCGGAAGGCGCAGTTGGCGATCTCCTCGACCGAAAGCGCCTCAAGCGAGGCCTTCTCGCGGATTGCGGCTTCTTCGTCCTTGTCGATCTCCTTCAACTCGCGGGTGCGGCCCCGGCGGTATTCGTCAATCTTCTCCTGTACGACCGCTATGTCGATCGAGCACCAGTACGTGCGGTTGCCGAAGGTGAAGTGGAAGCTGTTCCAGCGGTGCTTGTCCCAGATTAGGAACGCTTTTTCCTGCGCATTTGCAGCGAGGAGCACCTTGCCGTGCCAAAGGTATTCGGCCCGGTCCGCTTCGCCCAGGCGGTCGAAGCCGAGCAGGTCATTCCAGTCGAGTTCCTTGCCGCTTTCATCCTCGCCCATGGGCTGGGCGGCGGTAGCGTCCCATCCTTCCTTCGTCGCCTTCTCCACGAAATCGCGGCTCGCCTTGGTGCCGGCTGCGCCTACGTCGAAGGCGAAGACGATCTTGGGCTTGCGGTACGGGGTGTCCGATGCGGCGATGTGGGTGCGCAGCTGACGTAGGAACTCAGCCGGGTAGTTGTTGCTCGACATCGTCGAGGCGGCGCGCTGTCCGGCCTGCTCCAGCGCCCATGCGTTGAAGATGCCTTCGGCGAACCAGATGCTGGGCGCGTTGGCCATGTCCTCTATCGACACGTCGGGTCGCTGCCACGCCTGCCCCTTGTAGGTCTTGCCGGGCGCGAAGCGGGCCTTGCGGTCGAACCGGCCGGGCTGGTCGATCAGGCGTTCCCACCAGCTACCGCCGGGGAGCGGGAAGCGGACCGTGGCCGATCCGATCCGGCGCGCCTCGTCGCGATAATATTCCTGCGAATATGCGTCGCGCATGCCGAGCAGGTTGAGCCGCCGTGCGTCGCTGAGATAGGCATCCGCTGCGGCGGTGGGGTTCTCAGGCGTCGCCTTGAAGCGGTTCGACCACGTATCGAAAATCTCGGGATAGAGATCGCGGGAAGATCCCTGCCAACCGCACTTGTTGGTGCGTTCGCAACTCATCACCCATGGGTTCTGCTCATGGGTGAATACGGAATGCTCGTTGCAATCCGGGCACTTGCCTTGGCGCAGCCATGTGCCGGTCTGCTTCTTCCATTTGAAGTCGGCCTTGAGCAGGGGCAGCAAAGCCCGGCGGATGTCTTCGCGCATGTCCATGGATCAGGCTCCGATCTGCAGGACGGCATCGGCGCGGGAGCGCGCTTCGTCGGCGCCGCGCTGCCAGAAGACGCGGCGCTTCGAATGGGGGCCGTAGGGATTGGTGGCGGGGCGACCGTCGCGGAACTTCTCTGCGATCACCGCGTCGCGGCCTTCTCGCATCAGCTGGGAAATCTGGATCACGGCAGCATCACCCAAGCGAAGGCGAAGGCTTCCAGCAGCGTCGGGGTCAAGCAGAACAGCGCGATGGTGTCGCGGCGAATGTCGTATGGCAGGCTGCGCCACAGATCGCGCCATGCGGCCAGGAGAGACGGTGATGAGCCCGATTGTCGGCGTGGCTGCTGGAGCGCTGCGCCGAAGTGGCTATGGTTGGTGAGATGCATGGAGAGGCTCCGGTAAGTAGGCAAAGCTGGGGCGTTCCCGGAAGCGAGCCGGGTTCGAAGGCATCAAAATCAGGAAGTCAGTTGGGCGCGGCCGTCAGTTCAGGTGACGGCCGCGCTTGATTTCGGTTTGTCGGGTGGACCGTCATCGTTGGCTGCGCGATCGTTCGCTGCTTCACGCCACGTCGTCATCGGCAACTTGTGCTTGGGCGCCGGGTAGCGGCTGGGCTTCGTGGTCCGGGTGGCGGTCATCTCCACCACGAACTGATGCCCGCATGCATCAGGATTGCGGCAGGTGAAGTAGACCTCACGGAAGGTGAGGCTTGTCTTGCCTGCCGACCGCGCAAATGCCCGGCCTCCGCAAGCCGGACAGCACACATGTGGAAGTTGGATCGGACGCCCCGACATTACTTCTTTTCCCCAATGGCTTCGCGCACGGCACCATTGCCGGGCAGAAGGGCTTTCAGACGGCCAAGGAGTCGCGGTACGACCGCGTCGGCTTCCTCGGTTTCGGCAATGGCGCGGTAGATCAGGGCCGGTGACGCGCCCGGCTGCATCGCCTGGATGCAGTGGCTCAGGGCGTCGCCCGTCTCGCGAGAAAACAGGGCCACGTCGTTGGCCAGGGCGATGCGACAGGCATCCTGATCGGCCATCACGATTTCCATCTGCCGGGTGAAGCTGTCCGCGATGGGCGCATAGCCACCGCCTGCGGCGATGTAGGCACGGTCAAGGGCAGCGGCCTGCTGCAACGTCGGCGTCCCGCCGTTGTCGCTCTCGCTCCAATGGCGGACGGTACGGACCTTGCGGCCGGTGACGCGGGCCGCTTCTTCCCACCCGATCAGGCCCGCGACAGTTGTGATCGCCATAGAGAAAGATACGGGATCCCGAGGCTTTGTCATTCGCCCGCTCCCGTCGTTTGCGTTTTTGGTTGCCGATCGCAAGCGACGGGAGCGGGAGTGGCCGTTAGGGTGGTTGCGACATCCGAAGGGCGGCCACGGGGAAAGATGAGATGTTCGGCAGTAAGCGCGATGCCGAGGGCGAGGCCCTTATCCAGCACTTCGGCCTGCTTCTGGGCCGGAATGTGCCCGGCGCGCTTCCACGCCATGACCTTGCTGGGGCTTTCGCCGAGGGCGCGAGCCATCGGACGGATGCCGCCGAACAGGTCGAAAATTGAGGTGAGCCGTTTCATAACCAACTGTGTGCAAAAAAAGTACACGGCAATCAAGTCATAATTTACGCAGACGATGTGCAAAATTTTTGCATGGCTCGCCGAGTGACAGTTTCAGTGAACACTCGCCTCAAAGAACTGCGGAAATCTGCGGTTCCGCCTCTGTCGATTCGCGCCATGGCGGAGGAGCTTGGCATCGGTCATTCCCGCTACGCGTATTTCGAGGATCCCAAGCGCTTCAAAAAGCGGGAATTGCCGTTAGACCTGACTAGACAGATCGCGGCCGTTCTTTCTCGCCGAGGCGTGGAGCCTGCGGACGTAATGGCATTGGCAGGTCTCAGCGATGCAGAGGCGGAGCCCGAAGCGCGGGCAGTGGAAGCGGCCCGGCCAGCAGTGACATATTTCACCGTGCAGGCGGTAATGCCTAGTGAAGCCGCGCTTGCAGCGATGTTTGAAACGTTGCTGGCGCTGATACCGGCGGAAGCATCGCGGGCTGAAGCCGCGCGCATTCTCGCTCAGCAGCTACCAGTTGGCTTTGGAGCAATCGGACCTGCCGTGATTGATGCGGAGATGGGCGCAACGCGGCCTCTCGGCGGGCATCCTCCAGCTGACGCCAAAGATGATCGCGGACAGCAACCGCCGTCGCGCAACTGATCGAACACCGCAGGCACGATTGCTCGCATCCCGGCGTCAGTCGTAATACGTCATCACTCACTCCAGCGCGCCTCAACGTGTTCCCGATTCGTTCTGGTATTGGCAATCCGTTCGCGTGTAGGGAAGAGGAAATTTCCTATGCGTGTAGGATTTTTACACGCGGCAAATTGCTGTTGGTCTGGATCATCGTTTGATCGGCAACAGCATTGGAATATGTTCACCCGGCCAAGAGAGCCTTGCCTGTGGCGAACCGGGGAATAAAAATGATTATGAAGGACCTGCTGCTACAGGCTAGTGAGGATGATGTACGTCAGGCGCTGGAAGAAACCGCGCTATATGGCTTTCCCAGGACGAGCGGGATCTGCTGCGTTTCTTTCAAGTGATGGTCAATGTCCTGACCGGGGAGGGGCAACCGGCAGCAGAATAGGCGATGTTCGACAGCTATTGTCAGTAGACAGCGCATGTCGCCGCGCCCTACCCCGTTCAAAGATTTTGAACGGGGGTTATATGAAGAAGGCGATTCTAGCCGGCATTGCCGCGCTTATCGTAGCGGCAGGTGCCTGGTACTGGCTGTCACCCGGTATGGCGATGCAGGGACTGCGGGAGGCAGCGCTGGCAGGCGACAAGGATGAATTGCGCGAGCGCGTCGATTTCCCTGCCATCCGCGAATCCTTGAAAAGCCAGATGCGCGCGATGATGGTCGCCGAAATGGCGAAGGAGAAGGACAACCCCTTCGCCGCGATGGGCATGGCCTTTGCGGGCGCCATCATAGACCCGATGATCGACGGGGTCGTGTCGCCAGACGGCATTAAAGTGATGGTTGAAAGCGGGAAGATGAAGGATCCCGACAAGTCGGTGGCCGATCAGAGCACGCGCGAGGAAGCCGAGTGGGAGATCGACCGTCGCGGGCTGGACAGGTTCATCGCCCGGCCCAAGGCCAAGGACGGTGAAAAGGTGCCGTCGCTGATCTTCAAGCGCGATGGGCTGGGTTGGGATTTGGTGGATATTGAGGTGCCGACGCTGGCGGAAAAGAAGCCCATCTGAGGCGTGACCCGCAAAGGAGCTGTTTAAACTGAAGCGTGCAAAAACGAAAGGGTAACATGATGTGCCCCGAGCACTTGCATGGGACGTCTTTAAAAATGAAAGTAAAGTGATGCCGACACTTACCCACGATTGTCCGCGCTGTTCCACGAAAAAAATAACGTTCGACGTCATTGGCCGAAACTTTATTGGCACTGACAATGACTGGCAAGATAAATATGAGGTGCCGGCGGTATGTAGGCACTGCAAAAGCGCAACAGTTTTTGTTATTTTTCTTATTAATCATTTTTCTAGAAGTAAGTACAAAGAAAATACTGCATGGGTTAGTTCTGCTAATTTAAATGATCATTTTTTCATTATGGATTATGTTTCAGTTAAAGATAATTCTACAATTTGCGCTCCGGATCATGTGCCGGATGATGTTGCAGTCATATTTAGGGAGGGCGCTACTTGCCTGTCTCTGGCATGCTACAACGCTGCCGGTGCGATGTTTCGTCTTGTATTAGACATGACTACAAAGTCGCTTTTACCATCTACGGACCAGGAAGGCGGCCCTAACCGCGCTCAACGGACTAGATTGTACGATCGGCTTGCATGGCTGTTTGAAACAGGACGCTTGCCCGCGCCATTACGTGAGATTGCAGATTGCGTGCGAGAAGACGGTAACGATGCGGCACATGACGGTTCGCTCGCAAAAATTGACGCTGAAGATTTATTAGACTTTTCGCGCGTTCTGCTTGAGCGAGTTTATACTGAGCCTCAGCGTTTGATAGAGGCAAGGGCGCGGCGTGAGGATCGGCGTAGAGACTAAAGCGCGCGTTTCAAGATGACGTCTCCATCTTCAAATCGCTTCTAAACCCGCCGCCTTTGCCCAGTCGGTGGGTCACCTCTGAAATCAGCCACACTGTCGCGTCGATCTCCGGCTTAAAACCGGCCACGGTCGCGCGCGCCTCAGGATAGGCATCGGCACGGCCGAGAACGAGGGTGACGTCGAGAGTGGCCGGCGCGCGCTGGAGACGGCGCTGTTCCGCCTTCGCCGCGCGCTTCGCGGATGCCTCGTCCGGGTAGACCTTGCGCAGCTTCTTGGCGCCGTCCGCCTTGCCCTCGGTCACCGTCTGCTTCTTCGCAGCTTTGCGATCGTGCCAGCAGGCCGAGACACCTTCCTGCCCATCACGCTTCTGACGCTGCCATGAGTGCCCATCACCGTCGCGTCGGCGGATGGTGAGCGTGGGAAGCGCCCGGCCGTCGCTGGTCTGCCCGGCACCCTTCGGCGCGAAGATCAGGTGCTGGTCTTTGATCGTTGCGACCGCATCATTTTCTTGCCCCAGACGGCGCAGGAACGCGACGTCGCTTTCCCGGCTCTGGCTGAGGGTCGGCAGCGCGATCGACGCCAGAGCAGGCGCGATGCGGGCCGAGAGGCCATTGCGCCCGGCAACATCGCGCAGGACAGCGCCCAGCGTGGTGTTCGACCAGCTGTGTGCACGGCGGTTTCGGATCTCGCTGGTGAAGTCTGCCGCCCGCGCCTTGATAGTAATCTGATCAGGCGGGCCGCTGTGCGTAACGTCGTCCACCTTGAAGCTGCCCTTATCGATCAGGCCCGGCGTGACGTCGCAGCCCTGTAGCCAGCCCAGATGGACGCGAAGAACTGCGCCCTCAGGCGGGATTGCCAGCATACCGTCATCATCACTGAGCACGATATCCAGCTGATCGGCCTCATCCCCCCGCTTCTCCGACAGGGTCAGAGAGATGAGGCGCGGGCGGATCGCACCGGACAGGTCCCGGCCATCCAGCGTCAGGCGCCAGTCGGGGATGTTGTTGCGGATCCCGGTCAGGGTGCTGACCAGCTTGAAGTACGTGCCCTCTGCAAGCTGGGCTTTGACGGCTGCAGGATCAGCGTCGATGAAGATGTTTTCCGGGCGGACGAGGTCGGCCGCCTGATCCTTTGCCAGCGCGGCAGCGTCAGCGAAGGGCTTTACGGCAGGGGTGACGATTTCCACGACCGGCGCGGCCATGGTCTTGCCCCCTTTGACAAGGGGCAGCAGTTCGGTGCCGGAAGCCTCGCCATCGGGAATGCGGGGAAGGGCGGTGATCTTGGCCATGTTCAGTACCCCACCGCGATGTAGGCGCAGTTGTCGGAATTATCGTTGGCGTTGAAGACGCTGAAGCCGGTGCGGGTGATCGAACTGGTCTGCACGGCAGGCCAGTTGTCCTTTGCGTCACTGCTGGTATCGCTGGACCCGCTGGCGACCACGGAAAAGCATGCAGTCGGGAATGCCTCTGCAAAGTCCACCGCCGTCGAGCCGTTGGAACCGGCGCTGAAGCGTCCCCAGCCCATCTGGAAGCCGAAGAAGCGAATGTAACCGTTCTGCGCCAGCTTCATCGTGATCGGCCCAAGCCTGCGGGGTGTCACGACCCTGTCGTCGGCAA
>NZ_LYMM01000039.1 GCF_002896965.1 Novosphingobium guangzhouense
TTGCCGGTCGACAGGCGCTCCATCGCCGTGCCCAGAGCCTTGCTGGCCGAATTCGAAGCATTCGAAGCGCGGATCGCGCTGATATTGGTGTTGATGACAGACATTGTGCGTGTTCCCGTGACAGTCCCGTTGGTCCCGGCGGGTGGGTCTCCAGCGCCGCCAGCCACTAGACCGGCAGCACGCGGCGAAGTTTAAGTGGGGCATCGACAATCGTTTGCGAAAACGAATCGAGCGCGGCGATTCTCGTCTTTCCGGCGCTCCGGCCAGCGCGCCGCGCAAGTTCCTTAAAATTCTTAACGCGGCCGCAACCCCTCTGCCTGCCTGTCCCGGCACCGCGTTTTTCCTTTGATCGGCAGGCAAGAGGCGGAATCGCGCGTATCCCCGCGTGTCTCGCGCGCGCGTGAGAGGCCCGTGCAGCACCCGGCCGCGCCGATGCGATTACGCAAACCTACCCCCCCTTAAATTACCGCTCTTTTTGCCGTGCCACCCGCATAAGCGACTTCGGAACACGGTTAATTCCCGAAAGGAGCGCAACATGACCGGACTGCATGGCACCAACGACACGCTGCGCCTGCATGGCCCACTGATGCAGCGCGCCAGCGCCATTGCGGCCTCTCTTTTCGACACTTCTGCAATCGATTTTCGGGCCGCTGACGATCGCAGTCCGGCCAAGCCGCGCAGTCGCCGGATCAGCCTGGAGCGCGCCGCCGCGCCCGCGATCGTGCGCGAAGGCGCGCAGCACACCTGCGTCACGTATGTCGACCCGGTCAGCGAAGCCTCGCTGGCGATGATCCTGGCCGCGATGGCCGGGCCGGAAGACCCGATCGCCGCCGACCCGGAAAGCCTTTCGGTATTCGCGCTGGCCGAACGGCTGGCCGTCAGCGACATCCCGGTGCTGATCAACGGCCCCACGGGCACCGGCAAGGAAGTGCTCAGCCGCTTCATTCACGCCCGTTCGAACCGCCGCAGCGGCCCGTTCATCGCGGTGAACTGCGCGGCGATGCCCGAAACGATGCTGGAAGCGATGCTGTTCGGCCACCAGAAGGGCGCATTCACCGGCGCCACTTCGGCCAGCGAAGGCTTCATGCGCGCGGCCGACGGCGGCACCCTGCTGCTGGACGAGATCGCCGAACTGCCCCTGCCGCTGCAGGCCAAGCTGCTGCGCGCGCTGCAGGAACAGGAAGTGGTGCCGATCGGCTCCACCAGGGCGATCAAGGTCGACGTGCGCATCATCGCCTGCGCCAACCGCGACCTGCCCGCAGAAGTGGCCGAGGGCCGTTTCCGCGCCGACCTTTATTACCGCCTCAACGTCTTCCCGCTGACCCTGCGCCCCTTGCGCGAACGGGCGGACGATATTGCCCCGCTGGCCTTCGCGCTGGCGCTGCGCCACTCGCCCGGCACCACGCCTTGTTTCACCGAAAGCGCGCTGGCCATGCTCAAGCTGCATTCCTGGCCGGGCAACGTGCGCGAACTGGAAAACGTGGTGCGCCGCGCGCTGCTGCTCGCCAACGGCAACGCGACGATCACGCCCGAACACATCGTTTTCGACAGCCCGGCGCGGCTCATCAGCCCGCTGGCGATCGGCGGTCTGGCGGTGGCGCACGGCGGGGCCGGGATGATGGCCGACACTGACGGCGCCGATCATGGCGGCACCCGCAAGCTGTCCAGCATCGTCCAGCATTCCGAAGCGCGCCATATCGTCGAAGTGCTTGAAGCCTGTGGCGGCAACCGCCTGCGCGCGGCGCGCGAACTGGGCATTTCGGAACGCACCTTGCGCTACCGCCTGGCTTCGATGCGTGAGGCCGGGATCGAGATCGGCTCCCGTTCCCATAGCGCACCCCACGGCTCTGCCGCCTTCGGAGGCGGCCGATGAACAGCCTTCCCGGAATTGGTACAGGCGGCGGCATCCAGCAGATCCTTGCGCTGCGCCAGCAGATCATTTCGCGCAACGACCTCCTGCGCGAGATCCACACCGCGCAGGCGACCAGCCAGCCCGCTGCAAACGAAGGGCCTGCAGGCGGCTTCGCCTCTTCCCTCCAGAACGCACTGAACGGCGTCAGCGCCGTGCAGCAGCGTTCCGAAGACCTCTCGGTCGCTTACGAAAAGGGCGAAGTCACCGACGTCGCCAAGGTCATGCTGGCGCGGCAGGAGGCGGGCGTCGCCTTCGAAGCCACGCTGCAGGTCCGCAACAAGCTGCTGTCCGCCTACCAGGACATCATGCGGATGGGAGTCTGATTAGATGGCCGATCTCGTCCCCGCAGGCGGTCCTGCATCAGCATTTTCGGGCGGCGGCAGCGTGCTGACGCGGCTTTCCGCGATCACCCAGCAGCCTGCCGTGAAGAAGATGCTGCCGGTGTTCATCGGCCTGTCCGCGATCGGCGGGGCCGCGCTGACGTGGAGCCTGATGGCCCCCACCCCGCAGCGCGTGCTCTATGCGCAGCTGGACGACAGCGAGCGCGCAGGCGTGGCCGAGGCGCTGGACGGGGCGCAGATCGCGTACCGGATCGACAACCAGACCGGCGCGCTTACGGTGTCGGAGGCCGATTACTACAAGGCGCGCATGCTGGTGGCGCAAGACGGTGCGCTGTCCACGCCCGAAAGCGGCGATGCCGTGCTGGACAAGCTGCCGATGGGCGCCAGCCGCACGCTGGAAGGTCAGCGCCTGCGCTCTGCGCGCGAACACGACCTGCAGCTGACGATCGGCCAGATCGACGGGGTGGAGGCCGTGCGCGTCCATCTGGCAGAAGCCGAACGATCAGTCTTCGTGCGTGACAACGTGGCGCCGACCGCGTCCGTCATGGTGCGCCTGCGTTCGGGGCGCAACCTCAGCCAAAGCCAGGTTTCGGCGATCGTCAACCTTGTCGCCGGGTCGGTGCCGGGCCTTTCGGCCGATGCGGTGCGGGTTGTGGACCAGCACGGCCAGCTGCTGTCCGAAGGCAGCGCCAACGGCGACAACGAACGGCTGGACATGCAGGCACGGCTGGAATCCAAGCTGCGCGAACAGGTGTCCCAGCTGCTCACCCCGATGCTGGGCGACGGCAAGTTCACCACCGAAGCGCAGGTGGAACTGAACATGGATCAGGTGACTGCCGCGCGCGAAAGCTATGACAAGGACGGCGTCGTCCGCACCGAACAGCAGCAGCAATCCTCCACCGCCGCGCCAGGACAGGCAGGCGGCATCCCCGGCGCGCTGTCCAACACGCCGCCGCCCGCGACGCAGGCCGTCCCCGGTCCGCCGCAGGGCACCGCAACGCCCGCCCCCAATGCTGCCGCTGCTCCGCAGAACGGCGAAAGCTCTTCCAGCCGCACTTACGAACTGGGCCGCCAGGTTTCGGTTTCCGAAACCGGCCCCGGCAACATCAAGCGCCTGACCGTGGCCGTGGCCATCAGCGCCGATGCCATGAAGGGCGCCAAGGCGCAGGAAATCCAGGACTTGCAGGCGCTTGTCAGCGCAGCGGTCGGCGCCGACCCGCAGCGCGGGGACACGGTGAAGATCGTCACCCGCGCCTTCTCCCCGGTCGCGGTAGAGGAAACCCCGTTCTACGAGACGGACTGGTTCGCGATGATCGTGCGCAACGGCGCGGCGGTGCTGGCGGTGCTGCTGGTGCTGTTGCTGGGCGTGCGCCCGATGATCACCGCCATGCGCGGCGGCAAGCCGGCGAAGAAGGGCAAGAAGGGCGATGTCCAGCTGGACGACAGCCTGCCCTCCACCACCGCCGCCATCACCGCGCGGCCGGAAATCGGCGACGTGGCAGGCGTCGCGGTAGAGATCAGCCGCGCCGAACTGCTCGCCCGCCAGCTTGAGATCGCCCAGCGCCTCGTCGCCGAAAAGCCCGACAGCGCCGTCCTTGTCCTTCGCCAGATGCTCAGCCCGCCTGACGACCAGAAAGCCGCCTGATGACCGAGATTACGCCCATGGCTCCCGTCGACAACGCGGCGGTCATGATGATGCTGCTTGATGAGGACCAGACCACGCACATCCTCTCCGCGCTGGAGCCGCACGAACTGCGCCTCCTGGGCGAAAAGATGGTGCAGCTGGGCGAAATCGGCCCCGATGTTATCGCCAGCGCCATCACCGGCTTCGTCGAAAAGACCGAGAAGATGGGCCTCGTCGTCCATGACCGCGTGGGTCAGGTGCGCACGATGATGAACCGCGCGCTGGGCGAAGTGAAGACCGAGAACATGATGCGCCGCATCGCCCCTGCCGCTCCGGCGCAGACATCCTCGCTGGAAATGGCGCGCTGGCTTACCCCCGATGCGCTGATCCCGCTGGTGAAGGGCGAACATCCGCAGGCGATCGCGGTGCTGCTGATCCAGCTCGACCCAGAAGTGGCGGCCGCGGTGATGCACGGATTGCCGCCGGAAGTTCAGCCCGAGATCGTCCACCGCATCGCCACCCTCGGCCCCGTCGCGCCCCATGCGCTGGAGATGCTGGAGGAAGTGCTCTCGCGCCGGATATCCGAGGCGCACGGCGAACGCCCGCTGCAGATGGGCGGCGCGCGCGAGGCGGCGCAGATCATCAATTCCATCGGCAAGGTCGCGGAAAAGCACGTCATGGGCGCGCTGACCAAGCGCGACAAGCTGCTCGCCCGCCAGATCGAGGAGGAGATGTTCAAGTTCGAACACCTCTTCGTCCTCGATGCGCAGGCGATGGGCGCGCTGCTACGCGACGTGCCGAACGAAACGCTGATCGATGCCCTCAAGGGCATCTCGGAAGACGAGCGCGAGGTCTTCTTCCGCGCCATGTCGAGCCGCGCGGCCGATGGCGTGCGCGATGAAATCGCCGCGCGCGGCCGGGTGAAGCTGGCCGACGTGGTCACCGCGCAAAAGGCCGTCGTCGCCGTGGCCCGCAAGCTGGCGGCAGACGGGACGATCGTGTTCGGCTCCTCGGGAGACGACGACTATGTCTGACATGGGCTTCACCATGGGCATCCCGCGCCCGAAGCTGTCGCTGGCCGAAGCGCTGGGGCAGGCCCCGGCATTCCGCCCCAACGCGCGGCTCTGCGGGTTGCCCGAGATGATCGCCCCGCATCACGAACTGGCCGCCGACGCCCCCGACATCCTGAGCGAGACTTACGGGCGCGGCTATGCCGAAGGCCACGCCGCCGCCAGCGCCGAGGCTGCCGCCCGCCTGCTGGCCGACGACCGCGCGCGTGAGGAACTCGCGCTGTCCTTCGCCCGCCTCGACGCGACGCTGGCCGAGGATCTGCGCCTGCGCCTGCGCGATACCGTGGCGGCGCTGTGCGAAGTGGCGCTTGGCCCGCTGGCGCTGGACGTGGTGGCGCTGGAGGGCCGCATCGAACGCGCCGTATCGATGCTCGCCCGCGCTGATGATGAACGGGTGGTCCGCCTGCATCCCGCCGATATCGCGCTGGTTTCCGCACGCCTCCACGCCGACTGGACAGTCCAGCCTGACCCCAGCCTGGAACGCGGCACCGTGCGGGTCGAAACCGCCACCGGCGGGGTAGAGGACGGCCCGGCGGCATGGCGCATGGCCATCGCCGAAGCGCTGCATCAGGCGTGAGGGGGCTGGAGCGGCCTTCACCCATGACTTCGCCCTACACCTCCATCCTTGCCGACTTCGCGGCCGCCCCGGCAGAACTCGGCCCTCGCCGCTTCGGCATCGTCACCGCCTGCGACGGCGGACTGCTGGAAGTCAGCGGCCTGTCGATCCCGGTCGGCGCGCTGTGCAAGGTCGCCAATGGGCGCAGCACGCTTGCCGCCGAAGTGATCGGCTTTCGCAACGGGCGCACGATGATGATGCTTCTGGGCGATACCATCCTGCTGCGCCCCGGCGCGCGCGTAGTGCCCGAAGGACACCCCGGAATGCTGCCGGTGGGCGACGCTTTCCTGGGCCGGGCAGTCGACGGTGAAGGGCTGCCGATCGACGGCGGCCTGCCGATCCACACCCGCACCGAATGGCCCGCAGGCGGCGTGCGCACGTCCGCGCTCGATCGCAGCCCGGTACGACGCCCGTTCGACACCGGCGTGCGCGCGCTCAACGCGATGACCACCTTCGGCATCGGCCAGCGCATCGGCGTGATGGCAGGATCGGGCGTCGGCAAATCCGTACTCATCGACATGATCGCGCATGGCGCCAGTGCCGAGATCATCGTTGTCGGCCTGATCGGAGAGCGCGCGCGCGAAGTCTCCGACTTTGTGGAGCGGCACATGCACGATGCCAAGCGGCACAAGACGGTGATCGTTGCCGTCCCGGCAGACCATGCCCCCAACCTGCGCCTGCGCGGTGCGATGCTGGCGACATCGATGGCCGAGCATTTCCGCGCGCGCGGCCGCAACGTGCTGCTGATCCTCGACAGCCTGACCCGCGTTGCCCATGCCGGGCGCGAGATCGGCCTCTTGCTGGGAGAGCCCGGCGCCGCGCGCGGCTATCCCCCTTCCGCGCTGGCCACGATCACCAAGCTGGTCGAGCGGGCGGGCAATTCGGCGGCAAGCGGCGGGTCGATCACCGGCCTCTACACGGTGCTGGCCGATGGCGACAATCAGGACGATCCGGTGGTCGACACCGCCCGCTCCATCCTGGACGGGCACGTGGTCCTTTCCCGCGATCTGGCGCAGCGCGGGCAATATCCCGCGATCGACATCGCCGCTTCGCTCAGCCGCGTGATGAACGATATCGTCCCGCGTGAACACCAGCAGTCGGCGCGCACCTTCCGCGCGCTGACCGCCAGTTACGAGGCGAACCGCGACCTTGTGCTGATGGGGGCGTACCGGCAGGGCGCCGATGCCCAGCTGGACCGCGCCATCGCCATGCACGGTGCGCTGACCGGGTTCCTCTGCCAGCCGCAGGGCGAAGTCGTGACGCTTGATCAAAGCGCCGCGCAGTTGCGGGCCTTGCTGGGATGAACGCCGACCGCAAGAAGCTGGCCCGCCTCAACCGGCTGGAAAAGCTGCGCGCGATCGCCAAGCAGACCGCCGCGACGGAGGCCGCGCAGGCCGAAAGCACGCTGGCGCAGTTGAAGAACCTTTCCGAACGCACCCGCCGCCTTGCCACCGACTATGCCGCGCGCCGCGATGCGTCCGATGGCGGGGCGCTGCATCAGGTGGGCCGCTTCGTCAGCGGGCTGCAGAGCCTGTCCAGCACCACCGATGGCAACGCCCTGCGCGCCCAGTCGATCGCCGATGCCAAGCAGCAGGCACTGGTAGAGGCCGAACGCCGACGCGCCGCCATCGAGGATCGCGCCGCCGCACAGGCCCGCGTGGTTGCCAGCAAGGCGCAAGTGCCCGCGCTTGGCGGCAAGCGGTCAACTGGCACGGATCTTGATTAACCTTTTGCAGAACCGCCCTCGAACCCTCGCAGGACCGCCGCCCGCATGATCCAGAGTACCGCCCCGACGCTCTCCGCTGCCCTGCTTTCACCGGCCGGTACGGCGTCCGCCTCCATACCGGGAGCCGCCGACGGCTTCGCGGCGCTGCTGGGTGCTGCCCCTGCGCCGGGCGCCGCTGGCCCTACCGTGGCCGCAGTAGGGGATGCGGGGGCCGCCGCCGTCGCGCACACTGCTAAACTTGCAGATACCGCTGCCATCACCGCCGCGACCGTTCAGGCCGCTCAACCCTTGCCTGACGCGATCAAGGGCGCGCTGCAGGGGCTTGCCGCTCTGACCCGGCAGGCTGGAGCGGCACTGCAGCCGGACCCGGTCGCTCCGGCCGGCACGCCCGTCGCCATGCCTCGCGAAACGGCGGTTTTGCGCGACCAGGCTGCGCTGGCCGTGCCCCCGGAAACTTCGCATATCGCACTGGCAACCCGCCTTGCGGCGGCGGCCCAGCCGTCGCCTGCGGGCGCGCCGCCGTCATCACCTGACGCGCCGGTCGATGCGTCGGCCGCCTTGCAGGCCCTGCCGGTTGCATCGCAAGCGCCCGCCGTCGCCGCACCTGCGCCGCAGCGCCCGGTAACGGCTGCCGGCATCAAGGTCGGCAAGACCCCGGCCGCCGATCCGGCCGCAGAGGCTACTCCCCCCCTCGTCCAGCAGGCAGGCGGCAAGGACGGCAAGCTGGACGGCAACATCTTGCCGCCGGCTGCAGATCCCTTCCGCCCGGCATCCCGCGCCGAGCCACGCGTCGCAAAGCCGTCCGAGCCACGCACCGAGAATCCGCTCGACAAGGCTGCCGAACGCCCGCTGCGCGATGAGGCGGGCAAGACCGACGCCGCCACGGCACCCAGCGTGGTCGTGGAACAAGCCGTGCCCACATCCGTATCCATGCCCCTCGCCGCCATCTTGCCTGCCGCGCCGGTCCTGGCCTCAGCTGCGCCGCCCCCGCCCGCCGACGAGCCCGCACCGCAAGGCGACCGTTCCGCCGCCGCGCCCACGATAGCGCCGGAAGTGCGCGCCATGCGGTTCGAGCCGATCGAGATCGTGCGCGCCGCATCGGCTGCTCCGATCCAGTCAGCTCCGGCCCCGACAACATCGCAGGCATCATCGCCGGTGGCGGCACCGATCAGTTCCGAACCCACTGCCGAGCCGGTCGCCGGCGCCGAGCGGCCGATGCCCGCCCCGCAACCCATGCAGCCCGACGCAACGGCACGCGGCCACGGCGCCGCGCCGCGCTCCGATGCGCTGGCGCAAAGCCCCGTGACCGCGCAGGCCGAAGCCGAAACCGCGCCTGTCTTCCGCCCGGCCAACCCTGCGCGTCAGCAGCCGTCCGAAGCAGGTGACGGCGATGCTCCCGCCGCTCGCGAAAGTCAGGTCGAGGTGAAGGCCGACGCGCCCGCCACCCGGACGGTGCACACCCCGACGCAGCCCTTCGCACCGGTCCAGTCCGCAGAGACCCCGGCTTCCGCCTCGACCGGCGTACCCGGCAGCGTGACGGGCACCGCCCCTGCGGGCGAAACGCCGCATGACTTCGACACCCTTGTCTCACGCATGGCCGAAGCGCGCGAGGCGGCCGCGCCGCATGTGGTGCGCACGGCCTTCGAACACGCCGAATTCGGCCGCGTTGCGATGCAGCTGGGGCAGGATGAAGGCGGCCTTTCGGTGACGCTGACAAGCCGTGACGCCGATTTCGCGCCCGCCGTGCAGGCCGCCGCCGCCGCGATGGCGGGCGGATCGGCCGGGAACACGGACCAGCCGCGACAGGACAATCCGGCCAGTTCGCAACAGCAATCCGGCCAGAGCGGCGGCCAGAACAGCGGGCAGAACAGCTTCGGAGGCGCTCAGGCCCAAAGTTCTCAGAATCAGAACTCTCAGGGCCAAAATCAGGGCCAGAATCAGGGCCAGCAGCGGTCGGGCGGCCAGCCTTCCCGCCAGCAGGATGGGCAGGCTTCCGGGCAGCAACGTCCGCGCTCGGACCAGAAACAGGGCGGCGTCTACGCCTGATCGCGCCTCTTCCAACAGGGGCCAGGGATCAACAGGGCCAAAGTTCAACAGGGACATTCTTTAGATGAGTGACAAGCCGGCCAAGGGCGATGACGACGCACCGACCAAGAAGAAGAAAGGCAAGCTGGGTCTGATCATCATCGCGGTCGCCCTGCTGGCGGTCGGCGGTGGCGGCGTCTTCGGCCTCATGGCTGCGGGCGTCATCGGCGGCGGCCACGCGGAAGAAAAGAAGAAGCCCGAAGGCCCGCAACTGATCAAGAAGGGTGAAGCCGATCCTTATGCCCCGCCCGCCAAGGAAGGCGAGGAGGCTGGCGGCGCCGAGGAAGCCGAAAGCGAGGGGGGCGACGAATACCGCACCGCCTATTTCACGTTCACGGATGATTTCACGTCGAACCTCAAGGATTCCGGCTCGATGGTGCAGGCCAGCATTGCCTGCTCCACCCGCCGCGACGGGCGCGTGCTGCAGTGGCTGGCCAAGCACGAACTGGCGATCCGTTCGCAACTGCTGAGCATCCTTGCCGATACGTCGGAGGACGATGCCTCGACCGTGGAGGGCAAGGACCGGCTGCAGAAACGCATGACCGCCGCGATCAACCAGGTGCTCATCCAGAAGGAAGGCTTCGGCGGCGTGGATGCCGTCTACTTCCGCAACTTCATCGTGCAGTGATGGCCAGCGCTCCCCCAAAAAAGGCGCGCCATGCCGCCGAACTGCTGGGCGCCGGGCCGTCCATCGCCGAGATGGTCCGCCCGCTGACGCAGCTGGGCGAAACGCTGGCACGCACGCTGCCGGGCAGCCTTGCGCGGATATCCGGGGGAGAGCCGCCCGTCGTGCGCATCGGCATCCCCGCCGAAGGCACGCTGGACGCCCTGATCGCCGAAGAGAACGGCCTGACCGCCCACGCGCTGATGGGCCTTGGCCCCAAGCGCCTGCCGCTGCTTGCCAGTTTCGAGGCGGCCCCGGTGCTGCGGCTGCTGGATCGCACATTCGGCGGGCGCGGCCTGCTGCCCGATCCGCTGCCCACGCGCTTTCCGCTGTCCGCCGAACTGCTGCTGTCGCGCATGGAGGAAGCCATTGCCGCCGCGCTTTCGGCCGGGATGGGGGGCGACGATATCCATCGCGTGGCGCCGCTGCGCCGCGATACCGTGCTTGCCCAGCTGGCCCCCTTCGGCCCCGGCGAACCGCTGCTGCGGATCGTGCTGGAAGTGGAGGAAGCCGGGGTGGAGGCATGGTCGCTTGCGCTGGCGTTTCCGCTCGGCACGCTGGCCAGCGCGCTTGTAGCCCCGCGTCGCCAGCGCCGGGTGCCGGTGCGTGCCCGGCGGCCCGGCCCCGGCGAAGAGCCTTTCGCCTCGCTGCCGATCGAAGTGACGGCGGTGCTGGTCGACATGACGCTGCCCTTCTCCCGCCTGTCCGCCCTGCGCCCCGGAGACGTGCTGCCGGTAACGGTAGCGCGCGCGGTGCCGCTGCGGGTCGACGGGCGCACCATTGCTGCGGGCACGGTCGGCGAAGTCGAGGACCGCGTTGCGGTTCAGGTCCAGAATGCCTTTTGAGGAACACGAAGAGACATGAGCATCCATTCCCGCGGCCTCGATTTTCTGCGCGATGTCGATGTGCGCCTGTCGGTCGAGCTGGGCCGCACGCAAATGAAGCTGAAGGACGTACTGGCACTTGGCCCGGAAAGCCTCGTCATGCTTGACCGCATGACCGACGAACTGCTCGACGTGCTGGTGAACGGCAAGCCGATCGCCAAGGGAGAAGTCGTCTCGCACAACGGCCGCTTCGGCTTGCGCATAGTGGAAATGCTGGGCGTGGAGGAAACCGCCGCGCCCGACGATGCGCTGGGACTGCCCGGTGAAAGCGACAGCTGATGCTGTGGTACGTCCTCAAGCTGCTGGTGCTGCTGCCGCTGATCGCGCTGATGGTATGGGGATGTCTGCGCCTTGCGAAAATGGTGCAGGCGCGCGCGGGGATCGGGACGGGATCGAAATCGATCCGCATCGTCGAGACGACCATGCTTTCCCCCACGCTCAAGCTGGCGGTGATCGAATTCCACGGGCGCGAGATACTGGTTTCCACGTCGCGCCACGGGCTGACCCGGCTGGCCGAGGCCCCCGCGCGGGAGCACCCAGCCCCCGCCCCTCTGTGGGAGCAGCCCGCCCCTCTGCGGGAGCAGCCCGAATGAGGTTCCCTGCCAGTTGGGGGCGCATCTGCGCCGCCCTGCCTGCGCTTGTGCTTTCCACCGCTGCCCAGGCCCAGGAGGCACCTGCCGCCATCCCCGGCGCGCTGGACCGGGCGTTCGGATCGCTGGGCGGAACCGACGGGCCGGGGATGACGATGTCGCTGCAGCTGCTCCTGATCATGGGGCTGCTGACGATCCTGCCCAGCCTGATCCTGATGATGACCAGCTTCACGCGCATCCTTGTGGTCCTGTCGATCCTGCGGCAGGCAATCGGACTGCAGCAGTCGCCACCCAATCAGGTGTTGATCGGACTGTCGATGTTCCTGTCGCTGTTCGTCATGGCTCCCACGCTGGAAGTGGTGAACCGCACCGCCATCGCGCCCTATTCGGCGGGCACCATGAACGCGCAGGACGCCATCCAGAACGGCGGCAAGGCCTTCCACGCCTTCATGATCCGCCAGACCAGAGAGCGCGACCTGCTGATGTTTGCCGAAATGGCCAGGGCGCCCCGCTTCGCCAGCGCCGCCGACGTGCCGTTCTCCATCCTTCTGCCCGCCTTCGTCACCAGCGAACTGAAAACCGCGTTCCAGATCGGCTTCATGCTGTTCCTGCCGTTCCTGGTGATCGACCTTGTCGTCTCTTCGGTGCTGATGAGCCTGGGCATGGCGATGATGAGCCCGATGGTGGTGTCCCTGCCGTTCAAGCTGCTGCTGTTCGTGATGGTGGATGGGTGGTCGCTGCTGATGGGCTCGCTGGCGCAGAGTTTCGGATGATGCAGCGCCCCGCAAGGCCCACACATGCAAGGCCCACACATGCAAGGCCCACACATGGGATGACACCCCATGGATGACATAAGCGCCCTCCTCGCCCTGGCGGACCGGATGCTGTGGGTGACCGCGCTGGTGGCCGCGCCGGTGCTGCTGGCGTCGCTGGCGGTGGGGCTGGTCATCGGCGTGGTTCAGGCGGCGACTTCGGTAAACGAACAGACGCTGACGTTCGTGCCCAAGCTGGCGGTGATAGCGCTGGTGCTGGTGCTGCTGGGCAGTTCGATGATGACCCTGATCGCCGACTACACGCAGGACATCTTCGCCCAGATCGCCGCCAGCGGCCAGCAGACGCAGGCTTCGAATTGAACGGGGCCGGTTCTTGAACGGCGCCCGAAATTGAACGGCGTCGACTTCGGCTTCGGACCGCTTGAGGCGGAGTTCTGGCGGCTGGTCTTCGTGATGACCCGCGTGGGCGGCGCGCTGGTGGCTGCACCGCTGTTCGGGGCGGTGACGGTGCCCCCGCAAGTGCGGGTGATGGTGGCGGGCGCGGTGGCGGTGCTGGTCTGCGTGTGGACGCCGGTTCAGGCCCCGGCCCAGATGCTGTCGCTGGCGGGCATCCTGATGGTCATGGGCGAAGTTCTGGTCGGCCTGACGCTTGGCTTCATCCTGCAACTGTCCTTCGCCGCACCGATCATCGCCGCCGAAGTGATCGGCGGCGGCATGGGCATGAACATGGCGGTTGCGGTCGATCCCGTGGCGGGCACGCAGTCCCCTGCGATCGGGCAGTATTTCATGGTGGTGATGACCGTGGTGTTCCCGGCGCTGGGCGCGCACCTGCAGTGGTTCGCGCTGGTGGTGCGATCCTATGCGGTGTTCCCGCCCGGCCAGACATGGCTGGGACCGGAAAGGTTCGACCTTGTCGCCGGGTTCGCGGGGCAGATGTTCCTCACCGCCGTTGCCATCGCGCTGCCGGTGACGCTGGTGCTGCTGGTGGTGCAACTGGTGGCGGGCGTGCTGAGCCGCTCCGCCCCGGCGCTCAACCTGTTCTCGCTGGGCCTGCCGATGGGGGTGCTGGGCGGCATCGCGGCGCTGATGATCTCCGCCCCGGTGCTGACCGACCTTGTCACCCGCCTTTCCGCCGAGGCGCTCGATCACGTCCAGGATCTGTTCCAGTGAGCGAGCAGGCCAAATGAGCGAGCAGGAAGGCGAGAAGAGCTTCGCCCCATCCGAAAAGCGCCTGCGCGAAGCGGCCAAGCGCGGCGATGTCATCCGCCCGCGCGAACTGGCGATCGCAGCGTCGATGGCGATCGGCGGCGCTTGGCTGCTGCTGGCGGGGCCATGGCTGCTTGACCTGTGCGAACGTCTGATCCGGCAGAGCTTCACGTTCGACCGTGCCTCGCTTGATGAATTTGCGCCGGGCACGATGCTGACCGGCGCGCTGGTCGCCGCGCTGCCGCCGATCGCGGTCCTGGGGCTTGGCATCGTCGCGATCTCGCTCGTCGCGCAGCTGAGCTTCGGACAGGGCCGCTGGATCGGTGGCAACCTTGCGCCCAAGGGTTCGCGCATCAACCCGATGTCCGGCCTTAAGCGCGTGTTCGGCCCCTCCGGCTGGATCGAGATGGCCAAGGGCCTTGCCAAAGTGGCGCTGCTGGGCGTGATCGCATGGGTCTGGGCGGATGGCCGGATCGACGCTTTCGCACGGCTGGGGCGCGGCGACGTGTTCGGCCAGCTGTCATGGGCGTGGAACACCATAGTCCTGCTGCTGTTCTGGCTTTCCGCCGGGCTGTTCCTGATTGCGCTGGTGGACCTGCCGATCCAGCTTTTCCGCCGCAACAAGCGCCTGATGATGACCCTGCAGGACGTGCGCGACGAAGCCAAGGAAGCCGAAGGCGCGCCGGAAAAGAAAGCCGCGATCAAGGAACGCCAGCGCAAGATAGCCTCGGGCGGCCTCGTCCCCGCCATGAAGCAGGCGCAGTTCGTGGTGGCCAACCCCACGCATTTCGCCGTAGCGCTGACTTACGACCCGGCCAAGGCCTCCGCGCCGATCCTCGTCGCCAAGGGCCGCGGCGACACCGCGCTGGCGATCCGCGATCTTGCCGCCGAATACGGCGTGCCCGTGCTGCACTATCCGGCGCTGGCCCGCTCGGTGTTCTACACCACCCGCGAAAGGCAGATCATCCGCGAGGAACACTATGTCGCCGTGGCTGCGTTGCTGGCCTTCGTGCTGGCGCTGAAACGCGGGGAAAAGCGGCCCAACCCCGAAGTCTCGGTGCCGGTAAGCCTGCGCTTCGACACAGAGGGGCGGCTCGATCCGGGATCGGCCGCGTGATTGTGCGCCGTAACGCCGCTGACACCCTTAACTTTGCCCTCCCAAGGCCGTCCTAACCCGCATGACCACCACCACCTCCTCCACCTCGTCGGCCACCACCACGACCTCGCTCGTGACCGCGCTTGGCGGGGGCAGCGGGGTGGACATGACCGCGCTGGCTAACAACCTCGCCAACGCCCAGTTCGCCTCGCGCAATGATCGGCTGACGGCAAAGTCGGACAAGCTGGACGCGCAGATTTCCGCCGCCTCCAACATCAAGTCGCTGATGCTCGGCCTTGACACCTCGCTGGGCACTCTGGTGCGTTCGGGCAGCCTTGCCCGCACGCCGAGCGTGGCCAATGCCGCCGTCGCCGGGGCCACGCTTTCGGGCGCAAGCCAGCCCGGCGGCAGCTATTCGCTGGAAGTCACCCGGCTGGCAAGCGGCCAGCAGCTGGCCAGCACGCCTTATGCTTCGACCACCAGCGCGGTGGGGTCGGGCACCCTCTCGCTGAAATTCGGGACCGTTTCGGGCGGCAGCTTCGCGCAGGACACCAGCCGCACCGCCGTGGACATCACCATCCCCGCAGGCGCAACGCTGGCCGACGTCGCCGGCCTGATCAACGGCGCAGACGCCGGGGTGAGCGCTTATGTCACCACCACCGTCGACGGCGCGCAGCTGGTGCTCAAGGGGGCGGAAGGCGCTGCCAACGGCTTCGTTCTGGAAGCGGGCGATCCCAGCCTTGCCGCGCTTGCCTGGGCGCCTGGTTCATCGAACGGCCAGCTGATGAGCACCGCAGGCGATGCCGCGTTCAAGGTGGACGGGCTGTCGATGACCGCCAAATCCAACACCGTCACCGACGCGATCCCCGGCGTGAAGCTGCAACTGGCCGCCACCAACACCGGCGCGCCCACCACCGTCAGCTTCTCCGACCCGACGAGCGCGATCGCCACGTCGATGCAGGACTTCGTCGACGCGCTGAACGAAGTCGTCTCCGCGCTTAACAGCGCCACTTCGCTGGGCGCGGACCTTGCCAACGACCCCGGCGCGCGCGCGCTCAAGCGATCGCTTTCAAGCCTTGGCGGCACCACGATCATGCCCAACGCCACGGGCCCGGCGAAGACGCTGGCGGACCTTGGCCTCAAGATCCAGCGCGACGGCACATTCACGCTCGACACCAGCCGGTTGAGCGCCACGCAAAGCGCCGATCCCAAGGGCGTTGCGGCGATGTTCACCAACGGCGTCCACGGCGTCTTCGCCACGGTCGACAAGATCTACCGCTCGGCCACGTCCACGTCGGATGCCTATTCGCTGGGCAGTTCGATCGCGGGTTACACCAAGAAGAAGACCTCGCTCGCCACCGAGAAGACCGACCTTGCCGAGCAGCAGGAAAAGCTGCGCGCGCGGCTGGTGTCGCAGTACACCGCGTCGGAAACCCGGATCGGCACCTCCAAGTCCACGCTGGCGATGCTGACCAACCAGATCGCCCAGTGGAACAAGTCGAGCTGACCATGCTGAAGCCCTGCTCTCCTCAGGAAGCCTACCGCCGCGTGGACTTCGACGCACGCGTGGCCGGTGCCGGTCCTGCCGAACTGGTCCACTTGTGCTACGAACACCTCGTCAGCGCGCTGGGCACCGCCGTCCACGCCGACATCTACGGTGACAACTGCCTCAAGAGCCGGTCGATGACGCGCGCGCTTACCGCCGTCACGGCGCTGCAGATGGGCGTGGCCGGGGCGGATGGCATGGCTGTCGCGCTGGGCCAGCTCTACGAAGGCGCGCGGCGCACGATCCTCGACAGCGCGCTGGACTTCGATGCCGACGCCATCGGCACCCTGCGCACCGACTTTGCAGAGATCGGGCAGGCCCTGAAAGCCGGCTGAAGGCAGGGTGAAGACCTGACACCCGGCCAGCCATGCAAAGTGCCCATTTCGGGCAGCCTGTAAGTCACGGAAAAGCGCCGGTTAGCCGCGATTAGTCCGCCGTTTGCCTCGGTTTCGGAGCAGGTCGGGCGCGACGCGCGGCGCGCAATGCGAATAACTCCCTAGGCACAAACCCAATGCCAGATAACATGGGAGCTTCGCCGTGGACCTGATTTCGAACCTGATCCTGATCGACAGCGACATGCGCCGCCGCGCGGCCATCAGCCACGTCCTGTCCAGCGGCGGCATTCACGTGGAACCGTTCGAGAATATCCCTGAACTGGCGATGGCCTGGCCGCGCTCCGGCGTGGTGCTGATCCATGACCAGGCGGGCGCAATCGATGAACTGATCGAAAGCATGGCCCAGCATGGCGAATGGTTCCCGATCATCGCCTTTTCCGAAGAACCGGGCGCGCAGCGGATCGTGCAGGCCATCCTTGACGGCGCGATAGACTATATCGCCTGGCCCATCTCCCCCGAAGAACTGACGGACAGCTTGTCCAAGGCCATCACCCGCGCCGAAAGCATGGGCAATGCCAAGCTGCGCGAAGTCATGGCCCGCGCGCGTGTCGATCGCCTCACCCGCCGCGAACGTGAAGTGCTGGGCGGCGTCGCCAGCGGCCTGTCCAACCGCCTGATCGGGGAAAAGCTGTCGATCAGCCCGCGCACCGTGGAAATCCACCGCGCCAACATGCTCAACAAGCTGGGGGCGAACCATACGTCCGACGCCATCCGCATTGCCATCGAAGCATCACTGGTCAACTGACGCGTAAATGCCCGTAGCCCCGGATAAACGGGCCGTTAGCCACGACTGCGTAAACCTGTACCGTCGGCGTCGTCATCGTTTGCCAGGGCGTCGACAGCCTGATCCCGCTACGAAGGGGCAGGCCCGGTCGTTTCCCCTCCCGATCGGGCCTGTCGCGGGATCCCGCCGGAACAGCGCATATCACTACAGCGCCGCTTCGATGGGACCCGTTCAGGTGTGCAGGTCAGTGCAAACGGATGGAGGCAGGGCCGATCTGCGGATCGGCCACATGCGCCACGGCATGCTCGCCCCTGGCCAGCACAGCGGCGACGTGGCCGGCCAACATCGCCAGCGCCAGCGTGGTGCCTTCCGCGATGGCCTCTTCCGACCCGCCCGGCGGTACAACGGTGGCAAGGCAGGTATCGTGGCTTCCGCGTGACAGCATGAAGGGAATGTCCGGCCCCATGATTTCCAGCACCGCGCTCATCGCCGCGCCGCAATCGAGCATGGCGTCCACCCGCGACCGGTCCAGCGGTGCATTACCGTCGATGCCGCTACCGCCCAGCAGAGCCAGCGCTTCACGAATACGGTCGATTTCCTCGCACGGGGCGCTTCCCGCACAATCATGCAGGAAGTCGCGCAGCTGCCGCGCGCGCGCGCGATCCATGCCATAGGTATTCGAGGTGCTTGCCATGCCTTTTCGTTTTCTTTCGCGTCCGAAGGGTGCGCCACAGTCCCCAGACGGGGGCCAGCGTCAATACGCAGTTCCCTGTAATCTGGATTCGCTGTCCCACCTTGTTACATCTTATGGATGCAAGGTGAAACACCCGTATATTCGGGCCTGCGCACTCCCCTTGCGCGAATTCGCTTAAGGAAAAGCCCCTGCTAAAGCCGCGCGATCGCATCCAGTCTTGTAGCGACCCAGTCCGGTTCGGTAAGCATCAGATCGTGGCCGGTATCGATATCCCAGACCCGCCCTTCGGACCGCTGCGTCAGTAAATCCATGTCTCGGCCGGATATTGTCGAAGTACAGATAAGGTGACTTTCCGGAATTGCGCGCATGGCAGTCTCCTGCCGAAGCATCAGCTTCTGTTCAAAGCACTGCCATGGTTGCGCCGTCAGCCGCGCGTCGGTCCAGGGGCCGAGCACTGGATCCGTCACTCCGAAAAAAGCGGCCATGCCTGGCATCGGCGCCATGACCAGTTGCACGCCGTCAATGTCGTGCAACCCCTGCCGTGCCGCGTGGATGGCGTCATAGGCATGTTCGTAAAGTGATTCGCCGTCGCGCGGGTAGGCCGCATCAAGATATACCCGGTGCCCGACACGCTCCGGCTTGCGGTCCGCCGCCCCCGTGATGACCATGCCGCCGTAGCTGTGGCCGACAAGGATCACCCCGGCCATATCCTCGAACTCCAGCAGTCCGGCGATATCGGCGATGTGGGTATCAAGGGTGATCGCCGCGCTCATCAGGTGGGCGCGGTCGGCCAGGCCGCTCAGCGAAGGAGTGTGGACTTCATGGCCAAGTGCGCGGAGCCGCTGCGCCACCGGTTTGTAACACCAGCCGCCATGGCCGCCGCCGTGGACCAGAACAAAAGTCGCCATGCCGCCCCTCCCTGATTATGATCCACAGGGGATCGCATCAGGAAACGGGTGTCAAGCGCCAACTGCTTCCCGACGCGCCGCGAACCAGGGCACCATACGTTCTATCGCGTCCTCGATCTCAGGCGTGGAAACGGCGAAGCTCAGCCGGATGAAGCGATTGCCGTCGACGGGGTCGAAGTCGATGCCCGGCGCGGTTGCGACGCCGGTATCGGCCAGCAACTGGCGGCAGAAGGCAAAGCTGTCATTGGTCAGGTGGCCGATGTCCGCCCATATGTAGAACGCCCCGTCCGGCGGCGCGATCCGCTGCAGGCCAAGGCGCGGCAACGCGGCAAGCAGCACTTCACGATTGCGGGCGTAGTTGGCGTGGTGGCCTTCCAGTTCCTCGGTGCAATCGAAGGCGACAAGTCCGGCGTGCTGCGCCAGCACGGGCGGGGTCAGGAACAGGTTGGCGATCCGCGCGCGCGCCGCGTCGATCAGGTGCGGGGGAACGACCAGCCAGCCCAGCCGCCAGCCTGCCATCGAGAACCACTTGGAAAAGCTGTTCACCACCAGCGCATCGGGCACGTGCTGAAGCACGGAATCAGCGGTCATGCCGTATGTCAGGCCATGATAGATCTCGTCCGAGATCACCGCGATGCCCTTGCGCGCGCAGACTTGCGCAATGGCGGCCAGTTCCTCGGGCGCGATGACAGTGCCGGTGGGATTGGCGGGGCTGGCAAGGATCAGCCCTTCGGGCTCCGGATCGAGCGCGTCGATCGCGGCGGCGGTCACCTGATAGCGCTCTGCCGGGCCGCAGGGCAGTTCGACCGGCTCGATGTAGAGCGTGCGCATGGCGTTGCGATAGGCGACGTAACCGGGCCGGGCCAGGGCCACCCGCGCGCCCGGCCGGAACAGGCAGGACAGCGCCAGCACGAAAGCGGGCGAAGCGCCGCAGGTCAGGAACACCTGCTCTGGAGACACGGTTGCGCCATATGCCTCTGCATAATGGCGGGCGATCCGCTCGCGCAGTGCGGGGCTTTCCCAGTATCCGCCGGCCTCTGCATCAAGCACCGCATGGGCCGCCGCAATGGCCGCCGCAGGCGCGCCGGTGGAAGGCTGGCCGTATTCCATATGGATCACGTCGCGCCCTTCGGCGGCAAGTTCGTAAGCAAGGCGGCCGATGGTCGTGGCGTGGAAGGGTTCGACATGCGCGATCATGCCTGCCTGCTACGCGCCGCGCGGGGCCGATGCAATGCGTGGCGGAAGTCTGGCTTGATCCCGACGGCACTCGCGCATCCGGCCGTGGCCAGGGCGCCGCGCGCCCTACACAACATGCCGACACAACAGGCCGCCAAAACAGGGGCGCGAAGGGAGAACCCATGGCGACATGCCTTGATCATTACCGCCTGCTCGGTCGCTCGGGCCTCAGGGTGTCGCCGCTGGCGCTGGGCACGATGACGTTCGGAGTCGAGGGCGGCTGGGGCTCCAGCCCGGACGAGGCGCAGGCGATGGTCGATCACTTCGTGGAGCGCGGCGGCAACTTCATCGATACCGCCGATTTCTACGGCCGTATGGGCGGATCGGAGGAATGGCTGGGTCGCATCGTCAAGGGACGCCGGCATCCGCTGGTGATCTCCACCAAGTATTCGCTCACGACCCGGCCCGGCGATCCCAACGCGGCGGGCAACCAGCGCAAGAACATGGTCCGGTCGGTGGAGGATTCGCTGCGTCGGCTGCAGACCGACTACATCGATCTGCTTTACCTCCACATGTGGGATTTCAGAACGCCGGTGGACGAGATCCTGCGCGGCTTCGACGATCTCGTACGAAGCGGAAAGGTGCTTTACACCGGCCTTTCCGATACCCCTGCATGGCAGGCCAGCCGGATGCAGGCCATCGCCGACCTGCGCGGCTGGACGCAGTTCTGTGCCCTGCAGATCCAGTACAGCCTGATCGAGCGCACGGTGGAGCGCGAACTGATCCCGATGGCGCAGGAAATGGGCATGGGCGTCTCACCATGGGCGCCGCTGGGGCAAGGGATGCTGACGGGCAAGTATACCCGTGCCGACCTTGACCAGAGCGCACCGGGCGCGCCGTCGATGGCAGACATGGGTTCGCGCAAGGCGATCAATGCGGTGACCGGCAAGCTTTCCGCGCGCAACCTCGATGTCGCCGATGTGGTGAGCGGGATCGCAGGAGAGCTTGGCTGCACCGCCGCGCAAGTAGCGCTGGCCTGGACGCTGACCAACCCCGCGACGTGCGCGCCCGTGGTGGGCGTACGCACGAAGGCGCAGCTGGAGGACAACCTCGGCGCGCTGGACCTGACGCTGGACGCTGCCCATCTGGCGCGGCTCGACGCAGCAAGCGCCGTGCCCAAGGTCTTCCCGATGGACGTGCTGACCGGCCCGGCAGAGGCGATGATGTTCGGCGGGGTTACCGTGCAGCGGCGCCAGCTGGCCGATCACCCGGCGAAAACAGTGTAGATCCGGGCATCGAAAAGCCAGCATCCGTCCAGCCGCACGAAGCTGTCGTGATATTCACCCATGACCTTCTTGTCGGTGCCGGTGATCGGCGCCACCATCATCGCATTGGCCCGCGCGGTGTCGCCCGCCACGGTGATCATCAGGTTATGGATCAGCGGCACCGGATGCGGCTTGCCTTTTCCTTCCATGAGGAACGCCGCCAGCGCCTCTGGCGTCTCGAACCGCTGGCGCACCACATGCTCGGCGCGATCGGGGGCGCCGGAGCGGACTTCGAACGTGCCCGTGGGGGCGAAAAGCGCGGGGATTTCCTCATATGCCTCACGCCTGACGGCCCGCGCGTAACCGTAGACGAGGTCTGCGATGGCGATCTGCGCTTCGATCCGTGCCAGACGTTCCTCTGTCATGCGGCAGGAACCTGCGCGGCATCGCGCCGATCGCAGGCTTCGCGGATGGCGGCGAAGCGCGGCTCGACGCTGCGCCAGACGCGGGTGTGCGTGACGATGCAGGGCTCATTACCCTCTATCCCGGCGACGACCATCGCGCCGACATGATCGGCAGTGACGCTGGATGGGGGCATGGTGCCCGCATACTGGCGGATCTCGCCGCCGACCTTACGGGTGCTTTCGGCAAGGTTCGTCGCGACGTAGCCGGGACACAACAGCGACACACCGACACCAAAGGGCGCCATTTCCTGCCGCAAGGCTTCCGTCAGCGCCGTCACCCCGAACTTGGCGACGGCATAGGCGCCAACGCCCGGAACGCTGGCCGTAAGCCCCGCCTGCGACGAGGTATTGACCACATGCCCCCTGCCCCGATCCCGCATGGCGGCGGCGAACGTGAAGACGCCGTTGGCAACGCCGGTAAGGTTGATCGCCACGATACGGTCGAAGCTGGCCGGGTCCATGTCCGCAAATTCGCGGCCATTGGGGGCGATCCCCGCGTTGTTCACCAGCACGTCGACCGGGCCGAAGGCGCTTTCCGCCTCCGCCTTGGCGCGGGCCCAGCCGTCCCGGTCGCGGGTATCGAGGACGGCACCGCGCACGGCCTGCCCCCGTTCCGCCACGACCACGGCCAGCCGCTCTGCATCGATATCCGCGATGGTCACCTGCAGCCCGCGGCGGAGCATCGCATCGACGATACCCAGACCGATCCCGCTGGCGCCGCCAGTGACGAAGGCATGCCGTGCCTCGCTCAAATCCATGGGTTTTCCCCTCTCCTGTTCGCGGCCTTGCAGTGCGGGGGCCGTGTTGGAGGAATTTTGAAGAAGCGGGCACTATCTTGCAATCGCCAACAGCGCTGTTCATCACCGCCAGGACGATAAGGACAGGGAGAAGGACGGCGCATGACGCACCTTGGCAGGCGCTACGGCCAATTGATCCAGATGAGCTACGCCACGCGCGACATGGACGCAGCGATCGTCCACGCCGAGACGCAGCTTGGCATAACCGGCTTGCGCCGCAGCGAATCCGAGATCGACGTGTTGTCCTACGGCGAAAGGCGCAGGCTGGGCGTGAAGTCCGCCATCGCCAACATCGGTGCCCCCGGCGGTCCGCGCCAGTTCGAGATCATCGAGCCGGTATCCGGCGTGACCGAAATCTACACCGATGCCGTCGATCTTTCGGCGCAGATCCTTGCCTTCCACCACATCGGCGTGGCCGTGCCGGGCGCCTTTTCGGAATGGCAGGCCCTGCTGGAAGAACTGCGCGCCGGTACGGACGCGCTGGCCCTGCAGTTCCCGGCAGAACCCTCAACAGGGGCGAAGCTTTGCTTCTGCTACGTCGATACGCGCGCGAAGATCGGCCATTTCACAGAGTACCTGTGGGCCGATCCCTCGCTGGCGGGAATACCCGTCGCGCCGTGGCTTTAACTGCCGTCCGCGTTGGCGCTGACGATGCCCGGTCGTTCGGCGCCCATCCCTGAAAAGCCGATCGAATAGCCGCCGTCCACCGGCAGGATCACCCCGGTGATGTAAGCCGCCTCGTCACTGGCGAGGAACAGCGCGGCCGAGGCGATATCCTCTGCCCGCCCCCAGCGGCCCATCGGGATGCCGGCCAGCGTGGGAAAGCCTTCCGGCGGCGCGTCGTGCGTCTTCGATGCCTCGACCAGCCCGGTCCACATCGTACCGGGCGCCACCGCGTTCACGCGGATGTTGCTGTCCGAGTAATCTAGCGCGGCCACCTTGGTCAGCTGGTGGACGCCCGCCTTGGCCGAACTGTAGACGCCGTGATGCTTCCACCCGACCACCGCCGAGGCCGAACTGGTGTTGACGATGGCCCCGCCGCCCGTCTTCAGCATGGCCGCGATCCCGTACTTCATGCCCAGAAACACACCGCGGATGTTGGTGGCGTGGACTTTGTCCCACAGCTCGCTCGTCTGGGTGTGAAGCGGGGCCATCCCGCCGCCGAAACCGGCATTGTTGCACAGCACGTCCAGCCGCCCGAAGCGATCGACGGCGGTGGCGATCATCGCCTGCACCTGTTCCTCGCTGGAAACATCGCAGTGGACCGATACCACGTCCGCGCCAAGATCGGCCGCCACGTCGTCCTGCCTGCCCGAAATGTCCGCAAGCACCAGCTTCGCACCCTGCGCATGGAACAGCTGCGCCATCGCGCGGCCCATGCCCGACCCTGCACCGGTGATGATGCATACCTTGTCCTGAAGCCTTCCGGCCATGTTCCTTCTCCCTTTCAGGCCGAGGTGTCGATCGTCGGCCGGATCGATATTTCCGAGATATTCGTGCGGCGCGGCATGGCCAGGATGAAGACGATGGCCTCGCCGATATCGCGCGGCTTCACCGCGCCTTCCTTCGCCACATGGGCCTGGATCGCCGCGCGCCAGTTGGGGTCCGAGATATTGTCGCCCACTTCCGTTTCGGTGGCGCCGGGCATCAGCGTGGTGACGCGCACGTTGCGGCCGCCCAGTTCCTGCCGCATCCCGTCAGTCATGAAGTTCACCGCATGCTTGCTGGCGGAATAGGCGCTGGTCATCGGCCCGCCCTTGCGCCCGGCGAGCGATGAGATGGTGATGATATCGCCCACGCCCTGTTCCAGCATGTGCGGGACGGCAGCAGCGCAAGTATAGACCGTGCCCATCAGGTTGATATCGATGACGCGCCGGTAGATCGCGGTGTCGACGTTCTCGATCCCACCCGCCTCCATGATCCCGGCGGAGTTGATCAGGATATCGATCCGCCCCAGCTTTTCGACCGTCTGCGCCACGGCGCGGCGGGCGTCGTCCTCCACCGTCATGTCGCCGGGAATGGCGAGCGCGGTGCCGCCGTCCGCCTCGATCCGGGCGACGAGGCCCGACAGCCGCTCCACCCGCCGCGCCGACAGCGCGACCGCAGCCCCCGCTTCTGCCAGACACAGCGCCGCTGCTTCGCCGATGCCGGACGATGCCCCGGTCACGAGCGCGACTTTCCCTGCAAGCGGCTTGGTCATCGGCGGCAGTCTCCCATTCGTTTCGCCAATTCGTTTGTATGCATTGGCTGGCGCTGCGGCCCGGCGCAGTCAACGGAAAATGCTGAACATCCGTTCTAATCGCTCCGGCGCAGCGTTCAGGATGTATCCGATCACGCGATCACCAGCACCGATCGATGGATGAAACGCACAAGGTCCGCCTGCCCGCGCGCGCCGGTCTTGGCGTAGATCCGTTTGGAGTAGGTGCGCGCCGATTCCACCGTCAGCCCCAGTTCGGGCGCGGCTTCGCTGATCGACATGCCCCGGCTCAATGCCAATGCCAGCCGCGCCTCGCTGGGGGCAAGGTCGAACAGCTGGGCAAGCTGGTCGCAGCGATCCGCGGAAGACCAGTTATCGGCGTGGAGGTAGCACACGATGGCGGGCGCGGCCTGCGTGGTCCCCATGCGCTGGCCCGACGGCACCAGCAGCAGATCAAGCCAGGGTTCACGCGAAAGCACCATCGCCCGCGGGCGCGCCTGCGCGTCCAGCGCCAGTTCGTGCACGGCCTCGGACAACTGCCGCCGCAGCACCGGATCGCGCGCGGTCAGCCTGCCGTCCCGCGCCTGCGCGATGCTCTGCCCCGCTTGCAGCATATGCGTGCCTTGCGCATCGGCATCGAGCACCCGCCCTTGCGCATCCAGCGTCAGCCAGCCGAAGTTCATCCGCCGCACGGCTTCGCGCGCGACCATGGCGGTCATCCGTTCCCGTTCCAGCGCCACGAAGCTGCCAAGCGCTGCACGCAGGAACGGCGCCAGTGCTTCGAGCAGTCCGTCGACATGCGGGGCAAACTCTCCCTCACGCCGGGTGACGGTGATCCAGCCGCTGGTGCCGGTATGCTCGGCAAAGCGGATCATGCGCATATGGTTCATGCCCGAAGGCGCCAGAAGCTGCGCCAGATAGGCATCGTGCGCGGGCTCTCCGCAATGAAGCAGCTGGTCGAGCCGGTACGCGCGCCCTTCCGCCATTTCGTGATACGGCATCGGATCGCGCAGATAGAGCGTCTCACGATAATGGCGCGATACCGGCGGCGGCGAAGGCGCGCCGGAATAGAGGTGGATCACCCGCGCTTCGGGCGTGCCCAGCGGCAGCGGCCGGAACACAAGGCTGGCGTAGTCCCCCGCCACCGCCGCGCGCAGGGCGTCAAGGAAACCGCGCCAGGGCGGGTCTTCGACAAGGCCCGCGATAAGCCGCAGGCTCAGGTCCGCTATCGGCACACTCTCACCGGTCATCGCCTGATCCCCAAATGGGAATTTGCTTTGACCGGGGCCTAGCCCACCCATGGCCGACCGACAAAGCCGCGCCGGGCACCCATCGTGCCGACGATGCGCGCAACAGGGGATGAGCCGATGAAAGTGCAGTCCGCCGCCTTCCTGCGCACCACCCTGCCGCTGGGCATCGACATGGTGGGCGAATACGATTCGGGCCGCTACCATTCGATCTGGCTGCCCGATCACATGGTCAGCTTCTGGCCCGATTCGATCTGGACGCCGGAATTCACCGACCTTGCCGTTTCATCCCCCAGCCCGCACCGCCACCTTGATGGCATGGCGGTCAGCGCGGCGGCGGCAGTGCTGACCCGCAATACGCCGCTGGCGACGACCGTGGTCGATACGGTCCGGCGCCACCCTTCGCTGCTGGCGCAATCGGCGCTGACCATCAGCCACTTGTCGAAAGGCCGCTTCATCCTTGGCCTCGGCTCTGGCGAGCTGGAAAACACGGTGCCTTACGGCTTCGACTTCGCAAGGCCGGTGGCGCGGCTGGAGGAAGCGATCAGGGTCATCAAGCTGCTGTGGCACGCCGATGGCCCGGTGGACTTCGAGGGGGACTTCTTCCACCTCCACCATGCCCGCATGGACACCGAACTTTACGACGGCAAGGCACCGCCGATCTGGCTTGGCGCGGCGGGGCCAAGGATGCTGGGCATCACCGGGCGCGAGGCGGACGGCTGGTGGCCGGCAGGATCGTGGACGCCGGAAGACTATGCCGCCAAGCTCAGGGTCATCCTCGATGCAGGCGATGCGGCGGGGCGGGACATGAGCCACTTCACCCCCGCGATCACCCAGATGGCGCTGATCGGCGAACCCGATGAAATCGACGAAATGCTTCGCGCGCCGATGGTGAAATCGATCGTGCTGATGATCACGGCCAAGGATCTGGCGCAGTTCGGGCACAAGCATCCGATGGGCCCTGACTGGCGCGGGATCATGGACTTCGACCCGGTGAAGCTCAGCCGCGAAGCGATGCTGCGCTTCTGCGACGCGATGGACCCGCAGGCCATCCGCGACATTCTGCCGGTGGGCACGCCAAAGGAAGTCGCCCTGAAGATCAAGGGCTTCGCCGATGCCGGGATGCGCGTCTACAAGCTGATGGAATATGGCGCGATGGGCGGCACGAAGTTCGCCGCAACATCTGCCGCCAAAGTCCGCGAGACCGAGGATGAAGTCGCCCGGCTGGTGGAGGGCTGACGCGATGCCCCTCCTCGATCCGCAGCAGTTGCTACAAGATGCGATGGACCGGACCGGCCTTGCCGACTGGGCCGACGATGGTTTCGCGGACCGCTTCGCGCTGGCCGTCGCCCATATCAACACGATCCCGATGGACGATGCGGGACGGCAGGCAGCGGCGGCGAACATCCACTGGCTGCTCACCGATCGCCTGCGCTTCTTCGACGATCGCCGGCACTTTGCGCTGGCGCAAGAGGTGATCGATCGGCCCATGTTCGCCAGTGGAGAGCCGCGATCGGGCACTACGCTGATGCATGCGCTGATGTCGGTGGACCCGGACGCGCGGGCGTTGCGCTTCGCTGAGGTGATGCATCCCTCTCCCCCGCCCGGAACTGTGACGGGTGACGATCCGCGCTATGCGCAGGCCGATGCGGAATGGCGCGAAATCAACGCGAAGATGGCCAAATGGCTGCACTGCCACCCGTACAACGACATGCTGGGCAACGGACTGCCCGAGGATGAGCGGACCTGGGCCTTCGACTTTCGCGTCATGACGCCGACCGCATGGTGGCGCGTGCCGATGCAGAACCTGTCGATGGGCCTGCCCACCGATCCGGCCGCGCAGTACCGCATCCACAAGGCCATGCTGCAGGCATTCCAGCACCGCCGGCCGCCCCGCTACTGGGTGCTCAAGGGCTTCCACACCACGCGCCTGCAGGCCCTGTTCGATGCCTACCCGGATGCCACGCTGGTCTGGCTGCACCGTGATCCGGTGATGGTGGCCGCCAGTTCGACGATGATGATGGCCGATATCATGGACGGCATCGTCGGCCCCATCGATCTGGCGAAGGAAGCCCGCGCCCATGTTGAGCGTGTGCGCTGGTCGATCGGCCATACCATGACCGACCCGCTGGCGAACGACCCGCGCATCCATCATGTGCGCTATGCCGATTTCGTCGCCGACCCGATCGGCACCGTGCGCGGCTATTACCGTTTCGCCGGCCGGGATTTCGGCGCGCGGCAGGAGGATGCCATGCGCGATTACCTGACCCGCAACCGCGGCGACCGTCACGGCAAGTTCCATTATTCGACGCAGGTTCTGGTCGATGCCGGCTACGCGCTGGACGATCTCAACGCCGAATTCGCACCCTTTCGCGAACGGTTCGGCGTGCCTGTCGAAGTGCGCGGATAAGCCCCGATGCACCCGCGCGTCAGTCTGCATCAGGTGGCCATGATCGGCGAGCCGACCGCCGCCTTCCTCGATTTCTGCCGCAGCATCGGCGTGCAGCATTGCACCCTTGCCGCGCCCTTCCTGCAAACGGCACAGGAGCGCCGCGCCGCGCGCGAAAGCGCGGTGGACGTGGGATGCATCAACCACCTCTTCGCCATCCACCCCGATCTTGAGCGCGACGACGGGCGCGCCACGGCCGATCTGCTCCATACTATCGAGATCGCCGCCGAAGTGGGCGCCCCCGCGATCTACCTGCTGACCGGAGGACGCGGCGCGCTGTCGTGGGAAGCGGCCGCGCTGCGCTTCGCAGACCTGCTTGCCCCCTGCCGCGATGCCGCGCAGCAGGCGGGCGTGGCGCTGCTGGTGGAGAACGCATCGCCGCTCAACGCCGATATCCACATGGCCCATACCCTGCCTGACGCGGCACAGCTTGCCGGGATCGGCGGGATCGGCCTTTGCATCGACCTTCACGCCTGCTGGACCGAGGCAGACCTGCGCGGCAAGCTGGCACAAGCGATGCCCCTGACAGGGCTTGTGCAGGTGAGCGATTACGTGCCCGGAGACCGCAGCACGCCCTGCCGCGCCGTGCCCGGAGACGGCGCAATCCCGCTGGAAAGGATCCTTCGCGATACACTGGATCTTGGTTATACGGGGCTGTTCGACCTTGAACTGGTCGGCCCGCGCATCGAAGCCGAAGGGCCACGTGAAGCCTGTGCCCGCGCCGCCCGATACCTTTCCGACCTGCTCGATCGGCTGGGAGCCTGACGATGGCCTACGGTGACGGACCCGACGATGCCGCCCTGCACGCCGCATGGGAACAGTTCTGCGATACCCTGAAGCATGCCGGCGCGGCCGCCTTCAAGGACGCCAATCCCGCCAACCCGCTCCAGCGCGCCGATGCGTTCCGCTTCCTCACACAGAATCTGGGCCAGGCCTTCGACCTTGCGCTGGAAACGCGGGACACAGCCTTCCCCCAGATCCATCCCTTCGTAACCCCCACGCGAAAGCTGGGCGGCGATGTGGCCGACTTCACATACCGTCAGGCATGGATCGACGGCAGCCGCGCCTATCGCCTGACCGGCCGCAAGGGCACCGCGCGCTGGCTGAACGTGACCGTGCAGGGCCCGCGCCCGCAGACCATTCCCGGCACTGACTGGCCATCCCTTCACGAACCCTTCGGCGATATCCCCGAATGCAACATCACCGGCGCGCAGATCGATGCCGACGCTAACGGGCATTTCGAATTGTTCGTCGGCGGCCCTGCCCGTGCGCGCAACTGGCTGCCCACCACGCCCGCCAGTCGCAAACTGTTCATCCGCGAGGCTTTTGACGGTTGGGATGAAACCCCCACCATGCTCACCATCGAGGCGCTCGACATGGCGGGGCCGCCTGCCCTACCTGCCCCCGCGCGCATGGTGGAGGCGATGGACTGGGCGGGCGCCTTCGTCTCCGGGCTGATGCGCGACTGGCCGGAACATTCATGGCTGACGTCGCGCGGGGTCTGCGATCCGCAATGCCTGAACGCCTTCCCGCCCGATCGCACCGCCAACGATGCATCTGACGCCAGGCGCGGGCGCATGGCCGCGCACATGGTCTGGCGGCTGGAGCCGGACGAGGCGCTGATCGTGGAGATGGACGCCCACGCCGGCTTCTGGATATTCGGCATGGGCGGCGCCTTCATGGGATCGATGGATTTCCTGCACCGGCCGGTCAGCGCCACCCCCGCCCGCACCCGCGTGGACAGTGACGGCGTTGTGCGGCTGGTACTGGCCCATGACGATCGGGGCGTGCATAACTGGCTGGATACCCAGCAATTTCGCGAAGGCAACCTGACCTATCGCAACCTGCTGACGCAGGACGCCGCCCGGCTGCGCACGCGCCTTGTCCCACGCGATCGCCTGATGGAGCACCTGCCCGCCGACACGGCCATGGTAACGCCTGCAGAGCGCGCGGCGATGCGCCTCGAACGCTTCCGCGCGGTCAAGCGCCGCTACGGCATCTGACGGCGGTAGAGCACCGACCCGCCCGAACGCGCGACCGGGCGCCACCCGTCAAGCCGCAGTTCCGGCGCGTGCCAGACCACCCATAATTGCGCAATGCCCGCAGGCACCCGGTCCATCGCGGCCAGGAACTGGTTGGTGCCCTGACACTGCTCGGCCACCAGCAGGCCGATATCGGCATCCAGGAAGGGGCCGGCAGCGGGGTTGTGGATGGTCAGAAGCTGGCCGCCGGGCATCGCCCACTGGTCGTTCGCGAAAGCATGGCGCCGGATCATCGCGTAACTGGCGATGTGAACATCGCGCTGCCGCGCCTGCTGCCGGATGAAGTTGCCGCAGGGCAGCGCGATGAAAGTAAGCAGCTGCGAACCGCGCGGGACATGTTCCACCACCGCCTGCTCCTTGCGGATCTGCGCGTCCCACGCGGCCATGCTTACCGTATTGCCGACAAGGCGCAGCGCCAAGAAGACCAGCGCTGCCACCAGAAGCACCCGCCGTCTGCCCGCGCCAAGGTCGGCCGGACAAGCGCAGATCAGCGCCAAAGCATAGATCGTGGGGGTCAGCCGCATGTCGGCATAAGCCGATCCGTAGATCGTCCCCGGCATCACCATGAACAGTCCCAGCAGGGCCAGCGCGCCCAGCGCCAGCCCCTTGTGCAAGGCAAAGCGCGATGAGCGCCAGAACGTGACCACAAGCGCCGCCAACAGCGCCGCACAGGCATAATCCCACGCCTCCCAGCGGTCAGCCAGCACGTTGATCAGGTGGTAGAGCTTCACCCCCATGCGCAGCCAGCCCTCGGTCGGCAGGTGCCCGGTCGGGTGCGGCCAGGCAAGACTGGCGACTTGCGGCACCAGCAGGCAGCTGCTGGCCAGGAAGCCCCCCCACAAGGCAGGCCAAAGACGTCCCGTCCGCTCGAACCGCAAGGCCAGTTCGCAGCATCCGACGAGGACGCAAAGCGTTGCCCACGCGGCCAGATGGCAGATCCAGACGACGCAGGCGACAAGGCAGAACACCAGCCAGCGGCGGCGGGGTTGCTCCGCCATCGAGGGGCTGATCCACCAGGCCAGCGCCAGTGTCGCCAGCGCCATGCCCAGCGTGAAGTTGAGGAACCCGAACTGGAACGGGTTGCCCAGCGCCAGCGGCACTGCGAACAGCGCCGTCACCGCAACGCGCCCATGCGCCGCGCGCGACAGCAGCAGATAGCCCGCCACCTGCAGCATCACGATCAGGATCGCCATGGCCTTCACCGCCGCCCTCAGGCCGATCACCGGCTCCAGCAGCCACGCCAGCAGGTCCGCGCCCAGATTGGGCAGCAGGTTCCAGCGAAAGCCGTACCACTGCGCAAGGTCCGCGCTGCGCCCGCCATCCATCTGCACCATGTAGCGCGACATATGCGCGGGCAGGTCGATCAGCGGCGGCACCAGCGGCCAGAACAGAGGCACTGCGGCCAGCACCACCAGCGCCGCGCACCACCGCAGCGGGATCGTCCCGGATACAGCGGTCATCGCGCGAGGCGCCCGGCAGCGAAGACGAAATGGCGTGACAGCAGGAAGAAGCAGACCGAATAGGCCGCCATCGCCGCGCCCTGTCCGATCAGGCTATGCGCAAAGCCCAGCGCGCGCATCAGCGTCAGGACGCCAAGGTTGGCCGCATAGGACAGCGCGAAGACCAGCAGGAACCGTGCGACTTCTCCGGAACCGACCGGCCCGCGCACCGCAAAAGTCCACGCCCGGTTGAGCACGAAGGACAGGCACACGCCCACCGCGTAGCTGCAGGCATTGGCCGGATAGTCCCCCACCCCCAGCCGCAGCAGCGCCCAGATGACGGCAAGCCCGACCAGCGAGTTGAGTGCGCCCACCACCCCGAAGCGCAAGGCCGCCATCATCGTCGTGGTCATGCCGCCGCGTCAGCCGCGCGGATCGAGCGCGCCGGCCGTCAGCGGCAGCTCTATCGCGCCGCGCTGTGCCGCCCGCGACTGGCTGCGCACTTCGCGCACGATGAACAGCGGCCGCCCCTTGCTTTCGATGTAGAGCCGCCCAAGGTAATCGCCGAAGACGCCCAGAATGATCAGCTGGATGCTGCCCATGATCAGCATCACCGCGATCGTGCTGGTCCAGCCGATGATGGTGCCTTCCTCGAACCAGCGCCAGATCGCCCAGGACAGCATGGCAAAGCCCGCCAGTCCGGTCAGCATGCCCAGATGCGACGCCATGCGCAGCGGCACGGTGGAAAAACTGGTGATCGCATCAAGTGCAAGGCGCACCATGCGCCGCAGCGGATAATGCGTTTCCCCGGCCGCGCGCGGGGCGCGCTCATACGGGAGGGCGACCTGCTCGAAACCGATCCAGCTGACCATGCCGCGAATGAAGCGATAGCGTTCGGGCATGGCGTTAAGCTGGTCCACCACCCGCCGGGTCATCAATCGAAAATCGCCGGTATCGACCGGAATATCCTGCTCGGACAAACGGTTGAGCAGCTTGTAGAAGAGCGATGCCGTCCCCCGCTTAAAGCGGCTTTCGCCATGGCGCGCCACCCGCTGCCCATAGACCACGTCGGCGCCCGCATCGATCTTCGCGATCATCGCGCCCAGCAGTTCGGGCGGGTCCTGAAGGTCGGCGTCGATCATCATGATCAGATCGCCCCGGCACACCTGCAACCCCGCCGTCACCGCCAGCTGGTGGCCGTGGTTGCGCGACAGGTCGACGCCCAGCACGCGCGGGTTGCGTTCTGCCAGAACGCAGATCAGCGGCCAGGTACGGTCGGTGGAGCCGTCATTGACGAGCACGATCTCATAGTCTTCGCCCACCTGTTCCCGGCAGGCCGCCGCCAGCCGCGCTTCCAGCATGAGGAGCACCGCTTCCTCATTGAAGCAGGGCACCACGACCGACAGGCGGGGGCAGGTCCGTTCGGCGAACGGCAGGATTGGTTCCATCTTCATGAATCGGCCCTGCAAAGATTCGGCTGCGCTTGGCGAAGGTATCGGCCCTTTCTGGTTAACCCCGCGTAAAAGGAACTAGCCTTTGTAAACCCTCTGCATTTTCCCGGATACCTGCGGTCACCGGGCATGAAGCATGTTCCTTTACCCACCGCTGCATGAGCGGACTGGAAAGCCTTCTGATGAAAGCGCGGGCCGCCGCCCGGCGGGGCGAGATCGAGGAAGCGCGCGCACTCTACGGCCGCATTCTTGAACGGCACCCGCGTAACGCCCGCGCCAAAGCGGCACTCAACGCGCTGACAACGGCACCTGCAGGCACCGATACCCACGCCCAGATCGCCTTCGACCGCATGGTCGCCGCCTTCGAGGCAGGCCGCATGGCAGAGGCGGCGGCCTGTGGCGAAGCGCTGTCGCGCGATCACCCCCATGCCCACGGCGTCCACAACCTGCTGGGCGCGGCAATGCTGGAGCTGGGCGATCCGCGCGGCGCCGAGATCGCCTTTCGCCGCGCCATCGCCGCCGATCCCGCGCCCAGCGCCTCCTGCAACAACCTGTCCATCGCCCTGCGCCGCCAGAACCGCGATGATGAGGCCGAGGCGGTGCTGCGCGAAGTCATCGCCCGCGTGCCGGACTATGCCGACGCCCGCTACAACCTTGCCGGACTGCTGGAAGAGCACGATCGCTGCGAGGAAGCCGCACTCCTGCTGGAACAGGCCATCGCCATCGCGCCCGATCATGTCGATGCGCACTACAACCTGGGCAACCTGCGCGCGCGGCAGGGCCTGCGCGCAGAGGCCATCGCCTGCTTCGCGGCCGCCGCCACGCTGCACCCCGGCCATGCCGACGCGCTCAACAACATGGGCGCGCAGCTTCTGGCCGACCAGCGCGCGGATGAAGCCCTGTCCGCCTTCGACCGCGCGCTGCGCGCCGATCCCGACAACCGCAACGCCCTGGTCAATCGCGGCAAGGCGCTGTCGCTCAAAGGAGAACGAACCGCCGCCATTGCCGCCTTCCGCGCCGCACTGACAGTCGACCCCGCCAATGCATCGGCGCGGCTGCAGGCTCTGTTCGAGGAAGCCCACATCTGCGACTGGCGGCGGCGCGGCGAATATTCCCTGACGCATGGACCCGAGGCCGCAGCAGTGCAGCCTTTCGCCTCGCTACCCTTCATGGACGATCCCGCCCACCAGTTGCAGCGATCGCGCGATTGCGCGGCGCGGATGTTCCCCGAGGTAACGCCGCCCTTTCCAGCGCCGCCGCCGCCCGAAGACGGCCGCATCCGCGTCGGCTATTTCTCTGCCGACTTTCACGATCACGCGACGATGCACCTGATGTCGGGCTTCTTTCGCGAACATGACGCCTCCCGCTTCGCCGTTCATCTCCACAGCTACGGCCCGCGCCGGGAAGAGGACGCCGCGCGCATCGCCCTGCGCCTGCGGGCAGCAAGCTTCACCGAGATCAGCCCGCTGCCCGACGCGGACGTGCTGGCGCTGGCCCGTGCGCAGGGGCTGGATATCGCAGTGGACCTCAAGGGCTATACTCTGGGCACCCGCACCCGGCTGTTCGGGCAGCGGCTTGCCCCGGTGCAGGTCAGCTGGATGGGCTATCCCGGCACATTGGGCCACCCCTGCATGGACTATTTCATTGCCGACCGGGTGACGATGCCTGATGGTGCCGACGCCTTCTTTACCGAGAAGATCGTGCGTCTGGCCCATTGTTATCAGGCCAACGACGATGCACGGCCGATCCTGCCCGACATGCGCGGACGCGCAGGGCATGGCCTGCCGCCTGACGGCTTCGTCTTTGCCAGCTTCAACCAGTGCTACAAGATATCGCCCGCCGAATGGGATGTGTGGATGGCCCTGCTGCGCGCGGTGGAGGGCAGCGTGTTGTGGCTGCTGCGCACCAACCCATGGGCCGAAGCCAACCTGCAGCGCGAAGCGGCTGCGCGCGGCGTCGATGCGCAGCGGCTGGTCTTCGCGCCGCCGCTGCCGCATGGCGAGCACCTGGGCCGGCTGACCCACGCCGACCTGTTCCTCGATACCTTCGCAGTCAATGCCCATACCACCGCCAGCGATGCGCTGTGGGCGGGCCTGCCGGTGCTGACGCTGACCGGCCGCCAGTTCGCCGCGCGCGTGGCGGCAAGCCTGCTATGTGCAGTAGGGTTACCGGAACTGACGACGCAGACGGTTGAGGACTACGCGGCGACCGCGCTTGCGCTTGCCCGCGATCCCGCCCGCCTTGCCGACCTTCGCGCCCGGCTGGCCACCAACCGCCGTACCCACCCGCTGTTCGACACCGAAGGTTACACCCGCCGGGTGGAACGCGCCTTCGAAGAAATGCACAGGCGGCGGCTGCACGATCTGCCGCCAGAACCCTTCGACGTGCGCTGAAGCGCGGACGCGAAAAAGGGCGGCGTCAACGACACCGCCCCTTTTCTGGCTTTGGCCGGACTTCAGGCGGCCTTGGTGCGGCTCAGGCGGCGCCTGCCGACGATCGCCGCCGCAGCCGCGCCGAACAGGATCAGCATCGGCGGCGCGGGCACGTCGGTCCCGCCCGAAGACGTCGGCGGCGGCGGAGAGTTGTCTCCCCCCGTCGTCGTCGTGGTGCCGCCCGATGTGGAGCCGGACGAAGAGGAGGACGAGGACGAACTGGAACTGCTCGACGAAGAGGTCGACCCGTTCGATCCCCCCGACGTGGAAGAGGAGCCCGACGACGAAGACGAAGACGAACTTGACGAAGAGCCGCTCGACGTGGCGCCGCCGGACGAATTGTCGTCGCCGCCGCTCGATGAACTGGACGACGAACTCGACGAGGACGAGGACGAGGACGACGAAGAGCTGGAGCTGCTCGTGCTGGTGACGTTGCCCGAACTGGTCGATGTGGTCGAGGTCACGCCGCCTGTCGTGGTGGTCGAAGTGATGCCGCCGGTGGTCGAGGTTACGCCGCCGGTGCTGGAACTGCTGGTCGAAGTCACCCCGCCCGTGGTCGAGGTTACACCCCCCGTGCTCGAACTGCTGGTCGACGTGACGCCGCCGCTGGTCGACGTGACGCCCCCGGTGGTGGAAGTCACGCCGCCGCTGCTGGTCGACGTGATCACCACGTTGCCGCCACCACCGCCGCCACTGCCTCCGAAGAAGCCGCCGAAGAACCCGCCGCCAAAGCCACCGAAGCCGCCGCTGCCGCCGCCGATCACAACCGGGGTGCCGCCACCGCCGCCCGAATAGGACGGGCCGGATGCGGGCGGCATGTACGGCGGGGGCATCGGCACCATGGCCATCTGGGGCTGGTCGCAGCAGGTGCGCTTGATGATCTTGCGAACGCGCTTGGTGGTGCGCGGGGTGTCCTTGCGGACGATGCGCCGGGCCGGATGTTTAACCGGGGCGGCCTTGGCCACCTTCACCTTGCGGTACTCCGTCTTCGCGGACTGCGTTTCGGCCACGTGGACAGCGCCGCCGCCGATCACGGCACAGCCCGCCGCACAAGCAGACAGTTTTGCTAGGGCCATCCGAACAGACATAACGCGTTGCTCTCTTTGTTTTCGCACCGGAAGCACGACGCCGCCTTCGCGGGCAATCTTGCATCCATCTGCCAGAAACAACGCAGAGACAGGTTAAAGCGGCAACGCCATTCCCCCGGAATTCACCGTCCCGAAGCGGGAAATTGCGTTAATTTATCATCTTAACACGAAGCTGTGCCGAAACGGGACTGTCCGTTCGCGGGATTGTAAAGCAGCCCGACGACTTTCGCCCCGATATGTCGGCTAGTACACTCAGCCTTCCGAATCGAAAAGCCCGCCCTGCGGCCCCGATGTCGGCGCCAGCGGAGGGGTCATGCCCAGATGCGCCCAGCCCCGATCGTTGAGGCAGCGCCCGCGCGCGGTGCGCGCGACAAGGCCCAGCTGGATCAGATACGGCTCGATCACTTCCTCGATCGTGTCGCGCGGTTCGGAAAGGCCCGCCGCCAGCGTTTCCACGCCCACAGGGCCGCCCTTGTAGATATCCGCGATCATCCGCAGGTAGCGGCGATCCTGCGCATCAAGGCCGATGGCGTCGACTTCCAGCCGGGTCAGCGAATCGTCGGCGATTTCGCGTGTGATCACGTCCGAACCCGCCACGTGCGCAAAGTCCCGCACGCGCCGCATCAGCCGCCCCGCCACGCGCGGAGTGCCGCGCGCGCGACGGGCGATCTCGGTCGCGCCGCCCTTGTCGATGCCGATGCCCAGCAACCCCGCCCCGCGCGAGACGACCTTTTCCAGTTCTTCCACCGTATAGAACTGCAGGCGCACCGGAATGCCGAAGCGGTCGCGCAGCGGGGTCTGCAACAGGCCTTGCCGCGTCGTCGCGCCGATCAGGGTGAACGGCGGCAGATCGATCCGCACCGAGCGCGCCGAAGGCCCCTCGCCGATGATGAGGTCCAGCGCGCGGTCTTCCATCGCCGGATAGAGCACTTCCTCGACCACCGGGTTCAGGCGATGGATCTCGTCGATGAACAGGACATCGCCCTGCTCCAGATTGGTGAGCAGCGCCGCAAGATCGCCCGCCTTGGCGATGACCGGGCCGGACGTGGCGCGAAAGCCCACGCCCAGTTCACGCGCGACGATCTGCGCCAGCGTGGTCTTGCCAAGGCCCGGAGGCCCGAAGAACAGCACATGGTCCATCGCCTCGCGCCGCGATTTGGCGCTTTCGATGAAGACGTGCAGGTTGTCCTTGGCCGCCGCCTGTCCGACGAATTCGGCCAGCGTCTTGGGCCGCAGCGCCGCATCGGCGTCCTCGGCCTGGCGGGTGGGGGAAAGGATGGGGTTGTCGGTCATGAAGTGAAACGCTTATCCCGTCGCCAGCTTCAGCGCCACGCGCATGAGATCGCCCAGCGGCGCATCCTCGCCCAGCTGATCCACCGCCTTGCCCACGGCCGTTGCCGCCACGGCGGGCTTGAAGCCAAGGTTCTGCAGGGCCGAAACCGCATCCGCGCTGGCAGAGCCCGCAGGCGCCGCCACCGCGATGCCCGGAGCGCCCGGCGCGGTCGGCATGCCGCCGGCCTTGTCCTTGAGTTCGTTGACGATGCGGCTGGCCAGCTTGGGCCCCACGCCGTTGGCGCGCGCCACCATGGCGGCGTCGCCGCCCGCGCAGGCGCGCTGCAATTCCTCGGTATTGAGGGCCGAAAGGATGGCCAGCGCTACCTTGGAGCCCACCCCCTGCACCGCCGTCAGCAGGCGGAACCAGTTGCGCTCCGCCGCAGAGGCGAAGCCGATCAGGCGCTGGTCGGTCTCCGACACCTGCATCTCGGTATGGACGACGACCTTGTCCCCCCGGATTCCCAGATGGTCCAGCGTCCGCGCGGAGCAATGGACAAGGTAGCCCACCCCGTTCACGTCGATGATGGCCCAGTCGGCACCGGTGTCGTCGAGCAATCCTGTCAGCTTGGCGATCATGGTTTGTTCCTATGGCAGGAAGGGAATCACCGCGCCAGAGGAAAAGCGGCAAAAAGGCCGGCCCTTTACCGAGGCCAGCCCTTTACCGATGACTCCCCAGCATATTCGCGTGGGTGATCGCCACCGCCAGCGCATCGGCGGCGTCTTCTCCCGCCAGCTTCACGCCAGGGAGCAGAACCTTGAGCATCGCCTGCACTTGCGCCTTTTCCGCGCCGCCGGTGCCAACGATCGCCTTCTTCACCAGCTTGGTCGAATATTCCGCCACCTGCAGCCCGGCGCGCGCCACGGAAAGCATCGCGACGCCGCGCGCCTGCCCCAGCTTGAGCGTGGACTGCGGGTTCACGTTGACGAAGACCTCCTCCACCGCGCCCGCATCGGGGCGGTGGTGAAGGATCACGTCGGTCAGCGCCGCGTCCAGTTCCACCAGCCGTTCGGCCATGGCGGCCTTGGCGTTGGTGCGGATCTGGCCATTGGCGACGTGGCTGAGGCGGCTGCCGCTCTTGGCGACGACGCCCCAGCCCGTGCAGGTCAGGCCGGGGTCGATGCCCAGGATGATCATTGCCGGGCTCTTAGCCCAGCGTTTCCATCACTTCGTCGGAGATTTCGTAGTTGCCCCAGACGGTCTGGACGTCGTCGTCGTCGTCAAGCGTGTCCACCAGCTTCATCAGCGTGCCCGCGTTGTCGGCGCCGACATCGACCTTGAGGTTGGGCTTCCATGCCAGCTTCACGCCTTCGGCCTCGCCCAGAACCTTTTCCAGTTCGCGCGCGACTTCGTGAAGCGAATCGACCGAGACCCAGATCTGGTGCTGACCGGGGTTCTCGTCGCCATCGCCCATATCGCTTTCGACATCGTCGGCGCCCGCTTCGATCGCGGCTTCGAGAACCTTGTCCTCGTCACCTGCCGATGCCGGGTACTCGATCAGGCCAAGGCGTTCGAAGCCGTGCGAAACCGCGCCCGAAGCACCAAGGTTGCCGCCGTTCTTGGCGAAGGCGGTGCGCACGTTGGTGGCGGTGCGGTTGCGATTGTCGGTCAGTGCCTCGACGATGATGGCGACGCCGCCGGGGCCGTAACCCTCGTAGCGCACTTCCTCGTAGTTCTCGGCATCGCCCTTGGAAGCCTTGTCGATCGCGCGCTGGATGTTGTCCTTGGGCATCGACTGCGCCTTGGCCGCGTTGACGGCGGCGCGCAGGCGCGGGTTCATGTCCGGATCGGGCATGCCCATCTTGGCCGCGACGGTGATTTCGCGGCTCAGCTTGGAGAACAGCGACGAGCGCTTCTTGTCCTGCGCACCCTTGCGATGCATGATGTTCTTGAATTTGGAATGGCCTGCCATTGCTCGCGCCTTACCTGTCCGCTCGTTGCCTGCCCGCGAGAACCGCGGGTCTTTACGATGAATGAAGTGGCGCGGGCCTTACAACAGCCTCCCCCCAAAGGGCAACCGGAGTCGGCCTGTCAGACAACGACTCAGACAACGACGGCCGTGCCGGAGCAGCTGACCATCAGCATCGATCCGTGCGATCCGATCACTTCGTAATCGATATCGACGCCGACCACGGCGTTGCCGCCCAGCTTTTCCGCCTCTGCCTCCATTTCCACCAGAGCTTCCCGACGCGCGCGCTGCAACACTTCCTCATACTTGCCGGAACGACCGCCGACGATATCGGTGACGGCGGCGAACAGGTCGCGCACAAGGTTGGCGCCGACGATGACTTCGCCGGTGACGATGCCCAGATAGTCCCTGACCGGGCGACCTTCGATGGCGGGAGTGGTGGTGACGATCATCGGCGCGCTCTCCTTCGTTGGATGGGCAGGGTCGCACCGTCGCGCGGTGGTGGCAAGACAACCAATTGGCAAGGAAATCAGGGCTAGGAAGACGCATGGCGACCCGGATCGAAACACCCTCTCCCGCCCGTTCCCCTGTCCTGCGCGAACTGGCGCACTTCCTTGCCCGGCCGCGCGTGCTGCAGCCGGTCGGCCTGCGAACGCGCGAAGGCTGGGCGCGACTGGCCATGCTGGCGGCGCTTCATGTCGGCGGATTGCTGCTGGTGGTGCTGCCTCTGCTGGGGCTCTACCAAAGGGCGATGGGCCAGCCGTTGCCCGATGCCTTCGACAAGCTGCCCGCAGGCTGGCTGCTGCCGATCACCATCATGATCGCGCCGGTGCTGGAGGAAATGATCTTCCGGGGCTGGCAGACGGGCCGCCCGCGCGCGCTCTGGCTGCTGGCCTGCACGGGCCTGTTTGCGGTGCTGGTAGCAGTGGCGAAAACACTGCAGCCGCTGGTGCTGGCAGGATCGCTGCTGGCGCTGGCGATCGTGGCCGTTGCAGGCTGGGTGCGGCTGCGCAAGCGGGAAGTGCCCGGTGCCTATCTGACCGCCTATCCGGCGCTGTTCTGGCTGGCCGCGCTGCTGTTCGCCGCGGTGCACCTGATGAACTATCCCACCGTCTCCGCGCTCGCGCTGCCGATGGTGCTGCCGCAGTTGTGGGCAGGCGTGCTGCTGGGCTTCACGCGCCAGCGCATCGGCCTGCCGGCAGCGATGCTCCAGCACGCATGCGCCAATGCGGCGGCCATGGTGCTGGTGCAACTGGGGGGCTGAACCGCCCCCTTTTCCGCCTGATCAGTCGATGCCGAGCGCCGACTTGTAAGTGTCGAGCAGCATGTCCATTTCGCGGCGATCGTCGGGCTTCATCTTGCGCAGGCGCACGATGGCACGCATGATCTTGACGTCGTAGCCCACGGCCTTCGCTTCGTTGTAGACGTCGCGGATATCGTCCGAGATGCCCTTCTTTTCTTCTTCCAGGCGCTCGACGCGCTCGATCAGAAGGCGCAGGCGATCGTCGGTGGTTTCGGCCATGGGGGTACGTGCTCCGGTATAAACGGGTGAATCAGTCGGCGGCGCTGATAGCGATGCATGGGGATTCGGGCAAAGCGCTCCCCTGTGGAAATCATGTGGAGGACGTTCAAGGGTTGCCCGCTCCGCCCCGCATTCCTATGTGAAGCAGGCGCCGACAACGTTCGCGCGCCTCCTTCGGCGGAGCTTCAGGTCCGGGACGGCCCGGCGATCATACTGCAATGAGATTGCCCAATGCCCTGGATTCTTCTTCTCATCGCCGGACTGCTGGAAGTGGTCTGGGCCTTTTCCATGAAACAGTCCGAAGGCTTCACCCGCCTGTGGCCCAGCGTGGTCACCATCGTTGCCATGATCGCCAGCTTTTCCCTGCTGGCCGCCGCGATGCGGTCCCTGCCGCTCGGCACGGCCTATGCGGTGTGGACCGGCATCGGCGCGGTGGGCGCCTTCGCGGCGGGGATCGCGTTCATGGGCGAATCGGCCAGTGCCATGCGCCTGCTTGCCGCCGGACTGATCCTGGGCGGCATCGTGCTGATGAAGGTGGCGACGCCCTGATCTTCAGTGGCCGGGCGCGTTCTTCTTCACGCTCTCTTCCATGCGCGCGATCTGGTCGGGGGTAGCCTCGCTCTGGTGCTGCGCCTTCCAGTCTTCGAACGGCATGCCGTGGATGACTGCGCGCGCGGCACCCTTGTCGCCCTCGTATCCGGCATCGCGGATCCAGTCGGCCAGGCAGTTGCGGCAGAACCCGGCCAATCCCATCAGTTCGATATTCTGCGCATCGTGGCGATGCTGGAGATGGCGTACAAGGCGACGGAACGCGGCTGCGGCCACGGCATCGTCTATCATATCAATATTATCTTGGCCGTTCATAATCGTACCGATCGTCCTTGGTTTGTCATCGCGCCTTTGCCATATGAGGCGCGGTTTCCGGAAGAGGCAGTCAACTTGGTCAATACCATCCCCTCGGGCGCAATGCCCTATCGTCGTTCGCCCCACCATCGCGGTATCAAGCGCCAGCGCAAGGTAAAGATCCTGGCAACGCTGGGCCCTGCCAGCCGCGACAAGGAAACGATCGCCAAGCTGCTCAAGGCGGGCGCCGACGCGTTCCGCGTCAACATGAGCCATGGCGACCATGACACCCATCGCGAAACCATCGCCAACATCCGCGCGGTTGAGAAGGACCTTGAACGTCCCGTCGCGATCCTGTGCGACCTTCAGGGCCCCAAGCTGCGCGTCGGCCAGTTCGATGGCGGCAAGGCATTCATCCGCCACGGCGCCCACTTCACGCTGGATCGCGATCCCGCGCCGGGCAACGACGAGCGCGTGTGCCTGCCGCACCCCGAACTCTTCGGCATTCTCCAGAAGGGCCAGCGCCTGCTGATCGACGACGGCAAGCTGCGCCTGGTGGTGATCCGCGCCGACAACGACGCGATCCTGTGCAGCGCCGAAGTCGGCGGGCCGATCTCCGATCGCAAGGGCGTGAACATTCCCGACGCCATCGTCCCGGTCCCCGCGCTGACGGAAAAGGACCGCCGCGACCTTGCCTTCGCAGTGGAACAGAAGGCGGACTGGATCGGCCTTTCGTTCGTCCAGCGCCCCGAAGACGTCGCCGAAGCGCGCCGCCTCTCCGGTGGTCAGGGCGCGATCATGGCCAAGATCGAAAAGCCCGCCGCCGTCGAAAGCCTGGACGAGATCATCGAACTGTCGGACGGCATCATGGTGGCGCGCGGCGATCTTGGCGTGGAACTTCTGCCTGAAGAAGTGCCGCCGATCCAGAAGCACATCATCGAAAAGACCCGCGCGCAGGGCAAGCCGGTGGTCGTCGCCACGCAGATGCTGGAATCGATGATCACCAGCCCCTCGCCCACCCGCGCCGAAGTGTCCGACGTCGCCAACGCGGTTTACGACGGCGCCGACGCGGTGATGCTTTCGGCTGAAACCGCAGCAGGCCAGTGGCCGGTGGAAGCGGTGACGATCATGGACCGCATCGCCGCCCGTGTCGAAAGCGACACGACTTACCGCGAACGCATCCACCTGACCCACACGCCACCCGACGCGACAAGCGCGGACGCCCTGTCCGAAGCCTGCGCGCAGATCGCCGATACCCTGACGATCGAAGGCATCGTGGTGTTCACCGGATCGGGCGGCTCTGCCCGCCGCGTGGCGCGCGAACGCCCGGCCGCACCGATGCTGGTGCTCACGCCTTCGCAGCCCACCGCCCGCCGCATCGCCCTGCTGTGGGGCGCGCACGCGGTCGTCACCAGGGACATCGGCAGCTTCGAGGAGATGATCGCCAAGGGCAAGCGCATGGCCCTGCGTCACGGCTTCGGCGCAGCCGGGTCGCGTCTGGTCACGCTGGCGGGCGTGCCATTCGGCGTGCCCGGCTCCACCAACCTGCTGCATATCGTCACGCTGACCGGCAACGAGCTGGATACGCCACGGTAAGAAGAAAGAAGGGGTCTGGGGCCGGGCCGCGAATTCCGGCCCTCAGACCCCGTTACTGTCGGCGTCAGGTGCACATGGCGCCGCAGGCTGAACAGTGCATGAGGTGGCTACGCACGCAACCTCGGCGGCCATACGGGATGCAGGGGTTTTAAACCCCTGCGTTTCCTTTAGTTCTTTGGCCTCGCTCCGAACAGCGCACTGCCCACCCGCACATGCGTCGCGCCGAGCATAACGGCCGTCTCGAAATCCTCGCTCATCCCCATCGAAAGCTGTTCCAGCCCGTTGTCCGCAGCGATCCTGGCCAGCAGCGCGAAGAACGGCGCCGCCTCGATCCCGAACGGCGGCACGCACATCAGGCCGACGACGGGAATCCCCGCATCGCGCGCCAGAGCCAGCAGTTCGGGCACTTCGGCAATGGCGCAGCCGCCCTTCTGGTCTTCTGCCCCGATGTTGACCTGGATGAAGCACGGCACCTTGCGTCCGGTCTTCTCCATTGCCTTGCCCAGCGCCGCGACCAGCGAGGCGCGGTCGAGCGAGTGGATGCAGTCGAACAGCGCCAGCGCATCCTCGGCCTTGTTCGACTGAAGCTGGCCGACAAGGTGCAGTTGCACATCGGGGTAGTCTTCGCGCAGGGCCGGCCACTTGGCTTCGGCTTCCTGCACGCGGTTTTCGCCGAAGACGCGCTGGCCGGCGTCAAGCAGCGGCCTGATCGCTTCGGCAGCGTGAGTCTTGGAAATGGCGACGAGTTCGACCGCCTCGGGCTTGCGAGCGGCAATGCGGGCGGACTTGGCGATGCGGGCGCGGATGTCTTCTAGCTGATCCATGGCGCGCTGCTATAGCGTCCCTGTGAAGAACCGCCAGTCGTCCCTTCCCACGCTATGGCTCGTCAGCGACGCCCGCAACGATGCGGGGCTGGAGCGCGCGCTGGCGCGGCTGCCGCGCGGGTCGGGGCTGGTGTTCCGGCATTACCACCTTGCACCCGAAGCCCGCCGCGCGCGGTTCGATGCGCTGCGCAGGCTGGCGCACCGCCACGGCCATCTGGCAATGCTGGCAGGGGAGCCCGCGCTGGCCCGCCGCTGGCATGCCGACGGCGCCTATGGTGCGCCCGAGCGATTGCCCCGCAGACCCGGCATGGCGCGCAAACCCGGCATGGTGCATCTGGCCACGGTCCATTCGCTGCGCGAACTGGCCCGCGCCCATCGGGCCGGGGCAGACGCCGTGCTGATTTCCCCCGTCTTTCCCACCGCTTCGCACCCCGGATCGGGCACGCTGGGTCCGGTCAGGTTCAAGCTGCTGGCCGCCAGAGCGCAAGTTTCCGTCATCGCACTGGGCGGGATAACGCAGCATCGCGCCCGCACCGCGCGCATCCCCCGCTGGGCCGCGATCGACGGGCTGAGTTAGGCCCCTTTCCACACCGGCTGGCGCTTATCCGCGAAAGCGCGCGGGCCTTCCTGCGCGTCGTGCGAATTGTAGGCGTGCTCGTGCGCCGCGCGGGCCGCCGCCAGTGCCGCCGAACGCCCCATCTCGGTAGAGAGCATCACCGTTTCACGCGCGGCCTTCACCGATAGCGGCGCGCCTTCCAGCACTTCGCGGGCCAGATCGAGCGCCGCGTCCAGCGCGCTGCCGGGTTCGGCCAGCCGGTTGACAAGGCCGATTTCGTAAGCGCGCTGCGCCGTGATCGGCTTTCCGGTCAGCACGATCTCCATGAACACGCGCTGCGGGATCATGTGGATCAGCGGCGCCGCCCACGGGCTGCCGCGCCCAACCCTGACCTCGGTGATGGCGAACTTCGCGGCAGTCGAGGCCACGCACAGATCGCAAGCCTGCGCGATCATCCAGCCGCCCGCAAAGGCAACCCCGTTCACCGCCGCGATCGTCGGCTTGGTCAGTTCGATCGTATCGTAAGGCAGCGCGTACATGTCGCGCGGGGGCACGGCCATGCCGGTATCGACCATTTCCTTGAGATCGCCCCCGGCGCAGAACGCCTTGTCCCCGCTGCCGGTCAGCACCGCGATGCGCAGGGCATCGTCGCGCTCGAACCGATCCCACGCGGCGCGCAGGCCATCGCGCACGTCACGCGTCAGGGCATTGCGCTGCTCGGGGCGGTTGATGGTGATGACGGCGATACCGTCAGCGCGCGCATCGAAAAGCACTGCATCCTGCATGTCAGAACCCCCTTCCGGCGATTTCGAAGGCCGCGCGGTCAAGCCCTTCGCGAAAGTCCGGATGGGCGATCGCCACCAGCCGCCGCGCCCGCTCGGCCAGCGTCTGCCCTTTAAGCCGCGCCGCGCCGTATTCGGTGACCACCACGTCCACTTCGCTGCGCGCGCTGGTGACCGGGCCGCAGAGCGCAGGCACGATCTTGCTGATCGTCCCGCCCTTGGCCGTTGCCGCCAGCACCATCAGCGATGCCCCGCCCGGCGAGCGCGCGCCCGCCCGCACGAAGTCCACCTGACCGCCGGTGCCGCCCATATAGGCCGCACCGGACTGTTCGGCATTGACCTGGCCCGTCAGGTCCACTTCCAGTGCGGAGTTGATGGTGACCAGCCGGGAAAGCTGCCCCAGCACGCCCGCATCGTGGGTGTAGCTGGTGGGCGTCATTCGGATCGCCGGATTGTCCCGCGCCCAGTCGTAAAGCCGCCGGGTGCCGATCAGCGCGCCGTTGATCGAGATGCCCCGGTCGATCTCCTTGCGCGCATTGGTCAGCACGCCCGCCTCGGCCAGATCGACAAGCCCGTCGCCCAGCATGCCGGAATGGACGCCCAGATCGCGCCGGTCATGCAGCAGCCGCAGGATCGCATCTGGCACCGCGCCCACGCCGGTCTGGATCACCGATCCGTCGCCAATGAAGGGGGCGCAGAGCGCTGCAATGGCCTCGTCCGTCGGGCCGATCTTCGCCGGGGCCACTTCCACCGGCGGACGGGAAACCTGGACTGCCACGTCGATGGCGCTGGCGGGAATCGTCTCTCCGGGCACGAAGGGCACCTGATCGTTGACTTCGGCAATGACCACGCGGGCCTTGTCCACCGCCGCGCGCACATAGTCGGATATGAGGCCGCAGGAATGTTCGCCCGCCGCATTGGCCGGGCTGACCTGGATCATCGCCACGTCGCAACGCATCGCGCCCGCCGTGATCAGCGGCGCGACCTGGCTGACGTGAACCGGGATCACGTCCAGCGCATGGGCCTTGGTCATCGCCCGCAGCGCCCCGATCGCCCCCATCGACGACAGGCGAAACGCGCGCGCGGTTTCGGGCGTGAACAGGCCGGAAAAGCTGGTGGCGATGAAGGCGTGGAGCCCGCCGATACCCTGCCCTTGCGCAATCAGCGCCTCTACCAGCGTTGTCGGTTCGCCGCAGGCCTGCCCAAAGACGATGTGATCGCCGGGGCGCAGGTATGCCGAAAGGTCGAGGGCCTGCGGGCTCACGCCTTCCCCGCCTGCCGCAACAGCCGTTCGGCCCGCGCCAGATAGGGCCGGTCAAGCATCCCGCCCTTCCAGCCGATCGCGCCGACGCCGGGGTTCGCGGCGAAGACATCGACGATTTCCTGCGCCTCCGCGATTTCCGCCTCGGTGGGGGTGAAGGCGGCGTTGATGACCGGCACCTGCGCCGGGTGAATCGCCATCATGCCCCGGAAACCGTCCCTGCGGACTTTCTCCGCGCGGGTCTTCAGGGCATCGAGATCACGGAAATCGGCACTGATCGTCTCGATCGCCGTCACCCCGGCGGTCGCCGCGCCCAGCACGGTCAGGCTGCGCGCCAGTTCATAGGTAAAGCCATATGAGCCATCGTCATTGCGGTTGGACGATGCGCCGATGGAATCGGCCAGATCCTCCGCCCCCCAGGTCAGCGCCACGACGCGCGGCGCGCCCTTGTAGCTGCCGGTATGGAACATGGCCTCCGCCGTCTCGGTGATCAGGACGATGACGGGGGTGGAGCCTTCCTCGATCCCGTTCGCCACTTCCAGCGCGGACAGGCAGTGATCCAGCTTCTCCACGTCCGCGCGGCCATAGACCTTGGGCAGCATGATGCCGCCCGGATGCGCGGGCATCACCGCCGCAAGGTCCGCCAGCGTGTGGGGGCCATCGAAGGGGTTGATGCGCACCCACAGGCGCGCGCGCTGCTGCGGGTGGGCCTTTATGAAGTCATGCACCATCGGCCGCGCCGCCGCCTTGGCATCGGAAGCCACCGCGTCCTCAAGGTCGATAAGGACGATGTCGGCCTCGCCCTCCATCGCCTTGGTCATCTTCTTTTCGCTGTCCCCCGGCGCAAAGAGCCAGGAGCGGGCGGTGGCGGGGGAATGGGCCAGGGGCATCGTCTCTCCAAATTCAAGTAGGCCGGCAAAGAGCGGTGCCGGAGCGCCACGTCTTGCCGATGGTGTCTGCGTAGACAAGTCCGGGGCGCGGCAGCCGGGGTTCAATAGCTCCTCGGCAACTCCAATACCCTCTCGGCGATGTAGTTCATGATCTGGTGCGGGCTGACGGGGGCGATGCGCGGGATCATCACTTCACGCAGATAGCGTTCGACGTGATATTCCTGCGCATAGCCCATGCCGCCCATGGACATCACCGCAGTCTGGCACGCCTCGTACCCGGCTTCTGCGGCAAGGTACTTGGCCGCGTTCGCTTCCGTTCCGCATTCAAGGCCCCGATCGAACAGGCTGGCCGCCTTGAAGACCATCAGGCTGGCGGCCTCCACCTGCATCCACGCCTTGGCGAGCGGGTGCTGGATGCCCTGGTTCTGGCCGATCGGACGGCCGAAAACCACGCGTTCACGGGCATAGCGCGAAGCCTTCTGGATCGCCACGCGACCCAGCCCGGTGGCTTCCGCGCCCAGCAATACGCGTTCGGGGTTGAGGCCCTGAAGGAGTATCTTGAACCCCTGCCCTTCCTCTCCGATACGGTCTTCCTCGGGGATGAAAAGGTCGGTGATGAACAGCATGTTCGAGCCCACCGCATGGCGACCCATCTTCGGGATAAGCCGGTGCTCCACCGATTTTCTATCGAGTTTGCAATAGAACAGCGTCAACCCGTCGGTCTTGCGCTTCACGTCTTCCAGGGGCGTGGTGCGGGCGATCAGCAGCATCCGGTCGGCCACGTGCGCGTTGGTGATCCAGATCTTTTCGCCATTGACGCGGTAGCCGCCCGGCACCCTTTCCGCGCGGGTCTTGAGGCTGGTGGTATCAAGGCCGGTATTGGGCTCTGTCACCGCGAAGCACATCTTTTCCTCGCCCGACAGGATCGGCGGGATCATGCGCTTTTGCTGCTCTTGCGTGCCGAACAGGTGCACCGGCTCAAGCCCGAAGACCGGACCATGGATGGCCGAGGCGGCCGTCATCCCGCCGCCGCTTTCGGCCACCGCCTGCATCATCACCGCCGCTTCGGTGATACCCAGCCCGGCGCCGCCCACCGCTTCGGGCATGGCGATACCCAGCCACCCGGCCTCTGCCATTGCCTTGTGGAACTCCACCGGAAATTCGCCCGAGCGATCCTTTTCAAGCCAATACTCATCCGGGAACAGCGAGCAGTGCTTCAGGACCGCCTCGCGGATATCCTGCTGGTCCTGATTCAACGAGAAATCCACGCTTTTCCAGCCCTCTTGCCCATTCTTGCGTTACCCGAAACTAGCAGCGCCCCGATGCCGAGACAACGCCATTGTTCCGATATGCGCACATTGAACGCAAATGCGTATGGATATACAAGTGCGGCGGGAGATCGACACGATGGCACGCAACGATACCACAACGGCACCTGAAGGCGCCCAGGCCGGTCCTCTGGCGGGCATCCGGGTGATCGACCTGACCAGCGTGGTGTTCGGCCCCTATGCCACGCAGATCATGGCCGACATGGGCGCCGAAGTGATCAAGGTGGAACCGCCCGAAGGCGACAACACCCGCTGGATCACCACCGGCCCCACGCCCGGCATGGGCGGCATCTACGCCAACGTGAACAGGGGCAAGCGCGGGGTCATGCTCGACCTGCGGCAGCAGGCGGACCGCGAATCGCTGCGCCGCCTGATCGCCACTGCAGACGTCTTCATCCATTCGATGCGCGGCAGCGCGATCCGCAAGCTGGGCTTCGATTACGAGGCGGTGCGCGCGATCCGGCCCAACATCGTCTACACCAACTGCTACGGCTATTCGCGCCGCGGGCCGGATGCGGACAAGCCCGCCTACGACGATACCATCCAGGCCGAATGCGGCATCCCGCACGTGCAGGGCCTGATGAACGGAGAGCCCGGCTACGTCGCCACGATCATGGCCGACAAGGTGGCCGGCCTTCACGCGCTCTACGCCACGATGATGGCGCTGTTCCACCGGGAGAGGACGGGAGAGGGTCAGGAAGTGGAAGTCACCATGTTCGAGGCGATGTCCTCGTTCATGCTGGTCGAGCACGCCAACGGCGCAATGTTCACGCCGCCCACCACGCCTGCGCATTATCACCGCGCGGTGGAGCCCAACCGGCGACCGTACAAGACGAAGGACGGCCACATCGCCGCGCTTGTCTATAACGACAAGCACTGGAACGCCTTCGTCGGCGCGGTGAACCCGCCTTGGGCGAGCGACGCGTTCTCTACCTTGGCCAAACGCGCGCAGCAGATCGGCCGCGTCTATGCCCTCCTGGGTGAAACCTTCCTGACGCGCACCACGCAGGAATGGCTCGATACCCTGCAGGCGCTGCACATCCCGTGCGCCCGGCTGCAATCCACCGACGAGCTTTTCGACAACGCACAGCTCAACGCCATCGGCTTTTTCGAGGACGTGGAAACTCCGCAAGGCCCGGTGCGCCTGCCCGGCGTGCCTACGTGGTTCTCCAGAACCCCCGGCAAAGTGCGCGGCCCCGCCCCGACGCTGGGTCAGGACAATGCCGAGGTGCTTGGACAGGACGCTTCGGGCGTCGCCCCGGCGATAGCAGGCGAGTCGCAGTGAACACCCCTGTTGATTTCAACTGACAGCGTCCAGAACCTTGCGCTAACCACCTGTTCAAAGCGCCTCAGAGCGTGACTCAAGCGGATCGAGAAGAAAGGCAATCACGATGTACGACGACCAGCCTGCGGCGGACACGCTCGCCCCCGAAGCCACGGCCAAGGCGAAGAAGGGCACCCCCGTCTTCAAGCGGATCCTCGACCTGTTCGAAGCCGAAGGCATCAACACGCTGTTCGGCATTCCCGATCCCAACTTCGTCCACCTCTTCCTGGAAGCGGAAACGCGCGGATGGACGGTTGTGTCGCCGCATCACGAAGCATCGGCCGGGCACATGGCGGCGGCGGCGGCGCGCATCACCGGAAAGCCCGCGCTGTGCATCGGCACGCTCGGGCCGGGCATGGCCAACCTGATGCCGGCGATCCAGTGCGCCAAGGTGGAAAACGATCCCATCATCATCATGGGCGGCCAGCGCGCCCGCATCACCGAGCGCCGCGTGCGCCGGGGCCGCATCCAGTTCGTGCGGCAGGAGCCGATGATCGAGGATTCGGTGAAGTTCTCCAGTTCCATCGAATATGCGGACCAGACCGACGAGATCGTGCGCGAAGCGATCCGCGTCGCCATGTCGGGCACGCCCGGCCCCGCTTACATCGAATTCCCCGCGCACATCATCCTTGAAGAACTGGACCTGCCGCCGGTCCTGCCCCCGCACCGCTATCGCCTGACCAATCAGGGCGCTGATGGCGACCGCGTGGCCGAAGCGGCAGAAATCATCAAGAACGCCAAGAACCCGGTGCTGCTGGTCGGCCACGGCGTCCACACGTCAAAGTCGGGCGCGGCGGTGCGCGAACTGGCCGAACTGATGCAGTGCCCGGTGATCCAGACCTCGGGCGGCACTTCGTTCATCGAAGGGCTTGAAGACCGCACTTTCCCTTACGGCTTCTCCGAAGCGTCGATCGATGCGGTGGTCGAAAGCGACTGCTGCGTGGCGCTTGCCACCGAACTGGGCGAACCCAGCCATTACGGCCGCTGGCGCCACTGGGTAGACAACGAAGCCAACCGCAAGTGGATCTACGTCCAGCAGGACCCGACCGCGATCGGCGTCAACCGCCCGATCGACGTGCCGCTGGTAGGCGACGTGCGCGCCGTGGTGCCGCAGCTGTCGCGCGCCCTGAAGGCGCTTGGCGGGCGCAGCGCTTCGGCATCGCTTTCGGAATACATCCAGCGCGATGCCCAGCAGCTTGAGGAACTGGCCGAGGACGCGGGCTCCAAGTCCGATGGCTCCACCGCCAAGATGCACACCAGCCAGTTCGTCACCGAAGCGACCAAGGCCTTCCCCAAGGACGGCATCCTGATCCGCGATGGCGGCGCCACGGTGATCTTCCAGTGGACCTATTCGCAGGCCAAGCCGCATGACGTGATCTGGAACCAGAACTACGGCCACATCGGCACCGGCCTGCCCTATGCCACAGGCGCCATGCTGGCGGATCAGGCCGCCACCGGCAAAGTGCGCCCCGGCATGCTGCTGACGTCCGACTCCTCGTTCCTGTTCCACGTCGGCGAACTGGAAGTGGCGGTGCGCAAGAACCTGCCGCTGGTGATCGTCGTGGGCGTGGACTTCCAGTGGGGCCTCGAAGTGGGCGTCTACAAGCGCACCTTCGGCCACGGCACCAAGGAAACCGGCGTCCACTGGTCCGACAAGGTCCGCTTCGACAAGATCGCCGAAGGCTTCGGCGCGGCGGGCGAATATGTGGAGAAGGCCGCCGACATCGGCCCCGCCATCGAACGCGCCTATGCCCGCGGCGGCTGCACCGTGATCCACGTGCCGATCGACCCGGCCGCGAACTCGGAAGAAATGCCGAACTATTCGGAATTCCGCACCTGGTACGCCGAAGGCACGCAGTAACGAAAAACCGTTCCTCCCCGCGCTTGGCTCGGGGAGGAACCGGGAGAGAGCATCATGCGCAATTACACGCAGTTCTACATCGACGGCCGCTGGGTCGATCCGGTCACGCCCAAGACTGCCGAAGTCATCAACCCGGCCACTGAAGAGGTTTCCGGCGAAATCTCGCTCGGATCGCCCGCCGACGTGGACCTTGCCGTCGCCGCCGCTCGCCGCGCTTTCACGACTTACGGCGAAAGCAGCGTGAAAGAGCGGCTTGACCTGCTCGAAGCGATCCAGGCCGAATACGTCCGCCGCGAAGCCGAACTGGGCGAAGCGATCATGGTGGAAATGGGCGCACCCAAGGGCCTTGCCAACGGTTTCCATACCCTGCTGGGCAAGGGCCACCTGGGCACCGCGATCGAAGTGCTGAAGGACTTCAAGTTCGAGGAACAGCGCGGGGTCACGCTGATCCGCAAGGAACCGATCGGCGTCTGCGGCCTCATCACGCCATGGAACTGGCCGATGAACCAGACTTGCGTGAAGATCTTCCCGGCGCTGGCGGCAGGCTGCACGATGATCCTGAAACCCCCGCAACTTGCGCCCTATTCCGCGCAGATCCTGGCCGAAATCCTGCACGATGCCGGGGTGCCGGCGGGCGTGTTCAACATGGTGCAGGGTCAGGGATCAGTGATCGGCGCGGCGCTCTCGAAACACGAGGACGTCGACATGATCTCGTTCACCGGGTCCGAACCGGTGGGCGTGCAGATCCAGAAGGACGCCGCCGATACGGTGAAGCGCGTCGGGCTGGAACTGGGCGGCAAGAGCGCGTGGATCGTGCTCGACGATGCCTCTCTCGCCGCCAATGTCGCGGGCGCGACGGCGGGCATGATGGGCAATTCGGGCCAGACCTGCTCTGCCGGTTCGCGTCTGCTGGTCCCCGCCTCGCGCCTCGACGAAGTGCGCAAGGTGGCGGCAGAGGCCGCGAACGGCGTCACCGTGGGCGATCCGCAGACCGAAGTGGCGATGGGGCCGGTCGTCTCCAAATCGCAGTACAACATCATCCAGCAGTACATCGAAAAGGGCCTTGCAGAAGGCGCCGAACTGATCTCCGGGGGCAGCGGCCGCCCCGATGGTCTGGACAAGGGCTGGTACGTGCGTCCGACCGTGTTCATCGGCACCAACGACATGGTCATCGCGCGTGAAGAGATCTTCGGCCCGGTGCTGGTGATCATCCCCTATGACGATATCGACGATGCGGTGCGGATCGCCAACGATTCGAACTTCGGCCTGGGCGGCTACGTCTCGGGCGAGGATATCGAGACCTGCCGCGCCGTTTCGCGCCGGATGCGCACCGGGGCGATCTGGGTCAACGGCGGGTTCGACTTCCACGCACCCTTCGGCGGCTACAAGCGCTCTGGCAACGGGCGCGAATGGGGCGAACACGGCTTCCACGAATATCTGGAAGTGAAGTCGGTGATCGGCTGGAATTAAGAGAAAGTCCTGGGGCCCAGATTTTCGGCGTCAAATTGTCTGCGCCAAATTGTCTCGGGCCCCAGGACTTCCTTCCCTTGCCCCTCCCGACCCGCTAAGAACCCGCCCGTGGGCACCATCAGGCACTTCTTCCGGCACCGTCCGGCGCTTGCGGCATTGCTGCTGGCCGCCGCGCTGTGCCTCAAGGCGCTGGTCCCCACCGGCTACATGCCCACTGCGTCCGAAACCGGCACTGTCGTCATGCTCTGTTCGGGCACCACGATGACGGTGAACATCCCGGTCAAGGGCACCCATCAGGATCACGGCGCCACCACGGCGGACCACCCTTGCGCCTTCGCTCCGCTGGGCGCGGCGATGACCGGGGCGGACTTTGCCGTGCTGGCGCTGGCGGCACTGGCCTTCGTCTTTGTCGCCGCGATCCTGCGCCGCGACCTCGCCCTGCCCACGGTCGCCGCGCGCATCAGGCCGCCCGGTCAGGCCCCGCCTCTCTTCATCTGAACCTTTGAAAGCCCGGTCGTTCGCGGCCCATAGCTATTCGCCCGCCGATCGCGCGGGCCGTTCAGGTGTATTTTCCCATGTTCCGCACAATGCTCGCGCTCGGCGCGGCTCCGCTTGCCCTGCTTTCCGTCCATGCCTTCGCCGAAGAGGCGGACGACAACTCCACCATCCTTGTCGTAGGCCAGCGCGACCGCGACATCAGCCTTGATGCGCGCGGCCTTTCCGTCAGCCTCGGCGACGCGCAGTTCGAAGGCGTCAACGCCCGCAACGTCGAAGACCTCATGAAGTACGCGCCCGATTTCTTCGTGCGCACCCGCTATGCAGGCGATTCCAACGGCGTCCCCGGCTTTCGCGGCACCCATTCCACCCAGAGCGCGCGCACGCTGGTGATGGTGGACGGGTTTACCGTGTCCAACTTCCTTGGCAATTCCTTCGCCTATGCCCCCAAGTGGGGCGTCGTCGGCCCCGGCGAGGTGGAGCAGTTCGACGTTGTCTACGGCCCCTATTCGGCGCGCTATGCGGGCAATGCGATGGGCGGCGTGGTCAACATCACCACCCGCTCCCCCGAACGGACAGAGGCCTTCGCCACCGTGCAGGCGATGGCCGCGCCTTACGACCAGTACGGCACGCATGACACATACTACGGCTATTCGGCGGAAGGCGGCTTCGGCTTTCGCCAGAAGGACGGCCCTTGGTCGGTACGCGTATCAGGCCGCCACTTTCGCAACACCGGCCATCCGCAGATGTTCTATGGCCTGACGCCCTCATCCAGCACCGCAGCCGCCACGGCCGTGACCGGCGCGATCGTCGACCCGAAACAGGCTATCGCCGGTTCTCCGGGCACCGCCACCAACCCACTTTTCGCCGCGCAGAGCCCCGCAAAAATCACGCAGGACCAGGCCAAGCTGCGCCTTGGCTATGACGGCGCATCTGGCGTGACCGGCGAACTCCTGCTGGCCTACTGGCACAACCTCGACAGCCAGACCGCACCCGACTGCTACTTGCGCGATGCCAATGGAAAGGCGGTATGCGACGGCCTCGTCTCGATCGGCGGGCAGACCTATACCGCCAGCGGGGCCAACTGGTCGCGCACCGTGCGCGATGAACTGCTGGCGGGCCTGAAACTGGCCGCCCCGCTGTCCGATACGGTGGAGGTGCAGGCGAATGTCTCGACCTACCAGATCCTGCGCTCCGACGGCTTCACGTCCGGCAGCTGGACGAACGGCGCCACCGGCGGCGCGGGCCGCCTGTCGCGCCAGGGGCCGACCTACTGGTGGACAGCCGACCTTGCGGCAACCGCGCACCTGGGCAACGTACAGCTGTCCGGCGGCACCAGCGCCAACCTCTATCGCACCGACCTTGCCAACTATACGCTGGCGAACTGGCGCGCCGACACGGACAAGGCGTTTTCCAGCCGTACCTTCGGCAAGACCCGCACCCTTGCCGCATGGGGCGAACTGCGCGTGCCGATCGATGCGCTGACGCTGACGCTGGGCGCCCGTTACGAAGACTGGCGCGCGTTCGACGGCGGGCTGGCCAGCCTCGGCTCGAGCGGCGCGGTGATTGCCAACCGCTACGACAGCCGCCACGCCACCGGATTCCAGCCCAAGGCCGCGCTGGAATGGGCGGTCGATCCCGATACCCGCGTGCAACTGAGCCTGGCCAAAGCAGTACGCTTTCCCACCGTGGGCGAACTGTTCCAGGGCAGCCTCAACGGCGACGGCACCTTCAACGCCGACAGCTTCGATCCGAACCTCAAGCCCGAACGATCCACCGATGCAAACCTGCTGGTGGCGCACGATTTCGGCGGCGTAAAGCTGACCGGATCGGCATTCTGGCAAAGGGTGAGGAACACCATCTTCTCGTTCTACGGCTTCAACCAGAACGGGGTGAGCATATCCAACTACAAGAACATCGACGTGACGCGCCAGTACGGCCTCGAACTGATCGCAGAGGCCCGCGACGTGCTGACCGCCGGGCTGGACGTCGACGCCAACGCCGCGTGGATCGATTCCGTGACCGTGCGCAACGATGCCGCCCCGGCCGCCGAGGGCGTACAGTTCCCGCGCATCCCGCGCTGGCGGCTGAACGGTAACGTGCGCTACCGGGTGGCGGAGCCGGTGCTGCTCTCGATCGGGGTGCGCTATGCCAGCCGCCCCAACACCGACCTGTTCGGCCTGCAGCGCGGCGATACCTACGGCTATACCTCGGAACTCTTCGCGCTCGACGCCCGCGTCAGCTGGGACGTAACGCCGCAGCTGCGCATCAGCGCCGGGGTGGACAACATCACCAACGACCGCGCCTGGGTCTATCATCCCTATCCCCAGCGCAGCTTCCTCCTCGAAGCGGGATGGCAGCTGTGAGCGCCGCCCCGATCACGCCGCAGGCCCGCCCCGAACGCCGCTACGAACAATGGTATCGCGCTGTCTGGCGCTGGCACTTCTATGCCGGGTTGTTCTGCGTGCCCTTCGTGATCTGGCTGTCGGTGACGGGCGGGCTCTACCTGTTCAAGCCGCAGATCGAGGCCGCGCTCTACGCGCCTTATCGCAATGTTGCGACCGGCCCGTCCCTTGCGCCGGCAACCCTTGCCGCGCGGGCAGTGGCAGCCGTGCCGGGCTCGGTCCTGCACAAGTATGTCCTGCCCGAAAGCCCGCGCGATGCCGTGCAGATTCTGGTCGGGAGAGGGGCTGACGACGTGCGCGTATGGGTCCACCCGCAGACCGGCGCGGTGCTGCATCAGGTGGCAGAGGAAGACCGCCTGATGCGCCTGGTCTTCCGTCTCCACGGCGAACTTCTGGCGGGGGACTGGGGCTCTGCCCTCGTCGAGACGGCGGCCTGCTGGACGCTGGTGATGCTGCTGACCGGCCTGTTCCTGTGGTGGCCGCGCGTAGGGGCCCGTCTGGCGGGCGTGCTCTACCCGCGCCTGCGCGCCGGGCGCCGCCTGTTCTGGCGCGATATCCACGCAGTCACCGGGCTGTGGATCACGCTGGGGGCGGTGTTCCTGATCGTATCGGGCCTGCCCTGGGCCAACGCGTGGGGAGACTATTTCCGGCAGGTGCGCGCCATCACCGGAACCGCAGCGGCGCGGCAGGACTGGTCCGCGGGGTCAGGCGCCGACGCCACCGTGCGTCGCCGTGACGACGCAGCGATGCGCGCGATGATGTCCCCCCATGCCGAGCACCACGGGATGGCGATGGCGCACATGGCTGCTCCTCCGGCGGCCCTTGATGCCGTGGTTGCAAGTTCGAGCCAGCTCCACTTCGCGGCGCCCGTCGAAATCAGCCCGCCGACCGCCCCCGCCATGCCCTGGCAAGTGCGCAGTCAGGCAGAGAACCGCCCCCGCCGCGACAGCGCGGAGATCGCCCCGGACGGCCGCCTCATCGGCGTGGAGCGCTTCGCCGACCGCCACTGGATCGACCGCGCAGTAGGCTACGGCGTCGCCATCCACGAAGGCGCCTGGGCCGGCATCGCCAACCAGCTGGTCAACCTTGCGGTGCTGGCCGGCCTTGTCCTGCTGTGCGTGTCCAGCACGATCCTGTGGTGGCGCCGCCGCCCCGACACCCTTCTCGGCGCCCCGAACAGCCTCGCGCCGCTACGCCATTCCTGGGCGCTGGTCCTGCTGGTGATGGCGCTGGCCACGCTGATGCCCCTGTTCGGCCTCTCGCTGGCCCTGGCCCTGGTGACAGAACAGGCCCTGACACGCGCCGCACCGCAGTTGCGCAAATGGATGGGCTGGCGAGACAGGCGGACATGACCCGTTCCTGCACCTTTCGAGATAACCTCAAGATGCCGCCGCGGGCCGCTTGAAGCAGTGATTTGACGACCCTCCGGTTCGGATCGTCATGACGCTGCCCGGCATAGTTCGGCATTCGCGGCATTCACTGGGAAGCGCCAATCGCAGCACAATTGCCGCGATTGGCTACAGCCATGATCGGAAAATCCAGAATCACATCAGCGCTTGGTGCCAACGGCAAGACCGCTGATATTGGTCGGCCCGCCGGGGAGAGTAGCGTCCGATACGCTCCACAATGCTCCGAATTCGGCAGCGTTCGGCCCGTAGAAATCGCCCTGGAAATGTCCGCTGGCTGTATTACCGTAAAATCCGTCGTTGGCGATGCTTCCGGCAAAGGAATACTGCGGCAGGCTGCGTGGCCCCGCTTCGCTGGTGTTCAGGTTGAGGGCAAGCGTCAGTGTACCGGCTCCGAAATCTGCATCCAGACGAGATTGCCCCGAAACGGCCCCGACATAGCCCAATTGCTGTACACTGCCATATCCGTAAGCAACGCCCGAATAACTTGCAGTGCCCGCATGTGGACGGTCTATCGCCTTAGTATTCAAGCCAAAAACGAAGAAGTTATGGATAGATCCATTCGGCGAATCATCGACTTCGACCGCCATGTCGCCAAAGGTCATGTACGATAGCGCGATAACGGGATTCTGATCCCCGAATTTCGAAATATACCCTGTGACCGACGCATCTGCAGTTTCGACCCGATAGTATGTGCGCGATGCCGAGGATGAAGTAGCATGTGCCGGGTCGAACGTATAAGTCCCGCTGCTGACCCCATAGGGATGCGCAAGGCGTGCCGTGTAGGTTCCTGTCGTCGGATCATAGGTGATCGTAGAACCTTCTTCGAAACCATCTGCCATCGTGACTGTCTGAAACGAAGTCAGGCGGTCCAGATCCTGGAACTTGATACCTGTCTCCAGAACCGACGGATCGTTGACACCCAGAAAAGTCCCCACGGCCCGATCACTTCCATCGGACGCACTCCATGTCGCGCCCACTTCCTCCGCTCCTGGACCGAAGAAGCTGCCATCGAACGTTCCCGAATAATTGCCGATCTCACCGAAAGAAAGCGAACCTGAGAAGGCATTACGCGAACTGGAAAGCATCCCGCTTCCGGTCAGAGCTGCAGCTTTCGACACTCGGGCACGTCCTGCGATGGAGTAATCCTCCACCAGTTGAAGGTCTCCCTTCAAGGTCATCGCGCCAGAACCCAGATCGACTGACAGGGTGCCGGAACCCGATGCCAACAGAGCATTGGCATAGTCATTGTCTATAACTTTTCCGGTAAACGACAGAAGATACCCGGCATCGCCGGTGCGCACGAGAGAGGCATCCGGCGTCGGCATGCCGTATACAATGCTGTCGAGGCGATAGCGCAGCGGTTGTCCCGCACTTCCGCCCGTCAGTTGCTGGAAGTACCCGGCTGCGGACCATGTCTGAACGGTCGGCACTACGAACAGGTCACCAAGATAATCCATGTTCGAGCCATAAGGGAGCGGCATGTAAACTCCCGTGGACAGGCCTGGCGCGGTCATCTGGTAGAATCCGTTGCCCGCGTTGTACGCTATGCTGAAGGTTTCGCTCGAAAGGGTTTGATTGGCGAAATCGCCCACGACAGACGAATTGACCGCGCCGGTTGCCGTCGTGAAATCAAGCCTGCGGGCCTGAACGGTGAAAACCTGGCTGTTGTCGAGACTGCGTCCGGAGAACCGGGAATTGCCGTAGGCTCCCTGCCGCCCCATTATCGTACCGATTGCGACACGGCCATCAGGCGCAGCAGCGTTGAATGTGGCGCCGATCTCGTTGACTTCCGGCCCGAAGAACGCGCCTTGCAAGCCGCCGGAGAATTCGGCTCCATCGGAAAATCTGAATGTGCCGGTGAAACTGTTGGCGCTGCTCGACACGGTGCCCTCGGCGGCGAATACGTTGTCGTCGCCGCCAGTGTACACGCCGTTCATGGTGCCCCTGATGGACACTTGCCCCGCAGCGAAATCGACTACTGCCCCGCCACTGCCGCCAAGCGCTGCGGGGCCGGTGGGCGTGGTTTCGATCCCGACCAGATCGACGTCAAAATATCCGGCGCCAGTTCTGGGCACAGCACTTGCCGCGGAAGGCATTCCGTAGACGAATGCATCCAGAGTGCCGCTGCCGGAATTGTTTGAGATTTGAGTGTGCTGCCAAAAGGCACTGCCGACGTATTGGTACGTGAATCTTCCAGAAACGCCGGGATTGGTAATCGTGAGTGAATCAACGTTGCTGCTCGAATTTTTGCGGACATACACCGTCGCGCCCGGACTGGATTGCGAAGCATCGATGTCTGCCGCCGTGAAAGTAATCGACCCGCCTCGCCCCGTCAGCGTGTAAGATCCAGCCACGGCATCATACCGGATCGTGCCTGTCTGATTGGCGACGGTTCCGTTTGTCTTGCCGTTCGCGTTGAAATTAGCTGTCGCGCGAGCGGACAAGTTCGCAAAGCTCTCGGTGACCAAAGGTGCGATGAGATCGGCATTCTTGGGCGCAGGTGTAGGTGTAGGTGTAGGTGTAGGTGTAGGTGTAGGTGTAGGTGTAGGTGTAGGCGACGGTGTGGGCGCAGGCGTGCTATTAACGTCACCACCACCGCCGCCGCATGCCGAAAGGGCAAGCGCAAGGCCCAGCGCCGTAGCGCTCAAGAATACCTGTCTCATCGTGATCCCCCGTAGAATAATTCAAAACGCCGAGTTCACCCCGATCTCGGCGAATAGGCGTCTTTAGTCGTATAATTCGATCGAAGAGGAGTTGCGCATGACATGCCCCCAGGCTTGCGCCAGCGTGGATTGGAACCGGGCAGCGTTGTTGCGCATGCGCGCGGTCTGAGCAATGCCCTGCGCAGCGAATCCCGCAGCGCCTTTCGAAGCAAACCATTGCTCGGGCAGTTCTGCGGCGCAGATCACCACGCGAGCATGTTCCAGGCCCAGCAACAGGGTTTCGCCGAGCAGGCCACACGCACACGAGATTGATAGACCGCCCCCGTCACCATAAGCTGGCGGCCTTCTGTGCGACACCTCAGCGCTACAGTCCCGAGGCGGTATTCTTACATGATTTGAGAAGCTTAGCGCCGAATGGCGAACCCCGTTGTGCGACAGTCGTGTGCCACAGTTTGGGTGCAACGATCCCTTAAGATGTTGTTTTTCAACGATTTCAGGGAAGGTGGTGCCGCTTACGTGACTCGAACACGTGACCCCATCATTACGAATGATGTGCTCTACCAACTGAGCTAAAGCGGCATGCCTTGAAGGCAGGCGCGGCGTTTACATGGGGAAGGCTTGCTGTGCAATCGCCTTTCGCGCATTTTTTTGTAGACCTGCAAAAGCCACGTATTCCTGCGGAATTGCGGGTCAATACCGGGCGATGAAAGGCTATTCCTGGAGGTCGCAACGCGCCGAAACATCGCCGTTTCATTAAAATGGTGGGCGGTGAGGGGCTCGAACCCCCGACCCTCTCGGTGTAAACGAGAGGCGACCACTTTCTAACCACGATTTCCGTACTTTTCTAGAAGAACGGAGCGTGATTTAATGGAGAACGAACAAGCACCGAGTGTCCACTCTGTGTCCACCGCTGTTCCCGAGGCGTTCGCCTGGGCACCCGATATGGTCATATATCACGACAAGTGCGCTGACGGAATTGTCGCCGCGTGGGCCTGTTGGAAGCGCTGGGGCGAGGCCCCGGAGTACCGCGCGGCGAACTATGGCTACCAGCCGCCGGAGGATGTGGCGGGCAAGAATATCCTCATCGTCGACTTCAGCTACAAGGCCGATGATCTCCGAGCCATGGTCGCGGCTGGGGCTAAGTCCATCGTGATCCTTGACCACCACGAAACTGCGCAGGCGGCGCTGGAGCCGTTCAGCGTCTTCTCGACGAAGCCCGAGCGGTTCAGCACCCGGACGGCGGCATCCATGATCGAAGACCTCGAGCGAGGCGGCTACCCGGCTATCCTCGCCCTGTTCGACATGGACCGCAGCGGCGCGCGCATGGCGTGGGACTTCGCGATGCAGGGCGTCGAGCCGCCCGAGCTGGTGCTGCTGGCCGAGCGGTACGACCTGTGGCGCTTCGTGCCCAACACGCTCGACGATGCCGAACTGCTTCACCTCGATATTCAGTCTGGCCCCCTGACGATCGAGCGGATGGAAAGCATCCACGACGAGCTTCAGGACGGCGAGAGGACGCCGCTCAATCGGGGCGAGGTGGTGGAGTACTGGCGCCAGCCGCTGATCCGGGAGATTGCCGCGCGGGCGTACCTGGGCACCGTCGGCGGCGTGGAGGGCGTCATCATGGTCGAATGCCCCTACAGCCTCGTGTCGGCGGTCGGGCACTACCTGCTCGCCCAGCACCCGGCCGCGCCGTTCGCCGCGATGTCGGTCACTGGCGAGAAGGCGGTCAGCTGGTCGCTGCGCAGCGCATACGACCGGCAGAGCGTTAGCGAGGTCGCCAGCCGCTTCGGAGGCGGCGGGCATCGCAACGCGGCTGGGTTCCGGGTCGAAACGAACAGCCGCGATGCGCGGGTCGCGAAGTACCTGAGCGATGAATCTGCAGCGCGGGCGGCAATGGCCAACCGGCCTGCGGAGATCCGTGACCGCCTCAATGCTTGGCAGACGGCGCAGTCTGAGTGGTTCAGCGACACGCTTTTGGAGATCGTCGCGGAATTCATCGCTTTCGAAGACGCCAAGCGGGAGACGGTGTGATGGCAAAGGGCATCCCCTTCCCCGAGGCTAACGTCGTCCTGCGCGCGCCGACGCCCGAGGATGCGGCGGCTGGCACGGTCTATGACCTGCACGTCCACCGGTACCGCGATCTCGACGGCAACCCGAACTGCATCAGCAAGTGGCAGTTCGCACCCGACGAACTGGCGGGCGTCGTAGCGAATGGTGGCGTCTTCTGGTTTCACGCCTGGGGCGCGACGCATCCGCCCGTCGGCATCGAGGGAGCAAACCCGTTCGTGCGCGCCACGGTCGCGGGAGAAGGCGAAGACCTCGCTGCCGAGCAGGACAAGCGGCGGCTGGCGCTGATCGAGCGAATCGGCACTGCCGCGGACCTTATGGACGGCAAGCCGCTGGAGGGTGAGCTCGGCGACGTCGCCTATGATCTGCTCCGGCAGGCGGCGGCGCAGCTATCTAGTGATCGCCAGCGCATCGCGGCTGCGCAAGCGGCCGTGGCCGCCGAGGTAGAGGAGCACCCCAGCGCAAGGGATTATCGCAACCGGCTCGAGCGTGCCGAGGCGGAGTGCGCGGAGGTGCGCGCGAAGGCGGCGGAGTTGGAAGCCGACAAGGCGCGGCTGGATTATCTCGATCGGTGCAACGCGGCGCTCAATGCGCATTACGGTACCACCTATCGCTGGAAGCTAATCCAGAGCCACAACGTCAACCGCTTGATGATCGGGGGCTTCGACGTCGACCTGCACGACAGCCAGCCGCACGGCCTGCCGTCGTGCCGCGACGCGATCGACGAGCGCATGCGTGAAGCGAAGGGGCAGGCAGCATGAACGAGGATTTATGCCACCGCCGCCTGTATCGGTCACCCTATCTGGTGATCCCGCGGCTGGCCCTGCAGGCGATGCCAGACGAATGGCAGGACCGGCTTGA
>NZ_LYMM01000040.1 GCF_002896965.1 Novosphingobium guangzhouense
CAATCTTGAACTGCTCGTGCGGCAGGATCATCTCGACCGGGATTTCATAGGCCGCCGTGTGGTCGGTGACGTTGGCGGGCGTACCTTCCTCGCGCAGGCGATCGGTGTAGAGCACCCCAGCGCCGACATTCAGCTTGCGGGTCAGCTGGATTGCGTGGACATCCCAGGTGTAAGCCCACTTGCCGATGCTGGTCGCCTTGGTAGGTGTACCGCCAAGGTTCGCGTCAAGCTGGTCGAAGTACGTGACGGTGACCTTGCCGATCATGCGGCGCGTCTCGCGAACGTAGCACCATTCCGGCCAGCCCGCGCCGAACTGCGAATACTGGAATTCGTCACCGGGCAGACCGAGCGGCCCAGTCGCCCCGGTGTTGTCGGGCGTGGTGGTATCGTTCCAGTCGGCCTGCATGTAGCCGAGGCCGTAGTTCAGGGCCTCAGGGTCGTTGGCGGTGAACCACATCTGCCCCTGCTGGTAGAGGACGTGCTGTTCGACGATTTCACGACGCCGCGCCCAGCTGGCTTCCGGATAGAGCGCGCTGAAATTGAGCGCGTCCATGGCGTTCCAGTTGACCTTCTTGCCCGCCGTGAATTCCTGATATCCGTAGGAGCCGCCGCCACGACAGATCTTCCAGCTCTGGTGCGTGCTGGGCCGTCCCTGCCGGTCGTTCGCCAGCTTCTGCGCAAGCGTCGCATAGAAGCGGGTATCGTACCCATAGGGCTTGATCAGCGGCATGTAATTCGCCGGATCGCGGGTGAGCGAGAGGCGGAAGTTGTATGCCTGGACGAGCTTGTCGCCCTGGCCGGTCGTTTGCAGCGGATCGGGAACGATGATCGGAAGCGGCAGCGCCTGCACTTCATCGAGCGTAGGAACGCCGATGGTGCCCGTGTACTGCTGGAAGCCGACGCCCCCGCCCTGGTCGGGGCCGTAGTTGGCCGGGATGCCCTGCGGCTGCACGCCAGCGTTCGGCTCGCCCGTCTCGGCGAAGGATTCACGGCCGTAGCGGTAGCCGTTCTTGCCCATCACCGCAGCGGCGAGGTCCATCTCATAGCTGGCGTCGATGAAGGAACGGCCGGTGATATACCCGACGGCGGTGAACACGCCGATGATGTTTCGCCAGTCATCGGCGCGGGCGCTCGCCATGAAGCACATCGGGCCTTCAAGCTGAATATTCGTCACCGACATTGCCGCATATCGGTCAAGCAGCTCTTGCGTCACGCGCGATGCCGTCTTCGCCTGCGGGCGGTGGCGGTTTTCGAAGCCGTCGATCTCGCCGATGCGCGCGAAGTAGACGTTGCTGGTGACGCCGCCCACGACAGTTTCGGGAGTGACACCGCCTGACGGCTTATCGACGCCGCACAGGCCGTTGGCGGTCACCCCCGTCGAACGATGTCCCCTCGCATTGCCAGGCGGTAAGGGATCGCATCGCCATGGACTGCGCCGATCACGCCAGACATGCCGCGCACACCGAGGTTCCGCATCATGCGCGCCCAGTCGGATGGTCGCCGCGGCGATGGTCCTACAATGTCGCAAATGTCGCGACCTGTTTCGGCAAGCACGTGCGCCCGCCAGCGATCGCCGCAATGGTCGCTCCATGCGGGCTGCCTCACAGAACAGGATCCTGTTTGGACTTCGCCCACAGGATAGGTACCTCGACCATCCTGCTGACATACTCAAAGGCGCGGTCGCCCGGATAACGGCGCTGCTGCCACCAGTCAGTGAACCGGCGGATTGCCGGCCTGCGCTGATCTCGCATTCGACTTTCGCCGCCGGCCGTCACGGTGATCGTTTCTCCGGCGTCGACAATTTCGTAAGTGTCAAGGCGGCCCTTCCAGATATTCTTGAACCCGACAACCTCGCGATAGCCGGGATCAAGAGCCCCGACGTAAAGCTCGTAAAGGCAGCCGCGCACAGCTTGGTCTGCGATGTCGTCTCGGAACTCTGACGGCACCTGATAGAGCGTGGCTTTGACGCCTACTGCGGAACCGTCGGTGCCTTCGCCTACCGTATCGATCTGGCCAAGCCCTCCGATGGCGGACCATTCCTCACCGCCGTAGTGGATCGTGGCATTGCCGGTGACGGCATAGACCGGATCAGGGAGATCGATGTGCACGCCCATGAAGGGGCGAAGCTCAGACTTCTCAATCTCCGCCTGCAGCGCCGGGTCAAGATCACGCAAACCGCTCACAACAGCTCCTCCGTGAATTCCAGCGCGTATTCAATGGGCGAACCGACTTCGCCTTCGTTCTGGCCAGAATCATCGCCTCCGCTCAATCTGAACCGGGCTGGAATCTTGCCAATCGGCAACTCTGCGCCGGACGGTATGGCTGATGATAGCGGCGGCTTAAATCGCACGGTGATCAGCCCGTCTGCTGGCGCAATGGACGTCATGCGGGCGATCGTTGGACTAAAGCCGGTGACGATGTGAGGCCGTCCGTCACCCCCAACATAGTCGCCAATGGAGGGGCCAAGGTTCCCCTCGCCAATCTGAAGCGTGATCGAGGATGATCCTATCGGCGCAGTCACTGCCACAACAGCGGGGCCATGATAGTTCGTCAGGTAATGCTGCGGACGCGGACGGCGGAAATCATGGAACAGCACGCAATTGAGGCCGCCATCCATCTCGGCGATCAAAGCATCAAGGCGGGCGCCGTAAAACGCAGGATCATTCTCGGTTGGACCGACGCCAACTTCCTCGTATCCGTGCCCCGCGCGGAATGTAAGGCGCGCCAGCCAGCGAGGGGCAGAGAGGCCATAAACCTTGCGTGTGCGAGTAAGAGGGCTTTCCTGCCCACCGACATGTGGCTGAAGGTAGAATGCAGTCTTGTAGGGCACCAAGCCCTCTGGCCAAACGATATCAGGGCCCACGTCGACGAGCCTCCATTATGCCTTGAATAGCTGCTTGGCGAGCGGCGTCGGCGAACCTGATTGCTTCCGCTTTAGTAGCCAGATCGACAGCGCCGGTGAACGGCATGTTGATATCGACGTACATCGCACCGAATCCGCTGTTGTCGTTCCCATGCGAGATGTCGACCATCTCACCAGCCGTTGCGCGAAAAGCGACAACGTTCCTGTCGATGCCAGGATTGCCGCCGACTTTGAACGATCCCCCGGTTTTGAAACCTGGCAGATCGTTCCAGTTCACACCCTGCGCCGCAGCAGCAGCCGAAGCGTTGCTGCTAAGGCTCGTCCCGCCGCCGAAGATGCTGCCAACTACGCTTCCAATGGCGCCCAGGATACCGCCGCCACCTCCAGAGCTCCCGATATTGGAGAACAGCTTGGAGATGAGATCGGCGAGGCTGTTGAGCGCCTCTTCCATCCCCTTCGCGACGCGGTCGCGCCACCAGTTCTTGAACCAGCCCTTCAGATCGCCATCGAGCGCAGCGCGCACGCCGTCCTTGAAGGTATCGCGGAAAATGCCCGTCTGCCGGGCCTTCTCCATCTCGTCCCACTCACGAGATGCCTTGTCGAGCGCGTCCTGATCGCCCAGGTCGGGATCATCGCGCTGGAGTTGCCGGATGCGCTGGCGAATATCCACTTCGCGCTGGAGTTGCCGGATGCGTTCGTCGCTATCGCCGCGCGCTTTCGCGAGTTCAAGCTGTCGATCCTGCTCATCCTCGGCGAGCAGCCGCGCGCGGATCTCCGCACGGGCCTGATCTACGTCGAGTTGCTGCCGAAGCGCGCGAGCGGTTGCCTCCTCGATCGAAAGTCCGTCCCGCTGAAAGCCTGCGATAGCCGCCTTCAAGTCCTGCTGGCGCTGCAGGGTTTCTTCCAGCGAGCGGTTATCGCTGATCCGCGCGAGGTCAATCTGGTGTGCTTCTTCATCGCGCTCCAGATCCTTTGCCAGCCCTTCGCGGCGCGCAGCCTCCAGCGTCGCCATGTCACGCTTGGCCGCCGCCGTGGCGGCCTCCAGCGACAGGCCCGTGCGCTGATATGCCTCGATCTGCTTGCTGAGGTCCAGCCGCGACCGAATCGCGCGCTCGGCCTCCACGTCGCCGCGCAGCCGGGCCGCTTCAAGTTCGAGATCGTCCTGCAACTGCTGGCGGTTGCCAGCATCATAGGTCGTGTTTCGACCTTTCGAGCCGCCCTTCTTCTTCGAAGCCGGGTCGTCCTCGAAATTGACCGTCTTCTTCGGCTCCGCCTTGGGCTCGGCTCCGGTTTCCGGCTTGGCGGGCGGGGCGGGCGTATTGTCGTTCGCGCTGCCACCCAGGTCGAGGCGCTCCTTCAGCGCCGCATACTTGTCGCCGATCCACTTCGCGGCGTTGCCGATCCACTTCATCAGCCCGCCGAACTTATCGACCAGCCACGCCTTCACGCCCTGGTAGACGCCCTTGGCCGCAGCGACGACATTCGGGAAGGCGTTGGCGACGAAGTTGACGCCGGACTGCACCGAACTCGTGAACCATGCCACGATCGTCTGGAAGCCATCGGCCAGCCACTTCTTCGCCGCCGCCCAAGTCTGCTGAAGCGGGGCGCTGATCTCTGGCACCAAGGCCGAGATCACGTTGATGATTGTGTCGTATACCGCCTCGATCACTCGGCCAGCGGCTTCCCATGCACCGGAGAAATCGCCGCTCAGCAAGGCGCTGATGACGTCCACCACACCGCTCACGATGTCCACGACGCCGGAGAACGCGGCGATCACGCCCGCCAGCACCCGCTCGATCACCTCGCCGGCCAGCATGATGGCACCGACAAGCACCGTCCCGACTACGTCCTTCAGGCCCGACAGGAGGGCAATCAGACCATCGATCGCGGAGCCGATGGGGCCGCCGGACAGCTTCGCGAAAAGGTCGCTCAGCTTGCCGAACAGCGCCTGTACCGGCGGACCGAGAGTTTCGCTCATGCTCTGCCAGACGGCAGATAGCGCGAAGGCGATCTCGTCCTTGAACATCAGTATCGCGCTGATCGCGAGGCCGACCGGCCCCATGAACGCCAGCAGGCGTCCGCCGACCATAGTCAGCACGCGAGCGAGGCCCATCTCCCCCAGCAATCCGATCACAGTCGTGACGGGCGAGATGATGAGGCCGAGGGCGCGCCCGATCAGGCCGAACTTCGATGCGGCGAAGTTCGCCAGAAGCACTGCGCCAACGTGACCGATGACCACAAGCAGAGGGCCGAGGGCGGCGGCAAACGCCGCGAAGGCCGCGCCGACTTTCTTCACCGAGACCGGGGCGTTGGCGATAGCCTCGAGCATGCTCGCGAAGCCGTTCTTGATGGCCGTCGTGAATTTCAGCAGGCCGGTATCGAGCCCGAGCGAGATCTTGACCGCCTCCCACGCCGCGGCGATGCGCTTCCCGGCCGCCTCCGAGCCCTGCATCATGACGTCGATCTTGCCGTTGACGTCACCGTTCGCCACGGCGTCGCGGTACTTCTCGAAGCCCTCGCGCCCTTGGTTCATGAGGCCGATCGCGGTACGCGCGGCGTCAGCGCCGAAGATCGGCGTGAGCGCATCCTGCTTGCTCTTGTCGGTCAGCCCTCCCAGCGCGTCTTGCAGGATCTGGGCCTGCTCATTCAGCGGCTTGAGCGCGCCAGACTGGTCATAGAACGAGATGCCGAGCTTGCTGAGGGCCTTTGCGCCCATGATCGCTCGCGGCATTGCGGGAATGACAGGTGCGTCCAGGTTCAGCTTCGGGGCTTCGGCGCGGAGGGCGCGGAACGGAAAGGCGAGCAGGGTCGCCACCGCCGCGAGGGCGGTCATGGTAGTACGCTTCATGGTGTTGCCTCGTTGGCTTAGCTGCGGAAGGACTGGGCAAGCCGCTCGATTGCGGCGGCCAGTTCGGGATCGCCGCCAGCGCCAGGCGTGTCGGCAGGCTCGAGGACAGCGCCGGGCGTGCCCTTGATCTTGTTGATGCGCGCGCGGGCATCGCCCCGGGTCGCGCCGCCGGCGACGAGCGCCAGCTCCATCGCACGCACGTCGTTTACGGCCGCGTCCGATGCCTTTGCCTTCTCATCGACCTTGGTCTGATCGGCGGACAGAAGCTCGTCGGCAAAGCCGCGCTCAATGGCGACGGATCCGGACATATACGTCTCCTGATCCATCCACTTTGCGCACTCTGCTGCCGTCCTGCCGCTGCGCTGGGCGTAGACATCGGCCATCGCCTGATCGAATGGCGCCAGAAATTCCGCCACTTCGGCCATGTCGTTGCGGTTGCCTGCTGCAACGACCCAACAATTGTGGATCATGATGAACGACGCAGCGCCGATCTGCACCGTGTCGCCCGCCATGGCGATGACCGACGCGGCAGAAGCCGCCATACCCATGACCTTGACGGTGATGTCCTGCGGATGCTCGCGCAGCACGTTGTAGATCGCCAGCCCTTCGAACATGTCCCCGCCGGGGCTGTTGATCTGGACCTCCACGGGGCGGTCGCCGATGGCGCGCAGCTGGGCTGCAACCTTCTTCGCGGTGACGCCGCCGCCGGTCCACCAGTCCTCGCCAATGACCTCGAACATGGTGATGACATTGTCCCCCCTGTCCAGCGCGGCGGGGCGGATGCCTGCAGCGTCGGCATTCCACCGATCCAGAACGGGGGCGGGCGTGAGTGCGGAAACGCCGCGTTCAGCCGGGACCGGGAGGGCTCCGGGGCGCTGGCGGGCTTTGACGCCACCGATGATCGAGCGCGGCAAGCCGGTGGGGCCGGGTATCGGCCGTGCGCCGGGAAGCGGCCTGCCGTTCACCGTCTGGACAGCAGGCGGCCGAGCGCCTGGCGCGGGCTTTGAGGGCTGATCAGTCATCGACATTTTCCTTGGGCGGCGCTGCCGGCTTGGCGCTGGGTTCGGGGATTTTGTCACCGCCCTCGACGGGATTGAGATCGAAGGCGCCGCGGACTTCGTTCTGGGTTCGATATCCATTGTTGGGCCCCAGGGCCTTGGCGAAGAAGTCAGCCTGATCCTTGAGCGATCCGCGCAGAAGCGCGCCCTCGTTGAACTTGACGTAGAGCTCGTCGGCATCCCGCTCGGCATCGGTCAGGCACGAACGCTCGATTGCCTGCTCCCAGGCGATGAACCACGGCATCAGGCAATAAGTTACGAAGAAGAGGCCCAACTGCTCAATCCCGCTGCCCCAACTGGTTTCGTCGAACATGAGCAGCGGGCGCGGTACGCCGGTAAAGCGTGAAACCTCCTCCGCCTGCCGCTTGCGCATCTCGTCGTACTGCGCATCCTTCGCGCTCGCGATGAACGGCTTGGCTTTCAGCCCTTCTTCCAGAATCAGCCAGTCACCAGCATTTTCGCCATCGGCGCGGCGCTCCCTGAGGTCTGCCCGCAACTGTTCAATGGCTTCGTCGCCAAGCTCGCCGTCTGTCTCGAGCGAGCCGCCGGCCATGACGCCGCCCTTGAGCATCTTGCCTGCGGCTGTCTCTGCCTGCGCCGCGATCCCGATGGCATTGACCGCCATGTCGATGAGGTTGACCCCCTTCAAGCCGTCACGGGTGACGGGATGGCGGAAGTGGAAAACCTCACTCTGCCCGAGCGTAACCGTGCCCCCGGTCGGGCGCCGGTATTCGAACGTGAGAGTGAAGTCCTCTGACAACTTCGGGGTGACCGATTTGCGTTTCAGCGGCACAAGGGCGATGATCTGGTTCGCCCGGCCGCGCGACATCCCGCGAACGATCATCGCATAGGCATTGCCGTCCAGAAGTGCCAGCAACTGCATATAGCTCTTGAACTCAAAGGCCGTCTGATACTGGTTCGGGCGCTTGTGCAGGATGCGGTAAAGCGGGTGATCCTTGGCCTTAGCGATCGTCTCCTTGCCTTCCGCATCTGTGGTCCGGCGCATGAGGTGCGTCGGCAGCATGCCCATGGCGCTGGAAATCAGGTGGACTGCGCGAAAAAACGTGCTGTTGCGCAGTGCCATGGCCTCATTGACACCGACACCGGCAGCAGACGAGCGACCATCACTGAGGAATTCTGCAAGAGCGGGACTATCCATGTCCCAGGTTTCGTATGCCGCCGGCGAACGCCGCATCGGGCCAGCATCGACCGGTGCTGTCTCGCCAGCTATCGTTTCGGGCATGCCAATGCCGAGCAGGCGGTCAAGAAATCCCATGCGGCCTCCTGCTAGATCTTGATGAGGCCGCGACGAGCATAGACCGACTTCTTCTTGGGCTGCTCGTTCATCGCTGCAGCCCCAACCGCCATCGCCACGGTGACCACGCCGTCGATACGACCGCGCGAGCGCTTTTTGTCGAACGCCCGGTTAGCGGACCTTGCCGCACTTCATGATTCGCAATCCGAACCGGATTCGTAATCGGCACGAGCAAGCTCGATGGCGCGCAGGATTATGCCGCGCTGCGCCTCGCGGTATGCGCGCTGGATGTACGGCGCCACCTTGTCCGCATGGGTGGTGCCGCTTGCAACGACCGTCAGTCGTTCCTGCAGCACCCCTTGCAACGGCGTGCGCTGGCCTGATCCGGTCTTGCTCAGGGCGTGATCCGACAGCCATGCCAAAGCGAGGCCACCGTTCGATCGCCGCACAAGTCTGGCCTGTTCGTCGTGGATGCGCTGCAGTTCTTCACGAACCGGGATAGGGTCGATGCTCATGCCGGCCGCCGCTCCGTGATCGGATGCATGATCCGGTGATTGTGGCGATCAGCCTCCTCATCCTTCAGCATCTTGTCCTTGCGGCGGATTTCCGCGCAGACAGCTTCGTCATCGACGCAAACCGGGGTTCCGTTCGATCCCACGATCCACATGACGTCAGCGCGCGTCTTCTCCCGGTTCCGCCATGCGCACCAGGCGTGAGCGTTGCTGTAGCCGTCCGGGCAGTGATCCGGTGATGGTCCCTTCGATTTCGAAGGTCTGGCCGGAGCGTCCATCAGTGGATTAGCCATTGTAGTTACCCTCTAAAATCTTCTGAAAATTGGATTTCTGGGTAGCCCAGTCGAAGTTGCAGCCGAGAAAGCGCTTTCCCCGGATCTCGTCGCCGCGCAGGAACGCGGACGCCTCGATGTTCCCGAAGACCTCGCGGAAATCGTCGAGCGTGTACCCGGCAATGCGGGCTTTGAGCCGCTGCCTGCGCTCCGGGGTCAGCGCCCGGACCCGGGGCTTGCCGAGGCGACCGGCGAGGGCGTTCCAAGCCTCCACGACGTGGTCGGGCTCGATCTCCGGCGGGGCGGCTGGCGGCGCGATGGGATCGCCCAGCAAATCCCGATCTTCGGAAACCTCATCCGCACCGGCATCCCCGGCAGGGGGTGCATCAATCCCGTTAGGGATTGAGGGGGTAGAAGGTTCCAAAGAAGGTTCCGTGTCCCGTTTCCGGTACTGTTTCGAGGCGGAAACGGAACTGTTCCGTTTTTGGGATGGTTCCGTTTGCGGAACTGTTCCCATTCCGGCACTGTATACCTTCACCTGATTGGTGCGGCCGGTGCGCTCGCCAGTGTCAGTGATGTAGCCGCGCTTCTCCAGCTCTGCGGTGTTGGCGATGATCGCCTTCCGGTCCTGCCCCGTGATCTCGGACAGGTGCGCGATGGATGCGAAGATGCGCCCGGTGCGGTAGTTCGCGCACTCGCACATAGCGACGAGCGTGAACTTCAGGCCGCTCGGCTTGATGTCCTGCCGGAATGCCCAGGCGAGGGCCTCGCTGCTCATTTCTTTGTCACCCTGAAATCGATCTCGGGCCACAGCGCACGCGCCAGTGCCCAGCGCAGGGGGAAGTCGCGCACGATCATGCCCTTGCGGTCTTCGACGACCTTCCGGCCGCCCTCGATGTATGCGAAGTCCGCGCGCAGTCGCGCCTGCTGCCCGTTCTCGAGCATGACGGGGCGGCCTGCGACGGCGAACCTGAATTCCGGCTGCTGCTCAAGGCCGCAGATGGCCCCGGCGCGCTCGAGCATGGTGAGCTCGTAACAGCGCGCAGCTTCGCTCGCGCTGTCGTGGATGTGCCCAGCCGCACAGCGCGTCTTCTTGGCGCCATACTTGTTCCCTGCCGCCTTCTTGGCGGGCGGCAGGGACACGAAGTCGGCAAGGGACATGCGTTGTGTCACGGCGCGGGCCATTCCACGGCAGGCATACCCATTTCCGCGCGCATCTGATCAGCGCGGGCGCGGATCAGCGCCCGGCGCTGCGCATGGCCGATCTTGGCCAGGGCAACGCCGGGATTGACCGGCTCGGGCTTGCGCTTGCGGGTGAGCCAGCGGAACATGCTCAGAAGGGACGCCGGTCGTGATCAGCGTCGGCCGCAGGTTCTTCTGCGGTACCGGCATAGATCGGCAAGCCGGTTTCGGCGGCGACCTGCTCCAGCGTCTCGTTGAACGCCTGCTCGAAAGTCAGGTCGGGGCGCCACAGTTCGAACCAGAAGACGGGCTTCCCGCTCTGCAGGCGATACCGCAGGCGGGCGATGATCCGATAGAAGACCGTCGAGCGCGCGAAGATCGGGATCACGATCGAGAACAGCTTGGGGAAGTCGACGGGCTTGCCGTCAGCCTGCTTGTGCTCGGACACGAACGCGAACTGCGTCTCGCCGGTGGTCAGGTTCACCGCCTCGCACGATTCGGCCGTCTCGTAGATGCGGAACTTGAGCGAGAGGTCGACCAGCCGCGTGGGCGATGCGATGGCGCTTTCGGTGGTGGCGCGGTTGGACTTGGCGAAAGCCTGCGCCTGCTCCGACCATGCGGACACCGGATCCTCGGAGACGTCGACGATGTGCGTCTCGAGGAACGCGGCGAAGTCGCCCATCGTCATGGCCTTGCAGTCCTTGGAGAACCACGCCTGCCATTCCTTCGAGAGCGGGTAGGCATAGGTCGCCTTGTGCCGCCGGTGGCGCGCACGCTCGTGGGCTACGACGCCGAATTCGTCGATGTTGGCGGGGTGATAGTCGAAGATCGCGGTGAGGGACGGCTTCTCGAGGTCATCGACGGCGAAGATCGCGGAGTTGATATCCTTGAAGCGGTTGGTCAGCGCAATGAACGACGGCAGCTGCGTCAGCACGGCAGTGCCCTCGCGGAACAGCGGGTTGGCACGGAAGTCGTCGAAGTGCACGCCATAGAGCGGCTCGACGCCCTTGCCCGATACGATGAAAGGCGCGGTCGCGCCGTCGCGCGGGTCAGTGACATGGATTATTTCCGGCCGGATCTTCTTCTCGGCAACATTGAAGGCCGTGGCCATGAGTTCGCCGGTGCGGTCGGCAACGGTCGCCGCGGCGATGGCGGTGGTGCTGGTATCGGTGGTCATATGCTCTGCGTCCTTGGATCAGCCGCGCACAACGCGGGCTTCGGTGGTGACTTCGCGGATGGTGCCGAACAGGTTGCCCTGGCGGGGCTTGTTCGGGCTCAGGCGGCCGTCGCTGGTGAACCAGGCGACCGTGGCGCCGTGCTTGGCCGTCGGCAGCTTGAAGGCGAGGCTGGGCGTCAGAACCGAGAACTCGCGGTCGGGATCGAACTCAACGTCGATCTTTAGGGTGATGGAGCCCTTCACCTTCTTGTCGCTGTCGACGCCGGCCGCCTCGAGCTTCTGGGCGAACTCGCGCAGGGGCTCGCTGCTGTCGGCGTTGAACGCGCCGTCCTTCAGCATCATCAGCAGGTCGGTAAGGGTGGAGGCGGCGGGATAGCGCTGGCCGCCATCGGCTGCGCGCTCCTCTATGATTTCGCCCGTTTCGGCGTTATGATCCATGCTGTTCACTCCGGCGCGCATCTCAGGTCATCCGGCCGGGGTGCGCGCCATCCCCCTGACCCGAAACTTGTCAGGCGGCTGGCCGCAGCTTCGCGAGCTGGGCATCAATGGCGTCGCGCGCGTTCTCGAGTGTGCTGCGGTTGGCGCGCACCTCCTCCTGATCGACGACGCCGTCTTCCAGTGCGACCGAGATCGCGAGGGCAGCCTTCAGGATGGCCGACTGCCCTGCATAGTCGCAATGGACGCCGGGCCGGCTGCCTTCTACGAGGGTACGGATCGGACCGATGAAGCGCCCGTTCCATTCCCGCCATGCAGCAAGAAGCGAGAAGCCCGACATGTCGGAGAAGTCGCCGTTGCAGTATGCCTCGGCACGGTCGCCACTCTTGCCCATGACGCGACCCATGTCCGCATAGGTGAGGCCGTCCTCTTCCTTGATGGCCGCAAGCGTCTCGGCGATCGTGTCGCGGACGGATGACGCGGAAAAGATGGGCCTTCCCCCGGTGGATGTGCGGTTCACAGCTGGGTTACCTCGGCAGCATGAAGATGGACGGGTACGAACGTGATGCGCGGCGCCGCGCGCGAGTGACGGCAACCGATGTCGCCGCGAATCTCGCAGAAGGGACACGGATCGCGATTGACGCGGACGGGTTCGGGTCGGCTGTGGACGGCCGGGACGGGAGCGGCTGGTACCGGTTGCGCCTTGTGATCGATGGGCATGGACACATCGCCGTCACGCAGGTGGACGCGCCAATGTGGGGTGGCGGGATGGCCGCCTGTGCTCTTGCCGGTCGCAACGATGGTGACGATGCGCGACATGCTGAAACGCTCGACGACGATCAGGCCGCGCTCTTCCAGCCGCTTCATGGCGTTGACCGGGACGCTTTTGCTGGAAGCGCCGATCATGCGTGCGAGCTCGCCGTTCTGCGGGCAGGGCTGACCACGCTCGGCCGCCTTCGTGATGGCGGCGAGGATCCGGTCATCCTGCTCGAGAAGGCGCCCGGCGCGGCTCATGACCGCGCGTCCCATGCCCAGCCGCGCGCCGTTCGACCGTCGATACCGCGCAGGGGAAAGTGGCCCCCGGTCGCCTTGCGGATTTCACGGACGTGATTGGCCAAGGTCTGAGCCGTTGCGTTTGGCAAGTCGCGGTGTGTGAGCGGGCGACCTTTCGCACGGGCGATCGCGTAGAGCGTGCGGCTGACAGCGCGGCTAATCTCGATCGGATAGCCGTCACGATAAGCGCCGACGGGCGTCAGGAGCCACTTGCCGCGCCAGATCGGGGTGCCTTCGTCCTGCAGGCCGCCGCAGTGGATGCACGGCGCGCTCATGCGCCCGCACCTCCACGGCTGGAGCTTGACGCCCCAGCCGCTTCGGTCATCGTGCTTGTTCCGACACGAGCACGAAAGGATTTGATATGGCGATTTCCGAAGATACGGCTGCACTTGTCGCCGCGCAGCTCACCGAAACCTGGGCGTCCATGTTCAAGCAGCGCGAAGGCGCACACGGCCTGTCCTCGGACGAAATCACTGATTACATCGAGAAGGCATACGCTCACTTCAAGGCAGTGGCGAAAGGTCCGCGAGGTACCCCCCGCATTCGGTCGGTATAGGTCACGCATCGGTGTTTTCCCGCATGCCGAACAGCACAGCGCCTTTGCGGCTGGCGGCACGGCGGGAGCGCTGCGCGGCGTAAGTTTTGCCAGGTTCCGGGGACCGCCAGACCTCGTCCGCATCGATCTCCTCGCGGGCGATCTCGCGAACTCGCGCCTCAAGCGCATCCATCGCCAGCCGCTGACGGCGCAGGCGCGCGAGGTTCCATGCGGAGAGGATGAGGGACGCCGCCGCGCAGGCGAGGGTGAAGGTGTCGTGCGCGCTCATGCGGCGGCCTGCCGCGACGGGGCGCCACGGTATGAAACCATGAAGTTTCGCACCTTCGCCTCCGTTTCCGGCCACACTCGGCGACCATTGCGGAGATCTCGCACGAACTTCCAGTCGTTGACGGCTTGCCGACCAAAAGCACTGTCAGCCATCGCCGTTGACTTCAGGAAGGCTTCCACTTCGGTGATAAGGGGATGATGGGCCATGCGGTTTTATGCGGGCAACTTCCCGCACATGTCAAGGGAAACTTCCCGGATGCGGGCAAGAGTTCATTGCGGGATAAGTCCCGCATGACGGATAGGAATACGATCTTAATCGACAGGATTGAGGAGCGCCTGCAGGCGCTCAGCATGTCAGACCGGAAGGCCTCAATGGCGGCCGTTGGCAAGCCGGACATGATCCGTGACATAAGGCGAGGGCGTCAGCCTATCGGCGCGCGGCTCTCTGCACTTGCTGGCGTCTTGGAGACGTCTGTGGAATACCTGCAGGGCGCGTCTGACCAGCTTGGCGGCAGCCAGGCGGACAGCTCAAGCATCCGAGCGCTAGTGCCTCGGCCGCAAGATATGCTGCTGGATATTCCGGTTTATGGCACGGCGTTAGGCAGCGAAAGTGAGTATGGCGACCAGGCAGATGGACTTGTGGCGATAGAGCAAACCGACCTAAACACCTCAGAAGTAGTGGACCGCTTCCGCCGCCCTCCCAACCTGATGAACCGCCGCGATGTCTATGGCCTTTATGTGGCCGGAGACTCAATGGAACCCGCTTACGAGGCGGGCCGCGGGATCCTCGTTGACCCTAAAAAGCCGCCAAGCAGTCGCGATTATGTTGTGGTGTATCTTCGAAATCGCGACGACAGCGACGGAGCGGCTGGCGTGTTGATAAAGCGCCTTGTCCGCCGGTCCGGTAGCTACATCGAACTTGAGCAATACAATCCAGCAGCGGTTTTCCGCCTGGATTCGCGGCTATATCGCGAGGTTCATCGCGTGATGCCTTGGGATGAAGCCTTCGGGATGTAGTTAGGAGCGGGCAGCAAATCACGTTCGCGGGAAGCTGCCCGCATTATCCGCTTGACTGCGGGAAGTTGCCCGCATAGTTTGGTTTCCATCGGGGCGCACCGCCCCAGTGGAGACCGCCGATGCGCACCGCATCCCCCACCATCACGATCACGCAGGGCACGCTGCACGGGACCGAAGAGGTAACGTACGTAAAGCTTCCCCTCGTGCAGGCTGTGATTGACAATCTGCTGGTCGCTTTGAACGCCCCAGCCGAACACCGTCGGGTGTACCGCAACTATGCGGCTGCGATGGCTGAGCTTCGCCTCCAGCAGTGGGCTGGCGAAGCATGATCCGGCTCCGCCTCCTCAACGGCCGCTGCCGCATCTTCGACAACGCCTTCGACATGATCGCGTTCGTTGCCAGCCGCATGGGTGAACTGTGATGCGCTGGGTCTACGCCCTCGTGCTGACCTTCGGCACCGCCGCGCTGTTCGGGTTGGATGCCTGGGCCAGCTGGCTCACGAGCTCGAACTCGGAAGCGCGCGCCTTCATCCTCTCCGACGCCTTCTTCCCGATGTTCTTCGGCGGCATCGCCGTCGCCGTCGCGGTGATGCTGGCGGCGGTTTGCCTTCTCGCTTTGATCCCGAGCCGCTCGGGTCGCAAGGCGCCGGAGCGCGGCAATTGACCGTGCCCGGCGTCACCATCTCCCAAAGCACCGGCCGGAACTTTCCCACCCCCCGGGTTCCGGAACTGCCCCCCTCCTTGCCTGCGGCCTCCGGTGCTGCCGCAGGCACCCTTCACCTGACGCCAGCCGAGGAGGAGGCAGTCGCCGCCTACGTCGAGCGCGTCTGGCAGGGCGCCACGGGCCTTTCCGAGGTGCCGCCCCACGACATGCTCTGCACGCTGGTCGGGCTGATGATGCGCAAGGTGCGCGAGATCACAGCCAGCCGCGAAGGCTGAGCCGCAGTTCCACAGGGAATGTGAACCCGAAAGGACACTCAGGCCCCCGCATTCCCTCCCCAGCCGCAATCCCGCGGACATTCGGACGCGCTGAGGGCCGCGTGGGGACGCCCTCCTAGTTTCACTCGAAAGGACCGCCGCGTGCGCCTGAATTACGCCTCTCTCCCCGATATGCAGGCATGGGCCGAAGGCATCATGCAGCGCGAGCAGGATTTCATTATCGGCGACCGGCAGCTGCTGCGCTGGTGGATCATCCCCCGCAACGAGCAGCTGAACGTTTACCTGCACGCCGTGCTCAAGAGCGACGAGGACCGGGCGATGCACGATCATCCTTGGTCGAACGTCAGCTACCTGATCGCGGGCAGCTACATCGAGCACACGCCCGAGGGCCGCATCGTCCGCAAGGCTGGTGACGTGATCGAACGCCCGGCGCACGCGCTGCACCGCCTCGAGGTAATCCCCGGCCAAAGCGCCATCTCGCTGTTCATGACCGGCCCGAAGGTGCGCGAGTGGGGCTTCGCTTGCTCGCACGGCTGGGTTCACTGGGAGGATTTCGTCAGCCGAGAGAACGCGGGCGTGATCGGGCGCGGCTGCGGTGAGTACGGCGACCTGTCGCCGGTCACGCCTGAGGGCCAGCCGCGCAGGGTGATTGCGGCATGAAGCCCGTTTCCGTCCATGACGTGCAGACGGAGGGCGTTGAACTTACGCTCCAGTCGCTGCGCGCCTACTGGTCCGAGCATCAGCACTTCGCCGTTGCGTGGTCGGCCGGGAAGGACAGCACCACGCTGCTGACGATGCTCGTCCACTTCATCGATGCGGGCTTGCTGCCCCAGCCGGAATGCCTGTGGGTTTTCTATGCCGACACCCGGCAGGAGCTTCCGCCTATCCAGATGGCGGCCGAGCAGATCATGGCGAAGCTGCGCCTGCGCAACTGGATCCGTGTCGTTACGGTCCGGGCGCCGCTCGACAAGCGGTTCATGGTCTACATCCTCGGCCGGGGCGTGCCGCCGCCGAACAACAACACGCTGCGCTGGTGCACGCGCCAGATCAAGGTCGAGCCCATGGCGGCCGCGCTGGAAGAGGCGCTGCAGGACGTGCCCGGCAAGGCCCTGATGCTCACCGGCGTGCGCGCCCGACAAGGATCTCTGCCCCTCTCACGCTGACGAATTCCAGGCGTGGAGGGCTCGCAAGGCAGACCAGAATTCACAGAGGAGTAGCCCCGCGCCATGACCGCACACCCACCGGACCTGCAGCGCAAGTTCGATAAGAAGCTGGACCAGCGCAAAGCGATGCAGCTGTCCCCCGAGGAAATGGACCTTCTCGTAGAGTGCGGCGCGTATGACGCCATCGTGAAGGCAGCACAGGAATTCAGGAAAGCCGAATGCCGAGAACGAAACGCCCGAAGCCGCTCTATCAACGCGGCCAGTTCTCCCTCTACCCCCGCCCCGGCCGCCATCCGGAAATCGTCTGGTATGACGAAGACGCCAAGCGCGAACGAAGCGCTAGCGCGCGCACAGGCGATCTTGAACAAGCCAGGCTAGCGCTGGACCGCAAATACCTCGAAGCCAGCGGCGCGCACTACTGCCCCCGCTGCGGACAGGCAACCAATGGGGAGGCAGCGCCGATGCTGCTCACTGCGATCTCGGACTACATGCTGAAGAACGAGCATCAGGCCGGCTACGTTCGCTCCACCAAGCCGAGGCTTTCCAAGGTGATCGAGTATATCGCGGCCACGGATACCGGCATCACCGTGCCGGCGATCAGCGCCGAATGGGTCGAGCGCTTCCGCCGCTGGCTGGCGGCGCAGCCGGTGCGAAACAAGGCGGGCAAGATTATTCGTGATCGCTCCCCCGGCGGCATCGAGGGATGCGTCCTGCAGCTTGCCGCCGTCATCAATTCGATGAAAGGCCATGAGGCGCAATTCAAGGCGAGGTCGGTGAAGGATCTGGCCAATTCCCCGGTCTACCGGGCCGACATCGACATGCTCGCAGCGATGTTCAGGTTCTGCCTTTACCCGGAGCCCAAGCCAAAGCAGCGATGGTCGCCGAAGGTGGCCAGGCTGACTGTCGAAGGTCGCACCAACTTGCTGCGCTACCTTCGCGCCGCCGTCGCTACCTGGGCAAGGCCTGACGCGATCTACGATCTGCGCGCGAAGGGGCAATGGCACCGCGAGGCGGGCGTACTGGCCCTCAATCGACCCGGCCGGGTGCAGACAAAGAAGTACCGGCCTGCGATCCCGGTCGCCCGACAGTTCGCACCGTGGCTCGACGAGGCGATGGGGCGCGAGAACTACCTGCCCGTTTCCACGATCCGGCATACCTGGGATGCGATGAAGGTTCACATCGGCCTGCCGGGCGATGCGGAGGCAGGTGAAAAGCTGATCCGCCGTAGCGTCTCGACGATCTGCCGGCGCAGCATCGGCGAGGCGAACTGGACGCAAGGAGAGATGATGCTCGGTCACCGCAAGGCAAGCATCTCGGACCTCTATGCGATCCCCGACCCGGCGAACCTCGGCCTCGCTCTCACGGCGACCGAGAAGCTGATCGACGAGATCGAATTGCGTGTTCCGGGTGCGTTTACCGCAGGGTTACCGCACTAAGAAGATGGCCGTGGTTCCGGCCGGGTTGTGTAAACGGGAGTTTTCGGCGTTGGAGCGGGTGAGGGGAATCGAACCCCCGTATTCAGCTTGGGAAGCTGCTGCTCTACCATTGAGCTACACCCGCATTCAGCGACCGACGCCGCTTCATGCCATAATCCGATGAGTGGGCCACCGGGGCGAGGGCCTAGTGGCACGACGACAACCGCGTCGTCAACGCCTCTCTTTCGCGGTCCGCCAAACCACGCCCGGTTCAAGCCACCCTGCCGCCTGTCGACGGCGAGAAGGTATCCACCGCCCGCAGATGGGCCGTACTTTTGCGCGTGACACGGTTGCGCCCGCTCCGCTTGGCTTCATAGAGCGCCGCGTCTGCAGACGATACGAATCTGGCCATCTCGGTATCGAGAGCATGCGCACAGGCTATGCCGATGCTGATGGTGACGACCCCTGCCCCCGCACCCACCCCCGAAGGCAGGCCGAGCGCCTCGACCGACGCCCTCATGCGTTCGGCGATCACAGCGGCGTCGAAAGGGTCGGTGCCGGAAAGGATCACCGCGAACTCTTCTCCGCCGTAGCGGGCGACAAGGTCACTGTCGCGGCGGGCACAGCCTGAAAGGGCCGCCGCGACGGCCCGCAAGTGCTGGTCGCCCACGGCATGGCCGAATTCATCGTTGAGCAGCTTGAAGTGGTCGATATCTACCATCAGCAGCACCAACGGCTCCGCACCCTCGCGCCGTCGCGCCCATTCACTGGCCAGCACTTCGTCAAAGCGGCGACGGTTGGCGATGCCGGTGAGCGCATCAAAATGCGACAGGCGAGCCAGCTCGTCCTGCTCCTCAAAGTTGCGCAACTGCACCAGCGTCGTGCGCAGGCCATAGCCGAGCGAGGCCGTGACGCAGCCGCCGATCGCGATTATCGGATCGTAGGACACCAGCAGCACCGAGACCGCCAGCAACGTCACCGGAATCAGGAGAGGCCCGCCTGCACGAACGATTCTGGGCCAGGCAGGTGCGGATACCGCGGGCTCCAGACCTTTCCGATACGGCGCGCCGATCGCATGCCATGCAAGGATCAGGAACGGCAGCACGACGACCAGATCACTCCAGCCTCCATAAGGCGTCAGGGCATGGACGTGATTGATGTAACCGGCGCTGATCAGGTAAATTACGGCATAGGCGGTCATCGCCCGGAAGAATGGCGCGCGTTCGCGGGTTCGCACCATGAACCGGATGATCGCGAAAAGCGCGATGAAAAGGTTCTCGACGTCGAACATGAGTTGTAGCGCACCGATCGTCTCTGCCGGCGTTCGGGATTGAGAGATCAGCTTTCCGACATGGACGTAATACAGGTATCCCAACGCCGCAGCCAGTGCCGCATCGACCAGCCGGACCTGCCACTTTTCATCGGACGGGCTCGCCAGCGCGAAAATCAGCGGCACTCCGTAGAGCACGTATAGCAGCATGCTGAGCCTGTCTTCGCGCACGATGTCCAAGAACAGGGTGGCTATCATCGTGGAGGTCATGCCCCCCGCCCAGCACAGCATCGCCAGACTTGCAGCAAGCCAGCCCTCGAAACCATCCTTCCAGCCGCGATAGAAGCATGCGGCGGCGGCAAGGACGGGGGCTGCGATCAGCCAGGCGAACGATACCTTCGCGCCGTGCTCTCCCGCAAACAGGATAGAGAACGCATGGCCTGCCAGAAACAGGACCGGAAGGGCAGCAGTGATGATCCTCGATCCGTGCCGCATCTTGTTTCCTTGGGCGAGGCACTCCTTCGATGATCCTGTGCCACAAGCACCTTTAATCGAAGTTAATTCGCGGGCACTTGTGACCTTGGCATTTACTGCGGGTCGGCCCAGAGGGGAGTGCGCTTTTCAAACAGCGCCGTACCACCTTCGCGCGGGTCCGTACCGGAAAGCATGGCCTGAACGTCTGGCAATGCGAACATTTCGGCGTTGGAGGCTTCCATGCCGAGGTCGTAATAAGACTTCATCACGGCCTTGGTGGCAATGATCGAGGCGGGCGAGCAGGCTGCGATCTCTTCCGCCCAGCGACGGGCACAATCCATCAGTTGCGCGTCCGGAACCACTTCGGCGACAAGGCCCCAGTCGTGGGCCTGCGCAGCGGAAATCCGCCTTGCTGTCAGCAACATGGCATGTGCGCGCTTGGGGCCAAGTTCCTGCACGATGCGCTGGATGCCCCCGCCAAGCGCCGCAAGGCCGACCCTGGGTTCGGTAAGGCCGAAGCTGGCGCCTTGAGCGGCGACGATCACATCGCAGGCCAGCGCCGCCTCGAAGCCGCCGCCAAGCGCGAAGCCGTTGACTGCGGCGATCACCGGTTTGCGCCGGGCAAAGCGCCAGACCAGCCCCGCGAACCCGGTTGCAGGCACCGGCATGCCCTTGAAGGCGCGCGGATCGTCCTTGGCGAAAGGCGTGCGCAGATCGGCGCCTGCGGAAAATGCCTTGTCCCCTGCCCCGGTCAGGATCGCCACCCACAGCGATGGATCGGCTTCGAAGCGGTCGAACACCTCGCCCAGTTCGAAGTTCGCCTCGCCGTGAAGAGCGTTGCGCATTTCGGGGCGGTCGATCGTGACCGTCATGATCCGGCCATCGACCGCCACCTTGCAGAACTTCGTGTCCATGGACGTCCTCTTCCTTTCGCGCCGCGGTTGAAAGCGGCATCGTGAACGGGCACCGTTGCGCGATGAGACAAGCCTCGACCATCCTTTCCATCGATACGCCCGGCCGCGGCTTTACCGATATCACGCGAGCGATGGCCGAATGGGTGGCGCAGGCCGGCATCGAGGAAGGGCTGCTGACCCTGCTTTGCCGACATACCTCCGCCTCGCTGCTGATTCAGGAGAACGCCGCGCGCGAAGTGCGGGTGGACCTTGCCGCATGGCTGGACCGGCTGGCTCCGGAAGGTGCGCATTACATGCACGACGATGAGGGGCCGGACGATATGCCGGCGCATCTCAAGGCAACGCTGACCGGCGTTAACCTGCAGATCCCGGTCATCGACGGCGGCATGGCGCTGGGCACCTGGCAGGGTATCTATCTTGCCGAACACCGGCAAAAACCGCATCGCCGAGAAATTGCAGTGCATCTGATCGGGGCATAACCGCCCCTTACGCGACGGGCTGCCGCATCGCGGCGGCAGTTGGCCTTGCCAAGCCTTCAGCTTGTCACAATAAGGCCCCATGCAGGAAAATCGTATTGCGCCCCCCGCCCGAATCCAGCGCAACCTTCTCGCCATCGGAGAGCGGCGGCTGCTCGACTGGCTTTGCGCGCGGATGCCCGCCTGGGTGAAGCCCGATCTTCTGACCGGCCTTGGCATGGTCGGCGCGGTCCTGATCTTCGCCGGATATGCTACCAGCCTGCTCGACGAAGACTGGCTGTGGCTGTGCATTCCGGGCTACCTGCTGCACTGGTTCGGCGATTCCATGGACGGCAGCCTTGCCCGGTTCCGTCATATCGAGCGCCCCCGCTACGGCTATTTCCTTGACCATAGCTGCGATGGCATCGCGACCTTCCTGATCCTGCTCGGCATTGGCGTCAGCCCCTATGTACGGCTTGAAGTCTCGCTGATCGCGATGGTGGGGTATCTGCTGCTGTGCATCCACGCTTTCCTGGCGGTGCGCGTGCTGGGCGAGATGCGCCTTTCATACCTCAACGCCGGGCCGACCGAACTGCGCCTGATCCTCATCACGCTGACATTCGCGATGCTGGTGCTGGGTGACAAGCAGCGCGACATGGAGGCGATGACCGGGTTCGACTGGTTCGTGGGCAGCGTAGGCGTGGTGCTGATCGGCCTGTTCGTGGTCCAGACCGCGCGCTCGGTGCGCAAGTTGGCGCGGATCGAACCGGCGAAGTGACACTGCCCCCCCCGCCGCAAGGTGACAGGGGTTTACACTGTTTACACGGTCCAGAGTGAAAAGGTGTCACCTTGAGGGCCAAAAGTGTCACCTTGGCAGCATAAGGTGACACATCCGGCTGCCGAAGTGTCACCTTGCAAGGCGAAAGTGTAACCTTGCAGTGTAACCTTGCGGGCCATGGGGCGGCCGCGACGGGCGTGGGCGGAACGGGCATGGGTGGATCGTATCCCAGCGGCCCGACTGTAGGAAAGCCGCCTGATAAGCTCCGCCCCATCGCAGCCCGCATCGGTCAGGGCTGCGCCACGATGCCTCTCCCAAGCCGCGACCCCGGCGCCGGATAGCCCGGCGGCGTCTGCCCCGTCAGCCAGATCAGCCGTCCATGCGCGGCATCGGGATGGACGGCAAAGCGCGTATCCTGCGTACCGACCAGCGGCAGCCCCTGCCCGCGCAGACATGCCATTGCCGCCGCCGCATCGCGCACCTTGAAGACGAGATGGCAGATGCCCCCGATATCCTGCGCATGGCAGGCCACGGGAGAACCGGGCGCCCCCTCCAGCGCTTCCAGCACCGTATCGCCCATCGCGAAAGCCGCGCAGCAGGCATCGGCCAATTCGCGTTCTCCCAGATCGGGCCATTCCAGCCTGTCTGCAAAGAGCGCGCGCGCCTGCGCCAGCGATGGGGTGCTGACGCCTACAGCCTGCAGCCCCTCTATCCCCAGCGGCCCGTATCCCCCAGCACCACCGGCAGGCCGCCATGCCGGATCGCGGCGCGGATCGTTGGGCATGTCCTGCTTCACGATCTCAAGCCGCATTCCCAGCATCTCGCTGCGAGGCACAAGAAAGTAGTGCGCCTCCATGCCGGGATCGTAGAACCGGCGGAACCCGCGCCCGGCGAACCACGCATCCGCTGCTGCAAGGTCCGCGACCTTCAGCGCCAGCCCGATCCAGCGCGCTGCGCCTGCCGAACGGCGCAGCATGTCGCCCAGTGGGTTGCCCGCCTGCGCGCCCCGGCCCGCAGGGGCGATCGGGATCACCATGGTATCGCCGATCATCATCAGCGATTCCTCACGATCCAGCCCCAGCGCCTCTGTTTCGGGCGTCACAAGGATTTCGTAAGCGGCCTCAGCTCCGAACACGTCGCGTAAGAACGCATCGCAGGCCGGACGCTGCGTGTTGTCGGCCAATGCCCAGCTGACATGGACAAGGGGGAACTGCACTTCAGTAAGTCTTCGGTGCCCCCGTCCCCATGAACTTCGCAAGGTTCATGTGCAGCGATGCGACGGAGCGTTCCATGTAGGGATTGGGCTGCGCGCCCCGGAATCCCACATTCTTCATGCCCTGCTGCACCGCCGCCATGTTGGCGAAATCCTGCTGCAGCACCGGCGGCCAGTCTGCAGGTTCGGTATATTCCCATTCGGTCTGCGGCGCTTCGCCTTCGGGCCACAGTTCGTAGACGGCAGCCTCGAAGATGCACTTGTCCGGATCGGTGCCATAGGGCCGCGCCTGATAGCAGAGCATGTTGTTGACCGCGTGGCCGATCTGGAAGTTCGGGAAGATCTGCCAGGCCGTGCCCGCCTGCGCGGTGTGAAGCGGATCGACCTGCGCCCAGACCACGCCGCGCGCCGCATCTTCCGCCTTGGCGGTCTGGATCCAGTACTTGGACACTTCCGCCGCCGGGGTGCCTTCGGGCAGTTCGTCCTTGAGGCGGTTGGCCACCCCCACCAGCGTCATCGTGGTGTTGGTATTGGCATTGGCCCAGGTAAAATTCTGCATGTCCGCCGTGGTCATGCGCGGGTCTTCGCCTGCGCCCAGACGCAGCTTGCCCGAATCCTCTTCCTGGCCCTTGGGCGCTTCATAGCCGATGTTGGAATGCAGCCCCTGATTGCGGGCCCAGCCGCGGAACTGGCCGAATTCCATGAATTCCGGGTGCGTGGTGGAAACGTGGTACGTTTCACAGAACGCCTCCATCGCCACCTTCCAGTTGCATTCGAACACCACCCACTTGCGCCAGCGCGGACGCATGTTCTGAAGGCCGTAGGGATCCAGCATCGTCGCCGCCGGATTGAGATATTCGGCCAGCGGCATCGCCTGCGGATCAAGGGTGACCCACAGCCAGCCGCCCCATGTCTCCACCCGCACCTTGCCCAGATCGGCGCGGCCCGCGCACAAGTGCCCCTGCCAGTCGTCCCGGTGCTCGACATAAGTGTTCGCGCCGTCGAGATCGAAGGTCCAGCCGTGGTAGCCGCAGATCAGCGTGCGCCGGTTGCCCCGCGCATTGCGCTGGCCCGGCGGCACGTCCACCAGCTTGCGTCCCCGGTGCGGGCAGACGTTGTGGAATGCGTGGATTTGCGTTTCCGAGGCCCGAACGATGACCACCGAATCATCGACGATATCGAAGGTGATGAAATCGCCCACCTCGGGAATATCCTCTACCCGGCCCGCCTGAAGCCAGACCTTGCGCCAAAGGCGGTCCACCTCTGCACGCGCGTATTCGGGGGAGACGTAAGCCTCGGCGGGCACGTTGACCGGGGCGACCAGTTCCTCGGGCGCCTGAACGATCTTGCCGATTTCGCCCATGGATATCCTCGTTCCTGCTTGTTCGGGTTTGCGGCCGTTATCTCATTATCGGCATGACTGGGCAAACCGCCGGGGCGTTCCTTCAGTGTTTGGCCTTCAGTGTGCGGCGTAGGCTTCCTTGCCGCGTGGCAGCGTACCGATCGCCACACTGCTTGCCGCCATGAAGGCCAGCGCCAGCCACAGGAATCCGCCATAGCTTCCGGTCCGGTCATAGAACTGCGCGGCGGCAAGCGGCCCGATCGCGGTGCCGATCGACAGCGCCGCCAGCAGCCCGCCGTAAAGCCCGCCGAAGTTGCGCAGCCCGAAGTGGCGGGTGAGAAGGTAGACGACCACGTCGATCTCCGCCCCCAGCGTCAGCCCGATCAGCGCCGAGGCCGCCCCCATCGCCGCCAGAGAACCCCCGCCGAGCAAAAGCAGCAGGCACCCCAGCACCGGCAGCATGAATACCGCCGCCCCCACCAGCGAAGCCGGCAGGCGGTCAAGCAGCGCGCCTGTCCCCAGCCGCCCAGCAAGCGAGAACCAGCCGACGAACGATGCGATCGCGGCCGCCGTCATCGGGCTTGCCCCGGCATCTCCAAGGATCGCGGTGAAGTGCACCACCAGCGCGATCACGGTGAAGGTGAACAGCAGACTGGCAACGAACAGGCGGTGATAGACGCTGGACGTCAGCCCTTCGCGCAGGGATGCGCCCGGCAGGTCGGCGGGGCGCGCGGCGGCGTCCTCGGCCTGCTGCTTGCGCCCCTTGTCGTAGCGGCCGTGGAAGAAGGCGAAGATCACCGGGAAGGCCACGCCCAGCCAGATCGCCGCCTGCATCGGGAATGCGCCCCGCCACCCGAAAGTACCGATCAGCCATGTCGCCATCGGCGGGAACACGCCCGCCGCGATCGAGGCTCCGCACAAGGTCACCGCGAAGGCCATGCCCCGCGATACCGTGAAGCGCGATGCGACCGCGCTCGTCCACACCGAAGCCTGCACCGGCAGCGCCGCCAGCGCGATGAGGCCCCAGAGCAGATACCAGTTGAGCAACGATCCGTTGGCGCTTCCCAGCAAAGCAAAGGCGATCCCCAGCAGCACCAGCCCGGCAACCCCGAACCGGCGCGGGCCGAAGCGGTCGACGGCAAGGCCGATGAACACGCCCCCCACCGCCTGCACCAAAGTCGCCAGCGTAAGCCCGAAGGTGACTTCGGTGCGGCTCCAGCCGAACTCCGCCGCCACGGGGCCGTAGAACGGGCCGACGCCGTAGATGTGGATCACGCTGGTGGCATAGCCCAGCCCCGCCGCCACCGGCAGCAGCGGATGCGCGCGCCATTCATCGCGGGCGGTAGGGGATGCGGGGGCGTGCATCTCAGTTCCCGTACCGCAGGTCCACATGCGTGGCCTCGCCGTTCGGGCCCATCGGCGAATCGTATTCGATGCAGGTCACGACCGGATTGTCGTGGCTCGCGAACAGCCTTTCCTCATCCGCGCGGGTCATCGGCAGACGCTCTGGCGAGGCGATGATCGCTTGCGAACGCTCGAAATCCTCGCGGCTGTTCCACCAGATTTCCATGATGCAGTCATAGCCCGGATCGTGGATCTGCCCGGTGATCGGGTTCCTTTCCGGCACCAGATAGCGCCGCACATAGCGCACCGCATTGGGGATCGCGGGCTTGGCGCCGGACTTCTTCGCCAGCTGCGAATGCTGGTTTTCGTAGTAGTCCATGAATTCGTCCATGGTCATGTCCGCACGCTTGCGGAAAAAGCAGATCTGCTTGAGCATCGACAAGGCTCCTTCAGAGACGGCGGCTAAAGGCGGCGGAAGGCAAGCACGCTGCCCTCGGCGTCGGCGGAGAGGTAGACGGTGCCGTCAGGCGCCACGGCAACCCCGGTGAACGTGTTCATCGGCCCGCACATGTCCCCCACGCCGCCAAGCTGCACGGGTTGCAGGCCGCCCGGCCCGCCCATCGGCAGATCACTGGCCACAACTTCACGCCCGCCACCCGCAAGATCGCAGCAGACCAGCGCATTGCCCCCCGGATCGGCAACGAAGATCGTGCCTCCCGCTATCGCCAGCCCTTCCGGCCGGGAGAGCCCGTCAAGCACCACCTCCTTGCGACCGCCGACCAGCTTCACCACGCGCCCCGCGCCGCTTTCCGCCACGTAGACGGTGCCATCGCCGGACACCGCAACGCCCATCGGCCGATCCAGCCCGGCAGCGAGTTCGGCAAGGGTGCCCCCCTCCACCGCATGGACCTTGCCGGTGCCGAACTCCGCGAAGACCACTCCGCCCGGTGCCACGGCCACGCCCATCAGCCTGTCGTAGCCGCCGGCCAGCACTTCGCTTGTCGCGGCGGCCGGGTTCCAGCGGGCGACATCGCCATTGGCGGTGGTGACGATCCATTCGTCAGGGCCGGAGGCCGCCACATCGCGCACCCAGCCGGGGAAGCCGGGAGAGAACAGCATACCCGCCAGTTGCAGCGGCTCACCGGGACGCAGCAGGTACGTGAAGCCGCCATCCGCCACCAGCACATGGCCATGCGCATCGACGGCCAGGCCAAGCGGCCACTGCAGCCCCTTCTCCACCAGCGGCCGCGTCTGCCCCGGCGCGACGATTTCGGTGATCGAGCCGTTGATGTGGCTGACGAATGTGCGCCCGTTCACGAAGGCCACGTTGTCCAGCCCCGGTCCGATGTCGGCCAGCACCGTCTTCGTACCGGTGCGCGGGTCGATCTTCAGCACTTGCCCCGAATAGACCTGCGTGGAGATGATCGAGCCATCGGGGTGGAACTTCACCGAATCCGGCACGCCAAGATCCTTCGCCACGACTTCCGGTTCACCGCCGTCAAGGCCGATGCGCCAGATCTCGTTCGCGCCCTGCGCCGGGAAATAGAGCTTGCCGTCGGGGCCGACTTCGAAGGCATTGGCCATCGGCACCCCTTCGAAGATGACGCGCGGGGGCCCGCCGTTGCGGTCCAATTCCATGATCCGTCCGCCGATGCGCAGTTCGCCCGCGATCAGGCGGCCCTGATGGTAGGTGATCGGGTTCGCCACCGGAATGTCGCCGTGGATCACGCGATAATCGCCCGAAGGCGTCATCATCGAGACGCGCCCCTTGGTGATTTCGGTGCAGTAGAGGTTGCCCGCTTCGTCGAAGGCAAGATCGTCCGGACCGACAATGCCGCCGCCGTTGGGGCTGATCGTCTCGATCGCGCCGCTGTCCACGTCGATCGCGCTGACCTTGCTGCCCGCAACTTGCGCCACGTAGATGCGCCCGTCCGCGCCGGTTCGGATGCCGTTGGCGCCGTTGAGGCGGCTTGCGGGGGTCATGCGATGAAGGCCCCAGCCCTCCCCCGGCCTGGCGGCTATCGCATTGGCATTCCGGCCTGCGGCTTCAAGCATGTATACATTCCTCTCCCCCAGCGCGGAGCCGGGTCTTTTGCCGGACGGTATAGGCGGGCGCGGGCAGGTGCAACGCGATGTGCGTCCGGATCACGGCCCGGATCACGGCATCGCCCGAGCGACGTGCCCGGCGTTGCCAAGCCGGGCCGCGTGCAGATATTCGTCCGCCTGACCGATAACCAGTTGAGACGCGCCCAGACCGGAACGCCGAGCACAGAATGCCGCCGTTTTTCCGGCGCGGGCGCTCGCCCGAGAGAGGACGCCCACACCATGCCCACGCCTGAACTGCGTTTCGACGGCCGCGTCGCGGTGGTCACCGGAGGCGGCCGGGGCCTTGGCCGCTCTTATGCCCTGCTGCTGGCCGAGCGCGGCTGCAAGGTCGTCGTCAACGATCTTGGCGGCGCGATCCGGGGCGACGGACCGGATACAAGCGTGGCGCAGAGCGTGGTGGACGAAATCGTCGCCGCGGGCGGAGAGGCGATCGCCAATGCCGACACGGTCGCCACGCCCGAAGGCGGCCGCGCCATCGTTCAGGCCGCGCTCGACGCATGGGGCCGCATCGACGTGCTGATCCATAACGCGGGCAACGTGCGCTACGGCGCGATCCGCGACCTTTCGTATGACGATTTCCGCTCCGTACTGGACGTCCACCTGCTGGGCGCATTCCACGTCGTTCAGGCCGCGTTCGGGCCGATGTGCGATGCGAACTATGGCCGCATCGTGCTGACCAGTTCGGTCGGCGGACTTTACGGCAACGCCACCTGCGTCAATTACGGCATGTCCAAGGCGGGGATGCTGGGCCTCAACAACATCGCCGCGCTTGAGGGCGAGGAGCACGGCGTCAGATGCAACGTCATCGTTCCCGGCGCCGTCACCCGCATGGCCGAAGGGCTCGATATCTCGCAGTACCCGCCGATGGAGCCCGAACTGGTCGCTCCGGTGGTCGGCTGGCTGGCCCACGAAAGCTGCGACGTGACCGGAGAGATGATCGCATCGATGGCAGGGCGCGTGGCCCGCATGTTCGTGGCCGAAACCCGCGGTGTTTACCGCCCGCGCTGGACGATCGAGGATGTCGCCGCCGCGTCGCCGGCCTTCCATGAAAAGGGCGAAGTGCTGGATTTCGGGCTCCACGGCCATGTCGATCACATCGGCTACAGCTTCGCCATGGCGCGTTCCGAAATCGCTGAGGCGCACTAATCAACAACACTGTTGACAACATATCCAGTGCGATCCACCACCGCTCACAAGATCAGCGCCTCGAACGAATGGGATTCGAAATGACCTGCCTCAAGACCGACGTGCCTGCGCCCGAGGAACTCGATATCCCGGCGCTCAAGGCAAAGTATCTGGCCGAGCGCGACAAGCGCCTGCGCCGCGAAGGGGGCGAGCAGTACGTGCGTCCCACCGGCGACTTTTCCGATAACTACGCGCATGATCCCTTCACCCCGGTGGCCGAACGCGCGCCGCTGGTGGAGGATATCGACGTGGCGATCCTGGGCGCGGGGTTCTCCGGCATTCTGGCGGGCTATCACTTGCGCCAGCAGGGTGTGACGAACGTGCGCAACATCGATCACGCGGGCGGTTTCGGCGGCGTATGGTACTGGAACCGCTACCCCGGCGTGCAGTGCGACAATGACGCCTACTGCTACCTGCCGCTGCTGGAAGAAACCGGGTTCATGCCGTCGAAGAAATTCTCCGACGGCTGGGAAATCCAGGCCTATTGCCAGAAGATGGCCGAGGATTTCGACCTTGCCGACAAGGCGCTGTTCCACACGCTGGTCGAAGGCATCACCTGGGATGAAGGGCTGAAGCGCTGGCATGTCAGGACCAATCGCGGCGACGACATTCGCGCACGCTTCGTGGTCATGGCGGGCGGCGTGATGAACATGCCCAAGCTGCCCGGCATTCCCGGCATCCACGATTTCAAGGGCAAGATGTTCCACACCAGCCGCTGGGAGCATGACTTTACCGGCGGTTCGTGGACCGCGCCGGTGCTGGAAAAGCTGAAGGACAAGCGTGTCGCCATCGTCGGCACCGGCGCCACTTCGGTTCAGGCCGTGCCGTACCTTGGCAAGTACGCGAAGCAGCTCTACGTCCTGCAGCGCACCCCGTCGAACATCGACGAACGGCCCAACCCGCCGACCGACCCGGACTGGGCGGCCTCGCTGCAGCCGGGCTGGCAGCAGGAGCGCATGGCGAACTTCCACCGGGGCGCGCAGCAGTTCTTCCTGCCCGGCGAACCCGACCAGATCTGCGATATCTGGACCGAGATCAGCCGCAACCTCAATCTGGAACTGGAGGCGGACGGCTTCCCCGCGCTCGACATCGGGCAGATCATGGCCCGGCGCGATGTCGTCGATTTCCAGGTGATGGAACGCCTGCGCCGCCGCGTCGATGCGATCGTGGAAGACAGGGAAACGGCGGAAAGCCTCAAGCCGTGGTTCCGCTTCATGTGCAAGCGTCCGCTGTCGAACAACGAATACTACCCCACCTTCAACCAGCCCAACGTCACGCTCATCGACGTCTCGTCCACGCAAGGGGTGGAACGCATGACCGAAAAGGGCTTCGTGGCCGACGGCGTGGAATACGAAGTCGACCTGATGATCTTCGCCTCGGGCTTCGAGGTGACTTCGGACCTCAGGCGCCGCTGGGGCATCGCCACGGTGGAGGGCGAAAACGGCCTGTCGATATACGACCACTGGGAGAACGGCCCGGCCACACTGCACGGCGTTACGACCGACAAGTTCCCCGGCATGTTCTACATGGGCTATATCCAGGGCGCCACCAACTCCAGTACGACAGAGCAGTTCGGGCGGCAGGCCGAACACCTTGCCTTCATGATCGGCGAAACGATCCGGCGCGGCGCAGACAAGTTCTGCGCCACGGCAGAGGGCGTCGCAGGCTATGTTGCGCATTGCCGCGAAAACGAAGTCGACATGTCCGAATTCCAGCAGGGCTGTACGCCCAGCTACTTCAACAACGAAGGCGACAAGGAACTCAAGTGGGCCTTGTTCAAGGGCTACCTGCCCGGCTGGGACGCCTGGCGCGACATGCTGGCGGACTGGCGCAAGTCGCCCGACCTGCCCGGCGTGGCGTTCGAAGCGCGCGAGGCGGTGAACTGAACCGACGCGGCTGGTGGGGGCCGCTCACCCCGGCCTCCACAGCCCTGTTCCCGGTCCATTCTTGACGCGGAGTCCCCCGCGAACGCATAATCGCCCCCGGAAACCCCGAGGGAAATTTTAATGGCCACCCGCCCCATCGCGCCCGGTCGGCGTATCGCCAAGCCGGACTGGCGCGCCGTACTCAAGCGCTCTCTGCGCCGTGCCGGAGAACTGTCCGGCGCGCTGGTGCTCTTTGCGGGCATGGTGTTCCTTGCCCTTTCGCTGGTGAGCTACCACCAGACCGACCCGTCCACCTCCACTGCGGCGGGCGGCGACGTGCAGAACTGGATGGGCGCCACCGGCGCGTGGACGGCGGAGCGGGCGCTGTTCCTGTTCGGCCCGGTTTCCGCGCTATTCGTGCCGCTGCTCTACGTCTTCGGCCGCAAGCTGTGGCTGCTGGTGGAAGAGGACGACGGCGAAGTGGAGCACAGCGACCAGCGCTGGTGGGTGCCGGTGGGCGTGCTGGCCCTGTCGATGCTGCTGATCGCGACGGTGCTCTCTTTGTGGTTCACCAAGCCGGGCGGCAGCCTGCCCGCATCGATGGGCGGCATTTCCGGGTTGCTGGGCGCCAAGGCGATCACCGCCCTGGCAGGACTTGCGCCCGAAGCCGCGCACAGCTGGATCAAGTTCGCGCTTGCCGTCGTCTGCCTCGGTCTTGGACTGGTGCTGGCGGGCCGCGTCTTCGCGTTCGACTGGGGCCGCCTGCTGACCCTGCCCGGCCGCATCGGCCGCCTGCCGATCTCCCTCCCCTCGGCCGATGACCTGCCGTTCAAGTCGGCCAAGGACCGCGAACCAAAGGCCGAACGCGCGGAAAAGCCGGAAAAGGCTGAAGCGCCGATGCGCGTGGCGGAAATGGCGCCCTCCGCCTCTGGCGCCGCCTCTGCCCCAGCCCGCAAGGCGCCCGAGATCAGCGCCCCCAAGGCCGCGCCGATCCCCGCGCAGTTCGGATCGGAAAGCCGCCAGAAGGACATGTTCGACAAGTACGAACTGCCCAGTCTCGACCTGCTGGCCGACCCCGCCCCCAACTCGCAGCCCAAGATCGACAAGCTCAGCCTCGAACGCAACGCGCGCCTGCTGGAAACCGTGCTCGACGACTTCAACGTCAAGGGCGAAATCACCGCGGTGCGCACCGGTCCGGTCGTCACCATGTACGAACTTGAGCCCGCCCCCGGCATCAAGGCCAGCCGCGTGATCGGTCTGGCCGACGACATCGCCCGCAACATGTCCGCGATTTCGGCCCGCGTATCCTCGATCCCCGGCCGCACGGTCATGGGCATCGAACTGCCCAACGCCGATCGCCAGATGGTATCGTTCAAGGAGATGGTCGCCTCCGAAGCGTTCGCCCATCACAAGGGCATGCTGCCGATCATTCTGGGCAAGGACATCGCGGGCGAGCCGGTGGTGGCCGACCTTGCAACGATGCCCCACCTGCTTGTCGCGGGTACGACGGGTTCGGGCAAGTCGGTCGGCCTCAACGCGATCCTGCTGTCGCTGCTGTATCGTTTGACCCCCGCTCAGTGCCGCCTGATCCTCGTCGATCCCAAGGTTCTCGAACTCAAGAGCTACGACGATATCCCGCATCTGCTCTCGCCGGTGGTCACCGAACCGCCCAAGGCGATCCGCGCGCTCAAGTGGGCGGTCGAGGAAATGGAACGTCGCTATCGCCAGATGAGCGAGATTTCGGTCCGCAACCTTGCCAGCTTCAATGAAAAGGTCCGTACCGCTGCCGCCAAGGGCAAGCCGCTGGGCCGCCGCATCCAGATCGGCTTCGACCCCGAAACGGGCGAGGAACTGTATGAGGACCGCCAGCTCGACTATGAAGTGCTGCCCCAGATCGTCCTTATCGTCGACGAACTGGCCGACCTCATGGTCACCGTCGGCAAGGAAATCGAAGTGCTGATCCAGCGCCTCTCGCAAAAGAGCCGCGCGGCAGGCATCCACCTGATCATGGCAACGCAACGCCCCTCGGTCGACGTCATCACCGGCGTCATCAAGGCCAACCTGCCGACCCGCGTGTCCTTCGCCGTCACCAGCCGTATCGACAGCCGCACGATCCTTGGCGAACAGGGCGCCGAACAGCTGCTGGGCAAGGGCGACATGCTCTACAAGCCCAGTTCCGACCCGATCAAGCGCGTCCACGGCCCCTTCGTTTCCGACGAGGAAGTCGAACACGTGGCCACTTACTGGCGTTCGCAGGGCAAGCCCGACTACGTCGATGCCGTCACCAACGAACCCGAGGAAGGCAGCTTCGGCTTCGACGACCTTGACGCCACCGCGTCGGATGCCCCGGACGAACGCAAGTACCGGCAGGTCTGCCAGCTGGTGTTCGAAAACCAGAAAGTCTCCGTGTCCTGGCTGCAGCGCCAGATGGGCGTGGGCTACAACACCGCCGCCAAGTGGGTGGAGCGCATGGAGCAGGACGGCTATGTCGGCCCCGCCAATCACGTCGGCCGCCGCGATATCTACCGCGACGAGAACGGAAACCCGCTTTGAGGCGTATCGCCGCGCTGGTCATGGCGGGCATTCCGGTGGCGGCGATGGCCGCCGCGCCTGTGCTTACCACCACCAGCGGCAGCTGGGTCCGGGTGTTCACGCAGGAGGTCGAAACCGCCGTGGGCCGCAGCGTCCGCGTCGATGCGGCCAGCATGAAGGCGGGCGGACTGGGCCGCAGCTTTCGCGAACTGGACGTGCTGACGAAAAACCGGGGCGCGCTGCCGCGCGGCACCATGCAGTTCATGCTGCGCAGCGTGAACTGCGCCACCGGCACCACGCGTGTGGAGCAATGGCAGATGATCGGCGCCAACGGCGCGACGCTGGGCGGTTCGGCCACTCCGGGCACGGCGCAGCGGGTGCGCTGGGACAACGAGGACGGCCTTGTCATCCGCTACGTTTGCCAGGGCATACTGCCGCGCTGACGGGGCCTTGAGTGGTGGCGGCGCCCCCACCATCGTATGGTTGGCCAAAAACGCTGCCGCCCGCTAAGACAGGCGCACCTGCCCCCACACACACGAAATTCCCGAAAGGCCCCGATGGAAGAACATGCCCAGGCATTCCTGCTGCGCGACGGTTTCCTGCTGCTGGGCACCGCGCTAGGCTTTGTCCTGCTGTTCCGGCGGCTTGGCATCGGTGCCACGCTGGGTTTCCTGACCACCGGCGCGGTGCTGGGCCCCTACATCCTCAACCTTGTCGGCGATCCCGAAAGCAAGATGGGGATCGCGGAGCTGGGCATCACCCTGCTGCTGTTCATCGTCGGCCTTGAACTGGCGCCCGCCCGCCTGTGGAAGATGCGCCACGAGATTTTCGGGCTGGGCCTGCTGCAAGTGGTGCTGTGCGGACTGGCCGTTTCGGGCGTGATCTATTTCTTCACCGGCTTCAGCCTCGAAGCATCGCTGGCGCTGGGGCTGCCGCTTGGGCTGTCCTCCACTGCGCAGGTTCTGCCGATGCTGCAGAGCGCGGGCCGCCTGCACACGCCGTTCGGCGAGCGATCCTTCGCGATCCTGCTGTTCCAGGACCTGTCGATCATCCCGCTCATCACCATCATCGCGGCCATGAACCGCAACCCCGCGCTGCCTTCCGGGCCGCCGGGATGGGTGCTGGGGCTGGAGACGATCGCCGCAATCGTCGGCCTGATCCTTGCAGGCCGCTTCGCGATCCGCCCCCTGTTCCGCCTGATCGGCAATCTGGGCGAACGCGAGATGTTCGTCTTCGCCGCGCTGTTCACGGTCATGGCATCGGGCGCACTGATGCAGGCGCTGGGCCTGTCGACCGCGCTGGGCGCCTTCATCGCCGGCGTCATGCTGGCGGATTCGCCCTATCGCCACGAACTTGAAGCCGATGTCGAGCCGTTCCGCGCGATCCTGCTGGGCCTGTTCTTCATGTCCGTCGGCATGTTGCTAGACTTGTCCGCCATCGCCGAACGTCCGCTGTTCGTGATCGCGATGGCGCTGGCGCTGATTGCCGTGAAGGGCGGCATCATCTTCCTCCTTGGCCTTGCCTTCCGGATGGAGTGGCGCAGCGCGCTGGCGCTGGGCCTGCTGCTGAGCCAGGGGGGCGAATTCGCCTTCGTGCTGTTCGCGCAGGCCAGCAGCGCCCTGCTCATCAGTGCCGAAGCGACCAGCCTGTTCAGCGCCATCGTCACCCTTTCCATGGTGACCACGCCGTTCCTGATGATGGCGACGCGCGGCATCCGCGAAAGGCCCGAAGGCAAGAAGGAAGAGCGCGAAGGCCCGCACGAGGACGGCGCCAATGCCATCGTCGTTGGCTATGGCCGCTTCGGGCAGACGGTGGCGCAGATCCTCATCGCCGCCGACATTCCGGTAACGATGATCGACACCGACATCGAGATGATCGACATCGCACGCGGCTTCGGCGCGCAAGTCTGGTTCGGCGACGGCACCCGGATCGACCTGCTGCGCCAGGCAGGCGCGGGAGAAGCGGAACTGATCGTCTTCTGCATCGACGGCGACCAGCTGACCGATGCCTTCCTGCAGGCGGTGCACACCGCGTTCCCCCACGCGCAGATCCACGCCCGCGTGTTCGACCGCCGCGCGCTGCTGCGCCTGAAGGATTCGCCGGTCACATCGATGGCGCGCGAAGTGATGGAATCGGCCGTGGTGCTGGCGCGCAAGGCTCTCAAGGGCCTCGACATCGCGCTGGCCGACATAGACCGGGCGGAACAGGCCTATCGCAAGAGCGACAAGGAACGCCTGACCCTGCAATATGAAAGCGGCGACCTGCGCGCCGCGCGCGAACATATCATCACCCAGCGTCCAAGGGATCGGCGCTAAGGCTGCTTCGCCCCCACGAACGGCGCCGCCACTTCCGACGGCACCCGCATCAGCCGACCCGAGGCGATGTCGATCATCGCCCAGGTCGTGCGGGCGGACACGATCACCTTGCCCGCACCGTTGCGGAAATCCACACGCCGGTCGAACCGCGCGCCGACCGGGCCATCGGGAATGAAGGTTTCCCCCGTCACGCTTTCGCCCTCGCGGATATTACCGCGGTAGTCGATCTCGTGACGGGTGACGAGCCAGGCGTACTTCGCCTGATGTTCGGCCGGGGCGACGGCGGCCCAGTGCGCGCCCGCCATCGCCTCCATCCACTGCACCCACACCGCGTTGTTCACGTGGCCCATCACATCGATGTGCTCCGGACTTGCGGTGAAGGTGAGGGTGAACATCAGCCCTTGATCCCCAGCTGCCACAGGATGAAGGCGAATTCCTCCGCCGTTTCCTTCAGGCTCTCGAAGCGGCCGGACTTGCCGCCGTGGCCTGCGCCCATGTTGGTCTTGAGGAGCAGTTCGTTGCCGTCGGTCTTCACCTCGCGCAAGCGCGCCACCCACTTGGCCGGCTCCCAATAGGTCACGCGCGGGTCGTTGAGGCCCGCCGTTACCATCAGCGGCGGATAGTCCTGCGCCTTGACCTGATCGTAGGGGCTGTAACCAAGGATCAGGTCGAAGGCGGCCTTGTCCTCGATCGGGTTGCCCCATTCCGGCCACTCGCCCGGCGTCAGCGGCAGGGTATCGTCGAGCATGGTGTTGAGCACGTCCACGAAGGGCACGTGCGCCACCACCGCGCCGAACAGTTCGGGATCGGAATTGATCACCGCGCCCATCAGTTCGCCGCCCGCCGATCCGCCGGAAATGCTGATCCGGCCCGCCTCGGTAAAGCCGCGCTCGATCAGGCCCTTCGCCACATCGACAAAGTCGTTGAAGGCGTTTTCGCGCCGCTCCAGCTTGCCCGCCTTGTACCACGCGCGGCCAAGGTCGTCGCCGCCGCGGATATGCGCGATGGCATAGGCGAAGCCGCGATCGACCAGGCTGAGGCGCGAGGTGGAGAAGCCCGGATCGATCGAGATACCATAGGCACCGTAGCCATAGAGGTGCAGCGGGCCCGAACCGCCCACGGTTTCGGCGCGGTCCTTGCGGTAGACGATCGACACCGGGATCGCGGTGCCGTCCCGCGCAGGGATCTCAAGCCGCTCGGTGGCGTAAAGCGAAGCGTCGTAGCCCGAGGGGATTTCCTGGACCTTGAGTGTCTCCAGCGTCCGCGCGGCAACGTCGTAATCCATCACCGAGGACGGCGCGACCATCGACTCGTAAGTCAGCCGCAGCTTTTCCATGTGCCATTCGGGGTTGTTCGACATGCCCGCCGAATAGCTGGCTTCCGGGAACGAGATCGGCTCGACGCGGGCCGGATCGTCGTAATAGCGCACCTCGATCTGGTCGAGGCCCGCACCGGTGCCGGCCGACTTGCGCCCCTCTATCACGTAGAAGTCCCGGAACAGGTCCATGCCCGTCAGGTAGAACGCGTCCGTACCCTCGATCAGCGTGGTCCATTCGCCGGGGTTGGCAAGCGGCGCGGTGGCGAGGCGGAAGTTTTCGTGCGTGTCGTTCGTGTGGATGTAGAGCACATCGTCGCGCTCATCGACATCGTATTCCACGCCCTTGACGCGCGGCTTGACGAGGATCTGTTCGCCCAGCGGATCGTCGGCCAGAACCATGCGGCATTCGCTGGTCTCATGATCGCTGGTGCCGATCAGCAGCCACTTTTCATTCGACGAAAGCGAGGAGCCGACGCGAAAGCCTTCGTCATCCTCATGGAAGAGTTCGACGTCATCCTCCACCGGCTGGCCCAGCCAGTGCAGGCGGGCATTGTCGGTGCGCCACTGCTCGTTCGCCAGCGAGTAGACGAGGCCCTTGTCCTGCGCCACCCAGACCAGCGAGGACAGCGTGCCGGGGATCTCGTCAGGCAGCAGTTCGCCGGTTTCCAGATTCTTGATCCGCGCGGTGAAGCGTTCCGAACCGTTGTCGTCGCAGGCATAGGCCAGCAACTTGCCGTCGGTCGTGGTCGAGATCGCGCCGAGGCGGAAGTATTCCTTGCCTTCCGCCAGGGCCACTTCGTCAAGGATCAGTTCGGCATCGCCGCCCGCCACGGGCTTGCGCCACCACTTCTTGTATTCGGCGCCTTCCTCGAACTCGATCCAGTAGAGCCAGTCGCCGTCCTTCTGCGGCACCGACGAATCGGCCTCCTTGATGCGGCCGCGCATTTCCTTGAACAGACCGTCGATGCGGCCCTTGTGCTGGTCCATCTTCGATTCGAACCAGCGGTTCTCCGCCTCCAGATGCGCCAGAACTTCCTTGTCCTTCACGTCGGGATAGCCGGGATCGCGCAGCCACGCGTAATCGTCGCTGACGGTGACGCCGTGGCGGGTGAAGGAGTGCGGCTTCTTCGCCGCTTGCGGGGGACCGATCAGGGTCGGGGTGGAATCTGCCATGCGCACCATCTATGATTGCACAATACCCCCCGCAAGCCGGAACCCATGACATGCTGATGAATACCCACGAAGCCCGCCTCGATGCGCTCCGCAAGGAACTGAAGGCGCGCGGCCTTGATGGCTTCGTGATCCCGATCTCCGACGAACATATGAGCGAATACGTGGGCGCCTATGCCCAGCGGCTGGAATGGCTGACCGGCTTCGGCGGATCGGCCGGGACCGCCGTGGTGCTGACCGACGCCACCCTTTCGCCCGCCGCCGCCATGTTCGTGGACGGGCGCTATACCCTGCAGGTGCGCGATCAGGTGGACGGGCGGCTCTATGCCTATGAAAGCGTTCCCGCCACCAGCGTCCCGGCGTGGCTGGCGCAGCATGCGCCCAAGGGCGCGCGGATCGGCTACGATGCATGGCTGCACGGCTCCAGGTGGGCAGAGGCGGTGGAAATCACGCTGGCGGCACAGGGCGGCGCGCTGATCGCGGTGGAAGGCAACCCGATCGACGCGGTGTGGGAAGACCAGCCGCTGCCCTCCGCCGCCCCCGCCATCGTCCACCCCGACCAGTTCACCGGCGAGGCCAGCGAGGCCAAGCGCGCCGCCGTTTCCGAATGGCTCAGCGCCCGCAACCTTGACGCGACGGTGATCACCGCGCTCGATTCGATCGCCTGGCTGCTCAACATCCGCGGCGCCGACGTGGACCGCACCCCGGTGGCGCTGTCCTACGTCATCGCCCGCAGGGACGGCACCGCCGACCTGTTCATCGCCGGAGAGAAAGTGACGGACGACGTGCGCCGCCACCTTGGCAACGCCGTCACCGTGCGTGAACGCGCCGCCTTCGTCGAAGGGCTGCGCGAACTGGCGGGCAAGCGCGTCGCGGTCGATCCCGAGCGTGCGGTCAGCGCCATCTTCGAAGAGCTTCGCGACGCCGGCGCCACGCTGGTCGAGGAACGCGACCCCACCGTGCTGCCCAAGGCGGTGAAGAACCCGGTGGAACAGGCCGGACACCGCGCCGCGCAGGGGCGTGACGCCGCCGCCGTCACCCGCTTCCTCCACTGGCTGGCGCTCGAAGCGCCCAAGGGTGAAGTCACCGAACTGTCCGCCGCTGCAAAGCTGCAGGATTTCCGCGCCATCGATCCCAGCCTGCGCGACCTGTCGTTCGACACGATTTCCGGCGCCGGGCCGAACGGAGCCAGCCCGCACTACCGCGTGTCCGAGGAAACCAGCCTCACGCTCGAACCCAACTCGGTCTACCTCGTGGACTCGGGCGGGCAGTACCCGGATGGCACCACCGACATCACCCGCACCGTCTGGGTCGGGCCCGATGCGCCGTTTGCCGAAGTGAAGGACCGCTTCACCCGCGTGCTCAAGGGCCACATCGCGCTGGCCCTTGCGGTGTTCCCCAAGGGCACGGCAGGCAGCCAGCTGGACGTGCTGGCCCGTCATGCGCTGTGGCAGGTCGGGCTGGACTATGCCCACGGCACCGGCCACGGCGTCGGCAGCTTCCTGGCGGTCCACGAAGGGCCGCAGCGCATCGCCAAGTCATCGGGCGGTCAGGCGGGAACCGACCAGCCGCTGCTGCCCGGCATGTTCCTTTCCAACGAACCGGGTTACTACAAGACGGGCGAATACGGCATCCGGATCGAGAACCTGATCCTTGTCGAAAAGCGCGAGATCGCCGGTTCCGACGGCGAATACTACGGCTTCGAAACGCTGACCCATGTGCCCATAGAACGGCGCCTGGTCGACACTGCGCTGCTCTCCCCGCAGGAGATCGCGTGGTGGAACGATTACCACGCGCGGGTGCGGGAAATCGTGGCTCCGCAGCTTGAGGGCGAGGCGCTGGCCTGGCTCGAGGCGCAGTGCCAACCGCTCTGACCCGGCCCTTCTGACATGAGCGCACACGACCTTCGCACCCATCCGGTCCACCTTGGCCTTGGTGCGAAGGTCGTGGATCAGCCTGCCTTCACCGGCATGGACTGGTATGCCGCCTATGCCGCGCGAACGGCGGCGGACGGCAAGGAAGGCCGCCTTGTCAGCCTGTTCGATTTCTCCGTCAGCTGGGATTCCTGGGAAATGCACCCGGAGGGCGACGAACTGGTCGTGTGCCTTTCAGGCGAAATCACGCTGATCCAGGAATTCCCCGATGGCCGCCTGCATTGCGAGACATTGCAGCCCGGCCAGTACATCGTGAACCCGGCGGGCGTGTGGCACACCGCCGATGTCTCGCAGCCCGCCAGCGCGCTTTTTGTAACGGCGGGCATGGGTACTGAGGGCCGCCCGCGCTGATTGCGCCAGTTTGCGATCGGATGAACACCTCGCCCTACTTGTGACAATTCACGACAATAAACGCCTGTCCCGGCACACCTTAGCGACAACCCGCGTTTAGAAGGGATCACAGAGAGCCACAGGGCAGTTCTTCCCCCTCCCTTCCCTTCTGGTCTGTGGCTCTCATCCAATTGTTACGGGACAAGACACATGACCTCGATGAAGACCCTGATGCTCGGCCTTTCGGCTGCTGCACTGACGATCGGCGGCGTGGCCTGCGCCCAGGCCCCTGCGAACAACGCCGCTGCTGCCCAGAAGCCGCGCATGGAGCGTCCGAAGATGGACGCCGATGGCGACGGCGTGATCACCCGCGCCGAAGCGCAGGCCCGCGCCACGCAGCTGTTCGCGAAGCTGGATGTCAACAAGGACGGCAAGCTCGACAAGGCCGACCGCGAACTGATGCACCAGCAGATGCGCGAAAAGATGTTCGCAAAGCTCGACACCAATGGCGACGGTTCGATCTCCAAGGCCGAATTCATGGCCGATCGCGGTCCTGATGGACGTGGCCCTGATGGACGTGGCCCTGATGGACGCGGTCCTGATGGCCCCGGTGCTGACAGCATGGACGGCCCGCCGCCGCCCCCTCCCGGCGGTGAGCATGACGGCATGCGCGGCGGCGAACATCGCGGCAAGATGGGCCGCGGCGGCCATCACCGTGGTCCCGGCCACTTCGGCGGCCCGCGTGGCGGCATGATGATGGAAAAGCAGGCCGACACCAACAACGACGGTGCCGTCTCGCAAGCCGAATTCGTCGCGGCCGCTCTCAAGCGCTTCGATGCGCAGGACGCCAACCACGACGGCAAGGTGACCAAGGAAGAACGCCAGGCCGCGCGCAAGGCCCACATGGAAGAGCGCAAGGCCCGCTGGGAAACCAAGAAGGCTGACAAGAAGGCCGCAAACTGACAGGAAGGCGCGGTAACGCCATGGATCTTGAGATGAACGATACCGCGCTGACTCCTTCTCCGGCCCCGTCACCGGCCAGGCTCCTGCTGGTCGACGACGAAGCATCCTTGCGCGAACCCCTGGGCGACTACCTGTCGCGGCAGGGGTTCGCCGTCGTCCAGGCATCGAGCGCGGCCGAGGCCCGCTCGCGCCTGCGGGACGCCAAATTCGACCTCGTCCTGCTCGACATCATGATGCCGGGTGAGGACGGGCTGTCGCTCTGCCGCCATCTGGTGGAGGCGCAGGACGTGCCGGTGATCTTCCTCACCGCGCGCGGAGAGGCGACCGACCGCATCGTCGGGCTGGAAATCGGCGCGGACGACTATGTGGTGAAGCCGTTCGAACCGCGCGAACTGGTCGCCCGCGTGCGCAGCGTGCTGCGCCGCGCCTCGCGCGCGGCCCCTGCGGCGGTGGAGAACGAGGCGTTCGAGTTCGAGGGCTGGCGGCTCGATCCGCTCAAGCGGCGGCTGATCGATGCCGAAGGCGCGGTCGTCGCCATTTCCTCGGTAGAGTTCCGGCTGCTGATGGCCTTCCTCGAACACCCCCGGCAGGTGCTCAACCGCGACCGCCTGCTCGACATGGTGCAGGGCCGCGAGGCGCACCTGTTCGACCGTGCGGTGGACAATCAGGTCAGCCGCCTGCGCCGCAAGATCGAACAGGACAGCCGCAATGCCCAGCTGATCCAGACCGTCTGGGGCGGCGGCTACATGCTGGCCGCGGACGTGCGCCGCGTACCGATAGAGGACTGATGCACCTACCCATTCCTTCCGCGATCAGGCCCCGCAGCCTGATGGGCCAGATGCTGCTTGCCGTCGCTGCCGCATTGCTGCTGGTGCAGGGCATCGGCGCCCTGCTCGTCTACCGCGCCCAGCGCGAAGGTTATGAAGCGGGCATGAGCAATGCCGTCGCCTTCAAGCTCATCGCCGAAACGCGCGGGCGCGGGGCGCTTGGCCGGATGCTGCGCGGAAGCGATCACGACCGCGATCGCGCGCCCTTCGGCGGCCCGCCGCTGCGTGGCTTCCCGCTGGAATTCAGCAACGGATCGCCCGTTCGCGGTGGCGAAAAGCGCGATGCCGACATGGAAGAGCGGCTGCAGCACACGCTGGCGGAACAGGATTTTCCCGCATCCGAAATCGTCGTCATTCACCGCACGGTCGGGCACGACAGCTTCGCGCGGTCCCATATCTATCGCCGTGCCGCAAAGGGCCGGCTGGAGGGGCCTGAAGTCGCCGACATGATCGACGATCACCTGCTGGTGGTCGGCGTCAAGCAGCCGGGCAAGGCCAACTGGATGGTGGCGCGGGTGCGCAGTCCGCGTGCCTTCAACGTGATGATCCGGCCGCTAATCGTGCAGACGGTGATCATCTACCTCGTGCTGGTCGGCGCCGTCGCGCTGATCCTGCGGCGCATCACCCGCCCGCTCGCCGCGCTGACCCGGCGGGTGGAGCAGTTCGCCGTCGCCCCCGGCTCTGCGGGCCAGCTCGACCCCAGCGGGCCTGAAGACATGCAGCGACTGATCGTGGCCCACAACGCGATGGAAGCGCGCATCGTCGCGATGCTGGACGAAAAGGACGTGATGCTGGGCGCCATCGGGCACGACCTGAAGACCCCGCTTGCCGCCCTTCGCGTGCGCATCGAATCGGTGGAAGACGATACCGAACGCGCCCGCATGGCCGCCACGATCGAGGACATCGTGCGCACGCTGGACGACATCCTCTCGCTCGCCCGCGTCGGCCGCCCGAGCGACCCGCGCGAACGCACCGAACTGTCCGCCCTCGTCGCCTCGGTGGTCGAGGAATACGAGGACATGGGCGAGCCGGTGGACCTTGGCGACACCCAGCGCATCGTCCTTGAACTGCGCTCCACCTGGCTGCGGCGCGCGCTGCGCAACCTCATCGACAATGCGCTGCGCTATGGCGAGGGCGCACGGGTGGGGCTGGAAAAGGAAGGCGATCGCGCCGTCATCCGCATCGAAGACGACGGCCCCGGCATCCCCGACGATGAGATCGAGGCGATGACCAACCCCTTCGTGCGCGGCGATCCGTCCCGCAACAAGGCCACGGGCGGCGCGGGTCTTGGCCTTGCGCTGGCACGCGCCATCGCCGACCAGCACGGCGGCGCGCTAGTACTGGCCAACCGGGTTTCCGCCGACGGCAAGGTTGCGGGCCTGACGGTAAGGCTGGAACTGCCGCTGGGCTGATTCCCAACGATCTGCCCCTAACGCAGCGTCGCGAATTCGGCGTCGATCTGCGTGCCCATCATGTCGTCCAGCAGCCCGCAGTTGCGCACCCGCTCCACCGCGCGATCCAGTTCCAGCGCGCCGGGGGTGTCGGCAAAGGCAGGCCCGAAATCGCGCGCGATGCGGTCTGCCCATGAGACGGAGCAGAACCGGCCCAGCATCTGCGGCAGTCTTGTCGAGACCGCCTGCCCGTCCGCACCGCCAAGCAGCGCCGCAACATGGGCAAGCGCCCAGCCATAGCCATATTCGCGGCTTGAACTGCGCGCCATGATGCCGTCCAGCAGATCGCGCCGTTCCGTCTCGCGCAGGCGCGGGTCGTCAAGCACGAGCAGCCATGCGGCAACTTGCGCAAAGCCCGTCCGCGCCACCGCGCCCAGCGCTGCGGGGCGGAACACCGGGTCTTCCGAAGCCAGCGCCGCATCCAGCAGCGACCGGACCGCCGCAGTATCCCGGTCATAGAGGTAGAGGTCGAAGGCATGGTCGAACCACGCCGGGTCCAGCGCGCCGTGCTGCCCTCCCAGATAAGCCACGGCCGCTGCATCCAGCTGGCGACGCAGCTTGCGCCCGGTTCCCGTGCCGACCAGCGCGTTGACCACCTGCACCCGCCGCTGCGCGCGCGCCGCCGCCTCCTGCGCATAGACGCCCGCGCGCGGATCGAAGCCATAGGTTTTCAGAAGCGGCCCATAGAGCTTTTCGCGCAGCAGCCGGAAGCCCCGCCGTCCTTGCGCCCCCACGATGTTCTCGCGCACCAGTTTCGACAGCGCCTTGTCGGCGGCATCGGCGGCGTGGGGATCGGCATGGTGGATCAGCTTGCGCTCCAGCCGGGCCATCTCGCCGATCGTGCCGCGCCCTGCCCGGATCGAGGCCCAGAGCGAATCGACCAGCGCCAGCGCCTCTCCGCCCGGCAGCCGGTCGGCACCGGCGATCAGTTCCTGCCAGTGGCCTGCGGTCAGTTCGAAACGGTAATAGCCGGTTCCGCCCGCATTGGGGAACACCGGCCCCTTGCCCGGCACCGTGAAACTTTGCGTGCGCTGGTCCATGATGAAGCAGCGGCGTGTCGCCTCTCGCCGCAGGCACAGCGGGATAGTCCAGCGCATGTCGGGCGGGGCGACGCCTGCCGTGGTGTAGCGCAGCTGCGTCACCGTTACCCGGTCGCCATCGCGCCGCATGGCCAGCAGCGGCACGCCCTGCTGCTCCACGAAGCTTCGCATCGCGGGAACCAGCCGGGGATCGCCCGCGACTTGCGCCAGCGCCGCGAAGAAATCGTCGCTGGTGGCGCTGCCGCCGGCATGGGCCGCGATGTAGCGGCGTACGCCTTCCCGGAACCGATCCTCGCCCAGCCATGCCGCGACCATGCCCACCACATGCCCGCCCTTGCCATATGTGATCGCATCGAAGGCCGTGTCGATCCGGCGACTGTCCGTGATCGGCTGGCGGACGGGGCGCCCGGCCAGCAGCGCGTCGGTTTCCATCGCCTCGAAACCCGTCCCCAGCGCATCGCCCGCAATGCCAAGGTCGGGACGCCAGGCGTCGCCGATACGATAGCCGATCCAGTTGGCGAAGCTTTCGTTCAGCCACAGATCGTCCCACCACGCCGGAGTAACGAGATTGCCGAACCAGTGGTGCCCCAGTTCATGCGCCACGGTCATGCCGAAGGCGCGCTGGCGGCTTACCGGCGCCTCTGCGTCCATCACCAGCAGATCGTCGCGATAGAGCGCCGCCCCCGCGTTCTCCATCGCGCCGGGCAGCAGCGGGCTGGTCACCTGATCCAGCTTGGGAAAGGGAAAGGGCGTGCCGAAGTAGTCTTCCAGCAGCGCGGTGATGCGGCGGGTGCCGTCGAGCGCGAAGGCCATCCGGTCCGCGTTCTGTCGGGTGGAGACGATCCGCACCGGCAAGGCCCCCAGCTCTCCCGACACCGAAACAAAAGGGCCGACCATGATCGCGACAAGGTACGTCGGCAGCGGCGGGGTGGGCGCGAAGCGGTGGACCGCCAGCCCGTTCTCGATCATCGGCGGCCCGGTTTCGGGCACATTGCCGATTGCGGTCAGCCCTTCCGGTGTGTGCAGGGTCAGCGTGAAGGGCGTCTTGAAGCCGGGCTGGTCGAAGCCGGGGAACACCGCGCGCGCATCGATCGCCTCGAAGTGCGACCATCCATGCCATGCGCCCTCCACTTGCGCGCGGAACAGCCCTGCGGGACCATCGGCAAAGGGCGCATCGTAATCGAAAGCCAGCGTCACCGGCCCGGCGGGCAGCGTCTCGGCAAAGCCCACGCGCGCCACGCCGACAGGATCAAGCTGCTCCCAGCGCCCTTCCAGCAGCCGCCCCGCCGCCAGCGCGGTCACGCGCGACACGGCAAGCCCGCGCCCGTGCAGCACGATGGAGGATGCCCCCTGCGCCAGCGCCACGTCGATCTCTACATGGCCGGAAAAGCGTGGGTTCGAAGGATCGACGGTCAGGTCCAGCCGATAGGCCACGGGCCTGACCGTATCGTCCAGCCGCCCGTTCGGAACCGGCTGCGCCTGCGCAATGCCGATTGCGCAGGCGAACATCAGGGCCATCATTATCCCAGGCACCCGCCCGCACAGGAACTGCCTGCCGTTCAGGATCAGCTTAGGGACAAGGCCCCTTCGCACTAGCGCATCAACCCTCCGATAAGATTGCGCGCGAACCTGCCAAGGCCGGGAATGCCGATCGCCTTGCCCAGCGTATCGGCCACCGTGCCTGCCGCAGCGCTGGCGGCCGAAGCCTTGGGACTGGCGCGGCTCTTCTTGCCCTGCATGGTCTGGGCAAGGATTGATCCGGCGCTGGCGGCGGCGGCCCCGGCGGCGGCCTTGGCCACCTTGCCGCCGATGCCGTCCCACAGGCCGGGGCTCTTGCGTTCCTGCTTTGCCACTTCCTCGCGGCCCTTTTCCTCAACCTCCTGAGCGGTGGCGGCCGCATCGGCGGCCTTGGCGGCCAGCACTTCCTCTGCACTCTCGCGGTCGACGCGGGTGTCGTACTTGCCGTCGAACGGACTGATCGACTGGACGATCGCGCGTTCCTTCGCGGTGATCGGCCCCAGCCGCGATCGCGGCGGCGCCACCAGCGTGCGCTGCACCACCGAAGGCGCGCCGTCATCGTCCAGCGTGGAAACCAGCGCTTCACCCACCTTCAGTTCGGTGATCGCGGTTTCCACGTCCAGCGCGGGATTGATGCGGAAGGTTTCGGCCGCCGCCTTGATCGCGCGCTTGTCACGCGGGGTAAAAGCCCGCAGCGCATGCTGGACGCGGTTGCCCAGCTGCCCGGCGATCTCCTCAGGGATATCGATCGGGTTCTGCGTGACGAAATAGACGCCCACACCCTTCGAACGGACAAGCCGGACCACCTGCTCCACCTTGTCCTGCAGCGCCTTGGGCGCATCGTCGAACAGCAGGTGCGCCTCATCGAAGAAGAAGACGAGGCAAGGCTTTTCGGGATCGCCCACTTCGGGCAGCACCTCGAACAGTTCGGACAGCAGCCAGAGCAGGAAGGTGGCGTAAAGCTTGGGGCTGCGCATCAGCCTGTCGGCGGCCAGCACGTTGATGTAGCCGCGCCCCTGATCGTCGCACTTGATGAAATCCGCAATTTCCAGCGCAGGCTCACCGAAGAACTGCGCCGCCCCCTGGCTCTCCAGCGCAAGGAGCTGGCGCTGGATGGTGCCAACCGTCGCCCTGGAGACATTGCCGTACTTGAGCGCCAGTTGAGTGCCGTTCTGTCCCACATAGGCCAGCATCGACTGCAAATCCTCAAGGTCGAGCAGCAGCAGCCCTTCGTCGTCGGCAAGGCGGAACACGATGTTGAGCACGCCCTCCTGCGTCTCGTTCAGATCCATCAGCCGGGCCAGCAGAAGCGGTCCCATTTCCGAGATCGTGGTGCGCACGGGATGGCCCTGCTCACCGTAGATGTCCCAGAAAACCGCCGGGTTATCGGCATAGGCATAGTCGGCAATGCCGATTTCCTTCGCCCGCGATTCCAGGATTGCAGCGTTCTTGAACTGAGGGCTTCCGGCCATGCAGACGCCCGAGAGGTCGCCCTTCACGTCGGCCATGAACACCGGCACCCCGGCGGCAGAGAACTGCTCCGCGATGGTCTGCAACGTCACGGTCTTGCCGGTCCCCGTCGCGCCCGCGATCAGGCCATGGCGGTTGGCCCGGCCCAGCCGCAGCACCTGCCGCTCGCCATCGGCGCCAAGCCCAAGGAAAATCTCGCTCATTTACGTGGTCTCCAAGCCCTGTCGCCACATCGGTATAGCGGGGGTGTAGCGTGGCAGGCGGTGCTGCGGAAGGGCCATCCCCAGGCCGTGCGACCGGGGTGGGCAGACGCGCAAACTCCCGCTAAAGGCCCGCGCAATCCCATGACCGAACCATTCGTCCTTCTCGATGACGCCCGCAGCGAAGGCGCCGCCGACGCCCGGCTCTATCGCACACCGCGCGAAACCGTGGTGGCGATGCGCGGCGAGGACGTGCGGCCCGCGCTGGAGCGCCTGCAGGTGCTCTCGCGGCAAGGGCTGCATCTCGCCGGCTACCTGACATACGAGGCCGGGCTGGCGCTGGAGCCGCGCCTTGTCCCGCGTCTTTCCGGACGCTTTGCCGCAACTGGGGCCCCGCTGCTCTGGTTCGGCGCATTCGAGGGGTACGAGACACTCTCTCCCACCCAGGTTCCGCTATGGCTTGCCGGCCGCTCAGGCGCGGACCGTCCCACGATCGGCCCACTGGAACCGCAGGTAGACCTTGGCGGCTACGAGCACGCCTTCGCCGCCATCCACGGCGCGATCGAGGCGGGCGATATCTATCAGGCCAATCTTACCATGCCGCTGGTCGGCCCGTGGAGCGGCGATCCGCAGGCGCTTTATGCGGCGCTGCGTCCCCGCGCTGCGGCGGGATACGGGGCAGTGATCCACGACGGCGCGCGCTGGCATCTCAGCTTTTCCCCGGAACTGTTCTTCACGCTTTCGGACCACGAGGTCACGGTACGCCCGATGAAGGGCACCCGCCCGCGCGGCCGTGACGCGGTGGAAGACGCCGCCCTTGCCGCCGAACTTTCCGCAAGCGCCAAGGATCGCGCCGAAAACCTGATGATCCTTGACCTGATGCGCAACGACCTGTCGCGCGTCGCCGAAGCGGGCAGCGTGCGGGTGGAAAACCCTTTCGCGATCGAAAGTTATCCAACCGTCCACCAGATGGTATCGACGGTGCGCGCCACCCTGCCGCCGGAGCGCGATTCATTCGACCTGTTGCGCGCGCTGTTTCCCTGCGGCTCGATCACCGGAGCGCCCAAGATCCGCGCGATGGAGCTGATCGCCGAGGTCGAACACAGCCCGCGCGGACTCTACTGCGGCTCCATCGGTTATATCGAACCCTCTGGCGATGCGGCTTTCAATGTGGCAATCCGCACTCTGCGTCTCGACCGTGACGGTCGCGCTGTCCTAGGGGTCGGGTCCGCCGTGGTCGCGGATTCGCAAGCGCTTCCCGAATGGCGGGAATGCCTGATCAAAGGGGGTTTCGTGCGAGAGTCGCAAGTGCAGGTAGCCGGGGAAGTCTTGTCTCCTGCAAACTTCGATCTGATCGAGACGATGCGTTTCACGCCCGAAGACGGCATCGCACTGCTCGAACTGCATCTCGAACGCATTGCCGCAAGCGCTGTGGCGCTGGGCTTCGGGTTCGATCGGCATGCGGTGCGCAACGCCATTCAGGCCCTGTGCTTCGAGGCTGACGCCGCATCGAAGCTGCGTCTGGTGGTCGGCCGTTCCGGCGCGTTCTCACTGGAACTCAGCGCATTGCCCGCGCCTCTCACCGAACCGGCCACGGTCGCGGTGCTGCGCCTGCCGGTGGATAGCGGCGACTGGCGCCTTGCGCACAAGACCACCGACCGCGCCTTCTACGACAAGGGCCTTGAAGTGGCCCATGCCAACGGTGCGGACGAAGCGATCCTGCTGCGCGACGATGGGCTTGTCACCGAAGGCTGCTTCACCAACCTGTTCGTGGAGCAGGGCGGCACGCTGCTGACCCCGCGCGCACGCCTTGGCCTGCTGCCCGGTGTGCTGCGCCGGTCGCTGATCGATAGCGGCCGCGCGGTGGAAGCGGACCTGACGCTCGATGATCTTGCGGGCGGGTTCCTCATCGGCAACGCCCTGCGCGGCCTGATCCCGGCACGGCTGCTCGACTGATGCACCTTTCCACCGCCCTATCCCGCATCGCCCCGTCGCAGACCACGGCGATGACAGACCGCGCCACCCAGCTTCGCGAAGCGGGCCGCGACATCATATCGCTCTCCGTGGGCGAGCCTGACTTCGATACACCGCCGCACGTGTTGCAAGCGGCCAAGGACGCGCTCGACGGCGGCCAGACGAAGTACACGCCGGTCGGCGGCACATCCCGGCTCAAGCAGGCCGCCGCGCTGCACTTCGCGCGCGATCTGGGGATCACGGTTCCCACGTCGCAGATCACCGTCAGCGCGGGCGGCAAGCAGGCGATCTTCCACGCCATGCTTGCCACGATCAGCGCCGGCGATCTTGGGGGCGACGAAGTCATCGTCCCGGCTCCCTGGTGGGTCAGCTACCCCGAAATCGTGCGGTTCGCGGGCGGCAAGGTGGTGCCGCTGCACACCCACGCGAAGGACAACTTCCGCTTCACGCCCGCAGACCTCGAAGCCCAGATCGGGCCCAATACCCTGTGGGTGCTGCTCAACAGTCCCGGCAATCCGACCGGCGCCTGCCTGCCTGCGGAAACGCTGCTCGGCATCGGTGACGTGCTGCGCCGCCATCCGCGCGTGATGGTGATGTCCGACGACATCTACGCGCCGATCAATTATACCGGCGGCCCGCACGCCACGCTGGCGAACCTGTGCCCCGACCTTGCCGACCGTATCCTGACGATCTCGGGCGTCTCCAAGAGCCACGCGATGACGGGCTTCCGCATCGGCGTCGCCGCCGGGCCGGAATGGCTGATCAAGGCGATGGAGCGGCTGCAGTCGCACTCCTCGGGCAATCCCTGCTCGATCAGCCAGGCCGCCGCCGTCGCCGCCTTCGAAGGCCCGCAAGCGTTCCTTGCAGAGTGGTGCGAGCGCTTCCGCGCGCGGCGCGATCTGGTGGTTCGCGCGATCAACGCGATCCCCGGCCTGTCGACGCCCGTGCCTGACGGCGCGTTCTATTGCATGGTCGATGCCGCGCCGCTGATGGACCGCTTCGGTGACGATGCGAAGCTGGCGCTGCACCTGCTGGATCACGGCGTCGCAATCGTTCCCGCATCGGCCTTCGGCGGACGCGACGGTTTCCGCATCAGCTTCGCGGCGGATGACGCCAAGCTGGTCGAGGCATGCCGACGGATTGCCGAGGCGGTGGGCTGACAGGCACGAACATGGTTCACGGCCCACCGGCCGGGACGACGAAAGAGATTATGATGCAACTCGAAATCCTCTTCGAAGACGGCGAAGCGATCGTCATCGACAAGCCTGCGGGCCTTCCGCTCGATCGTCCGCGCGCCGGTGGTCCGTGCCTTGAAGACCGGCTCGACGAACTCAAGCTCGGTTTCCAGCGCGAACCGTTCCCGGTGCACCGCCTTGACCGTGACACCTCGGGCTGCCTGCTGCTGGCGCGCAATCCCAAGGCGCTCAAGCGCTTCTCCGCCGCCTTCGAAGAGCGCACGGTCGAAAAGCGCTATCTCGGCGTGGTCGCGGGCGAAGTGGCCGAAGATGAAGGCACCATCGCCCTCAATCTGTCGAAGGTCAGCACCGCGAAGGACGGCTGGCGCATGATCCCGGCGCGCAAGGGCAAGCCCGCCGTCACGCACTGGCGCAAGCTGGACGTCAGGAACGGCCTCACCCTCGTCGAATTCCGCCCGGAAACCGGCCGCACGCATCAGATCCGCGTCCATGCTGCCTCGGGCCTGGGCTTCCCGCTGCTGGGCGATCCGGTCTACGGCACCAAGGGCGGCGCGCCGCGCACCATGCTCCACGCCGCGGGCCTGACCGTGCCGCGCGGAGAGAAGGCCCCGATCGTGGCCACCGCCCCGCTGCCCGCAGACTTCGCCGCCCTCGGCTTCCAGGATGACGCGCCGGAAGCAGCGCCCGAATGAACGACGTCGTCGAGCGCGCGCAGGCTCTTGCCACAGAGAGCTTCATCGCCTCGACCGGCCCCGGCGGGCAAAACGTCAACAAGGTGGCAACGGCGGTGCAGCTGCGCATCGACGTCTACGCCCTGCGGCTGACCCCGCCGGTCTTCGCCCGCTTCCGCGAACTGGCGGGCAGCCGCATGACCGCGCGCGGCGAACTGGTGCTGACTGCCCGCCGCTTTCGCACGCAGGAAGCGAACCGTGCCGACGCGCGCGAACGTCTGGCCGAACTCATTACAGAAGCGCACAAGCTGCCGGAAAAACGCGCCAAGAGCCGCCTCAACCGCGTCGGCAAGGAACAGCGCCTGAAAGGCAAGAAGCTGCGCGGATCGGTGAAGGCCGGGCGCGGCAAGGTCAGCTTCGACTGATCACCGCTCCGGCGCGGCAGGTGCCTCGGTAGCCTGCCCCTCTGACGGAGGGCGCCGTTCGTCGAGCATCGCAGCCGCCTCGTCCAGCGCGCGCGCTTCGCCCATCGTCACGCCGCCGGGGCCGGGCGCGGTGTCGGATTTCGAACAGGCGGCCAGCGCAAGCAGGGCCATGGCGGACAAGGCGGTTCTCATGCCCTGCTCATAGCCGCCGCGCCGTCAGCCGTCGATGACCCGCGTTTGCGGGTAATGCTTGTCCAGATGCTTGCGGATGATCCTGAGGTTGCGGCTGTTCGAACGGAACAGGAAGTCGAACAGATCCCCTGCGATCGGCACCGCGCCCACCAGCGTATCGAAACCGACATTGGCGGTCATCCGGGCCAGCTGCCACTTCGACATGCCAAGATTGCGCGCCTCCCACACGAGGTAGAGGCCCATCGCGGCCGCAACCACGTCACCCGCGACCGGAACCAGACCGACGACGGCGTCCAGCCCCACCTGGCGGCGGATTCCCGGCACGGTGAAAGCCCGTTCCAGCACGCGCTCCAGCGCTTCCACACGGCGGCGGACCGATACCGGATCGTTGCCGAGCGGAAGCTCGAAATCCATGCGCCGTGCCGATTGGTTGACCACGTGTTCCCAGCCTCGCTTCGAAACGCGGCCAAAAGCGCCGCAAAGCCTATTTGGGAAGCCACGCCAGCGGCATCAAGGGATGCCAGCCCCACGGGTTGACCGAGAACCCGTTGACGCTGCCGCGGACAAGCGACCAGCGGATCGGCGTGCCGAAGGGGATGAAGACGTTGGCCCCGGTCAGTTCCGCTTCGGCTTCCGTCAGCAGCGCGGCCCGTTCGGCGGGCGTTGCGGCAGCGGCGGCTTCGGTCACCCGCGCGTCCGCCTCCTGCGAACAAAGACCTGTCCCGGCATGGCAGGACAGGCGGTTGAGATACCACGCCGCGCGCGGGTAGCTGGCAACGTCATCGATGAGTTCAAGGTCTGCCATATCGGCATCCGTCGTCCGGTCCAGACCGACGCCGATCGCCGCGAAATCCGCGGCAAGGCGGGTGAACAGCGTGACGCTGCCGGCCCCTTCGGGCAGGCGGACCCGCAGGCGAACGCGCGGTCCATCGGGCCGAGGTGACGGTTCCTGCCCCCCGGCGACCGGAGCTGCAGCACCCGCACCGCTCCATGCCCGCACCCGCGCAGCGGCCACCGCCCGGCGTTCTTCAAGCGTCTGCCCGCCCCAGCGTTCCCCAATCGTGCCAAGATCACCGTCGAGGCTGGGCGTGACAAGGCGCGTCGTCGCAGCCCAGCCGCCGACGCCGAAAGGCGAGATGAGCCCGTCTCGATCCACCGCCATGGCCAGTGCCTCGCGGTTGGCGGGCTCTGCCAGGAACCCCTTGTCGTTCATCACATGCAGGCCGAACAGGCCCACCACCGGGTCCAGCTGGATGGTTCCGCGAAGAATGCCCACCGAGCGGGTCAGGAAGAAGTCCTGAATGCGCCCGCCCAGCACAAGGTCGACGCTGCCGTCATTGAACGCAGCAACCGCCTGAGGGCCCGGCAGTGCACGCAGATGCACCGGCCGGGTGCGCTCCGCCCAGTTCTCGATCGGGGCCATGCCCAGCTTTGCCGGGTCGATCGCGCTCAGCGCGGCAGTATTGCCCGTGCGCGTGACGCTCATCGGGCCGGTGCCTTCACCCTTGCGGTAGAGGCCCAGTTCCGGCTGCGCCAGCAACTGAAGAAGGTAGGGCATCGGCCGGTTCAGGCGGATCTCGATGACGCGGCCCGCCATGGCCCGCACTTCGTCGATACCGGAAAGATCATGCGCCAGCGGGCTGTCATCCAGTCCCTTCAGCGCCGTATTGATGGCCCGGCGCGCCGAATCCGCGGTGATCGGCTCCCCGCTGCTCCAGTTGCCTTCGCGCAGGCGGAAGATGTAGCTTTGCCCGTCGTCGGTGACGATCCAGCGATCGGCCAGCGCGGGAATGACGCGCCCCGCGTCATCGAAGGCGACCAGCCCCTCTACCGTCGAAGCGCGCACCAGCACGGCGCCGGCAGTGAGCCCTGCCCCCTTGACGAACAGGTCGTCGGGTTCCCCGACCACGGCGACACCCAACGCCGAATTGTCGTAACCGCCGCAGGAGGCGAGCGTGAAGGCGGCCGCAATGGCCAGCACCCGCGAGGCTTGGCGCTTGGACAGCATGAAAAATGGAGTAGCCGATTTCCCGAGCCCCGCAACCGGCTCTGCGGAATTTTCCGCGCCTGCGCTCAGATCTTGCGCAGCAGCGTCGCGTCCGTCACGGGCGCCTGATAGTTGCGCAGGTAATCCGGCGCGGTGTGTTCGACCTTGCCGGGCTGGGCGCCTGCCTGCGCACGGGCAAGGCGCGGGTCGATATCGTCGCGGAAGGCAACGCCGAAACGGCTTTCCTGCACCCATGCGACCGATCCTTCGACCCAGCCGATGTTGCGGATATTGACCGAGACAACCGTGCCGCGCACCACGCAGACGTTGCCTTCGCCCATCATGCCGCCGGCCGAAAGGTTGCGGACCTTGATCCGGAAGTCGCCGTCGAGACCGTCCACGCGAAGGTCAGCCATGAGGAACAGGCTGTCGCGCGCAAGCTGCCGATTTTCACCTTGGGTCATGCGATCTTCGTCCGGGCGTTTCAGAATGCACGTCGTCACCGTGCCGCCAATGCGCGGAAACTACCGTGCCTTGGCCCCGATTCCTAGCCGACATTGGCAAACAAAGGTTTAATGGCCCGGCTCCGGGCTGCATCGGAGCCGGGTTTCGACCCCACCAGCGGCGGGGCCAAGTATCGCGATCAATCGTCGCGTGAGACTTTCTCGCGCCGTTCGTGCGCTTCCTGAGCCTCGACCGTCATGGTCGCGATCGGGCGGGCTTCAAGGCGCCCGAGGCCGATCGGCTCACCTGTGACTTCGCAATAACCGTATTCGCCTTCTTCTATGCGGCGCATGGCCGAATCGATCTTGGCGATCAGCTTGCGCTGACGGTCACGGGTGCGCAGTTCGATGCCCCAGTCCGTTTCGCTTGACGCACGATCGTTGAGATCGGGTTCGCGAATGGGGCCGTCCTGCAACTGCTGCAGCGTTCCCGCTGCGGCATCGAGGATCGACTTTTTCCAGGCGAGGAGCAGCTTGCGGAAATAATCCTGCTGCGACTCGTTCATGTATTCTTCGTTCGGTTCGGAAATGTAAGCGCCGCCAATCGCGCGTTTTGCCTTGGCGAGTACATCGATTTCGTCAGCTAGGGCCGTTGCCATCCAGAGAAACTCCGCAGTGCTTCCACGGATCGCCAACGCCCTGCAGCCCCGAACTTTTCCGGTGACCGTACAACGATCCGCAGTTGAGGCGGCCTATAAGTCCGCACTCCTGAAGGCACAAGCGCATATGCATGACCGTCCACAAAATTCTTAACGATGCCTCGGGATGACACAAAGTTAATCTGCGCAGGGAAGGCTGCGCAATTGCGATTAACCATTTCTTGATCGGCATCATCCAGATTCGCCAAATCGAACGCAGAGGCCAGTTGCAAACGATTTAGGTCCACGCGGTCACAACCCTTTTCCGAAGGTACGGGGATTACGATGGAAACTGTCTGCATTAACCAGAACCTGTCCATGCCTGCCGCCGCGAACGACTTCGCAGGAGACATGCTCATCGCCGAGGCGCTGGCCAGCGCAGCCCAGGGCGACGCATCCGCCTACTTCGATCTGGGCGTGGCGTTCTCGACCGGCAGCCACGGCGCGCCCTGCGATCTGATCGAAGCGCACAAGTGGTTCAACCTTGCCGCCGTCGGCGGACACGAGGAAGCCGCCGTCTGCCGCGCCGAAGTGGCCGACGACATGACCGCCCGCGAAATCGCCGAAGCCCAGCGCCGCGCGCGCCAGTGGCTGGGCGCGACCGTCCGCATCGCCGCCTAACCCTCTCCCTTGCGGAAGGGGGACCGGGTATCGAGCACGATCTGGTCGCGCGCTATGCCTGCTCGCTCCTGCTCCAGATAGTCGGCGATCGCGGCGCGCAGGCCATCGTGCACGATGTAATGGGCCGATATCGTGCGAACAGGTTCATACCCCCGCGCCAGCTTGTGCCCGCCCTGGGCCCCGGCCTCTACCCGGCTCAGGCCAAGGCGGATCGCGGCATCGATCGCCTGATAATAGCACAGTTCGAAGTGCAGGAACGGCTTGTCCACCACGGCACCCCAGTAACGGCCGTATAGCGCATCGCCGCCGATGAAGTTCAGGGCGCCTGCCACCGGATGCCCGTCCATGAAGGCAAGGACCATCAGGATGCGGTCGGCCATAGTCTCGCCCAGCAGGCTGAACGCCTCACGCGTAAGATAGGGACGCCCCCATTTGCGCGCGCCGGTATCCTGATAGAAGTCCCAGAACGCGTCCCAGTGTGCCTCGGTGATATCATCGCCGCACAGCGCCCGGATTTCGACGCCTTCCTGCGCCTTCTCGCGTTCCTTGCGCAGATCCTTGCGCTTGCGTGAGGACAGTGCGGCAAGAAAGTCGTCGAAGGTTGCGTAGCCCCGGTTCTCCCAGTGGAACTGGATGTCTTCGCGCATGAGCCAGCCCGCCTTCTCGAACACCGGCACTTGCGCGGGTTCGATGAAAGTCGCGTGGGCGGAGGACAGGCCGTTGTCCCGGCACAGCGTTTCCGCCGCGCGCAACAGGGGCACCATCAGTTCCGGGTGCGGGGTGAGCAGGCGCGGGCCGGTCGCCGGGGTGAAGGGAACCGCGATCTGCAGCTTGGGGTAGTACTCCCCCCCTGCCCGATGCCAGGCATCGGCCCAGGCATGGTCGAAGACGTATTCCCCCTGAGAGTGCTCTTTCAGATAGGCGGGCAATGCGGCCGCAAGCGTACCGTCGGGACCATCGATAACCAGCGGCAACGGGGTCCAGCCACTGCGCCCGCCAACGCTGCCGGATTGCTCCATCGCGGTCAGGAAGGCATGGCTGACGAAAGGATTGGGGCCGCCCCCAGCCCCTGCGGTGAGTGCATCCCACTGGTCGGCGGGCAGATCGCCCACGGCGCCCAGAAGGCGGGCGGTGAAGCTGCCCTCGCTCACGCGTCCCCTTCGCGGATTTCGAAGATCGCCGCATCGGCATGGGCTGCCGCGCGTTCGTCGTGCTCGGGTTCGCGCACCGTCCATGTCGCTACGGGAAGGCCGCGGCGGCGTTGGGCGCCTGCAAAACGGCTCGGCAGGTCGCGCACGTCGTAGGCAAGGAAATCGGGGCGGGCGTGCCATAGCCACAAGTGGCGGCGGATCTTGCCGGGAAGCGCGCGATCCTCTCCTTCCGAGACGATCAGGCCGCGCACGGTATGTGGCGAATGGCGCCAGTACCAACGCGAGACGCGCGGGTCGAAGCTCATGACCGCATGGCTGCCCGTATAGCCTTCCAGCACCCGGCGCACGGCAAGGCACAGCGCGGCAATGCGCACCTTGCGGTCGGACTTGATCTCTATGAGCACCGGCACCTTCCCCCCGATCTGCGCCAGGACCTGCCGCAGCGTGGGGATGGTTTCGGTGGTGCCTGACAGCGTGATCGCGCCCAGTTGCGCGGCGCTGCGGCGATCGGTCGGGCCGCTCTCGGCGGTCAGGCGGTCAAGCGTATCGTCATGGAAGACGATGGGTTGCCCGTCGCTGGAACGCTGCACATCCAGTTCGATGCCATTGCCCGCGGCGATGGCCTTCGCGAAGGCCGCGCGCGAGTTTTCCGGCACGCCCCCGTCCACGCCCCCGCCCCCGCCCCCGTCCCCGCCATTTTCGAAGACGCCGTGCAGCCCGCGATGGGCATAGTCCTGCGCCCCGATCCACGCGACCTTGCGCGGATCGGGTGCCGGCGAACACCAGCGATCAAGCAGGGCGAACGGCAACGATAGCATCCACTTCAACGGCGGCGCCCAGCGGCAGAACGGGAACGCCGACCGCGCTGCGCGCGTGCTTGCCTGCATCGCCGAACACCGCGACCATCAGTTCCGACGCGCCGTTGATGACCTTGGGCTGGTCGGTGAAATCGCCGGTCGAATTGACGAAGCCGCCCAGCTTGACGATCCGCTCCACGCGATCAAGCGAACCAAGCGCGGCCTTCAGCTGCGCCAGGATCATCACGCCGCAAGCCTGCGCCGCTTCGGTGCCTGCCTCGATGCTGACATCCTCGCCCAGACGGCCGGTGACGAGCTTGCCATCGACGAAGGGCAGCTGACCCGAAACGTGTGCAAGACCGTTCGTCTCGACCACCGCGACATAGGCGGCGACAGGGGCTGCTGCGGCAGGCAGGGTCAGGCCGAGTTCGGCCAGACGGGCATCAATCTTGCTCATGAAATTCCTCTTCTTCGCGGGTCAGGCTGTCGAGCAGCCAGGGCAATGCCGTGGCCCAATCGTCGATCCGCGCATGCGCGTGACCAAGCTGGAGGGCACACTTGATATTGGGGGCGATCTTCGGTTCGCCGCACAGGTGCAGGCGGCGAACATGGGGCGAAACCTCGAAGACAGAGCCGTGATGCTGCGAAAGATCGTCGATGAACACCGCCCGGCTGGGCTGGTACTCATCGAGGATCGCCTGAAGCGCCGGGCCTTTCGGCCCCTGGTTGGTGAAGACGCGCAAGGGCATCCCGTGTTCGATCAACTGCGCGGCGCGCGCTTCGCGGCGGAAATCCATGAGATTGGTAAGCACAACCACATCGGCATGTTCGCGGATCGCGGCGATGCCTTCCACCGCGCCCTCGATCGCGGTCTGGCGGTGCATCTGCGAATCGAAGAAGCCGTTGAGCAGCGCCCACATCTCCGCCTGTTCCAGCGGGGTGTCGCTGCCGATCCGGCGCATCGACTTGTAGAACTCTCCGTTCTCGATATCGAAATGGACGCCTTCTTCCTCGGCCAGCCAGTCGCGAAAGTGCTTGATCATGTGCAGCAGCACTTCATCGCAATCGGTGATGAGCAACGGTTTCGTCATGCGCCCAGCCCCCTGCGTGCGGCCACCAGCGTTTCGGGCGGCACGCCCAGCGCATCCGCCGCGCCCAGCAGGTCCGGCTCGTGCGAGCACAGGAAATCGAGCACCGCGCCCAGCGTTGCAGGTTCGCCCAGCGATCCGCGCAAGTCATCCGGGGTCAGGCCGGTCAGCGACAGGAAGCGTTCGGCGCGGCTCTGTTCGCTCAGCAGCCAGCCAAGGGCATTGAGCACCAGCGTCTGCGGGTCAGATGGGGATGATGATTCTCGAAGAATTGTCAGTCTCGCTCGCGTCGCATAGGAAGGGGCTCAAACCCAGATGGTCATCAGGGCGTCGAATGGCAAAGCGAATCCTCGTTGTCGAGGACAACGATCTTAACCGGAAACTGTTTTGCGACGTGCTCCGCAGTCAGGGCTACGCGGTGGAGCCGTGCGCCGATGGCCTCGACGCTCTGGACAAGGCGCGCCAGTTCGTGCCCAACCTTGTGATCATGGACATCCAGCTGCCGGACGTTTCCGGCCTCGACCTCATCGAAGCGGCAAAGAAAGATCCGGTACTTCGCACGATTCCGGTGCTGGCGGTAACCGCCTATGCCGGCAAGGGCGACGAGGAACGCATCCGTGAAGCCGGGGCCGAAGGCTATCTGGCGAAACCGGTTTCCATCGGTCCGTTCATGCAGGCCGTTCGTGCCCTGCTCTGACGAGCGGCCTTGACATGTTACACCTGCGCCGCTTTTGCGCCGCAATTCCCGGCCAGAGAGCCGCCCGACGCTTTCGGAGTTAAGTACCCATGGACCGCGCAGAGACCTCGGCCCGCATCGCCGCACTGATCGAACCCTTCAACAAGAAGGGCATCGAAGTGGCCGACGCCACCCGCTTCACCGACGATCTGGAATTCGACAGCCTGACGGTGATGGATTTCGTCGCCGCGATCGAGGACGAGTTCGACATCATCATCTCGATGAACCAGCAGGCTGAAATCGAGAATTTCGGCCAGCTCGTCGACGCCGTGGTCAAGCTCAAGGGCTGATTTTAAATGTCTGATACCACTGATCTTTTCAGCAAGTTCGACCCGCTGATCAAGATGCGGAGCGACCTGCTCGCTACCGGCGTGACCGATCCGTTCGGCCTCGTCATGGAGCGGGTGATCTCGCCCACCGTCGCCATGTGCAACGGTCGCGAGACGATCTTGCTGGGCACTTACAACTACATGGGCATGACCTTCGACCCCGACGTGATCGCGGCGGGCAAGCAGGCGCTTGACGATTTCGGTTCCGGCACCACGGGCAGCCGGGTACTCAACGGCACTTACGCGGGCCACAAGGCGGTCGAGGAAGCGCTATGCGACTTCTACGACATGAAGCACGCGATGGTGTTCTCGACCGGCTACCAGGCCAACCTCGGGATCATTTCGACGATCGCCGGAAAGGGCGATTACATCGTCCTTGATATCGACAGCCACGCCTCGATCTGGGACGGCTGCAAGATGGGCGACGCCGAAGTCGTGCCCTTCAAGCACAACGACATCGAAGCGATGGAAAAGCGCCTCAAGCGCATTCCCGAAGGCGCCGGCAAGCTGGTGGTGCTCGAAGGCGTCTACTCGATGCTGGGTGATATCGCCCCGCTCAAGGAGATGATCGCGGTCGCCAAGAAGTACGGCGCCATGGTGCTGGTGGACGAAGCGCACTCGATGGGCTTCATCGGCCCCAACGGGCGCGGCGTGGCCGAGGAACAGGGCTGCCTCGACGACGTGGACTTCGTGATCGGCACGTTCTCCAAGTCGGTCGGCACCGTCGGCGGCTTCTGCGTTTCGAACCACCCCAAGTTCGAGATCATGCGCCTGGTCTGCCGCCCTTACGTCTTCACCGCCAGCCTGCCGCCCAGCGTCGTCGCCACCGCGACCACCTCGATCCGCAAGCTGATGACCGCGGCGGAAAAGCGCGCCCACTTGTGGGATAGCTCGCGCACCTTGCACAAGGGGCTGACCGACGCCGGTTTCCAGTTGGGCACCACCGAACCGCAAAGCGCGATCATCTCGGTCATCATGCCCGATCTGGAACGCGGCGCGATGATGTGGGAAGCGCTGCTGCGCGAAGGGCTTTACGTGAACCTCGCGCGTCCGCCGGCAACGCCTGCGAACATGACCCTGCTGCGCTGCTCGCTCTGCGCCGAACATTCGGCAGAGCAGGTCCAGCAGATCATCGGCATGTTCACCCGCGCCGGTCAGGCCGTCAGCATCATCTGATATCCGGTTCCTCCCCGTGCTTGTCTCGGGGAGGAACCTGCCTGTTACGATGGGTCAGCTATGGATGGCCACGTAGCTTAGGAAGCCCGCCATCCAGCCGCCGAGGAAATCGGCAGACTGTGCGCCTACGGTGCCGTCCTCGTTCAGAAGCCCGTCCTTCCACTGCAGGAACGCCTCGGGCGCACCCAGCGTCGGCATGTCGAGATAGGCCAGCACATTGCGCAAGTGCTGCTGCGCCAGCGCCGTCCCGATCGCCCCCACCGATACGCCGATGACGCCCGCAGGCTTGCCCGCCCATGCGCTCTGCCCATAAGGCCGCGAGGCGTGATCGATCGCGTTCTTGAGCACGCCGGGCATCGACCGGTTGTATTCCGGCGTCACGAACATCACCCCATCAGAGCCCGCGATCAGCGTCTTCAGCGCCTTGACGCTGTCCGCCTGATCGCCGTCATCATCCTGATCGTAGAGCGGCAGCGATCCGATATCGGCGAATGTGAAGTCGTGCCCCTGCGCTGCGGGCAGGCGGATCAGCGCGTCCGCCAGCTTGCGGTTGAACGATTCGGCGCGCAGGCTGCCGACGACGACGGCGATCTTGGACATGGCTGCAGATCCTTCGGTTGGTGAGCACGAAATTTCCGTAAGGCAACGGATCGCACTTCCGGCGGTTGCGCGCCATCAATGAATCGAGATGATGCCATCCACCGCCCGCCACTCCTGCGGTCCGATCAGGTGGTTATGAGCGATGCGAACCGAATGCAGCGGCCCGTCGATTTCGCGGGTCCAGTAGTCGAGAAACCCGCGCAGCACCGGAAAGCGTGGCGCCACGTCATATTGCTGGAAGGCGAAAAGCTGTAAGAGCCGGGGGTGGTCGGGCAGGAAATAATGCACTTCGACAGTCGTGAGGCCATAGCCTTCAAGCTGCCTGAGGAAATCCGATGAGGCACCGAAATCCGACGAAGCTCCAACCGGTCGACCAGCCATAGCCCTCCTTCCGGCACCGCCACCTTGCGGTGCAGCAAGGGCAAAGGATGACACAACGGTCAGGTCCGTCAAGTGCCTGTGAGGGGCGGGAAATCCCGCAGGCGGGCAATGGTGTTACGCCCCATTGCAGACGCCTGCGGTTGGCGGCAACATTCGCTAATGATCGCCGCTCTACTTCTCCTCGCAGTTGCTACTCCCGTTCAATCCTGCGAACTGGAGAATGTCACCTCTGCAAGTGAATTGCATGATGTGCTTGCCCATCGAGCTGTAAGTTTGGTGGTCGCTGCATCCACTGCGACAGGTTCTGGCGTCGATCCTAAGCTATCACGCTTGCTTGATAGCACTGCCGAATTCAGTCTCGGAGGGGGAGATGTAGGTAGGCCTCTTGGAACCGGCATTATCGGTGCGAAGGCTCTAGCCGCCACGATGAAAGCTACCGAATTTAGGTTTTTCGGCTGGGACTATATGGACGGTCCGGCGCGGGGATGCGCGGAGCAAAAGGTTTCTGTAGAATTCATAGATGCGAACGACCATTTAGTCTCGCGCGTCGAATTTAAATTCAAAGGCGGTCGGGTTATCGAAGCAAAGGGTTGGCAGCGTTCTTTCAAGATCGGCACCATACCGCCCAAACAGCCTACCGAGAGCGGCAACTGACCACCTAAATCAGACCTCCCCACCCCGCTCAGGCTGAGCCTGTCGAGGCCCCCGAGGCCGGGCCCTGCCCCTCATGCTTCGACAAGTTCAGCATGAGCGGAGTGCGATGTGCCAACGGCAGCACCGTACAAACGAAAACGGCCTCCCGGTCACCCGGAAGGCCGCTCTCGGTGAAGTCTGACGTCTATCGGCAGGCCATTACTGGCAAGCCAGGCACTCGTCGTAGTCGGTCGATCCGCCGCTGGCGGCCAGTTCGAACTTGGGCAGCTCGCTGGTGTTGTCGGCCTCGACGCCGCCCGCGAAGCCGGCGCGCTGGACCGACTTGGAGCGCAGGTAGTAGAGCGACTTGATGCCCTTTTCCCACGCCTGATAGTGGAGCATCATCAGATCCCACTTGTCGACGTCGGCCGGGATGAACAGGTTCAGCGACTGCGCCTGATCGATGTAGGGGGTACGGTCCGCCGCGAATTCGAGCAGCCAGCGCTGGTCGATCTCGAAGCTGGTCTTGTACACCGCCTTCTCTTCGGCAGAGAGGAAGTCCAGATGCTGGACCGAACCGTTGTGCTCCAGGATCGAATTCCACACGTTGTTGGAATCCTTGGACTTCGCGGCCAGCAGCTTCTGCAGGTAGGGGTTCTTCACCACGAAGCTGCCCGAAAGCGTCTTGTGGGTGTAGATGTTCGCCGGGATCGGCTCGATGCAGGCCGACGTGCCGCCGCAGATGATCGAGATCGACGCGGTGGGCGCGATCGCCATCTTGCAGCTGAAACGCTCCATCACGCCCTGATCGGCCGCATCGAGGCACGGACCACGCTCCTTCGCCAGCATCATCGAGGCTTCGTTGGCCTTGGCGTTGATGTGCTGGAACATCTGCAGGTTCAGCGCCTTGGCCATCGCGCTTTCAAAGCCGATGCCCTTCTTCTGCAGGTAGGAGTGATACCCCATCACGCCCATGCCGACCGAGCGTTCACGCTCTGCCGAATAGCGGGCGCGGGCCATTTCGTCCGGCGCGCGGTCGATGTAGTCCTGCAGCACGTTGTCGAGGAAGCGCAGCACGTCCTCGATGAAGCGCTTGTCACCCTTCCACTCTTCCCAGGTTTCCAGGTTGAGCGAGGAGAGGCAGCACACCGCCGTGCGGTCGTTGCCCAGATGGTCGCGGCCGGTGGGCAGCGTGATTTCCGAGCACAGGTTCGAAGTTGACACCTTGAGGCCGAGATCGCGGTGATGCTTGGGCATCATGCGGTTCACGGTGTCGGAGAAGACAAGGTAGGGCTCACCCGTGGCGAGGCGCACTTCGACCAGCTTCTGGAACAGCGAGCGGGCGTGGACCTTGCCGCGCACCGAACCGTCCTTGGGGCTGCGCAGGGCGAAGTCGGTGCCGTCGCGCACGGCTTCCATGAACTCGTCGGTCAAGAGCACGCCATGGTGCAGGTTGAGCGCCTTGCGGTTGAAGTCGCCGGAGGTCTTGCGGATCTCCAGGAACTCCTCGATCTCCGGGTGCGAGACGTCGAGGTAGCAGGCGGCCGAACCGCGGCGCAGCGAGCCCTGCGAGATCGCGAGGGTCAGCGAATCCATCACGCGCACGAAGGGGATGATGCCGCTGGTCTTGCCGTTGAGGCCGACCGGCTCACCGATGCCGCGCACGTTGCCCCAGTAAGTGCCGATGCCGCCGCCGCGCGAGGCAAGCCAGACGTTCTCGTTCCAGGTGGCGACGATGCCTTCGAGGCTGTCTTCCACCGAGTTCAGATAGCACGAGATCGGCAACCCGCGACCGGTGCCGCCGTTCGACAGCACGGGGGTAGCGGGCATGAACCACAGGCGCGAGATATAGTCGTACAGGCGCTGGGCGTGCTCCTGATCGTCCGCATAGGCATCGGCCACGCGGGCGAACAGATCCTGATACTTCTCGCCGGGCAGCAGGTAACGGTCGTCGAGCGTTTCCTTGCCGAAGTCGGTCAGCAGCGCATTGCGCGATTCGTCGGTGACGATGGTGAAGCGGCGATCGTGGATCGTCTTGGAATCGACGGCCTTCTTTTTGGGCTTCACCGCATCGCCGGCGACCAGATCGGCCGTTGCAGCGTCAGTCTTGTCCATGGCCACTGCCGGGGCTTCCTTCTTCATCCGCGCTTCGGAGACATGGCCGGCGAGCAGCGCCTCCATATCGACCTGTGCGGGGTCCGCGTAGCTCACATCCGATTCAGACACGTGTCCGTCGCTTCCATTCCTGAAATCCACTGGTGCGCCCCCAATGTATCGTCAAAACCTGTCATCGAACCGCCACGGGGACGATCCAAACTGCTTGCGGCGGCCTGATGGGCCAGCACTGAGTCGAAGGGCGCCAAAGAACGTCCTACTTACCAGAACCAGCACAAAAAGAGAACGACATTCCCTGCCAGACAACCGGCGCGCCGGGACGAAGGCCTTGCCTCAAACGCCCTTCGAGAGCCTGCGCACGCCTTTCGGCATTCCGCACTGCACTCTAGGTATTGAGGCACCTTCATCGGCGCGACACAACCTATAGTGCCCTTTCCAGCGACAGGTTCAAGAGGGGGACCATACGCGACATTGCCCGCCGCTTTCGTCACGGAGCCGTCATGCCCCCTGCGCGACGCGCCGAGTTTCCGTTGTCTTTCAGAAGCGCAACCCTTTGAATCATCCTTCGGCGCGTAAATTTTTCCACATAAATCACCGATGGAACGAATCGGGCGTGCGACGAACAGAGGGCGTCAACCTTCCCCAGCCATGCTTTCCACCGAAGATGCATCGCCTTTGATCGATGCGCATCCGACGCTGGCAGAGCGACTGCAACCTCGTTGCGCCTCGACGCTTATGAGCGTGGTTGCGAAGCGCCACTGCGGCGCAAGGGGAGTTTACCGAAGACATGCTCAACATCATCGGCGCCATCATCAGCGGCCTTGTCATCGGCGCACTGGCGCGCTGGTTCTATCCCGGCTCCGTGCCGATGGGCTGGATCCCGACAATCCTGCTGGGCATCGGCGGCTCTCTGATGGCCGGACTGGTGACGAGTCGCGGCCGCGGCGATTTCAGCCGCGCCGGGTGCCTCGCCTCGGTGATCGGCGCGATCGCGCTGATCTTCATCGGGCGGCTGCTTCATATCGGCTGAGGCGGCGCCCTGCGGATGGGACTTCGACAGGCTCAGCCTGTCGAAGCCCCGTCCGCATCAGGGCACCAGCACCGTATCGAGCGGTTGCGCATCGGCCGCGGGGTAGTCCAGCGTATAGTGCAGCCCCCGGCTCTCGTGCCGCTTGAGCGCCGATTCGACGATCAGCTCCGCGCTCTGCAGCAGGTTGCGCAGTTCGATCAGGTCGGTCGAAACGCGGAAGTGGCGATAGTATTCCTCGATCTCGCCATTGAGCATCTGGATGCGGTGCATGGCCCGCTCCAGCCGCTTGGTGGTGCGCACGATCCCCACGTAGTTCCACATGAAGCGGCGGATTTCGGTCCAGTTCTGCTTGATGACGACTTCCTCGTCCGAATCCGTAACACGGCTTTCGTCCCAGGCGCGCACTTGCGGCGGGGCCTCGAAGCTGTCCCACTTCGCGAGGATGTCGGCGGCGGCCGCCTCGCCGAAGACGAAGCATTCCAGCAGCGAATTGGACGCCAGACGGTTGGCGCCGTGCAGTCCGCTTTCCGTACACTCCCCCGCCGCATAGAGGCCGGGAAGGTCGGTGCGGCCATCCAGATCCACCAGAATGCCGCCACAGGTATAATGCTGCGCGGGCACCACCGGGATCGGCTGCTTCGTCATGTCGATACCCAGCCCCAGCAGCTTCTCGTAGATGTTGGGGAAGTGCTCTTTCACGAAGGCTTCGGGCTGGTGGCTGATATCGAGGTGGACGTAATCGAGGCCGAAGCGCTTGATCTCGGAGTCGATGGCGCGGGCCACCACGTCACGCGGGGCCAGTTCCAGCCGCTCGGGATCGTAGAAGGTCATGAACCGCTTGCCGGTGCGCGGATTGATGAGGTGCCCGCCCTCCCCGCGCACGGCTTCGGTGATGAGGAAGTTCTTGACCTCCAGATTGTAGAGGCAGGTCGGGTGAAACTGCATCATCTCCATGTTGGAGACGCGCGCCCCCGCACGCCACGCCATCGCGATGCCATCGCCCGTGGCGCCGCGCGGGGCGGTGCTGAACTGGTAGACGCGGCCCGCGCCGCCCGTCGCCAGCACCGTGGCGCGCGCAGTGAAGGCTTCGACCCGCCCGCTCGCTTCGTTTAGCGCATAGACGCCCCAGACGCGGCCCGAGCCGGAATAGCGCTGTTCGTGCCGCCCGGTGATGAGGTCGATGCACGAATAGCCCGGTAGCAGGGTGATGTTGGGATGCGCCTCTGCCGCCTGCAGCAGCGCCTGCTGCACCGCCCAGCCGGTCGCATCGGCGACGTGGACGATGCGGCGGTGCGAATGCCCGCCCTCGCGCGTGAGGTGCAGGGCCTCACCCTCGGTGTTGAAGGGGACGCCCAGTTCCACCAGTCGTTCGATCGCATGGGGCGCGCGTTCGATCACGAACTCCACCGTGTCGCGCCGGTTGAGGCCCGCGCCGGCGACCATGGTGTCGTGGACATGTTCCTCGAACGTGTCGCCCGCATCGAGCACCGCCGCGATGCCTCCTTGCGCCCAGGCGGTGGACCCGCCGGTCAGCGTGCCTTTGGCAACGACCGCGACTCTCACCTTGTCGGCAAGCGCAAGCGCCGCCGTAAGCCCGGCCGCGCCGGAACCGATCACGAGGACATCGAATGCGCCGGAGGCGCTGGATGGCGTTTCCATGACGCGCTCCTAGAGCGTTTTCCAACCCGATGTCATCATCTGATCTCTCGGAAAGGCGCGTCATGCAGACAAGCGTGGAGCGATCAGGCGTGCGCGGCAGAGCCGTGGCTGCTCCGGCAAGCCTTTATCACCACTGCAACAGTTTACGCGAACGCCATACTTCTATGTTGCGGCGCGATATGGTTTTTATATATGATAGACCAAGTCATTACAAAGACGGTTAACTTACGACATTTTACTACTTGCCAAGCCTGATGTTTAGTCTAGGCAGCTTGCGATTCTCATTGAGGAAATATCTCGTGGCGATTTCGATTCCCCTTTGCTTTGCTAATAGGCATGAACCGATCCGCAACGAGGTCAAGTGGGATGGACTTAATTACGTTGGATGCTGCAAAAACTGCGGCAAACCCATCAGGCGCATCAAACATAAGGTCTGGAAACTTGAAAGCGCCGAAGCAGACGACAAGTAAGTAAGAATCCTTAGCTTTACAGAATTTGATTTTTCTTGACTGATACTGCACCGCACATCGCCGAAAACCCGCGAATGCTTGCCGCAGGCACCCTTACAATCTTGTCATTGTCCAACGCACGACAGATCAATTCCCAGGCATCGCCCGGAAATTATGATACACACGTACCATAACTTGATTGCTCGGTGAGCTGTGCCTGTCATACGACAGTCGGCTGGCCGGTCAGGCGGCGGACTGAACCGCCGTGGTCAGGCTAACGAACACGTCCTCAAGGTCTGCTTCGCGAGTCGTCACATCGACGATCGAGAAGCCTTGTGACTGCAGTGCGGACATAATCTCACCGGCGTTGGCGCGATCCTTGTCGTAAGTAATCTCCAGAACCCGGTCGCCGGTCTTTGCGCACTTCATGAAACCGGGGTGACTGGGCAGTTCGGTCACGTCGCGATCCAGCGTCAGGACGATGATTTTCTCACGCGCCATGCCAACAAGTTCGCGCGTCGGCTTGTTGGTGATCAGTTCGCCATGGTTGATGATGGCGATCCGGTCGCACAGTTCCTCTGCTTCTTCGAGGTAGTGCGTGGTCAGCACGATCGTCGCGCCTTCCTTGTTGAGTTCACCCACCAGTTCCCACAGCTGGCGACGCAACTCGACGTCGACGCCCGCCGTCGGTTCATCCAGCACCAGCACGGGCGGGCGGTGGACCAGCGCCTTGGCGATCAGCAGACGCCTTTTCATGCCGCCCGACAGCGTGCGGGCATAGGCATCGCGCTTGTCCGCCAGATGGACCGCGCGAAGCAGGTCTTCGGAACGGCGCAGCGTCTTGGCGATGCCGTAGAGGCCGGCCTGGATCTCCAGCACCTCGAACGGAGTGAAGAACGGGTCGAACACGATTTCCTGCGGGACGATGCCGATCGCGCGCTTGGCGTTGCGCTGGTCGCGATCGATGTCGAAGCCCCAGATGTCCACCGAGCCGGACGTCTTCATGACCATGCCCGCAAGGATGTTGATCAGCGTCGACTTGCCCGCCCCGTTCGGCCCCAGCAGGCCGAAGATCCCGCCCTCGGGCACGTCGAACGAGACGCCCTTCAGCGCCAGCTTGCCTTCTCCGCCCCCGGCCGGGGCGTAGCGCTTGACGAGATCACGGATGGCGATTGCGGGAGTCGAAGTGCTCATGGCCGTGCATGTGGGCCATGATCGCCACGGCGTAAAGACCGCAGGTAGCGCGTTGACGCGTACCCGGCAGATGATATGATCCACCATATATCACTAAGTGTCGCATAACGAGCGACCGATGAAGGAGAGCGCCCATGGCAACCGCAGCCGCACAGGTGGAGAAGGATTACTTCACCGACCATTCGGTTCTGCTCGATCCCTACGATTACTTTGAAACCATCCGCGCCCACGGTCCGGTCTACCAGATGCAGAGCCGCGACGTGATCGTGGTGACGGGCTTTGCCGAAGCGCTCGAAGTGCTTCTCAACAAGCGGGATTTCTCATCCTGGCTGAACCCCGATCCGCTGGCCCCGCTGCCCTTCGCGGTGGAAGGAGATGACATTTCCGACCTGCTTGACGCCAACCCCAGCGGGCAGATGGAACTGATGGTGTCCTATGATGGCGACAAGCATCTTGCCGCCCGTTCCCTGCTCAACCCGCTGTTCGTGCCCTCGCGCCTCAAGGCCAACGAGGCGTTCATGCGCGCCTATGCCGATGATATGGTGAAGGACGCCGTCGCGGCGGGTGAATGCGAACTGGTGGGCGCCATCGCCACGCCCTTCGTCACGATGGTAATCGCCGACCTGCTGGGCGTTCCGGCCGAAGACCGCGAGGCATTCCGCAAGATCATCGACGATGCCCCGCCCCCCGGCAACATGGACACGCCCGATGCGCAAAGCATCCATCCGCTGATGGTCATGGCCGGATACTTCGCCCGTTACATCGCTGAACGTCGCGCCGTGCCGCAGGACGATGTCATGACGGAAATGGCACTTGCCAAGTATCCGGACGGTTCGACGCCCGACGCGATGGAAGTGGTGAAGTCCGCGATGTTCCTCTTTGCGGCCGGACAGGACACCAGCGCCAAGCTCATCGGCAATGCCTTGCGCCGCCTGTGCGAAGACCAGCCGATGCAACAGGCCCTGCGTGAAGATCGCACGCTGATCGGCCCGTTTCTGGAAGAGGTGCTGCGCGTGGAAGGGTCCACCAAGGCCACCTTCCGCATCGCCGCACGCACCACGAAGATCGGCGACAGGCAGATTCCGGCGGGCCAGCGCGTGGTGGTATCCCTGTCAGCCGCCAACCGCGACCCGCGCCGCTGGGACGATCCCAACACCTTCCGTATCGGCCGCCCGCGCATCAAGGAACATCTGGCTTTCGGGCGCGGGGCACATACGTGCGCCGGGGCTCCGCTGGCGCGCGCCGAAGTGGCAGTGCTGCTTGACCGGTTCCTGGAGCATACCAGCGCGATCACGCTGGACGAGGCCCACCACGGGCCCGCAGGCGCCCGCCGGATCGACTACGAACCCAGCTATATCATCCGGGGGCTGGCGAACCTCCACCTGCGGCTGGAGAGTTAGATCTTATCCAGTTCCCGGTCGAAGGCCGCCCGGCTCGCCTCGATCGCCGGGCGCGCCTCTACCGCCCAGGCGCCCAGTGCCTGCACCGGCCCCGCCAGCGACCGGCCAAGGTCGCTCAGCGCATATTCCACGCGCACCGGGACACCGACATGGACGGTACGCGTCAGCAGCCCGTCCCGCTCCAGCGCGCGCAGGTTGCGTGAGAGCATCTGCTGCGACACGCCGCGGATCGCCCGCTTCAGCTCGTTGAAATGAAGCGGGGCGTCCAGCAGCGTCATCACCACCAGCATCGACCACTTGTCCCCAACACGGGCGAGGATATCGCCGACAAGGCGGCAATCGCGGCCATTGGGCTCATGGAAGACCTGATCGTGAACGACCGGCTCTTCAACGGCAACCACTGGCCGGTCAGCTTCATCGAACGTAGTCAGCTTCATCATACCAGGTCCCGAAAATATGCGCTCTTGGCTGAGGCACCCTGGCAACATAGCTAGACCTGGTCACATTTCCAGACTGAGGCACCCTCCCATGAAGCTCCTCCACCTCGATTCCAGCATCCTTGGCGACAATTCCGCCAGCCGCGCCATCTCCGCCGCCATCGTCGCGTCGCTGACCAAGGCTGACCCTTCGCTCGAAGTCACCTACCGCGATCTCGCCGCAGAGCCGCTGGCGCACCTGACGCTGGACGTGCTGGGCAATCCCGAAGGCACGCCCGAACTGGCGCAGTTCCTTGATGCGGACGTGGTGGTGATCGGCGCGGGCTTCTACAACTTCTCGATCCCCAGCCAGCTCAAGGCCTGGATCGACCGCATCGCCATTGCCGGCAAGACGTTCCGCTACACCGCCGAAGGCCCGGTCGGTCTGGTCGGCGACAAGAAGGTCTACGTCGCGCTTGCACGCGGCGGCTACTACGGCGAAGGCCAGCCCGCCGCCGCCTTCGAACATGCCGAAAGCTACTTGCGCGCCGTGCTCGGCTTCATCGGCATCACCGAGCCGACTTTCGTGCTGGCCGAAGGCATCGCCATCGATGCCGACACCCGCGCCAAATCGGTTGCCACCGCGATCGAGCAGGCCGGCGCGCTCGCCGTCGCCGCCTGATCGGGCTTCTCCCCCGTCCTGCGGGACGGGGGCTTTGCAGGGGCCGCACTTTGCGCATTCCATCTGGAAATTAGCGCAGAGCCTTGGTATTCCGGCCCCACCATGACCAACGCGCCTGAAACCGTCTTCACCGATTCCCACCGCGTCTCCTGCGACGGGGCCACCGACATCCGCGCCGGAGCGGCCCTTGGCCACCCGCGCGTCTGGCTCGAAATCGACGAGAAGGGCTATGTAGAATGCGGCTATTGCGATCGCCGCTTCGTTCTTAGGGGTGGCCCTGCGGATCAGCAGGCCGCCTGATCCCTTCGCGGTTCTTGTCTTTCCGGGGCGGATAATGCTGCCTATATCGGCAGCATGACCATGACCGATCCGCGCTCGCTGCTCTATACCCAGCTCTCGCCCGAAGAGGCACAGGCGCTTGCCGCCGAGACGCTCAAGTCCTGCGAGGACGGCGAACTGTTCATGCAGTTCGTCGCCAGCGAAGCATTCGGCTTCGACGACGGCCGCCTCAAGACCGCCGACTATTCGCGCGACGCGGGCTTCGGCCTGCGCGGCGTTTCGGGCGAGATGACGGGCTTTGCCCACGCCAACGAGATTTCCGCCGCAGCCATCCGCCGTGCGGGTGAAACGCTGCGCCTGCTCGATCCCGCCACCGGCATCCGCCCGGCCGCGCCGCAGCGCACCAACGCCAAGCTCTACACCGACGTTTCCCCGCTGGATCTCGTGCCCTTCGCCGAGAAAGTGCGCCTGCTCGAAACGATCGACGCTGCCGCCCGCGCCCGCGACCCGCGCGTGGCCCAGGTCAGCGCCAGCCTTTCGGGATCATGGTCGGTGGTCGAGATCGTCCGGCCCGACGGCTACATCGCCACCGACGTGCGCCCGCTGGTGCGCCTCAACGTCTCGATCGTGGCGGAAAGCAACGGACGGCGCGAAACCGGATCGTTCGGGATGGGCGGTCGCTTCCTCTACGACGACCTGTTCAAGCCGGAAAACTGGAACGAAGGCATCGACACCGCGCTTGCCACCGCGCTGGTGAACCTCGAAAGCGTTGATGCGCCTGCCGGCGAATTCCCCGTGCTGCTCGGCCCCGGCTGGCCGGGCGTGATCCTGCATGAAGCGATCGGCCACGGTCTGGAGGGTGATTTCAACCGCAAGGGCACATCGGCGTTCTCCGGCCGCATCGGCGAACGCGTGGCCGCGCCCGGTGTCACCATCGTCGACGACGGCTCGATCCCAGGCCGCCGCGGCTCGCTGACGATCGACGACGAAGGCACCCCCACCCGCGAAACCGTGCTGATCGAGGACGGCATCCTCAAGGGCTACATGCAGGACCGCCTCAACGCGCGCCTGATGGGCGTCGACCCCACCGGCAACGGCCGCCGCGAGAATTACGCCCATGCCCCGCAGGTACGCATGACCAATACCTTCATGAAGGCCGGTAACGACAACCCGGAAGAACTGCTTGCGGGCATGAAGAAGGGCATCTTTGCCAAGAACTTCGGCGGCGGTCAGGTCGATATCGTATCGGGCAAGTTCGTGTTCTCCTGCACGGAAGCCTACATGGTCGAAAACGGCAAGCTGGGCGCCCCGATCAAGGGTGCCACGCTGATCGGAGACGGGCCTTCGGTGCTGACCAGGGTGAAGGGCATCGGCAACGATCTTGAACTGGATCGGGGCGTGGGCGTGTGCGGCAAGGGCGGGCAGAGCGTGCCTGCGGGCGTAGGCCAGCCCACCCTGCTGATCGAAGGGCTGACGGTGGGCGGCACGGCCTGAGGCACTTTTCGGCTGACGGGACTTCGACAAGCGCAGCCTGAGCTTGTCGAAGGGGCAAGGCGCCACACCCCGCTCGCGAACAGTCAGCGTCAGTTCAGACGAATCGTGCTACACACAGGATCAACGCGGGGTGCGTTAACAAGGAAGAAGGCCATGAAGACGCTTGCGATCTATGCGGCGCTCGCCGCCATTTCGCTGCTCGCCGTGCCTGCCGCCGAGGCGCGCACCAAACTGACCGGTGAACAGCAGCTTGCCAAGCTGCTCGAAGGGCGTGAAGCCGGAAAGCCGGTGAACTGCATCCCCTATTCGCAGACCCAGAACACGACCGTGATCGACAAGACCGCGATCGTCTACCGGGTGGGCAGCACCCTCTACGTCAATCGCCCCACCAACGTGGACCGGCTGACCGACGATGACGTGATGGTGACCAAGCTGTACACCTCGCAGCTGTGCCGCCTCGATACCGTGCAACTGCACGACCGTAACGCAAACTTCATGTGGAACGGTTTCGTCGGCCTGCAGGATTTCGTCCCTTATAAAAAGGTCGCATCGGCCAACTGAGCCCAGAGCGGTCGCACGCAGGAGGCGGTCGGGGAATAATCCCCGGCCGCCTTCTTCGCTGTTTGCGATGCCTGTGACACTGATCGCACCGACGATGCCCGACTGGCGCCCGCGAATGCGCCGGCTTCGCCCGCATTGCGCGCGCCCTGCCTGCAAGGTCAAGATCGAGCGCAGGATCAGGCTCCCCGCCTTGCTTGACAATCCATCGACCGCCCCGAATGTATACGATCAACAGCGATCGGGCGGACATCCTCTTCAGGAGTGACAACCGCCCGGCCGCGCGCACGGCGACCCGGAAGAACCATAAATACCGCGGCGTCCATGGAGGAGAGAGACGATGATGGGTGATCGCAACGATCGACTGCGCCTGCACGCCTGGTTCGCCGCTGCATCTGCGGGCACCCTGGCACTCACCACGCCCGCCATGGCGCAGGATGCGCCGCCCCAGACGGAAAGCGAGCCTTCCGGCGGCCTCAACGAGATCATCGTCACGGCCCAGCGCCGCGCGGAAAACCTGCAGGAAGTGCCGATCGCCATCGCCGCCGTCACCGCCGATGCGCTCAGCCGCGCAGGCGTCAACGATACCAACAGCATCAGCCAGGTCGTCCCATCGGTCAATTTCCAGCGTTCGGGGGCGAGCGGACTGTTCTTCGTGCGCGGGGTAGGCACCACCAACGCGTCTGTCGGAGATGAAGGATCGAACGCGTTCTACGTCGACGGCGTGTACATTCCCGACCTTTCCGGAACCGTCACACAGTTCAACAACATAGAACGCATCGAAGTGCTCAAGGGGCCACAGGGCACCCTGTTCGGACGCAATGCCTTCGGCGGCCTGATCCACATCATCACCAAGGAACCCGGCGAGACGTTCGAGGCCAAGGGCGAAGGCGGCTACGGCAATTATGAAACCGCGCAAGGCAAGCTCTACGTCGGCGGCCCGATTGCCGATGGCCTCTCCATGGACCTTGCGCTGACCGGCTACGATCAGGCCAAGGGCTGGGGCCGCAACGTCACTCTCGACCGTGACATCAAGAAGATGCAATACTGGGGCGCCCGCTCCAAACTGGTCTGGAAAGCCAGCGATGCCGTGAAAGTCACGCTTTCGGGCGACTATTACGACATGGACGACAATACCTCCATCGCCTGGTCGGTGGACGAGGATTTCCCGGTGCGCGGGCTGACCGGCCCGATCTATTCGATCGGCAGCATGGATGCGGCATCCGACACCTATTCACTCACCCACCTGACGACCTGGGGCTTCAGCGGCACGATCGAGGCCGACCTTGGCTTCGCCAGTCTGACCAGCATCAGTTCGATCCGCGACAGCCTGAACAATTCCGACTTCGACGTCGACGCCACGCAAGTGCCCTGGCTGCGGATCAGCTTCGAATCCGGCTCACGCGCGTACCAGCAGGAACTGCGCCTCGCATCGGCAGCCACTGACCCACTGAGCTGGCAGATCGGCGGCTTCTACTTGCGTTCCGAAGTCGACAACGCGTCCCGTTTCCGGGGGCTGGGCGTGGGCGGCGTGAACGCGGGCAATTTCATCGACGCGACGCTCGACACCGATTCCTATGCCGTGTTCGGTGAACTGAGCTACAAGCTGACGCCCACCACGACCGTGATCGGCGGCCTGCGCTACACCAAGGACACCCGCAAGCTGGGCGGCGGCCAATATGTCGTCGCCAATGACACGCTGGGCGCCTTTACCCCCACCGAGGATTCGATCAGCTACGGCAAGTTCACCTGGCGCGCCGCGATCCGGCAGGAACTGACCGACGATATCAGCGTCTACGCATCGTACAACCGCGGCTTCAAGGCGGGCACGTATTCGCTGCAGAGCCCGACCAATGCAGCGGTCCAGCCGCAGTACATCAACGCCTATGAAGCGGGCGTGAAGTCGGAACTGTTCGGCCGCCGCCTGCGCCTCAACGCGGCGGTGTTCCATTACGACATCTCCAATTACCAGCTGCGCTCGGCCGCAGCGGGCGCGCTTGCCGCTGCCGTGCTGCTCAACGCGGCGTCCGTGAAGGTGGACGGCCTTGATGTGGAATTCGATGCCGCGCCGACCGACCATCTGCGCATCTTCGGCGGCTTCAACTGGCTCAATTCGCGCTTCAGCAATTTCGGCAAGCCCGGTTCGGACTATCTGGCGCCGTTCATCTACCCCAACCCTGCCGTCTGCGATGCGCCGGGCACCGCCGATCCGGGCACCACAACCGGCGCCCCTACCGGCGGCTTCACGACATGCTTCGGCAATGCATCGGGCTTCCAGACTCCCGGCGCTCCGGACTTTACCGCCAGCCTTGGCGCCAGCCTGACGGTGCCGGTGAACGAGACGGGCGAACTGCGCTTCAACGTGCTGGGCAACTACAACAGCGGCTTCCCCTTCGAGTCCGATGGCCTGCTGCGACAAAAGGAATTCGCCCTGCTCAACGGCTCTGTCGCCTACTGGCTGAACGAGAACTGGGGCGTGGAAATCTGGGGCAAGAACCTGACCGGCACGAAATACTACGAGCAGAAGATCTCCACCGGCCTTGGCGCCACCACCAACCGCGCCGCCCCCACGACTTACGGGGTCACGGTGAAATTCGATTACTGAACCCGGATCAGAAACGATAGCCCACGCGCGCCTCTACCCGCCAGTCGTAGGGGCTGACGCCGTTGGTGGAGATCACCTTCCCGGCAGCTTCCAGCGACAAGACGGTCCTGTCCCATTCCTTGCCCACTTCGACATTGAGGGGAACGAATATGCCGTCTCGCTTGAAGTCATAGCGCACGTCGTTGCTGGGAAAGAATGAAAGGTAGACCTTGCCGGGCAGACCGATTTCCAGGTTGGGCGCCAGTTGCAGCTCGCTGATGTTGGACTGGTCGCGGTCCCCGCCAAAGCTCATGCGGTAACGCGCCACGAGCTGAAAGAAGCTTTCCTCGGACAGTCCGGCCAACGACCAGCGATACCCCGCCAGCGGCAGCAGCTGCCACTGGCCGCGCCCCAGCCGCTCGTTGCCGGTCGGCGCCTGTACCTGAAGGCCGACGCCCCAGGCGCGCGGCCCTCCATCGTCATGCACGACCACTGCCTGCAGGCGAATGTCGCCGATCCCGGTTTCCGAACCTTCCTCGGGGCTGTCGGCGATGACCAGCGGCAGTTCCACCCGCAGGTTCAGGCGAAAATCGTCAGCGACCTGTACCGGCCGGACATGGCGCAGGGTGAACGTGGTCTTGTCCTCTTCCCCCTCATCCGCAAATTCCGTGCGCAATTCGATGCGGTGCAAGGGGCGGGTAATGTCCAGACCGCTGACCGATCCCTCGGCCCCGGCCGCGGGCGCAGCTTCGTGCGCATCGGCCTGCGGGACAATGGCCCCGCTCCACACAAGCGTCATCGGCAGGGCCAGCCGTTTTAAATCCCTTCCCCACGATCCTGCCCGCGCCCGAGTTTGTCCGCCCTTAATGAGCCGCATCCCTGAACGTGAAGGTCGCGGTCCCGGACTGCACGATCAGGGTGCGCTCGTCATCGGTGAAGCCATATGTGTTGCCGCCCGGAAGACCCGATAGCACCACCCCGGCGATCCGGTCGTCAGGGCACTTCATCTTCGTCGATCGGATTTCATCAATGCGCAGCACGCGCCGCATCACCGATGCAGACCAGCCAGCCGTCCCGGTGTTGCAGTCCAGCCGAAGCCGCGCATTGTCGTGCGCCACGAACTCTATGGTGTAGCGGGCGGCCTGCTCCGACGACAGGTTGTTGACCGCATCGCCCTGCCGGATCGACTGGAGTTGCCAGGTCGGCCCGATGAGCGAGCTTTCGCGCGCCGCCATTTCATTGATCGATGCGCAGCCCGCGATCGCCAAAAGGACAGCCAGGCTGCCGGACATACGTTCTAGCTTCAGGCGCACGGCCATATGCGAAACCTCCGGATAGGATTGTGATGTTCATTCGAGGGTGCCGGGCCGCCACAGGGGGGTGTCTCACTCAGCGGCCCGGCGACTGCGTCACACCGCTGCGGACGGGTGACGGCAGCCTTTCGCTAACGGCACTTGGTCCCCCCACAGCTTGCCGAAAAACTGCGAGGTTCGGGCCGGATACCCGGTGGCTGTTGGGACCGGCCCGATCGATACCTTGAGCGCGCGCCGGCAGGGCGGCCATCGGGAAAACGCCTGAGTTTGGCTTGCGGGCCTTACCCGTCCGCTGCCGCATCGACCGCCGCCTGACAATCATGGCACCGGCTGGGCCGGTACAGCCTGCGCCATCCGGTCAAAGCTTCCCGCCGGGTTCTTGCGCATCATGTCGAGCAGCAGCTCCATCGGCTTTTGCGTTTCGATGATGCCGCCCGAATTGGGGCGATCGATATCGATCACCAGCAACAGCGACCCGCCGAACAGAACCAGCAACAGCGACGCCGTAGTGCGCCCCCTGCGCCCGCCCAATACATAGCCCAGAACGCCCGCTGCGATCATCTGATAGATGACCAGCACCAGGAACACCTCCATCGGCACGTGCGCGCGGCGCGACTGCTGGCGCGACGCGTCCATGTCGATCATCTGGTTCATCGTGGTGAGGTACGAGCCCGAGAACGGGCGCGTCTGCATCGTCGGGAATGCCGCCACCGTCGCCTGCCACAGTTCGATGATCAGCGCGTCGCTTGCGGCAAGACGCCTTTCCTGATCGGCCCCCACCTTCTCGCGCGCCAGCGCCACGCGGTTCGCGGTATAGTCGGTCAGCAGCTTGCTGATACGGGTGCGGTGCGGCTCTTCGAGAAGCTGCGTGCGCAGGTACGTGGTGCCGATCGCGTTCGCTTCCTCCAGCACGACGGCGCGGCGGGTGTCGTAGCGGTCAATCGCAAGCGCGAAAGTGAAGCCGACCAGCAGCGCCAGCAGCCCCATCACCGATGAGACGACATAGCCTTCTTCATTATGCGAACGTTCGCCTTCACTGTCGGTAAACCGCTTGCGCAGCTTCCAGCCGACAAGGGCAGCGATCAGCATGCCCAGGTAAATCACAATGCCGATCATCCAGATCGGCGCCGTCAACAACCACTGCCCCACTGCGGATACTCCGGCATTATTTCAATCCGCCGGTAGGTTGTTGAAATAGGGCTATTGTTTCCATCAGTAGAAACCCGCTAGTCAGGAGCGAACACCCCCAAGCGCCGGAGGAATGTTCTGCAAGGACCAGTAATCATGCGTGGATTGGGGCGAGCATCCGCGTGTCTAGGGGGCAATCCCGATGGCGACACCGCCTGAATATCACGATCATCCTACAATGCAGCGCGCCACACATCGCCGCCGAACGGCTCAGGAGGGGAAATGAGCAGTCCTGTTCGTCGTATCGTTCTGGCAGACGACCATGAAGCCATCAGGCTGGGCGTCCGCTCGGTCCTGTCCGCCCATCCCGACTGGCGCATCGTCGGTGAGGCATCGGATGGGCGCGAGGCCCTGGAAATCATCCGGTCGGTACGCCCGGACATCGCCATCCTCGACTATTCGCTGCCGATGATGAACGGCCTCGAACTGACGCGGGCGATCAAGAAGGAACTTCCACGAACCGAAGTCCTGATCTTCACCATGCACGATCGGGAAGACGTTCTGGCGGAACTGCTGACGGCCGGCGCGCGCGGATACCTGCTGAAATCGGACGCCAGCAAGCACCTGATCGCGGCGGTGGAGGCACTGTCGATCCGGCGGCCCTATTTCTCAGGCAACGTATCGCAAACGCTGCTGGACCGCTTCGTGGAGATGGCCGCACGCGAAACATCCGCGACCGCGCTTACCCCGCGCGAACGCGAGATCGTGCAGCTGATCGCGGAAGGTCGGCTGAACAAGGAAATCGCGGCCATCCTTGGCCTTTCGATCAAGACGGTCGAGACGCACCGGGCGGCGGCGATGCACAAGCTCGACCTCAACAGCACCGCCGATCTGGTGCGCTACGCAGTGCGCAACAATATCATCGAACCGTAAGGCTCAGCGCCCTCCCGGCGCCCATCCCATCGGGCCCTCGGTCGTCGCGCAGATCCGCAAGGGATTGCCCACGATGGCCGAAACCGCCGTGCCCTGTTCGAACAGGCTGATCCGCACCCGGCCGCCCACTTCCTCCATGCGCTCGGTCATGGCCCTGACGCCTACGCCGAGGCCCGAGCAGATCGCATCGCGCGCGCCGCTGCCGATACCATAGTCCCGCACGCGCAGGCACATCCAGTTGCAGTTGCAATGCAGCCGTACCTCCGCCCGCTGCGAACCGCTGTGCTTGAAGACATTCATCAGGGCTTCCTGCGCGATGCACAGGACCGCCAGTTCCATTTCCGGCGGCAGGCCATCACGATAGCCGCGCGTGCTGAATGAAATGTCGATGCCCGTGCGCGCCGCCATGCCCAGCGTCAGCGCCTCAAGCGCTCCGACCAGGCCATAACGTTCCAGTTCGGGGGGGTGAAGAATATAGGAAAGGCACCGCATCTGCTCCTGCAACCGTGCCACGACTTCTCTGGCGTCGGCCTGGGGCGGCAGATCGCCCGACTTGCCCATGACATTGAGCGCAAAATCCAGTTCAAGAAGAAGCTGGGCGGTAACGTCGTGCAGTTCACGCGCTATCTGCCTTCGTTCGTCGTTTCTTGCCCGCAGTACGCAAAGCGCGGTGTCATCCCGGCGGTCCGTACCAAATGCCGCTTCCCGCTCCAATACTGTTCCGACCCGCAGTGCCCTGTTGAAAGCATCCGAATTGACGGCGTGCATACATTCCCCCTTAGCCTGCGACAACTTGATGAGTTTTCCTCATTCAAGCCAATGTCCCGATAAGATTAGGGAAAACCCCTAAGCGTGGCAAATAAATTCATGCAATATTCACCTATTTTAAAAATATATAGGTAAACTAACGCTAATTTACCGAGATACACTTGCCAAAAAGCCATCAATCTTGACGGCCGCCGCGTACTACGCAACGAAATCCTACGTGACTGGTTGAAGTATCGATCGGCTGCGCATGGCGGGCTGCCGGCCGGTAACGGCGGCAATAATTGGGCGCACACAAGTGCGAACCGCCTTTGAGCACCTTGCGGGCGATGCGGATCGCGGGCATCGCCGGATCATAGCTGTCATCAAGCGCCGCGCCGCGTGGATTGCGCGGTGCGCAGCAGGCCTTGAGCGGCGCTGCGGCATGATGGTCGGCGTAATAATCCGCCGTCCACTCCCAGACATTGCCGATCATGTCGAACAGGCCATACCGATTCGCCGGATAGCTGCGCACCGGAGACGTGCGCATGAAGCCATCCATCATGGTGTTCTGATTGGGAAACTCTCCCTGCCAGGTGTTCGCCTGAGGAACGCCATCGGGCATGAGTTCATCGCCCCAGGCAAATTCCGTGCGGTCCAGCCCGCCACGTGCGGCAAATTCCCATTCCGCTTCGCTGGGCAGTTCCTTGCCCGCCCACTTTGCGTAAGCCTGCGCATCCTCGAACGCGATGTGCACGACCGGGTGATCCTCCAACCCCTCCAGCGAAGACCCGCGCCCCAGTGGATGGCGCCAGTCAGCGTCGAGTCGGTAATCCCACCATTGCGAGAAGTCGTGCAGGGAAACCCTGCGGGCAGGCGGTTCGAACACCAGCGAGGCGGGCTTGAGCAATGCGGGATCGGCCCCCGGATAGTCCGCCGGGTCGGGCGCGATCTCGGCGCTGGTAACATGCCCGGTCGCCGCCACGAATGCCTGAAAATCGCGATTTGTCACCGGGGTCTCGTCAATCCAGAAAGGATCGACCGCAACGGGATGGGATGGCTTTTCTTCGGGATAGTGGTCGTTCGACCCCATCCAGTAGATGCCGCCATCAAGATGGATCATTCCGGCGAGGTTCGCCTCTGCACGCGTGGCCAACTTCCATCCTCCTAACCACTTTGATTGACAAGTTACCGCTCCCTTGCCGCCAGGGATATCGGTGTCATCAGTAGTTTCCGCTTAGGGAAAACCCTGAGAGAAAGATCGGGTCAGAACCGAACTCCGGTGCTGGCAAGGATGCGCGTGGATTCGGCCCCGGCCTGCAATTCGGCCTGGAATGTCAGGTGGCGGCTCAGTTCCACGTTGAAGCCGGCCACCGCTGCCCAGGGCTTGCGCGCGGACATATCGACCTTGTACCGCAAGTGGATGCCTTCTCCGTCCTCGAACAGAGGGCCGCTGGCGACCACGCCTTTGACCGTGGTGTCGAGATCGAAGTAATTCGCGCCGAAGTACGGGGCGAGATAAGTGTTTTCCCCAAGCCGGAAGCGAGTTCCTCCCCGCAGGCCCAGGTTCGTCGATTCGACGTCGGAGCGCTGCTTGGACGAAATGCTCACGGTCTTTGCCACGGTGCCCAGCACGAACCACTTCTCGTTGCCGTAGACAAGAATGGTCCCCAGCGTGACCGTGGTGTTGCTCACACGGGTATCGATCGGCAGGCGAACGGTCCCGCAGGGCTTGGCAGGCCGGCAAAAGGGGAACGGCACGACCTGATCAAGATCGACGTCCACGTCGATCCGGTTGTTTCCTTTAACCTTCCCGATCGAAGCGAAGAAATTGACGCCGGGGAACAGCCACAGGTCGGCCTTGAAACCCATCAGCCGGTTGTCGCCTTCCAGCCTGTGCGTGGTGACCGAAGGCAGCGCCGTCATCTGGACGTCGGGGCTGGGATCGCCGCCCTTGCGCACGGCCGCCGACAAGTTGCGCGTATCGAAGCGGGTATCGGTCCAGACCATCAGCGCCCCCAGCCCCCACGGCTCGGGAATGCGGTAGCCCCGCGCGATCGCGGCACGCCCGCCCAGCGGGAACAGCCGGTGCCGCTCCTTTTCGGGCGGTTGGGCAGGATCCGGCGCGCTCTCCGCCAGTGCGAGGCGTTGACTATCGACAGGGCGGGCTGCGCCCTGTTCTGGGCCGTCATCTACGCCCTCGATCTGAGGGCCTGCGAGGGGTTCGGGATCAGCCACCCCGCCTTCGCCATCCCCTTCCCCTGCATAGGCACCAGACGGCGCCAGAAGAGCGCTGCCGATCAGGCAACCAAGGAGCGAGGCGAGCACAGGGCGTTGCATCATCAGGCCAGCATGCATGCCGCAATGCATGGGCGGTATCGGGGTTACTCCCAAGACATGCCGACAGGCGGCCCAGCCCAACCCGATCCTTCCCGGCCCGATCCTTCCCGGCCCGATCCTTCCCGGCCCGATCCTTCCCGGCCCGATCCTTCCCGGCCCGATCCTTCCCGGCCCGATCCTTCCCGGAGCGCCCCACCCAACCGGGGCACGCCAGCATCGGGTCTGGGTGGAAGTCCCGATGGGCACCCTTCCCTGCCCACCCTAGCCTGAGCGCCGGGCACGCAGGGAGAATTGTGCATGCGCCGTGTCAGAAGCTGGCTGATGGGCACGATCACTGTGGCCGCGATGGCCATGGCCCCGGCGGCATGGGGTCAGGCGGCCATCATGCCCGAAGAACTCGATCGGCAGACCGACACCCTTGGCCCCGCGCCTTCCGAACCAGGGGAACCCCCGCATGGAACGGAGGCCGCCCCAGATGACCGCGTCAAGCCGGACTTGCTGATCGCCCCAATACCGGTTTCCAATCCAGCCTTCGGCACCGGGGGGGCGCTGGCAGGCGTGCTCTATTACAACCCCAACAATTCCCCAAAACCATGGGTCACCGCCGTCGCCGCCGGCTACACCAGCACTGACAGCTGGGCGGCGGGGCTCTTCCACAACATGGCGCTGGACGACGACCGCTTTCGCATCACCGCGCTTGCAGGCTACGGCGATGTACGGCTCAAGTTCTACGGTATCGGGTCGAATGCCGGTGACGCAGGCGTCTCCGTAAAGCTGCGCGACCGGGGCCTGATGACATATCTGGACGGGCAGATGCGGATCTTCGACAAGGGCCTGCTGTCCAATCTCCATGTCGGCGCGCGGGTCAGCTTCCTGCGCGTGCGTTCGTCGATCAGCATTCCGACACCGAACCATCCCGAACTGGAACTGCCCGATTTCGAACTGCGCAGCGGCGTGGCCGCGATCGGGCCGTCCTTTACCTTCGACACCCGCAACCACCCCTTCACCCCCCGCAAGGGCGTGCTGGTAACAGGCACATGGATGTTCGGCGCGGGCTTTCTTGGCAGCGACTTCGAACATCGCAAGCTGGAGATCCTGTCCACCGCCTTCTTCCCGCTGGGCAAGGGGACGGTGCTTGCCGTGCGCAAGACGATGTGCGCGACGTCAGGTAATGCCCCCTATTACGACTTGTGCATGTTCGGAAGGAACAACGACCTGCGCGGCTACGAAGCGGGGCGTTACCGCGATGGCGCCACGTGGGCGCTGCAGGCCGAAGTGCGCCAGCGCGTGACGGGCAAGCTTGGCGTGGTCGGCTTCGCGGGGGTCGGCGGCATCGCGGCCAGCAGCAAGGATATCTGGAAGCACAGCCACGTGCTGGCATCGGGCGGCGCGGGTCTGCGCTACCTTGCCTCAAAGGCCAACAACGTGAACCTGCGCCTGGACGTTGCCTGGGGCAAGGACGGCGCCGCAGTCTACTTCGGCATCGGCGAGGCGTTCTGACCACGCGCGCGGGGAACCGTCTATGCCCCGGCTCGGGGTAAATCCCGATTCGCCTTTCCTTCCGCGCGCATAGGCTCGACGCTCGATCAGGTCTGGCGGAGAAAGCCAATGGAACAACGGACACATCGCACGATGCTTGCCGCTGCGGTCGGCGCGGCGGCGCTTTTCGCGCTGCCCGGCGCCGCGCACGCCACGGAAAGCGGGGCGTCGCTGTACCTGCTCGGTTCGGGCGGGCCCGGCACTGCGGTCATGGCGCCGGTAGAAGGCGTCTACTTCGATAACGTGATCTGGGTCTATGACGGCAGCGCCAGCGCCCAGCGCAGCTTCCCGATCAACGGCAACATCGCCGCCGGCCTCGATACCACGATCGTCGCGGACTTCCCGACGATGCTCTTCGTGCCGACCACCAACGCGCTGGGCGGCACGCTGGCGCTGGGCGTGACGGTGCCGTTCGGCGCGCCGATGATCGACGTCGAAGCGCTGCTGACCACGCCCGGCGGGCCTTCCCTGTCCGGACGCCGTCACGACAGTGCGCTCACCACCGGCGATCCGGTTGCCGTGGGCATGCTGGGCTGGAAGGCGGACAAGCTGAACATCCAGCTGTCCACGATGGTCAACGTGCCGGTGGGCAATTACCGCGAGGGCGCGCTTGCCAACCTGTCATTGCACCGCTGGGCAGTGGACGGCTCGCTGGCACTCAGCTGGCATGACACCGATTCGGGCTGGGACATCACCGCCAAGGCCGGCCACACCTGGAACGGCCATAACGATACGACAGGCTATGACAGCGGCAACGAGATCCATCTCGAAGGCTCGATCGAAAAGGCGTTCTCGCCCAAGTTCTCGCTTGGCCTGCAGACGTACTACCAGAAACAGGTGACTGACGACGACGGTGCGCTTGGCCCCTTCCGGGGCGAGGTGTTCGCGGTCGGCGCCACCGCCGCCACTACGGTGACGATGGCCGGGGTGCCCGCCACCTTCCGCGGCCGCGTATTCCGCGAACTCGACACCACCAACCGCCTCAAGGGCACCTCGTTCTGGCTCGACTTCTCCGTGCCGATCCACATGAACCTGCCGTCCAACTGATCCAACTGAAAGGATTGCGCGATGGAAGAACTGCTCGGTCTTGTCGCATCATGGTCGGCGCTGATCCTGGAGGCGGTCGTCGCCCTGCTGGTGATGTACGGCGCGCTGGAGGCACTGGTGCGCATGGCAGGGTTGGCGCTCGACCGTTCCGATCCGGTGATGCGGCGGCGGATATGGATGAACTTTGCCCAGTGGATCATCCTGGCGCTGGAATTCGCGCTGGGGGCCGACATCATCCGCACCGCCATCGCGCCAACCTGGGACGACGTTGGCAAGCTGGCGGCGATCGCGGCGATCCGCACGGGCCTCAGCTTCTTCCTTGAACGCGATATCGAAGCCTTCGGGCCGGGGGAGGAAAAGAAGCCCCGGCCCTCAGGGTCAGCTGCCGAATAAGGTCAGCCCGAAGATGATGTTGGCGGCGGCCACACAGCCTACCAGAAGCAGCCCCAGCGCCACGACCAGGCTTACCGAGATCGGATAGGCGCTTTCCCCGTGGATAAGGCCCTGTTCGGTCAGTTCGAGGCGCCGCCTGCGCAATTCGTTGGCGAACTGGATGTGACGCCAGATGCCGCCTGCAAGGATCAGCATGCCCAGCAGGATCAGCGCGAGGCCGAAATTGCGCGGGGCGTGGCTGCCCGTCAGCATATCTGCCTTGGCCAGACTGCGGAACGTCTCGTAGATCGTGAAGCCGAACCCGATCATCGACAGCGACGTGCGCAGTTCGGCCATCAGCGTACGATCCGCCGCCATGCGCGTGCGCTGGATGGCCATCCCGGTGCGCCGCATGCCCAGTTCAGTGCGATGCTCGGACAGGTCGGTGCGGAATTCCGAAAGATCGGTCCGATGTTCCGAAAGGCCCGTGCGCCGGCGCGACAGCCCGGTGCGGAAGCGCGAATAGATCGTCGAGGCCTGTGATGCCTCTTCGGCGGCGATCTGGGGAAGGTCGGGCACGGTTTCGGGCACTACGCGCTCGGGACGGATCGGTTCCATGCTGGCTCCGGCTTTGGTTGTCAGGAAAACTGATGTTTCCCGCAGTGCCCCTGCCCCGACAATCGGGGGCCAACCCCGGCATCTCCAAGGGATAGCCCCTAGAACGGGAAGGCCGAGAGACGACACCGTTCGAACTGCGGGGTCGTCCCCATGGTCGATGGGGGCAATCCCCGATGGCTCCCTATTCGCATCTGACGAATGCTTTCCCTCGCAGACATGACAACGGAACCATTTTCATGAAGCGACGCGTCCTGACCTTCGTCACTGTTGCCGCCTCTTGGGCGACCTTAACCACGCCCCTGCATGCGCAGGAGGCCGAAACTGTGGCGCCCGTTGCTCCCCCGGCTGCGGAAACTTCGAGCCAGGGCCTTGCCGACCAGCTTGCCAACCCCGTGGCCAACCTCATCTCGGTGCCGTTCCAGTTCAACTACGACTGCTGCTACGGCCCGGCCGACGGCGACAAGCTGACCGTGAACATCCAGCCCGTCATCCCGATCTCTGTGGGAAGCGACTGGAATCTCATCACCCGTACCATCCTGCCGGTCGTCACGCAGGGAGAAACGGTGCGCGGCGTCGGCGGCGCCAGCGGACTGGGCGATACGGTGCAAAGCTTCTTCCTGTCCCCCAAGAATGCCAGCAACGGCTTCGTCTGGGGCGTAGGCCCGGTCATCCTGTGGCCGACCGGCGCGGACGCCTTTTCCGCGAAGAAGTTCGGCGCGGGGCCAACGGCGGTGATGCTCAAGCAGGGCGGCGGCATGACCTTTGGCCTGCTGGCGAACCACATCTGGTCCTTCGCCGATGCCGGAAATGCGCACCGGCCCGATGTCAGCGCCACTTTCATCCAGCCTTTCGTCACCAAGACGCTGCCCGATTCGACCGCATTCGGCCTCAATGTGGAAACCAGCTACGACTGGAAATCCGAAAGCTGGGTGGTGCCGGTGAACGCCACCGTCAGCCACGTCTTTGCGTTCGGCAAGCAGCCGGTCAGCCTCGGCGTCGGGGCCCGCTATTATGCAGAGCGACCCGAAGGTGGGCCAAGCTGGGGCGCGCGCTTCGTGATGACGCTCCTGTTCCCCAAGTGAAATCGCGGATCGCCTGAGCCGCACGGCAGGGTTCGTACCCTGCCCACTCAGCACAATCCCCGATGGGGCGCGCTGCAAGTGCGCTCGATAGTCACGCAGTCAGTGGAAGACAGCCCCTGCCCCTCCGCCCGCCGCAGGGCGTGCGGAACCAGGCCGGGATGTGGAGGAGACGAAGCGATGGCCAATGCGAATTTGCGACACGTGGTACTGGCGCTTGCCTGTGTAGGAGCGGGATTGCCGCTGACCGCAGCCGCGCAGGATACGGCGACCACCACCGCCGCCCCTGCCGACAGCGAGCCCCCCCTCATCGATCCCGAAGCGATGGCCGCAATGGACCGGATGAGCGCCGCGCTGCAGACCCTGCAGTTCTTCTCCGTCAAGTCCGAAGCGACGACCGAGATCGTTCTTGAAAAGGGGCAGAAGATCCAGTTCTCCGGCCACGTCGATCTCAAGGTCAAGCGCCCCAACGCCTTCCGCGTCGCCGCCGAGGCCGACACCCAGACGCGCGAGATGTACTACGACGGCAAGACCTTCACCATCTTCGCCCCGCGCCTTGGCTATTACGCTGCGTTCGATGCGCCGGCCACGATCGGCCAGACGCTTGACAAGGCGCGCACGGAATATGCGCTGGAAGTGCCGCTGGCCGACCTGTTCATCTGGGGCACCGACCAGACCATCCGCGCCCGCGTGAAGGAAGCCATGGTGATCCGACCCGAACGGATCGATAGCCGCACCTGCATGCATTACGCCTTCCGCCAGGAGAAGGTCGACTGGCAGGTCTGGATCGATCAGGGCGAAAAGCCGCTGCCCTGCAAGATCGTCATCACCAGCACCGAGGATGCATCGCAGCCTCAATACATCGCAGTTCTGAACTGGGATCTGAGCACGCCGGTAGACCCCGCCGCAATCGCCTTCGCGCCGCCGGCCGACGCCAAGAAGATCTCCATCGCTCAGGCTGCGGCCGACCAGGGAGAAGGCAAGTGATCAGGATCATCGGCAAGTCCGCGCTGGCGATCGGCGTCGGCGCACTGGCTCTGACCGGCATGCCGCTGGCCGCCTATCCGGTCGCGCATGGCGACATCGCCGCACCTGCGGTTACCCCGGCAGACGCGCAGATGGCTCCCAAGGGACGCGGCGGCGCAAAGCGCCCGCCCAAGGGTGGCGGGGGCGGCCATGCCTCACGCCCCGGCGGCGGCGGCCACGCTTCGCGCCCCGGAGGCGGATCGCATGGCGGATCGCATGGGGGAGGCTCTCACAACCGGCCCCACGGGGGCGGCCACTCGCACGGGCGTCCGCCGGCGCGCGGCGGTGCCAACGTCAACATCAACCACAACTACTACGACAATGGCCGCCACCACGGTCATCACGATCACTGGGATGACTGGGACGATGGCTGGCACCCGCTGGAAACCGCCGCAACCGTCGCGGTGACTGCAGCCGTTGTGGGCAGCATCGTGCGCAGCGTCCCGCCCAGCTGCAACTCCGTGATGGTCAACGGCATCAACTACTCCCAGTGCGGCAGCACCTGGTACCAGCCGCAATATGCCGGCTCCTCGGTCCAGTATGTCGTCGTCAATCCCCCGCGCTGAGCGGCCAATTCCCCCCGACTGAGGAGAGCAGCATGAGCATCGTCACCATCCTGCAACTGATGCTTACGGTAAGCATCATCCTGCTGCTCTTCTCTCTTTCGATGAGGGCGCGATTTGCCGACCTTGGCTACATGGTCACACACTGGAAGCTGGGCCTCGGCGCGATCATCGCGATGTTCATCGTCGTTCCCGCCGTCTCGATCATCCTTGCCAGCATGTTCGATATCGACCCGGCCGTGAAGATCGCGCTTGTGGCCATCGCATTGTCGCCCATACCGCCGGTTCTGCCCAGCAAGCAGATCAAGGCAGGCGGTCATGCCTGCTACGTAACCGGGCTGCTGATCCTCGCCACCCTCGCCTCGATCGTCATCGCGCCTTTCGGCGTGTCGCTGGGCGCATATCTGCTGGACGCGGAAGCAAGCATCACCCCGATGAGCGTGGCGATGCCGCTGGTGATCTCCATTCTCCTCCCGCTGTTCCTTGGGCTGATCGCGGGACCGGTTCTGGGCCGCCACGTCGATATCGTCAGCTCCATCGGCAGCAAACTGGGGTCGCTGCTTCTGGTGGTGGCCATGCTGGGCCTGGTCATCGTCCTGATGCCCGCGATCATCCATCTGATCGGACAAGGCACGCTGGCGGTGCTGACGGCGGCAATCATCGCCGGGCTTGCCGCCGGCTACATGCTGGGCGGCAAGGATCCGGGCGATCGTACCGCGTTGGCCCTCGCCGCTGCATCGCGCCATCCCGGCGTCGCCGTGGCCATTGCCACCCACAGCTTCCCGGATGCGAAGCTCGCGCCGGCAGCGATCGTCATGTCGATGGTGATCTCGACGCTCATCTCCCTGCCGCTGCTCCATCTGCTGACGAAGCAGGGCGGCGCGTCGCAGGGCTGACGCGCCACCCCCTGGTTCAAAAGAACGCGTGGTTCAGAAGGACGCCTGCAGGATCAGTGCCGGGCCGCGCAGCTTGTAGCGCACCCGGCCGCTCCACGAATCCTTCTCCACCCCCAGTCGATAATCGACATAGCGATAGGCAAGACCCAGGCTGGCGTGCTCGAACAGGCGATAGGCCGCCCCTGCCTGCAGGTTCAGCAGTTTGCCATCGTAATCGCTGATCTTGAGCGAGAGGTAGTCCACGCGGCCCGTCAGTTCCACGCGCGGAGCCGGTTGCCAGGTGGCGAACAGGCCGATGGTCGGCAGCGGAGCCAACACTTCCTTGCGCCGCGCGGTGACCTCTACCCCCTCACCGCCTGCTGACGCCTCTCCGGACAAAGACACGCGGAAATTGGTCGCATGCAGACCCAGCGCTGCACCGATTTCCAGATCGGGCTGGCTGACGAAGGCATAGCCGACCGTCAGGCGGTACACGTCGCTGGAAAACCCGCTGTCGACGCGGGCATTGACCGGATATGTCGTACCGTCGAACTCGATCTCGCGGGCCAGCCCCACCGATCCGCTGCGCTTGAGCCTGAAGAAGTCCGCGCCCACGACGACCCGCCCGAACCGGGCTCCGGCCGAAACTGCGGGGAGCACTTCCTTGCCGTCCAGATCAAGATCGCGCTCCAGATCGATATCGGTCCCGATGGCCTGTTCGGTATTGGCGTCCACCCGAACCCTGGTATCGACCTTGGGGTAATAGGCCTGGACATTGATCCAGAAATCGTCCGACAGCGTCTGCGCCTGCACGGGTGCCTGCCACAGCAGCGCTGCAGCGATGACACCCAGCGAAGCAGAGGGGCGAATGGCCCTGCCCAAACGGAGCGTGGCAGTTGCAACGGCAGAACCGGAACGGATCCGGCAAGGGTACTTCGATCGGAAGTGACGCTCCATAGAATGTTCCTCACAAGAACAGCCTGCCTTGACCAACAGCAGGACAGCCACATTGGGCCCGGCGGCTCTGCAACCGCAGATCACCTTGCCTTGCGGAACGTTACGCCCCGGCGCCGTCATCGATCATCGGGGTTTTCCCCATGCCGCACTCGGGACATCCCCTGATCGGAATGCTGCCAGCCCAACGACCCTCAAAACGCGTCGGAAAAGGGCATGCATTCGCACGGCCCGTCGCCACTGATCGCGACGGCGAACATCGGGCAGGCAAACGCCAAAACGAAAATAAGCCCGCATCTCTGCGGGCTTAGTTCCGTTTTCGTGCTACTGACTACCTGTCGGTGCCAGACGGCAAATCACTCCCACTCGATCGTGCCGGGCGGCTTCGATGTGTAGTCGTAGACCACGCGGTTGATGCCCTTCACCTCGTTGATGATGCGGGTTGCCACGCGGCTGAGGAACGCGGCATCGAAGGGGTAGATGTCCGCCGTCATGCCGTCGGTCGATGTGACCGCGCGCAGGCCGCAGACGCTGTCGTATGTACGCCCGTCGCCCATGACGCCCACGGTCTTGACCGGCAGCAGCACCGCGAAAGCCTGCCAGATCGCGTCGTAGAGGCCCGCGTTGCGGATTTCCTCAAGGTATACGGCATCCGCCTTGCGCAGAATGTCGCAACGTTCGCGGCTGACTTCGCCGGGGATGCGGATCGCCAGACCGGGTCCGGGGAACGGATGACGCCCGACGAACACGTCGGGCAGGCCCAGTTCGCGGCCCAGTTCGCGCACTTCGTCCTTGAACAGTTCGCGAAGCGGTTCGACCAGCTTCATGTTCATGCGCTCGGGCAGGCCGCCGACGTTGTGGTGGCTCTTGATCGTCACCGAGGGGCCGCCCGTGAACGAGACGCTCTCGATCACGTCGGGGTAGAGGGTGCCTTGCGCCAGGAATTCGGCGCCGCCGATCTTGTTCGCCTCATCCTCGAATACGTCGATGAAGGTCTTGCCGATGAACTTGCGCTTGGCTTCGGGGTCGGTGACGCCCTCCAGCCCCTTGAGGAACAGCGTCGACGCATCGACGTGGACCAGCGGGATGTTGTAGTGGCCGCGGAACAGGCTGACGACCTGATCGGCCTCGCCCATGCGCATCAGGCCGTGGTCGACGAAGACGCAGGTGAGCTGATCGCCGATCGCTTCATGGATCAGCACTGCCGCCACCGCCGAATCGACGCCGCCCGACAGACCGCAGATCACCCGGCCTTCGCCAACCTGGGCGCGGATCTCGTCGATCTTGGTCTTGCGGAATTCCGCCATCGTCCAGTCACCGGCAAGGCCGCAGACGTGGCGCACGAAGTTCTTGAGAAGCTTGCCGCCGTCGGGCGTGTGCACGACTTCGGGGTGGAACTGCATCGCGTAGATGCGCTTCTCGTCGTTGGCGATGACCGCGAACGGAGCGCCGGGGCTGGAGGCGACCGGGCGGAAGCCGGGGGCAAGGCTGGTCACCTTGTCGCCATGGCTCATCCAGACCTGATGCTTTTCGCCGACCTTCCAAAGCCCGTTGAACAGCGCGCATTCGTCCGCGATCTCGATGAAAGCGCGGCCGAACTCACCCGCGTCACCGCCGGTCACTTCGCCGCCCAGCTGATGCATGAGCGACTGCTGGCCGTAGCAGATGCCCAGGATCGGGCGGCCGCTTTCAAGGATCACGTCAGGGATACGCGGGCCGTTCTCGTCCAGCACCGAAGCGGGCGAGCCCGAAAGGATGACGCCCACCGGATTGATGCGGTGGAAGGCTTCCTCGGCGGCATTGAAGGGGGCGATTTCGGAATAGACGCCGGCCTCGCGCACACGGCGCGCAATCAGCTGCGTCACCTGGCTGCCGAAGTCGACGATCAGAACGGATTCGGTGGGCTGGATATTCATGGCGAGCCACTAGTCGCGCGCGCGTTTGCTGTCCAGTCCCAGAAAGGGGGCGATCGGCGCATAATTCGTTCCCCGAACGCCGCCCGCGCGCACTATTCGAGCTGGCACTGCCACGACCTGCTTTTCACGCTCGCAATGCAGCATTGACCGCAGGGTGGATTGCTGCCCATTTTTTAGGCAGCAGCTTTCACATCGCACCGTCACGCAATTGGCGGAGACGTCGATTGAAAAGCGTAAAAACCAAAGAGGCAACGCAAAACTGCCGGTTTCCGACTGCAGATTGAGCGTCTTGCACGAAACAAACGGGTTTCATTGCGTTTCATGCAACATAAATTGACGCTTTTGAATTTGCGCAATTTTTAAGCATCGCTATTTGCCGCATCGCAGCATGAGGCGCCGGAACGCTTCACGCGGCTAGCAGGGCGGAACGCCGGAACGTTCCGCACATGCGATGAAACCAAAAGAATGTTTGCAGGAGCCTTTATCATGACCCTCGTCCACCGGACGTTCGGGTTCGCTGCCGCGCTGGGCACCAGCGCGCTGGCGTTTGCGCTCACCCTCGCCTGATCATCAGGCCCAGGGGGCGTAACCCTGAATTACCCACGAGAAGGGCGGCCCTTGGGCCGCCTTTTTTCGTATGTGGATCAGGCGGCCAGTTTGACCGGCCCTTCCATGCCTGCCTGAACCGTGGCCGAAGGCTTTGGCGCAGGCCGCTGCCACGTCGGCAGGTCCATCAGCCAGCCTGCCGCACGCGTGCGCACCAGCAACACATTGCCCGCAAGACACGCCACCACCACCACCGGCACCGCGACGAGCGGATAGATGGCCCCCGCCCAGACGCTGCCCAGCACCGGCGCAGCCCAGCGCTCGATCAGGAACGCCAGCGCCGGCATCATCAGGAAATGCAGCAGGTAGATCGGCAGGGTCCGCTTCGCCAGCCACGACGCAGGCCGGATCAGCACCGAGCCACGCCGCGCGACCAGCACGCAAAGCATAGCGCCGGCCGCCACCGCCAGCACGTCCACCGGCAGCAGGAACGTGTCGGACTTCAGCGCCAGCGCCGCACCCGCCAGATAGCCCGCCCCCAGCAGCAGCACCCGCGACGCGCTCGCCCGTTCGACGAAGGCCAGGATCTCATCCTTCATGCGCACGCCCGCAACGAAGAAGATCGCGCAACGCAGCATCTTGGGCTCATGCGCGGCAAGCTGGCCTTCGAACACCGTGCCCAGCACCGAGAGCACCGCGCACAGCAGCAGCGTTGCCCAGACCGGCAGCGGCAGAGTGATGCGCGTCAGCAGGTAATAGATGCCCAGCGCCACCAGATACCACGACATCCGCGCGAGCAGCAGGACGGGCACCAGATGGTTGTGGTAGGTCAGTTCGGTCCACGATGCCGCCGCGTCCATCGGCAAGAAGAACTGATAGATCAGCCCCCATGTGAAGTAGAGGTAAAGCGGCTTTACCAGCCGGTTGCGCTGCGTATCGGCACGTGGCCGCATGATCGAATCCGACGCGAGCAGCCCCGACACCAGGAAGAACAGGGGCATGCGTACCGGCCGGATGAAACCGTTGACGACGTGCCAGCCCGCCTCCAGTTCGGAATTGGCGACCCAGGGCATCTGCCCTACCTGCTCACCCAGGTGCATGAGCACCACCAGCAGAATGCACCCCGCCTTGGCCAGATTCGGCCAGACGAGTTCGCGCCTGGAAATGGCTGTTGTCACCTGTGCTTCACCCCGTTGATTCGGCGGTGAAGCTACGTTGATATACTTATTTGAGTATTAATACTGATCATCTTTACTGCGCTGCAAACCTTTGCGCCCCGCCGCTTCATCGCGATTGCGCGCGCCGAAGTCACAAGGTCGTCATATCGATCCGCATCCCCTGCCCATCCATTGGCCGCAGCCTCGTCGGATGACCGTCGCACCCTTGTGGAAAACATGGCCCGCGCGCCCGGTTTCGCTTGGGTTTAGGGGCCGCAAACCCTATATGCTCGGCATGTCCAGCACTTCCGAAAACAAGAACCAGAACTCCTACGGCGCCGATTCGATCAAGGTGCTGAAGGGCCTCGACGCGGTCCGCAAGCGCCCCGGCATGTATATCGGCGATACCGATGACGGCTCGGGCCTGCACCACATGGTCTTCGAGGTTTCGGACAACGCCATCGACGAAGCACTGGCAGGTCACTGCGACCTCGTGCTGATCGAACTGAACCCGGACGGCTCGGTTTCGGTGGAGGATAACGGCCGCGGCATCCCGACCGGCATCCACCCCGAAGAAGGCGTATCGGCGGCCGAAGTCATCATGACCCAGCTTCACGCGGGCGGAAAGTTCGAGAACACCTCGGACGATAACGCCTACAAGGTTTCGGGCGGCCTTCACGGCGTAGGCGTCTCGGTCGTCAACGCGCTGTCGGAATGGCTGGAGCTGACCATCTGGCGCGAAGGCAAGGAACACTGGATGAAGTTCGCCCACGGCGATGCCGTTGGCCCGCTGGTGGTCAAGGGCCCTGCCCCCAAGGCCGAACAGAACCCGGACGCAGACGGCTTCAAGAAGGGCACCCGCGTGACCTTCCTCGCCTCCACCGACACGTTCAAGAACGTCACCGAATTCGACTTCGACAAGCTGGAGCACCGCTACCGCGAACTGGCGTTCCTCAACTCGGGCGTGCGCATCAAGCTGCGTGACAAGCGCCACGAAGAGGTCAAGGAGCACGACCTGTTCTACGAAGGCGGCATCGCGGCCTTCGTGCAGTACCTTGACCGCAACAAGACCGCACTGCTGGCGGAGCCCATCGCGATCTCGTCCGAGCGGGACGGCATCGGCATCGATGTGGCGCTGGAATGGAACGATTCGTATTACGAAAACGTCCTGTGCTTCACCAACAACATCCCGCAGCGTGACGGCGGCACCCACCTTGCAGCCTTCCGCGCGGCGCTGACCCGCACGCTCAACAGCTATTCGGAAAAGTCCGGGCTGCTGAAGAAGGAAAAGGTCTCGCTCACCGGCGACGACATGCGCGAAGGGCTTACCGCGATCGTCTCGGTCAAGCTGCCCGATCCCAAGTTCTCGTCGCAGACCAAGGACAAGCTGGTCTCCTCCGAAGTGCGCCAGCCGCTGGAAAGCCTGATGGCCGACCGCATGACGGAGTGGCTGGAAGAGAACCCCGCGCACGCCAAGTCGATCGTCCAGAAGATCATCGACGCTGCGGCCGCCCGCGAAGCCGCCAAGCGCGCCCGCGAACTGACCCGCCGCAAGGGCGCGATGGACATCGCCTCGCTCCCCGGCAAGCTGGCCGACTGCCAGGAGCGCGATCCCTCGCTCTGCGAACTGTTCCTGGTCGAAGGTGACTCGGCAGGCGGCTCCGCCAAGCAGGGCCGCGATCGCAAGACGCAAGCGATCCTGCCGCTCAAGGGCAAGATCCTCAACGTCGAGCGCGCGCGGTTCGACCGCATCATCTCTTCCAAGGAAGTCGGCACGCTGATCCAGGCGATGGGCACCGGCATCCGCGACGATTTCAATCTTGAGAAGCTGCGCTACCACAAGATCGTCATCATGACCGACGCAGACGTCGACGGTGCGCACATCCGCACCCTGCTGCTGACGTTCTTCCACCGCCAGATGCCCGAAATCATCCGCGCCGGGCATCTCTTCATCGCCCAGCCGCCGCTCTACAAGGTGTCGAAGGGCCGCAGCGAGGTCTACCTCAAGGACAACGCGGCGCTCGATCGCTATCTTGTCGAAGCCGGGCTGAATGGCCGCGTGCTGGAAACATCGGGCGGGGCACGCCTCGGTTCCGACCTTGAAGGTCTGGTCGAACACGCGATCCGCATGCGCAACCTGATGGCCTTCGTGCCGCGCCGCTACGATCCGATGATCGTCGAGGCACTGGCGCTGGCCGGCACCTTCGAGCCCGACCTGTCGGCCGAAGCCCGCAGCGCCGCGCTTGCCCGCACCGCCGCATGGCTCGATCGCGGCGACACCGAAGCGCGCTGGTCTGCCCGCCTCTCCGAAGACGGCACCGTCGAGGTTGAGCGCCTGTGGCGCGGCGTCACCGATCACCACAAGATCGAAGGCAGCTTCCTGTCCAGCGCAGAGGCCCGCAAGCTGGCCCGCCTTGCCGCTGAGAACGCCGAAGTTTACGCCGGTACCGCCCGCTTCGTGCGCGCCAGCGCCGCCGAAGTCGAACCCGAAGCCACCGAAGCGGCTGAGGGTGAGGAAGAAGCCCCCGCCACCGCTCGCCCGCTGCACGGCGCCGACGTGATCACCCGCCCCAGCCAGCTCCTCGCGCTGGTGCTGGCCGCCGGGCGCAAGGGCCTGTCGATCGCCCGCTACAAGGGTCTGGGCGAAATGAACGCGGAACAGCTTTGGGAAACCACGCTGGACCCGGAAAACCGCGTGCTGCTGCAGGTCAAGGTAGAGGACGCCGACGTGACCGACGAAATCTTCACCCGCCTGATGGGCGACATCGTCGAACCGCGCCGCGACTTCATTCAGGAAAACGCCCTCAACGTCGCCAACCTCGACGTCTAACAAAAACCGCGCCGTTCAGACGGCGTGCTGGAATCAGGAAGGGGCGCCCGACATCGGTCGGGCGCCCCTTTTTCTTTCGGACTGATGCGCCCGATACTGGCCGCATGCGCCAGCGAATAGCGCTTATCCATCCCTGATTATTGCCATCCCCCAACCTCCCCCATATTGGCCGCGAACAATTCGCATTAGCAGAAATTACGATGCAAAGCAGGTTCGTTCCAGGGAGGGATGCGGGCGGGGCGCTTTACTCAAGCCTGTTACCGGGCGCGCGGGAAGCGCCATGATGCATTGAATCAAAAGGGGGTTTTCAGTGATCACTATTCGCACGCGTATTCTCGCGACGACGTCGCTCGCCATGTTCTCGGCCCTGCCCACCGCGGCGCTTGCGGAGGCAGCGGACGCTCAGGCGGGCAGTTCCTATTCTCGATCCGAACCGATCCCGGACGATATCGTCGTTTCGGCCACCGGCTATGAACTGAACGTCAAGGACGCCCCGGCGACGATCTCGGTGATCACCGCCGACGAGATCAAGCAGCGCTCCTATACCGATATCACCGACGTGCTGATGAACGTGCCCGGCGTCCATATCCAGGGCGGCGGCGTCGAGCAGTCGATCATGATGCGCGGCATGAGTTCGGACTACACGCTGTTCCTCGTCGACGGGAAGCGCATGCAGGACAATCAGGCATTCGGCCTGAACGGCGCGCAGGCAGGTACGCCCGTCAACTTCCTGCCGCCGCTTGATTCGATCGAACGCATCGAAGTCATCCGCGGCCCGGCGTCCTCGCTCTATGGGTCGGACGCGATCGGCGGCGTGATCAACGTCATCACCAAGAAGGTGATGAACGACTTCGGCGGCAGCTTCACCACCGAATACATCAAGGCCGGCCCCGGCAACGACGTGACCAAGGACGGCATCAATGCCAGCCTTGCGCTCAACGTGCCGATCATCAGGGACCGCCTTTCGCTGCAGATCACCGGCGGCCTTCGCTATCAGGACGAGGCGGACTTCGTCGGCGGCAGCGACAGCGCGGCGGCCGACCCCGAATTCAAGCGCCGCAACATCGGCGGCAAGCTGAGCTTCCGTCTGGACGATGCCAACACCTTCACCGCAGGGGGCGGCCACACCATCCAGGAACGCACCGCGCACCCCGGCAAGAGCATTGCCGAAGGCGAGGAAACGACCTTCAGCAAGTCCCTGCGCGACAACTACTTCATCACGCATGAGGGCGATTACGGCAACCTCGTGTGGAACAGCTACGTCACTTACGACACCTCATCCAACCCGACCCGCGTGAACGCCACCACGGGCAATTCCATCGGCTTCGACACGCTGGTGGCCAATACCCAGGCCGCGCTGTCGCTATCGCGCCACAAGATTGTCGGCGGCCTCAACTACTTCCACGAAAAGCTGCAGGACGGCGCCACCAACGGCCTGAACCTGCCCGGCCTTGTGGTGCCCACCGACGTGGTGACGATGGATCGCAAGCAGTACGCAGCGTTCCTTGAAGACAACTGGGAGATCATCGACAACCTCTCGCTGCTGCTGAGCGGGCGTCTTGACCATAGCGAAACCTTCGGCACCCGCTTCAGCCCCAAGGCTTACGCGGTCTATACCGTGACCGAAAACCTGACGGTCAAGGGCGGGATCACTTCGGGCTACAAGGTGCCCAGCCTGCGCATGGCGGCGACCGATTTCGGATCGACGTCGAGGGGCGGCGTGATCATCGGCAACCCCGACCTGAAGCCGGAAAAGACCACCAATTACGAAGCCGGCATCAGCTATTCCAGCCGCAGCGCCGGGATTTCCACCAGCCTGACCGCCTACAAGAGCGACTTCAAGGACAAGCTGCTGCGCACCGGGCGCATCTGCGAGGCGAACGTGGAATGCGTCTACGGCGGCGTGACCTATCCGGCGCACCAGTACGGCTACACCACCTATGTCAATGTCGACACGGCTGAACTGAAGGGCGTGGAGTGGACCTTCGACTGGCGCGTGCTGAACGGCCTGCGCTATCGCCACAGCTACACCTATTCGCAGACGGAGCAGACTTCGGGCAACAACAAGGGCAAGCCGCTCAACGACATCCCCGAACACATGTTCAACGCATCACTGGACTGGGACGCGACCGACAACCTGAAGGTCTGGGGGCAGCTGAACTATCGCGGCAAGACTTCGGGCCGGACCACGAACTCAAGCGGTTCGGCGACCAACGACTTCCGCTATCCGCCCTATACGTTCTACAACCTGGGGCTGGTCATCAAGCCCAAGAAGGACCTGCGCCTGAACCTGGGCGTCTACAACCTGACCAACAAGCAGGTCACGCCGGAAGACGGCTTTGCCTACATCCTCGACGGCCGCCGCTTCAGCGCATCGCTGAGCGTCGATTTCTGAACAATCTTCTGCAGGTCCGCCGGCGGCGGGCCTGCAGACCGGCGCTTACGCCTGCAGCAGCTCGGGCAGCTTGCCCGACATGCCGCGCGCCTCGTCCATGAAGAAGCGCTTGAGCATGGGGGTGCGCTGAACCACGCCCATGCCAAGGCGCCGCACCGCACTGGCGCTGCGGCCGGGAACGCCGAACAGGCGGGTCAGCCCGTCCGTGGCGGCCATGACCATCAGGCTGTCCAGACTGCGCCACTTTTCGTAGCGGGCAAGCAGTTGCGCATCGCCCGGCTCAAGCCCAAGGCGCATCCCTTCGACCAGCACTTCGACCAGCGCGCCGACATCGCGCAGGCCCAGGTTCAGGCCCTGCCCGGCGATCGGGTGCATCCCGTGCGCGGCATCGCCGATCACCGCGAGCCGGTCGTCCACCACGCGGCCCGCATGGTGGAAGCGCAAGGGATAGCTCATGCGCGGGGCGGACAGTTCGATCCTGCCGAACACGCCATGCATCCGCTCCATCACTTCGTTGACGAACATCGCGTCAGGCATGGCGATGACGCCCGCCGCGTCCTTTTCCGCCACGGTCCACACCAGCGCGCTGCGGTGGCGCCCCTGATCGTCATCCAGCAGCGGCAGCAGCGCGAAGGGGCCGGCCGGATAGAAGATTTCCCATGCAGTGTTGCCGTGGGGCTTTTCGTGGAACAACCCGGTCACGAAGGCGCGGTGGTGGTATTCCCATTTCGCCAGCGCAAAGCCGGCTTCGTCACGGGTGGGCGACTGGCGCCCCTCCGCCGCCACCAGCAGAGATCCGGTGATCACGCGCCCATCGGACAGCTCCACTTCGACGCCGTGGGCGCTGCGATCCTTGCGCACGGCTTCGGTGCGCACGTGCCAGGCGATGTTCGGCTCATCGCGCGCGGCATCGAACAGGGCGATGCGCAAGTCACGGTTGGCGTACATGCGGCCAAGGCTGCCCTCATCGCCCTTGGGCGTGAAATCGATGCGGCCCGGCTTCATCCCGTCGGTCACCGCAATCGAATCGATCGGGCAGCCGAGCGCGGCCAGTTGCGGCCCCAGCCCGATATTGGCGAACAGGTTCCAGCTTGCCGTCGAGATCGCCGAGGCGCGGCCATCCGCACCTTCGGCCACGAGGTCAGCCGGGTCGGCCCGGTCGACCACGTGGGCGGTGATCCCCGCGCGGGCAGCGGCAAGCGCCAGCGTCATGCCGACAAGGCCGCCGCCCAGGATGATCAGGTCGCGCCTTTCCGGCGCTGCACTAACGATATTCGAGTCGCTCATCGCGAGCAGCTATCGGCCTCCCCGGCGTAGATGTCGAGGCACCTTCCGTCCCACGTGCCTGCAGGTTCGCTCAAACCGACCAGCGCGGCAAGGGTGGGTGCGATATCGACGGTTTCCACCGGCTGGGGCTGCTCCATCGTGGTCAGGCCCTTGCGCCAGAACAGCATCGGTACGCGGCGGTCATAATCCCACGGGCTGCCGTGCGTCGAAGCGCCGCCGGGACGCGGGGCCACGCCGGGAACGACCGCGCGCTTTGTCATCATCAGCACGTCGCCCGAACGGCCCGGCACGAACGATGCGGCAACGCGCTCGATCAGGGTCCAGTCCTGCGGGTGACCGGCGGGGACTTTCACCTTCGCGAGTTCGTCGGCGGTATAGGCGCCCGCGATCTGCGGATTGGCCTTGAGCTGCGTCATGAGGGTGGCGATCACTTTCTTGCGCTGCGCCGCCGTAAGCCCTGCGTTCAGCCAGATGTCACCCGAAGCGCCCGCGCCGTAGAGCAGCGGACCGTCCTTGGGGACGATGCCAGTCGCCTTGGAGACCAAGGCGGAGAGGCCCTTGTCGGTCAGCGCCGGATCAAGGCGGCTGGCTTCGGGCACGCCCTGCAGCTTCAGGCGCTCGGGCGCATCGATGCCGCCATGGTCGGCGCTGAGCACCACCGCATAGTCGATCCCGCGCGCGTCAAGCGCGGCAAGCAGGCGGCCGATCGTCGCATCCAGCACGTTCTGCTGGATGCACATCTCCACGCCCTCGGTCCCGAAGGCATGACCGACCTTGTCGTTCGCCGAATAGCTGACCGAAAGCACGTCGGGCACGTCATCCTTGCCCAGCGGCATCTCGTCGAGCAGGCGGATCGCCATGTCCGTGGTCACGTCATCGACGCGCGGGCCGTTGAGGTAGCTCTTGTAATCGCCCGGCTTGATCGGGAAGCGGAAGGTACCGATCGAGAAGCTGCCAAGGTTGACCGCATGGTCGTAAGGCGCGCACCAGCCTGGCGCGGGCAGATCGCCGTCGCCGGCCTCCACCGCCTTGGTGATCGCGGCATTCTGCGCCACGGCAGCGGCGGAAAGCTTGCGGTCGTCATACGTGACGAAGCCCTTGCCCTTGATCCAGTAGGCCGCATCCGAGGTATGCCCGCTCATCATCACCACCGCGCGATCCTTGGCGGAAACCGCGACGTTGAGCGTGGCGGGGTTCTTCGCTTTCAGCAGATCACCCAGCGTCGGCACCTTGAGGTGCATCGGGCTGATCACCGAATCCTGCGAATTGCTGGCAGGGTTGGTTTCGTCCTCCGAACAGTAGACCTCCTTGTCCTCACGCCCGATGCCCGGCTCGAACCAGCTGTTCGCCGGAATGCCGGTACGGTTGGGGTGAACGCCGGTCAGCAGGGTGGAGTGGCCGGGGCACGTCTCGGTCGCCGCGTGCGACTGGAAGCCCGAAGGGAACACCGCGCCGGTCAGCAGCCGGTTGAGGCCCTTGGAATAACGCTCGCGATATTGCTGGAACAGGTCCGACGAATACTGATCGACCGAGATGGCGACGATCAGCTTGGGCGGAGTCCGGGGAGCGGCCTCTGCCGCCGGGGCCGGGGCCGGGGCCGGGGCCGAGGACGGGGCCGCCTCCTGCGCGAAGACGGGGGCGGAAGTGCCGAGCGCGAGAGCAACGACGAGCGAGGAGAGCGGCAGGCGCATCGGGGGAGGTTCCTTGAAAAGTCCGAGCGTTGGATGCAGATGCTGCGATGACGCGATCGTCGACCGGGCGCAAGACTCGCCTAACCCACGGAGCACCATGCAAAAGCGCCGCTACCGACTGCCTGTGACAGTTCTGTGTCATCTTATGGTCCTGCTAGGTGCCGTTATGGTGCTGTTGGGTGCCGGTTCGGTCCCCGCCCGCGCCGCGCCCACCCATATCGCGGCTCAGTTGCTCGCCGGGCCGGTGAAGGATGGGAAAGCGACCCTTGCCATCCGCATGACACCCGAGGCGGGATGGCACGGATACTGGCTCAATCCGGGCGATGCGGGCCTTGGCATGCAGCTTTCGTGGGACATGCCTGAGGGCGTGAAGACCGGCCAGCCGCGCTATCCGGTGCCGCAGACGCTGGTGGTTCAGGGGCTGATGAACCACGTCTACGAAAGCGAATACGCGGTGCTGGTCCCGGTCACGGTGCCTGCCGGAAAGGCGCGGATTCCCGTGCGTCTCAAAGCCCAGTGGCTGGCCTGCACCGAACAGATCTGCGTCCCCGAACGCACCGAACTCGCGACCGAGATCGTCGCCGACGCGGCACACGATCCGCGCTTCGACACATGGACCCAGCGCCTGCCCGCGCCGCTTGATGCACCAGCCGCTTTTTCCTTGAACGACAAGGCGTTGCGCCTTGCCATCCCGCTGCCCGCGACGGTCCCGCTGGATGCCCCGCACCTCTTCGTCGGGCAGGACAAGCTGATCGACTACGCCGCCCCGCAAGCCTTTGCGCGCAAGGGTGACATGCTGCTGGTGACGATCCCCCGCGCGCGCTTCGCCGCGCAGAATGCCGAGGGAATCGACGCCGTCCTGCGCCTCGACGCCGCGGGCAACGGCATCTCCCTGACCGCAAAGCCCGGCCCGGTGCCCAGCGGCGGCACGATGCTGGCGGGCAGCGAGGCGCCGAAGCTCCCCGCCCTGCCCTGGCTGCTGCTGGCGGCGCTGGCGGGCGGCTTGCTGCTCAACGTCATGCCCTGCGTCTTCCCGATCCTTTCGCTCAAAGCCCTCAGCCTCGCCCGCGCCGGAGAGAGCGAGGCCCATGCGCGGATCGAGGGCCTCGCCTATGCGGCGGGCGTGATCATCGCTTGCCTTGGCCTTGGCGCGATGCTGCTGGCGCTGCGGGCCGGCGGCGAGCAGGTCGGCTGGGCCTTCCAGTTGCAGGAGCCGGCCGTCGTCGTCGCGCTCTTCGCGCTGGCGGTGGCGATCACGGCCAACCTACTGGGACTGTTCGAATTTTCCGTTCCCGGCTTCGCTTCGGCCGGGTCACCTCAAAGCGCCTTCGCGACCGGCCTGCTGGCTGCATTCGTGGCGACGCCCTGCACCGGCCCGTTCATGGCAAGCGCGATGGGCGCGGCGCTGCTGCTGCCGGTCGCGCCCGCGATGGCACTGTTCGCAACGCTGGGCCTTGGCATCGCGCTGCCGTTCCTTGCCGTCGCTTTCGTCCCAGCCCTGCGCGCCCGTTTGCCCCGGCCGGGCAAGTGGATGGTGACCTTCCGGCGGGTCATGGCGGTGCCGATGGGGCTGACCGCGCTAGCGCTGGGTTGGCTGATCTGGCGCCTCGGCGGATCGGCTTCGCTGGCCTATGTCGGCGCGCTGGCGGCATTGGTACTGGCGCTGCTCGGCCTCGTCGGGCGTGCGCAGCGTGCCGGAAAGCGCGCGCTCATGCCCGCTTTCGCCACAGTGGCGGTGCTGGCCGTCGGCGTGCTGACGATGCCGGAACCCCAACCGCATGCGCAGGAAGAAGCATCGATCATCAAGGCGCAAGCCTTCTCGCCCGAAGCACTGGCAAAGGCCCGCGCCAGCGGCAAGCCGGTGTTCGTGTGGATGACCGCCGACTGGTGCCTCACCTGCAAGGTCAACGAAGCCGCCGCGATCGAGCGCGAAGATACCCGCAACGCCTTCGAAAAGGCCGGGGTCGCGGTGCTGCGCGGCGACTGGACCCGGCGCGATCCGGCGATCACCCGCTACCTCACCGAGCAGGGTGCGGCCGGGGTGCCGCTCTACGTCTGGTACGGCCGCAATGGCCGCGCCGAAACGCTGCCTCAGGTGTTGACGCCCGCGTTGCTGGCGGAAAAGGCGGGTGGGTAGGTTTGGACGCAGCGGCTTCGACAAGCTCAGCCTGAGCGGGTTCGCGAGGTTGCTCCAACCCAACCCCGCTCGCCCTGAGCCTGTCGAAGCGCCGCGCACGACGCTGGAGCGTTACTTCTTCGGCAGCTTCGCCGCGATCTCGCTCACCTGTTCAAGCTGCGGCCGCACGCTTTCCAGCGGCCCCACGATGACCACGCTCAGCTTGTCCACCGGCAGTTCGCGCTTCGTGGCGGTCTGGAAATCCGCTGCCCTGATCGCACCGGCCCGACTGACGTAGCCGTTTAGGTAGTCCACCCCCAGCCCCTGCACGTCGAGGTTCGCCAGCGATCCCGCCAGCCCATCGCGCGATGACAGGCCCAGCACGAAAGTCCCGTTCATGTAGTTGCGGATGCCCTGCACTTCGGCGTCGGTCGGCAAGGTGTCCTGCATGCGCCGGATTTCCTTGTAGATCTCGGTGATCGCAGGCCCGGTCGATTCGGCGGTGATATCCGCGTCCTCCACCCAGAACGCCCCCTGCACCCGCTGCGACAGCGAGGCGCCAGGCGAATAGGTATAGCCCTTGTCCTCCCGGATATTGCGAGTGATGCGCGAGGAGAAGTACCCGCCCAGCAGCGTGTTGGCGGCGCGGAAATCCATGTCGTAGCCGGGCCTTGCCACGCGCTTGCCGATCCACACGGTCGACTGCGGCGCGCCGGGTCGGTCGATCAGCACGACCCTGGCCGCAGGCTCGGCAGGCACGGGCAGAGCGGTGGGCGCAGCGCCTGCCGCCCAGCCGCCGAACGCCCTCTCCACCGCCGCGCGCACCGCCGCCGGGTCGAAGCGGCCGACGATGTAAAGGTGCGTGCGCGCCGCGCCGAAGTTTGCCGCATGAAACGCCCTGATCTGCTCCAGCGTATAGCCTTGCAGCTGCTGCGGTGTCGGGAACGTGCGGCCATAGGGGTGTTCGGGATAGAGCGCCGCCGCGAACGCATCGGACGCGATCGAGCCGGGAGTGGACTTGGCCACCATCAGGTTGCGCAGCATGTCGGCGCGCACCTTTTCCAGTTCTTCCGCTTTGAGATCCGGGCGCTGGAGCAGGTCGGCGACGAGGGCGACGGCGGCAGGCGTCGATTCGCTCAGCACGTCGATCGTGGCCGAACTGGAATCCAGCCCGGTCGACAACGCCAGCGCACCGCCCATCCCGGCTGCAGCCTCGGCCAGTTGCGAAGCGTCGCGCCCGCCTGCGCCCTTTTTCATCAACGCGCCGGTAAGGTCAGCCAGCCAGACGTTCTGCCCGTCATCGATGTTGCCGGTGCGCACGCTGGCGACGATCGTCACCTTGGGCACATTGCCGTGCTGCGCCATCGTGACCTTCATGCCATTGGCCAGCGTGAATTCGGTCAGCGGCGGCAGCGCGAAAGGTTTGGGAGCTGCCGGTAGCGGCGCCGCTTCCCTGGCAATCGCTGGAGCGGCGGTCAGCACCAGTGCGCCGGCGCAGAGGAGAAGATTGCGGATCATGGTCATCGCTGTGTCCTCCCTTACTTCGCTGCCGCCGGAGCCGTAGCGGCAGCAGTCGTGGTGCTGGCGGCGCCGGGCTTCAGGCTGATCACGGTACGGTTGGTGGAACGCAGATATTCGCGCGCGGTCTTGCGGATGAGTTCGGGAGTGACTTTCTCGATCTCCGCCTCCATCCGGTTGATCCGGCCGGGATCGTCATCGAACAATGCAAAGCTGGCGAGCAGGTTGACCAGCCCGAAGCGATAGCCGTCGCCCATGGTATCGTAGATCTCCGAACGCGCCTTGGTCTTGGCGCGGGCAAGTTCCGCCGGGGTGACGAGGTTGTCGGTCAGATCCTTAACCACCGCGTCGATATCGGCAAGGATGGCATCGTCGGTCACTTCCGGCCCATGGATCAGGAACGCCGACCACAGCATCGGCCCGTTGTAATCATAGGCGCTGCCCAGCGGCCAGTTGATCCCGCCCGAGACATCGCCCGAATAGCCCTTCTGGTTGACGAGCACACGCGTCAGCCGGCTGTCCGCGCCCTGGATGAGCATAAGGTCGATCAGCCGCATCGCCGCCCATTCGGGCGTGTTGCGGGGCGGGACGTGATAGGCCCATGCCAGCGCCGGCTGCGGCGCCAGCGCATCCACTTTTTCCGAGCGCTTTTCCGCCGTCTGGCGCGGTTCGGAAATGTCGGGGAATTTCAGGCTTGCCGAGGCCGGGATCGAGCCGAAATACTTCTGGGTCCATGCCATGACCTGTTTGGGGTCAACGTCTCCGGCGACCACCAGCACGGCGTTGTTGGGGGCGTAGTAATCCTTGAAGAACGCCTGCACGTCGGTCAACGTGGCCGCGTCGATCTCCTTGAGATCGCCGTAGAAGTTATGCGCGTTGTACCAGTTGGTATTCGCCAGCTGCGGCAGGTCGAGCCACGGAAAGCCGCCATAGGGCTGGTTGAGGACGTTGACCTTGACCTCGTTCTTCACGACGCCCTGCTGGTTGGTCAGATTATCCTGCGTGATATCCAGCCCCTTCATGCGGTCCGCTTCGGCCCACAGGAAGGTCTCGGTCGTGTTGCTGGGGATCGCTTCGTAGTAGTTCGTGAAGTCGAACCGGGTCGATCCGTTGAGCACCCCGCCGTTGGCGTTGACGAGACCGATGAACTCCGCCTTCCCGAGATTCTTCGAGCCCTGGAACATCATGTGCTCGAACAGGTGCGCAAAGCCGGTGCGGTCCCTGGGCTCGATGCGGAAACCGATGCCGTAATAGACGCCGACGGTGGCGGTGGGCACCGAATGGTCGGGAGAGATCACCACTTTCAGGCCATTGGCCAGCTTGTGATATTCCACCGGCACTTGCGCCGCCGCAGGGGCAGCAGCAGCCGCCACCTTGGGGGCCGCCATCCCTGGCGGTGCGGCCAGAACGGCGGATGCCGTGGCGAACGATGCGGCGGCAAGCAGAACGGCGCGACGAACGGTGCCGAATCTCATGGCGATGGTGCTCCCGGATGTGTCCCTGTTGATGCGCACCTTGAAAGGCGCGCAGCCGAGTGGCGATGCCAGACTATCGATGCACAGAAGGTTTGCAATCGACGAGCGGCCATGGCCCATCGACAGACGCCTTCAGCTGAACAGCCAGTGCCCCAGCAGCCGGTTGAACGGGAAAGTGAAGAAGCCCGCGATCAGCAGCGCGCCGATGATCAGCCCGCGCACCGTGCGGCGATGCCGCGCCACGTTGCCGCTGCGGGCGGCGAGCACCAGTACCGGCACCATGATGATGGTGAAGACCGAAAGGATATGGATCAGGCTGAAATGGCCGGGCTTCGTCGTCACGAAAAGGCTGTCGACGGCAGTGAGGAACATCGCCGCTGCCCAGGCATAACCAAGCGCACGATGGCCGGGCGTGCCCCGCCGCTTCCACAGCAGGACCGGCGTCAGCGCCAGCGCAACGACGATGGTAAGCAGGTGCAGCCAGATGACGCCGGGAATGTTGGCCCATTCCGCCATGCCCTTGAGCACCGCGACCGCGACGAAACCCAGCATGACGAGCGCCAGTGCCCCGAGCAGCTTTTCCAGCCGATCAGGTGCGATGGACCTTGCTGCGCCGGCCATCACACGCCTGCGCCGAAACCGGCACCGTCGGGCCAGCCTTGTGCAGCCAGCCCCATGACCTTGAACAATTGCCCCATCTGCCCCTCGTCGATCAGTCGATCCTTGTCGGAGTTTATGGCAGAAGATTGCTGCGGCGCAACGCTACATAATTGCGCCGCGCGCGTTTCGATGCCGAGCGCGCGCAGGAACGCGCCTTGCGGCGCCGTGCCCAGGTGGCGCGCCCCACCCGCAACGGCCACTTCGGCCATCGTCGCGAAATCGACCAGGCAGGTAAGGTCCGCCTCACCGGGATGCGCGAAGGGATCGACCTTGGTGTGCGCGCGAATGGCCTGAAGCGTCGAACCGGTGCGCTTTTGCGCATAGCCATAGTCGATCAGCAGGGCAGCGCCGCCCTGGCTTTCAAGGCGACGAGCGATCTCATCCACCACGGCGGCGGCGCCGGGGCATGTCTCGATCAGGGTCTGCTCGGGCGCGTCGAGCCATGCTTCGGGCACGGCGGCATCCATCGGGCGATCGCCTGCGACCGGCACGAAACGGTGACCTTCAAGGCCGACCATACGTTCGCGCCAGCCCGCCGCAGTCTTGACCATCTGACGCACCGGCAGCGCGTCGAGGAACTCGTTGCCGACCAGCAGCAGCACGCCGTCTGTGGGCAGGCTGTCCATGTCGTCGTGCCACTGCGCCTCGGGCACCACCTTGCGCTGCTCGGCACGCAGGGCCTCGGAACCCTCGACCAGATGGACCTGCGGATTGAGCCCCTGACGGCGCATGACCCGCAGCGCATCGCGCGCCAGCGTACCGCGACCGGGGCCAAGCTCGACATAGTGGACCATCGCGGGTGCGCCCGCGCGCATCCAGATATCGGTCAGCCACAGGCCGATCAGTTCGCCGAACATCTGGCTGATCTCGGGTGCGGTGACGAAATCGCCCGCTCCGCCAAGCGGATCCTTGCCGGAGTAATAGCGGGCGTTCGATTCCCCCATGTACTGCTGGAGCGAGATCGGCCCGTAGTTGGCGATCAGCCGCCGGAAGACGGCTGCCAGAGATTCCTGACCCGCCGTTTCTTCGGCCATCAGGTGATCTCGATCGGGCGCCGGGTCGACAGTTCGGGCCGGGTCAGTGCGCGACTGATCAGGAACAGGCCAAGCAGGATCAGCGGGATCGTCAGCCACTGGCCCATCGACAGGCCGGTAACCTGCGCGAAGCGCTGCAACTGGGCGTCAGGCTCGCGGAAGAACTCGACGATGAAGCGGGCCGAGGCGATGCCGGTGGTGAACACACCAACCAGCAGGCCGGGCCGGAAACGGGCGCGGGTTTTCCAGAACAGCGGCACCATGATGACGATCATCAACAGTCCCTCAAGCCCGGCTTCGTAAAGCTGGCTGGGGTGGCGCGGCAACGGCCCGGCGTCAGGGAATACCATCGCCCAGGGCAGCGGCCCGGAGACCACGCGGCCCCACAGCTCGCCGTTGACGAAGTTGGCCAGACGGCCGAACAGCATGCCGAAAGGCACGCAGACGGATATGAAGTCCGCCACCCGGATCAGGCTCAGCTGGTTGCGCCAGGAAACCCAGGCCATCGCCAGCATCACGCCGATGAGGCCGCCGTGGAAACTCATGCCGCCATGCCACAGCTTCACCAGTTCGGCCGGATGCAGCCACAGGCTGGGAATATCGGAACTGCCGCCGGTATAGAACGTGGCATAGCCAAGGCGTCCGCCAAGGATGATGCCCACCGTGCAGTAGAAGAACAGATCGTCGGCATGGCGCTGCGCCATCGGTGCGCCGGGTTCTCGGATCATGCGGCTGAGGTGCCAGTACCCCAGCACGATGCCTGCAAGATAGGCCAGCGAGTACCAGCGCAGTTCGAAGCTGCCGATGCGGAACAGGTAGTTCTTGAGGCCAAGGTTGACCCAGTAGATGGGCTCTGGCGCCTGAGCGGCGGCGGCAAGCAGTGTCAGGGACAAGTGGCGGACCTCGTGTTTCGACCTGGACGAAGTTTATGGAAATGGGCCTTGTCGGCCTCGATGGGCGGCCTTCTGGCATAGGCCGGTGCGCGATGGTAGCCGAGTTTTCACTTTTGGGTGCCAGGGTGCCCGCCACGAATGCTTTTCCTATTCATCGCCAGTGACTAGATCATCCCGCCATGAGTGTGATCCGAATCCCTTCCCCGCGTTCCGTGATCGACCGGCGCGAACTCGTGCAGACGATCGAGAAGCTGGTGGAAGCCTATGGGGCGGCCAAAGGGCGGCGCTATATCGTGGAGACGCTGCGCAGCGCGCTGGCCGAAGGACGCGAGGAAATCGCCCGCCGCCTTGATGCCAAGCCTTCTGCCGGTCATGAAGTGGCGGAAGCCCAGGCGTTCCTGACCGACCAGCTGATCCGCGTGATCCACGACCATGTCGTCACCAATGTCTACCCGGCGGGCAACCGCTCCAAGGGAGAGCGGCTGACGATCATGGCGGTCGGCGGCTACGGCCGGGGCGAGATGGCGCCCCATTCCGACGTCGACATCGCTTTCCTCACCCCGATCAAGCAGACGCCCTGGTGCGAACAGGTGATCGAGGCGATGCTCTACTTCATGTGGGATCTGTCGCTGAAAATCGGCCATTCCAGCCGCTCGCTCGACGACATGGTGCGCATGTCGAAATCCGACCTGACGATCCGCACCGCGATGCTCGAAGGCCGCTATGTCTGGGGCGATCAGGATCTGTACGAGGAAGCGCGCGCCCGCTTCTTCAAGGATGTCGTGTCCGGCACCGAGCGCCAGTTCGTGGTCGAGAAGCTGGCCGAGCGCGAGGAACGGCACAAGCGCATGGGCGACAGCCGCTATGTCGTCGAGCCCAACGTCAAGGAGGGCAAGGGTTCCCTGCGCGATCTCCACACGCTCTACTGGATCGGCAAGTATATTCACAAGGTCCGCTCCCCCGCCGAACTGGTCGATGTCGGGCTGCTGACCGCCAAGGAATACCGCAGCTTCCGCCGTGCCGAGAACTTCTTCTGGGCGGTGCGCTGCCACCTGCACACCATTACCCGCCGCGCCGAGGACCGCCTGACTTTCGACCTCCAGCGCGAGGTCGCGGCACGCATGAACTTCTCCGACCGCCCCGGCAAAAGCGCGGTGGAACGGTTCATGCAGATGTTCTTCCTGCAGGCCAAGGTCGTGGGCAGCCTGACCGGCGTGTTCCTGGCGCAGCTGGACGAACAGTTCGCCAAGCGCCAGCCGCGCGGGCTGCTGGCCGGTTTCCGCGCGCGCGAACGGGTGCTCAAGGGCTACAAGGTGTTCGGCGGCCGCCTGCGCGCGCCGTCCGACGACTGGTTTGCGGCCGATCCGGTCCGCATGATCGAGATCTTCGTGCTGGCCGAGCGCGAGGGGCTGGAAATCCACCCGGAAACCCTGCGCCTGATTTCGCGCGACGCCGCGCTGATCAAGGACGACGTGCGCAATGACAAGCGCGCCAACGACCTGTTCATGGAACTGCTCACCAGCCGCCGGAACCCGGAAGTGGCGCTGCGCAGCTTCAACGAGGCGGGCGTGTTCGGCCGCTTCGTCACCGAATTCGGCCGCGTCAACGCGCAGATGCAGTTCGACATGTACCACCACTACACGGTGGACGAGCATACCATCCGCGCCATCGGCCTCGTCTCGCGGATCGAGAAGGGCGAACTGAAGGACGATCATCCTCTGGCGCATGAGGTGATCCACAAGGTCCGTTCGCGCCGCGCGCTTTACGTCTCGGTGCTGCTTCACGATATCGCCAAGGGCCGCAAGGGCGACCACTCCATCCTCGGCGCCGAGATCGCGCTGAAGCTGTGCCCGCGCTTCGGGCTGGACGAGGAAGAGACCGAGCTGGTGTCCTGGCTGGTGCGCCATCACCTGCTGCTTTCCGCCACCGCGATGAAGCGCGACTTGTCGGACGGCAAGACCATCGCCGACTTCGTGGAGGTGGTGCAGTCGGTCGATCGCCTGCGCCAGCTGACGGTGCTCACCATCGTCGATATCCGTGCGGTCGGGCCGGGTACGTGGAATTCGTGGAAGCGCCAGCTGATCGCCACGCTCTACGGCGCGGCCGAGGAACGCCTGCGCCTTGGCCATGCCGAGTTCGGCCGCCCCAAGCGGGTCGAGGCGAAGAAGGCCGCGGTCGAGGCCACCGGGCCGGAATACGCGGCGCTGATCGAGAAGGTCGGCAGCAAGTTCGGCGACGCCTACTGGATCGCCGAGCCCGAGGACGTGATCGCCCGCAACCTCGTCCAGTTCGACGCTTCGGAGGACGAACCGCTTTCGATCTCCACCGAATACTACCCCGCGCGCGGCGCCACGCTGGTGACGGTGATCGCATCCGACCACCCCGGCCTGTTCTACCGCATCGCCGGCGGCATCCATCTGGCGGGCGGCAACATCATCGACGCGCGCATCCACACGACGCGATCGGGCCGCGCGGTCGACAACTTTCTGGTGCAGGACCCGCTGGGCCGCCCGTTCATGGAATATGCCCAGCTGCGCCGCCTTGAGCTGACCATCGAGAACGCGCTGGCCAACCGCATCAAGATCCTGCCCCAGCTGGTCGCCAAGCCCGACGCACGGCCCCGTGCCGACGCCTTCGAGGTACGCCCGCGCGTCCTGTTCGACAACAAGGCGTCCAACCGCTTCACCGTGGTGGAGATCAACGCGCGCGACCGGCCGGCCCTGCTCAACCGGCTGGCCCATGCCCTGTTCGAATCGAAGCTGATGGTCCACTCCGCCCACATCGCCACTTATGGAGAACGCGCGGCGGATACCTTCTACGTTACCGACCTGCTGGGCGAGAAGATCACCGCCGTCCCGCGCATCAAGGCCATCGAACGCCGCCTGCTGGAAGCCGCCAGCGAGCCCAGCCTTGAGGAAGTGGAGGCGTAAGGCACCAACCTGCCGGATTACGGATGGGGCGGGAAAGCATCATTGAAAGGAACCTCGCTTTCCCCCACATGTTGACCAGATGCTGCAATGCAACAGGCCCCTCTCACACAGGAAAGCGCCGTGAATGCACCTGATCCCGATCCCCAATCCGTACTCGTGCTGCAAGGCGGTGGAGCGCTTGGCGCTTATCAGGCCGGCGTCTATGAAGCTTTGGCCCAGCGCGATATCGCGCCTGACTGGGTCGCGGGCATATCCATCGGCGCAGTTAACGCCGCACTGATCGCGGGCAACGCGCCCGAAGATCGCATTCCCGCGCTCAAGGCATTCTGGCACGGCATATCGCGCGAATTGCAGTACCGTCTGGACGAGCCGATCGGCTTCGCCCGCCGCGCCTTCAACGAGGCGTCCGCGCAATATGCCGCAACGCTTGGCCTTCCAGGCTTTTTTACGCCACGCTGGCCGATGCCCATGCCGGAATGGCCCAACCACCTTTCCCAGCTGAGCTACTACGACACCACCCCTCTGCGCAGCACGCTGCTGGATCTTGTCGATTTCGACCGGCTCAACCACGCCGAAATGCGTTTCAGCGTGGGCGCGGTGAACATGCTCAAGGGCAATTTCGCCTACTTCGACAACACCGAGCGCACCATCGGCCCCGAACACATCATGGCCAGCGGAGCGCTGCCGCCCGGCTTCCCGCCGGTGGAGATCGACGGCGAATGGTACTGGGATGGTGGCCTGGTTTCCAACACCCCGCTGCAATACGTGCTCGACAACCGGTCGCTGCGGGAAATGAACGTCTATCAGGTGGACCTGTTCTCATCGCGCGGAATCGTGCCGACGACGATGGCCGATATCGCCCAGCGTGAAAAGGACATCCGCTTCTCCAGCCGGACCCGACTCAACACCGATACTTCCAAGGCCCTTCAGAAGCTTCGCGCCGCTGCCAAGCGCCTCGCCCGCCGCCTGCCCGAAGAGTTTCAGGACGATCCCGATCTGGCCCGCCTGCTCGATTGCCGCCCGGCGGGCGCGGTGGCAGTGATGCACCTGATCAACCGCGCGCACGGCTATGAGACGAACTCAAAGGACTACGAGTTCTCTCGTATGACCATCGATGAACACTGGCACTGCGGCCACCATGACGCCAGCCATTCGCTGGCTCATCCCAACTGGATAAACCGCGACGTCAGCCCGGACGAGATCGTCACCTTCGATCTTTCCGGCGACCGGCCGAACGACCGGCTGCGTCGCCCGCTTGCATCCTCTGATTCCACGGGAGAAATCGCATGAAGCTCAAGGACAAGGTCTGCATCGTAACCGGGGCTGCCAGCGGTATCGGCAAGACCATCGCCGATATCTACGCGCGTGAAGGCGCCACAGTCGTCATCGCCGATCTCAATCTGGATGCCGCGCAAAAGGCCGCTGACGATATCACCACCTCGGGCGGCACCGCCATGGCCGTAGCCATGGACGTGACCAGCGAGGAACAGGTGAATGCCGGGGTCGCCGCCGTGGTGGAAGCCTGGGGCCGGATCGACGTGCTGGTTTCCAATGCGGGCATCCAGATCGTCAACCCCGTAGAAAACTACAGCTATTCCGACTGGAAGAAGATGCTGGCGATCCATCTCGACGGCGCGTTCCTCACCTCGAAGGCGGTGCTGCCGCACATGTATGCGGCGGGATCGGGATCAGTGATTTTCATGGGCTCGGTCCATTCCAAGGAAGCCAGCCCGCTCAAGAGCGCCTACGTCACCGCCAAGCACGGATTGCTCGGCCTGTCACGCGTGATCGCCAAGGAAGGCGGCAAGAAGGGCGTGCGCACCAACGTGATCTGTCCCGGCTTCGTGCGCACCCCGCTGGTGGACAAGCAGATTCCCGAACAGGCGAAAGAACTGAACATCCCGGAAGCCGAAGTGATCAGCCGGGTAATGCTGGGCGGCACGGTGGACAGCGAATTCACAACGGTCGCGGACATTGCCGAAGTGGCGCTGTTCTTCGCCAGCTTCCCGACCAATGCACTGACCGGCCAGTCGCTGATCGCCAGCCACGGCTGGTTCATGGAATAAGTTCCCGCCCCGCTGGCGGACAGGCAAGAGAAAAGGCGCGCGCCCATCGGGACGCGCGCCTTTTTTCATATCAGCCGATCAGCGCTTCGGCGATCTGCACCGCGTTGAGCGCCGCGCCCTTGCGCAGGTTGTCGTTCGACAGGAACAGCGCCAGACCGTTCTCCACGCCCGGATCCTTGCGCACGCGGCCCACGAAGACCGGGTCCTTGCCCGTGGCTTCCAGCGGGTTGGGCACTTCGGTCACCACCACGCCGGGCGCCGCGCCCAGCAGTTCCAGTGCGCGCTCGACGCTGAGAGGACGCTCGAACTCCGCGTTGATCGACAGCGAGTGGCCGGTGAACACCGGGACGCGCACGCACGTACCCGAAACCGGCAGGCCGGGGATTTCCAGGATCTTGCGGCTTTCATCGCGCAGCTTGATCTCTTCCTCGGTGTAGCCGTCCTCGGCGTAGACGTAGTTCAGCGGCACGACGTTGTGCGCCATCGGCACGGCCCACTTCTTCGCTTCGGGCAGCAGCGGCGCAGTGTCGCCGGCCGCCAGTTCGCGGGTACGGTCGCCGACGTGTTCGATCTGGCTGGCCAGCACCTCGATGCCTTCAAGGCCACCACCCGACACCGCCTGATAGGTCGACACGATCAGGCGCTTGAGCCCCGCCTCGTCATGCAGCGGACGCAGCACCGGCATTGCGGCCATGGTGGTGCAATTGGGGTTGGCGACGATACCCTTGGGCAGGTTCGCCAGCGCATGCGGGTTAACTTCGGCAACGACCAGCGGCACTTCCGGGTCCGAACGGAACGCCGAGGAATTGTCGATCACGATCGCGCCGGCCGCAGCGGCCTTGGGCGCCAGTTCCTTCGCGGTGGAGCCACCGGCCGAGAACAGCACCACGTCCAGCCCGGCGAAATCGGCGGTCGCCGCATCTTCGACCACAACGCCGTCGATCTCATTGCCCGCCGAACGGGCCGAGGCGAACAGGCGAAGCTGGGCGACGGGGAAATTACGCTCGGCAAGGATTTCGCGGATCATCGAACCGACGAGTCCGGTCGCGCCGACGACGCCGACGTTGAGCTTCTGACCGGGGGCAAACTTGCCGGTGAACTTGGCTGCCATGACCTATGCGTCTCCTACTTCATTAGTGGAGCAGCGCGAGGGTCTGTTGTCTTCCTGAAGAGAGCCCCGCGTGCCGTTTGGTGCGGGGTGAGTGTCGTTGTGTGCCGTTCAGTACATGCACGCCGACGCCCACCGCGCGGACGCGGTCGGTTTCGGGGTGGTAATAATGATCGGCTTTACGAACATGCCAGCGCCACTAGCGGCAAGCGCGGGCGGTGTAAACGGAATTTATCTTGCGCTTGCAGCAGGGCTTCAACAGAATCAGCATGTAGAAGCCCTGCTGCGCCGTTACACAACCGCCCGCAGCCGCTCCAGCGCCGCATCGCGCCCGATCAGCGGCAGCAGCGCCCCCATGTCAGGCCCATGCTCCATGCCCGTAAGTGCCTGTCGCAGAGGCAGAAAAAGCGCCTTTCCCTTGCGCTGCGTGGCATCCTTGAGCGCGCTTGTCAGCGCCTTCCAGATCCCCTCGCCCCACTCTAGCCCGGCAAGCACTTCTGCGGCCTGTGCACAGTAGGCGCGGTCTTCCTCGGACAGATCGGCAGCCGCCACCGGGCCGGTCACCACCGCCCACCAGTCGGCCGCCTCGGCCACTTTTGCAAGGTTCGGGCGAATCGCCTCCCACGCCGCCGCGTCCATGCCCGCAGGCAGACGCGCCGCAACCGCATCGAAGCCCAGCGCGTGAACGACGGCCGCGTTGACGCGCTCCAGCTCCGCCTCGTCGAACCGCGCGGGCGCACGGCCGAAGTGCGAAAGATCAAAGGCTTGCGCCAGTTCTTGCAGCCCCAGCGCCGGGTCCACCGGGTCGCTGGTGCCCAGCCGCCCAAGCAGCGCCACCAGCGCCTGCGGCTCGATTCCCGCCTCGCGGAAATGCGCTGCACCCAGCGAACCAAGCCGCTTGGACAGCTTGCCCTCCGTCCCCACCAGCAGCGCTTCATGCGCGAAAGCGGGCACCGGAGCGCCCAGCGCGGTGAACATCTGCACTTGCGCCGCCGTGTTGGAAACGTGGTCTTCCCCGCGCAGGATACTGGTCACACCCATGGCGATATCGTCGATCACCGAAGGCAGCATGTAGAGCCACGAACCATCGGCGCGGCGCACCACCGGGTCGCTCATCTGCGCAGCATCGAACTTCTGCGCCCCGCGCACACCGTCTTCCCAGCCGATCGGCTCTGCGTGATCGAGCAGGAAGCGCCAGTGCGGCAGGTCACCGGTGGCGATCTTCGCGGCCTTTTCCTCGGCCGTCAGCTTCAGCGCGGCGCGGTCGTAGATCGGCGGAAGTCCGCGTCCCAGCAGTACCTTGCGGCGCAAATCCAGTTCCTGCGGGCTTTCCCAGCAAGGGTAGACACGGCCTGCGGCCTCCAGCTTCGCAAACGCTTGCTCGTAGATCGCAAAGCGGGCGGACTGGCGCTCCTCACCCTCGGGGTGCAGCCCCAGCCACGCCAGGTCGGCGTGGATCGCCTCGACGTATTCCTCTTTGGAGCGCGCCGGGTCGGTATCGTCGATGCGCAGGACGAAGCGGCCACCGGCCTGCTTTGCCAGCAAGAAGTTGTGCAGCGCCGTGCGGATATTGCCGACATGAAGGTGCCCGGTGGGCGAAGGAGCAAAGCGGGTGACGGTCATGGCGCCCGCGATTACGGGGCGGCGCGCCTCTGGTCAAACCCGGCCGTCAACCGCGCGAGGCAAACGCCCACTTCGCCGCCAACGCAGCAAAGCCCGCCAGCAGGCCCCAGAACGCAGAGCCCACCCCCAGCAGCGACACGCCGGAAGCCGTAGCCGCGAACGTCAGGATCGCCGCATCACGCTCGGTCTTCTCGACCAGCATCTGCTCCACCGCGCCCGAAAGCGGGGCTATCAGCGCAATCCCGGTCAGCGCGGCAATGGCTGAGGCTGGCATCGCCAGGAAGAACAGCACCAGCGGGGTCGAGAACAGCGCCAGCAGCAGGTAGAAGCCCGCATAGATCATGCCCACGCTCCACCGGCCTGCGGCATCGGGATGCGCATCCGACCCCGTGCAGATCGCCGCCGTGATCGCGGCAAGGTTTACCCCGTGCGCTCCGAAAGGCGCCAGCACCAGTGTGGCAAGGCCGGTGCCCAGCAGCAGCGGGCGCGGCGCGGGCGCATACCCGGCCGAGCGCAGCACGACGAGGCCGGGCAGGTTCTGCGACACCAGCGTCACCAGAAACAGCGGCACGCCGATGCTGGTCACCGCGCGCCAGTCGAACGCGGGCGCCACCGGCTGGAGACCGCCCAGCAGCGCTCCGCCGTGATGCGGCGCAAGGTCGCCACGCATGAGAAGCACCGCGATGCCCGCCGCCAGTACCATCAGCAGTGCATAGAGCGGCAGGCGCTGGCGGGCGATGACGAAGACCGCCAGCAACACGCAGACCAGCAGCGCATCGCTTTCCAGCGTACGGAACAGTTGCAGGCAGAACGGCAACAGCACCCCCGCCAACATCGCCGAGGCAACCGAGGCCGGGATCCGCCGCGCCGCCCGCTCCAGCGCGGGAACGACTGCAAGGATGCACATCATCGCAGCGGCGGCAAGGAAGGCGCCGACCGCGACCGGCCACGGCACCGCGCCCGCGCTTGCCACCAGCAGCGCCGCGCCGGGCGTCGACCAGGCCAGCACCACCGGGATGCGCATGCGCAGCGACAGCAAGGCTCCGCCAAGGGCAATGCCCAGGCACAGCGCCGTCACCGCCGAGCCGACCTGCGACGCGTCTGCGCCCAGCCCGCGCATCGCCTGCACGACAAGCGCCACCGTCCCCCCGAACCCGACAAGCGCAGCGATGAAGGCAGAGGTCCAGGCGGAAAGCGGCGGCAGGGCGGAGTGCGAAGAGCGAGAAGACATGGCCGCCCTATGGGCAGGTTTGCGCCGAAGGGAAACCCGCAAGAGCCCATGTCCGGCCGCATATATGTGCAATTTTCGGCACATATCGAAATTGCGGTGCGCATAAATCGGCACATCAGTCACGATTTACGATAATCAAGTTATTGTTTTAAAATAACAAATAATCGGATTGGGACAATTTGACGCGCCTCGTCTCCACGAAGATAGTCCCGCCCGCGCGGGCCCGGCGACCGGCCGGTTTCTCCCGGACACAATTCAAGAATACGAGAAGCGAAACCCCATGCATCCAAGCTACCCCTTCGCTGTCGCAAGCGAGGCGTCGTCATGAAGAAGACGCTGAAGATCATCGGCATCGCCGTTCTGGTGCTGGCCGTCGCCGGCCTCGCCTTCCTGTTCCGCCCGGTCAGCTGGGGCGGCTCTCCCGAGGCCGAGAATGAAAAGCCGGTCGACGTCGTCCTCATCGGCGGCGGCATCATGAGCGTGACGCTGGCCACGTACCTGCAGGAGCTGGAGCCGAACTGGAACGTCCACCTCTACGAACGCATGGATAACGTGGCGGAGGAAAGCTCCAACGGCTGGAACAATGCCGGCACCGGCCACTCCGGCTATGCCGAAATGAACTATACGCCCGAAAAGAACGGCCGGATCGAAACCGAAAAAGCCGTCGACATCGTCGAGAGCTTTGAAATCTCGCGCCAGTTCTGGGCTCATGAAGTTTCGATGGGCCGTCTTCCCCAGCCTTCGGAGTTCATCAACCCGACGCCGCACATGAGCTTCGTGTGGGGTGATGACAACATCGCCTACCTCAAGAATCGCCGCGACGCGCTTGTGAAGAACCCGATGTTCTACGGCATGCAGTACACCACCGACCACGCGCAGATCGCCAAGTGGGCGCCGCTGGTGATGCAGGGCCGCGATCCCGCGCAGAAAGTCGCCGCCACGTACATGCCTCTAGGCACCGACGTGAACTTCGGCGTGATCACCCGCAGCCTGACCAAGTCGCTGCAGCGCAACGCCAACTTCCACCTTGGCCTGTCTACCGAAGTGCGCGGGCTTCACCAGAACGCCGACAAGACCTGGAACGTCACCGTCCACGACCTGAAGGCGAACAAGGACCGCACGATCAAGACCCGCTTCGTCTTCATCGGCGCGGGCGGCGCATCCCTCAAGCTGCTGCAGCTTTCGGGCATCCCCGAGGCGAAGAACTATGCTGGCTTCCCGGTCGGTGGCCAGTTCCTGGCCTTCCAGACCCCGGCCGTCGCCGACAAGCACCACGTCAAGGTCTATGGCCTGGCCGAAACCGGCGCGCCGCCAATGTCGGTGCCGCACCTTGACGCGCGCAAGCTTGACGGCAAGGCGGTGACGCTGTTCGGCCCCTTCGCGCTGCAGAGCACCAAGTTCCTCAAGAACGGTTCGTGGACCGACCTGTTCAATTCGGTCTACGACACCAACGTCATCCCGATGACCAAGGTGGGTATCGAGAACCTCGACCTCGTGAAGTACCTTGCCCAGCAGGCTTCGCTGACCGACGCAGACCGGCAGGCGCAGCTGGTGAAGTATTTCCCGCAGGCCAAGCGCAGCGACTGGAAGCTGATCACCGCCGGCCAGCGCGTCCAGATCATCAAGCGTGATCCCAAGAAGGGCGCAGTCCTGCAGTTCGGCACCGAGATCGTGTCCGACAAGGACGGCACGATCGCCGCCCTGCTCGGCGCGTCGCCGGGGGCATCGACCTCGCCGGGCATCATGCTCAAGGTGCTGGACAAGGCCTTCCCGCAGCAGACCAAGGGCATCTGGGCGGACAAGATCCGTACCATGGTTCCCTCGGTCGGCCGCAAGATCAACGACAGCCCCGCGCTGACCAACGAGATTCGCCGCATGACCAGCCAGGCGCTGCACCTTCCTTATCTGGAAGTGCCCGCCGATCTGACGCCTGCTGCCAAGGCACCGGCTGCAGCCCCGGCTCCGAAGGCAAAGGCTGGCCAAAACCTCAATACCGAGGAACAGGCGCTCTAAGCATCTGAACCTGCAAAGGAATGGGCGGCCGGAGCGATCCGGTCGCCCTTTTCGTATCTGCTCCGGACACCCGGCTGCAACATTGACGCTACATTATTGCGATTGACTCGCATTTGCGCACGACTTAGGCGGCGCAACAGTTCAGCAATAATAATGAGGGTCTCAATGCGCCAGTCCGCCCGGCATTCCCTGCTCGCCAGCACGCTCCTGTTCGCCCCCGCGCTCTGCGGCACGGCCCATGCCGATGAGGCAGCCGCCGCGCCGGATGCCGATACGATCATCGTCACAGCCGGGCTTGAGCAATCCAGTTCCGCCACCGCGCTGGCGCTGCCCGTCAAGGACACCCCGCAGTCGGTCACGATCATCGACCGCAAGCGCATCGAGGACTTCGCGATCACCAACGTCAACGACCTGCTGGAACAGGCCGTAGGCGTGAACGTCGAACGGGTGGAGACTGACCGCACCTACTTCTCATCGCGCGGGTTCGACGTATCGAACTTCCAGGTCGACGGGATCGGACTGCCGCTGGCCTGGGGCATCCAGTTCGGCGATCTCGACACCGCGCTGTTCCAGAACGTGGAGATCGTGCGCGGCGCCAACGCGATCATGACCGGCATCGGCAACCCGTCCGCCACCGTCAATTACGTGCGCAAGCGGCCGACCGACGAACTCAAGTTCACCGGCTCGGCGCAGCTGGGCACCCGCGATTACTGGCGCGTGGAAGGCGATGCCAACGTGCCGCTAACCGACACGCTGGCCGTGCGCGCGATCTATGCGCACGAGGACCGCGACGGCTACCTTTCCTACAACCACGTCAACCGCGACGTCTACGGCGCCATCCTGCGCTGGCAGGCAACGCCTTCGCTGCGCGCCACGATCGGCTACACCCGGCAGGAGAACGATGCGGACGGCGTGCTGTGGGGCGCAATCCCGCTGGTCTACACCGACGGCACCCGCATCGACCTCAAGCGTTCGGCCACCACTTCTGCGGACTGGACGTACTGGAACACCAAGGACCAGAGCCTGTTCGGCGAACTCGTCTACGATTTCGGCGGCGGCTGGTCGGCCACCGGCATCGCCACCTATCGCCGGTTCCAGGAGAACGCCAAGCTGCTCTATGCCTACGGCTACCCCGATCGCGATACCGGCGAAGGCGTCTACGGCATGGCCGGGATCTACCCGTCCGACTACAAGCAGTACCTTGGTGACGTCTACGTTTCCGGCCCGTTCCAGCTGCTGGGCCGCGAACACAAGCTGGCATTCGGCGTCTCCGTCTCGAAGTCGGACGCCAAGGAATACGAGAATTTCTCGGAAGACACCGTGGTCTATCCCGGTCCTTCGGAATGGGGCGAAACGGCCATTCCCGAACCCAGCTACCCCGGCAGCTATCTTGCCGCCGACTATAGCGACCGCCTGACCCGCGTGTACGGCGCGGCGCACCTGAACCTGACCGACCAGCTCAAGGCGGTCGTCGGGGCCAGCGCGATGTGGATCAAGTCGACCGGCTTTTCCTACGGCGCCGATCAGGGCCGCCGGGACAGCAAGGTCAGCCCCTATGTCGGCGCGATCTACGACCTGACGCCCAATGTGTCGTTCTATGCCAGCTATACCGACATCTATAACCCGCAGGTCGAAGTCGGCATCGATGGCGTGCGGCTCGATCCTGCCAAGGGCACCAGCCTGGAAGGCGGCATCAAGAGCACGTGGTTCGGCGGCAGGCTCTACGCCACCGCCGCGGTGTTCAAGGCCAAGCAGAAGGGGCTTGCCGAATACGCGGGCTACTTCGACGAGAACGGCTGCGCTGTCGGTGTCGAGGATACGCTATGCGCCGGCAAGGCGGGCGGCAGCTACTACGACCCACAGGACACCACCTCCACCGGCTTCGAACTTGAGCTTTCAGGGCAGGTGACCGATAGCTGGACCCTCTCGGGCGGTTTCACGTACCTCGATATCGAGAACGCCGATGGCGAGGATACCCGCACATGGATCCCCACCCGCTCGCTCAAGCTGGCGACGACTTATGCGGTGCCCGAACTCAACGACCTCAAGCTGGGAGCGCAGCTGCGCGTGCAAAACGCGACGACCGCAGTGCTGAGCGATGTTGCCAGCTACGGCATCGTCGACGGCGACGTCACCCTGCGCCAGAAAGGCTATGCGATCCTTGACCTGATGGCAGGCATGCGGGTGGTCGATCACGTCCGCGCCAGCGTCAACGTGCGCAACGTGACCGGCGCCAAGTACCTCAACAGCCTCAAGTGGGGTCAGGCGTTCTACGGCGCCCCTCGCAGCGCGGTGGTGACACTCAGCGTCGAGTACTGACGCCGGGCATGCCATCTCAGCCGCTCCTGAAGGCGTGCGTGACCGGGTAGCGCCGGTCACGCCCGAAATTGCGGGCGGTCAGCTTGACGCCGGGCGGGGCCTGGCGGCGCTTGTATTCGGCGCGGTGCAGCAGGCATTCGACATGGCGCACGGTTGCAAGATCGAAGCCTTCGTTGGCCAACTGCTCCACGCTCTTGTCATGCTCGACAAGGCCGACAAGGATCGGGTCGAGCACGTCGTAAGGGGGCAGGCTGTCGCTGTCGCGCTGGCCATCGTGCAGTTCGGCGCTGGGGTCGCGCATCAGCACCGCTTCGGGAATGACCGGGCCTGACGGGCCAAGCCCGATGCGCGGGACATGGCCGTTGCGCCAGCGGGCCAGCGCATAGACCGTGCTCTTGTAGGCATCCTTCAGCGGATTGAAGCCGCCCGCCATGTCGCCATAGATCGTCGCATAGCCGACGCTCAGTTCGCTCTTGTTCGCGGTGGCCAGCAGCATCGGGCCGAACTTGTTGGAAAGCGCCATCAGCGCCGCGCCGCGCACGCGCGACTGCAGGTTTTCTTCCGCAAGATCGCGCGCCGTTCCCTCGAACGCCTCGCCCAGCATGGCGTCGAAGCCGTCCACCGCCGCGCCGATCGGCATTTCGGTATAACGGATACCCAGCATCCGCGCACAGGCCGCCGCATCGTCAAGGCTCTGCCCGCTGGTGAAGCGCGAAGGCATCATGACGCCCCAGACCCGCTCCGCCCCCAGCGCATCTACGGCGATCGCCGCGCAAGTGGCCGAATCGATGCCCCCCGAAAGACCAAGGACCACGCCGGGAAATCCGTTGCGCCGCACATAGTCGCGCAGCGCCAGCACCATGGCGCTATAGATGTCCTGCGGATGGTCGGCCAGCGGCTCCATGCCGCCGCGATCGCAGCGCCAGCCCTTGACGGTCTTGGTCCAGCGGGTCTCCACGATCTGCTCTTCCCAGTCACGCAATTGCACCGCCAGCGCTCCGTCGCCGTTCACCGCGAAGCTCGCCCCGTCGAACACCAGTTCGTCCTGTCCGCCAACGCGGTTGAGGTAGGCCAGCGGCAGTCCGGTATCCACCGCGCGCCTCTTCGCCACGCCCTCTATGCGCAGGGCCTCCTTGTTGATCTCGTAAGGGCTTCCGTTGATGGAAATGAGGATTTCCGCACCGAAATCGGCCAGATGGCGGCAGACTTCGTAGCGCCAGATATCCTCGCCCACGGGAACGCCGATCATCGTGCCGCGCAGGATCACCGGTTCCGGCAGTGGGCCGGGCTGGAACAGGCGCATCTCGTCGAAAGTACCATAGTTGGGAAGTTCGTGCTTCAGGCGCACTGCAGCCACTTTGCCCTGATCGAGCAGGGCAACCCCGTTGTGCAGCGCACCATCAAGAACGAAGGCCGACCCGACCAGCATCGCGGTGCCATCCTGCGCGGTCGCCTCGGCAAGCTGCTGGAGCTGCGCCGCCGCGCGCTCGATCAGCGCAGGCTTGAGGATCAGATCCTCGGGCGGGTAGCCGATCAGGTGGAGTTCGGGAAAGACGAGAAGGTCGCTGCGTCCGGCCGCCGCACGCGCTGCCAGAATACCGGCGGCGTTGCCGGGAATATCCCCGACCGACTGGTTGAGCTGCGCGAGCGTGATCTTCAGCGTATCGGGCATGGCCCGGTTGATGCCCCGCTCCCGAAGGCAGTGCAAACAAAAACCCGCCCATACGAGATGGGCGGGTCTTGCCGTTCTGCATACGTATAAATACGCGTTACAGAAACAAAAAACCCTCCCGTGGGAGAGGGCTTCTGTCCGTCGTGAAACGGACTTTCCGTATAACCGGCGTGAACCGGCAAACGGAAAGCGGCGGGGGCTGGCAACCCGAAGGCGGCCAGGCCCCCGAGCCGATTACATCGCCTCGGACGCAGCCTCGGTCGGAACGTCGGTGGCGTCACCGGTCATCAGCTCTTCCGGAGCGGTTTCAACCGAATCCGTGGTAGCTTCAGCGGCGGGCTCACCACCGCAAGCAGCGAGCGACAGTGCGGCAACCGACGCGAACGCGGCGAAAGCAATCTTCTTCATGCGAATCCCCTTGCATTGTTTGGCGCATAGGCCAACGCTTGCAGGCAAGCCTGCAGTGGCATTCTTTAGACGAGACAATGGTGCAACGCAAATAGGAATGCGATGGGCGGAAATCCGCGGATTCCCTAGGGGTTGCGCACATATAAAGATATCTTTATATGATCCGGCATGCGGATCGACCCTCTTCTGCGCGCTCTTTCGGAGCCGACGCGCCTGCGCATCATGCGCCTGCTGGCGCATATGGAACTTGCCGTAGGAGAGCTTGCGCAAGTGCTCGGGCAAAGCCAGCCGCGCGTTTCCCGGCATATCAAGATCCTGTGCGATGCCGGCCTTGCCGAACGGCGCAAGGAAGGCAGCTGGGTGTTCCTGAGAATCGCCGTCAGCGAAACGGGCGCCTCTTCGCTGGGCACCGCCGCCGCGACGCTGCTGTCCCTCGCCGAGCGTGATGACACCCTGTTCGCCGCCCGCTGCGACGAGGATCGCCGCCACCTTGCCGCCATCCGCGCCGGTCGCGAAGCCAGCGCCGAGGCCTACTTCGCCCGCCACGCCGCAGAATGGGACACGCTGCGTCGCCTTCATGGCGCCGACGAGCCGGTCGAAGCCGCGCTTCTTTCCGCGCTGGACGGCGAAGCGATCGGCGGCCTGCTTGACGTGGGCACCGGCACCGGCCGCATGGCGCAGCTACTTTCCACGCGCGCGGGGCGCGTGACCGCGCTGGACAAGAGCCCCGAAATGCTGCGCATCGCCCGCGCCCGCCTGCAGGACCTGCCTGCGGACAAGGTCGATCTGGTGCAGGGCGATTTCACCGCCCTGCCCTTCGCGCAGGACATGTTCGACACCGTGCTGTTCCATCAGGTGCTGCACTATGCGCAAGACCCGTCCGTGGTGCTGGGCGAGGCTGCCCGCGTGCTTCGCCCCGGCGGCCGCATCGCCGTGGTCGACCTTGCCGCGCACGAGCGCGAGGAACTGCGCGAACGCCATGCCCACGCCCGCCTCGGCTTTTCGGACGAGCAGATGCTCGCCCATCTGGCCTCTGCGGGCCTCACTCCGGCGGCGCCCGTCGCACTTCCGGGTGATCCGCTTACCGTTAAAATCTGGACTGCGCGGCGCGATGGTGTAACCGCCCCCGCCGTATATCGAGAGACCGTTTGATGACCGCTTCCCATCGCGCCGCAGAATCGCCCCTTTTCGCAGGGCTGCCCGGCGACATTTCCGTTTCCTTCGAATTCTTCCCGCCCAAGTCGGAGAAGATGGAGGAGCAGCTGTGGGACGCGATCACCCAGCTGGCCCCGCTCGATCCCGCGTTCGTTTCGGTAACGTATGGCGCGGGCGGCTCCACGCGTGAGCGTACCCATGCCACGGTATCGCGCATCGTGAAGGAAACTTCGCTGGTTCCCGCCGCGCACCTTACCTGTGTAGCGGCGAGCAAGGCGGAAATCGACGAAGTGGTCGACCAGTACTGGGAAGCGGGCGTGCGTCACATCGTTGCCCTGCGCGGCGATCCGCCGCCGTCCGACGGTGGCCGCTTCGTGCCCCACCCCGAAGGTTACGCCAGCGCCGCCGAACTCGTCGTGGGGCTGAAGAAGCGCCACGACTTCGAGATTTCGGTCGCCGCCTATCCCGAAGTCCACCCCGAGGCCGTCAGCGCGCAAGTCGACCTGGATAACCTCAAGCGCAAGATCGATGCGGGCGCGACCCGCGCGATCACGCAGTTCTTCTTTTCGACCGACGCCTATTTCCGCTTCATGGACAAGGTGCTGGCCGCGGGCATCACCGCGCCGATCCTGCCGGGCATCATGCCCGTCACCAGCTTCACCGCGATTCGCCGGATGAGCGGCAACACCGAAATCCCCGGCTGGCTGGAAACGATGTTCGACGGGCTCGACGACCGCCCCGGCCCGCGCGCCCTCGTCGCTGCTGTTGCTGCAGCGGACTTGTGCAAGCGCCTGTACGAAGGCGGCGTGCGCGATTTCCATTTCTATACCCTCAACCGCGCCGAGCAGGCTTACGCGATCTGCCAGCTTCTCGGCCTGCGCCCTGCCAAGGAGCTTGTCGCATGACCGTGCGTGAAACTTTCCTTGCCGAAGCGGCCAAGCGCATCCTGATCACGGACGGCGCATTCGGCACCGAGATCCAGAACTGGAAGCTGTCGGAAGCCGACTATGCCGGTACGCTTGGCCTTTCGCATGAGCAGAAGGGCAACAACGATATCCTGGCGCTGACCAAGCCCGAAGTGCCCGAGGCGATCCACCGTGCCTACTTCGAAGCGGGTGCGGACATTGCCGAGACAAACACCTTCTCCGCCAACCGCATCAGCCAGGCCGACTACGGTGCGGAGCATCTGGTGCGCGAGATCAACGTCGAATCGGCAAAGCTGGCGCGCAAGCTGGCCGATGAATATCAGGCAAAGGATGGGCGCCCCCGCTTCGTGGCGGGCGCGATCGGGCCGACGAACAAGACGCTCTCGCTCAGCCCCGACGTCAACGATCCGGGCTATCGCGAGATCGACTGGGACACGCTGGTCGACGTCTACAAGGAACAGGCCGCAGCCCTTGTCGAAGGCGGCGCGGACTTTATCCTGATCGAGACGGTGTTCGATACCCTGAATGCCAAGGCGGGCGTCATGGCCGTGCGCCAGCTTGAGGCGGAACTCGGCCGCGAAGTGCCGATCATGCTGTCGATGACGCTGACCGACCTCTCGGGCCGCAACCTGTCCGGCCACACGGTCGAGGCGTTCTGGCATGCCGTGCGCCATGCAAAGCCGGTCACCATCGGCCTCAACTGTTCGTTCGGTGCCACCCAGCTGCGCCCGCACGTGAAGACGCTGTCGGAGATCGCTGACACCCTGATCATGATCTATCCCAACGCAGGGCTTCCCAACGAGCTGGGCGCCTATGACGAGATGCCGGAAACGACGGCGGGCTTTGTCGGCGAATGGGCCGTGGCGGGGCAGGTCAACGTGCTGGGTGGCTGCTGCGGTTCCACCCCTGCACATATCAAGGCGATCGCCGGCAAGGTTGCGGGCATGGAGCCGCGCCATCTGCCCGAACTGGAGCCGGTAACGCGGCTTGCGGGCCTTGAGCCTTTCACCATGCTTTCCTCTGCGGTGGCGTGATGGATTCGCTGCCGATCTGGCGTCTGCGCCCCGCGGGTCCTGACGATGCCGACGCGCTGGCTCTTGTGGGCGCGGCGACCTTCCTTGAAAGCTTTGCCGGGGTGATCGACGGCGCGGGCCTCGTCGCGCACTGCGCGCGGCAGCATTCTGCCGAGACGTACCACGCCTATTTCGCCAAAGGCGCGAAGGCGTGGCTGGCCGAGATCGAGCCCGGCGGCGCGCCGGTGGCCTATGCCCTGCTGTGCGAGCCCGAGATCGAACACGCCGGGGACGGCGACATCGAACTGAAGCGCATCTACATCCTGTCGCGTTTTCAGGGATCGACCATTGCCCCCGCGCTGATGCAGGCGGTCGTCGCTGCGTCTGCGGGCCGTTCGCGGCTGCTGCTGGGCGTGAAGGACGATAACCACCGCGCCTTCTCCTTCTATGCCAAGCACGGCTTCGAAACGATCGGCACCCGCCAGTTCGATGTCGGCGGCAAGACCTACAACGACTTCGTGCTCGCGCGCGCGCTTTAGAACTTGACGAGAACCATACCCATGACCGCCACATCTTCCGGCTCCCGTTTCGTCAACATCGGTGAGCGCACCAACGTCACCGGTTCGGCCAAGTTCAAGAAGTTGATCATGGCCGGCGATTACCCGGCCGCCATCGAGGTCGCCCGCCAGCAGGTGGAGAACGGCGCGCAGGTCATCGACGTCAACATGGACGAGGGCCTGCTCGACGCGGTGGAGGCGATGACCACCTACCTCAAGCTGATCGCCGCAGAGCCCGATATCGCGCGCGTGCCGGTGATGGTCGACAGTTCCAAGTGGGAGGTGATCGAAGCGGGCCTGAAGTGCGTTTCGGGCAAGCCGATCGTCAATTCGATCTCGATGAAGGAAGGCGAGGAACAGTTCCTCGATCACGCACGCAAGTGCATGGCCTATGGCGCCGCCGTGGTCGTCATGGCCTTCGATGAGACGGGCCAGGCCGACACCAAGGAGCGCAAGATCGAGATCTGCGAGCGCGCCTACAAGCTGCTCGTCGGCATCGACTTCCCGCCCGAGGATATCATCTTCGACCCCAACGTCTTCGCCGTCGCCACCGGCATCGAGGAGCATGACCGCTATGGTCTGGACTTCATCGAGGCGGTTGTGGAAATCAGGGCGCGCTGCCCGCACGTCCACTTCTCGGGCGGCCTTTCCAATCTCTCTTTCAGCTTCCGCGGTAACGAGACGGTGCGCCGCGCGATGCATTCGGTGTTCCTGTACCACGCGATTCCCGCAGGGCTCGACATGGCGATCGTCAACGCCGGGCAGCTCGACGTTTACGACCAGATCGACCCGGCCCTCCGCGAAGCCTGCGAAGACGTGATCATGATGCGCCGCCCCGGCGTGGGTGAGGACGGCAAGACCGCCACCGAACGCCTGATCGAACTGGCCGAAAGCTACAAGGGCGTCAACAAGGCCGAGGAAAAGGCCGCCGAGGAATGGCGCGGCTGGGACGTGGTCAAGCGCATCGAACACGCGCTGGTGCGCGGCATCGACGCCTATGTGGTGGAAGACACCGAAGAAGCCCGCGCCGCCATCGCCGCTGCCGGTGGGCGTCCGATCGAAGTCATCGAAGGCCCGCTGATGGGCGGAATGAACGTGGTTGGCGACCTGTTCGGTTCGGGCAAGATGTTCCTGCCGCAAGTCGTGAAATCGGCGCGCGTGATGAAGAAGGCCGTCGCCCACCTGATACCCTTCATCGAAGCGGAAAAGGACGCCAAGACCAAGGCGAAGGGCCGCATCATCATGGCCACCGTCAAGGGCGACGTCCACGATATCGGCAAGAACATTGTCGGCGTCGTGCTCCAGTGCAACGGCTACGAAGTGATCGACCTTGGCGTCATGGTGCCGTGGTCGAAGATCCTCGAATCGGCGAACGAAAATCAGGCCGATATCATCGGTCTTTCGGGCCTCATCACCCCCTCGCTCGACGAGATGGTGACCGTGGCCGAGGAAATGCAGCGCGCGGAAATGAACATCCCGCTGCTCATCGGCGGCGCGACCACTTCCAAGGTCCACACCGCGCTGCGCATCGATCCGGCCTATACCGGCACCGTGGTCCACGTGCTCGACGCCAGCCGCGCGGTGGGCGTGGCATCGCAGCTTTTGTCCGACACGCAGGCGGAAGGCTTCAAGTCCTCGGTCGCGATCGATTACGAGAAGGTCCGGGAAGCCCGCGCGGGCAAGGGGCAGAGCGACCTGCTGCCGCTGGCCGATGCGCGCGCCAACGCCTTCCCCTCGGACTTCGCGCACAAGCCCGCGGCGCCCGCACAGCCGGGCCTGCATGTGTTCGAGGACTGGGACTTGAAGGATCTGGTCGAGACGTTCGACTGGACACCGTTCTTCCGTGCATGGGAACTGGCGGGAACGTACCCGGCAATCCTGACCGACGACGTGGTCGGTGAAAGCGCCACCAGCCTCTTCGCCGATGCGCAGGCGATGCTGGCGAAAATCATCGACGAAAAGTGGCTGACCGCACGCGGCGTCTGCGCCTTCTGGCCGGCGCATTCCGAGGGCGATGATATCCTTCTGGGAGACGGAACGCGTCTGCCGTTCCTGCGCCAGCAGTTCAAGAAGTCGCGCGGGCGCGCAAACTTCTGCCTGTCGGACTTTGTCGCGCCGCAGGACGACTGGCTCGGCGGGTTCGCGGTGGGCATCCACGGCATCGAACCGCATCTGGAACGCTTCAAGGCCGCGCACGACGACTACTCGGACATTCTGCTCAAGGCCCTCGCCGACCGCTTCGCCGAAGCCTTTGCAGAGCGCCTGCACAGCCACGTGCGCACTACCCTGTGGGGCTACGCGCCCGATGAACAGCTCACCAACGAAGCCCTGATCCGCGAGGAATATCGCGGCATCCGCCCGGCCCCCGGCTACCCGGCCTGCCCGGACCATTCGTTGAAGCCGATCCTGTTCGATCTGCTGAAGGCGCAGCACAACGCGGGCATCGTACTGACCGAAAGCCAGGCCATGCTGCCGACGGCGGCGGTTTCCGGCTTCTACTTCGCCCACCCCGAAAGCCAGTACTTCGGCGTCGCGCGCATCGGCCGCGACCAGCTGGAAGACTACGCAGGCCGTCGCGGCGTGGACCTTGCCACCGCCGAACGCTGGCTGCGCCCCAATCTGGACTGATCGCCAACCGCGTCATCCCGGTATCGACAGGGATGACGCGGAAACGCGAGCTTCAGCTCACCCGCACCGCCGCGCGGCAACGCTTGTAGTCTTCGCCAACACCGGCGCCCGTCGCCAGCGCCAGCACCGCCAGCGCGGCCTCCAGCCCATGGCGCGCCAGTTCGTCGATCGCGGGGCCGGTCTCCTGCCCCAGTTCGCGGGCCAGTGCTTTGAGAACCTGCGCCTTCTCGGCGTATTCCAGTTCGTTCATCCGCTGCCACTGGCTTTCGCCGCGCCCGACGAACCCGTCATGTGCGTAAAGACCCATAAGCTTTCCATCCCGAGTGCCGCGCCTTGCAGATCCCCGTGATCCGGCGGCGGGCAGAAGCATGGGGTATCACCGCGCTCCCCAATTCCGGCTGAAACGCGCGCTCCGGGCATCGACGGAGAAGATGCGAAAGCGGAGGAAACCATGTTTGCGGCGGGTTCCGCCCGTGGACCGCCTCTGCCATAAAGCGCGGCGTGAACGACGACGACTGGCCTTTCGAGACGACCTTCTACGGCGAACCCGACGCCGGGATGCTGGATATTCACGCGCCGGAAGTGGACTGGACCCCGGCTCCGCCGCCGTCCGGCGATGCGGTGTCAAAGGCGCTCCACGACGTATTCGGCTTTTCCGGCTTTCGCGGGGTGCAGGATCAGGTCGTCGACCGCGTGATCAACGGCCGCTCGACGCTGGCGGTGATGCCGACCGGCGCGGGAAAGTCGCTGACGTACCAGCTGCCCGCCGTGCTGTTGCAGGGCACTTGCGTGGTCGTCTCTCCCCTGATCGCGCTGATGCACGATCAGCTGCGCTCGGCCCGCGCCAACGGCATCCGCGCCGCCACGCTGACCAGCGCCGATACCGATCGCGGGGCCACCATGGACGCCTTCCGCGCCGGGCAGCTGGACCTGCTCTACATCGCGCCGGAACGCGCCAGCCAGCCGCATTTCCGCGAACTGCTGCAAACGGCCCGTGTCGGCCTGTTCGCCATCGACGAAGCGCATTGCGTTTCCGAGTGGGGGCATGATTTCCGGCCCGACTACCGGCTGCTGCGCCCGCTGCTCGACGCCTTCCCACAGGTTCCGCGTCTGGCGCTGACGGCAACGGCGGACCATCATACCCGCAGCGATATCCTGGCCCAGCTCGGCATCCCCGACGAAGGGCTGATCGTTGCCGGGTTCGACCGGCCCAATATCCGCTACACCATCCGCCCGCGCGAAAACGCGATGCGCCAGTTGAAGGCCGTGGTGGAGGAAAACCCCGGCCCCGGCATCGTCTACGCGCCCACCCGCGCGCGCGTGGAACAGCTGGCCGAAACGCTGGCGCGCGAAACCGGGCGGCGCGTGCTGCCGTACCACGCCGGCCTCGACCCGGAGATCCGCGCCCGCAATCAGGCCGCCTTCGTCGCCAGCGAGGATATGGTGATGGTCGCCACCGTCGCCTTCGGCATGGGCATCGACAAGCCCGACGTGCGCTTCGTCGCCCACGCGGGCATCCCCAAGTCGATCGAGGCGTATTATCAGGAAACCGGCCGTGCCGGGCGTGACGGCGACCCGTCGGTGGCGGTCATGTTCTGGGGGGCGGACGATTTCGCCCGCGCCCGCCAGCGCCTTGCCGAGATCGAGCCGCACCGCCAGCAGAGCGAACGCCAGCGCCTCGATTCACTGGCCGGGCTGGTCGAAACCGCCGAATGCCGCCGCGCCGTGCTGCTGCGCCACTTCGGCGAAACGCCCGCGCAGACTTGCAGCAACTGCGACAATTGCCTGCAGCCGGTGGGCGTGATCGATGTGACGGATGTGGCGCGCAAGCTGCTATCGGCCGTCTACCGCACCGGGCAATCCTATGGGCTGGGCCATCTGGAAAAGGTGCTGACCGGCCAGTCGGACGACCGCGTGCTGCAGCGCGGGCATGACCAGCTATCGGTCTTCGGCATCCTGACCGACGATGAAAAGCCGCTGCTCAAGGCGCTGGCGCGGGCACTGCAGGCGCGCGGCAGCCTGATCGCGACCGAGCACGGCGGCCTTGCGCTGGGCGGAGACGCGCGCGCGATCCTCAAAGGGGAAGCGGCGGTGGCCATCGTCGTGCCGCCCAAGCAGGAGCGCAAGCGCCGTTCCTCCAGAGGCGGGGATACAGCGGCCAACCCGGTGGGCGATCCGCTGTTCGAAGCATTACGCGAACTGCGCCGCGAACTGGCGAAGGAGGCAGGCGTGCCGCCTTACGTCATCTTCCACGATTCCACCTTGCGCGAAATGGCGACGGCGCGGCCTGCCTCGCTCGATGATCTGGGCTCCATCGGCGGCGTCGGCACGCGCAAGCTGGAAGCCTACGGAGATGCTTTCCTGCAGGTGATCCGGCAGCACTGAGGCCGGGTTATTCCGGGGCCTCCCCCCCGCCGAAAGTCACCGGCTCTGCCAGCAGGAACGGCAGCTGCGGCGATGCGATGCGCGATTCAGCGCCGTTTTCGTGGATCAGCACGACGCGCCCGACCCCCGGCGTCGCCACCACGGCCGAAACCGTGTCCACCCATTCGTGAAGCACCGCGCGGACCCGCTCCAATGCCTCTGCATCGCGCGTGGTGGTGCCGGAAGCTTCGAGTTCGGCTTCGAGATCGACGATGCGGTTGGTCGCCGCATCGATACGGTCGGCGGTCGGGTCAGTCATCGCGGCTCTCCTTGCCCGACAAGGCTTAGAAGCAAGGCGACGCGCCCGACAAGCAAGCGCGCCTCCTGATCGCCGCGGCGGTTGGGTTCATCGGGGAAATGCCCATCTGGGCGTCTTCTTGCGGCACCGGCCCAAGCCTCCACCCTGCCATCCGCAGGATACCATGGTTGGGTGGCAGGGTGGGGGCGTGGACCGGTGCCGTGAAATCCGCCTGCGGCGGATTTCCAGAGAGACTCTTACAGCGGGTTGTCCAGCTGGATGATCGCCTCGTCGCTGGCGCGCTGGGTGGTCTTGAGCTGACGCGCGGCCTTGAAGCTGGCCAGCACCGGCGCATCGCGGCCGTAGATATCGTTGAACGGCTGCAGCGTTCCGTCGATCGAACGGGCGAAGGTGAAATAGGTGAGGTAGACCGGGAAGGTCCGGGTCATCTGGACCTTCTTGTAATCGCCCGCGCGCGACAGTTCGGCCGCGTCAGTGCTGGTCATCCCTGCGCCCAGAATCGCCATCGTCATGCCCAGTTCCACCGCACGTTCGGTGCGGATGCAGCCATGGCTGTACGCGCGCACGTCGGTGTTGAAGTAAGACTTGGAGGGCGTGTCATGCAGATAGATCGCGTGCGGGTTGGGCATGTCGATCTTCATCAGGCCCAGCGCGTTGTTCGGCCCCGGCTGCTGGACGACGGTGATCGTGCCGTTCTCGTTCTTGTAGCCCTTGTAGCCGTTGTTCGCCGCCCACTTGGGGTTGTTGAGCACCTTCGCGCCCAGCCCTTCGCCCTTGACGATGGACTGCGGAACCGTCCAGGTCGGGTTGAAGACAACCGCGCTGACCGTTTCGGCCAGCTGCGGCGTGGCGGTGCGGCCGGGCTTGCCCACCACGGTCTTGTAGGTGCGCAGAATCTTGTTCTTGACCACCAGACGCAGCTGGAATTCGGGCACGTTGGTCATCAGGTACACGGTGCCCAGATCGCGGGCGAGCCAGCGCCAGCGGTCCATGTTGGCCTGGATCAGCGCGCGGCGTTCCTTCTGCGCCATCGGCGTGGCGTTCAGCGCATCCTTGAGCGCGGCGTAATCAGGATTGGTCGGCGCCAGCTTGGCGACGACGCCCGCCACGTCATGATCGGAAAGCGCCTGTGCCATGATCTGCTCGGTCGGCATCGCGTCCTGATCGGGGTCGACCGCGAACCACTGCACACGGTCGGGCATCGGCGTGCGACCATCGCGCAAATCCTCGATCAGCCAGGCGAAGACGCGGCTGGCGAGGGCGTCAAGCTGGTCGCCCTCGCCCTTCGCAATCGCGGCCTTGAGCGCGGCAGGCTGGTAATCCGCCGGGATCAGACCTTCCTTGCCGATATAGCCAATGGTGCTGAGCAGCGCCTGAGCATCGGCCAGCGACCACGGCATCACCGGCTCGGTCAGCGTGACTTCCTGTACGACCGGAGCCGAGATCACTGGCGCCTGCACGGGCACGGGCGCAGAAGTGGGCGCGGTTGCCGGAGCCTGGGTTGCCGTTCGTGCCGCGCCCGTTCTTGCCCCCGAAGAAGGCGCCGCGGTCGGCGTTGAGGAAGGCGCAGGCGTCGAAACGGATGGGGGAAGCAGATCTTCGGGCAGCTTCTCAGCCTTGATCTTCTGCGCCTGCACCGGCTGTACGCCCACCGCCATGAGCGTCAGCGCCGAAACGACGCTGGAACCGAACCGCTTGAAACTCGCCATATTGCCTTGAAACCTGCCCGAACTGGAAACCTTGGGGGGATGACGCACGGAAGCCCCCTCAGGTTGCCGCCGCACGCCATATGATGTGCCCTTTTACACGGCCTTCTTCAAGGATGCGACCTGAGCCCAGCATGAATTGCTTGCGCACAACCTTGCGCCGGGCGACAGGCGCCCACGATGCCCCACCCGCTTGCTTCCTCCTCCGGCCGTGCTGCCACCTTGCTGCCGGTGCTTGCCGTGGTCGCCGGGATCGCGGCGTTCAGCGTGATGGATGCGACGATGAAGGCAGCCTCGCTGACGCTGGGGGTCGGCACCGCACTGCTGCTGCGCAACGTGTTCGGAACGCTGCTGACGGTGCCGCTGTGGCTGGCGAAGGGCCGACCCACACCCAGCCGCAACGTGGCGCTGTTCCATTTCCAGCGTTCCTGCGTGACGTCGGTGATGGCGGCGCTGTTCTTCTACGGCCTTGTCCGCATTCCGATGGCTGAAGGCATGGCGATATCGTTCTTCGCCCCCATCATCGCGCTCTATTTCGCGGCGCTGCTGCTGGGCGAGACGATCCGCCCCCGCGCGATCGTGGCCGCCGTGCTGGGCCTTGTCGGCATGGTGGTGATCGGTGCCGACCGCTTCGGAGCCGGCGAATACGGGGTCGAAGCTATCAAGGGCACGCTGGCCATCGTGCTGTCTGCGGTGTTCTACGCGCTCAACCTTGTCATGCAGCGCAAGCAGGCGCTGCTGGCCGGGCCGGTCGAGATCGCGCTGTTCCAGAACCTCAACGTCGCGCTGCTGTTCGCCCTGTTTGCGCCGTTCTACTGGACCGCGCCCGATGCGGTCAGCGTGACGTGGACGGTGCTGGGCGCGGCGCTGGCCACGATCGCGCTGCTGTTCCTGTCCTGGGGCTATGCCCGCGCGGAAGCACAAGTGCTGGTGCCGGTGGAGTACACCGGCTTTCTCTGGGCCGCACTGATGGGCTGGCTGGTGTTCGGCGAGTCGCTTGGCATCGGGGTCGTCGCGGGCGCCGCCTTGATCGTGGTCGGTTGCTATATCGGCACGCGTCCGACACAAAACGACACCTAAGTCTGGCCCCTCCCCCCCTTGACGGCGGGCCTGCAAGCGCGCATCGGCGGCGCGACGAATCCGCCTGTCGCACTGCAGCACGGTAAAGGAGCGCCGCGAGGCAGCCTGCGAGAGGCATTACACAGAAGGGGATAAAGCCCAGATGACTCAGGTCGGACAGGACTCGCTCGGCACTCGCAGCACCATGACCGTCGGCGGCAAGGACGTCGCCTACTACTCGCTCAAGAAGGCTTCCGAAAAGCTGGGCGACATTTCCCGCCTGCCTTTCTCGATGAAGGTCCTGCTCGAAAACCTGCTGCGCTTCGAGGACGGCGGTTTCACCGTCGCCACCGATCACATTCAGGCTGTCGTCGACTGGCAGAAGAACCCCGTCACCGGCGAGGAAATCCAGTACCGCCCGGCGCGCGTTCTGCTTCAGGACTTCACCGGCGTTCCCTGCGTGGTCGACCTTGCCGCAATGCGTGACGCGATCGCCAAGCTTGGCGGCGACACCAGCAAGATCAACCCGCTGGTCCCCGTCAACCTCGTCATCGACCACTCGGTCATGGTCGACGAATTCGGTCACCCCAAGGCGTTCGAAGAGAACGTCGAGATCGAATACCAGCGCAACATGGAGCGTTACGACTTCCTCAAGTGGGGTTCCAAGTCGCTCGCCAACTTCTACGCAGTTCCCCCGGGCACCGGCATCTGCCACCAGGTCAATCTGGAAAACATCGCGAAGGCCGTGTGGTCGAGCGAAGACCAGAACGGCCAGCTGGTCGCCTATCCCGACACCTGCGTCGGCACCGACAGCCACACCACCATGGTCAACGGCCTGGGCGTGCTGGGCTGGGGCGTTGGCGGCATCGAGGCTGAAGCCGCGATGCTCGGCCAGCCCGTCTCGATGCTCATCCCCGAAGTCGTCGGCTTCAAGCTGACCGGCGAACTGCAGGAAGGCGTCACCGCCACCGACCTCGTGCTCACCTGCACCTCGATGCTGCGCAAGCACGGCGTCGTCGGCCGCTTCGTCGAATACTTCGGCCCCGGCCTTGCCTCGCTGTCGCTGGCCGACCGCGCGACGCTGGCCAACATGGCTCCGGAATACGGCGCGACCTGCGGCTTCTTCGGCATCGACGACAAGACGCTCGACTACCTGCGCCTGACGGGCCGCGAGGAAGACCAGATCGCCCTCGTCGAAGCCTACGCCAAGGAGCAGGGCTTCTGGATCGACCCCTCGGTCGAGCCGATCTTCTCGAGCACCCTCGAACTCGACATGTCGACCGTCGTGCCCTCGCTCGCCGGTCCGAAGCGCCCGCAGGATTGGGTTTCGCTTCCCGAGGTCGACGATGTGTTCAACGCCGACATGGCGAACACCTACAAGAAGGCCCCGGCTCGCGTCCCCGTCGAAGGCAAGGACTTCGACATCGGTGACGGCGACGTCATGATCGCGGCCATCACCAGCTGCACCAACACCTCGAACCCGAGCGTGCTGGTCGCCGCCGGCCTCGTCGCCAAAAAGGCCGACGAACTGGGCCTGAAGCCCAAGCCCTGGGTCAAGACCTCGCTCGCCCCCGGTTCGCAGGTCGTCACCGACTATCTGAACAAGGCTGGCCTGCAGTCGCACCTCGACAACATCGGCTTCAACCTCGTCGGTTACGGCTGCACCACCTGCATCGGCAACTCCGGCCCGCTTGCGGAACCGATCTCGAAGGCGATCAACGAGAACGGCCTCGTCGCCAGCGCCGTCATCTCGGGCAACCGCAACTTCGAGGGCCGCGTCTCGCCGGACGTGCGCGCGAACTTCCTGGCCTCGCCGCCGCTGGTCGTCGCCTACGCCCTCAAGGGCACGGTGGTGGAAGACTTCACCACCACCCCGATCGGCGTGAGCAAGGACGGTAACGACGTCTTCCTCAAGGACATCTGGCCGACCAACCTCGAAGTCAACGACACCATGAATTCGTGCATGGACCGTCCGATGTTCCAGGCCCGCTACGCTGACGTCTACAAGGGCGACAAGCACTGGCAGGCGATCAACGTCGTCGGTTCGGAAACCTATTCGTGGCGCGCCGGTTCGACCTACGTCGCCAACCCGCCCTACTTCGAGGGCATGGAGATGACCCCGGCTCCGGTGACCGACATCATCGAAGCCAAGCCGCTCCTGATCCTGGGTGATTCGATCACCACCGACCACATCTCGCCGGCCGGTTCCATCAAGGCAGACAGCCCCGCCGGCCAGTGGCTGATGGAGCACCAGGTCGCCAAGGCGGACTTCAACTCCTACGGCTCGCGCCGTGGCCACCACGAAGTCATGATGCGCGGCACCTTCGCCAACATCCGCATCAAGAACGAGATGGTCCCCGGCATCGAAGGCGGCATGAGCCGCTTCGGTGAAGAAGTCGGCGCGGTCTACGACGTCGCTGAAAAGCACAAGGCCAACGGCACGCCGATGGTCGTCATCGCGGGCAAGGAATACGGCACCGGCTCCTCGCGTGACTGGGCGGCCAAGGGCACCAACCTGCTGGGCGTGCGCGCCGTCATCGTCGAAAGCTTCGAGCGTATCCACCGTTCGAACCTGGTCGGCATGGGCGTGCTGCCGCTCCAGTTCAAGGACGGCGACAGCCGCACCTCGCTGGCGCTGAACGGCGACTGCAGCTTCACCATCAAGGGTGTCGCCAGCCTGAAGCCGCGTCAGGACGTAGAGGTTGAGGTGACCCGTCCCGACGGCACTACCTTCACCTTCACCGCGCTGTGCCGCATCGATACCGCCAACGAAGTCGAATACTTCAACAACGGCGGCATCCTGCAGTACGTGCTGCGCAACCTCGCCGCGGGCTGATCCCGCCCGTCAGGTTGTGAATGAAAAAAACCCCGTCCGGTGCGAACCGGGCGGGGTTTTTCTTCGCCTGCCCTCCCCACGGCCCGCAGCGGTAACCATACGTTATCGCGCGCTTGTCATAAGGCGGCATCGCCCCGCAGCGCGGCAGGCGCAGGGGACTGAGGCACCGGCATTGGACTATCGCGGGTTTCTGGACAGGGTGCGCTGAGTTGCCGCGCTGGTGGTGGCGCTGGACCATGCACTGGCGATCGTGAACAGCGAGACGACAGGTGCAGGGTGGATTACCGTGATCGCCGACATGCGCGAAGGCGCGGTTGTCGTGTTTTTCATCCTGTCGGGCTATCTTGTCGGCGGCGCCGTGCAGCGCAATGCCGATGCCTTCGACTGGCGCAGCTACGCCAACGCCCGCTTCGCGCGCATTTACGCCGTCCTGGTGCCCGCGCTGGTGCTGACCGTGCAGGTTTATGGCGCCGTCTACCTGCTTGACGCCGCCAACCCCGTCTACGCCCTGCCCTGGCAAGGCGGCGCGCTGGGCGACACCGCGCGGCCTTGTAGGCGTGGTCTTCCTTGCCGCCGGAAGGCAGGGAGAAACCCGCCTGTTCCGCCCCCTCGACGAACGGCTGGCTGCGTTCTCATTCTCGCTTTACGCGATCCACCGGCAACTGATGGCGGACATGGCCGCGCTGCTGGTGCGCATCGGCCTGCTACCGGCCACCTGCATCACCGATCCGGGCAAGGTGCTGGCGCTGGGTCTGGCGATGACGGCGATCAGCGCCGTGCCCGCCTATGCATTCGGGCAGCTGTTCGAGAGCCGCACCCCGCAGCTTTCCCGCGCGCTTGCGCAGCTATTGCGCCGCCGCATCAACGCCAAAAAGAATGGCCGGGACGACATGCCGCCCCGGCCATCCCATATCAATCACACTGCCTGAAGAGATTAGGACCCGTTCGACTGGTCATCATCGTCGTCGGCGATCGCGTAGATCCCAACGCCAACTGCGGCAACGCCGACAGCTGCGAGGATGATGGTGCCGGATTCGGCCTTGTTCTTCTTCTTGACGACGGCCGTCTGGCGCGCGCCAATGCCGCTGAGGTTGGAAATCTTGCCAACCGAAGCGGAAGCCGTAGTGCCGGCCTGAGCCGCCACGGGAGCGGCAACCATGGCCGCAACGCTCAAAGAGAGCAGGGTCTTCTTGATCATACATGATCCTTTCGACGTCGAGAAAGGGACCCCCACTACCGCCCTGTTTCACCGAAGTGACCTGCAGCAGATACATGCTAGGTGGCCGGGAGGATCAGGCACTTTTCGCTGCAGTGCACAAATGGGTGTAGAAATACCTATCTTACCTCAAGTGCCACGGGACGAACCGTTGCCCTCTAGCGCCCAGTCGTTGAGGATTGCAGCCAAGAATGACCGCCTCAGAGGAAAATAACTTTGTCAACATTGGCTTTAAACCACTCGTCCCGAAAGCGGTGCGTGCTAGTCGGACGGCCGAATCAGGTAATATCGACACTATTCAGGCACGTGCCGGTCCCCGCGCCGTTCCCGACAAACCATGTGCAACGCCCGATCAATAAGATGGCCGAAGAATGAATGTTTGCGGCCTAGGCGCTCTTATTCACCGGTGGTAGCGTGAAGGGTTGGCGGGAGTGGCATAAGCCTCTGATCTGAATTAGGAACTGGGTGTCTAAGCCGAACCTGTCGCAGGGCAGAAAGTGCCACAGGACACACCTGCCATGAACGACGAATCGCAACCTCATTCCGATTCCCAGCGGGCGGCGGGAAGAAGATCACAGCCGCGTTTGACGGTGGTCGACTGACCTCGGACGGCGGCGTTCTGCTGCTTGCGCAAGCGCGCGATAGGGCTCTGCAGGCGGCTTGCTACCTGCATCAAGGATCCGAGCGCGCCCGACCGCATCACCCACAGCCTGGCCGACATGATCCGCGTGACCCGATGCGGGTGATCCATCGCCTCGATGACATTCTGCGTGCCCGGGTGTTCGCGATCACGTGCGGTTACGAGGATGCTGAGGATATCGACTCCCTGCGCGACGAACCGGGCTTCCGCCTGGCGCTGGGCAAGTTGCCGGGATCGGGCGTGGGGCCTGCCAGCCAACCGACGATGAGCCGCTGGGAGAATGCTCCAACCACGCGTGAGCTGGCCAGGATGATGGCCGAGATGATCGGCGTCTACTGCGCCAGCTATGCCGCCGCTCCAGCAGCCGTGACGCTGGATATCAATGACACCTGCGACGTCGTACACGGCTACCAGCAGCTCTCATTCTGGAACGGCCATTATGGGGAGCGCTGCTTCCTGCCAATCTATGTCTACGACACGGCAACGGGCCGACCGGTGGCGGTATTGCTGCGCACCGGCAAGACGCCTTCGGGCAAGGAGGCGGCGGGCCATATCCGGCGTCTGGTGCGCCATATCCGTCGGTACTGGCCGAATACGCGCATCACCGTCTGCGGCGACGGGCATTATGGCCGCCCCGAGGTGATGGCCTTCTGCGAAGCGGCCCACGTCGATTACGTGTTCGGCCTGCCGACCAACGCCGCGCTACGAGCCGATCTGGTCATCGTCACTGCCGCCGACGTCTGTGCGGTCCGCCGCGCTGAAGAAAGCCGTGTGGTCCTGCGCAGCTATGCCGATACCCGCTAAGGCGCGAAGAGCTGGAACTGCCAGCGCCGTGTCGCCGCGCGGATCGAGGCCAGCACGCTGGGCATGGATATCCGCTACGTCGACACGTCGCTGACCGACCAAGGGCAAAGGCCAGCGCCGAGGCCGTGGCGATGCTGCCCGGCAACGACTGTGCGGGCATCGGCGCAATGACCATCGGCGTGGCGATCTCGGTGCGGTCACAATTGCGGCATGCATCTTTGGCGCGTGCATTCTGCAGGGCCGTGGCCTTCACTTCGATGTGAAGCTGCTCGGTTAGCGCATCGTCCAATGCATCTTGCGCCGGTAAGTCCGGCCATGCTTGAGCATGAGAGAATTGATGTGCTGGCGATGAACCCGCAGCGTCTCCACCGCCGCGGTGCGTGCTTGAACGAGATCCCGCATCGCCTCATGGCCCTCGTCAGGAACCCAGACCGCCGTGAGCTCGCCGGCGCGCAGCAGTTTTGCGAAGCCGATCGCGTCGCGACGGTTCGTCTTCACCTGGTCGCCGGGTCGTCGGGGAATCAGAGACGGGGCCATGACTGTGCACTCGTATCCCATCGAACGGATCAGGCGGTACAGACCGTAGCCGGTTGGCCCCGCCTCATAGCAGTAATGGACGCAATCATGCTGGGTCGCGAGCCTTTTCACGACACGGCGCATCGATACTTCAGGGACTGTCAGGAATTTCGTGTGCGGCGAGGCATAATGGGTAACAAGGAGACCCAATATGTCACGACGGAAAGCACCCTCGATACCGAACGACATTCTCGACCAACTGCTGGCCGGCACTGACGCAGCAGCAGCGCTCAACCAGAGCGGCTTGCTCGATACATTGAAGAAGGCATTTGCCGAACGGGCGCTCAACGCGGAGATGGATCACCATCTTGGCCAGGAGGAGCAAGGGACCAACAGCCGGAACGGCTATGGCCGCAAGACAGTGACGACCGACGGGGGACGGATCGAGATCGAGGTACCGCGTGATCGGGCCGGCAGTTTTGATCCGCAGCTTATCGCAAAATATCAGCGCCGTTTCCCCGGTTTTGATGACGAGATCATCTCGATGTACGCGCGCGGCATGAGTACCCGTGAGATCACCGGGCATCTGCGCGAACTGTACGGCACCGAGGCCTCACCCGACCTGATCAGCACGATCACGGACGCTGTGCTGGAGGAAGTCACGGCCTGGCAGCAACGGCCGCTGGACCCAGCCTATCCGCTGGTTTTCTTCGATGCGATCCGGGTCAAGATCCGCGACGAAGGCATGGTCCGTAACAAGGCGATCCATATTGCCCTAGGCGTCATGGCCGACGGCACCAAGGTGGTCTTGGGGCTATGGCTGGAACAGAATGAAGGCGCCAAATTCTGGCTGCGCGTCATGAATGAACTGCGCAACTGCGGCGTCGAGAACATCATGCTGGCCGTCGTCGACGGCCTCAAGGGCTTTCCCGACGCCATCACTGCGGTCTTCCCCGAAGCGATGGTTCAGTCGTGCATTGTCCATCTGCTGCGCAACTCGATGGATTTTGTGGCGTGGAAAGACCGTAGGGCGCTCGGAACGGCCCTGAAGGCCATCTACCGTGCCGTCGATGCCGCGGCCGCCGAGGAGGCGCTGACGGCCTTCGAGGCCAGCTTCTGGGGCCAGCGCTATCCCGCTATCGGCCAGAGTTGGCGCCGGGCATGGCCCGAGGTCATCCCATTTTTCGCTTTTCCTGATGAGGTCAGGCGGATCGTCTACACCACCAATGCCATCGAGGCCTTGAACTCCAAGCTTCGTCGCGCTGTTCGTGCGCGGGGTCATTTCCCCAATGACGAGGCGGCCACCAAGCCGCTCTATCTGATCTTGAACCGATCAGAGAAAGAGTGGAAAATGTCGCCGCGCGAATGGAACATGGCGAAGGCGCAATTTGCCGTGCTCTTCGGCGAACGTTTCATCAGGGCCATGACGGCGTGATGGTCAACCGCCTCGCCGCACGCGAAATTCCTGACAGTCCCTCGTCAAGGTTCACTGGCGTCAAATTCACCCAGATAACGCACCTCGCCGCAGCGTGTACTGTCCGCGATCGCAATCGCGTTCCGGGCCTTTGCCACATCGATTCCGACGAAAACTCCTGTAGAATGTTCCACGGCTCGTCTTCCTGCGATGAGGATCGGCTTGGCCACGCCCTCGATCCTACACCACGCAATGGGACACGACCACGGGAAAGCCTTCTTTTTGGCGGCTCCGTTGCGATGTAGGGTCTCCAAAATGAAGGTTGCGCTATCAAAATGGCGCTCAGCTTCACCCGGGATATGAAAGGGCAAGGCTGTCGGCCTCATACGGCTGCACGCAGATACTGGTAGCGAGTTTCGCGGTTGATCCCCAGGTCGCGTGCGATGGCGGCCTTCCGCGCACCGGCGGCGATGCGGCGATGCAGCTCAGCGATCATTTCATCGGAGAGAGGGCATTTCCGCCCACAATAGGCGCCGCGTTGCCTAGCGATGGCAATGCCTTCTCGTTGCCGTTCCCGGATTAGGGCGCGCTCGAATTCCGCGAATGCGCCCATCACCGAGAGCATCAGATTAGCCATCGGGGAATCCTCGCCCGAGAAGGTCAGGCTTTCCTTCACGAACTCGATCCGGATGGCCCTTTTGGTGAGGGACTGCACAGTTCCGCAATCGTTTCCGTTGCCTGCCACGTACGGGAGCGAAGCGGCCGCTCCCGGGGCTGAAGCGGCGCGCTGGTCTCTTAAAGGCCGTGGTATTCGCGGTACCAGTCGACGAATCGCGGCACACCCACCTCGATCGGCGTTGTGGGGGCATAGCCGATATCGCGGGTGAGAGCAGCAATATCGGCATACGTGGCAGGCACATCGCCAGGCTGCATCGGCATCATGTTGACGTTTGCCTTGACCCCGCAGGCGTCTTCCAGCACCTCGATTAGGCGCATCAGCTGCTCGGACTTGTTATTGCCGATGTTATAGAGAGCATGGGGCTCGGTGCTACCGCCGGCCTTGGCCGCGCCGTCGTCGGCGGGCGGTTGGTCGAGGCAGGCGACCACGCCGCCGATGATGTCGTCGACATACGTGAAATCGCGTTGCATTTTACCGTTGTTGAACACGTCGATGGGGCGGCCGGTGAACATACGGTCGGCGAACAGCCACATCGCCATGTCCGGGCGTCCCCAAGGACCGTAGACGGTGAAGAAGCGCAAGCCCGTAAGCGGGATGCGAAATAGGTGCGCGTACGTCTCGCTCATAAGTTCGTCGGCGCGTTTGGTCGCGGCATAGAGCGAGACGGGATGATCGACCCGGTCCTCGACCGCGAAGGGCAGCTTGTCATTGCCGCCGTAGACCGAGCTGGAGCTGGCATAGACCATGTGGCCAACCTGCCGTTCACGGGCAAGCTCCAGCATGTTGACGTGGCCGGCAAGGTTGGAGGCAACATAGGCTTGGGGATTCTGGAGCGAATAGCGCACTCCCGCCTGCGCGCCCAGATGCACGATCGAGCTGAATTCTACGCCTGAAAGCGCCGCATCGAGCACCGTCTTGTCGGAGAAATCCAGTTCGATGAAGCGGAAGGCGTCGCCCGCGCTTTCGGCGATCTTGGCGAGGCGGGCGTGCTTGAGCGAGACCGGGTAATAATCGTTCAGGTTATCGATGCCGACGACGCGCTGACCTCGCGCGATCAGCGTTCGGGTAAGGGCGGCGCCGATGAAGCCGGCCGCGCCTGTTACCAGCACCGTGTTGTCCTGAGTCATCATCTTGTCCTTTTTGTGCGCTGGGCAGTAGGTGCTGTGAGGGTGAAGAGAGCGTCAGTCCGATCCGAACAGGTCGCGTGTAAAGACCTTTTATGCGACATCGGCGATGGCGTCGGTCATGCGGTTGGCGACGATCACGTTGCACTCCTGCTTGAAGGCATTGATATTCCGGATCACCTTTGAGCCGGAGAAGCTGTCCTCTGCCATGGCCGGCTCGTAGATCACCACTTCAATGCCCTTGGCCTTGACCCGCTTCATGATGCCCTGGATCGAGGACTGCCGGAAATTTTCCGACCCCGGCGCGTCGATCCCCTCGTGCAAGGCGTCCATGTTGGCGCTGGGGCCACCGTCCTTCGTGCCAACGACGATCTTGGGCGGGTTGAAATAGTCATCGATCGCGGTCGCTTCGCGCAAGACTTCGAGATTATCGACGAGTTCGATCGCGGCTTCGAAAGCATCGCCAAGCGTGGCCCGGAAGATCGGTGCGATCATCATTTCGATGGTGCCCGGGCGCATGGTAGAGCGATAGGCCACCGTCAAGGGCTTGGCCCGGCCCGACTTTACTGCCGCCGCGGTCGAACGCGAGACCTGCGCGATATAACTCATGTTGTGCGCACCATCGACGCCGCTGGGCGCGCCGACGCAAACGATGGCGATATCGGCATCCTCCAGTTCGTCACCCACCTCCACGGTGGCCGAGAGCAGCCCGTCGGTCTTTGCCTTGGCGATAAGTTCGCCGAAGCCCGGTTCGCAAATGGGAGAGTTCCCGGCGTTCAGCGCTTCCACTTTTGCGGCGCTGACATCCACGCCGACGACATGATGCCCTTGGCTTGTGATGCACCCCACTGCTGTGCAGCCGACATAACCAAGCCCGAAGATGACAACTTTCAAGACTTCTTCATCCGTTGACTTGAAAAGACCAGTTTCGTGACATTGGAGTCCACGTGATCGTCCGGGCATCCGGAAGCGGCAAGAGTTCGCTGGCCTTGGACAATCCCTTGATCGGTCACGTGTGGCATTCCCTGAACTATGAACAGTTACTTATGCATGGTCTAGCGCATTCTTGCTACGTTACAATATGCACTGCCGCCTGTCACCGAGAGGGCCAATGCGTGGCGTGAAAAAGTGCGCCTCACTGATGACGGTACGTATTTTCTTTCAATATCCTACAAATAGCAGCCATCAATCTCAGAACCCTATATGCTAAATTAGCAGTAAATGAGAAATTATATTATATTATATTGATATTCTTGTCATTCACAGAGCTTATTTGCATAACGAATGATGTACATAAGGATATTATTGCTTATAATTATTATTAGATTCGCACGATATTCGGAAATCAGAATTGCGAGAAGCAGTTGACGATTGCAGCACGGACCTTGATTTCGGTATCTGACGCTCCAAGATGCGCGCGGCAACGAGCGGGCCGAGCAGCTTAAAGCAGTGCATTTTGGTCTCAACCAAGCTGCGTCGGTGGTAGCCACTCCATTTCTTCCATATTGTCCTGCCCAGTCGTTTCATCGCACGAAGCGTCTCGTTGCGGGCCTCGACGCCGGGGCCGTCCTCTGTCCAGGCCTTGCCGTTGCGGGGAACAGAGATCAGCGGCTCGGCACCGCGCGCATTGATCGCTGCGTGGCAGCCTGATGTCATAGGCACCGTCATCGCCGACGGTAACAATGTGTCCGGCGTCAGCGTCCATGGCACAGTTTGGGGGTTGAGATTTAAGGAGGGTTTGGGCTTCGTCGTAGTGGCGAAGGAACGAAGATGAAGCCCAAACCCTCCTTGCGAAAATCGCCAGCGAAGGCCGCTGCCGAAGCCGTGGTGAAAGACATTCGCCGACAGACGCGGCGGCATTTCTCGGCAGAGGACAAGATCCGCATCGTGCTCGACGGATTGCGCGGCGAGGACAGCATTGCCGAGCTGTGCCGGCGTGAAGGCATCGCCCAAAGCCTCTACTACACCTAGTCGAAGAAATTCATGGAGACCGGCAAGCGCCGGCTCGCGGGCGACACCGCTCGTGCGGCGACCACGGGCGAGATTCAGGATCTGCGCCGTGAAGCCCGTGCCCTGAAGGAATGCGTTGCCGACCTGACGTTGGAAAACCGCCTGCTAAAAAAAATGTATGATCGCGGATGGGGGCGACGACGAATGAGGTACCCCGCCGCAGAAAAGCTCGAGATCATCAGGATCGTCGAGCAGTCACACCTGCCCGCCAAGCACACATTGGACAAGCTCGGCATTGCCCGCCGGACGTTCTACCGCTGGTATGACCGCTTGCTCGAGGGCGGTCTTGAAACCCTGGAGGATCGCCCCTCGGCGCCGAGCCGGGTGTGGAACCGCATCACCGAGGATATCCGCGCGCAGATCATCGAGATGGCGCTGGAGGCGACCGAGCTTTCCCTTCGCGAACTGGCGGTGCGCTTCACCGATGAAAAGCGCTACTTCGTGTCGGAAGCCACGGTTGACCACCTCTTGAAGGCCCATGACCTGATCACCAGCCAGCCTACACCGTGATCAAGGCCGCCGACCAGTTCCACACGAAGACCACCCGGCCGAACGAGATGTGGCAGACAGACTTCACCTACTTCAAGATCATCGGGTGGGGCTGGATGTACCTCTCGACCGTGCTCGACGACTACTCGCGCTACATCATCGCCTGGAAACTGTGCACCAACATGCGGGCCGAAGACGTGACGGACACGCTGGACCTGGCCCTCAAGGCATCGGGCTGCGATAGTGCCACCGTGCTGCACAAGCCCCGGCTGCTATCGGACAACGCCCTAGGTTGGGAAGCAGCGGCGGCAAACGGCCAGCAGGTCTCATTGCGCCAATCACGATCAGCGCTGATGTCATTCTGATCCAGATGGCTTCCATCGTCAAGGAAAGCGCTCTCGGCCATAGCAAACACAGGATCCAGCGACCGCTTCGGTCATGGTCCTAACCGTCCTTAAAATGAGATGCAGGTGCCGGATGGAAGGCCCGAACATTATCTACAGGGTCGCAGAAGCGCCCTCACGGCTCCACAGAGAGGGGGCCTTCCAACTGGTGTCCGCCCGTTCGACGAACGGACGGTGCTCGGTTCCCGTCTTGATGACGGCATGCGCGACGCGCTCCATCTTGGCGGTGAGTGCGGTCATCGCCTTGCGGCGGCGATCAGGATCGTTGCCGTGTCCGGCTACATAGCGCCCCAGCTTGTCACGGAAGCTGTTGTCGCGCTGTCGGATACCTGGGTGGTCATCCAGAAGGTTCGGCGCAGCCTGGCGTTGCCGTACTTCGCGAGCTTGGTCCGGCCGCGGAAAGTGCCCGACTGGCAAGTGGCGAGATCAAGCCCGCAGAACTTGAGGAACTGGCGGTGATGGCCGAACCGGCGCAGATCGCCAGCTTCGGCGAGGATAGTCAGCGCGTTGATAGGTCCGATCCGTGGGATCATGCGCAGCAGCTGGTAGTCGCGGTTCTCGGCCAGCATGGCATGCGCGGTCCGTTCAACCTCGTCGCGTTGCCGGATCAGGCTGCGCGCCTGCGCGATGACCATGCGGAACATGGCGATCGATATGGAATCTTCCTCGACCGGGAGCGCTATGGAGGCGCTGGCGGCCGCATAGATATCGTTGAGCAGTCGGGCCTTGGACACGTTACGATCAACCAAGTCCCAAGCCTCGCGAGTGAATGCCTCCTGGCCAAGCGCGGTCATGCTGGCCGGGGTGGGGAACCGCTCAAGCAAGGCAAGGAACCAATCGGAGCGGCTATTGCCGGCGAAGCGTTCGATCTTCGGAAAATAGAGCGGCAGATAGTGCGTCAGGAGTCGATGCCAAGTCTGGGTCTTGGCCTTGGAGATCGCCTCGTGCGTCTTCGACATCTCCTGCAGATCATTGGTGCCGGCGGCAAGCGGATCGACGTAGCGCTGGGCCGCGCCGATCGGAAGGATGTGCAGGATCACCTGCGCATCCTCGCTATCGTTCTTGTCCCAACCATTGTGCAGCGCCTCTCGGGTCCGGGCCAATGCGACGGAAGAAATCAGGCGCAACTCGAAGCCCGCAGCGAGAAGACGGTGCGCCAGGGTGCGGTGGTAGTTGCCGGTAGCCTCGAAGCCGACGACGATAGGGCGCCTGATATCGCCAAGATCGGTTGCGAGGCGATACATAGTCCGCCTTGGTCGCCATCACCGTCATCCGCCGTCGGCGCCCGCCTTCGGGGCGCTCGATCAGCACCTCTTGGCGATGCTTGGACATATCGATGGCTACCAGCACGGCGTCGGCGGGAGTAGATGTGCGCTTGGTCATGGTCGGTCCGTCTCCAAAGTGTTGAGTCGACAACTTCACTCTAGAGACCCGCTGGCCGGTCATGATCGCCTTGATGAAGCCGGCGGGCGAACTTGCCGTCTACATCCAGGCCCAGCAGATGAGCCACGTCCGGAGCCCCGTTGCATCCGCAAACTCAGGGCAAGATCGAGCGCGGGCACCAGACCTTGAAGAACCGCATCAGCCAAGAAAATTGCTTCCTGCCCGGCGATCTCGAGGCCCAGATCGAGGCGTTCGTGGAGCACTACAATCACCAGCGCTACCACGAGAGCCTGAACAACGTGACCCGGCTGATGCCTACTTCGGCAGGGCTCCCGCCATCATCAAGCGCCGCGAAACCATTAAGTGAAAGACCATCGAACATCGCCGCTTGCTTCACCGCAAGCTCGCGGCCTAACATCAACCCCCAGACGAGGCTCGCTCTCCGCTAATCCACGCCCCGATCTGTGCCAAATGTCCCGACGACGGACAGCATTTCTCGGCCAGCGTAACCGACACCGCGTACCAGACACCGGCCTCGGTCCAGCGCCGAAACCGACGGTAGATCGTATTCCAATTGCCGTACTTGGGCGGAACATCGCGCCACGGCGTCCCGCAGCGGAGCCACCAAAGTATCCCATTGATGATCGATCGGTTATGCTCCGGGTGACGACCGCGCCCCCGGTTCGCCGCTGACGTGATGTGATAGACGACCTCCGCACCAGCGTAGCTGTGCGATGATGTGGTCGTTGTAGGTCCACGTCTAGCAGTCGTTCCATGGAGCAGGAGGTTGTCACCGTCGGATTGGATCTGGCGAAGAATGTGTTTCAGGTGCACGCCATCGGTGCCGACGGCGCGGTGCTGATCGAATCCCCGATTGCTAGATTTCCGCCGCCCAGTCGCGCAATTTGCCCGCCAGCGCCCCGGAAATTTCCTTAGGCAAGGCATCAAGCGGGAAGCACCAGGCCTCAACAATCTCGCGCCCGTCGACCTGTGGTTCTCCCTCAATCCGGCCAACGACAACGCCCACGCGGTTGCTGTTGCCGTGCAGGCCTTCGATATCGACCGAAAGCAGGCGCGCACCGGTAAGGGTGCAGGCGGTTTCCTCCTGCACCTCACGGGCAGCGGCGGCCACTGGATCCTCGCCCGGCTTCAGGCCACCGCCGGGCGGCATCCAGTTGTCCGAACCATAGGAATGGCGCACCAGCAGCACCCGCCCATTCCGGTCTAGCGCCACCACCCGCACGCCGTCCAACTGCCTGCGCCGCACCCGCCAGACGCGCAGCCACACCGCATGGGTAATCCGATAAAGCGCCCGATGCAGCGCCGCCGGCAATGGATTCAGCAGAAGCAGGTGACCTTTGCGCTGGCCGCACGCAGCAACCGGGCGACGGGCAGGTCGTGATCGCCGCAAACCGCGCTGTCGAACACCGCGCGCTTGTCCGCGCCGCGAATGACGAACATGATCTCGGCACTGTCGAGCAGCGACGGGATCGTCAGACTCAGCCGGTCGAACGGTGCTTCAGGCGGCAGCGGATAGGGGGTCAGGCGGCGCACGGCCAGCGCATCATCCACTTGCGGGTCGGTGTTGGGAAACAACGAGGCGACATGCCCGTCGCGTCCCATGCCCAGCCAGGCGATGGCAAAGCGCGGCGGCACCGCGTCCTGCGCCAGCGGCACGATCTTCGCGCCCACCGGCTCAAGCCGCGCGCGGATCTTTCCGACGTTGCTGGCGGGGTGATCCTCAGCCACGATGCGATCGTCCCCTGGCCACACGGCGATGCGCGGCCATGGCAGGTCTTCCTGCGCCAGCCGGTCGAAGATCGGGAACGGGGTAGAGCCGCCGGGCACGGTGACCGCGATATCGGGGCAAGTGGCCAGCGCGGCGCGCAGCCGCGCGGCGAACCAGGTGGCGATGGCGGCGTCGTCGGCGCCTTCGATCATTTCGATATTGGGCATGGGGAGCCCTCTAACACTCTCCAGCCGTCTTCGTAAATTGCTTAGGGACAGCGCCCTTACGCGATTATCTCGCGCAGGAACCATGCCCGCTGTTCGGCCTGATCGGTCCAGTCGTCGATCACACCGTCGGTGGCGTTGTCGCCAGCCTCTCCGGCCAGTTCCTTGGTCGCCTTCAGCGTCGCGACATAAGCGGTGTTGTCCTGGAACAGTTCCTTGACCATCGCCATCGCATCGAGGCTGGTGTCGTCCTCGTCCTTGATTGTCGTCTTGGCGCCGATCGCGCCGATGGAGGTCAGCGTCTTGCCGCCCAGCTTGCGCACGCGCTCTGCGATCAGGTCGGTCAGGCCGAAGATCTCGGCCGCCTGCGCGTCGAACAGCAGGTGCAGGTCATGGAACTGCGGGCCGCGCACATGCCAGTGGAAATTCTTGGTCTTCACATAGAGCGCGAAAGTGTCCGCCAGAAGCCCGTTGAGGCTGTCGATGAGCGCGGCCTGCGAGTTGTCCTTGGAAGTCATTTCGGTTTCCCTCGGTTTGTCGTGTTGTGAACAGAACTAAGCACAAGGAACGCGGTTGGAAAGCATAGGTTCGATTGCAAAATTCGATCACAGAATGCCGAATTGCCGAAACACGATCACCGCCGCCGCCAAAAGCAACGCCGCCCCCGTCACCCGGCGGATCAGGCGCAACGCGGGCTTCTCGAAAAAGCCGGGCTGCCCCCACGCGAAGGTTACCAGCACGGCGCTGCCCAGCGCTCCGCCAACACCCGCAGGCCAGGGACCGGCCAGGCCCACCCCCAGCCCGAAGACAACGAAGCGCACCGCGTCAGTCGCCTGATGCGCCAGCAACACCAGCGCCAGCGCGCCGAGCGAATTGGTCGGCTCGCGCAGACCGCGCCGGGGGGCAAGTACCATCGATTCGATACCTGCCAGCGCAAGCGCCAGACCTGCGAAGATCGATCGCGCAGGCGGCGGCAACTGGCCAAGCATCCAGTGCGCCGCCCAACCCGCGAAGGCCGCGCTCAGCACCCCTGTCACGATGGCAACGATCAGCACTGCGGGGCGGCGTCCCTGCGCCAGCGCAAGGCCCGCGATCGTGATCTGATCGCGGGCACCGATCCCGGCAAGCATTGCGGCGATGAAGGTCAGATAGAAAGCGGGCATGGGTATCCTTTACGCCCGCCTTGGTACGCTGAGGTGCGTTTAGGGTGCCTTTAGGTGCCGTTGTGTACCCGCTTAACCTGCCTTCTGACAGGCCACGATGGCGGTGATCACGTTGGCGGTGTCGGCCGGATCGCGCACGCAGACGGTGTCGAGCCCCATCGCCTTGGCGGGATAATCGTTGCCGCCCGGGAAGATGGCGTCGCCGATGAACAGCATGTCCGCCTCGGCCACGCCGCTGCGTTCGGCAAGCCGCTTCAGGCCCCAGGCCTTGTCCACTCCGGGCTGCGTCACGTCCACCGAAGTGGCGCCGCCAAGGTTGATCGACACACCCGGCAACCGCTTGACGAGGTCCGCCTGGATCACCTTGCGCTTAGCAAAATCGGGATCCCAGTGCTCCTTGGCTTCCAGCGGAGCCTGCTGGCCCAGCGCGGAAAACGTGATCTGGCTGCCGCGATCCTCAATGCGTTCGCCCCAGGTCTCCTCGGGCGTGAAGCCGGTTGCGGCCAGCGAAGCGTCGAACGCGTCGAGGATTTCCTGCTTCTGCGCATCGGTGAACAGCTCTACATAGACCGGCGACCAAGCGCCTTCCCTGTGCAGATAAAGCTTCGCGCCGCTCGTCGGCATCATCCACAGGCGCGACAGGTCCGCATGGGCGGGCAGGCGGCTGGCCACCTGCTTGTCGAACTGCGGCCAGTCACCGCCTGAAATCACCGCCACCTGGGCAACGGTGAGCAGCTGCGCCAGAAGTTCCGCCATCTCTTCCGTCAGCGGCTGCTTGCTCAGCGCCAGCGTGCCGTCGAGATCGAACGCAACGATTTTCTTCATTCCATGTCCTTCAACTGGCGAAAAGTCCGCGACCGGCAAAACCGTCCATCGGCTCTGGTCTGGTCGCGAAATCCGACTTTGTGATGACCCGTCAGCCGCCCGCTCGCATGGGCGGCCATTGGAAAAGATTTGCGCAACGCACAAGCACCTTGCGCCGGACGCCTACTGGTTGGCGGCGCCCGCCAGCTTGCCGACCTTCTGGACGCCTGCAACCGTGGTAATCATGATGTCGTCACCGTCGACGACGACGATGACGTCTTCAAGGCCGATCACCGATACGCGCGGGCCATCACTGTCGACCAGCACGTTGCGGCAGTCCACCATCTCGACCGCGCCCGGACCGCGTACCGAATTGCCGTCGGCATCGCGGTCGAGCGCTTCGTGCAGCGCGTGCCAGTTGCCGATGTCGGACCAGTCCATGTCCGCCGGGACCATCGCCGCGCGGGTGGTGTTCTCCATCACCGCATAGTCCACCGATACGCTGGGCACTTGTGCGAAGAGATCGGCGTCGGGGTGGAAGCGCTGCCCGTCCTCCGCGCCCTTCGCCACGGCTTCGGCCACGCTGGCGGCCACATCCGGGCGATGCTGTTCCAGTTCGGCAATGAAATCCTTGACCCGGAATGCGAAGATGCCCCCGTTCCAGGCATAGATACCCTCTGCCAGGAACGCCTGCGCGCGGGCCAGATCGGGCTTTTCGACGAACTGCGCGGTGCGAAAGCCGCCGTGTTCGGGGATCGGTTCTCCGCGCTTGAGGTAACCGAAGCCTGTTTCCGGCCGCGTCGCTTCGATCCCGAAGGAGACCAGCCAGCCCTGCTGCGCCAATTGCGCAGCAGCCGCCACCGCAACCGCGAAAGCCTCGACATTGCCGATGTGATGGTCGCTTGGGCACACGAGCATCACTGCATCTTCGGGCAGCCGGTACGCGGCCAGCGCGATGGCGGCCGCAGTGTTGCGGGCCGAAGGCTCGACGATGACCTGCGCGCCATCGACCGGCCCAAGCTGCGCCTCGACATGGGCAAGATGCTTGTGGCCCGTGACCACCACCGGCCCGGCAAAACCCGCAGAACCGGGGCAGCGCGCCAGAGCGGCTTCGAAAAGGGTGCTCTCTCCCACCAGCGGCAGGAAAGGCTTGGGCATCGCCGCACGGCTGCGCGGCCACAAACGCGTGCCGCTGCCGCCGCACAGAATGACAGGTACTACAGTGGACATGGGTGCAAGTCACTCATGGATACAGGCATCTGGGGCCTTGGTAATAGCCAGCGCTTGCTGCGATGCAACAGGATAAGGAAAAATAGCGCCCCTTACGTCATTTCGCACCGGAACAGATCGGCGGTTCAATCGTTTATCCCGGACCAATTACGGCGCAGCATGTGATTGAGCCATCCGCGCCCCCGATCGAGGGCGACATCTTGGTGCAAGGCTGACATATAAATGACCAATTCAAGCGAAGGCCCGTCGCTGGCGGCGGATCGAGCTTCCGATTTCAGTAACTCTATTAATCTTGGTCCGCCACCTGCACTGCGGGCATCTTCGGCGACCGCGCTGTTCCTCGATTTCGACGGAACGCTAGTGGATATCGCCGACCACCCCGACGCCGTCATCGTGGCGCCCGACCTGCGCCCGCTTCTCGAACGCCTTTCCGATGCGCTCGATGGCCGCCTGGCTGTTATTACCGGCCGCTCCATCGCCGCGCTCGAAGCCTTGCTGGGGCCTGCCGAACTGGCAATCGCGGGGTCGCACGGCGGCGAATTTCGGCCTGCGGCCAAGGCTGCCGTCGAACCGCTGGCCTCCGCGCTGCCCGATGCCGTGGTCGCCCGCCTTCATGAGGTTGCCCACGAAAACGGCGGACTTCTGGTGGAACCCAAGCCGTTCAGCGCCGCAGTCCATTACCGCCACCATCCCGAAGCGCGGGACAATCTGCTGGACTGCGCGCGGCAGCTCGCCGCCGAATTCGGCCTGGGCATCAAGCACGGCAAGCAGGTGATCGAACTGACCATGCCGGGATCGGACAAGGGCACTGCCGTATCGCGGTTCATGGCTCTGCCCGCGTTCCGTGGCACCACGCCCGTGTTCCTGGGCGACGACGTGACCGACGAAGATGCGTTCATCGCAGTGGACCGCCTCGGCGGCCACGGCATACTGGTAGGCGCGCAGCGGCCAACCGCCGCCGCCTTCCGCTTTGAAGGGGTAGCGCAAGTCCACCACTGGCTGCATGCTGCCCTCCGCACGTTTCAGAAGGGAGATTTCCAAGCATGACGTCGCCCGTACCGACTTCACTGGAACTTTGGCCCATCGGCAATTGCCAGGTCAGCGCACTGATCAACGAGGCGGGCGCTATCGTCTGGGGATGCGTTCCCCGCGTTGACGGCGACCCCACGTTCTGCGCGCTGCTGCGCGGGGACGGAGGACAGGACGCCGGCACCTGGCGCTTCGAGCTGGAAAACCAGGTTTCGGTCCAACAGCATTACCTGCGCAACACGCCGATCCTTGTAACCCGGCTGGAGGATGCAACCGGCGGCGCAGTAGAGATCTACGATTTCGCCCCCCGCTTCGAGCGTTCGGGCCGCATGTATCGTCCGGTCGCCTTCGCGCGCATCGTCAGGCCGGTTGCCGGAGCGCCGCGCATCCGCACCATTCTTACCCCGATGAGCGGCTACGGCGCCAAGCTGGCATCGACCACGCAGGGTTCGAACCATGTGCGTTATCTGGTTGAGCGCAACACCTTGCGCCTGACCACCGACGCGCCGGTAGGCTATGTGCTCGACGAGCGCTGGTTCCGGTTGGAAAAGCCGCTGCACTTCTTCCTCGGCCCGGACGAACCCTTCGCCGGCAACGTCGAGCATGATCTGGACACGATGCTGCAGCGCACGGGCGACTACTGGCGGTTGTGGGTGCGCGGCCTTGCCACGCCTCTCGACTGGCAGGACGCGGTGATCCGCGCGGCGATTACGCTCAAGCTGTGCCAGCATGAGGAAACAGGCGCGATCGTCGCAGCGCTGACCACCTCGATCCCAGAGGCGCCCGGCAGCCAGCGGAACTGGGATTATCGCTACTGCTGGATCCGCGATGCCTACTACACCGTCCAAGCGCTCAACCACCTCGGCGCGCTGGACGTGCTGGAGAAATACCTCGCCTACTTGCGCAATATTGTGGCCGATGCGCCAGACGGCGTCGTCCAGCCGCTCTACGCGGTAAGCGGGGCGAAAGAGATCATCGAATGGGAGGCGGCCGACCTTCCCGGCTATCGCAATACCGGCCCCGTGCGCGTCGGCAACGCGGCCTACTATCAGGTCCAGAACGACTGCTATGGCCAGATCGTCCTGCCCTCGATCCAGGGATTCCTTGACCAGCGCCTGCTGCGCATCGCCAACGAAGACGACTTCCGGAGCCTGGAGCAAGTCGGCGAAATGGCATGGAAAACGCACAACATGCCCGATGCGGGCCTGTGGGAACTGCGCACCCGCACTGCCGTCCATACGTATTCCAGCGTCATGAGCTGGGCCGCCTGCGACCGCCTTGCCAATGCCGCGCATTACCTTGGCCTGTCAGATCGCGCCGATTTCTGGCGGGATCGCGCCGATACCGTGCGTGCTAATATCGATGCGGGAGCCTGGCACGAAGTTGAAGGGCATGATGCGTGCGGGCATTATGCCGCCAGTTTCGGCGGGTCTCAGCTGGATGCCAGCCTGCTGCAGATGGTGGAACTGCGCTACCTGCCGCCCGAAGATCCGCGCTTCCGTGCCACTCTCAAGGCAGTCCAAAAGGCGCTGCGTCGCGGTGAACACATGCTGCGCTATGACAGCGAGGACGACTTCGGCCTTCCCGAAACCGCCTTCAACATCTGCACTTTCTGGCTGATCGAAGCCCTTCACCGCAGCGGCGAGGACGACGAGGCCCGCCGGCTTTTCGAAGCCATGCTGGCCCATCGTACCCGGTCGGGGCTACTGTCGGAAGACATGGACTTTGAAACCGGCGAGCTATGGGGGAACTTTCCGCAGACCTATTCGCTGGTAGGAATCATCAATTGTGCCGGGCAACTGTCCCGGTCCTGGCGGGATTGGCGCTGACGGCGCCGCATTTTCCGCCGTTTCGCGTGCCGAATGCAGCACGCATCGCGCTTATGCGCCCATATGGTTGACAGCCACTACGGCCTGCCGGCCCAAATGGTGCAACAGGGGATTGCAAAAATGAGTCGATTGATCGTCATCTCAAACCGGGTCAGCCTTCCCAAGGCAGCGGGCGCTGCCGGGGCGCAAGGCGGACTTGCGGTGGCGCTTAATTCGGCTCTTCGCGAACATCGCGGCATCTGGTTCGGCTGGTCGGGGCAGGAGACCGCGGAATTCACCGGCCACCTCGACATGCAACGCAACGACGGCGTGACGACCGCCACCATCGACCTGGAGGCGCAGGACGTCGATGAATACTACAACGGCTACGCCAACCGAACGTTATGGCCATTGTTCCACTATCGCATCGACCTGACCGAATATGATCGCAACTTCGGCGAAGGCTATGAACGGGTGAACGAGCGCTTTGCCGATTCCGTACTGCCGCTGATCGAGCCGGACGATCTTGTATGGGTTCATGACTATCATCTGCTGCCTCTGGGCTCGATCCTTCGCGACAAGGGCGTGAAAAACCGGATGGGCCTGTTCCTGCACACGCCCTGGCCGCCCACCCGCCTGCTGGCCTCGCTGCCCTTCCACGAGCGGCTGGTCGCCTCGATGCTCGAATACGATGTGCTCGGGTTCCAGACTACCGAATGGCTGGAAAGCTTCCTGCATTATGTGCAGAAGGAAATGGGCCTGAAGGTCAATCTCGACAATTCGATCGATTACAAAGGCCGCCGCGTCGTCGCACGGGCCTTCCCGATCGGCATTGACTTTACCGAATTCACCGAAGCCGCCAACGGCGAAGAAGCGCGCGAAGCCTATCAGCGCCTCAAATCCAGCGTGCGCGGCCGCAAGATCCTGATCGGCGTCGACCGGCTCGACTATTCGAAGGGACTGGGTGAGCGCTTCGAAAGCTTCAGCCGGTTCCTCGGCGAACATCCGCACATGGCGGGAAGCGCGGTGCTGCTGCAGATCGCTCCGCCCAGCCGGGGTGACGTCGCCAGCTATCAGCAGATCCGCGAAGACCTTGAACGCAAGACCGGGCATATCAACGGCGCCCACGCCGAAGTGGACTTCGTGCCGATCCGCTACGTCAACCGCGGATATCCACGCGAACAGCTTGCCGGATTCTATCGCGCCGCCAACGTCGGCGTTGTAACGCCGCTGCGCGACGGAATGAACCTTGTCGCGAAGGAATATGTCGCCGCGCAAGATCCCGAGGATCCTGGCGTGCTGATCCTTTCACAATTCGCAGGGTCTGCCCTGCAGCTCAAGGATGCGCTTCTGGTCAATCCACACTCGGTGGAACACGTCGCAGAGACCATAAAGCAGGCGCTGGACATGCCCCTTGCCGAACGCAAGTGGCGCCACGCCAGACTGCTGGCCTCTGTGCGTGACGAAGACGTGCAGCACTGGCGCGAACAGTTCGTGCGCGCGCTTGCAGGCAACGACAAGGATGCAGGCGTCCCGCAGACGCAGGAAAAGGCTGCCTGAAATCAACCTTTCAGCCGGACGCAGGCTGGCTGAAAGGGCAATGGACCTTCGGGATTTCCTCACGCATCAGCTTAACCCGTTCCGTGCGCGAACGATGAGTGGGATCGCGGAACCAGCGAAGCATGTCCTGCCGTTCGCGACGGAGCCAGAACTGCAGGCCAGCCTCAGGATCGAAGCCCGCGCAAGCGGCAAAATGCAGGCCGGTGATGTCCGCGCGGTCCTCCATCGCACGCCTTTGCGTGATACTGCCTGCATCTCCATCCTGGTGGGCGATGTGGCCAAGTTCATGCCCGGCGATCAGGGCAAGTTCATCGTCATTCGCGGTAAACGCGATCAGTTTGCTTGATATCGCCACATTCTCCGCATCGGAGAATGCATCGATGCCGCCATCGGTCTTGATCACATACCGGGCCGCGCAGGCCTGCAAAGGCTGGACGGCCACGGCAATATCATCGCCCCCGCGGCGCAGCCCAAGCCGGATAGGCGCCGTTGCAGGCAACTGCGCGAGGCGTTGCTCCAGTTCGTCGGACACCAGTGCGCCTTTCGGCATGGCAGCCACGATATCGCTGACCTTCCTGCCGTCGATGGAGATCAGATCATCCCCAACCTTGACCCCGGCGACGTCAGCAGGGCCGCCTGTAGCGACGCCGGCGACCTGCGGCGCGTCATCCATTCCCAGCAATTGCGCAACCGCGGGACGATCCCCTTGCGGATAGGCGCCGATATGATCAAGCGTCAGCCCTATGGCCGCCGACGTTCTGGGGCATTGCTCCACCGCAGCATGGTTCAGCCTGAATCCTATGGTTGTCAGCCGCGCCATCTGTGCACGCAAAGTCACCGGCCAGGGTTCGGAAGACGGTGCCGCCGATGCGGGCACACCCGGCATTCCCGTTACCATCATCGCTGCGCCTGCAACGGCAAGGCAAGCGGAGCGCAGCAGGTCTTTTCGATCTAACACGCGCATAAACCCCGGCTTTATCGATACTTCGTCAGCGATGGTGACACCATGGCCGCCATTGCGTTGCATTACAACGAGCCCTGCGACATGCCGCCCGCTCCACGCCGCAAGCGCCCGCGATCACCTGGACGTGTAGACACCCGACATCTGGCGATAGGACGATGCGATGGCGAACTTGCTCTCATTAACGGTCTGGAAGGCGATCCGAGCGTCCGTCTTGCGGTAAAGGGCCTGCGCCACCGCCTGCGCCCACGTCTCGCCCCCTACGGCAAGCGAAACACGGGTGACAAGCTCGGGCACGACGTCCGCCTCCAGTGGCACAACATCGGAAATCACGCACGGCTTTCCTGCAGCCAGCGCCTCAAGAACGATCAGCCCCAGCCCTTCGAACAGCGAAGGCAGCAGCAGCATATCGAACGTGCTGACGATCAGCCGGGGCACATCAGATCGCGCACCGGTGAACACGGTACGCTCGGCTATGCCCAGTTCCCCGGCCTTTCGCTCCATCTCCGCCCTTGTCCCGCCGTCGCCTACAAGCACCAGCCAGACGTCGGGGTCCGACTTCATGACGGCAGCCGCGACATCCACCAGCAGGGCATGGTTCTTCTGCCCCACGAAGCGCCCGGCATGGCCGATCACCCTGGCATTGGCCGGTATGCCCAGTTCCGCCCGGACGGCAGGGTCAAAGTCCTGCGCGTAGGGAGCGAAATCAAGCCCGCAATGCGCGATGCCGGTGCGGGCATCGCCGCCCCATTCCCCTCCGTACAGCGTCTTGCCCGCAAGCTCGCTCACGGCCAGCATATGGGTTGCCGAACGCGAAATGAATGTCTTCATCACCCGGTTGTAGGCGCGGCGCAGGAAGGTATTGCGCACGGCTTGCGCGGAATTGTGCGCGTGGCTGACACGGACCTTGTAGCCGGCCATCTGCGCGGCCAGCAATATGGCGCCGTTCTGGTACATCTCATGCGCATGAATTGCGTCGTACGGTCCGAACTTCTGGTTGGCGGACTTCAAGGCTTCGTACAGCTTGATCGGGTTGCGATGCCGGGAGCATGCCAGCACCCTTACGCCGATCTCCGCAAGTTCCGCACTCAACGGCCATTCCTGATCGGAATATGTCAGGATATCCATCGCAACACCATCGCGCCGGGCCTGCCGGGCCAGGTTCATCACCCAGGTCTGAACGCCTCCATGGCGCAAATTCGCAATGACATGAAGGATCCGGCCACTCGTCATCGTTCAAATTCCTGCCACAGTTTACCCAGATTGATGTGATACGCGCAGTTCGCGCCAAGAATGGCGGATGCCCGCCAGAGCCCCGCTAAAGCGTCTGCACGGGCGGAACATTGCGAAGTGAAGCATCAGGCATCTCCACCGTCACCTCCTTCCTGCGCGAAGCGAGGAACGTGCCCACCCATGCCAGCACGAACGCGAACTGGATGTCGATCAGCGGCAGCGCCGGGAAGGCCTTGCGGGTCATGTTATCGCCGCCTCGCCCGATTTCCATCGATTCACCCCTGAGGTTGACCATGTTGTTGTAGCCAACCGCAATCACAAGGAAGCCAAACAACGCGATCGAAATCGCAATTCGATCAAAACCTTGCGCCCGCATGCGCCGATCAAGAACCTGATAGACCGCGAAAACCGGGAGAGCGGCGAATACAAGCCCCTGGAACGTCAACAAGCCTGTCGGGAACTCCCAGTTTTCAAGCCGGAACGGAAGCGGGTTCATGTAAATGTAGACGATCGACAAAAGCATATTGGCCATCGCTGCGATGTTCAGCTTGATGATGCCAAGCATCAAGACGGCATACCCTGCGAACATGGCATAATCCCAACGCCCTTTGCCCTTCACCGCCATGACCAAGCAGAACGACATCAGCGGATTATAGCGCCTGATGACGAACGATATGATCACCGCAAGAGCAAGCCACGCCCATTGACGCCTCACAAACAGTATCGCAGTCAGCAGTCCAAACAGAATTGCGTACAAATCTTTCATAAAATCGGATGAAAAGAACATAACAGACGGAGAAATAAGGAAAAATCCGGCTGAAAGCGAACGGATTGTGCGCACTATCTTCTGGGAACTTATTTTATGATTCTTACAGAACTCCATCGACAATTCGCTAATCAAACTTGCGATAACCAATGACACTGCAAAGTTTGGAACGAGATAGGCCATCTCGTCATAGCTGAGATTTCTGTTGACGAAAGGCTGCGCCAAAAGAAGAAACGAGCCCTTAGCGAAGTTGGCTTCCTGATCGCCAAGCAGGTTCTGTTTATAAGAGCTGTAAATAAGCTCGAAAATATCAATGTAAGGGTACTGCAGCAGGTGCTCATAATAAATTGAATCGACCTGTCGCGGAACCGCATTGAAAAACAGAATGCAACCCATGGCGCCGATCGGAACGCATATCGCGGCAAACGCTAGGCGCTGCACCGCAAAGAAGGCGCAGCCAACCAGCGCCAGCAGAAACAGCCCTGAATAGGCTGTGGCGCCGGACAACGAGATTCCCGCTGCCGCACCCAGTATCAGCAGCGCTGCCCACAAGGGGCCCGAGGGCAGAAGCAGAAATCTCATATCGAAAACCTTAACACCAAATCATGCAATTGCGGAGCCACGCCCGCATTAGCCTGTCAGCGGCCTGTTTTGCTTTTCAGGCCCGACTTGCTTTTCAGGAATGCGTAGAAGGCATCCCGCTTCTTCTTGATTGCATCGGCATGGTACTCTCTGGCTACCGTGAGGTTACGTTCGGATATCGCGGCCAGTTCGTCCCGCCGATCGACCAGGTTGCCGATCATGTCCGCAAGCCGATCTGCATCGCCAGGTTCAAACAGGCAATCTTCCTGCACGAGTTCAGGCGTTCCGCCAACCCGCGTAGCGATAGCCGGAAGCGCACGAGCCATCGCTTCCAGCATTGCACGAGGAAGTCCCTCCTGCCGCGACGGGAGGATGAACAGATCGCCGCGGTCCAGGACATCGCGCACCGGTTTGCCGTTCGGCAGCTTGCCACAGAAGTTGATCAGCTCGCCGACGCCCTCCGCATCAGCTTTCGCCTTGAAGTTGGCAAGGTTCTCGCCAAAGCCCACGAAATCCGCCGTCACCGTTATTCCGCGCCGCTTCAGCATCGCGATCGCGTCGATCATGGTGTCATGCCCCTTGAGGTTCTTCTGCATGTTCCCGATCATCACGAGATGCAGCGTTCCTTCCGGGAATGAGCCAGCGGCGCGTGGGGCGGTTGCGAACGCTTCATCCTTCAGGTCGATCGACGTGAATGAAAACGACGATGCCCGGTCACGCGGCGGATAGCGCTTCTGCAGCGCCTCACGGGTCACGTAGGCCGAAGCAACGGCATGCCGGCATTGCCACTTGGTCATCCATACGAAGAGCGCGCGAAAGAGGAAGGAAAGCTTGTTCTTGCCCAAAGCCTCGCTGCTGTATCCATCATAGGGGTCGGCAGCGACTTCGACTGCAAACGGGATCCGCTTTAGCCAGAGCATGAAGGCGTAAAGCGAAGGGATCGTGGCAGGGATGCGTAAAACATACGCATTCCTCCGATCCAGACTTTTCCAGATCGTGGCCACAATCTTGGGGAAGCGCGTAACGAAACCGACCGGTCCATGGTAGCCGGGCATGCTGAGAAAGTCGACGCGAGGGCCAACTGCGGGCTGCGCGGTAGGATCTTCCCGGTCAAAAAGACGTCCGACCAAAGTAACGTCTTCAAACGTGCTAAGAAAACGGGCTGCGTATGCATCATACCCTAGAATGTACGAAGCGGGCTTTGAATCCTGTAACGTGAAATCACTATCCCGAACTACGTAAAGCCTCATTATACGCTCCATAATTACGTGAACCTACCGACATAAGACTCTCACGGAGCATTATGTCGGTAGATATAAACTCGCTACGACAGCCACACCCAAGAGCGTCAGGCATGGGTCGAACCTGCCCGCCAAGCCCCTTTTCTGTGAGCTAGTTCCCCCACGCCGCGCACGCCGTCACGGCGCCTGCCTCCACCGGCTTGATCACAGGCTTGACCGTCGCATTGATCGAGACTGCAGCAGCCCCCTTCGGCGACGCAAGCGACAGGCGAAGTGGCCGGGGTGGTCCATCCGACCACGCCAGGACCGCGAACTTCGCGTTGCCATTCCTCAGCAGGTAGGCATGGGCCCCGGGGCCGACACCCGAACAAGTGCCAGCAACCGACCAGCCCTTCACGCTATGCAGGAAATCCGAAATTTCCGCGTAGCCCGCCTTGGGCCGGTACGCGTGATCCACCAGACCAAAGTTGCTTTCGCGGTCCTGCGCATTCGCATCCCTGTCCATCAGGCTGTACCAGACCGTTGCCTTGCTGCCGCTGACAAGGCCGACGGCCATCATCTGCGCGGCATAGACACTCTGAACATCCCTGGTCACGCTTCGCGGACCTCCTGAGGGATAGCCCCATTCGCCCAGCACGAAATCCACGCCCGGATATGCCTTGCGCAGCTTAGGCAGATCGCCAAGAAATGTTCCCGGCGCGCTGCCGCGATAAGGGTGAATGGCGATACGCGAGAAGCACCCGGTAGCCGCCAGCGGACGCAGAAACGTGGCCTGGTTTCGCGTAGCCAGGGCGCCGCCGATGACCTCGGCGCCGCTATCGACATCGCGAATGGACTTGCAAGCCCGTGCTGAGAATTCAGCAAACTTGACCGCATCCGGGCGACCGCCCCAGAATCTAGGGACGTTGGGTTCGTTCCAGATCTCCCAGACTACGCCACGCCCCTTAAAGTGTTCTGCAGCTGCGGCCAGCCAGCGCAGGAATGCCTTCTGCGATGCGCCGCCCGTCGGCAAGCCACCACCGTCATACAGGTTGTTGCCGCCGTAGACGGTGAAGTAGGCATGCATCCCGCGCGATCTCAGCTTGTCGACAACAGTGTCGTAGAAGCTCCAGTCGTAGACACCGGGTTTGACCTCCGTCGTGTTCCAATAGAACCCCTGTCGGATGAACGAGAACCCTGCATCCGATGCGAGATCTAGGGAGCGGTCGTCGAACTGCTTGGTTGGCAGTTGCACGCCGAACTCCGCACGAGCCTGCGTCGAAACCAGAGCGGTCGCCGCAGTGGCAGCACCGAACGAAAGCCGGGCAACCGGTCCAAGGCACTTAATAAGCATTGATCCCTCTCGGAAAGAAGCGACGAAGCAGCCCCATGTACATGCGAAAATCCTCAAGCTTGGGCCACAGGGTATTCCAGTACGGTACATCCGAAATCTTCGAGAATATCCGCATCTTAACCGCAAGATTCGCCGTCGACGAAATGAATGTCGCCCATGCGGCGCCGTTCAGTCCGAATTTCGGGATAAGCAGCAGGCATGCGGCAATGTTCACCAGGACAGGAATGAATGCCGTAGACACATTCAACTGCGGACGACCGCGCGCGGTGAAATCATTGGCCAATATTCGGGTTACCGCCACGAACGCGCTGCCCGCCAGCAGTATCTGCAGCGGCAGCAGCGCACCTGCGAAATTGGCGCCGAAAATCTCATGCAGGAAAATCTGCGCCAGCACCGCCAGAACGAATGCGGCGACAACGGAAAGCTGGAAGGTGAGCCGGCACAACTGCGCGGTCAACTGTGCTCCGTTGCTCTCCCCGTAGTCGCTCGCAAGGCGCGGCAAGGCGACGGTAGTAACCGCAGTTGTCAGCACCAGAAGACGCTCCGCGATTTGCGTCGCTATCGCAAATACCCCAACCCCGGTCAGCCCAAGAAATATCGTGACAAAATAATAGTTTATCCTTTGATGGACGAGTGCAAAGATATTCCCGATATAAGAGAATACGCCGTACCGGAAATACTTCGTGAAGAATTCGTCCAATTCCCGCTTTTCGCTCGGTTCTGCGCGCAGAAGCTTGATCAGGAAATAAAAGGTCAAAACCGATGCAACCGCCATCGATGCGCCATAGCACGCGACGGCATAGGCAGCGCTGCGGTACCCTGCCGAGTAGGATATGAGCAGGAAGACAAAGCACAACACGACAGGCGCCAGAGTTGCGTAGCTGTGGTAACGAAAATCCTGACGCCCCTGAATGAGGCTCGATAGGAACAACTGCAGCAAGTATGGCGGAAAGGAACAGATGCCCGCCAGAGCAACCGCCGAATCCTTGATCTCCTCGCCGAATATCTCCTGATATCCAAAGAATCCCGCCACCCCAAGGACCGAAAGGATAGCCCACAGAATAAAGTTCATCGGCAGGGCCTGCCGCAGTCCTGTCTTTCCATTGGCCAGGAAAAACACGTTTGAATAGATAACACCGCCGTTGGTCAACGTGCCCAGCGTTACCGGCAGTAAGGTCGCCAGAGCATAAAGGCCATTGCCCCCCGGTCCGAGTTGCCGCGCCACGATAACCGAAGTCCCCAGCCCGACAAGGGTGGCAAGCGCCATTCGAACGAGCGTGCGCACGATGTTCTTGAGAACTTGCGCATCCAGCTTACTGGACATGGGAGTCCCGGACGCTTGCGAAAGGCGATACCGCAGCTTCGATATCGCGAAGTGCCAATTCCTTGAGGCGCGCCAGCGCAGAAAGGTCGACTTCCTCCGTCAGGGCATGCTTCAACCGATCAAGAACCGGCCCCACGGAACGTTGGTCGCCAGGCTCGATATACATGTTCGCACGACCGCTGAGCTTGGCGAAATCGCGGACCTTGGCGTCCCAGATCAACCCGATGCTAGGTACACCCAACGAAAACGCGATGATATTCGCATGAAGCCGATGCGCGATCACCACATCGAAGCCCGCGATCAGGCGCACCAATGCATCAGGGCTGCCGCACCGTTCGCGCTTCAGAAAATCCCCGAACTGCGCCAGTCGCGGACTCGACACAACGCTGTCCAGAAAACGTTCGTCCGGCGGATCGCCGTTCGTGAATAATACCAGATGCTTTCCATCGGCCGCCAGTCGCTCGATCGTGTTCACGAAGAAATCGAACACATCGGCATCTTCGAACCTGTCCGAAGCCGCAGAATGCTTCTGCAGCGCCCCCGGATGGGTAATGCAGATGCCGATCCTGTTCGCACGCGCCGCCGGGCGAGTGACCCCAAAGGCATCCGCCGACCAGAATGCCGGATCGGCCGTGACGGCTACGCCAAGATCCTGCCGCGGCCCAAGCGCGCGAAACTTCTGTGCCGATTCCACGTCGCGAAACGACGCTCGCTTGAACCAGGGATTATTCAGGGCATCGCGGATCACCGAGCGCCCCAGACGGCTCCAGTTACTTGAACATCCGCAAGCATTGGCCACAACGGGAACAGACTTCTTCGACGCGATGGAACACAACAGCCGCAGCTTCAGCGGAAAATTCAGATCATTGTCGATGAACAGATGTCCACCGTTGAGGATCACAAGGTCGGTGCCTCCAGAAAATGCCGCATGGTATTTTTGCTGCAGCGCCTTGCGGCTACGCAGGCTCCAACGTGCAAGGACTTTCGCCATCCGCAGGTAAGGCGAACGCACCGAACGCTTACGGGCGCCCGGAGCGCCAACGGTACCCGCATCCGGTATCCGCGTGCGGCCCGCCAGATCAAGATGGTTTACTCTCGCAGCCGGGATTACCTGCTTCACCAGATACTCGACGCAGTGTGCAATCACCCCATCGCCAAGATTGTTGCTGAACGTTTCACCACACAGAAGAATGGAAGGGGGGGCATCCGCCGCACCATCGGCAATCGACTTGGTACTCATGTAGCAATCCCTTGCATTGACGGCTGGAATGGACGCCCACACTCCACAGGAGTGCCCGACGGCCCAACAGCATTCAGCCCCCTCACAGTGTTTTACTATGTCTGCCGGCTATTCCATCGACATCTGAACTGCGGCCAGTTCGCCGCGCCCTCTGCCAGCCTGGATCTTGATGAGTTGACTCTCGCAACCGATCGGGATGTTGATCCGCGTCGCCTGCGAACCAATCGTGAATTCGGCGAACTTGATCTGCTTTTCCTGCACGAAGCAGATAACTTGAAATTTCGGCGACGCACCTTCTACACGACCATTGAATACAATGTCGTGCGCCCCCGGACGCATCAGCGCATACCTGCTGGCGACAACCTTCTGGAAAGGATCGCTGTTTTCATACCTTATGGCACTGACGCCTTCATGCTCGACGAACTCCCGACTGAGCGCTGCGGCTACAGGGTATTTCCAGCCAAACGGACCACTTGCATCGTCATCACCATTGACGAACCCGGCGTTTCGCTTGGCGGCCTGCCCCTGAAGGCCGCACGCCCCGCTCCAGAGCGCCTCGATCGTCGGTCCGTAACCCGCACGAATAATCGCCCCCGCCGTATCGGTTAGGCCCGGACAATTGATGCTGGCCCCCCGATCACGGAAGGTGGCCGCCAAAGACGCCATGGCTTTGGGAGAAAGGGTCACAGCCGCCAGCCGCAACAGCGGATTGGTCCAGGCAGCCTCCCGTCCGACCAAGAACTGAAAGGCGGCAAGTCCTTCGGGCTGAGCAAGCAACTCTGTCGTCAGCCGGTTCAGTTCATCACCCGTGTCGCCTTTGCGCCACATTGCCATGATCCGCTGAGCAGCAACTTCCCATTCCCCACCGTTCATCGCCAGCCGCGCGACGGTGGCCTGAGTAAAGCTGTCTCGCCAGCCTCTGGCAGCGGACAGCAGCAGGGCCTTCAGCGCCTTATCGTCATCACCGTTGCGTAGCGCACCGAGGGCAACCAGAGATAGCCCTTCGGCAGGAATGGGACGGCGTAGAACCATTTCCCGTGCAAGGCGCACACCTTCATCATTAGCCCCGCGCGCGTAGGCGGCATTGGCAGTTGCTTCGAATGCGGCCCCGCGAAACATCGAAGGGACGTATCGCGCCAGGCCCGAATTTCGCTTGGAAGCGCGATCAAATTCGAAGCCCGCCGCCGCCATCGCGACGGCAAGCCACGATACGAACCAGATGATCCTGACGAGGCCGGGCATTCGAAGCTTGCTCACGCCTTAGTTGCCCGAATTTCCATACGAATAGTACGTGTCGTAGGCGTAGTAGCTGTGCCCGTCTCCGGCGTTCTTGGGGTTGAAGCGGTTGAGGACGACACCCAGGATCTTGGCGTTCACCAGATTCAGGCGGCGCAACGCCGACTTCACCGCGCCGCGATGGAAGACCGAAGCATCGATCACGAACAGCACGCTGTCCGCATGGGTAGCCAACAGCGCGGAGTCGGAAAGACCCAGCAGCGGCGGGCTGTCCAGGATGATGAGGTCGTAACGTGCCCGTGCTTCCGCAACGAAGCCGGCCACACCCTCGCCGCCAAGCAGCAACGCCGGTTCCGGCGGCATGGGCAATGCGGTGACGTAGCTGAGATTCTCGATGCCGGAAGGTATCACGATCTCATCGAAGGTCTTCTGGTTGGTCAGATAATCGGCAAGACCCGACTGAGACCGTTCGCTCAGATGGTGGTGCAGCGTCGGACGACGAAGATCGGCGTCGACCAGCAGGACACGCTTGCCGAGGCGAGCGACCTCGTTCGCAATCGCGCGGGCAGTCGTGGACTTGCCTTCCGATTCACGCGAACTCGTGATCATGAGCAGCGGAGGCAGGCCGTTCGCGGTGGAATAGCGAAGGTTGGTGACCAGCGAGCTATAGGCTTCACCCACACCTGAACGACGATCGTCGAGCGCGTCGGTAAGGTCGCGCTTTTCTTCAAGCGGGATGAGACCCAGCAGCGGGAGCCCGACCTTCGCCTCGACATCTTCGGGCGAACGGATGGAACCGTCGAGTATTTCGCGAAGCAGTGCCGCCAGACCGGCGACAAGGGCACCCAGAATGATCGACGCCAGAATATTGATGATGAGCTTGGGTGACGACGGCTTCGTCGGCACTTCAGCCTGGTCAATCAGTGCGATGTTATTCACCGCCGCACCGGAAGTCGCGTTGATCTGGTTATAGCGCGAAAGCAGCGTATCATAAAGCGCGCGATTGGTATCCGCGATGCGCTTGAGAACGGAATACTGAACGCCACGATCCTGCTCGTTCAGCGCCTCTTCCTGAAGCGACTCCACCTTGGAAACCAGCGATTGTTCTCGCTCCGCTGCGGCCTGATAATCGAGGTAGGAAGACTTCTTAATGGAGTCAGCCAGAGAGTTGATGCGGCGATCAAGCTCGGCAACCTGGACGCTCTTCGCCTTAACTTGCGGAGCATTGTCCAGATAGCGGGATTTTGCGTCGGCAAGCTCGGCCTCCGCCTTGACCTTCGAACTCACCAACGACTGAACCGCCTGATTGCTGTTCACCTCGCTGATGGAAAGAGGGGCGGCGCCCGAAACGGCCTGCCAACGGTCTTCGGCAGCGATGCGGTCCGCAGTGGCCTTCGACGCGGCGTCATTCAACTGGACCAGCGTGCTGCTCGTAACCGAAAGTTCGGTATCCGACTTGGCCCCATCGTTCTGGCTGGCGACACGAATGAGACCCGCCGCACGGGCGTAATGGTTGAGGTCACGCTCCGACTGCGTCACCTTTATCCGAGCTTCGTCCAGCTGATCCGCCAGAAATTTGCGTGCGTACGAACTGCTATCGTACTTCTGGCGCAGATTGCCGTCGATGTAGCGCTCAGCATACAAGTTCGCAAGCCGCGCCGCATATTCGGGGCTGCGGCTACTTACGGTAATCGCAATGATCCGGCTGTTCACCGGCAGCTTGATGGCAAGCGCCTTCATCAGCGCCTCGATGGCAAGATCGCGCCGGGCAGTCGCAAACTGCTTCTTCACGAAGCCCTTGTCAGCCAAGTCCTCGTCCGTGGGCATGCTGGAACCCACGGCATCGAAGAAGCCCGCATCACGGTCAAAACCGCCGGCCTCGATTACCCGGCGGGCCAATGAGCGACTCTGCAGAATGCCCACCTGGGTTTGCAGAAAGCGGTCCGTGTCCCACGAAGCACCAGCGCGCTGGAGATCGCTGCCCTCAATGATCTGATCGGCCTGATCTTGCACCAGAACCTGCGCTTGCGCGTCATATTCAGGCGTAATCAGCATGGTGACGATCACGCCGAGCACCACCACGCTCGCAGCCGTCGCAGCCATCAGAACGGCATTCCGGCGAATGATGGCTATATATTTCTTGAAGTTGACTTCGAGGCCCGAATCGGAAGCCGAACTATCGGCTCCCGCTCCAAACAGGCGCTCTGCGGACACTGTGTCTTTCAAAATTTACCCCCGCCACTCAAACGAGCTCGACAGCGACTGAACTCACGAAGAAATGCCATTATGCCTGCTTCGAGATCGGGCTTATCACAACCCAGGGACAGCCTATGGTCTAAAACCTAATCTCTGCGCAAAAATTCTATTCCGTCTCGTTCGAATCCCTTCGGTGAACGCTGCGACTGCGGCTCAACATCATGGCAAGCATCGCACTTGCCACGCATAGCATAGCCTGATTGCGCAATGGATAGTCTACCGTTGATTGCATGAGAAGCATCGCGAAAACGACGATCGGTGCAACACTGGTGCCCTCACGAGCGTGCCATGATCGCACGGTTTCCCAAACGACCAGCACCAGCCAGCCAACCAGCAACAACAAACCGAAAATGCCTGACTCAACAGAGATTTCCAGCAGGTCATTGTGCGCTCGGCGGGCACGTCCAAAGGACAGCGTCTCGAGAGATTCGTCGACCTGGAAAACTTCGTCGAAGGTGCCGATCCCGCTTCCCACCGGCCAGTAGCGGTCGATTACGTTACGCGTATCGCTCCAGATTGCGGGCCGGGCATCTTCCAGCGATTCAAAGCGATCGAAGCTGCGCTGCAGGCGTCCGCTTTGCGAAACGACGCTTGCTGCACCAACCAGCGCAACTACGCCCGCCAGCACGGTCATTACCACATGCTTGCGCCGGATCAGGCCCCGATAAGCGATGTAGATGCGCGCGAGCGCGCATACCACCGGCACCAGAGCGATGCCGATGCCCGATCGCGATCCCGTCAGCACGATGCCCACGACAAGCAGCAATCCGCATATGGCGATCGCCAGCATTGCCCCCGCCTTCATCCGGCCTGCCGGCACCGCAAACACCAGCGCCACCAGTGCAATGTCGAGGAACAACGCGGTCGTGTTGCGGTTCGCGAACAGCCCGTGCAGGTTGTGCAGACCGTAAGTCTCTGCATAGAACACGAAAAGATGGTTGTTGCTCGCCAGCTGCGGCAGCCCCAGCAACACGCAGAACACCCCGGCAAGGGCGATGGCGCCCAGCAGCAACTGCCTCTCGCGATGCGACAGGCGGTACCCCATCACGATGATCAGCAGCGGAGGCAGCATTGCCGCAAAGGCGATTGCAGTACGCCGCAGATCGACGGTCATCGGGAACCACGCATCCGGCTTGCCGATTAGCGACAGCGATTCAGAAATGAGATCCCTCCCCGGCAGCGCGCGCCAGATCGCGGGAGGAAGCGACAACATCTGAAGCAACGGCAGCAGCAGGGTCAGCGCCAGCAGGGCAACCAGATACCGCGGCGCCTCGCGCGCGAAGCCTCCGAACACCCTGCCATTCAATGCGATGCACAAGATCGCGGCAAGTTGCACAACAAGGTTTGAGAATGCAGCATTCACGCCGCCCCCGCCCAGCAGGATACCGACCAGCAAGATGGCCGCCAACTGCACGAACTGCGTCGTCGGCCTGGTGCGCGCGCGGCCATGGACCGGGCTTCTGACCGGAGCGGAGGAAGATCTTTTCCTGTTCATCAATCGCGAAGCAGCCAGTGCTTTTCCCTCAAACTGCCGAACGAATTGATCATCTGGACATCCAAGCACGACTTTGCGCAATGCGCAAGATGACAACCGAACAAGGAATACAATCAAAGAATGATTTTAACTAGTTGTACACAAGCCACGCAACACGGATACAATCATTCAAGAGAAGATCAACTTCTCGTAAGTTGACACAACATTATAAGATTGCATGAAATGCTCATTCGCCTTCCGGGTTCCAACACCCTTACGCCAAAATCTTGCCAGAATCGTCCAATCGTAGTCCGATGCCTTCCTAAGGGACTATACCGCGCTGCACAATGAGGTGCAATCGGGTATACGTCTTTTTCCGGACACGGCTGGTCGTGCTCTGCCGTTACAGGGTGTTGATTGCCACTGAGAAGTGATCCGGGAAGGCTATAAGTTTCCGCTGAGAATTGACCCATGTTTTCCTGCCTTCCAGCTGCCAGTCGGAGGGTCGTGGAGCGATCGACATGGACTTACTCAGTGTGATCCGCCGTTGGCATTTCCGGCAGAAGATCCCCATTCGGGAGATCAAGCGCCGGACCGGCCTGTCCCGCAAACAGAAGCGGACCGCTAAGCAGTTGCACGCCGATCTGGTAAAGCTGGGATATGATGGCTCTTACAACCGGGTTGCGGCTTTTGCCCGACGATGGCGAACCGAACTGCAGTATGAGCATCAGAACAGTGGGCGTGGGACATTCGTGCCCCTGGTCTTCCCCTCTGTGACGACCTAGAGTGAACCGTCGTCGTACGTCCATAACGATGCGCCGCAAAGGTATTCGGCTCGCACGTTTTTCAGATGACACGGCGCAATGACGGCGACGACATGTTGGAAATAACGCGCATACGCACTCATTTGCGATGGAAGACGGCGGAAGGAATCCTTGGCAGTTATGATTTCCAACCCGATTGTCGTATCTGCAAAGATCGCTAGGTCTGCTCGCACACCGCTACTACCCAGCGTGAACTCTGCCGTGACAATCGGCTTTCGACGCCGACCGTTCGCTGTGCGAACGTGAGCCAACGTTGCAGCCTTAATCCATGCTTCGTCCATAGGCCCTCCTTGACGACGGTCGTCTGATAATTTGATCGGCAGACGTCAAGGTGCAAGCTCAATCGAGCATGTCAGCCCCCCCCCCCGTGCAGGAGAACCGAGAGATCCAATCCGGAGTATTCGATAAGCGAGATGGCCTCGAAAAGGACGTGCGGCCGATACCCGGTTCCATAGCTATCTGCCGCCTCACTTTGGCTACCACTAGTGATCCATCCACCGAGGGTAAGTGCAATATCCCGGTCAATACGCGCATTGCGTGCTGCATCCCTGAAGCCATGCCGAAACGAATGATAACAGGTGAGTGGTGCTTTTGCGCCAGCGCTTACAAGAAAGCGAGAAAACCAGCGCGAGAATGCAATCGACCGAAAACCCCGCGCTCCGGCGGGGATGTCATCAAATAACTTAGCCTCCCCCGAGCACTTCCTTTTCTCAGCAAAATTCATGAACCCGATTTCGTGGAGTACTGGGTGGACCGGGACAATCCGCGCGCTCGTTTTTGTTTTAAGCGATTTGTCACGTGTGCCGATACCGCTTTCCTCGGTCACTACGAAGCACGCAATGCCCTCAAGAATTCGGACGTCAGAAACATCAAGCTGGCAAATCTCGTTCAATCTCATCCCGGTGAACAGTCCAATGAGCGGCACCCAGAAGCGGGCACCGCTCGCGACCACCGTACCCGGAATCGCATAACCGGTCTGCTCATCTCGGCATCCGACATAGATTGTGACCTGCCCCCCGAAAGGTCCCTCATTCTGATGTAGAGTTTGCCCACGAGAAGGAGCAGACGCATGAGGAAGAGCCGTTTCACCGAGGCGCAGATCATCGGGATGATCAAGGAACAGGAGGCAGGGCTTCCAACGGTCGAGGTTTGCCGGAAGCACGGGCTGAGCACGGCGACCTTTTACAAGCTGAAGGCGAAGTATGGCGGCATGGAGGTTTCCGATGCCCATCGGTTGCGGCAGTTGGAGGACGAAAACGGCAAGCTGAAGCGGCTCCTAGCCGACAGCATGCTGGACAACGCGATCCTGAAAGACCTGCTGGGAAAAGGCTGACGACGCCGGGCCAGCGGCGCGACGTGGCGCTCGGCGTGATACGGGACTACCAGGTCTCACAGCGCCGGGCCTGCGTGCTGATTGGCGTCGATCCCAAGACGGTCAGGCGCGAACGCCCGCCGGACCACGGAGCGATCCGCGAAGCCATGCGGGAGATCGCAGGGCAGCGCCGTCGGTTCGGCTATCGCCGGATCGGCGTCATGCTGGAGCGCAAGGGCATGAGCATGAACCACAAGAAGCTCTACCGGCTATATCGGGAAGAAGGCTTGTCTGTACGCCGACGACGCGGCCGCAAGCGCGCCCGAGGCAGCCGGACGCCGGTGCCGGGAGCACTTCGTCCTGGTGACCGCTGGTCGATGGACTTTGTCGCCGATACGTTTGGCGCGTCGCGCAAGTTCAGGATTCTGGCGATCAACGATGATTGCTGTCGGGAGAACCTGTGCTTGGCCGCGGATACCAGCATCTCGGGGCTCGGGTGGCGCGCGAACTGGATGCGCTGGTTCGCCTGCACGGGAAACCTGCTTGCATTGTCAGTGACAATGGCACTGAATTTACGAGCCGGGCGATCCTGCAATGGGCCAGCCAGAACAAGGTCGAGTGGCATTACATCGATCCCGGAAAGCCCCAGCAGAACGGCTTCATCGAGAGCTTCAACGGCTCATTGCGCGATGAGCTGCTCAACGAGGAGCTGTTCGACAGCTTGGCTGACGCCCGCCGGAAGCTGGCCATCTGGCGCTACGACTACAACCATGTTCGGCCCCACTCTTCGTTGGGAAATCGAACGCCTGCACAAGCGCGTCGGACGTTCGTGCAGGACGATAGCATCACGCCCGACGCGCTTGTGCAGGCGAGCATGGCGGAATATTCAACCGCAAGACTCTCGTTATGATCGAGGGACCGCCGGGGGGCAGGTCAATTGGGGCAGCAAAGATTCGCTGTAATTGCCACGTCGCGAATGGCTTGCGCCGATCTTGCGGGTGGACCATCTCCGCTATCTGGAGGCCACGGGCTGGATTTCGACGGATGTGCTCCTCCGCAACGGCCAAGTTCATCATAGTGGCAAACCGCGCCATATAGGCGTTCAAGTTCGTCACATTAATGGTCCTTATATCGCCATCCGCTTTCGCCAGCGCCACGGCGGCCTCCACGGTCATTCCGCCATACTTCTTGCCGTAGTTCACCGGCAGCCACCTGAGAGTCTCCAGCAGGTATCGACAGGCATCTCGTGTGATTGCCCCGATAGGCGTGGAACCGCCGAGCACATCCTCTACAATCTTTCGGGTCGTGCTGTAAGCCAGCATCGTCCTCGCCGACCGCTTGCGCGTGGGATCGGCTAGATATCGGTCATATATCTCCGACAGGCTTGTACCGGATTCTGAATCGTCGCCAACCCGTTTCATGAGTGGAGGCTCCGTGGTCTTGAGGATGCCCTCGCACGCTCCTCCATCCACGCCTTCGCGATCTGGAGGCAAAAGTCGCGGGTCGAACGGCATCCCCAATTTCTGCCGGATACGCTCGAACAACACCTCGATTTCCGAGGCTGCCAACCGGCAGAGACGTATAAACACATCGAGGCTGTCGGTCTTCAACGACCGTTTGATATGCGACCGCCCCATTGCAGCCCTGAGATCGACCGGTACGCGTACACGGAACTGGTAGATCGAACCGCGCCGGGACAGTCCGCGAATTGACCGTTTGTGCCCTCCTGTTGTGACCCACTGGGGACGGCTATTTTTCGCGGAATTCTCGGAGGATACCGCAGCATCACAGTGATCGGTGTGACCCACCTCTGTGACCCAGACGCGCGAAATTGACCGCTGATTGGCGGATTTCTGCGTGTTTTCAGGACGTTGGAGAGGCTTGGAGCGGGTAGCGGGAATCGAACCCGCATAGCCAGCTTGGAAGGCTGGAGCTTTACCACTAAGCTATACCCGCTCGATAGAGCCGCTTGCGAAAGGCCCGTGGTGCCCAGCCTCCGCTTCGTTGGAGGCGCTTGCCACGGGCAAGGCACTGCCGTCAACGCCTGTCTTGCATATCCTCGCACTTATCTGCCGGACAAAGTGTGCTTTCAGCGCTGGAGCCATACCCGCTCCACGCCTCGCCGCCTCGCGCTTCAACGTATTCTCTCAGCCCGGCTGCGATGATAGCTTCGTCGCCTCAGTCTGTCGACGAGAACGAGGTCATCATGAACACGCCCCGGACGCACACGCCCGCAGAAGCAGCTTCCGCACGGCGGCGCAGCCCGCTTGACCTGCTGATGCATTCGGGCGTCGGCAAGCTGCTGCGCGGGATCGGCGTCGCGCCCCGGCCGGGCGAGAGCCTGCTCGATCTTGCCGACGCCCTGCTTTCGCTGCGCGGACGCGCTTCCGGGCCGGCGCTGGCCTGCGCGTTCTTCGACCTTTACGAAGCCAGCGATATCGCCACGCGGCAGGAGTTTCTGAGCAAGGTCCACGATCTTCACCCCGCCGACGCGAAGGCCATCGATCAGGCGATTGCCCGCTGGAACGACGAGCGGGACGAAGCTGCCGCTCTCGCGCTTCATGTCGCCAGCAAATCGCCCAGCCGCCGGCTGATCAACCAGCTCAACCTTGCCCCGCAAGGCACCCGGCGGCTGATCGACTTGCGCGAGGATCTGCTGGCGGTCCCGCGCGCGACCTCCACGCCCGGCCTTGCCGCGCTTGACCGTGACCTGGAAAGCGCCTTCACCGCATGGTTCAACGCCGGGTTCCTCGAACTGCGCCGCATCGGGTGGGACGGTTCGGCGCAACTTCTCGAACGCATCATCCGCTATGAGGCGGTGCACCAGATTCAGGGCTGGGATGACCTGCGCCGCCGGGTCGAGCCGGTCGACAGGCGCTGCTACGGCTTTTTCCACCCCCAGATGCGCGACGATCCGCTGATCTTCGTGGAAGTCGCGCTGACCCCGCAGGTGCCCGGCTCGATCCACGATATCATCTCGGAGCAGCGCGAGACGACCGCGCCGCGCGATGCCAGTTGCGCGATCTTCTATTCGATCAGCAACTGTCAGGTTGGGCTCAAGGGCATTCCCTTCGGCAACCACCTTATCAAGCGCGTGGTCGGGCAGCTGCAGGAGGAACTGCCGCACCTCAAGACTTTCGCCACGCTTTCGCCACTGCCGGGCTTCGCGAAGTGGTTGGATAAGGAGAAGGGCGGGAACGGCGAGCATGCCGCGCCCGGCGCGCAGGAACTGCGGCGACTGGCTGCGCACTATCTTGTCGAGGCGAAAGGAAAGGGCAACCAGCCGCTCGACCCGGTCGCGCGCTTTCACCTGGGCAACGGCGCCCGGCTTGAGGCCATCCATGCCAATGCCGACTTGTCCGCCAACGGGCAGAAACAGGCGCACGGCGTAATGGTCAATTACCTATACGACCTTGCCTATATCGAGGCGAACGTCTTCGCGCTGACCGAACTGGGCACCGTCGCTACATCGAAGACCGTGCAGGGCCTTCTGGCGCAAGAGCCGGAAGGCGGCGCGAAGAAGGGCGGCAGGAAGGCGACCGACGCGCTTCCCGCCTGAACCTTGCAATGCCGCCTCAATGCCCGTCGAACGCCAGCAGCGCATCGGCGGGTACACCGGCCGCGCGCAGCCGGTCGGCACCGCCAAGGTCAGGCAGGTCGATGGCGAAGAGGGAGTGGACGACGCTGCCTCCCGCCCGGCGCAGCAGTTCGACCGCCGCCAGCGCTGTGCCGCCGGTGGCGATAAGGTCATCGACCACCACCACGCGCGCACCGTCCGGCACCGCCCCCGGATCGACCTCCAGCGTATCGGTGCCGTATTCCAGCGCATAGTCGATGGCGAGGACCGGCACGGGCAGCTTGCCCGGCTTGCGCACCGGCACGAAAGGCAGGCCCATGCGCGCCGCCATCGCCGCGCCAAATACGAAGCCGCGCGCCTCGATCCCGGCGATCACCTGTGCGCCGGCCGCCTCTGCGCGCGCCGCCATGTGGCCCACCGCCGCCGCGAAGCCGGGACCGTCACCGATCAGCGTCGTCACGTCGCGGAACAGGATTCCGGGCTTGGGGAAGTCTGGGATCGTGCGCACCAGCTGGCGCAGGTCTTCGACGGTCACGGGCAATTCTCCGGCATTCCAAAAACGAAGCGCCCCGCCATCACCTGGATGGCGGGGCGCCGGAGCCCTTAGCAGGGTGAAGGCTTCACGTCAGTGCTTCTTGCCGGCCCAGATGTTCCGGTAGGACATATATCCCAGCACGGTCGCGAAGATCAGGAAGAGCACCACGGCGAAACCGGTCTGGTTGCGCTTTTCCAGCTTGGGTTCGGCGGTCCAGACGAGGAACGCGGAGACGTCCTTCGACATCTGCTCCACCGTCGGCTTGGGGTTGCCGGGGCCGTATTCTACCTGCCCGTCACCCGTAAGCGGCGGTGCCATCGCGAGGTTGAGGTTCGCGAAGTAGGGGTTGTAGTGCAGGCCCGCGGGGGTCTTGGAATCCGGGAATTCCTTCAGCAGCTCGGCGGGCTGTGCCTGGAAGCCGGTCAGCAGCGAATAGACGTAGGCGGCGCCGTCGTGGCGGGCCTTGGCCATCAGCGAGAGGTCCGGCGGGATCGCATTGTTGTTCGCCGCGCGCGCTGCGATGTCGTTGGCGAAGGGCTTGGGGAAGTAGTCCGTCGCGGTGCCCGGACGGGTGTTTGCCTCTCCGGTGGTGGGATCGACGCCGGGAACCTGGAAGCCCGCCGCGATCGTCTTCACCTGACCTTCGGAATAGCCCAGCTGCTCCAGATCGCGGAAGGCGACGTGGCTGAGCGAGTGGCAGGCCGAACAGACTTCCTTGTAGACCTGGAAGCCGCGCTGCAGCTGCTGCTTGTCGAACTTGCCGAAGGGGCCATCGCTGGCGAGGTGCAGTTCCTTTGGATGCAGGTGGAACTCGTGCTCCGCCGTGGCGGCGGGCGGCTCGGTGATCTGCGTGTAGGCGCCCTTGCCGAACGACCACGCCAGCGCGACCGTGAAGAACAGCCCGACGAGGATCGAGAGAATGCGTGCCATGTCTTTCGTCTTTCGTTCTGGCTGGATCAGACGGCCGAAGCCGGGGCGGCGGGGACGGAAAGCTGCGCTTCGTCATCCTTGCCGAGCACGGCTTCGGTGATCGAGAACGGCAGCGGCAGCGGCTTCTCGATGGCCGAAACCACCGGGATGATGATCAGGAAGTGCGCGAAGTAGTAAAGCGCCGCCAGCTGGCTGAACATCACGTAAGGCTCCGCCGCCGGAGCGCCGCCGCAGTAGAACAGCACCGCCATCGCCGGGATCAGGCCGAAGAAGAAGAACTTGCGGTACAGCGGGCGATAGCCGCCCGAACGCACCGGCGACTTGTCCAGCCAGGGCAGGAAGAACCACACCAGGATCGCGCCGAACATGGCGAGCACGCCCATCAGCTTGGCCGGGATGAAGAAGAAGTCCTGCGTGAAGGCGCGAAGGATCGCGTAGAACGGCCAGAAGTACCATTCGGGCACGATATGCGCCGGCGTGCTCATCGGGTTGGCCGGAATGTAGTTGTCCGGGTGGCCCAGCGCGTTGGGGAAGTAGAACACCGCGATCGCGAAGAGGATCGCGAAGACGCCGATCGCCCAGCCGTCCTTGGCCACATAGAAGGGATAGAACGGCACCGTGTCCGAGCTGGACTTCACTTCCACGCCGGTCGGGTTCGACGAGCCGGGAATGTGCAGCGCCCAGATGTGCAGGATCACCACGCCCAGGATCACAAACGGCAGCAGGTAGTGGAGCGAGAAGAAGCGGTTGAGCGCGGCGTTATCAGGCGCGAAACCGCCCAGCAGCCACTGCTGCAGCGGCTCGCCCACGAAGGGGATCGCGCCGAACAGGCCGGTGATGACCTTGGCGCCCCAGAAGCTCATCTGGCCCCAGGGAAGGACGTAGCCCATGAAGGCGGTGGCCATCATCAGCAGGAAGATCACCACGCCCAGCAGCCACACCATTTCGCGCGGCGCCTTGTATGAACCGTAGTAGAAGCCGCGGAAAATGTGGATGTAGATGACGACGAAGAAGGCCGAGGCGCCGTTGGCATGCGCATAGCGCATCAGCCAGCCCCAGTTCACATCGCGCACGGTCATTTCGATTGTGTCGAACGCCACGGCAGTGTTGGCCGCATAGTGCATGGCCATGACGATGCCGGTGACGATCTGCAGCACGAGGCAGAGCCCCGCCAGGAAACCGAAGTTCCAGAAATAGTTGAGGTTGCGCGGCACTTCATAGCCGCCACCCACTGCGTTGTAGACGAGGCGCGGGATCGGCAGCCGGTCGTCCATCCACTTCATGAAGGGATGCGCGGGGGTATAGTGCTTTACCCAGGGAAAGCTCATGTTCTTGATCCTCTCTCTTGGGCTCAGCCGATCTTGACGACGGTGTCGGAGCTGAAGGTGTAGTCCGGAACCTCAAGGTTCTTGGGCGCGGGGCCCTTACGGATACGGGCGGCGGTGTCATACGACGAACCGTGGCAGGGGCAGAAGTAGCCGCCGAACTCACCCTTCACTTCACCCTCGCCGGCGCCGAGCGGCACACAGCCCAGGTGGGTGCAGACACCCATGGTGATGAGCCAGTTTTCCTTGCCTTCCTTGGTGCGCTCTTCCAGCGTCTGGGGATCGCGCAGCGAGGACGCGTCGACCGCGTTCGCCTCGGCGATTTCCTTGGGCGTCAGGTTGCGCACGAAGACCGGCTGCTTGCGAAATACCGCCTTGATCGCCTGGCCGGGCTGGATAGCCGAGATATCAATTTCGGTGGAAGATGCCGCGAGAACATCGGCCGATGCCGACATCTGGCTCACGAGCGGGACGACGATCCCGATTCCTGCAACGCCTGCAGCGCTGACTGCGGCGATGTTGATGAAATCGCGCCGCCTTACGCCCTCTGTTTCTGCCATGTTTGCCCTTGCCTTGCTTTCGACAACCCTCTCTGCCGGAGGTGCGGCAGGAGGTCTATCAGACCGAATGGTATCCTGGTATCCCCCGTGCCGGCTCACGAAACATGGGCCAAAACCCATGAATCTCCCGACTTTGGGGTTTCTGTTATACAGGAACGTCGGCCCTGCCAACCTTGATTTTGGTCAAGGCAAGGTACTGTAACAGGCTGAAATCGGGTGAGCGGGAAGTAAATTGCTGCCCGATGGGCGGTGAACTATAGGCCGATCAGGGAAATCTGCCGCCCGTAGCTCAGCTCGCCCCGGTGAGTTGCGCGGCGGAACGAATAGAACCGCTCCGTCTCGGCATACGTATCCATCCGAAGCCCCTCGACGCGGCTAATCCCCGCAAGACGCAGGCGACACAGGACATAGCCTTCAAGATCGAACTGAAAATGGTCCGTTCGCCCTTCCCGGAAGAAGCGCGCATTGGGCAGATCGTCGGTCAGGAAACGCTCACGGAAGGCAGCGTCGACTTCGTAGGAGTCCTGCGCGATGCATGGCCCTACCGCCGCCACGATACTTGTCCGGCGGGCGCCCAGCGCCTCCATGGCCGCGATCGTGGAATCGGTGATGCCGCCGATCGCACCGCGCCATCCGGCATGGGCCGCGCCGATCACCCCCGCCTCACGATCGGCGAAGAGCACCGGCGCGCAGTCTGCGGTGAGGATGCCCAGCACCGCGCCGGGACGATCGGTGACGATGGCGTCGGCCTTGGGCCGCTGATCGACCGGGGCGTCCTCCGGCCACGGTTCGCCGCCCAGCGTGACGCAATCGGCCGAGTGGACCTGATAGACCGTGACCAGCCGCGCGCCCGGAAGCACCGCGCCGGCCGCCAGCGCGCGGTTGCGCTCGACAAGATCAAGGTCATCGCCCGATCCGCGCCCGACGTTGAGGCCCGCGACCTCACCCTCGCTGACACCACCACGGCGGCCGAGGAAGCCATGGGGAATACCATCAAGCAAGGTAGCGCGATTGACTTCTACCGATTCAGCCAAGGGACTTGGACACCTGTTCGCGCACGTCGCGCGAAAGTTCGGGCATCGCGGCGATCCGCTCCAGTTCGGCGCGCATCATCGCGGCGCGGACCGGCTCGATCCGGCGCCAGCGACCCAGCGAGGGCACGAAGCGTGCCGCCGTCTGCGCGTTGATCGGGTCAAGCCGGCGGATCAGGTCGCCGATCATGCGATAACCCTCGCCGCTTTCGTCATGGAACGCGCGCGGGTTGACCGCCGCCGCCATGTAGAGCGCGCGCACGCGGTTGGGGTTGGTCATGGTGAAGTCCGGGTGCTTGGCCAGCGCCGCGATATGCTCCAGCACCTTCGGGTTCAGCGCACCCGCCTGCAGCGAGAACCACTTGTCGATGACAAGCGCATTGCCCTCGTAGCGATCGTGGAAATCGGCCAGCGCGGTTTCACGTTCGGGCGCATCGAGGCTGGCGAGGACCATGAGCGCGCCCTGACGGTCGGTCATGTTGTCGGCCGCATTGTACTGCGCGAAAGCACGGCGCGCGCCCTCTGCCGGATCGCCCGAGGCGATGAGCACCAGCGCCTGAGTCTTGATCTTGCGGGCGCCGCGGGCCGCTGCCTCGCGCGAATAGGGCACGGCCACCGCGCGGTCGTGCAGGACTTTGAGCGGCCCGGCCAGTTCCCGGCCCAGCCATGCCTTCAGCGCCTCGCGCTCGGCATGGATCGCGCCGGGGTCCGACACCGCCAGCTGTTCGGCAAGGTAGGTCTCGGCGGGCAGGATCATCAGTTCGCCGCGCATCAGGTCGTCAAGCGCCGGGTCGGCGATCACCGCACCGTAAGCCGCGCCGATCGCCGCGCGGCCCTCATCGCGCGCGGCGTCGTCAAGCTTGCCCGAAACCGCTGCGACAAGGTGCTGGACGACAAGGCCCTGCATCGCCTCGTAGCGGGCGAAGGGATCGTCGTCATGCGCTGCCAGGAACACGAGGTCTGCACTGTCCCGCTCGAACTCGATCGCGACGGGGGCGGAGAAGCCGCGGTTGATAGACAGCACCGGCGGATGGGCGAAGCCATCGAAGGTGAAGGTGTCGCTCGCCTTGTCGAAGACGATCAGCTGCTCGCCCGAATGGGTGCCGGTTTCGCGGTCGAACAGGGCAACGCGCAAGGGGATCGGCATGGCCTGCTTTTCGGGCTGTCCGGGCGTTGCAGGTACGGACTGGGTGAGCGTGAGTACCGCCTGAGTGCCGTTGTGTACCAGTTGTGCGGCAACCTGCGGCGTGCCTGCCTGCGAGTACCAGAGGCGGAATTGCGCAAGGTCCAGCCCGGCGCCGTCCTCGATCGCCTTGACGAAGTCCTCGCAGGTGGCGGCTTCTCCGTCATGGCGGTCGAAATAGAGGTCGGTGCCCTGGCGGAACCGTTCCACGCCCGCCATGGTGCGCATCATGCGGATCACCTCGGCGCCCTTGTTATAGACGGTTGCGGTGTAGAAGTTGCTGATTTCCTGATAGGAATCGGGACGGATCGGATGGGCCAGCGGGCCGGAATCCTCAGGGAACTGGGCGATCCGCAGGACGCGCACGTCCTCGATCCGCTTGACCGCCTCGCTGCCCATGTCGGCGCTGAACAGCTGATCGCGAAGGACGGTGAAACCTTCCTTGAGGCTCAGCTGGAACCAGTCACGACAGGTTACGCGATTGCCCGACCAGTTGTGGAAGTATTCGTGGCCGATCACCCCCTCTACCGCATCGTAATCGCCGTCGGTCGCCGTCTCGGGGTCGGCAAGGACGTAGCGGGTATTGAAGATATTGAGGCCCTTGTTCTCCATCGCACCCATGTTGTAGTCGGACACGGCGACGATATTGAACAGATCAAGGTCGTATTCGCGGCCGAATGCTTCCTCGTCCCACTTCATCGAATTGATCAGCGAATCCATCGCGTGCTGAGTGCGGTCCTCATCCCCCGGCCGGACCCAGATGTTGAGGTCCACCTTGCGGCCGCCCATCGTCGTGAAGTGCGCGGCGTTGGCCACCAGATCGCCCGCCACCAGCGCGAAGAGGTAGCTCGGCTTGGGCCAGGGATCGTGCCATTCGGCCCAGTGCGCACCATCTTCGCCATCGCCGCTGGCAGTGCAGTTGCCGTTGGCGAGAAGGATAGGGAACTGCGCCTTCGGCCCGCTCATCCGCACGGTGTAGGTGGACAGCACATCCGGCCGGTCGGGGAAGAAGGTGATACGGCGGAACCCTTCCGCCTCGCACTGGGTACAGAGCATCCCGCCCGAGGCGTACAGGCCCATGAGCTGGCTGTTCGTGGCCGGATTGAGCGCGGTTTCAACCTCGACCACATGCGTATCGCCGCTCAGTTCCACGAGCAGGTCGGAGCCGTCGAGCCGCCAGTCGTTGACGTCCTTCCCGTCCACCCGGACCGCCAGCGGCGCGATCTGGTCACCGTTGAGACGCAGGGTGGAAGCCCCGTTTCCTGCGGCGTTGCGGTTGACCGACAGCTTGGCGGTGACATGCGTGGCATCAAGGCCGAGGCGGAAATCGAGCGCGACTTCGGGCACCAGCCATGCGGGCGGCAGGTAATCCTCGCGTCGGATCACCGGGGGCGCTGCGGGCGGCGGCGCGGCGTCGGCGATCTGGGTGTTCTCGACGGGCTCGGAAGGTCTGCTGGCGATATCCATGCCTGTTACTTAGAGCGTCGGCAGCCGATTGCCAGCCGGGGAATCGTCATAGTCGGTCAGGCTGCGGGCGGGGTGGGCATGATGCGAGACCTCGGCTAGTTAGCTTGCCATGCGCCGCCTGTTCATCTTCGGTCTCGGCTATACCGCCGGTTTCATCGCCACGCTGTTCGAGGCGCAGGGCTGGGAAGTGATCTCCACCGGCAGCGAGGGCACCCTTGCCTTCGACGACGAGGGCAGCGTTCGGCTGGCTCTGGCGGATGCGGATCACGTCCTCTCCTGCGTCCCGCCGGGCAGCGAAGGGCGCGGCGAGCCGCTGGATTTCGTGCTCGAACGCTATGGGAATGCGCTGAAAGGGAAGGCGCTTTCGTATCTCTCCTCCACCGGGGTCTACGGCGACACCGGAGGGGCCTGGGTGGACGAAAGCGCACCTGTCGTCTCGGGCACCGGCACCGGCCGCCGCACCGCGCGGGCCGAGGCGGACGCGGAATGGCTGGCCATGGGTGCAAGGGTCTATCGTCTGCCGGGGATCTACGGCCCCGGCCGTTCGATGCTGGAGCGCGTAGCCCAAGACCGCGCCCACCGGATAGACCTGCCGGGGCAGGTGTTCAGCCGCGTCCACGCAGAGGATATCGCGGCCGGCGTGCTGGCCGGGATCGGGGCCAGTGCGGGGGCCTACAACCTTGCCGACGACCTGCCCTGTCCGCAGAATTGGGTCGTGGAAGAAGCCTGCCGCCTGACCGGCGCGCCGCTGCCGCCGCTGCTGGGGCTTGAGGAAGCGCAGCTCTCCCCAATGGCACGGGCGTTCTATGCGGAGAACCGGCGCGTTGCGAACGGCAAGGCAAGGCGTGTGCTGGGCTGGCGGCCGCGCTATCCCACTTACGTCGAAGGGCTAGCCGCGCTTGCGCGCGACCAGCGCGATCACTAACCCCGCCAGCGCCAGCACGGCGCCGCCGATGGCAAGTCCGGTCCATCGATAGCCTTCGAACAGGGTCGAAAGCGCCATCGCCACAACCGGCACCGCAACGCCGTTGTACGCCGCGCGACCGGGGCCAAGTTCGCGGATCAGCATGAAATAGAGCGGGAAAGTCACCACCGACCCGGCGATGGCAAGGTAGGCAATTCCGGCCAGATATTCCCAGCGGGTTTCCATCACCGGCGCCCCCACCGTGGCAAGGCTCCAGCCGGCGTCGATAGCCGCGCCCAACAGCATAGCCCATGCCAGCATCGGCACCATCGGCTGCGACCGGCCCAGCTTCGTCCCCTGCAGGATGTTGGCGGTAGAGGCGCTGAGGATGCCTGCGCAAGTCATCAGCACGCCCAGCGCTACCCTGCCTTCGGGCGGGGCGCTGCGATATTCGTGGACCATCAGCAGCGCGATGCCCACGATCGCCACCAGCGATCCCGCGACGAAGCCCGGCGTCACTTTCTGACCAAGGAAAACCCGCGCCAGCACCGCATTGGGCAGCATCAGCAGCGCATAGCACACCGCCACCAGCCCGGACGTCAGATGGATTTCGGCCTGATAGACGAACTGGAAATTGCACACGAACTGGCTGAGCCCGACCAGCAGCGCCAGCCCCATGCCCTGCCGGGACAGACGCAGACTGTCGCGCCGCAGCAGCGCCAGCACCAGCATTCCCACCCCGGCCAGCGCGAAACGGTACGTGATCGACCATGTCGGCGGCACTGCCCCGACCTGATCCTTGATCACCAGCCAGGTCGACCCCCAGATCGCGGTGACGACAAGGAAGGCGAAGATCACCTTCCCGCGCGAAGCGGGCTCCTGCGTTGCGGTAGCGGCGGTCACAGCGCCTCCAGTGCCCTGACGAGCGCGGACACGTGCGCCCCCTTCGCGTCCCACGACGTCACCAGCCGCGCGGCATCGGCGCCCCAGTCGTAGAAGGCGAAGCCCTGCCCGCGCAGCGCATCGCGCTCGGCCGCGGTGCAGGTAAGGAAAATCTCGTTCGCTTCCACCGGATGGAGCAGGCGATCCGGAACAGCCCCGGCGATCGCGGCGGCGGCGGCATTGGCGGCCCTCGCATTATCGAGCCACAGGTCGTCTTCCAGCATCGCAAGGATCTGCGCAGCCATGAAGCGCCCCTTCGATTGCAGGTGCCCGGCCCGCTTGCGACGGTAACGGATCGTTCGGGCGGCCTCGACATCGAAGAAGACGATGGCCTCCGCGCTCATGCCGCCGTTCTTGACGAAGCCGAAGCTGAGCGCATCGACCGCGCCGGCGGCCGCAGCCGGTGAACAGCCAAGATGCGCCACGGCATTGGCGAAGCGCGCCCCGTCCATGTGCAGGCCAAGACCGCGCGCCTTGGCAAAGGCGGCGATGGCGGCAACTTCATCGGGCCGGTAGACGCAGCCGTATTCGCTGGCCTGCGTGATCGAGATCGCGTGAGGCTGGACCTGATGCACGTCGTCGCGGATCGGATCGATCACGGCGGCCAGAGTCTCAGGCGTGACCCGCGCACTCTGCCCCTGCGCCAGCAGCAGCTTGGCGCCGTGGAGAAAGAAGCCCGGCGCGCCCGCCTCGTCCATCTCGATATGCGCCTCGCGGTGGCAGACGACGGCGCCGTGCGGCGGCACCATGGCGGCCAGCGCAAGGCAGTTCGCGGCCGTCCCGCTCGCCACCCAGAGCACCGCGCACTCCCGCCCGAACAGCGCGGAAAACGTGGCGTCGAGGCGCCCGCTCAGCGCGTCGTTGTCGTAAGGCGCATCGGGCGCGTCGGCGTCCATCATCGCCTTCCAGACGGCGGGATGAACGGCGGCGGTGTTGTCGGACATGAACTGCATGACCATATGCCCTGTAAGCGCAATTCAGGCGCGTCAAGCGAATGCTAAAAAGGAGAACCGCCCCATGGTCGGCGTCACCATTACCAAGCACGAATTCGGATCGACCGGAGAATATCACGCGCACCTGGCGGACAGCGAACATATCGGCCGCCTGACCTGGACGCAGGAAGGCCCGGTGCGCCATGCGGACCATACTCTGGTGCCCGAAGCCATCGGCGGGCGCGGTGTCGCAGGGCGTCTGGTGGAGGCGCTGGTCGCGGACGCGCGGGAAAACAACTTCAGGATCGCGCCCGATTGCAGCTATGTGGCGGCCGCATTCAAGCGCCACCCGGAATGGGATGACGTGAAGGCCTGAGAGGCCTTAGCGCCCCCACCCACCGGCCAGGAACCGCTCCGCCAGCCCCGCAAGGAAGGCGGAGCCGCGCGGCATCACGCTTTCATCGACCATCATCTTCGTAGAGTGGATGCCGCAGCACTGGCGCCAGTCCGCCCCTTCGTGGCTGACGCCAAGGAAGAACATAGCGCCGGGGACTTTCTCCAGCACATAGGCAAAGTCTTCCGCGCCCATGATCGGATCGGCAAGGCGCATGAACGCGGCCTCGCCCAGCAGATCGCGGGCAACGCTCTCTCCGAAATCGACCGCGCCGGGATCGCACAGGGTCACCGGGAAGCCCTCCACCACGTCGACCTCGGCGGTCAGACCGTGCGCGCCCGCGATCCCGGCGGCGAGCAGCGGCAGTTCATCACGCAGACGGGCGCGGTTGCCAGGGGAAAGCGTGCGCATGGTGCCGGTCAGGGTCGCAGTGTCGGCGATGACGTTGTGGGCGGTACCCGCCTCAATCTTCGCGATGGTGACGACGACCGGGTCGAACACGCTGAACCGGCGCGCCACCATGGTCTGAATGGCGCCCACGATCTCGCAGGCGATCGGCACCGGGTCGAGCGTATCGTGCGGCATGGAGGCATGACCCCCGCGCCCGGTAACGGTGATCTTCAGCTGGTCCGCCGCAGCCATCAGCGGCCCCGCACGCCCGCCGATCAGGCCATGCGGCGCATTGGGCATGACGTGAAGGGCAAACGCCGCGTCAGGCAGCGCGCGGCCGGAACCCTCCCCGCCCAGCAGCCCATCGTCCAGCATGAACCGGGCGCCGTGGTAGCCTTCCTCTCCGGGCTGAAACATGAAGCGGACCTCGCCCGCCAGCCGGTCCGCCTGCGCGCACAGCAGTTGCGCGGCGCCCGCCAGCATGGCGACGTGAGTGTCATGGCCGCAGGCATGCATGACGCCGGGAATGGTGGAGGCGAAGTCCAGCCCGGTTTCCTCGGGCATCGGCAGGGCATCCATGTCACCGCGCAACAGCACGCACCGGCCCGCACCCGCGCCACCCTTCAGCGTCGCGACGAGGCCGGTTGTGGACGGCCCCTCCGCCCATTCCAAGGGCAGGGGCGCCAGCGCCGCGCGGATCTTGTCCCGCGTCTTCGGGGTATGGAGGCCGATCTCCGGCTCTGCATGGATCGCGCGGCGCAAGGCCACGATGCTGTCGGAAAGGGCGGCGGCCTGCGCAACAAGGGTCATGCCACCCATGATACGCGCGGGCGCTTCCCTGTCGAGCGGCGTTACTCTTCCGGGCCGACTTCCGCGTCATCAGGCACGCCGACCGCGATTTTGCCGGCATCGACCTGCTTGAGCGTGCGCCAGGCCATGACGCCCATCACCGCGTAGGACGTGGCCCCGGCCAGCGCCACGGCCCATGCCGCGCCGCTCGGCCCGATCGGGATGAACTGCCAGAGGCCCACGCCCAGCGCCGCCAGCGCAATGAGACGCGCAACCAGCGACTGGCGCGCGCGCCCGGTGGAGTGCAGCACCGGTTCGAACGCCACGCTGGCAAGGTCGAAGCTGGCGGCCACGGCCAGCGGGATGAGGATCGATGCGCCGCTTTCGAAATCGTCGCCGCCGATCATCGCCAAGAGCTGCTCGCCAAGGAAGTAGGCCACCGCCACCACGGCAAGGCCCGCGCCGCCCGCGATAAGGCTGGTCTGCAGCGCCAGTTTGCGGAATTCCTCGGCCTTGGAGGCGACGCGCACGCGCGCCACTTCGGCGTAGACAGAGCGGGTCAGCAGCGTCGACAGCTTGCTCAGCGCCTGCGACAGTTGCGAGGCAAGGCGATAGAGGCCCGCCGCCTTCGTCCCAACCCAGCCGCCGACGACCAGCAGCGGCCCGTTCTTCATGGCCGCGTCGATCGCCGAGCCCATGTAGGTGACGAAGAAGAACTGCGTGACGCCGGGATTCTCGCGGATCGCCTGCGGCAACTGGAACAGGTAGGAAATCCGCACCGCCTGCGGGCACAGGCGCCGCGCCATGATCCAGTAGAGAATGGCCTCCAGGATATCGATCGCCGCCCAGGCTGCCAGGAACCGGCCGACCGTTGGCCCGGTGAACCAGATGATCAGCGCACAGACCAGCCGTCCGCTCGGCACGATCGCCTCGACATAGACGGCCATGTCGAAGCGGTTGAGCGCGCGCACGATCCCGGTCGGGGCCGAAACCAGCGCCCACAGCGAGCCGACGCAGTACCAGAAGGCCACGTCGATGAAGCTGGGATTGAGATCCAGCATATGCGCGAAGCCGAAGATCATGATCGCCGCAAGGCCGCAGCCGAGAATCGCGCCGACCGCGTCGATCACCCCGCACAACATGCCAAGACGACCGAACTTCTCCCAGTCCTTGGCGTGGACGTGTTCGGAGCCGTAGCGCACCACGACTCGCCAGGTCTGGAAGCCCGCCAGCGCGGTCAGCGCCTGCGCGGTGCCGAAGATCAGAGAAAAGTGGCCGAAATCCTTGAGGCCAAGGGTGCGCGTCTGGATGGCAAGGTAGGCCAGGCCGCAGATCGCGCCGAAGCCCTTGCCGCCGAGCAGCCAGGCGGTGTTCTGAAGTATCCGCCCTAGCGGAGATGCACTCTCCTGGCGGTAGCGTTTGGCGGACATTGGCTCGCATTTGGACGAGGGTTGGGTCAGTTGCAAGGGTATCGCTCGTTCTTCCACGTAATGGCAGCCACGTAGTGGCAATGTTGGGCCAGTCGGATCGGGCGGCCAGACCGGACTGCCGGATCGGACTGGTCGGGTCACCCCCGCCAGAGCTTTCCCTTTCGCGCCGCAGTCGCTAGATGGCCCCTTCCCCCAAGCAGACTGAATGACACATGATCGAACACGCCATCCTTCTCAGCGCCGGCCAGGGCTCACGCCTGCTTCCCCTCACCGCCGAGCGTCCCAAGTGCCTGATCGACTTCTCCGGCCGCTCTCTGATCGAGTGGCAGATAGAGATGCTGGCGCGCGGCGGGGTGAAGCGGATCGACGTTGTCACCGGCTTCATGACCGACATGCTGGAAGAGCACCTGCAGTCGATCCGCGACCCGCGCGTGGAAATCACGGTGCGCTTCAATCCCTTCTTCAAGGTGGCGGACAATCTGGGCTCATGCTGGATCGCGCGTGAAGCGATGCGTGGCGATTTCCTGATCCTCAACGGCGATACGCTGGTGTCGGAAGAGATCGTCCACAAGGTCCAGCAAGGCGCTGCCGGCCCGGACGGCAAGCCCTGGCCGGTCACCGTGACGGTGGACGTCAAGGCGGACGGCTACGACAGCGACGACATGAAGGTCGAACGCAGCCCCGAAGGCCGCCTTGTCCACATCGGCAAGACGCTGACGGCGGCGCAGTCCAATTCCGAATCGATCGGCTTCCTGGCGTTCCGTGGCGAAGGCGCGGACCTGTTCCGCGAAACCGTGCGACAAGCGATGCGCACGCCCGAAGGCGTCCAGCACTGGTATCTCAAGGTGATCGATTCGATTGCCCCTACCGGCAAGGTCGGCACCGTTTCGATCGAAGGGCTGAACTGGGCCGAGGTGGACTTCCTCAACGACATCGAGATCGCCACGTCGCTCACCGATACCTGGTGAGGTGAACTGCGCCGAGGGGGCTGAGCTTGTCTAAGCCTTCTCGGTACGACCAGTCAGTCGAACGCGGCCTTCAGCCACGCCACCAGCGCATCAAGCTCCGCACCTTCCAGCGCCACGGCATGGCCAAGGTCCGGCATCTTGGGCCAGCCGCAATCGACGAATTCACGCCCCTGCCATTCGCGCGCGCCTTCGTAGCGGGGGATGACGTGGAAATGGACGTGCGGGTCCACCATCATCAGCATCAGGTAGTTCAGCTTCGCATAGCCGACCGCCTTGCCCAGCGCCGTCTCGATGGCGCCGGTCACGGCTTTCAGTTCGGCGTGCGCCTCTGCCGGAAGATCGCCGAAGGCGGTCGCGTCGCTCTTGGCTGCCAGCACCAGCGCGCCCAGCGTCGGCTGCGCCGGGCGGGCCAGCACGATCCAGTGGGCGAATTGCGCCACCGTAGTCGCGGGCCAGCCGAACTTTTCGAACGTCGCGTTCATTGCCTCAACCTTCTGCCAGCCAGGAGGTGATCGTGCCACCACGCGCCCGCACGATCCAGGCCTGCACCAGCCGAACGGCGTGGATCAGGCACGACACGGCGGTCCACCATGCAACGGCGACAAGGCCGATATCGGGGCGGGAGAATACCATCGCCACGAACAGGATCACCATGTTCGGGTTGCGCCGCGCCGTGATCAGGCGGAACTTGCTGTCGAACGGCCGCCACACGTGGATGTGCATGCCGGCAGAGCGGATGAAGGCGCCCTCGATCAGCCGCTGGACCACATAGCCCCCCTGGATCGCGCCCTGTACCCACCAGAAGGTCGCCGGGTCATAGGCCAGCCCCCAGGCGCCGAGGCCGGTCGCCCAGAACCACCACCAGAACGGCGGATGGACAAGATCCATGCCATGGTCGAACACGTTGCCCCAGGCAGACGAGGTGATCGTGCAGCGCGCCAGCTTGCCGTCCACGGTGTCTAGCACCATGAACACCAGACCAAGCGCCATGCCCAGCCAGTAGTGGCCATAAGCGAAAAGCACCGTGGCGATCACGCAGAACACCGCGCCCACCGTGGTCACCATGTTCGGCGTGACGCCCAGCTTCGCGCAGATGCGCGTCAGCACCAGCGCCCATTCCGGCCAGAGGTACTTGGTCAGCACATCGGTCACGCCCTTGTAGGCGCCGAAGTAGCTGGCCCGCTCGATCGGCCGGAGGGTGGAAGGCGTCAGCGCCATCAGGAACGGCGTTTCGCGCTTGCGAAGCTGCTTGTTCTCGATCGTCGGGCCATCTTCGTAGGCGACGACATCGAACCCGGCCGAATCGGCCAGCGGAATGCCCGCCGCCATCGCCGCCGCGACTCGCGCAGCCTGATGTGCATCTGCAGCATGGGCAAGCGCCGGAATGCCGCCCAGTGTCAGCACCGTGCCGGGTCGGGAAGTGATGTTTCCGAACCACGCCGGATCCCATGCGAAAGCCGCGTTGGACAGGATCGCGGCGCTTTCGGGAACGCTGTCGACGGGTTCGAGACCGGCGGCGCGGGCAATCCGGCCGACACGTACCGAGGGGCTCAGCCCCCAGAGCCTGACGGGGTTTTCGCCGATCGTGACGACCGGCAGCACTTGCGTATTCTGGACCATAGGCCGCCACGTAGTCCCTTGCCGGCCGAGTGACAATCCGGCTGCCCTGCTTGCGCCACATACGTGTCAATACGGCCACAAACGCCATGAAACTGTAACTCAAATGTGTCAGAGCATATTTCTGGATGATTTTCCTGACCGGCGACACTAAATGGGTCGCCGTGCACGGAAGCATTCACACGTTCGAAACGCTGCCGATCTTCGGCGAGCTTGGTCGCCGGGATGGCGCGCGCACGGTGCGCCCCGTCCGTCGTGGCCGCGCGGTTCCGCTGGTCGGCATCGTCCGCAATCCCCGCAGCCATCGCAACAAGGGCATCTCGCCCGAAATGGCCGATTGCTCCAACATCCTGACCCAGACCCCCTCCACGCGCGAGGAACTGCATTACACGCTGGCGGAGTTCGCCCGGCGCGGGATCGACTATCTGGTGGTGGACGGCGGCGACGGCACCGTTCGCGATGTGCTTTCCGCAGGTGCGGATATCTTCGGCGACGACTGGCCGACCTTCATCGTGCTGCCCAAGGGCAAGACGAATGCGCTGGCGGTCGATCTGGGCCTGCCCAACAAGTGGTCGCTGGCCGAAGCGCTGGCCGCTGCCCATCGTGGCCGCACCATCGCCCGCAGTCCGCTGCGGATCACCCCGCAGGGTGATGCCGCGCATTGCGTGCAGGGCTTCATCCTTGGCACCGGCGCCTTTTCGATCGCGACCGAGGCAGGGCAGGAGGCGCACCGTCGCGGCCTGTTCAACAGCTTCGCGGTCGGCCTAACGATCCTGTGGGGCGTGATGCAGACGCTGTTCGGCGGCGCCCGCAACGCCTGGCGCGCCTGCACCCCGACCCGCATCGTCGATCGCCACACCGGCCAGCACCTGCCCTACAAGGGCAAGGGCAGCGCCGACGAACGCTACCTGACGATCGCCACCACTTTCGAACAGTTCCCGCTGGGCGCCCGCCCGTTCGGCCGCAACCCGGCGCCGGGCCTCAAGCTGGCGGTGATCGACTGGCCGGTCCGCTGGCTGGTAGCCCTGCTGCCCGCGATGATGTTCGGCCTCAACCTCAAGCTGTTCGGCCGCTACGGCGCACACCGCGTCAGCGCCAGCGAGGTGGATATGGATATCGGCGGCTCGTTCATCCTTGACGGTGAGGCCTTCCCCGGCGGCCGCTACGTGCTGGCCGAAGGACCGCAGATCAACTTCGTCGTTCCCTGACTGCGCGACAAGCAGGGGCAACAGGCAGGCTTGTAATTGCCGCAAGCCTGCCCGATGGACGCGGCAATGATCGCTCGAACTTCCCCGGATGCCCGGTCTCTGGATGACCGCATAGCCTTCGCACTGACGCGCGAAGTCGTGCCCGAAGTGCGCGCCTTCGCGCAAAGGCTGGCCGATGCGGCCGATGCGCTGGGCGTGCTGTTCTACGGATCGAACTTGCGCACCGGATCGCTGGAAGGCGTGCTGGACTTCTATGTCCTGCTGCCGGGCGCGCAGGTCGAACGCATCTGGCCGCGCGTCAGCTATCACGAATGGACGCATGAGGGCGTGCCCTTGCGCGCCAAGGTCGCCACGATGGCGCTGGAAACCTTCCGCGCCGCCGCCGCCGGAGAGCGGGTGGACACCACCATCTGGGCGCGGTTCGTCCAGCCGAGCGCGCTTGCCTGGCAGCGCGACGATGCCGCCGGAACCGCCATCGCACAGGCCGTGGCAGGCGCCGCCCGCACCGCCGCCCGCCTTGCCGTGGCGCTGGGGCCGGATACCGGCACACCCGAGGACTACTGGCGCGCCTTGTTCCGCGCGACATATGCCGCCGAATTCCGCGTCGAAAAGGCAGGCCGCGAGGATTCGATCCTTGCCGCCAACCGCGCGCACTTCGACGGCCTGCTGCCGCTGGCGCTCGAAGCCGCCGGGATAGCCTTCACGCAGGACGGGGAACGTCTGCGCCCGGCCCTTGCCGCAAGCGAACGGGCGGGCATCCTGTCATGGTGGGCACGGCGCAGAAGGCTGGGCAAACCGTACAACGTCCTGCGGCTGCTGAAAGCCTCAACCACCTTCGAAGGCGCTGCCCGCTATGCCGCCTGGAAGATAGAGCGTCACACCGGCGTCCCGGTGAAGATCACCCCCTGGCGCGAACGCCACCCCATCCTCGCCGCCCCCGGAGTGCTATGGCAGGTCTGGCGCGGCAAGCGGGAGAAGACCGCATGAACGCCCTGATCCTGGCCGGTTCGCGCCCCGGCGCACCCGATCCGGTGGCCGAAGCGGCAGGCACTGCGCACAAGTCGCTGGTGGAAATCGCGGGGCAGCCGATGCTCGCCCATGTCGTCGCCGCGCTGCGCGATGGCGAGATCGATCGCATCGCCGTCTCCGCAAGCGATCCGCAGGTCCGCGATCTGGCGATTTCGCTCGGCTGCGAGGTGCTTGCTACCGGCGCCGGCCCCAGTGCCAGCGTGGCGATCGGGCTGGAGGCTCTGGGCGCGCCGCTGCTGGTCACCACCAGCGACCATGCGCTGCTAAAGGGGCAATGGGTGCGCGATTTCCTGGCCGACACGCCAGGCGGAAGCGACGTTGCCATCCTGCTTGCCCGGCGCGAGGCGATCGAGGCGGCGATGCCCGGCAGCCGCCGCACGTACCTGCGCTTCGCTGACGGGCACTGGTCGGGCTGCAACCTTTTCCTGCTGGCAAGTCCGCGCGCGGAACTGGCGATCGATACCTGGAAGATGGTCGAAGCCGACCGCAAGCGCCCCTGGCGCATCGCCGCGCGCCTCGGCATCGGCATGCTGGTGGGCTACGCGCTTGGCCGCCTGACGCTGGCCGACGCGATCAGCAAGCTGGGGCGCAAGATCGGCGTCACCGCCAGCCTCGTCGCCGCAAGGGACGGGCTGGCCGCGGTGGACGTGGACAAGCCCGCCGACCTTGCAGACGCGCGCGCGATCATGGATGCACGCCCAGGCTGAACGCCTCTCACATATATTTCATCTGGATCCGGATCGACTTTACGCCATCGCCTACCGGCACGCCGACCTTGGTGTAGCTGGGCTTGCCCAGATTGAAGATGTTGATCGACGGGTTGTTCGACATCGCGCCACCGTCGGTGCGGATGTCGGTTTCCCCATTGCCGTTCACGTCATGGCGCACCGCGACGCCATACGTGCCCGATGCCGGAAGCGGGACGCAGAAGGTCATCGATCCGGCGCGCGCGGGCACCTCTATGCGCGACAGCCACTTGCCCTTCACCAGCCACTCGCCCGACGTGGCGCGATAGGACTGGACGCGCAGCTTGCCAGAGGACGACTTGATCCCGTCCACGGTGACCATCATCGCCGGCCCCTTGTCGGACTGGCAGCGGCCCATCTCGTTGCGGATTTCATTGCGATATTGGGCAAGAGCCGGAACCGGCGCGGCAAGACCCGCAACCGCGACAAGCGCGGCGGCAGTGCTGGTACGGTGAAGCACAGTGCGATACAGGGCGTTGGTCTTGATCATCTCTCTTCCGTTTGCTGGGTCCGCACGGCAAGCGTGGCCGCTTGAAACCCTCTTGTCGTGCCCAGGTGCCCGAAAAGCGGTGAACACGCACTGAACTTTCCGTTCGACCGCCGGAAAGCCCCGCCCGGTCGCATATCGGGCGAAAACCGACCTGCGCCTCTCTTGCTACAAGATCGCGTGTGGAAAACGCTGCCCCCGGCGCTTGTCGCCCCAAGATGTGGTGGCGTATCGCTGGGAAAAGGAGCGTTCGTTTCTGCCCATGACAATTCCGCTGATTTCCCCTTCGATCCTGTCCGCCGACTTCGCCCGGCTCGGAGAGGAAGTGCGCGCCATCGACGAGGCCGGTTGCGACTGGGTCCATGTCGACGTCATGGACGGCCACTTCGTACCCAACATCACCATCGGCCCGGCCGTGGTCAAGGCGCTGCGCCCGCACAGCACCAAGCCCTTCGACGTCCACCTGATGATCTCTCCGGTCGATGCCTACCTCGAAGCCTTCGCGGAAGCGGGCGCGGATTACATCACCGTCCACCCCGAGGCGGGCCCCCACGTCCACCGCACGGTGCAGACGATCCGCAACCTGGGCAAGAAGGCAGGCATCTCGCTCAACCCGGCGACGCCCGCCAAGATGCTGGACTATCTGATCGACGAGATCGACCTGGTCCTGATCATGAGCGTCAACCCCGGCTTCGGCGGGCAGAGCTTCATCTCCAGCCAGCTTCGCAAGATCGAGGCGGTGCGCAAGATGATCGACAAGTCGGGCCGTGACATCCGGCTTGAGGTCGACGGCGGCGTCGACGCCAAGACCGCGCCGCTGTGCGTCTCGGCGGGCGCTGACGTGCTGGTCGCGGGCTCCGCCACCTTCAAGGGCGGAACTTCGCAGTACGCGGCGAACATCAAGACGCTCAAGGGTCTCGAATAGGCATGACCGCCGACACCCGCTTCAGCCCGGCGGCATGGAACCCGCGCAAGGAGCGGGCGGAGGAGGGTGTCATGACCGAAAGTGCCGAAAGCAGCGCCACGGCAGTTCGCCCCGCTCCGACGATGGCCCCGACGAAGGACGTCGCTCATATCGAGCCCGGCCGCGCACTGGCGCTTGTCGATTTTTCCGCACCTTCGGTGGGGCTGGGAGAGCGGTTCATCCGCATGGCCTATCGCGCCGGGGTGCCCGGCGCGATGCTGTCCGGGCCCATGGGCAGGAAGGCCCGCACGCGCCTGCTGGCCACTGTCAACAACACCCTGCCCGGCAACCGCATGGCCGGAACCGCGATCCGCGCCGGGCATTTCCTGGTCCACGGTGCCAAGACGCCGATCGCCCAGATCGACTTCGCGGGCGCCGCGCGGGTCACGCCGCCGCTGGAGAAGGTGGTTCATTCCTTCTCGTGGCTGACAGATCTTGAAGCCTGCGCGCCCCGCGAACAGGGCGCCCCGGTGGCTGAACGCGTGCTCATGGCCTGGCTTCAGGCGAACCCCAAGCCGCCCGCCAAGCCCGGCACCAAGGGCGGCCCTGCATGGAGCGTGGGCAACACGGGCACCCGCCTTGCAAACTGGCTGGCGCATGCCCCGCTGATCCTTTCGGGCGAGAAGGCGCTGCGTATCCGCACGCTGGAGCACATCGCCGTCACCGCGCGCTGGCTCGACCGCCACGTCACCAGTGCCGAAGATGCCCTTGCCGAAGTAGCGGGCTGGGTGGGCATCGTCGCCGCCGGACTGCTGCTGCCCGATGGCCGCCCGCGCCGCCTCTACGGCGAAGCCGGGCTGATCAAGGCGCTGGGCGAACTGATGGGCGATGACGGCGGCGTACTGTCGCGCAGCCCGCTGGCGCAGATGGAAGCGATCGCGCTGCTGGTGCGGCTGCGCAACTGCTATCACGCCACGCGCCGCGACGCCCCTTCCGCCATGGAGCGCGTCATCGAACTGCTGGTGCCGCCGCTGCTGGCGCTGACGCACGGCGATGGCGGCCTAGGATCATGGCAGGGCGGCTGGGCCGTGGACGCCGCCGACGTGGAGGCGCTGATCCACGCCAGCGGCGTGCGCACGCGCCCGCTTCGCGATGTGCGCCAGTGGGGCTATCAGCGCGTATCCGCGCACAAGTCCGTCCTTCAGTTCGATACCGCCCCGCCGCCGATGCCCGCGCAGGCGCGCTTCGGCTGCGCCTCGACGCTGGCTTTCGAATTTTCCCATGGGCCGCATCGCATCGTCGTCAACTGCGGCGGCGCGGCAAGCGGCGGCGGGCTGGTGCCGGTGCGGCTTGAGCAGGGCCTGCGCGCCACGGCCGCGCATTCGACCCTGACGCTTGACGATGCCAATTCCACCGCCGTGCTTATCAACGGCATGATCGGGTCGGGCGTCACCGAAGTGGCGGTGGATCGCAAGACGCTGCCGCAGGAAAACGGCTCCAACGCCACCCGCCTCGATGCCAGCCACAACGGCTACGCCACGCGCTATGGCCTGACCCACCAGCGCATCCTGCTGCTGCGCGACGATGGCAGCGAACTGCGCGGCGAAGACCTGCTGCTGCCCGCAGGCAAGAAGGGCAAGCGCGGCAAGGTCGGCTTCGCGATCCGCTTCCACCTTGGCCCGGACGTGGACGTCAACCTGACCGCCGACGGCCGGGGCGCCGGCCTGTCCCTGCCAGACGGCAGCTACTGGCAGTTCCGCTCTGCCAGCGACGAAGGGGAAATGACGGTCGAGGATTCGCTCTGGGTCGATGGTCAGGGCCGCCCGCAGGCGACGCAACAGATCGTCGTTCAGGGCATGGTTTCGCGCGGCGGCGGGACTTTCGGCTGGATCATCAAGAAGATGAATTGATTGCAGCCCCGCTTGTAGAAGTACGCCGCCGGTGTATATTGCAAGAGCTGTCTGTGTATCTATGCGATCACCTTCAAGACAAAAGAGAGGCGCGCTATGCCAGTAGCGCGCCTCTCGCCGTTCGGGGGACAGGTGCCAGCCCATCCCCCTCCCGTCATCACTTGTTGCGGCTCATCTCCACGACCTTGAGAACAAGCGTCGTGAAGGCGAGGCACGCCATGATGATGAGTATTGCTATCTCTATATCTATTTGAATCACCTCCCTCTGCAGCGGGAATTCGGGTTTCCCCGCGCTGCGCCAACGGCTTAACTGAAAATGCGGCGCCCTCAGGATTAACACTCCTTCACCAACCCGCCCCCTCCAGGCCCCGGAGAACCGCGCCGTACTTGCCCCGACCGCCCTGCCGTCCTAAGGGCGCGCGCGAAGAGACATTCGCCAGGGAAGCCCGCACTCATGACCGATTCCGTCCAGATCCGCCGCGCGTTGTTGTCCGTGTCCGACAAGACCGGCCTTGCCGAACTTGGCAAGGTGCTCAGCGACCGGGGCGTCGAACTGGTCTCGACGGGCGGCACCGCCAAGGCGCTGCGTGATGCGGGCCTTGCGGTGAAGGACATTTCCGAGATCACCGGCTTCCCCGAAATGATGGACGGCCGCGTCAAGACGCTGCACCCGATGGTCCACGGCGGCCTGCTGGCCGTGCGCGACAACCCCGAACATGCCGCTGCCATGGCCGAACATGAGATCGGCGCGATCGACCTTGTCGTCGTGAACCTCTACCCCTTCGAGGCGACTGTCGCGAAGGGCGCCAGCCGCGACGAGATCATCGAGAACATCGACATCGGCGGCCCTTCGATGGTCCGTTCGGCGGCGAAGAACCACGCCTTCGTCACCATCGTCACCGATCCGAAGGACTACGAGGGTCTGATGGTCGAACTGGAAGCGACCGAGGGCTGCACCACGCTGGGCTTCCGCAAGCTGATGGCCGCGCGCGCCTATGCGCAGACCGCTGCCTACGATTCGATGATCAGCCAGTGGTTCGCCTTCACCGATCAGGGTCTTGAGTTCCCCGAGATGCTCAGCGTCAACGGCCGCCTGTCGACCACCTTGCGCTATGGCGAGAACCCGCACCAGAAGGCCGCGCTCTACACGCCGGTGGGCCCCTTTACCAAGGGGCTGGCGCAGGCCGAGCAGGTGCAGGGCAAGGAACTGTCCTACAACAACTACAACGACGCCGACGCCGCCTTCGAACTGGCTGCAGAGTTCAAGGGCCAGAAGCCTGCCGTCGTCATCGTCAAGCACGCCAACCCCTGCGGCGTCGCCCAGGGCGATTCGCTGCTGGACGCGTGGAACGGCGCGCTGGCCTGCGATGACGTCTCGGCCTTCGGCGGCATCGTTGCGGTCAACCAGACGCTGGACGGTGCGACGGCGGAAGCGATCTGCCAGATCTTCACCGAGGTCGTCGTCGCCCCCGATGCCGACGAGGAAGCCCGCGCCTTCTTCGCAAAGAAGAAGAACCTTCGCCTGCTCCTTACCGGCGAACTGCCCGATCCGCGTCGTGGCGGTTTGACCGTGCGCCCGATCACCGGCGGCCTGCTGGTACAGGGCCGCGATAATGGCGCGATCGGCTTCGACGATCTCAAGGTCGTCACCAAGCGCGCACCGACCGATCAGGAACTGACCGACTGCCTCTTCGCCTGGACCGTGGCCCGCCACGTCAAGTCGAACGCGATCGTCTATGCCAAGGACGGCGTCACCGCCGGCATCGGCGCAGGCCAGATGAACCGCCGCGACAGCTCGCGCATCGCCGCGATGAAGGCTGCCGAGGCCGCAGAAAAGTTCGGCTGGGCACAGGCGCGCACGGTCGGTTCGGCGGTTGCCTCCGACGCCTTCTTCCCCTTCGCTGACGGCCTGCTTGCCGCTGCCGAAGCGGGCGCGACCGCGGTGATCCAGCCGGGCGGCTCGATCCGCGACGATGAAGTCATTGCCGCTGCGAACGAAGCCGGTCTTGCAATGGTCTTTACAGGCATGCGTCATTTCAAGCACTAAGGGGTCTTGCGCAGGGCTGCGGAAGGAACATCGGCGATGATGGTTACGGGGCTTGGCCCGCTCGTCGTCGTCGGTTTCCTGATCGGGCTGACACTTGCGGCGGTACTGCTTCGGCTTGGGCGTCTACGCTCGCCGGCAAGCGCTTTCGCCGCTGCGGCGCTGCCTTTCGGATGCGCCGCCCTGCCCGTGATCGGACTCGTAATGATTTCGGTATTTGTGACAGCCATCGGTCAATAAGCCAAAAGGCTCCCGCAGCTCATCGCGTCAATGCATCCGTTCGTCGATGAAACAGGCTACGCATCCTTTTGTTCACTGGACCGCAAGCCATTTGAGGCCAAAGGGGCAGCACGCCAAACCTTCCGACCGGTTGCGCCCAACGCGCCCGGCCATTGAAAGACAGTTCGAAAGCCGTTTCCATGGGTATCTTCAAAGCCGACTTCTACCGCTACTTCGCCTTCGGCTTCGCCGGCGGGGCTCTGCTGGTGCTGGGTGCGATGGGGATCGGCCATGTTTCGCCGCTGTCGAATGACATCGTGCCCCCGGCGCAGGCTGCGCAGGCCGACTGAGCTGCCCCCAATCAGCTGCGACTGCTTCGCAGCTGATTGCACAAGTTCGCGGCAGGCCCCATATGGGCGCCATGTCTGGCAACCATAACCACCACGAACATTCCGGCGACAGTCTGGTCAAGGCTGCGCGCAACGCTCTTGTCGAAGCGGGCGAGCAGTGGACGGAAATGCGCGCCGATGTCTTCGGCGCCCTTGCCGAACGTGAACGTCCCGCGTCCGCCTATGACCTTGCCGAAAGCGTATCGTCGCTGCGTGGCAAGCGGGTTGCGCCCAACAGCGTCTACCGCATCCTCGATCTTTTCGTGCGCACCAACCTGGCCCGCCGGGTGGAAAGCGCCAATGCCTACGTCGCCAACAGCCATCCGGGCTGCCAGCACGACTGCATCTTCCTGATCTGTGACAGCTGCGGACAGGCCGTTCACATCGATGACGACAAGCTGACCGGCGCCCTCATCGCGGCGGCCAGGAACGCCGGCTTCGCCGACGTGCGCCCGGTGGTGGAACTGCGCGGCATCTGCGCGCAGTGCAGCTGAGAAAGGCGGCTCACCCCGTCTGCGTAAGGCTCAGCAGGTTACCGTCGGGATCGCGGAACCACGCCGCCCTGATGTTCCCGTCGGCTGACCGCCAAAGGCCGTCGACGCCCTGATTCTCTTCGTCGAATACGAGAAACTCGACGCCCTTTGTGCGCAGCCGCGCCATCGTCGCCTCGATATCCGGGATCGACCAGCCCAGCACGGTATATTCGTGCGATTCCCATTCCCGGTTCGACGTCAGGCGCAGGATCGCTCCGCCGCCCATGTCGTAGATCGTGGCGAATTCGTCCAGCGACAGTTCGGGAAGTTCCAGCACGTCGCCGTAAAACGCCTCCGCCCGCGCGCGATCGGTCGTCGAAATGAACATGATACCGCGTGCTTCCGGAACGATCGCCATTGTAACCCCTTTCAATCCAGCGGATTGCTCTTGACGCAGATTAACAGTCACGGTCAATCGACACGCAAGTCTCAAGGGTGTAAGGGCCCGACAAATGAACGCCAATCCGGCCACACCTTTGCTCGACACGGTTTCGACTCCCGAAGACCTGCGCAAGCTCAACCCCGCGCAACTGCGCCAGCTCGCCGATGAACTGCGCGCCGAGATGATCTCGGCCGTGGGACAGACCGGCGGTCATCTGGGTTCGGGACTCGGCGTAGTCGAACTGACCGTCGCCATTCACTACGTCTTCGATACGCCGGTGGACCGGCTGATCTGGGACGTGGGCCATCAGGCCTATCCGCACAAGATCCTGACCGGGCGGCGCGACCGTATCCGCACGCTGCGGCAGGGCGGCGGCCTTTCGGGCTTCACCAAGCGCTCCGAAAGCGAATACGACCCCTTCGGCACCGCGCATAGCTCCACCTCGATCTCGGCCGCGCTCGGCTTTGCCATGGGCAGCAAGATCAAGGGCGAACCGGGCCGCGGCATCGCCGTGATCGGCGACGGCGCGATGAGCGCAGGCATGGCCTACGAGGCGATGAACAACGCGCGCGAGGCGGGAAACCGCCTTGTCGTGATCCTCAACGACAACGACATGTCGATCGCCCCGCCGGTCGGCGGCCTATCCGCCTATCTGGCGCGGCTTGTCTCCTCCGGCCGGTTCCTTGGCCTGCGCGAACTGGCGCGCAAGTTCGCCCGCCGCCTGCCGCGCCCGCTGCACCTTGCCGCCAAGAAGACCGACGAATTCGCGCGCGGCATGGCCATGGGCGGGACCTTGTTCGAGGAACTGGGCTTCTACTACGTCGGCCCGATCGACGGGCATGACCTCGACGCGCTGGTCCCCGTGCTGGAAAACGTGCGCGATGCGGGCGAAGGCCCGATCCTGGTCCATGTCGTTACGCAGAAGGGCAAAGGCTACGCGCCCGCAGAAAACGCGGCGGACAAGTACCACGGCGTCCAGAAGTTCGACGTGATCACCGGCGAACAGGCCAAGGCGCCCGCCGGGCCGCCCAGTTACACCGGCACTTTCGCCAAGGCGCTTGTCGCCGAAGCGGAAAAGGACGCCACAATCTGCGCCATCACCGCCGCGATGCCGTCCGGCACCGGGTTGGACAAGTTCGCGCAGCTGTTCCCCGAACGCAGCTTCGACGTTGGCATCGCCGAACAGCACGCCGTCACGTTCGCGGCGGGTCTTGCCGCGCAGGGAATGCGCCCGTTCTGCGCGATCTATTCCACCTTCCTGCAGCGCGCGTTCGATCAGGTCGTCCATGACGTGGCGATCCAGAACCTGCCCGTGCGCTTCGCCATCGACCGCGCAGGGCTGGTCGGTGCGGACGGTGCCACCCATGCCGGTTCTTTCGACATCACCTACCTTGCCACCCTGCCCAACATGGTGGTGATGGCGGCTGCTGACGAAGCCGAACTGGTCCACATGGTCCACACCGCCGCGCAGTACGATGCAGGCCCCATCGCCTTCCGCTACCCGCGCGGCAACGGCACCGGCGTCGCCCTGCCGGAAATCCCCGAACTGCTGGAAATCGGCAAGGGCCGCGTCGTGCGTGAAGGCACCAAGGTTGCCCTGCTGTCGCTCGGCACGCGCCTTGGCGAAGCCCTCAAGGCCGCCGACCTTCTGGAAGCGAAGGGCCTGTCCACCACAGTCGCCGACCTGCGCTTCGCCAAGCCGCTCGACACCGACCTGATCCGCCGCCTGATGCTGTCCCACGAAGTCGTGGTGACGGTGGAGGAAGGCTCGGTCGGGGGCCTCGGCGCCCACGTGCTGACCATGGCCAGCGACGAAGGCCTGACCGATGCCGGGCTGAAGATCCGCACCATGCGCCTTCCCGACGTGTTTCAGGATCACGACAAGCCGGAAGCGCAGTATGACGATGCCGGGCTCAATGCGCCGCAGATCGTCGATACGGTGCTCAAGGCGCTGCGCCACAACAGCGCGGGCGTGAACGAAGCGCGGGCCTGAGATTCAAGCCCGCGCGTCCGGCGGGGCGGGATGCCCCGCCCGCTCGCGTTCAACCTGTCTTCTTCGCCTTGTGCGCGGCCAGCAGCTTGTCCAGCTCTGCTATCCGCAGGCGTTCGGGCGTATCCTTTGCAAGCCCCTTCAACCGGCATGCGGCCCACAAGCTCCTGCGCTCTGATTCAAGGGCCTTGAGGTAAAGGTCAGCCATTCGTCTTCTTCCTTTTGCGGGCATGAGTGCCGGGGCGCCCTGAGGCACCCGCAGCGTCTTCGAGCACCAGCTTGCGCCACCGCTCCAGGCGTTGCGGATCAAGCGTCCCGTTTTGCAGCATCGCCTGCACCATGCAGCCCGGTTCCGCACCATGAGTGCAATTGCTGAACCGGCATTCCAGCGTCAGCGCCGTGATATCGTCAAACACTTCGGCGATGCCGGTCGCGGCTTCCGGCAGGTGGAATTCGCGCATGCCGGGCGTATCGACCAGCCATCCCCCCTTGCGCGGACCGACAAGCGGGCCATCCAGCCGATGCAGTTGCCGGGAAGTCGTTGTATGCCGGCCCTTGCCGTCGATTTCGCGGATGGGCTGGGTGGCGATATCCGACGATCCGCGCAGGCCGTTGATCATGGTCGACTTGCCGACGCCCGATGATCCCAGCAACGCCACCGTATTGCCCCTGCCGCAGTAGCGGGCCAGCCGCGCGACGCTGGCAGGGTCGCGGCCGTTGACCATCTCCACCTGCAGCCCCGGCTGAAGCGCGCGGGCCATTTCCAGATAGTGATCCGGGTCGTGCGCAAGGTCGATCTTGGTCAGGACCACCACGGGCGTAACGCCGACCTCCCCCGCCATGACCAGATAGCGTTCGAGCCGCGCCACGTTGAAGTCCTGGTTGCACGACGTCACGACGAACAGCGTATCGACATTCGCCGCGATCAGCTGCACGCGGCGCTGATCCGCCGGAGCCTGCCGCTGGAACAGATTGATGCGATCGAGGATCCGCACGGCTTCCAGCTTCGCACGATCGACGATCAGCCAGTCCCCGGCCGTGGCCCGGTCAACCGGCCCTTGCGACGATCGCAGGGTCGACGGGATCATGCCGCTCAGCCCGCTCCCGGCGATGTCGATCCATCCGCGATGCACAGCCATGACCCGCACCGGGCAAAGATCGCCACCCTGTTCTTCGGCGGTCAGCTGGCTGCTGAAAGCATCCCGCCAGCCGAGATCTTCAAGGGTGAGATCGGACGATTCCATTGTTCGGTCGTGGGCTTTCTTCGTGCGGGCGGCAGGGGCGTCAGGCGCAGGGCGTCCTGTCCGGTCGACCTCTAATGCCATATTGGCCGACACGCCATGCCCCCCGACGTTGCGCGCGCAACGTCGCCGGCAGAGAGGGGCAGGGAGCGATCGCCCCCTGCCTTACCTTCCTCACTTACCAGTCATAAGCCTTGGGCAGATAAGTCTCGTCCAGATCCTTGTAGCGTTCGCGCAGGCGGGCCTGATGGCTGTCGACCGGCTGCTTCACCCCGTCGATCCATACCGATACCGGCGCGGAGGACAGTTCTAGCGGGTCACCGTCCCACAGCACCACGTCACCCACTGCGCCGGGAGCCAGCACGCCGGCCTTTCCGCCAAAGCCGCTGATCTCGGCGGGGACCGAAGTGATCGATGCCAGCGCCTCGCCCCAGGTCAGGCCCGAGGCGCCGGGGATCTTCGTCAGGGCGACGAGGTTGCCCGCCTGTTCGGTGGCGTTGCGCGGCTGGTTGCTGCCTTCGAACAGGCCAAGGGCCACCTTGACGCCCGCCTTCTTCATTCGCCCCACGTTGGACATGGTCGCCGCCAGCGCCTCGAACGAGGAAGGCAGGTCGCGCATCGGCATCGTGATCACCGGCACCCCGGCCGCCGCGATCGCAGGCGCAACCAGCCAGCCTTCGGTGGCACCGACAAGGACGAGGTCCAGCTTGGGGAACTCGGTCTTGAGCGCAAGCACGCCCCGGATGTCGGAAGCGCGCTCGACACCGACGTAGAGCGCCTGCGTACCGTCGATCACCTTGCCCAGCGCAGCGGCGTCGGCGCGGGTGAGCAGGACGTCGCCTTGCCGCTGCGCCCCTGCGGGAAGCGCGACCACTTCACGCGCTTCGCGAAGCGCGTTGCGCAGGGCGGTGTGCGCGGCCACGCGGCTGCCGCCCGCCAGCTTCGCCCCGCTTTCGCCCAGTTCGACATACTGGAACGCGCGCGGCTTCATGACGATCTGCGCATCTTCGCCAAGGTCGATCACCGCGCCCTGCCCGGCAAAGATCGAATCGCCGTTGAACGGGGTCACGCTGGCGCGGGTGACGCCCCCTTCACGGCTGACGGCAATGTGTTCGCTGGAAGGGTTGAGCGCGGGCACGACATCGAGCGCGGCGTTGAAGGGAGACTTTTCGGCCGAAGTGTCGTTGCTTTCGTCCACCCCTTCGACGTCCCACAGCCCAAGGTCGGTGACGGCGGAGAACAGCCCCGGCGTGACCCACTTGCCCGTGCCGTCCACCACCGGAATACCGGCCGGTGCCGTCGCGCCGCTTCCGGCCGAAACGATCTTTCCGCCCCGCACGACGACGGTGGCATGTTCTACAGGGGCGCTGCCGTCACCCGTGGCGACGGTAGCATTGGTGATGGCAAAGTCCTGAGCGGAAACGGAAACCGGCGCGGCGCACAGCAGCATGGCGATCAGGAGGCGCTTCATTTCACATCTCCTTCGCCGGGCTGGCCAAGTTCGAAATCGCTGACCGGCTTTCGCTTGGGATCATCAGCATCGTAAAGCAGCGCGCCATCCGACCAGACCTTTTCCGGGCGCGAATAGACCGACAGCGGATTGCCGTTCCACAGCACCACATCGGCCATCTTCCCGGCCTCCAGACTGCCGGTTCTCTCGCCGATCCCCATGGCCTTGGCCGCATTGTAGGTGAACCAGCCGACGACTTGCGCGTCAGGCACGTCCACCCCGATCCGCCGCCCCGCCGCCTGTGCCCGCGCGGCCGCCTGATTGAGCCGCTGGATGCCGTTCTCATCATCCGAATGGATCACCACGCAGGCCCCCTGTCTGGCCAGAAGCGCCGCATTTTCGGGGATGCCGTCATAGGCTTCCATCTTGAAGCCATACCAGTCCGCCCAGATCGCGGCGCACACATCGCTGGCCTTGAGCAGATCGCCGATCTTGTACGCCTCTACCGCGTGGTGAAAGGCGGTGACCTTGTAGCCCATCTCCTTCGCCATATCGAGAACCTGCGCCATCTCGTCCGCGCGATAGCAATGATTCTGAACGAGAATTTCGCCCTTCAGAACACCTTCGAGGGTATCCTTGCCCAGATCGCGTTCGGCGTGATCGCCGTCCATGTACTGGCGGGCATCGATCCACGCCTGACGGTCGACGGAGAAATTCCCCATGCGGGTCATCGGCTTCTGTCCCTTTGAGCCGTAGACCCGCTTGGGATTCTCGCCGCAGGCCATCTTCAGCGAATAGGGCGCGCCGGGGTACTTCATGCCCTGCACGGTACGGCTCGGCACGTTCTTGAGCGTCACCGCCCGGCCGCCGATGAGGTTGCCCGAACCCGGCAGGATCTGCAGCGTGGTCACCCCGCCGTTGATGAGAGCGCGCGAAAAGCCCGGATCCTGCGGCCAGACGGAATGCTCGGCCCAGACATCGGGCGTGGTCGGACTGGTCATCTCGTTGCCGTCCGACAGGGCATCAACAGAAGGGCTGGGATAGACGCCAAGGTGCGAATGGATATCGATCACGCCGGGCGTCACGAACTTGCCCTGGCCGTCCACCCGGTCATAGCCCGCCGGAACCGCAAGATCCGCGCCACCCACGGCCACGACCTTGCCGTTTTCGAACAGCACCGTGCCGTTGTCTATCCGGCCGCCGCGCCCGTCATAGACGGTGGCACCGACCAGCGCTGTCGGGCGGCCGGGATAGGGCTTATAGGTAGACGCGTAAGGCGCGGCGGCCGGGGCGGCGTCCTTGTCCTTCTTTTTCGCGTCGACGGTCTGGGCACAGAGCGCCAGCGCGATCGCCGCGCCATATATCGCCCGCCGCTTCCAAGGCGTTTCCCTCATTGGCAATTTCCCCTGTTTCAATATGAAACCGGCCCGAGGAGCATCCCCGGGCCGGTCAGTCATTCTTCAGTGTCTGGTGGTGGGGTGGAGGCCCGCTTCCTGCGCCTCCAGTCCGATTCCGGACTGGCCTTCGAGGTCCGCGTCCATGCCCCGGTCGGCCAGCGTGTCGATATGCATCCAGCGCCGCACGATGGGCGAAAGCGCCAGTACGACGACCGCAACACCCAGCGTGACCCAGCCGATCTTGGAATAGATCCCCAGCGTCAGCGCCTTGTCCATGGTGCCGCTTTCACCGCCGGTGGCCTCGCCGATCTTGCCCGCAACGAAGTTGCCCACGGCGGTCATGTAGAACCACGCGCCCATGATGAAGCTGCCCAGGTGCAGCGGCGCAAGGCGCGTCATCGCGGAAAGGCCCACGGGCGACAGGCACAGCTCGCCGGTCGTGTGCAGCATGTAGATGAGGAACACGAAGATCACCGAGGTCATCACCGCCGGATCGCCGGTGCCCGCGCCCCATACGAAGACAAGGAAGCCCAGGCCCACTTGCGCCAGCGCCAGCGCGAACTTGGCGGGTGCGCTGGGCTCAAGCCCCTTCTTGCCCAGCCATGCCCACAGCCCTGCGAAGATCGGCCCGAACAGCACGATGTAGATCGGGTTGATCGACTGGAAGAGGCTGGTCGGCACTCCGCCGCGATCCACGAACTTGTCGGTATAGAGGCTGAGCGAGCCGCCCGCCTGCTCGAACAGGCCCCAGAAGATCGGGTTGAGCGCGATCAGGAACAGGATCGCGAAGATGCGCTCGCGCGGTTCCTTGGGCAGCTTGAACGCTTCGTAGAGGGTGTAGCCCAGCATCGCCACGCCCGACACCATCAGCAGCGTCTGGATCACCGAGACGTACTGGATCAGGAACCAGATCACCGCTACCGAGGCGATGGCCACGCCGTAGAGCACGAATTCGCGGTTCTTCGTCAGCGGCTTGGGCGGCTCGCCGCGGCCCTTCAGCGCGGGGCGGCCGATCACGAAGATGATCAGGCCCAGCACCATGCCGATACCCGCAAGGCCAAAGCCCCACGACCAGCCGATCGTCTCGCCCAGATAGCCGACAAGGATCGTGCCCAGCGTCGCGCCGGTGTTCACGCCCATGTAGAAGATCGTGTAGGCCGCATCGCGCCGGGTGTCGGTCATCTTGTAGAGCTGGCCGACGATCACCGAGATGTTCGCCTTGAGGAAGCCCGAACCCACGATGATCAGCGCCAGCGCCAGCCAGAACACGTTGAGCGCGGGGTCGGCCTGCTTGGTGGCGGGGTCGGTAACGCCCTGCAGCCCTTCGTAGGCCATGAACAGGTGGCCCACGGCCAGCACGATGCCGCCGAACAGCACGGCCTTGCGCTGCCCCAGCCAGCGGTCGGCGATATAGCCGCCCAGCACCGGGGTGATGTAGACGAGGCTGGTATAGGCGCCGTAGATCAGGTTCGACTGGCCATCGGAGAACAGCCAGAACTTGACGAGGTACAGGATCAGCAGTGCGCGCATGCCGTAGTAGGAGAAACGCTCCCACATTTCGGCATAGAACAGCACGAAGAGACCGCGCGGATGCCCGGCGAATTCATCGCTCTTGCGGGTGGCGATGATCCCGCCCACGGCGAGCACCGCTAAAAGGAAGACCGCGCCGGCCGCGCCGATCCAGTCCCCCTCGGTCCAGAGTGACATGTCTTTCATCGTACCCGGTCTTTCATGATTTTCGCCTTCGCGCCCTGTGTCTGGTCTGTTTTTGGTCCCACGGCCTGCGGGCCGCGCGTGAAGGAGCGACAGGTTAGCGACCTATTTTCGGCTGTAAATGGGGCCTGGGAGCTGCGGACGGTGGCAGATCCGCGCTCAAATGAACACTTTGACGCAACTCACGCGAGGCATTGCGCGAAGCGGGCTCCGGTGGCATTTTCAAGGCAGGCCACGGGGAGGCCACGCGTAATTTTGTATTTCGCCGCGCAGCCGGAATTTTTTCGCAGCCGGCACGCTTTTTTCTGTGCCGCAGGCTGGGGCACGCCTTTTTGGGGGATAGTCGCGATGATCAGGTCCGAATTGCTTCAGGTCCTCGGCAAGGATAATCCCGAACTGCGCGCCGAAGACGTCGAACGCGCGGTCGATACCTTCTTCGAGGAAATCAGCCAGCGCCTTGCCGATGGCGGCCGCGTGGAACTGCGCGGCTTCGGTGCATTCTCCACCCGCCACCGCGAAGGCCGCAAGGGCCGCAACCCGCGCACCGGCGAAAGCGTGGAAGTGCCCGAAAAGCGCGTCCCCTACTTCAAGCCCGGCAAGGAAATGCGCGCCCGCCTCAACGACGGCGACTAAAGCGTTTTTCCGGAGATTGCGCGCGCGGCCGCAGGCGGCTAGACGCAGCCCTGCCCTGTCGGGCCGTGCGGGCGTGGCGGAATGGTAGACGCTGCGGACTTAAAATCCGCTTGGGTATCCAGTGCGGGTTCGAGTCCCGCCGCCCGCACCAGAAAATTCATTCACCAGACGACCATTGCTCATCAATACTGCGCGTTTATTCGTATGCGCGTAAACTTCAATCGTTTGCGTTTACAAATACGTAACTTGAGAACTGGTAGCATCTACTAAGTACCGCTGGTTTGTGGCATCGTCCGGAAGCCTTGGCCAAAAGCCTTGGAATGGGTACTTGGGGGTTATCTTTCGCATGTCTTTCCCGGAAAGCCTGTCAGGCGGCAGGAAGCAGAGCTATGAGGAGCAGCGCGCCAGTCCGCGTTTTGCCCTGCTGCTTCGCGCCTCCAAGCTGATCGGCGTCCATGGCGAATACTTGTGCATCGTGCGCGACGTGTCCGAAACCGGGGTGAAGCTGCGACTGTTCCACGCGCTGGCGACAGAGCGGCGGCTGGCTCTGGAAAGCGCGGCCGGGGACCGGATCACCGTCGAAAAGATGTGGGAGACGGATGGAGAGGCCGGCTTCCGCTTCGAAGACCCGATCGACGTCCAGCGCTTCATCGCAGAAGCCGGTCCTTACCCCAAGCGCCCCATCCGCATCTGCGTGGACCACGAAGCCCATGTCACCATCGCGGGCGAAACCGCCTTCGCCAAAGTGCGCGACCTTTCGCGGCAGGGCGCCGGGATCGAAACCGACCATTACCTTGCCATCGGCCAGCACTTGCGCATCGCCTCAAGCATGATGCCGGAATTCGAGGCGACGGTGTGCTGGCGCCAGCACCCGTCCTACGGCATCGTCTTCAGACAACTGATGAGCCTTGAGGAACTGGCCGTCAGGGCCTTCCACATGCAGGAAGCCAACGCGCGCTAGCCCTCGACCACTACGCGTTCCCACCATTTGCGGCGCTGCCCCTGCGGGCCTGACTTCATTGCCCGCCTGCGGAACAGTGCGGAACCGCCGCGCACCAGCAGCAGCACCCACACCGCCTGCCAGCCAAGTGCCGCCGCGTGCGGCCACAGGGCAGGCTCCTGCGCGGCGCGGGCCAGCATCGCAAAGGGCGAACTGAACGGCAGGATCACCGCCAGCATCTCCACCGTGCTGCCCGGCTGGGTCATCGCATAGGTGGCGAAGAAGAACAGCATCAGCTGCATCATCGTGACCGGCATCGACAGCGTCTGCACTTCGCGCACGGTATTCGCCAGCGATCCGATCGCCAGGAACACCGACCCCAGCAGCAGATAGGCCATCGCGAAGTAGACCACGCCAAGCCCGATCAGCGCGGGCCAGCCGACCGCCGGTTCGGGCAGCGCAAGCGCCGACCCCGCCGAGAGATAAAGTGCACCGCCAACGCCGCCCCATACCGCGATACCCACCAGAGAAACGCCCAGCATCGCGAAAAGCTTGCCGAAGAACACCGCTTCCATGGGGATCGCGGCGGCCAGCACCTCTATGATCTTGTTGCCCTTTTCCTCGACAAGATTGGACAGCACCATGCCCGCCAGCATCATCGTCAGCAGGAACAGCAGCGTCTGTGCGCCCTGCGCGGTTCGCAGACGAGAGCGCGAATCGCCCTGCGGCGGCACGGCTGTCTTCGCCAGCCGCACGCGCGGCCACGATCCAGCCGATCCGTCGCGCGCTTCGGCCGCGATCAGCGCAACGTCGCCCTGCCAGCCGGTAATGCGAGGGCCCGGTCCGCTGAGAACTGGAGCGGCCGGAGAACCCGATAGCACCCCGGCATAAGCACCCTTGCGCGATACCATGACAGCGCCCGGATCGGCCCGTTCGGCCGGGCTGGCGTCCTTCACCAGCCGCATTTCCGGCAGGCCGTCTCCCAGCCGTGCCGCCAGCCGACCGCGCGCGGCGATCATCGCCTGCGCATCGCCGGGCGCCATGACCACGCCGATGGCCGGCGCTGCGCTGCTCTGGTCCACGCGCTGACCGACGCTGCCCGCCAGCAGCCCGACGATCACCGGGAACAACGGGCCAAGCAGGAAGAAGAAGAACGTGCGCGAAAACAGGATCGCGGTGAAGTCACGCCGGGCCACCACCCATGCGGCGGCCAGCATCGACAGGCGGCCCTTATGACCGATCTGATGATCTCCATGGCTCATCGGCGCGGTTCCTCGGGCTTTTCGGTGGAAAGGGCGCGTGCGGCGGCCTCCCCGGCTATGGCGACGAAGGCATCGTGCAGTCCCGCCCGTTCGATGGACAACGACAGGATGCCTGCCTCGCCCGCGATCAGCGCACGCAGCAGCGGCTCGATCCCCCCGTTGGGCAGGGCGAAGTGCCAGAAGCGCCCCTCCTGCCGCGAATCGGCGGGCAGCGCCGCGCGCCATGGCCCGTCCTGGGCCCGTGTTTCGAGGCGGACCTGCGCCGCAATGCGATCGCGCGCAACGTCCACCGGCCCGGCGAAGGGCACGCGCCCCCCGGCGATGATGGCCACTTCATCGCACAGCCGTTCGGCGTGAGCGATGACGTGAGTGGAAAAGATCACCGTCGTGCCGTCTTGCGCCAGCCCGCGCATCATCGCTTCCAGCTTGCCCTGGTTGAGCGCATCCAGCCCCGAGAACGGTTCGTCGAAGATGACCAGGCGCGGGCGATGCACCAGCGTGCCCAATATCTGCACCTGCTGCGCCATGCCCTTGGACAGCTGGCGGATCTGCCGGTCCGCCGCATAGCCAAGGCCATGGCGCTCCAGCAGTTCATGCGCGCGGCGACGGCCTTCCTTCAACGGCAGCCCGCGCAGCGCGCCAAGGAAAGCGATCGCCTCGGTCGCCTTCATGGCGGGATAGAGCCCGCGCTCTTCGGGAAGATAGCCGATGGCATGGGCAACGTCGTGAGGCCGTTGTGCGCCAAGGATGCGGCGATAGCCCGCATCGGGTTCGATGATCCCCAGCAGCATGCGCAGCGTTGTCGTCTTGCCCGCGCCATTGGGGCCGAGAATGCCGTAGACCGCGCCCTTCGGCACGCAAAGATCGACCCCGCCCACCGCCGTGGTGCCCTCGAACCGCTTGACGAGCCCCCGCGCCTCGATCGCCAGCGGCCGATCGAAACCTGACACATTGCCGGTCAACCCAGGATCTCCTACTTGCGCATCCATGAAGTCCCCTGCGTCTAGCACGTGCGCCCCTGATGGCGCAGCCCCGGTTAAGAGCGCCCTAAGCGCTTTTGCCGAGGCTGTGGAAGGAGAGGCGCGCGCGCTTGGCTTCTGCGCCTTCGGCGTGGCCTCTGCCGCGCCGGACGAGGACCGCGCGGCTCGCCTCGACGCGTGGCTGGCCGCCGGAATGCACGGCTCCATGGGCTGGATGGAAGAACGCGCCCATCACCGCCGCAGCCCGCAGGGGCTCTGGCCGGAAGCGCGCAGCGTCATCGCGCTGGGCATGAGCTATGCCCCGGCCGCAGACCCGCTGCGGCTGGCGGACGAAGGAGGCATCGGGCGCATATCTACCTATGCGCAGGGCGCGGACTACCACGACACGGTCAAGAAGGCGCTGAAGAACCTTGCCCGCTGGATGGTGAGCGAAGGGGAAAAGCGCGGGCTGGGGCCGCTGGACGTCAAGGTCTTCACCGATACCGCGCCGGTCATGGAAAAGCCGCTGGCTGCCGCCGCCGGGCTGGGCTGGCAGGGCAAGCACACCAATGTCGTCAGCCGCGAACATGGCTCATGGCTGTTCCTTGGAGAGATCTACACGACGCTGGAACTGCCGGTTTCAGCCCCTGCGCGTGACCGCTGCGGATCGTGCCGCGCCTGTCAGGACGCCTGCCCGACAGACGCCTTCCCCGCGCCCTATCGCCTCGATGCGCGGCGCTGCGTCAGCTACCTGACCATCGAGCACAAGGGGCCGGTGCCCGAAGACATGCGCGAAGGGCTGGGCAACCGGATCTACGGCTGCGACGATTGCCTTGCGGTGTGTCCGTGGAACAAGTTCGCCGAAACGGCGCACACGATGAAGGCATTCCTGCCGCGCGCCGAACTGACCGCGCCGGAACTGGCCGACCTGCTGACGCTGGACGACGCGGGCTTTCGCAAGCTGTTTTCGGGAAGCCCGATCAAGCGGATCGGGCGCGACCGCTTCGTGCGCAACTGCCTTTATGCAGCCGGGAACAGCGGACGCCGGGCGCTGCTGGACCAAGTCGAGCGGCTCAAGGAAGATGCCGACCCCGCGATCGCCGATGCGGCACGGTGGGCGGCGGTCAGGCTGGGTTCTTCCCCGGACTGAAGTTTTCCGGAGAAGAACCCGCGCCTGTCAGGCCGGATATGCCTTCAAGGGCGCTGACTTCAGAGCGCGGCCTTCAGGGCATCGGCAAGGTCGGTGCGTTCCCAGGGGAACAGATCGCCCTCGGGCTGGCGGCCGAAGTGGCCGTAAGCCGCGGTCGGGCCGTAGATCGGCTTGTTGAGGCCAAGGCCGACGCGAATGCCGCGCGGGGTCAGGCCGCCCAGCTTGTCCGCCGATACCTTGGTGATCGCAGCTTCCAGAGCGGCATCGTCGATACCATCGGCAGCGGTGCCATGGGTGTCGACATAGAGCGAAAGCGGTGCGGACACGCCGATCGCGTAGGACACCTGAATGGTGCAGCGCTTGGCAAGACCGGCCGCAACCACGTTCTTGGCCAGGTAGCGCGTGACGTAGGCGGCCGAACGATCGACCTTGGTGGGATCCTTGCCCGAGAACGCGCCGCCACCATGGGGCGAAGCGCCGCCGTAAGTGTCGACGATGATCTTGCGGCCCGTCAGACCCGCGTCGCCGTCAGGGCCGCCGATCTCGAACGAGCCGGTCGGGTTGATGTGGAACACCGTCTCAGCCGTGACGAAGCCTTCGGGAAGCAGTTCGGTCACGACCTTCTTCACGTAAGCCTTGAGTTCGGCTTCCTTTTCGCCCTTGTCGTAGCCGGGTGCGTGCTGGGTGGAGACGACCACGGCGGCAGCAGCCACCGGCACGCCGTTCTCAAAGCGCAGGGTCACCTGGCTCTTGGCGTCGGGCTCAAGGAAGGGCGCGGCGCCCGAGTGGCGGTCTTCGGCCAGACGGTGCAGGATCTTGTGGCTGTAATCGAGCGTCGCCGGCATCAGATCGGGCGTTTCGTCGCAGGCGAAACCGAACATGATGCCCTGGTCGCCCGCGCCTTCATCCTTGTTGCCCGCCGCGTCGACGCCCTGCGCGATGTGCGCGGACTGGCCGTGAAGACGGTTGATGAATTCAAGGTTTTCCCAGTGGAAGCCGTCCTGCGCGTAGCCGATCTTCTTGACCACGTTGCGCACGGTCGCCTCGATCTCTTCCAGCGCGCCTTCGGCCCATTCGCCGTTTTCGTAGACGCCCTTGCAGCGGATTTCGCCGGCAAGGACCACCAGCTGGGTCGTTGTCAGCGTCTCGCACGCCACGCGCGCTTCGGGGTCTTTCGACAGGAACAGATCGACGATGGCGTCGGAAATCTGGTCGGAAACCTTGTCCGGATGGCCTTCGGAGACGCTCTCGGACGTGAAGACGTAGTTGCTGCGCATGTGATCCCTTGGGATATAAAGGAAGCTTTATGTGAGTGCGCGGTCTAGACCCGACGGCGACCGAGTGCAACCACGCAAAGCGCAACCGCCATCAACAGCGCGGCAAGCGCCAGTGGCAGGACGTTGCCCAGCCGGGCGAAAAGCGTAGGCGCATGTGCCTGCGGGATCATCCCGTCGAGACGCCCGGCACGGTGGCGCGGAACGAAGGCCCGCACGATGCCGTCCGCGTCGATCACGGCGCTGATCCCGGTGGTGGTGGAACGCAGGACGGGCAGCCCTTCCTCGATCGCGCGAAGGCGGGCCTGCGCCAGATGCTGGGGCGGCCCCCATGCCCCGAACCAGCCGTCGTTCGAAGGGTTGAAGATATAGTCGGGCCGGTTGGCCGGATCGACGACCTGTCCGCTGAAGATGATCTCGTAACAGATCTGGACGCCCGCCTTGCCATAAGCGCCGAAATCGATCGTGCGTGCGCCCGGCCCCGGCACGAAGTCCAGTTGCCCCGCGACGAGGCGGCTGAGGCCGATCGGCTCAAGCAGCCAGCGCATCGGCAGGTATTCGCCATAAGGCACCAGATGCGCCTTGGAATAACCGGCCAGGATCGCGCCGCTGCCATCGATCGCCGTCACCGAATTGCGTGCCGCCTTCTCTTCATCCCCGTCCATGACGAGATCGACGGCCCCGGTCATCAGCAGGCCGTAAGGGCCCACCACCCGGCCAAGCCGCTGGCGCGCGATCACGGGGTCGCTGGCATACGTGTAGATACGGTAAAGATAGCTGGGATATCCGTCGCGCAGGAAGTCGCCGAGCCCTGATTCCGGCCAGAACACCACGCGGCGGTCCCCGCGGTTGCGCGGCAGCGACAGCAGCGCAAGGCGTTGGAAATTGCGCTCGAAGTAGCGCGGATCGTCGATGAATTCCTGCCGGACGTCAGGCTGCACCAGCGTATAGCGCACCGCCCCCTCGCGTTGTGGGGGAGCAGGCGCGTGCATGGCAAGGCCAAGCCCCGCAGCCAGCACCGCCACGCCGATCGGCGCAAGCACTTTTCCGGCAGACAGCCGGGCCATCATTCCCGGCACGCCAGAAAGCAGCACAAGCACCCCGGAAAGCCCGTAAGTCCCGATCCACGGCGTCAGCACGGCCAGCCCCCGGCTCTCGAACCCGCCCAGCAGCGCGATACCCAGCGGGTTCCAGGCAAAGCCGGTGAACAGCCACGCCCGCACCCATTCGGTCACGATCCAGGTGGCGCCAAGGGCAATGGCAAACGCCGCGAAACTACGTCCATCTGGATGACGGTCAGGGCGCGCCACCAGCCAGCCGGCCAGCATCGCCACGGCAGGAAACAGCGCAAGGTAAAGCGCCAGCAGCACCACCGCGATCATCCCCAGCCATGCGGGCATGTTCGCCTGATAGGTGAAGGCGGTCGCGATCCAGTTGTTGCCAAGGGTGAAGTGGCCAAGGCCGAAGCACCAGCCCAGTAGGAAGACCTGCCGCCCCGTCCGTGCGCGCACCGCCAGTTCGATCAGCCAGGCAATGGCGATCAGGGTCAGTGGCCAGAGCGCAAGGGGCTGGAACCCGCAGGCCGCAAGCGCGCCCGCGGCAATTGCCGCCAGCGCACGGGCACCCGGCCGCGGGGGCACGGCCAGGGCAAGGGTTCTGAAGAAGGGCGAAGCGTACCGGTCGGACTGCATCGCCATGGGCTTGTAAGCCCGACCCGGCGCGACGCAAGGGACCAGTTACGGTCCCTTTGCGTAAGCGCCGGGGAAAGAGGTTCAGCCTTCGACGGCCTCGGGAGCGGCCTCGTCACCGGTGGCAGCCTTGCGGGTGCGGCGGCGGCGGGGCTTTTCCTCGGGTGCGGCTTCCACATCGGCGGCCGGAGCCGCGTCAGCTGCAGCGGCTTCGGCAGGCGCGGCCTTGGGCGTGCGCTTGCGGGTCGGCTTGGCGGAGATCGCGGGCGGAAGCGCTGCGGCGTCGAAGCCGGCAGGCTCTTCCTGTGCGGCGGAAGCGGGAGCAGCCTCGACCGGTGCCTGATCGGCATCGCCGCGACCTTCGCCGGCTTCGTCACGACGCGGGCCGCGCGGCTTGCGCTGCTTCAGGCCGCGCGATGCACGGTTGTCGCGCACGAAGGGGTTTTCCGCCGGTTCGTAGACGTTGCCTTCGGCATCGCTGCTCGCTTCGGAGGCAGACTGCTGGGCATCATCCACGACAGGATCGGCGGCGCGCGGTGCGTGATTGTGGTCACCGCGCTGATCGTTGCGCTGATCGTTGCGGTGATCATTACGGGGCTCACCGCGCTGCTCGTACTGGCGCGGTTCGCGTTCGGGACGCGGGGCGCGCTCTGCCGGGGCCGAGGGTGCTTCGCCGTAAGGATCGTCGTAAGCGGCGTAGTCGTCGCTGTAATCGCTCTGACGGTGATCGTCGCGGCGCGGCTGGTTGGGCTGGCGAGCCTCTTCCTGGCGCTGCTTCTGGTCGGCGATGACGCGGAAGTAATGGTCCGCGAACTGGAGGTAATATTCCTCCGTCACACGATCACCATTGAGATGCGCGTCATGCGCAAGCTTCCGGTACTTTTCCAGAAGCTGCGGCGCATTGCCACGGGCCCTGCTGTCGATCCGGTTGGTCTGCTGACCGCCCTGCTGGCGGTTGTTACCGCGGCCGCGCCGACGGTTGTTACCACGATTGTTGTTATTCAAGGGATGACTTTCCTCAAAACCCCGGGCTTCAAAACCCTGGCAAATTCCGGTTCCGAATCGGGTGTCGGCCCGATCAGCCCGGATTGCCGCACGTCACATAATCTCGGCCGGCCCCCCGGCCGCCGCGATTTTCCCCATCTGCCCTGTCGGTAGCGTTGACGCCGCCGACTGCTTGCAAATGCTGGAGGCGAACCGGGTATGGGAAATCATCGTCCATCGGCCGGTTCGCAGTAATCATTAGGGGTTCCAGAGCCCGATTCCAAGAGGAAACTTACGGATCAAGTGCGTTTGTCCCCGAAAACGCGACGACGCGATCGCGGCCGCCCAGATCGCGGTGAACGCTGGAAATCAACCCCACCCCGGCGCCGATCGCCGCTACGGCTTCGGCCTGGCGCCAGCCGATCTCCACCATCGCCGCCGCGCCGGGCGCCATCAGGTCCGGCAGTTGCGGCACCAGAATCCGGTAATCATCAAGCCCTTCCGGCCCGGAGAACAGCGCGCCCGCCGGTTCGAAGGCCCGCACCGAGGTATCGAGTTCGGCCGCATCCTCCACATAAGGCGGGTTGGCGAGAATCAGGTCGAACCGGCCCAGATCGGCCGACCATCCGGGCCGGGTCCAGTCGGCTAGCAGCAGCCGCGCGGCCGGGGCGTGACGATCGGCATTGGCCTGCGCCACCGCCAGCGTTTCAGCCGAGCGATCGATGGCGACGCCTTCCGCTTCGGGCCATACCGACAGCGCCGCCAGCAGCAGCGCGCCCGTTCCGGTGCCAAGGTCAAGGATGCGCGCGGGCGACCGCCCGGCGAACGCCTCGCGCGCGGCCTCGATCAGCGTTTCGGTATCGCCGCGCGGGATCAGCGTGGCCGGGCTGACATCCAGTTCAAGCCCGTAGAATTCCGCCTTGCCGGTAATGTAGGCGACCGGTTCATGCGCCGCCCGGCGGGAGACAAGAGCGGAAAAGCTCTGCGGCACCGGGTCGCGCATCCGGCCAAGCAAGAGTTGTGAACGGGTCGCGCCCAGCGCGTGCGCCATCAGGACTTCGGCGTCGAGACGGGCGGTATCGCTGGTTTCCGAAAGGCGCAGCGCCGCATCGCGGATGGCTTCGGCGACAGTCAATGCGCCCTTATCCACTCAGGGCCGCCAGCCGCTTGGCCTCGTCCTCGGCGATGAGGGCATCGACCAGTTCGGCAAGGCCGGGGCCTTCGAGCACTTCGGGCAGGCGGTGCAGCGTCAGGTTGATGCGGTGATCGGTGACGCGCCCTTGCGGGAAGTTGTAGGTCCGGATGCGCTCCGAACGATCGCCGGACCCGACCATCGCCTTGCGCGCCTCGGCCTCGGCGCCCTGCGCCTCGTCGCGCATCTTCTCGTAAAGGCGCGCGCGCAGCACCTGCATGGCCTTGGCCTTGTTCTTGTGCTGGCTGCGCTCGTCCTGGCAGGTCACCACCAGGCCGGTGGGCAGGTGAGTGATGCGTACCGCCGAATCGGTGGTGTTGACGTGCTGCCCGCCCGCGCCCGACGCGCGGTAGATATCGATCTTGAGATCCTTGTCCTCGATCGCCACGTCGACTTCGGTCGGTTCAGGCAGGACCGCGACGGTGGCCGCAGAGGTATGAATACGCCCGCCCGATTCGGTCACCGGCACGCGCTGTACGCGGTGAACGCCGCTTTCGAACTTCAGCTTGGCGAAAACGCCCGATCCGGTGACATTGGCGACGACTTCCTTGAAGCCGCCCACGTCGCTGGCGTTGGCGCTGACCATCTCCACCCGCCAGCCCTGCTCTGCCGCGTACTTTTCGTACATGCGGTAGAGGTCGGCGGCGAACAGCGCGGCTTCGTCCCCGCCGGTGCCGGCGCGGATTTCCAGCATCGCCGGGCGCACGTCGGCCGCATCGCGCGGCAGCATGGCGATGGCAAGGCGGCGTTCAGCCTCAGGCAGTTCGGCCTTGAGCCGCGCGGCTTCCTCTGCGGCCAGCGCACGCATTTCAGGGTCGGGGTCTTCAAGGTTCAGCAGCGATTCGAGTTCGCCGCGCATCGACACCACTTCGGCGGCGGCGCGCGCGACCGGCTCAAGCTCGGCATAATCGCGGCTGGCGGCCACGAAAGCCTCGCCCTCCAGCGTTCCCGAAGCCAGGCGCGCCTCCAGCTCGGCCAGACGGCCACCCAACTGGGCAAGGCGAACGTCGGATATGCTCACGGCTGGACGGTCACCAGCACCTGCTCCACCGCCAGCCGCGCCGGGGTGGTTTCACCCGCGCGCAGGTTGGCGACGGGCACGCCGTCCTTGACCACGAAGGAAACGATCGCCTTCGCGCCCGACTTCACCGCCTTGTCGAAACGCTTGCGCGGGCTGCCGGTGGCGATGATTTCCGCATCGATACCCTGATGGCGCAGCGCGGTCAGCGTCTTGAGCGCGAAGCCCAGCGCCGCGTCGTCTTCCACCGCCAGCATCGCGGTCAGCGGCGCTTCGGCGGTCTGCCCCGCATCGGCCACCAGCATGGCAAGCCGCTCGATCCCCGCGGCCCAGCCGACTGCCGGAGTTTCGGGCCCGCCCAGCGCCACCATCAGCCCGTCATAACGACCGCCGCCCAGCACCGTGCCCTGCGCGCCAAGGCGGTCGGTCACGAATTCGAAGGCGGTGTGGCGATAGTAATCGAGCCCGCGCACCAGCGCCTCGGCGCGGGTCCAGGCGACGCCCGCCGCATCGAGGCCCGAAGTCACCGCGCCGAAGAAATCCTGCGCTTCGGCCGAAAGGTAATCGTCGATCTTGGGTGCATCGGCGGTGAAGGGCTTGTCGCGCGGGTCCTTGGAATCGAGGATGCGCAGCGGGTTGCGCTCCAGCCGGTCCTGCGAATCTTCCGACAGTTCGGCCTTGTGCGCACGGAAGTATTCGACCAGCGCGGCGCGCCATGCCTCGCGGCTTTCGCCATCGCCCAGCGTGTTGAGCTGCAGCGTCACGCCATCGGCAATGCCCAGTTCCTTGAGCAACTGGTCGGCCATGACCAGCAGTTCCACATCGGCCATCGGTTCGGCCGCGCCGATCACTTCGGCGTCGATCTGGTGGAACTGGCGATAGCGCCCCTTCTGCGGGCGTTCATACCGGAACAGCGGCCCGTGCGTGGCGACCTTGAGCGGCGCGAACTGCTTCCAGCCGTCGGTCAGGTAGGCGCGGGCGATGCCGGCGGTGAATTCGGGGCGCAGGGTCAGCGATTCGCCGCCGCGATCATCGAACGAATACATTTCCTTGGAGACCACGTCGGTCGTTTCGCCCAGCGAGCGGGAGAACACGGCGGTCTTCTCGAACACCGGCATTTCCACGCGGCGGAAGCGGTAGAGCTTGCGCACGCGCTCGAACGTCTCGACGACGTGGGCGAACGCCTCGGCGTCGGCGCCGAAAATGTCCTGGGTTCCGCGGATCGCCTGAGGCGTGGAAGGTGCATTGCTCATCGCGCGCGCTTAGCGGGATTGTTCGCGCACGAAAAGTGGCCCCGCCAATTTCAGCGGATTGGATGGTTGCCAAATGCGGCAACAAGCGCAAAGACCTGCGCAATGAAGAATCTGCTCATGGGCGCGACCCTCCTCACCTCCCTGCTGCTGTCGACTTCGGCCTTTGCTCAGGATGCCACCCGCTCCACCCCCATGGCCCCGCCGCTGCCGCCGGCCATGCCTGCCGCCAAGGACGTGCCCTATGCGGGCACCATCGGCCTGAACATCGATGCAAGCGACATTTCGCGCGGCGTCTACCGCGTCACCCAGACCATTCCGGTTGCCGCAGGGGCGCGCGACCTGATCCTGCTGCAGGCGGGCTGGCTGCCCGGCAACCATTCGGAAACCGGCCCTTACGGCCTGCTGGCCGACATTCACTTCTTCGCGGACGGCAAGGAGATCGCGTGGGTGCGTGACACCGTGGCCGTCAACGCCTTCCGCCTTGCGCTGCCCGAAGGCACCAGGACCGTCACCGCAAAGTTCGTCCACACATCGCCCCTGCAGTCGAGCGAGGGGCGCATCACGATGACGCAGGAAATGCTCAACCTGCAGTGGGAAAAGATGAGCCTTTACCCGGCGGGCTATTACACGCGCGGCATCACGTACAAGCCGACCGTGACCTTCCCCAAGGGCTGGCAGGTCTTCACCGCGCTCGACGGTTTCAGCCGCTCTGGCGACACCGTCAGCTGGAACGCCATCGATTTCGAGCGGCTGGTCGATTCGCCGATCTTCGCCGGTGTCCACGCACAGCGCTGGGATCTGGGCCAGAACGTGTTCATGGACGTGGTCGCGGACGAGCCGGACCTGCTGAAGATCGCGCCCGACCACCTGCAGACCTACCGCAACCTCGTGAACGAGGCGACGACCACCTTCGGGTCCAAGCACTTCGACCATTACGATTTCCTGCTTGCCCTGACCGACCGCATGGGCGGCATCGGGCTGGAGCACCATCGCTCCAGCGAAAACCAGCAGGAACCCACGTCCTGGACCGAATGGGACAAGATGGACTGGGACCGCAACGTCATCGCGCACGAATTCGTCCACAGCTGGAACGGCAAGTTCCGCCGCGGGGCCGATGCGTGGACGCCGGATTACCAGCAGCCGATGCAGAACACGATGCTGTGGGTCTACGAAGGCCAGACGCAGTTCTGGGGCTATGTGCTGGCCGCGCGTTCGGGCGTACAGTCGCGCGACATGGTCATGGCGATGTTCGCAACCGCTGCCGCCAAGTATGCGGAAGGCACGCCGGGCCGCTCGTGGCGCTCGGTCGAGGATACCGTCAACGCGCCGCAGCTGATGCGCCGCCGCCCGCTGCCCTATACCTCGCTGACCCGCTCGGAAGACTATTACGTCGAAGGCGCGCTGACCTGGCTGGAAGCTGACCAGATCATCCGCAAGGGCACGAAGGGCGCCAAGGGCCTCGACGATTTCGCCAAGGCCTTCTTCGGCGTGCGCGACGGCGACTGGGGCGAAGTTACCTATGACTTCGACGAAGTGGTGAAGGTGCTGAACGGCGTCTACGCCTATGACTGGGCCAGCTTCCTGCGCACCCGCCTTTACGACACCAACCAGCCCGCGCCGCTGAACGGCGTGCAGATGGCCGGCTACAAGCTGGTGTTCAAGGACAAGCCCAACCCTTACGAAAAGGGCATCGCCGAAGAACGCAAGACGCTGGACCTCACGTATTCGCTGGGCGTCACGCTGAACAAGGACGGCGATGTCACCGCAACCTTGTGGGACGGCCCCGCGTACAACGCAGGTATCGTCAATTCGACGAAGATCGTCGCCGTGGGCGGCCGCGCCTATTCGGCTGACGTGATCAAGGACGCGATCACCGCCGCCAAGACCGCGAAGACGCCGATCAGCCTGCTGGTCAAGCGCGGCGACCGCTATCAGACGATCGCGATCGATTATCACGGCGGCCTGCGTCACCCCTGGCTGGAAAGCACCACGCCGGGCAAGACCAACGGGCTCGACAAGCTGCTGACCGCCCGCACGAAGTAACGGCCGGTAAAAGATTCGCAGTCCCCGTACATGTCCTAAGGGCATGTCGGGACTGCGATTTCGTCCACAAACCGGGGCTGATCGTCTGAAATGGCTGTTGCGACGCAATAAAGGCGACGCTAAGCCCCCGCATCGTGATGCTCCCGGCACGTAAAAGGCCGCGCCCGTACTAAAGAAGGACAATTATGCGCATCGACATGATTCCCGTTGGCGACAACGCGCCGGAAAGCCTGAACGTCATCATCGAAGTTCCGGTCGGCGGCGAGCCGGTAAAGTACGAATTCGACAAGGCTTCCGGTGCGCTCTTCGTCGATCGCATCCTGCACACGCCGATGCGCTACCCGGCCAACTACGGCTTCGTGCCGCACACCCTTTCGCCCGATGGTGACCCGCTCGATGCGCTGGTCGTTGCCCGTTCGCCCTTCATTCCGGGCTGCGTGGTGAAGGTGCGCCCGATCGCCGTTCTCAACCTTGAGGACGAACACGGCGGCGACGAGAAGCTGCTGTGCGTGCCGATCAATTCGACCTTCCCGTACTATTCGCACGTGAACGAGAAGGAAGACCTGCCCGACATCGTCTACCAGCAGGTTGAACACTTCTTCACCCACTACAAGGATCTGGAGAAGGAAAAGTGGGTGCGCGTAGGCACATGGGGCAATGCCGCCGATGCCGCCCGCATCGTGCTGGAAGCGATCGAGCGCTACGAGGAATCGAAGCCCAAGGTCGAGGCCTGAGCACCACGCACAGTTCACTCTCCCATGTGAACAGGGGCCGGCAGCGCAAGCTGTCCGGCCCCTTCGCGTTTTTGCGCGCGTCTCAGCTCACCACGCGGCCGCCGTTGACGCCGATGGTCTGGCCGGTGACATAGCCCGAAGCCTCGTGGCACAGCCAGGCGCAGGCATTGGCGATATCGGCGGGTTCGCCCATGCGGCGCACCGGAATGGTCTGGAGCAGAACTTCAGTCGGGATCTGGAAGCGTTCGCGGTTGGCTTCCGACATGATCGTGCCCATCACCGAGCCCGGCGGGATGTTGTTCACGGTGATTCCGTAAGGCCCGAATTCCTGCGCCATCGAGCGCGTCATCGTCACCACCGCACCCTTGGACGAGGAATAGCAGATCATGTTGAGCGCGCCCGTCTGCGCGGAAGAGGACGAGACGTTGACGATGCGCCCCCACCCTGCGTCCTTCATGTCCTTGATCACCAGCTGGGTCATCACCATCGGCCCGCGCACGTTGATGGCATAGACGAAGTCCCAGCGTTCGTCGGTCAGTTCCTCGAACGGGGTGAAGTCGGTGACGCCCGCGTTGTTGACCAGGATCGAGATCGGCCCCAGCGCATCGCGGCACTTCGCCACAGCGGCTGCGGCCTGTTCGCGGCTGGAGATATCGGCGCCCAGCGCGATGGAAGTGCCCCCCGCATCCCTGATCGCCTGCACCGTCTCCGCGCAGCGTTCCTCATCAAGATCGAGCACGCCCACCGCGATACCGTCCTGCGCCAGCCGCTTGGAGCAGGCCGCGCCGATCCCGGCCGCAGCCCCGGTAACAATGGCAACACGGTAAGTCATGCATTCTCTCCTGAAGGTTTGCGCGCAGGCTTACCGGGAATCGCCGCACGCAGAAGCGTCAGCAGCCCAAGGCAGCGCAAAATCCGCCCCGGCGACGCGCATTCGCTTGTCCCAGCCGATCACCCGGTCAGCCGGAACGCGTCCTTGTGGCCAGCACGCGCCCCCTTGCGATACTCCCGATCGGTGCCGCCCCGGCGGCAGGAGACTGTGCCGCCGAAGGGCCAGGACCGACACGCCCGCCGGTCTGCCGCGCGTCTGCCAGCATCGCTCTGAACGCAGGCGACGGCGCGGCGGCCTCCCGCGCTTGCCGCGCCGCTTCGCGCATACGGCTGGGCGTGGTGCCGAAATGGCGACTGAACCGGCGGCTGAATGCGGCTTCGGAGCCATATCCGGCCAGTTCGGCGATCTCGGCCACTTTCATGCGCCCCAGTCGCAACAGGGAGGCGGCGTGTTCCATGCGATGTTCGGCCACGACTTCCATCGGTGCCTTGCCCGCCACGCCGGAAAACAGCGCGGCAAAGTTGGAACGCCCCATCCCCACGGCCCGCGCCAGAGAGGCGACGGTCCAGGGATGCGCCGGATTTGCCGCGATCAGTTGCATGGCCTCTGCAACCGCATCGCGCGCTTCGCCGGACAGGATGCCCCGGCAAGCCGGGTCCGCGCGCAAGGCCGCAATCATCAGCGCTTCGGCCAGCCGGGTAAGCAGCGCCGTCGCACCCGCGCCCATGCCTGCCTGCGCCCACGCATCGGCGCGCAGGACCGTTTCTGCGCCCCGCAGCACCGCCGGAAGGCCCGCGCGCCCGACGCCGTCCGGCCAGCTTGCCTGCAACCGCGCGCTCAGCACCCGTGCGGCGACGCGTCCTTCGCCGAAGCGGCGGGTGAGCGGCAGATCGGTATCCTCGTCCCGGCGCAAGACGTCATGCGTCGCGGCCACGGCATCGATGCCGGTCCGCAAGGCATGGGCTTCTCCCGAAAGCACCAGCGCCACCTCCCCCGGCCCCAACTGCGCCATCGCGCCACTGGCACAGGCCAGCCGCACACTGCCATGGATTACCGCGTGGACGAACACCGCATCGCCCCCCGCCACCGCGAAACCCGCGCGTTCCGCCAGATCGCCATAGCACCAGGTCCGCCCGGACAGGCGCAATTCGCCGAGAAGTTCGGACAGCGTCATCGCCGCATGGCCCATCTTGCCGGTAGCTAGCATCTTGCTCTCCCGCCGATCACTTGGACGATCGGTCTCGTGCCATCGAGGATATGGGATTGCGCAAGCCCGTCAATCGGGGCGACAACGCGCGCAACGAGAGAGGCGAGAGGGGAGGGACAAGCAGCGTGCGACAGGTCGAGATCACCATCGATGTCAGCGATGCGGCGGGTCTTGGCCGTAGCGCCGCAGTGCGCGCAACGGTGGTGCTGCCCGATGCCGCAGCGCTTCCCGAAAGCCCCGTGCTGTGCCTTGCCCTGCCAAGCAGCAGCTATGCGCGCGGCTATTACACCTGCGCATTGCCGGGTCCGGCAAGGGACGCAGGCGCACAGGCGGCGTTCCACGCCGCGCGCGGGTGGATCTTCGCGGCGCTGGACTGGCCGGGATGCGACGGCACCGGCGATATCGACCCCGAAGACCTTGGCTATGCCGTGCTTGCCGCGGTTGCCCATGCCGCACAGTGCGAGATCTTGCTGCGGCTGGCCAATGGCGTGCTCGCCCCCGGCTATCCACCCGTCAGTCCAGCCTGCGTGATCGGCATCGGGCAGGCGCTGGGCGCCGCGCTGCTGATATACCAGCAGGCCCGCCATCGCAGCTTCGACGGCATCGGCGTGCTCGGCTTCAGCGCCATCCATGCTCATCCCGCAACTCCGCCGGGGGGCCGCCCCGTCACCGTCGCCTGGTATCCGCGCGATGCCCGGCTTGAGGAATGCCGCGAACCGCTCAATGCCGCCCTTCTCGCGCAGGCGGGGGACGCTGCCGCACAGGCGGCGTGGGAAGCGCTGGCCTGGGGCTTCCATCACGATGACGTGCCGCTTGACGTGGTCGAACAGGATCTTGCCCATTACGAAGGGATCGCCCGCTACGGCCAAAGTCGGGATCAGGGGCAGGATCAGACAGAGCTGGCCGACGCCCCCTCACCTCCCTGGTATGCGCGCCGCACGCCGCAACGCGCCGCGCGGTCCACGCTGACGCCGGGCATCGTCGCTTCGGAAGCCGCAGCGATCACCGTTCCCGTGCTGACCGCGATGGGCGAGCGCGACCTTGTTCCCGATCCGCGCGCCGAACCGCGCGCCTACCCGTCGGCCACCAGCATCGACCTGTTCGTCTGCCCGCGCATGGGGCACGTCCACAATATGGCCAGAACCCGCGCACTGCTGTGGGAACGCATTCACATGTTTGGCGCGTTGTGCACCGCAATAAAATATATGGGCAGATCCACCTAAGTAATCGACAAATAGCGCTACCTCGTCCATCTGCCGTTGCTCACCAGAACATAGTTCCAGTGGCCAAAGGGCAAGGAAGACGATGGCATACGAAACGTTGATCACGGTCGACGCGCTCAGGGACATGCTCGCTGCCGGCGAAAACGTGCTGGTATTCGACTGCGAATTCGAACTTGGCAACCCGGACAAGGGGCCGGAAATCTACGCGAAGGGTCATATTCCGGGTGCGCGTTACGCTCACCTCGACGAAGATCTTGCTTCTCCGCCCGACGGATCGAACGGTCGCCACCCCCTGCCCGCCCGCGTCGCCATCGTCGCATGGCTGCGCGCGCAGGGGTTGCGCAAGGGCCAGCAGGTCGTCGCTTATGACAGCAACGGCGGCGCCTGGGCCGCTCGCCTCTGGTGGCTGCTGCGCTGGCTCGGCCACGCCCCGGTCGCCGTACTGGACGGGGGCAAGCCCGCATGGGTCGAAGCCGGCCTGCCGCTTGATCACGGGCTGTCGCCCGGCGCCACATCCGGCGATTTCGAGCCGGGCGAACCGCTGGTGCCCGAACCGGTAAGCGCGGCGAAAGTGCTGGGCAACATCGCACAGCCGACAGCGCAAGTGCTGGACGCCCGCGATCCTGCGCGCTTTGCCGGAACCCCCAACCCGCTGGACCCCGTCGCCGGGCATATTCCAGGCGCACGCAACCGGTTCTTCCGCGACAATCTGGACGCCGCCGGACACTTTCGCCCGGCGGCCGAACTTGCCGCCGATTTCAGCGCCTTGCTGGGGAATGCGCCGGCGATCCTGCAATGCGGATCGGGCGTGACCGCATGCCACAACGCGCTGGCCATGGCCGTGGCGGGGCTGCCCGTCGGGCAGCTTTACCCCGGATCGTGGAGCGAATGGATCGCCGACCCCGGCCGCCCCGTCGCCACGGGAGCGGAGTGATAGCGGTGCGCCCGGCCCCTGCGTGGGGCCGGACGCGACCCCGGTGTCACTTTGCCAACAACGTCACTTTGCCAGTTCAGCCTCGATCGCGCCGACCAGCAGCGGGTCCTGCGGCGCGGTGCCGGGAGCGAACCGACCCGCCACCGAACCGTCGCGCGCAATCAGGAACTTCTCGAAGTTCCACAGCACCTCCGGGTCTTCGTTCGGGGTCATGCCGTAGCCGCGGAACTTCTCCTTCATACCTTCGACGTCGCCCTGCTTGGTCGGCACCGCGTCGGTCAGCGCGGCGTAGAGCGGCTGCTTGGCATCGCCGGTGACGTCGGCCTTGGCGAAGAGCGGGAACGACACGCCATAGTTGACCGAGCAGAACTCGGCGATTTCCTCATGCGTGCCGGGTTCCTGCGCGCCGAAATCGTTGGCGGGGAAGCCCAGAACCTCGAAGCCCTTGTCCTTGTATTCACCGTAGATCGCCTCAAGCCCTTCGTACTGCGGGGTGAGGCCGCACTTGGACGCGACGTTGACGACCAGCAGCACCTTGCCGGCGTGCTCGCCAAGCGTATCGGCCTTGCCGTCGATGCGGGTGAGAGGGATGGAGGCGATATCGGCCATTGGAAATTCTCCCGGTTGATTGCGCAAGGGTTATGGGATGCCCGAATGACGCCCGCAAGGCCGTGGGGGCGATCCGCCGGGGAGCGGACAGAAGGAAGGGGTTCAGGCGCTCACCCGATAGTCGGCAATGATCTCTCCGGCCTCGGCGATCTCGGCCTCGTGGCTTTCCTCGCGCCAGGTTTCGGCAAGGGCTTCGGTTTCCCACTGCTGCATGGCCGGGTGCGCCAGCATGGCATCGACCCACGCCTGACCGCCACCGACATCAAGGCCATACGTGCGGATGCGGAAAGCCACCGGCGCATAGAACGCATCGACGGCGGTGAACTCTGCCCCGGCCAGCCATGGCCCACCGAACCGATCCAGCCCGTCCTCGAACAGTTCGCGCACCCGGTAGACCTCGCGCACCAGCGCGCCGCTCATCGGGCGGGGCTTGACCCGCACGCCCACGTTCATCGTGCAGGCGCTGCGCAAGGCGGGGAAACCGGCATGCATTTCGCACACCGCGCTCTGGGCGAAAGCGCGCGCGTCCGGCGCCTTGGGCCAGACGGTGGGATGGCGGTCCGCCAGATAGAGCGTGATGCCCAGCGAATCCCAGACGGTGCGTTCCTCGTCGATCAGCGCGGGCACCTGCCCGGTGGGCGAGAAGCTGCGGAACGCATCATAGTTCACCGGCATGGTGAAAGGCTCAAGCTCATCCTCGAACGGAATGGCCAGCGCCTTCATCAGCACCCACGGGCGCAGCGACCAGCTTGAATAGTTCCGGTTCGCGGTGATGAGGGTGTATGTCATGGATGGTCCCTTGCGAAGAGTGCGCGAGGGATAACGCGAAGTGGAAGCGCTGGCGAGAGGGCGCGATTTCCTCCCCGAGACAAGTCCGGGGAGGAATTTGCCGGATCAGCTGACGTAATGCGCCGTCGTCTTGGCCGCGACTTCTTCGGCCGTGACGCCGGGAGCGAGTTCGACCAACCTGAACGGGCTGTCGTGGTCCGGGCGCTGGAACACGGCGAGGTCGGTGATCACCATGTCCACCACGTTGCGTCCCGTCAGCGGCAGGGTGCAGGCGGGGATGAACTTGGGATCGCCGTTCTTGGAGGTATGCTCCATCACCACGATGATCTTCTTGACGCCCGCGACAAGGTCCATCGCGCCGCCCATGCCCTTGATCATCTTGCCGGGGATCATCCAGTTGGCGATATCGCCGTTCTCGGCCACTTCCATGGCGCCCAGCACGGTCAGGTCGATGTGCCCGCCGCGGATCATGCCGAAGCTGGTGGCGCTGTCGAAATAGGCAGAGTGCGGCAGTTCGCTGATGGTCTGCTTGCCCGCGTTGATCAGGTCGGGATCGACCTCGTCCGCGTAAGGGAACGGACCGATGCCCAGCATCCCGTTCTCGCTCTGCAAGGTGACGGTGATGTCGTCCGGCACATAATTGGCCACCAGCGTCGGGATGCCGATGCCAAGGTTCACATAGAACCCGTCCTGCAGTTCCTTCGCCGCGCGGGCGGCCATTTCATTGCGGTTCCAGCCTTTGGATTCCTGGGCCATCAGGCAGCTTCCCTTTCACGTGTGGTCGTGAACTCGATCTTCTTGTCGTAAGGCGCGCCCAGCACGATGCGCTGGACGAAGACGCCGGGCAGGTGGATCGCGTCGGGATCGAGGCTGCCGGTTGGGACGATCTCTTCCACCTCGACCACGCAGACCTTGCCGCAAGTGGCCGCAGGCACGTTGAAATTACGCGCGGTCTTGCGGAACACGACGTTGCCGGTTTCGTCCGCCTTCCAAGCCTTGACGATGGAAAGGTCCGCGAAGATGCCTTCCTCGAGGATGTAATCCTCACCCCGGAACTGCTTCACTTCCTTGCCTTCGGCCACTTGCGTGCCGACGCCGGTCTTGGTGTAGAAGCCGGGGATGCCTGCCCCGCCTGCGCGCATGCGCTCTGCCAGGGTGCCCTGCGGACAGAACTCCACCTCAAGCTCTCCGGCCAGGAACTGGCGTTCGAACTCCTTGTTCTCGCCCACGTAGGACGAGATCATCTTCTTCACCTGTTTGGTGCGCAGCAGCTTGCCGATGCCTTCGTTGTCGATACCGGCATTGTTGGACGCGAAGGTGAGATCCTTCACGCCCGCATCGCGGATCGCATCAAGCAGGCGCTCGGGAATGCCGCATAGGCCGAAACCGCCGCTGGCGATCAGCAGGCCGTCCTTGAGCACGCCTTCCAGCGCGGCCTGCGCGCTGGGATAGATCTTCTTCATCGAGGGCCATCCTCTTTGTTGTGTCGGTGGGAGGCTAGACAGCTTCTCCCATCACGAATAGCGATTGTTTTTTATCAGTTCCGATATGCAATAATTATGAAACGCATCGCTCTGTTCCATCTCGAAACGCTGATGTGGATCGATCGGCTCGGCACGTTCGCCGCTGCCGCCGCGCGTCTCAACACCACGCAGCCCGCGATCTCGGCTCGTGTGCGCGAGATCGAGGAACAGCTGGGCGTCCCCCTGTTCCAGCGCGAAGGGCGACGCATGGTGCTGTCCGCACGCGGACGGCGTCTGGTGAAGGCCAGCGAGCCGCTCTACCACGGGCTTGAACAGGTGCTGCTGGAGGCGAGCGACTTTGCAGGTGCCACCGCCGCCGTGCGCATCGGCTCGGGAGAGATCGCGGCGGCCAGCTGCGTGCCCGCCTTCATCCAGGCGATCGAGCGCGAGCGCCCCGGCGTGGCAATGGAAATCGAGATCGACCTGACCGCCCCCCTGCTCCAGCAACTGCTGACAGGCACGCGCGATATCGTGTTCCTAGCCGGGCCGGTGGCGAGCCCCGGAATGCGCACCGCGCCGATCGGCTCGGTCCAGCTGGTCTGGGCAGCGGGGGCCGAAGTGGCCGGGGCGGGCGGCTTCGCACGGCCCTTGCCGGTCTGGTCATTGCCGGACCATTCCCCGCTGCATGCGGTGACGCACCAGACGCTGGAGGCCCACGGCATCGTCCCGCGCGCGCTGCACACCTGCAACAACGTGCGCACCCTGATAGAGATCGTCGCCAGCGGACAAGGCGCGGCCGTGCTGCCCGAAACCATGGTGCGCGAACGCCTTGCCGCCGGACACCTGCACGAAATCCTGCCGCGCCCGCGCCACCACGTCCATTTCGAAGCCGCCATCCGCACGCGTGAACGCGATCCGGTGATCCTCGACCTGTTCGAACGCGCGCGCGGGCTTGCTATCGATAGCGCGCGCTGAACAGGCGCCGGACCTGCAACCCCGCGCGGCGCAAAACGTTCTTTGGACAGCAACAGAACGTTTTGATTCCGGTCATGGAAGCTGCGCTGTCACCGGGTTAGGCTGGCGGGGCAAAGAGGGAGAAAGACCATGCGCTCTATACTCGTCAATGCCGACCGCAAGCCGGGCAACGATGCCCGCCTGCAAACCGCCGTGGACATCGCGCGCCGCGAAAACGGCCATGTCACCGTGCTCGTCGATACGCCGGTCTCGCGGTACATCGCGATGGACCCGATGGGCGGCAGCTACGTGCTGACCGAAGCGCTCGACAAGGCGCTGGCCACGGATGACGAGATCGCCACCGCTGCCGAGGCGCGGCTGGCAGGGGCGGGCATTCCGTTCGAGGTTATCCGCTGCGAGGACGATCCCGTCACCGCCTTCGCTTATGCCGCGCGCCTGGCCGATCTCATCGTCGTGTCGCGCTCGGGCGGGCTGGCCGGAGATCTTGCGCTGCGCGCCCGTGCGCCGGTGCTGGCGCTGGCCGAAACCCCGCTTGCCATCCCGGTCGGCACCGCCTGCATCGGCTGGGACGGCGGCGAACAGGCGGCCGCCGCGCTGCGCGCTGCCGCTCCGCTGCTGGCGCAGTGTTCGTCGGTGAAGCTGGTCTGCGTGGTGGAGAAGGAAGGCGGCTTCCCCGCCGCCGACGCCCTGCGCTACCTGTCGCGCCACGGCATCAACGCCGAACTGGAAGAGCATGAGCGCCGCTCGTCGACTCAGGAGACGCTGGCGGCGGCTGTCGCCGGCACCGACCTGCTGGTGATGGGCGCCTACGGCAAGAATCGCGTCCGTGAGTTCCTGTTCGGCGGCGTGACCGAATTCTTCCTGACCGAGAAAAGCGCGCCGGCGCTGCTCCTCGCTCACTGATCCGTCGGACAGAAAAGCACTGCGGCGCCGCCCCGAAAGGGTCCGGCGCCGCTTTCGCATGGCCGGTTCGCAAGGGCGGAAAGCCAATATACTCAGCACGGTAAGTAATTATCGCGGCGCAGCAGGCAAAGGATTGCAGGGCATCGCTCCGGCGTTGCGATCTCTCGTATAGGTAAAGCGAAAACTGAATCGCGGTCAATTATCATACATGGGTGAAATCCTGACATTCCGTTCATTCGGGAAACGGTACTGCAACATTTTGCAACCTTTGTTGCAGGTTTCGCAATGCGTCCTATCCTTTTCGCACTTGCACAAAACCCGAGTCACAGGCATATAGACAGTGCCTTTCAGGCATCCTCTCCCAAAACTTCTACGGCCTGGTCGGTAACGACCGGGCCTTTTTTCTTGTCCGTGTAATGCGCGAAAAGAGCAGCGTTCCGGAGGAACACGTGCTCGGCGCAGGGGTTGGTTTGAAATCCCCGGTGGTGATACCCAGTTATCCGTCACCGCCCGGCAGATCAGCAGATGGCCGGGATCGGGATCGAGGAAGGAAAACCCCGCACATGGCGGATACCGACATCAAGACCGAAGACCGCACCGTCAGGCTGCAGGTCGCTGCCGCTCGTCAGGAAGAGAGCGGCCAGGGCATCGCCCGCCTTTCCCGCGCCTCGCTTTCAGAGATCGGCGCGCTTGAAGGCGACGTACTCGAAATCACCGGCAAGGCCGTCACCGTGGCCCGCGCCGTGCTGGCGTTCGAGGAGGACGAGGGGCTTTCCGTCATCCGCCTCGACGGTCTGCAGCGCGGCAATGCCGAGGTCGGCTCCGGCGACCACGTGACCGTGCGCAAGACCGATTCGCGCCCCGCGCAGCGCGTCGTCTTCGCGCCCGCGCAGAAGGACATGCGCCTGCAAGGCCCCTCTGCCGCATTGAAGCGCAACTTCTTCCAGCGCCCGATGGTGCAGGGTGACCTTGTTGCCACCACCGGCCAGCAGCAGGTCGCGGACATCCCGCCCCAGCTGCGCCGTATGTTCAACGCCCCCGCCTATGCGCTGACGCAGATCCGCCTCAACGTCGTCTCCACCACCCCGCGCGGTATCGTCCACATCGACGAGAACACCGAGGTGGAACTGCGCGAGACTTTCGAAGAGGCGCACGATGCCCGGGGCGACGTCAATTACGACGACGTCGGCGGCATGACCGACACCATTCGCCAGTTGCGCGAAATGGTGGAACTGCCGCTGCGCTATCCGGAGCTGTTCACCCGCCTTGGCGTCGCTCCGCCCAAGGGCGTGCTGCTGCACGGCCCGCCGGGAACCGGCAAGACGCGCCTTGCGCAAGCCGTCGCCAACGAAAGCGAGGCGCAGTTCTTCTCCATCAACGGCCCGGAAATCATGGGCTCGGGCTATGGCGAAAGCGAAAAGCACCTGCGCGAAGTGTTCGAGGAAGCGACCAAGGCGGCTCCCGCCATCGTCTTCATCGACGAGATCGATTCGATCGCCCCCAAGCGCGACCAGGTCCATGGCGAGGCGGAAAAGCGCCTCGTCGCCCAGTTGCTCACGCTGATGGATGGGATCGACAGCCGCGCGCACGTGGTCGTCATCGCCGCCACCAACCGGCCTGACGCCATCGATGAGGCCCTGCGCCGCCCCGGCCGGTTCGACCGCGAAATCGTCATCGGCGTGCCCGACGAAAAGGGCCGCCGCGAGATCCTGGGCATCCACACCCGCGGCATGCCGCTGAGCGAGCGTGTGGATCTTAACGAACTTGCCCGCACCACGCACGGCTTCGTCGGCGCCGACCTTGCCGCCCTGACGCGTGAGGCCGCGATCGAGGCAGTGCGCCGGATCATGCCCAAGCTGGACCTTGAAGCGCGCACGATCCCTGCCGAAGTGCTGGAAACCATCCGCGTCTACCGGGAAGACTTCGTAGAGGCCCTGAAGCGCGTCCAGCCGTCTGCCATGCGTGAAGTCATGGTGCAGGTGCCAAACATCGGCTGGGCCGATATCGGCGGTCTGGACGATGCGCAGATCAAGCTGAAGGAAGGCATCGAACTGCCGCTGAAGAACCCGGAAGCGTTCCACAAGCTGGGCATCCGCCCGGCCAAGGGCTTCCTGCTCTACGGTCCGCCCGGCACCGGCAAGACCCTGCTGGCCAAGGCCGTGGCGAAAGAGGCGGAGGCGAACTTCATCTCGATCAAGTCGTCAGACCTGCTCTCCAAGTGGTATGGCGAAAGCGAACAGCAGATCGCCCGCCTCTTTGCCCGCGCACGACAGGTGGCCCCTTGCGTGATCTTCATCGACGAGATCGACAGCCTCGTCCCCGCCCGCGGGATGGGCGGAGGCGGCGGGGAACCGCAAGTCACCGCCCGCGTGGTCAACACCATCCTTGCCGAGATGGACGGGATGGAGGAACTGCAATCGGTCGTCCTTGTCGGCGCCACCAACCGCCCGGCACTGGTCGACCCCGCCCTCCTGCGCCCCGGTCGCTTCGACGAACTGGTCTACGTCGGCACCCCCGACGCACCGGGCCGCGAACACATCCTAGGCATCCACACCAGCCGCATGCCGCTGGCCGAGGACGTGCGCCTGGGCGAAATCGCGGACCGCACGCAGCGCTTCACCGGGGCGGATCTGGAAGACGTGGTCCGCCGCGCCGGCCTGATCGCCATCCGCAAGCGCGGCGCCGAAGTGGAAGCTGTGACCATGCAGGACTTCGAGGAAGCCCTTGAAGACAGCCGCGCCACCGTGACCGAGGAAATGGAAGCCGAATACCAGCGCATGAAGGGCGAATTGAAAAAGCGCGCCATGGAAGTGACGCCGATCGGCTTCATCGCCCCCGGCATGGTGGAAAGCACAAGGGACCGCAAGCACTGACGCCTTGCGCCCGCTCCGCTTGCGGCGGGGCGGGAAGGAAACAATGCCGTGACGCAAAAGCCCGGTCGATACCGACCGGGCTTTTTAGCATTCGGGCTAGAATTCGTGCTGATAGGACACGCCGATGCGCTGGCGGCCGCCGAAGGTGTTGTCTACGTAACTGGCCCGGACGGCCACCGTGTCCTTCCCCGTCAGGTGATAGGACAGGCCCGCCGCAGCTGCCACGCCCGAAAAGCCGTGCGTTCCCTTGGTGTAATTACCCCCGCCCATGGCCGTGAGCCGCTCTGTCAGGGGACGCAGCACGAAAAGGCCGACATAGCCGCTGTTGCTGCTGACCTCGATGGGAATGCCGTCCTGCACGTCAAGGTCCGTCACGGCCTGCTTGCCCTTGGTATAAGTGTACCCGAAGGGCACGAATATCTGCCACTTCCCGGTCTTGAGCCCAAGGTTGCGCAGCGGCACGAACCCGCCCAGCGAATATCGCGTCTGGTGAACGCCCGATTCCAGCTCACTGCTGGCCGCCGAAAACGTGACGATCGCCACCGGCAACAGGTAGGACGCGCCAAGGGACCATTGACCCGACTTCGCCACGCGCCCGTTGAACTTCAACTTCGGGCCGATCGCTACAGAGCCCGAAGCGGAAAGTTCGTCCGCATAGGACACCCCGACCTTGGTAGCGATCTTCGTCGGATCCTCGGCAACTTTTTCCTGCTCTGGCGATGGCGTGGCGGTCGGCTCTTCGGCCCGGCAAGGCGTCGAAAATGCCATGGCTGCGGATGCGATGCCCCCGAATAAGGCGGCAAAACCAACCTGCCGGGATGGAAAACGGCGCTCCGGGTTGGAGGGCATGTGCATGAACCGGCTCCCTGTCGCCTGCCCACATGGCATTCGATTTCGCTTCAGAGTAGATCGCGAAGGCACGCCCCTCAAACCGGGTCAGCCCTGCCTTTGCCTGGGGGATATACCGAGCACGGGCCATGCCGGTCCCCGAAACCGTTTTCCTACAGGTGCCTGCGCATCATAATCTTACCGGCATGACCCAGATTCATGCACCGCAGCCCCCTCGACGGACCAACGCCGACTATCGCTGGACCAGAACGAAGATACACGCCTTCGTCACGGCACTGGCCCGAACCGGAGAAGTCGCCGCCGCCGCGCGCGAAGTGGGCATGTCGCGCCAGTCGGCCTATCGCCTGCGCGCGCGGCTTGGCCCGCAATTCGCGCAAGTCTGGAACGAAGGGCTGGCCTGGGCCGAAGAGCTGCGGCAGGAACGGCGGTTTCACAAGGTTACACCTCCGCCCCCGCAAGGTGACACTCAAGGTGACACATCCGTCGCCTAAGGTGACACATTTGCCCTGCAAGGTGACACTTCCGGCACGCAAGGTGACACTTTCGGCCCCGGAACGCCCCCAAGGTGCACCTTTTCCCTCTGGACCGTGTAACGTGTGTAAACCTGTCACCTTGCGACAGGTAGCACCTCAGTTCAGGATGCCCTTGCCCATCGCTTCCACCATCGAAGGGGCGGCGGCCAGCTCCATCGGGGCAACCTGCAACTGGCGGCGGCGGGCCAGCGCATCGGGCATCTCGCGGCGGATCCAGTCCATCATGCCTTCGCGGATCTCGCAGCGCAGGTCGAACAGCGTCGGTCCGTCCTTGGCGCTCATCAGCAGGCGCACTTCCAGCGTGGCGTCTCGGCAATCGGTGACCTGCAGGATCTGCGCACGCCCGTCGAACAGGCGGTGGGCCTTGATCTGGCGGGTATATTCCTCGCGGATCGGTGCGATATCGACGGCGTGGTCGAGATAGAGAAACACGGTGCCCAGCAACTGCGAGGTGCTTTTGGTCCAGTTCTGGAAGGTATCCTCCAGAAAGCGGTTGGACGGAACCACAAGGCGGCGATCGTCCCACAGCCGCACGACGACGTAAGTGGTGCGGATATCCTCGATCCGGCCCCATTCGCCGTCGAGGATGATGACGTCGTCGATGGAAATCGGCTCGGTCATCGCCATCTGGATACCCGCGATCAGCGCCTTGAGCGCGGGCTGCGCAGCGGCACCGACCGCCAGCGCGGCAAGACCAGCCGATGCCATCAGGGTGACCCCGATCTCCTTCACGCCGGGGATCGACGCCAGCATGCCCGATATAGTCAGGAACACGATCAGGAACGTGCCCAGCCGGCTCATGATGCCCAGCCGGGTACGGCGGCGGCGAGCGTTGCGGTTGTTCTCCACCGTGATGTCGGCCCGCACGATCATCGCTTCGATGAAAGCATGAAGGATGGCGATGGCCACCCAGCCGGTCAGCAGCGGCATGACGAAGGGCGCGAACCGCTCCCACACCGCCTCCAGAGCCGGAGCCTCACGCGCGGCCATCACCAAGCCGATGGCAATGAAGGCCCACCGCGTCGGCCGCTCCAGCCGGTTGACGACAAGGTCATCCGCGTCGCTGGCGCTGCCCCGCGCCACGCGCAAAAGCACGCGGAACAGCACCGTATGCGCCACCAGCGCAAAGACCACGCCGATCAGCGCGGCAATGATGGCGACCACGGGCCGTTCGGCCCAGTTCGGAAGGCCAGCGATGTGGCTCTCGATGAAGTCGATCATGCGAAGCAAACTATGCTGCAATGCAACAGTTTCGCAAGCGGTCGCATCAGGCGGTCGGCGCGCCGAGAACCTACCCTTCGACAAGCTCAGTGTGAGCGGGATCTACGGGCTACCCCTGATCCCGCTCAGCCAATCGAAGACTTAGTGCGCTGCGCCCCAGCTGGCGCCGTGGCCGATCTCGATCCCCAGCGGCACGTCCAGCGTCACCGCAGGCAGCGCCGCTTCAGCCATGATCCGCCGGATCACCGGCGATGCCGCCGCGACGTCGCCTTCAGGCAGTTCGAAGACCAGTTCGTCGTGGACCTGCAACAGCATACGCACGTTCGGCAGGCCGGCCTCGACCAGCGCCGGGGTCATGCGCACCATCGCCCGCTTGATGATATCGGCGCTGGTGCCCTGGATCGGCGCATTGATCGCCGCGCGCTCCGAACCCTGCCGCTCGGCCTGGTTCTTGGAGGAAATACGGGGGAACCACGTCTTGCGACCGAACAGGGTTTCCGAATAGCCCTTGGTCCGCACGCTCTCCAGCGTCTCGTGAATGTAGCGCTGGATGCCGGGGAAACGCTCGAAATAGCGATCGATCATCGCCTGCGCCTCATCCGAAGACGTCCCCAGACGCCCCGCCAGACCCCAGCGCGAAATGCCGTAAAGGATGGCGAAGTTGATCGTCTTGGCCCGCCCACGCGTATCGCGATCGACCGTGCCGAACATCTCCATCGCGGTACGGGCGTGAATATCCTCTCCGGCAGCGAAGGCTTCCTTGAGGCTGGGCACATCGGCCATGTGCGCAGCAAGGCGCAGCTCGATCTGCGAATAGTCCGCCGCCAGCAGGACATTGCCGGGTTCTGCCACGAAACAGTCGCGGATCTGGCGCCCGATCTCGGTGCGGATCGGGATGTTCTGCAGGTTCGGATCGGTAGAGGAAAGCCGCCCGGTCTGTGCGCCAACCAGGCTGTAACTGGTGTGGACGCGGCCGGTCTCCGGGTTGATCGCAGCCTGCAGCGCCTCTGTATAGGTAGAGCGCAGCTTGGACAGTTGACGCCATTCCAGCACCTTGGTGGCGACCACCTCACCCTCGCCCGCCAGCTTTTCCAGCACCGACTGGTCGGTGGAATACTGGCCGCTCTTGCCCTTTTTGCCGCCCTTGTAGCCAAGCTTGTCGAACAAGATGTCGCCCAGTTGCTTGGGACTGCCGATCGTGAATTCCTGACCGACCTTCTCGAAGATCTCCTTTTCCAGCGCGCCGATGGCTTCGGCGAACTGGCTGGAAAGGCCGGACAGTTTCTCACGATCAACCTTGACGCCGTATCGCTCCATCTGGGCAACGACCGGGATCAGCGGGCGGTCGACACGCTCGTAGATGCGGGTGCCGCCTTTGTAGGAGAGGCGCGGCTTCAGCTGGCTATGCAGGCGCCAGGTCACGTCGGCGTCCTCCGCCGCGTACTGGGTGGCGCGGTCGAGCGGGACTTCGCCAAAGGGGATTGCCTTCTTGCCGGTGCCGCAGATTTCCTTGAACGTCAGCGTGGTATGGCCAAGGTGGCGCTGCGCCAGCTCGTCCATCCCGTGACCGCCGCCGATCCCTTCGATCTGGCGTCCCGCATCAAGGCAGAAGCTGACGATCATCGTGTCGTCAATCGGGCTGACCGCGATGCCGTGGCGCGCCAGCACGTTGAGATCATACTTGATGTTCTGCCCGACCTTGAGCACTGCATCGCTTTCCAGCAGGGGCTTCAGGCGCGACACAGCGGCACTCAACGACACCTGAACGGGCTTTTCCGCGAACATATCGCTGCCGCCATGGCCCAGCGGGATGTAGCAGGCATCGTTCGGGCCAACGGCAAGGCTGATGCCCGCCAGATCGGCGCGCATCGAATCGAGCATCGAGGTTTCGGTGTCCACCGCCACCAGACGCGCAGCGAAGGCCTTCGCGACCCATTCGTCGAGTTCGGCTTCGGTGGTGACGCACTTGTAGGCATCGCGGTCGATCGCGGGCCATTCAGGCAACGGCTGACGTGCCGCGCCTTCGGCTGGGCTGGCGGCAGCAGTGGCGGCCTTCGCCGGGTTCAGCTGCGTTGCGCGCTCGGGGCTTCCGTGCCCGCCGTCAAGGCGCTTGAGCAGGCTGGTGAAGCCATGGGTCGAAAGGAACGCGCCCAGCGGCTCGGGCGGGACCGCGTCGAGCTTGAAGTCTTCCAGCGCCATCGGGAGAGTGCAGTCTTCCTTCAGCGTCACCAGCACCTTGGACAGCCGCGCCTGTTCGGCCTGTTCGATCAGGCGCTCCTGCAGCTTGGACTTCTTCATCTGCGGCGCGGCGGCTAGCGCGGATTCGAGGTCGCCGTAGTCCTGAATCAGCTTCGTCGCGGTCTTGGGGCCGACGCCGTAGACGCCGGGCACGTTGTCCACCGCATCGCCCATCAGCGCGAGCACGTCGCCCACCTTTTCAGGCGGAACGCCGAACTTCTCTACCACTTCGGGAATGTCGATGCGCTGGTTCTTCATGGTGTCCAGCATGTCGACGCAGCCGCCACCGATGCCGCATTTACCGACCAGCTGCATCAGATCCTTATCCGAGGACACGATGGTCACGTCCCAGCCCTGCGCGGTGGCCGCGCGGGCGTAGGAGGCGATCAGATCGTCCGCCTCGAACCCCACTTCCTCGATGCAGGGCAACGAGAAGGCGCGCGTGGCGTCGCGGATCAGCGGGAACTGGGGAACAAGGTCTTCGGGCGGCGGCGGGCGGTTGGCCTTGTAGTCCTCGTAGATATCGTTGCGGAACGAATGGCTGCCCGCGTCGAGAATCACCGCCAGATGCGTGGGCCCGTCAGCCTTGTTGAGATCCTCGGCCAACTTCCACAGCATCGTCGTGTAGCCATAAACCGCGCCCACTGGCGTCCCTTCCGGGTTGGTGAGCGGCGGCAGGCGGTGATAGGCGCGGAAGATGTAGGCCGAGCCGTCGACGAGATAGAGGTGCTGCTTGGAATCCATGAAATCACTCCTAGCAGCGCGATACGGCGCCGTCAGCAGCACTCATTTCTTCACCGCACAGGAACCGTTCATGTCCGCAGGTGTTTTCGCCGGGCGCTTGAAACGCTGCGGCGGGCCTTATACCCACGGGCCTGAGCCCACCGAAATGAGGCTCACGCGGCGCTTACGCCGACGGGGTAACTCGCAGAAAGAGGGATAGTATATATGCGCAAGATCGTTTTCGCTGCCGCTGCAGCCGTGGCCGCCATGTCGCTGGCCGCATGCTCGGAAAAGACTCAGGACGCCGCCAGCGAAGCCGCTTCGTCGGCCGGTGACGACCTTTCCGACGCCGCATCCGACGTGGGCGACGCACTCGGCGATGCTGGCACAACCGCTTCGCAGGCCGCAGACGATACCGCCGATGCAGCCAAGGATGCCGCCAAGAGCGCTGAGAAGACCACCGACGATATTGCCGCAGATGCCGAAAAGGCCGCGAACGACGTCGCCAAGGAACTCGACGATCACACCGACGGCAATCCGCACACCAACTGATCCTTTCGGATCGCCGAAATGGAAAAGGGGCCTTCACGGCCCCTTTTTTGTGTTCCCGTTAAGCCGGAAAGTCAGCGCGCCGAGGCGCTGCGTGGAAAGTTGGGGCCTTCGGCCTGATAGCCGTTGTAGATCGTGCGCGCGATGCTGGCGATCCGTGTCTCACGCCCCGGACGTCCGCCTTGCCCGGTGACGTAGATGGCAACCGCGAAGACGCGGCCATCGGGGGTCTGGATGATCCCCACGTCGCTGGAGGTGTTGTTGAGCGAGCCGGTCTTGTGCGACACCTTCACATCGGTTGGCAGGCCCGCCGGAATGCGGCGCTTTCCGGTCAGGCACCGGCTCATTGCGCCAAGCAGAACGTTGCGGCTCGACGGGCTCAGCCATTTACCCTGATAGATCCCCGAAAGCAGATTCACCATGGCCTTGGGCGTCGCGCTGTCACGCTTGTCGACAACGCGAGCGGGATCAATTGCACCATCGTCGCGCACCAGGGTCGCGATATCGCGGTCGATATGCCAGTCGTCGATCCCGGCGCGCTCTATCCAGGCGTTGACCGCCTTGGGGCCGCCGATGACCTTGAGCAGAGCGTCGGTCGCGTAATTGTTCGACCGCGTGATCATCAGTTCAAGCAGGCGCGATGCGGGCATGTATTCGCCCGGGCGCACCGGCGCGATTGCGCTGGAAAACGGCGCGGAGCCGACAGGAACCATGAGTGGAAACTCACTCGACAGGCTCCACTTGCCCTTGTCCACGCCTTCGAGGAAAGTTGCGGCGATAGCGATCTTGCTGGTGCTGGCCATCGGGAAGCGCTGGTCGCCCAGTACATCGACCATGCGGCCGGTGGTAAGATCCATCGCCGCCACACCGATCCGCCCTTGCGAGGCATTGGCGACGGCGGCCAGTTGCTGGCCGAAAGGCGAACTGTAAGTCCGCGGCCCGCGCTGCTCGGTGCCGAACAGGTCATCGAAGCTGTTCTGAACCTGCACCACCTGTTCAGTGGGGCGGGAAAGCGGATCCATCTGCTCTGCCTGCGCAACATGCGGCAGCGCAACAGCTGCAAGCACAGTCGCAGCGGCTAAAATGCGTTCGGCGCCTTGACGGCACCGCGCGAAAAGTCGGTCTGCCCCGGTCATGCAGCCCACACCCTACCTTCGTCCATGTTCCTAAACGGTTAACGCGTCAGCGACGAAACGCCAGAGTCCAGCGACGAGTTGCATTGCGTTTGCGGCGATTCCCAAAATGCGCACTTTCCTTTCACGTAGATGAACGAAATTTGCGAATGCTGGTTGAACGGCGTTGCTCAAGCAAAAGGGGCCGGGAGATCGCTCTCCCGGCCCCTTCGATGTAGTGACGCTGGGTCAGGAGCTTCTTAGAAGCCCATGTCGCCCATGCCGCCCATGCCGCCGGGCATCGCCGGCATTGCGGGCTTGTCGTCTGCACGCTCGACGATCGCGGCTTCGGTCGTGATCAGCAGGCCGGCAACCGACGAAGCATCCTGCAGCGCGGTGCGCACGACCTTGGTCGGATCGATGACGCCGGCGGCCTTCAGGTTTTCGTAGACGTCAGTGGCGGCGTTGAAGCCGATGCCTTCGTCCGACTGGTCGAGCAGCTTGCCCGCAACGACAGCGCCGTCATTGCCGGCGTTCTCTGCGATCTGCTTGACCGGAGCGGTGATCGCCTTGCGGACGATGTCGATACCGCGGGTCTGGTCTTCGTTGGCACCGGTCAGGCCTTCGAGGGCGCGCGTTGCATAGAGCAGCGCGGTGCCGCCACCGGGAACGATGCCTTCTTCAACGGCAGCGCGGGTTGCGTGGAGAGCGTCGTCCACGCGGTCCTTGCGCTCCTTCACTTCGACTTCGGTCGCACCGCCAACCTTGATGACGGCAACGCCGCCGGCCAGCTTTGCAAGGCGCTCCTGCAGCTTTTCACGGTCGTAGTCCGAAGTGGTGACTTCGATCTGCGCACGGATCTGCTCGACGCGGCCCTTGATGTCGTCGGCCGAACCCGAACCGTCGACGATCGTGGTGTTGTCCTTGTCGATGGTGACCTTCTTTGCCTGGCCCAGCATGCCGAGCGTGACGCTCTCAAGCTTGATGCCGAGGTCTTCCGAGATCATCTCGCCAGCGGTCAGCGTGGCGATATCGCCCAGCATCGCCTTGCGACGGTCGCCGAAGCCAGGAGCCTTGACGGCTGCGATCTTGAGGCCACCACGAAGCTTGTTGACGACGAGCGTGGCCAGAGCCTCACCCTCGATATCTTCCGCGATGATCAGGAGCGGACGACCCGACTGGACAACCGCTTCCAGGATCGGAAGCAGCGCCTGCAGCGACGACAGCTTCTTTTCGTGGATGAGGATGTACGGATTTTCGAGCTCGACCGTCATCTTCTCGGGGTTGGTGACGAAGTAGGGCGACAGGTAGCCGCGGTCGAACTGCATGCCCTCGACAACGTCGAGTTCGAATTCGAGACCCTTGGCTTCCTCGACGGTGATCACGCCTTCCTTGCCGACCTTTTCCATCGCTTCGGCAATCTTTTCACCGACTTCGATGTCGCCGTTGGCCGAGATGATGCCGACCTGTGCGATTTCCGACGAACCGGCAACCGGGGTCGAACGGGCAGCGAGGTTTTCGATGACCTTGCTGACAGCGAGGTCGATGCCGCGCTTGAGGTCCATCGGGTTGGTGCCGGCGGCAACCGACTTCATGCCTTCGCGAACGATCGCCTGGGCAAGAACGGTCGCGGTGGTGGTGCCGTCACCGGCCTTGTCGTTGGCCTTCGAGGCCACTTCGCGCAGCATCTGCGCGCCCATGTTCTCGAACTTGTCCTTGAGTTCGATTTCCTTCGCGACCGAAACACCGTCCTTGGTGATACGGGGAGCGCCGAAGCTCTTCTCGATCACGACGTTGCGGCCCTTGGGGCCCAGGGTCACCTTGACGGCGTTGGCGAGGGTGTCGACACCGGCGAGGATGCGCTCACGAGCGTCGCGCGAGAACTTTACGTCCTTGGCTGCCATTTTGAATTCCTTCAGTAAATCAGATGGTGGGGTCGGATGCTCAGGCGATCACGCCGAGGATGTCCGATTCCTTCATGATCAGCAGGTCTTCGCCGCCGACCTTGACTTCGGTGCCCGACCACTTGCCGAACAGAACGCGGTCGCCGACCTTGACGTCGAGCGGGGTCACGGTGCCGTTTTCGGCGCGGGTGCCGGTGCCGACCGAGACGATTTCGCCTTCAGCGGGCTTCTCCTTGGCGCTGTCGGGGATGATGATGCCGCCGGCGGTCTTTTCCTCGGCTTCGACGCGGCGCACGAGAACACGGTCGTGCAGCGGGCGGAAAGTCATTGGGTGTCTCCCTAGATCCAACGAATAGAAACTTGGCTTGGCACTCAGCAATGGAGAGTGCCAACGGCGGAGATATGGTCCGGTGCCATGGGGCCGTCAATGGGGCCGTGGCAGAAAAAATTCGCCCCATCGATAACCGCTCGGCGAACTGGTGCGCCGCCAAGGTGATCGTCTTATGACAGCGAGGCGACCGGCGCAGATGCAGCAGTCGCGGAGATAGGGGCAGGCTGCTCCGGCACAAGGCCGAACCGCCCGCGCCAGTGCCAACGGCCGAGCAGCAAGATCGCCGCGACGGTCAGCCCCACAGCCAGCCCGATCCACACGCCGACGCCTCTCAGCGACGTGAACAGGCCCAGCGCAACCGAGGTCGCGAAGCCCGCCAGCCAGTAGCCGACGATGGCGATCACGGCGGGAATGCGCGTGTCCTGTACCCCGCGCAGCACTCCCGCGGCTATGGCTTGAATGCCGTCGGTCAGTTGGAAGACCGCCGCCACGAACAGGTACTTCACCGCCAGCACCACCATCGCCGCATTCGCCGGGTCCGAGATATCGACATAAGCGGCAATGATCGTGCGGGGAATTGCCAGCATCGCCAGCGCGGAAAGGCACACGAAGGCGATGCCGATGCCCAGCGCCGCCCAGCCCGCATGGCCGATCGCCGCGCGGTTGCCCGCTCCATAATGATAGCCGACGCGAATCGTCGCCGCCTGTCCGATTCCGAAAGGCACCTGAAAAGCGAAGGCAGCGATCTGCAGCGCGACGGTATGGGCAGCCAGTTCGGTCTCTCCCACCAGGCCCATCAGGAACGCCGCGCCGGAAAATAACCCGCCTTCGGCAATGAGCGTCGCGGAAATAGGCAGGCCAAGCCGCAGCATCTGCACCAGCCGTTGCCATTCGGGCCGCCAGAACCGTCCAAAGATGTGATAGCGGCGGAAGTTGCGATTGGCGCGGATCACCGCGACATAGGCCAGCGCGGTCGTGCTGGTGGTGATCGCACTCGCCAAAGCAGAGCCGGTAAGCCCCAGCGCGGGCATGCCCAGGTTGCCGAACACAAGGGCATAGTTGCCCAGCACGTTGACGAGGATCGACAAGGCCGTGATCACCGTGGCGAACATTGGCCTGCCCAGAGCGGACACGAAAGTGCGCAGCACGTTGGCGATAGCCATCGGCACCAGCGCCAGCGAGGCGACCCGGATGAAGTGCCCCGCAAGAGCGGAAACCCTTGGATTCTGCCCCGTCAACAGCATGATCCACTCTCCGAAGAAGCAGATCATAACCGCGCCCAGACCCAGCGCGATCGCCAGCCACAACGCCATGCGTACCGAGCGGCGCACTTCGCGTACCGAATTGCGTTTGCGTCCGATCTCCGCCGCGATCAGCGGAGCCACGGCCCCGGTAACGCCGTTGAGCCCCATCATCACCACCGCGATGATCGCCACGGCAAGGCTGGATGCCGCAAGCGCCTCTTGGCCCAATCGCGCCACGAAGATCACGTCGACGGCGAAAACCGCCATCTGCAGCATGTTGGCAAGCGCCAGCGGCCCGGCAAGCCGCAGGGTCGCGCGCAATTCGTCGCGCAAGGGGTGGTTTCTTGTACTCTCCCGCATCGACTGCGCGATAGATGCTGCCCGTGAAGAGGGGAAGCGATTTCATCCGGGCCTTTAAAGGACCGGGCCGATGTATTAACCCCGCCCGCATGAAGCAGATCGCGATCATCGGCGTCTTCGCCCTTACCGCAACGCTAGCAGGCTGCGGAGACAAGGCACCGGAGCAGACATCCGCCGCGTCCGCCAACGGATCGGCCGCTCTCCCCGGCGCTGCTGCGACGACTGACGCTGTGACAGACCCGGCGCCGATGGCCTTTGCCACCTGCCGTTCCTGCCACTCGACGCAGGCCGGGCAGAACGGTATCGGTCCGACGCTGCATGGTGTCGTCGGATCAAAAGCCGGCGCGGTAGAGGGCTTCGCATTCAGCCCGGCGCTGAAGAATTCAGGCATCACCTGGGATCGTCAGAGCCTGGACACCTGGCTGCAGGGGCCCATGAAGATGGTTCCCGGCACCCGAATGGTGCTTCCCGTGCCGGACGCGCAGAAGCGAAAGGCCATCATTGATTACCTCGAAACGCTGAAGTGACCCCCGCTCAGGTTCATGCCCTTGCCGAGATCCAGCAGCATCTGGCCCGCTGCACGCAGGCTGGGGACGCCCGCAAGGCCCGCACCTATGCCGAATGCTTTACGACGGACGGCGTGCTGGAACTGGCGCATCAGACGATAACGGGGCGCGAAGCGATCCACGCCTGGATGACTGCGCCATCGGTGATCCCCCCGCCCGCAAATGGCGCGCCCGGTTTCGTCAGCCACCACCTGACCACCTGCCATGTCGAGTTCGGCGGACCGGATGAGGCCACCGCGCGGACTTACTGGCTGGTGACGAGCGCTGCGGGAATCGATCACAACGGCTTTTACCTCGACCGCCTGCAGTGCCGCAGCGACCAATGGCTGATCGCGCACCGCAAACCGCGCACCCTGTGGGTCAGCCCGACAAGTGTACTTCATCAAAGCTAGATAAGCGAAAGGGCCTTGCGCGCTCCCGTGCGCAAGGCCCTGCCGATCGACGTCCGGGGGCGTGGACGCCGCGGGAGTTGGCGTTGGAGATCAGACCTTGCGGCCGGGCGGCGGCGCCTGCTCTGCCGGGGCCTCAGCCTTGGCTGGAATTGCCTGTGAGGGAGCCTTTGCCGCATCGCAGCCGTCGGATGCGGCCTGCGTCATCTTCGGCTGCGCGCCGGAACCGTCCGAACTGTAGGAAACCGAGCGGGTGCAGCCATTGGCGTCCGTACTGGACGAATAATAACTTACGCGAGCCCCCTTGGGGACGTCACCAACCATCATGAGGCCGGGAATAGACGCCGCGCCCGCGTCTGCCGCCACCGCATGTTGCTGCATCTGGCTGTGAACCTGCGCAACCTGCGCTTGCATGAGCGCCGCGCGCTGCATCATCGCATTCATCTGCGCGTCCATCATTGCAGAAACCTGCGCCATATGCGCGAAAGGATCAGCCATAACCGGCATGTCGGCTTGCTGCGACACCTGCTGCTGGGCGTCGGCGGGCAAGAACTGGACTTGGGGCGCCACATCGCCGCTATACCGGACGTGGACGACGGTGCCGTCGGGTGCATCGACCTTCATCGTGTGAGACTGCGTGCCGGCAGCTTCTGCCGCTCCGGCAGCAAGCAGGGCGAGCACGGCGGCACCGACAAGATACGTTCTGGGGGGCATTCGCATTGGGGATGTTCTCCTTCGTGACTCGACCCTTTGCGAGCCCGAAGCTGCCCTCCGAAAGCTGAACGCACGATTACAGGACTTGCATGCAAAAAGGGCGGCGCCTTGCGGCACCGCCCTTTCCGTTATCAACTCGGCCCGCTTCCTGATGGAGGGCGAACCGGGAAGAAGATTACTTGAGCTCGACGGTGCCGCCGGCTTCTTCGATCTTCTTCTTGATTTCTTCGGCTTCAGCCTTCGAAGCGCCTTCCTTGACGGGCTTCGGAGCGCCTTCGACCAGAGCCTTGGCTTCAGCCAGGCCCAGACCGGTGATGGCGCGGACTTCCTTGATGACGTTGATCTTCTTGCCACCGTCGCCGGTGAGGATCACGTCGAATTCGGTCTTTTCTTCAGCAGCGGCGCCAGCGTCGCCACCAGCTGCCGGAGCAGCAACAGCAACAGCAGCAGCGGCGGAAACGCCCCATGCTTCTTCGAGGGCCTTGGCGAGGTCAGCGGCTTCCAGAACGGTGAGCTGCGACAGTTCTTCAACAAGCTTGGCGATATCGGCCATGATTATAACTCCTGATCTGTGGTCCACCGTGGGCCTCATGCCCGGCGGTGGAATAAATCGTAAGAAACGTGTTGCTTTGGCTTGGCCTTCCGCGATTTCCGAGCTGCCGGGCGAACCCGACTAGAAATCGCTTGGGGCTTAAGCTCAAGCAGCCTTGTCGGCGTAGGCAGCGAAAACGCGGGCCAGCTTTGCCGCCGGAGCGGTCTGCAGCTGGGCGATCTTCGTCGCCGGAGCCTGAACAAGGCCGATGAGCTTGGCGCGCAGTTCGTCGAGCGAGGGCATCGAGGCGAGAGCCTTGACACCTTCGGGGGTCAGAACCTGCGAACCCATCGCGCCGCCGACGATCTCGATCTTGTCGGTCGTCTTGGCGAAGTCGACAACGGCCTTTGCAGCTGCGACAGGATCCACCGAAGAGGCGATCGCGGTCGGGCCGGTCAGGAAGTCGCCGATACCGACGTAGTCGGTGTCCGCGATAGCAAGCTTGGCAAGACGGTTCTTCGCAACCTTGTAGGTCGCGCCTGCATCACGCATCTTTCCGCGCAGGGCGGTGGACTGAGCCACCGTCATGCCGAGGTTGCGGGTGACGACCACCGCGCCGGCCTCTGCGAAAACCGCGTTGAGCGAGGCGACCGATTCGGCTTTCTGCGAACGATCCATGCCATACTCCTTCACAATGGCTACGAAAGGCGAGCCCCCGTAGCCGGCTACGTATTGTCCAGGGTGCCAAAGCACCTCGGGCGAGTCCGTCGAAGGGGAAGGAGTTTCGTGCCAGACACTAAGGTCCTTACACGAAGTTGGCGCCACTCTCCTAAGGAGTGCAGGCCGGGTGATTTCCTTGTCCCCGTCTAGGCTGCAGATTAAGAGGGTAACCCTCGGCAGCGGTCTCGGACGGATGACAGACGGGAATCACCCCATCAGTCGGAGCGGGCCAATGGCGGATCGGCGCAGCGAAGTCAAGCTGCTCTGCACGGGGACAGGATATGAAAAGGGGCGGCCCTTGCGGAACCGCCCCTCCCCGTCGCAGGCTGGCCACCGGGCGTGACAGCCGGCTGGCAAGCCTTCTCGAAATTCAGACTTCAGCAGTTTCCCGGCGCGCTGCAGGCTCTGATGACACGGCATCCTTCACTGTGGGCCTGTAAGTACGGAAATCGAATGGCCTTGTCCGACCGCTGGCCTCCTCATGTTCGCGATGCTGAAGCTGGAGCCGCGCGCGGCGCAACCGTCCCTTGCGCGACGTGAAGGGGTTGCCTTCGTCCGGAGCGGCAGCCGCCATGGCATCGAGCAGCTCGTAACGCTCCTCAGGGCTCTGCGGCAAAGGCGATGCCGCCAGGATGGCGGTGGCGGAATTCCCGGCCGTCGCCGACGTTGCGTGGCTCGGTTCACGAACTACCGGCACCGCCGCCTCTGCTGCGGCCGCTGGAGTGCGCGCCGGTTCAAGCGAAGGGGGAGGGTAATCGGCTTCTTCATAGACCGGCTCGCTGCGACGGCGACGCATCGCAAAGATACCAAGTGCCGCCACTCCCAGCGCGGCCAGAATTCCGGCGACCTCCGCTATCGGAAACCGGTCGGCGGTACTGGCCACCGGTGCCGGGGCCACTGATGGCTGAGCCGTCGGAGCGCTTACGTCACGCGCGGGGGCAGGTGCGGCGGGTGGCACCGAACCTTGCGCCAAGGCGCCATTGGCTGACGATCCGCTGTTCTGCGCAGTCGGCACGTTGGGCTGCGCGGCCAAGGTTTGTTCTGGGGCCATCGTCGGCCCAGCCTCGGCGCGGGGCGCTGCCGCTTGACTTGGCCCGCTGCGGGCCGGAGCCGCCGCTTCGGAAGGCGTCGCCGGAGGCGGCACGTCTGGCAGCAAGACCGTCTGCTGCGTCGTAGGGGACGAAGGCTGCGGAGATGTGCCGGCGGTCGTCTCGGAGCCGCTCAGAACGTTCGTCGGCGCAATGGATTCGGGCGGCAGCGTGAGCGTCGGCGTCACCGCAGGCGGTGCGGCTTGCGCCGATGCATTGTCCTGCGGCGGCTCCATCTCCTGCGCAAAGGCCGGGATTGCGGAAAGCGCGAGGACGGCGGCAATCGCAGTCAGGGCGCCGGGCGAGCGGGGGACAGCAATGTTTCTCATGCAGAAAACAATGCGCTCAACGCTGGAAAGACCGTTCGCAACTGCGGAATACGGGGCGGGCCGAGTTCTGGAATACGACGAACCGAAGCTTGCGCCGCGCTGCGAGAGCGTCTCGCAGCTTTCCCCGATTTACGCCAGATTAACGCGGGCGCATTGCCTCCTTGCCGTTTGACACCCTTTAAGCCGACTTCTATATGGCGCGTTCGCTCGACCGCTTCGAGCAAGGCATGTCCATGCGCGGGGACACGCCAAGGAAGGAGGCGATCGGGATTTCATCCGACGTGGAAGGCTGCAGGCCGCATGGAAACCCAATCCAAGGGAATCCGCGTGCCGAGCGGCCTTTCTTGCGTTCCGGATGGCCTGCTTTCGGGCAGGTGACCGTCACTCGCGACGACGAATTTTTACGAAGGTCGTGGTCTTTTCGACTCGGCCCTCACACGAAGAGGCAAAGACCAGCTCATGGCCACCAAGCCCATCGACACCACCCCGCTGGTGCGCACTGCAAAGAAGCGCATCCGCAAGATCTTCGGCGACATCCACGAAGTCGTCCAGATGCCCAACCTGATCGAAGTCCAGCGCGAAAGCTACGAGCAGTTCCTGCGCTCGGACCCGTCGATCGGCTACGTTTCGGGCCTCGAGAAGACCCTGCGCTCGGTGTTCCCGATCCGCGACTTCGCGGGCACCAGCGAACTGGACTTCGTCCACTACGAGCTGGAAGACCCCAAGTACGACGTGACCGAATGCCGCCAGCGCGGCATCACGTATGCCGCGCCGATGAAGGTCACGCTGCGCCTGATCGTGTTCGAAGTCGATGCCGAAACCGAAACCCGTTCGGTGCTCGATATCAAGGAGCAGGACGTCTACATGGGCGACATGCCCCTGATGACGGAGAACGGCACCTTCTTCATCAACGGCACCGAGCGCGTCATCGTCTCGCAGATGCACCGTTCGCCGGGCGTCCTGTTCGACCATGACCGTGGCAAGACTCACGCTTCGGGCAAGTACCTCTTCGCTGCCCGCGTGATCCCGTACCGCGGTTCCTGGCTGGACTTCGAGTTCGACGCCAAGGACATCGTCAACGTCCGTATCGACCGCAAGCGCAAGCTGCCCGTCACTTCGCTGCTCTATGCCCTAGGCCTCGACAGCGAAGCGATCCTCGATCACTTCTACGCCACCATGTCGTGGAAGCGCGGCACCGGCGGCTGGCAGCTGCCTTACGCAGCCGAGGCATGGCGCGGTGCGAAGCCGACCTTCGACATCGTCGATGCGAAATCGGGCGAAGTCGTGTTCCCCGCCGGCACCAAGATCAGCCCCCGCGCCGCCAACAAGGCGCAGAAGGACGGTCTGGAAGAACTGCTGCTGCCGACCGAGGAAATCTTCGGCCGCTATTCCGCCAAGGACCTGATCGACGAGTCGACCGGCCGCATCTACATCGAAGCCGGCGACGAAGTGACGCCGGAAAACCTCGAAGCGCTTGACGCGGCGGGCTTCGACCAGATCGACCTGCTCGACATCGACGAGATCAACACCGGCCCCTGGATCCGCAACACCATGAAGGCCGACAAGGCCGAAGGTCGCGACATGGGCCTGGAGGCGATCTACAAGGTCATGCGTCCGGGCGAGCCGCCGACGAAGGAAACCGCCGAAGCTCTGTTCGACGGTCTGTTCTTCGACGCTGACCGCTATGATCTGTCGGCCGTGGGCCGCGTCAAGATGAACATGCGCCTTGGCCTTGATGCCGAGGACACCGTCACCACTTTGCGCGTCGAGGACATCCTCGCCGTGGTGAAGGAGCTTGTCGGCCTGAAGGACGGCAAGGGCGAAATCGACGACATCGACAACCTCGGCAACCGCCGCGTGCGTTCGGTGGGCGAGCTTCTGGAAAACCAGTACCGCGTCGGCCTGCTGCGCATGGAGCGCGCCGTGAAGGAGCGCATGTCGTCGGTGGACGTGTCGACGGTCATGCCGAACGACCTCATCAACGCCAAGCCTGCCGTGGCCGCCGTTCGCGAGTTCTTCGGTTCCTCGCAGCTCTCGCAGTTCATGGACCAGACCAACCCGCTGTCGGAAGTCACCCACAAGCGCCGCGTTTCGGCACTTGGGCCGGGCGGTCTGACCCGTGAGCGCGCCGGCTTCGAAGTCCGCGACGTTCACCCGACCCACTACGGCCGCATCTGCCCGATCGAAACGCCGGAAGGCCCGAACATCGGTCTGATCAACTCGCTGTCGACCTTCGCACGCGTCAACAAGTACGGCTTCATCGAAACCCCGTACCGCAAGGTCAACGAGGGCAAGGTGACGAAGGACGTCGTCTACCTTTCGGCAATGGAAGAGCAGAAGCACACCGTTGCGCAGGCTTCGGCTGAGCTGAACACTGACGGCTCGTTCGTGGAAGAACTCGTCTCGGCTCGCCAGAACGGCGAATTCGTGATGAGCCCGCGCGACCAGATCACGCTGATGGACGTTTCGCCCAAGCAGCTCGTCTCGGTCGCAGCCTCGCTCATTCCGTTCCTCGAAAACGACGACGCCAACCGCGCCCTCATGGGCTCGAACATGCAGCGTCAGGCCGTGCCGCTCGTTAAGGCCGACGCGCCTTACGTCGGCACCGGCATGGAAGAGACCGTCGCGCGCGATTCGGGCGCTGCGATCTCGGCCCTGCGCGCGGGCATCGTCGACCAGGTCGACGCGACCCGTATCGTCATCCGCGCTTCGGGCGATATCGAACCCGGCAAGTCGGGCGTCGACATCTATCGCCTCCAGAAGTTCGAACGTTCCAACCAGTCCACCTGCATTAACCAGCGTCCGCTGGTGAAGGTTGGCGAGCTGGTCGAAGCCGGCACGATCATCGCAGACGGTCCCTCGACCGAATTCGGTGAACTGGCGCTGGGCCGCAACGTGCTCGTCGCGTTCATGCCCTGGAACGGCTACAACTACGAAGACTCCATCCTGATCTCCGAGCGCATCGTGAAGGACGACGTGTTCACGTCGATCCACATCGACGAGTTCGAAGTGATGGCCCGCGACACCAAGCTGGGGCCGGAAGACATCACCCGCGATATCCCGAACGTCGGCGAGGAAGCCCTGCGCAACCTCGACGAAGCGGGCATCGTCTACGTGGGCGCCGAAGTGCATCCGGGTGATATCCTCGTCGGCAAGATCACTCCGAAGGGCGAAAGCCCGATGACGCCGGAAGAGAAGCTTCTGCGCGCCATCTTCGGTGAAAAGGCTTCGGACGTTCGCGACACCTCGCTGCGCCTGCCGCCGGGTGTTTCGGGCACCATCGTCGATGTGCGCGTCTTCAACCGCCACGGTATCGAAGTCGACGACCGTACCCGCGCGATCCAGAACGAGGAAATCGAACGCCTCGCCAAGGACCGTGAGGACGAACGTGCGATCCTCAACCGCGCCACTTACAACCGTCTGAAGGACATGCTCCTCGGCCAGGTCGCGACTGCCGCGCCCAAGGGCCTCAAGAAGGGCGTCGAGATCACCGACGAAGTGCTGGACGAGGTAGAGCGTCACGAGTGGTGGAAGTTCGCGGTCGCCGACGACCACGTTCAGGGCCAGCTCGAAGCGGTCAAGACCCAGTACGACCTGACCGTCAAGGCGATCCAGGAGAAGTTCGAGGACCGCAAGGAAAAGCTGGAGCGCGGCGATGAGCTGGCTCCGGGCGTCCTGAAGATGGTCAAGGTCTTCGTCGCGGTGAAGCGCAAGCTGCAGCCGGGCGACAAGATGGCCGGCCGTCACGGCAACAAGGGCATCATCAGCCGCATCCTGCCGCTGGAAGACATGCCCTTCCTCGAAGACGGCACCCCCGTCGACTTCGTCATGAACCCGCTGGGCGTGCCTTCGCGCATGAACGTGGGTCAGATCTTCGAAACACACCTTGGCTGGGCCGCGCGCGGCCTGGGCAAGCGCATCGGCGAAGCTCTGGACGCATGGCGCGTGGCCAACCCGAACCCGGTCGCAGGGCAGCCGCCCGAGGCCGTGCGCGAACTGCTCACCGAAATCTACGGCGACAACTACGCCGAAGACATCGCAAGCCGCACGGACGACCAGATCGTCGAGTTCGCCGACTCCGTCCGCAAGGGCGTGCCGATGGGCTCGCCGGTGTTCGACGGCGCGGTCGAGAAGGACGTGTCCGACATGCTCAAGCTTGCCGGGCTCGATGAATCGGGCCAGGTGAACCTGTTCGACGGCCGCACCGGCGACAAGTTCGACCGCAAGGTGACCGTGGGCATGAAGTACGTGCTCAAGCTGCACCACCTTGTCGACGACAAGATCCACGCCCGTTCGATCGGTCCGTACTCTCTCGTCACTCAGCAGCCGCTGGGTGGTAAGGCGCAGTTCGGTGGCCAGCGCTTCGGTGAGATGGAGGTCTGGGCTCTCCAGGCCTACGGCGCGGCGTATACCCTGCAGGAAATGCTGACGGTGAAGTCGGACGACGTTGTCGGCCGCACCAAGGTCTACGAAGCGATCGTCAAGGGCGACGATACCTTCGAGGCCGGCATTCCCGAGAGCTTCAACGTTCTCGTCAAGGAAATGCGCTCGCTGGGTCTCAACGTCGAACTCTCCTCGCTCGATAACGACGAGGACGACGACGGCGTGGCGCTGGCGGCGGAATAAGGATGCAAGGGCGGGGCTTCGGCCTCGCCCACTCCTCCCCGCCCAGACAAGAATTCACCCTCTAGAGGGATAAAACTATGAACGACCTGACCAAGTTCACGAACCAGATGGCCAAGCCCGAGACGTTCGACCAGATCCAGATCGGACTGGCGAGCCCCGAGCGCATCCGCTCCTGGTCCTTCGGCGAAATCAAGAAGCCGGAAACCATCAACTACCGCACGTTCAAGCCCGAGCGTGACGGCCTGTTCTGCGCCCGCATCTTCGGCCCCGTGAAGGACTACGAGTGCCTGTGCGGCAAGTACAAGCGCATGAAGTACAAGGGCGTCGTCTGCGAAAAGTGCGGCGTCGAAGTCACCGTCACCAAGGTGCGCCGCGAGCGCATGGGCCACATCGAACTGGCCGCGCCGGTCGCGCACATCTGGTTCCTCAAGTCGCTGCCTTCGCGCATCGGCCTACTGCTCGACATGCAGCTCAAGCTGCTTGAGCGCGTCCTGTACTTCGAGAGCTACATCGTCATCGAGCCGGGCCTGACCCCGCTCGAGAAGTACCAGCTGCTGACCGAAGACGAGATGCTCGACGCGCAGGACGAGTATGGCGAAGACGCCTTCTCGGCCGGCATCGGCGCCGAGGCCGTCAAGCACATGCTGATGAACCTCGACCTCGAACAGGAGCGCGCGGATCTGCTTCAGGAACTTGAGACGACAAAGTCGGAACTCAAGCCCAAGAAGATCATCAAGCGTCTCAAGGTCGTGGAATCGTTCATCGATTCGGGCAACCGCCCCGAGTGGATGATCCTCGACGTCGTGCCGGTCATCCCGCCCGAACTGCGCCCGCTGGTGCCGCTGGACGGTGGCCGCTTCGCGACTTCGGACCTCAACGACCTGTATCGCCGCGTCATCAACCGCAACAACCGCCTGAAGCGCCTGATCGAACTGCGCGCGCCGGACATCATCGTGCGCAACGAAAAGCGCATGCTGCAGGAAGCCGTCGACGCCCTGTTCGACAACGGCCGCCGCGGCCGCGTCATCACCGGCGCCAACAAGCGTCCGCTGAAGTCGCTGTCCGACATGCTCAAGGGCAAGCAGGGCCGCTTCCGTCAGAACCTGCTCGGCAAGCGCGTCGACTATTCGGGCCGTTCGGTCATCGTGACCGGCCCGGAACTCAAGCTGCACCAGTGCGGCCTGCCCAAGAAGATGGCGCTCGAACTGTTCAAGCCGTTCATCTACGCCCGTCTGGACGCCAAGGGTCTTTCGATGACCCTGAAGCAGGCCAAGAAGTGGGTCGAAAAGGAACGCAAGGAAGTCTGGGACATCCTCGACGAAGTCATTCGCGAGCACCCGGTCATGCTGAACCGCGCGCCGACGCTGCACCGTCTGGGCATCCAGGCGTTCGAGCCGGTCCTCATCGAAGGCAAGGCGATCCAGCTGCACCCGCTCGTCTGCTCGGCCTTCAACGCCGACTTCGACGGTGACCAGATGGCCGTCCACGTTCCGCTCTCGCTGGAAGCCCAGCTCGAAGCGCGCGTGCTGATGATGTCGACCAACAACATCCTCTCGCCCGCAAACGGCAAGCCGATCATCGTGCCTTCGCAGGACATGATCCTGGGCCTCTACTACCTCTCGCTGGATCGCACCGGCGAGCCGGGCGAAGGCATGAAGTTCGCCGACATGGCCGAAGTGCATCAGGCGCTGCACGTCGGTGCGGTGACCCTGCACTCGAAGATCGAAGCCCGCGTGCCGCAGACCGACGAGAACGGTCAGCAGTACATGAAGCGCTTCGAAACCACGCCGGGCCGCATGCTGCTGGGCGAATGCCTGCCCAAGTCGCACACGGTGCCCTTCGACGTCGTCAACCGCCTTCTCACCAAGAAGGAAATCGGTGACGTCATCGATCAGGTCTACCGTCACACCGGCCAGAAGGACACGGTGCTGTTCGCCGACGCGATCATGTCGCTGGGCTTCCGCAACGCGTTCAAGGCAGGCATCTCCTTCGGCAAGGATGACATGATCATCCCGGACTCGAAGGAAGCCCTCGTGAACGAGACCAAGGAACTGGTTGCCGACTACGAGCAGCAGTACCAGGACGGTCTGATCACCCAGCAGGAGAAGTACAACAAGGTGATCGACGCCTGGAGCCGCTGCGGCGACCAGGTGGCGAACGCCATGATGGACGAGATCAAGGCCCAGCCGATCGACCCCGAAACCGGCCGCATGGCACAGATCAACTCGATCTACATGATGAGCCACTCGGGTGCGCGTGGTAGCCCGGCGCAGATGAAGCAGCTTGCCGGTATGCGCGGCCTCATGGCCAAGCCGTCGGGCGAGATCATCGAAACGCCGATCATCTCGAACTTCAAGGAAGGTCTGACCGTTCTTGAATACTTCAACTCGACCCACGGTGCTCGTAAGGGCCTGGCGGATACGGCGCTCAAGACGGCAAACTCGGGTTACCTGACCCGCCGTCTGGTCGACGTGTCGCAGGACTGCGTCGTCGTTGTCGATGACTGCGGCACCGACCGTGCGCTGGAAATGCGCTCGATCGTGCAGGGTGGTTCGGTGATCGCCTCGCTTGCCGAGCGTATCTTGGGCCGTACCCTGGCCGAAGACATCGTCGACAAGGAAGGCAACGTCATCGCGACCAAGGGCCAACTCCTCGACGAAGCCGCCGTGGCTGCGATCGAAGTGACGGGCCTGCAGTCGGCGCGTATCCGTTCGCCGCTGATCTGCGAAGCTACCCAAGGCGTCTGCGGCACCTGCTACGGCCGTGACCTTGCTCGCGGTACGCCGGTGAATATCGGTGAAGCCGTCGGCGTCATCGCAGCGCAGTCGATCGGTGAACCGGGCACGCAGCTGACCATGCGTACCTTCCACATCGGCGGTGCGGCGCAGTTGAACGAAACCTCGCACCTCGAAGCGATCAGCGCGGGCCATGTCGAATACCGCGACATCCCGACGATCGTGGACAAGCGTGGCCGTACCCTGTCGCTGGCTCGCAACGGCGAGATCGTGCTGTTCGACACCGAAGGCCGCGAACGTGCACTGCACCGCGTCCCTTACGGTACGGTGCTGCTGCACAAGAACGGCGCCAAGGTCGAACAGGGCGAACGCCTGGCCGAGTGGGATCCGTTCACCCTGCCGATCATCACCGAGACTTCGGGTATCATCAAGTATCAGGACCTGATCGACACCCGCACCCTGACCGAGCACGTCGATGACGCCACCGGCATGACCAGCCGCGTCGTCACCGAGGACCGTTCGACAGCCCGCGCCAAGAAGAAGGAAGACCTGCGTCCGCGCATCACCCTTCTCGACGACGCGAGCGGCGAATCGGCCCGCTACATGCTGGCTCCGGGCACCACGCTCTCGGTCGAGGACGGCCAGATGGTCGAAGCGGGCGACATCGTCGCACGTGCCAGCCGCGAAGCTGCCAAGACCCGCGACATCACCGGTGGTCTGCCGCGCGTTGCCGAACTGTTCGAAGCTCGCAAGCCGAAGGACAACGCGGTCATCGCCAAGGTTTCCGGCCGCGTCGAATTCGTCCGTGACTACAAGGCCAAGCGCAAGATCGCGATCATCCCGGAAGAGGGTGATCCGGTGGAGTACCTGATCCCGAAGTCGAAGGTCGTCGACGTTCAGGAAGGCGACTGGGTCAAGAAGGGCGACAACCTGGTTTCGGGCTCGCCCGATCCGCACGACATCCTGGAAGTCCTCGGCGTGGAAGCGCTGGCGGAATATCTGGTTGCGGAAATCCAGGAAGTCTACCGCTTGCAGGGCGTGAAGATCAACGACAAGCACATCGAGGTGATCGTTCGCCAAATGCTGCAGAAGGTCGAGATCACTGACGGCGGCGACACCACGCTGCTGGCGGCCGAGCAGGTCGACTACGAGGAAATGGCCGAGATCAACGGCAAGCTTCCCGAGGGCAAGCGCCCTGCGGTGGGCAAGCCGGTGCTGCTGGGCATCACCAAGGCCTCGTTGCAGACCCGCTCGTTCATCTCGGCGGCGTCGTTCCAGGAAACCACCCGCGTGCTCACGCAGGCGGCGGTCGAGGGCAAGAAGGACTCGCTGATCGGTCTCAAGGAGAACGTCATCGTCGGTCGCCTGATCCCGGCCGGTACTGGTGCAGGCATGAACCGCGTGCGCGTGGCGGCTTCCAGCCGTGACGCGGCCCTTCGTGCGGCAACCCGCCGCATGCAGGAGGCCATGATCCTCGCCAACACGGCCGAGGAAGAGCACAAGGCCGAACTGGCGCGCGATCCGGCCGACGATCTGGGCGACAGCCCGCTGGCGGCAGTCGAGGGCGAGACCCACGGCACCGACGCCGACGCCGGCGATTATCTGCTGAAGGGTGATGAGGCCGAATAGGCCTCGCGCCTGACGGCCAAAGAAAAGCCCCGCCGGAGCGATCCGGCGGGGCTTTTTCTTTGAGCTGCCCATGCGGTTGCATCAGGCCCGTCTCGCTGGATTTCAGCGCGATGCCGACCACGCCGAACTTCCTGCGTGCTACGTTCCCCCGCAATGAGCCACGGCACTTGCGGCCTCAGAAGTTGGCGAAGATCCCTGTACCCGCGACAAGCACGTTCTTCGCGCCCTGACGGCCGCCCGGATTGATGTACCACTGAAGGTTCGGGCGGAGGCTGAGCCCAGGCATCAGCGCGATCGAATAGTTCGCCTCGATCGCGTATTCGTTCCTGCGCGGCTCCAGGTCTTCGCCCAGCGCCTCGTTGCGGGCCAGCTGCAGGTCGCGCAAGTTGCGGTTGATCCGCGACCGGCCCACGGCAAGGCCGATCTGGTCCTTGGGGCGGCCGGGAATCAGGCCCGAATAGGTGACCCCGGCGGTGATTACATTGACCAGCTTGTTGGTGCGATGATCCGCGCCGACGAAGTTGAAGAAAGCCTCCAGCCCGCCGGCCCCTTCGGAATCGGCGGCAAGCAGCTGCTGGCGCGCAACGGCGTAGATGCTGGCCCGGCCGCGTTCACGTGCCAGCGGGTCGCCCGTCAGTTCGGCGAAACCACCGTTTTCATCGTAGACGAGATTGTCACTCTTCGATGTGTCGAAAAAGGCGCCGATCTTGTAGGTGCCCGCCAGCTTCGGATTGCCGCCCAGCTTCACGTCGAACCCGCGCTCCACGGCGACGAAGGCGCCCTTGCCGCCCTTGAAGCCCATGTAGAAACCCTTGTTCTGCGGGAACACATTGTCGTTGCGCTGGTAAACGCCGACCATCGTATAGCCCAGATTGTCCTTCACCTTCACCCGGCCGCCCCAGGTGGTGACGGGGAAGTTGTACCAGTAGTTGAAGCTGGTGTGCCCCGGCACGACCCCGCAGAAGTAGAGGCTCTGGAAGTGGCAGGTGGTCGATCCGAAATCCTCGCCCATCGACACCTTGCCCAGCTTGATCTCCGCCGGGCCCAGCTTCTGCTGATACCACAGGCCCGCCAGCCGCCAGATCTGCCCGGCGCCGAACACGCCCTGCGGGTACTGCAGCAAGTCCAGCCCGTTGGTGTCATTGATGTTGTTACCGTGGCGATTGGTGACGGCGGCGCGGAACGTGCCGCCCTCGATCCCGGCGATCTTGGCCATGTCGAAATCGAGGCTGGCGCCCAGCTGCCCGGCGTACTGCGCCTCCTTGCTAGTGCCCGAATTGAGGTTGCCCGCAACGAAGCCGATATAGCTGACGGTGGGCTTGATGCCGACATCCTCAAGCGAGGTGCGAATACCGGCCCAGTCGCCCAGCAAATGCGGCTGATCAGCCGGAGCGGAAGCAGCGGCGGTCTTCGGGCCGGCGCGTTCCAGCGGTTCGGACTGCCTGGGCGTGGTTTCGGTGGACCATGTCTGGTCCTTGGTATCCCTTGCGGCGACCTGCACGACCTCGATCGAGGGCGGCGGCGGGGGGAGTGTGGCTGCGGGCAATTCAGTGTCCTCTCGGATAGGCGCAGCGGGCCGCTCGCCGGACGCATGAGGCGCGCCCGGCGGCGTGCCGGTGGTTCCGGCAGCCCGTCTCAGCGTGGATTAGGGGTTAGGGCGAGCTTGCGCGCTCAGGCCCCGTTGAGCAGGTCGTAGGCGCGGATCACCTGGCTATCGTCGACGGTGCCGTCGCCGCGTCCCGAAGTGCTCAGGAAGAACTGGTGGGCCAGTGCTGCCAGCGGGGTCGCTGCCTTGGCACCGCGCCCGGCCTCCAGCACAAGGCCGAGATCCTTGACGAAAATGTCGATGGCGCTCGTGACTTCGGGTTCGGCCTGCAGCATGCGCGGGCCGCGATCGCCCAGCATCCAGCTGGCCGCCGCCGATCCGCCAAGTATCTCCAGCGCCAGCGCGGGATCGACGCCGACCTGCTTTGCCAGCGCCAGCGCTTCGGCAGCGGCGGCGATGTGAACGCCGCACAACAGCTGATTGACGACCTTCACCGCCGACCCCTGCCCCGCGTTCTGGCCGACATGGAACAGCTTGCCGCCGACACCCGACAGCACCGGGTTCAGCTCGGCGAACAGCTCATCCGAACAGGCGACCATCATCGACAGCGACCCGGCCTTGGCCCCCGCCGTGCCGCCCGAAACCGGCGCATCGACGAAGCGGCGGCCAGCCGCCTCTACTTCCGATGCGATGGCGGCGACTTCCATCGGCGGGCAGGTGGCCGTCAGCAGGACCACGCGGCCTTCGGGCAGCGCCGCCAGCGCGCCGCCGTCGAACAGGACCGAGCGGGCCTGCGCGGCATTGACCACCATCAGCATCAGCACGTCGGCTTCCGTGGCTGCGCCCGCTGCGCTGGTGGCGGAGGAACCGCCGGCCTTGACCAGTTCCTCCATCGGTTCGGTGCGCAAATCGAAGCCGGTGACCGTATGGCCCGCTTTCAGGAGGTTGAGGGCCATCGGCATGCCCATGGCGCCCAGGCCGACGAATGCTACCTTGCTCATTGTATCAAATTCCTCAGCGATTGACCTGACGGGCGGGGATCAGCAGCACCAGGGCCACGCCGATCAGTTCGACCGCGGTGATGGTGTAGAGCCCGGCCGACAGCGACTTGGTGGCATCCACCACCCAGCCGATGACGAATGGCGAAACAAAGCCCGCGACATTGCCGATCGCGTTGATCGCGCCGATGCCTGCCGCCGCCCAGACGCCGCCGAGGAAGGCAGGCGGGATCGACCAGAACTGCGCGGTCTGGGTCAGCAGGCCCGCCGTCGCGAACGAGAGGATCAGCACCGAGAGCGGCAGGTTGCCAATCGCCAGCGGCGAGAGCGCAAGGGCGATCGCGCCCATCGCCATCGGCAGCATCAGGTGGAAGCGGCGCTCGCGGCGCAAGTCGGCGCTGCGGGCAAGGACAAGGATGACGACGACCGCGAACAGGAACGGGATCGCGCTGATCAGGCCGTTCTCCAGCGGATCGGTGACGCCCGCCGCCTTCACCATCGTAGGCAGCCAGAACGAGATCGCGTACTGCCCCATGACGATGCAGAAATAGAGCAGGCTGAGCAGCCACAGGCGCTTGTCGGCCAGGAACTGGCGGACCGACATGTGCGCGGTCTTCTCGCGGTTGTCCTCGGCCAGATCGGCCGCGATCATGCGCTTGTCCTCGGCGGTCAGCCAGTCGACGTCGGCCGGGCGGTTGGGCAGCATCCAGAACGTGGCGATACCGGCGATTAGGGCGGGGATCGCTTCGAGCAGGAACAGCCAGCGCCAGCCGCCCCAGCCCGAGGCGCCATGGAAGGTGTCCATGATCCAGCCCGACAGCGGCGAACCCAGAACGCCCGAGATCGGAATGGCGATGAAGAAGATCGACATCGCGCGCGACCGGCGGGCCGAAGGGAACCAGTAGGTGACGTAGAGCAGCACCCCCGGCGCGAACCCGGCTTCGGCAAGGCCCAGCAGGAATCGCAGGATGTAGAAGTGCATCGGCGTCTGCGCGAAGGCGAACAGGCCGGAGATGATACCCCAGGTAATCATGATCCGCGCGATCCACAGCCGCGCGCCGACCTTGTGCATGATCAGGTTGCTCGGCACCTCGAACAGCGCATAGCCGATGAAGAAGATGCCCGCGCCAAGCCCGTAGACGTATTCGCTGAGGCCCAGTTCGTCCGCCATCTGCAGCTTCGCGAAGCCAACGTTTACCCGGTCTAGGTACGCGGCGAAGAAGCAGAAGAACAGGAACGGCATCAGGCGCCAGGTGATCCTGGCATAGACCTTTTCGCGCCGTTCGTCCTTCACCACGGGAACGTCCCGCGGCATCTCGGTTGCGAGACTCACAGCCTCTCTCCTTTTATGTTCTTTTCAGTTCTGTTGGCGGGAGCGCATCTTCGACCGGTGGGAGGAACGGCCGGGATGCGCTCCCGTTGCGACCCGGAAGGAACTCAGCCCAGCCAGGAAAGGGTTCGGGCCACGACCTGATCGGTCGAGATGCCATAGCGGTCGTGCAGGGTGGGCAGCGCGCCCGCATCAAGGAACTTGTCGGGCAGGCCGATCTGGCGGAAGCCCGAAGGCACCGTGCCGCTGCCGAGCAGGCAGGCGGCAACCGCTTCGCCCAGGCCGCCGATCACCGAATGGTTCTCTGCCACCACGACCAGGCGGCCGGGCTTCGCGGCGACCGCTTCGATGATGGTCTTTTCGTCGAGCGGCTTGATCGTCGGGCAGTGGAGCACGGCGGCTTCCACCTTGTCGGCACGCAGGCGGTCTGCGGCCTCCAGAGCCCGCATGGTCATCAGACCAGATGAGATGAACAACACGTCCGCCCCATCCCGCAGCATCTTCGCCTTGCCGAGTTCGAATTTGTAATCGTACTCGTCAAGCACCGCCGGCACCTTGCCGCGCAGCAGGCGCATGTAGACAGCACCCTTGTGGTCGGAGATCTGCGGCACGGCCTGCTCGATATCGATCGCGTCGCACGGGTCGACGATGGTCAGGTCCGGCATGCCGCGGAAGATCGCCAGATCCTCGGTCGCCTGGTGAGAAGGTCCGTAGCCGGTGGTGAGGCCGGGCAGCGCACAGCACACCTTCACGTCCAGCCCCTCCTCGGCGATGGCAAGACACAGGAAGTCGTAGGCGCGGCGGGCAGCGAAGACGGCATAGGTCGTCAGCCAGGGCTGGAAACCCTCGCGCGCCATACCCGCGCCCGACATCATCAGGAGCTGTTCGGCCATACCCATCTGGTAGAACCGGTCAGGGTGATTAGCCGCAAAGATGTGCAGGTCGGTGTACTTGGCAAGGTCGGCGGACATGCCGACGATGTTCTGCTTCGTCTCGGCCAGCTTCGAGAGCGCGTGGCCGAACGGGGCGGAGACGGTGCGCTGGCCCTCGGCGGCGATCGAGGCGATCATCGCCGAAGTCTTCAGGCGCGGTTTAGCGGGTGCTTCAACGGACATGAGGCAGGATCTTTCGTAAATCGGAGGGCAGGATCAGGCGGTCGCAGCGGCGTAGCCGGCGTCCAGCACATCGATGGCCTTGTCCCATTCGTCTTCGTCGACGCGGATGAAGTGCGTCTTCTCACGGGCTTCCAGGAACGGCACGCCGCGCCCCATCAGAGTGTCGGCCACGATCACGCGGGGGCGCGGATCGTCCAGTTCGCGGGCCTTGTCGAACGCCTCGACCAGCGCTTCCATGTCATTGCCGTTGACGAACTGTGCGTGCCAGCCGAAGGCGGCGAACTTGGCGGCGATATCGCCCATGCCCAGCACCTGCGTGGAAGGACCGTCGGCTTGCTGGTTGTTGAAGTCGACGATCGTGATGAGGTTGTCGAGCTTCCAGTGCGCGGCGGAAGCGGCGGCTTCCCAGGTCGATCCCTCGCCCAGTTCACCGTCCGACATCAGGTTGTAGACGAACTGCCCGGTGCCCTTGCGCTTGAGGCCGAGGCCCATGCCGACCGCGATGCCAAGACCCTGTCCCAGCGAACCGCCCGAGATTTCCATGCCCGGCGTGTACGAAGCCATGCCCGACATCGGCAGGCGGCTGTCATCCGAACCGTAAGTTTCCAGTTCCTCAAGCGGGATCACCCCCGCCTCGATCAGCGCGGCGTAAAGCGCGATGGCATAGTGACCGATGGACAGCAGGAAGCGATCGCGACCTTCCCACTCCGGCTCGCCGGGGCGGTAGGTCAGTGCGCGGAAGTACGAGACGGCGAGCACGTCGGCGACGCCCAGCGCCTGCCCGACATAGCCCTGCCCCTGCACCTGCCCCATCTTCAGCGCATGGCGACGGATGTTGTAGGCACGGCGGGAAAGCTCCTCTACCGGCATGTTGGTTGCGGAAACGGTCATCAATTCTCCTCACGACGCGAGGAGATGCCTTTGGCCCCGGTCTGCGGGCGCTTAGTGCGATCCTCTCGACGTCAGTTTTTTCTGATCTGTTGCCGCTTTATCAATCGCACATGCATCTATGACAAATGGACGTTTCTCTCTATAAGGTGACTGAGATTCACCCATGCCGATCGCGTTACAGCCTCTCAGCGTCTTCGAAGCCGCTGCCCGTCAGGGCTCATTCCGTCAGGCCGCCGACGAACTTGGCCTCACGCCCAGCGCGGTCAGCCATGCGATCACCAAGCTGGAGAACAGCCTTGGCACCCGCCTGTTCGACCGCAGCTTGCGGCAGGTGAAGCTGAGCGCGGACGGCGAAGCGCTCTATCGCCATGTCGCTGCCGGGTTCGTGGAAATCCGGCGCGGGCTGGAGGAGGTCTCGGCCCGACGCGCGCGTTTCCTGCGTCTTCACGCGGCTCCCAGCTTCGCGGCCTTGTGGCTGACCCCGCGCCTGCCCGCCTTCCTCGACAACCATCCCGGCATGGATATCCGCATCACCGCTAGCACCGACTATTCACGCTTCGCCGCCGATGAAGTGGATGCGGATATCGTCAACGGCCCGCCGCTGCCCGGTCCGGTCAAGGCGATCCCGCTGGGGGAAGAGGACGTGACGGTGCTCTGCACGCCGCAGATGGCGGCATCCATCACCTGCGCGGCGGACGTCATGGCGCTGCCGCTGATCAACGGCGATCGCAACCGGGTGACATGGGCGCGCTGGGCGCAGCTTGCCGGTGTTCCCGCGCCGACAGCCTATGCGATGCGTTTCGACCGCAGCTTCATGGTGATCGCCACCGCCGCCAACGGCCTTGGCGTCGCGCTTGAATCGACGCGCCTTGCCCAGCGCGAACTGGCCGAGGGTAGACTGGTCGCGGCTTTACCCGGATGCACGATCCGGGAGACTCTGCACTCGCTGGTCTATCCGCTGATCCACGCCGACCGCCCGATCATCCGGGCGTTCGAAACGTGGCTGCTGGCGGAACTCGAAAGCTCCGGCTGAAAATCACTCTGCCGCGACGGCTTCCTGCGCGGCATTGGCGGCCTCGATCTCGGCTGCCTTGGCTTCCACGAGGCTGACGATGTGGTCGAGCATGGTTTCACTCTGCACGGTATGATCAGTCACGCCTGACAGGTAGACCATGTGCTTGCCGTTGCCGCCGCCGGTAAGGCCGATGTCGGTTTCCCGCGCTTCGCCGGGGCCGTTGACCACGCAGCCCAGCACCGAAAGCGAAAGCGGCGTCTTGATGTGCTGCAGGCGTTCTTCCAGCGCTTCCACCGTGCGGATCACGTCGAAACCCTGACGCGCGCAGCTGGGGCAGGACACCACGCGAACGCCGCGCGTGCGCAGGCCCAGCGCCTTGAGCATCTCGAAACCAACGCGCACTTCCTCTTCCGGCTCGGCCGAAAGAGAAACGCGCAAGGTGTCGCCGATGCCGGACCAGAGCAGCATGCCCATGCCGATCGAGGACTTGACGGTGCCGCCGATCAGGCCGCCCGCCTCGGTGATGCCAAGGTGCAGCGGGCAGTCCACCGCGTCCGCCAGCCCCTGATAGGCGGCGACGGCCAGGAACACGTCGCTGGCCTTCACTGCCACCTTGTATTCGTGGAAGTCGTGGTCCTGCAGCAGTTTGATGTGATCCATCGCCGATTCGACCAGCGCTTCGGGGCAAGGCTCGCCGTACTTCTCCAGCAGGTGCCTTTCGAGGCTGCCCGCATTCACGCCGATGCGGATCGCGCAGCCGTTGGCTTTGGCCGCGCGCACCACTTCGGCCACGCGGTCTGACGAGCCGATGTTGCCGGGGTTGATGCGCAGGCAGGCCGCGCCCGCATCCGCCGCTTCGAGCGCGCGCTTGTAGTGGAAATGGATGTCCGCGATCAGCGGCACACGGGCCTCGCGCGCGATCTCGCGGAAGGCCGCCGTGCTCTCCACGTCAGGGCAGGAGACGCGGATCAGATCGGCCCCGGCATCCTCGCAGCGGCGGATCTGATCGATCGTCGCCTTCGCGTCGGACGTCAGGGTGTTGGTCATGGTCTGGACCGTAATCGGCGCATCGCCGCCGACGGGGACACTGCCGACCATGATCTGGCGGCTCTTGCGGCGCTCGATATCGCGCCATGGACGAACGGAAGACATGGTCCCTCTATAGGCGCTTGAGGCTGCGGATTGAAGACGATTTGCGCCGCTCTGGAGACTTCCGCCGATTTCGGGCATTCACCCCTGCATGACGGTCCATGCCAGCGCCAAGCCCCTGACTGACGACGATACCTGCGAACTCCCCCTGCTGTTCGGGCGCGTGCTTGACGGGCGCGGCGGCGCGCGGGTGGTCGACTGGAAGGAAGCCCAGCGCTGGAGCCCCGGCGTCGAGGGCGAAGTGCTGTGGATTCACCTGCTGCGCACGCACCCCGGCGTGCAGGAATGGCTGGAAACCCATTGCGCAATTCCAGAGCCCACCGCCGAACTGCTGACCAGTGACGCCAGCCGCCCCCGCGCCTTCCGCGAAGGACAGACGCTGGTGGCGACACTGCGCGGGATCAACTTCAACCCCGGTGCCGCGCCCGAAGACATGCTTTCGCTGCAGCTGTGGAGCGATGGCCACCGCGTCGTCACCTTGCGCCGCGCCCCGCTGCAGACGCCGCGCCTCGTCGCGGACGACCTCGACGGCGGCGACGGGCCGGAAGACGCCGGTGCCCTGATCACCGCGCTGACCGAGCACCTGATCGACCGCATGAGCCACGCCATCGTCGACATGAACGCGGTAATCGACGACCTTGAGGACGAGACGACCGAGAACGCCCCGGAGGAGACGCTCGACAAGATCGTGACGATCCGCCGCAACTGCCTGGCCCTGAAGCGCCACATGTCGCCCCAGCACGAAGCGCTCATGGCGATCTCTACCGGCGCGCCCGGCTGGTTCGAGGAACATGACCGGCGCGAGATCGCCGAATCGATCGCCCGCCTGCGCCGCTATCTCGACGATCTGGACATCAGCAAGGAATCGGCGGTGGTGCTGCAGGACGATATCCGCGCCCGTGCGGCGGCGAACAGCCAGCGCACGCAATATGTACTGGCAGTGGTCGCCGGGGTATTCCTGCCGCTGACCTTCATCACCGGGCTGCTGGGCATCAACGTGGGCGACATTCCACTTTCGCAGCAGGGTTCCCACGGCTTCTGGATCATCGCCGGGCTCTGCGCCGCGATCCTTGGCGTGGAGATCATCCTGCTGCGGCGGTTGAAGTGGTTCTGACGTTCTAGAGCAGCTTCGCGAACAGGAATTCCTCGTCCCGCTGTTCGCCGACCATGAAATGGATATCGGCGACTTTCGCGAAGCCGTAGCGCGCATAGAACTTCTGCGCGCCGGGGTTCTCCGAATAGACCGACAGCTGGATTTCGCCTGCCCCGAATGCCGCCGCTTCCTCCATCGCCCGGTCCATCAGCGCCGCGCCGATACCCTGCCCGGTCGCCTCGGGCGCGGTGTAGAGCTGCTTGAGTTCAATCACCGTCGCCGCCCGCGCATGTTCCGGCCAGCCGCAGATCATAACCAGCTTGCAATAGCCGAGCAGCCTTCCGTCCCGCTCCGCCACCATCACGCGCATCGCAGGGTCGGCGATCTCTTTCGCCACCTTTGCCTCGCTATGTGCATCGGCAAGGAAGTTGGCGAGGTTATCCGGCGTGTAGAGGTGCCCGAACTTGGCCACGAAGGCATCCGCGCCAAGCCGCGCCAGCGCGGCGGCATCAGTAAGGGCTGCGACGCGAAGGTCCATCACAGTTCCCTCGTCATGCAGATGGAGAAATCGTCGGAGACATAGTCCCCGAACGGCGGACACTCCACGAAGCCATGCGCGCGGTAGAGGCCGTGCGCTGGATGGAACGGCTCAGGCCGCCCGGTTTCAAGGCTGACGCGGGCATAGCCACGCGCGCGCGCCTCTTCCAGCAGGCGCAGCAGCAGTGCCTTGCCCACGCCTTTGCCGCGATATTCGGGCGCCGCGCGCATCGACTTGAGTTCGCCGTGCCCTTCGCAAAGGTGCTTGATCGCGCCGCACCCCGCCAGCACATCGCCATCCCAGGCAGAGAAGAATGTAACGTCCGGCTGGCGCAGCCGGGTGGCGGGCATGGCGTGGACGCTCTCGGGCGGGGACCAGCGGTGCATCTCGTCGAGATGGAACTGGAGCAGCGCCAGCACCGCATCGGCGGTGAGGTCATCGGGCCTGATGGTAATGTTCATGCTCTACTCTGCGTGCTTGTCGGCCTTGCGCCGCCCCATCCGCATGCCCGCTTCCAGCCGCGCCCGCAACTGGGTGTAGTAGTCCGAAAGGAAGCGCCGTTCCGTGCCCCAGCCGTCGTTGCGGCCGATTTTCTCGGCGATGGTCTGGTAAACCGTCTCCACCGCATCGGTCCGGTCCTCGCGCAATACGCGCTCCAGTGCCTGAAGCTCGAATTCGCCGTAAACAGCCAGTTCGTGCTCCTCGAAGCGGAACTGGAAACGCTCGGCCGCGCCGGATCCGGAGCCGGCCTCGGATGTGGTCATCGCCGCCTGCAGCTTCTGTTTCGGGCGTTCGAGCACCCAGCTGCCCGCGATCACATCCCCCGCGCGCAGGGCGTCGCGGTTGAACAGCGGGAACAGCAGGAAGATCGCCAGCCACCCCGCCGCCGCCAGCCAGGCCATGCCGTTATCCACCCCGGCCATGGCGATGAGCGGAATGGGCAGGAACATCTCGATATCGCGCAGAAGATTGCGGGCGATCACCATCTCTGCGGTCAAGCGCCCGCCGTCGCGCGCGGCGATGCGGATGCCGGTCATCCGCTTGCCGGGCGTCGCGCCTCTGGGGCCCAGTTCGAAAAAGAGGAAATAGGCGTTGCGGAACAGGAACATCGCCACGATCCACACGACGATCAGGAACTGCAGCGCCTGTGCTGCCACACCCTTGCCCTGCGCCATCTGGCCGATCTGCGCGGCGCCGCCCGCGATCTGCATCAGCGCCAGCGAAGTGCCCAGCATCAGCAGGAAGATGATGATGAGGTCGAGGATCAACGCCCCCACGCGCGCGCCCCGCCCCGCCACCGTGACCGGCAGCGCGATGCCTTCGGGCGTCACCAGCACGCGCTGCTTGCCTGCGCGGCCTTTATTCGTCCTTCGACGACGGGGCAGCCCCTTCATCGCCCGGCCCTTCCGCGGAAAGCGAAGAAGTAGGCGCTCCACGCCAGCAGCATGAACCCGCCCACGGTGAGACGAGCGGGGGTCTGGTCCACCAACTGGCGCGCAAAACCTTCGAGCAGTGCGGCAACGACCAGCATCAGCACCACCCCGACCATCACCACTGCCGCGCGGCGTCCGGCCTCTGCCGTGGCCGTCAGCACCGGACGGTTGCCGGGAAAGGCGATCGCGCGCCCGACATGCAGCCCCGCCGCGCCGGAAAGCAGGATCGCGAACAGTTCGGTCGTGCCGTGAATGCTGATCCACCCCGCGAAGTCAATCAGCAGCCCGGCCTTCCAATAGACCCAGCCCATCGCCCCCAGCCCCGCAAGGTTGTGGACCAGCAGCAGCAGCGAGGGGATGCCAAGCGCAAAGCCCAGCGCGAACGCAAGGATCGAGACTTGCGCATTGTTACTGAACAGCTGCGCAGCAAAAACGCTCATCCCCGCTTTCTCGGTATTGCCGAAGATCGTCCCGCGCAGCACTTCGGCGCTGGCGCCGGGAACCCGCTCGCCCGCCATTTCACGCCCCATCAGCGCGAAGTACCATTCAGGGTCGTGCGAAACGAGCAGCCAGCCGACTACCGTGCCCGCCACCATGACGAGCAGCGCGATCAGGATCTCGAAGCCGATGCCGCGCACCGCCCGGCTCCAGCCGCCGCCGAGGAACCCGCGCAGCCATTCCCACAACGAGGAGCGCGGGCCATAGACCACGAACCACGCCCGCTGCACCAGCGTTTCCAGATAGCCCAGCGTCGCCGCATCGAGCGAGGTTTCCCTTGCGATGGAGAGGCTGGAGGCGACGGTGCGGTAAAGGCCGGGCAGCGCCAGCAGGTCTTCGTCGGAGATGCCGCGCAGGCGCCCCTTTTCCATCCGCACGACGATGTTCTCAAGCCGCTGCCAGTCCGCCTCGCGCTCCAGCCGGAAGCGGTCCGAACGCAGCGCGGCGATTTCGATGGCAGCATTGGCGGCGCTGTTCGATATGGCGTTCATCCGATCGCTCCCGAGCGCTTGATGGCAAGGTAGGCGTCGATCAGCCGGGTGCCGATCTGCCGCCACGGCGCCTCGATCACGTCAACGCCGATCTGCCGCAGCCGCCGGGTAACCAGCGCACGCTGGCGCAACAACCCGTCCGCCGCCACCGCCATCGACAGCACTTCCATATCGTCAGGCTCTGCGGTGGAAAGCGTTTCCAGTTCCTCGTCCGTCATCGTCACGAACAGGACCACGTGGCGCGACACCAGCCGCCCGATACTCTCGATCATCAGTTCGGCGCTGGTGGGATCGGAGAAGTCTGAGAAGATCACGATCAGCGACCGCCGCTGCAACCGCCCCGCCAGCGTGGCAAGGGCAAGCGTGAAGTTGGGCTCTTCCGCGCGGTACTCCAGCCCCGCCGCCGCGCGCTGCAGGCGGTGGAAATCGCTGCTGGCGGTGACGAAGGGCGTCGCTACCTCGGGCCGCGATGCGAAGCCGAACAGCGAAACGCGGTCGCCCCCTTTCAGCGCCACGAAGGCGGTCGCCAGCGCGGCCGAGACGGCGCGATCAAGGCGCGGCATATCCGCGATCGGTTCGCACATCGCCTGCCCGCAATCGAAAGCGAAGACGATCTGGTTGTTGCGCTCCACCTCGTATTCCTTGGCATAGAGGTGGACGTGTCGAGCCGACGATTTCCAGTCGATCCGGCGGCGGTCCATGCCGGGCTGGTACTCCGCCAGCGATTCGAACTGCGTCCCCTCCCCCCGGATACGGCGGGCCAGCAAGCCGTACTGCGCATCTTTGAGGAAAGTCTGCAGGCTGGGCGAACGCACGGCGGCAACGTTGGGCCAGACCCGCACGGCTTCATCCAGCGGCCCCGCCAGTTGCCGCGCGCCCATGCCCAGCGGCCCGGTCCAGCGCAGCCATGCGCGCGTGACCTTGCCCGTGCCGCGCCGTGACGGAGTGAAACCGCCCGAACCGCGCCAGCCGCCGTCATCGGCGGACAACGGAAACACCAGCCGCCCGCCGGGCACCAGACGCGGATCGCATTCCAGGGCGAGGTCCATGCGCGACGGGTTCCCCGATCGCACGGACGCTTCGCCCGCCATCCGCCCCTCGGCGCCGACTTCGACATCGCCCGGCACGGTAACGCGAAAGTCCGCTACCCGGCCGCCCAGCAGGGCATCGACCACCACCAGAGCCAGCACCACCATCGCCGCCACCGGGGCGATCACCCACAAGGCCGGGCGCGCCGCCGCGATCACCAGCGCGATCGGTGCAATCGCCGCCAGCGTCACCACGGCGCGGGCAGTCGGTATGATCGAGGCGATGCGGACCTTCACCGGATCAGCGCGGCGCTTCGGTCTGCTCGACCAGCTGCGCAACGAGCGCCTCGACCTGCTTGCCCTCGATTTCGGCCGCCGGACTGAGCAGCAGGCGGTGGCGCAATACGGAAGTGGCCAGCGCCTTGACATCGTCAGGCACCACGTAGTCGCGCCCGTCAAGCGCGGCGCGGGCGCGGGCGGCGCCGGCCAGCAGCACGGCGGCGC
>NZ_LYMM01000041.1 GCF_002896965.1 Novosphingobium guangzhouense
TGTGGGGACAGTGGTGCCACTCACGCCGGATTGTACCGGGTGCGGCCGAACCCGCCGACGTCGCCGCCTGGATCCGTGCGCTTGCCGGGATCGATCCATCGTCCGTAAAGACCCGCGCCATGGCCACGATCGAGCGCTACCTCGTCCATGTCGGGTGGGCCTACCGCATGGCAGGGTTGACGGATCCGACCGCCGCAGCGCTGGTCAAGTTCGAGCGCAAGGCGGCGCGCAATCATCTCGGCGTGCGCCAGAGGCAGGCGCGCGCCATCCGGTTCAAGGGCGACATCGCTGATCTCGACAGTCCCGCCTCTGGCGTGTGCCTGGCCCATGTGCTCAAGGCCTGCCGCCGCGATGAATTGGGGATGCGCGACGCGGCCATGTTGCGCATCGCTTACGATACAGCCGCGCGGCGCTCGGAACTGGTCGCGATTGATGTCGGGCATATCGAGGGGCCCGACAGCGACGGAGCCGGTTTGTTGCACATCCCTTCAAGCAAGACCGACCGAAAGCAAGCCGGAGCCGAGGCTTATCTTTCTCCCGCGACGATGGCGGCGATTGCCCGCTGGCGTGAAGCGGGCAGGGTGGACAAGGGTCCGCTGCTGCGCCGCGTGACGACGCACTTCGACGGCTCGATCGACAGCATCGGCACCGAGCGCCTGCACCCGAACAGCATCACACTCATTTACAGGCGGCTCATCCGTCGCGCCTGGGAGAAGGGCCTGCTCGGTGAAATGAGCGAAGCCGAACGCGACCGCTGGCTCAGCACGGTCTCGTCACATTCGATCCGGGTCGGGGTGGCCCAGGACAATTTTGCGGCAGGAGAAGGACTGCCAGCTATCATGCAGGCCTACCGGTGGCGCGATGCGCGTACCGTCTTGCGGTATGGCTCAAAGCTTGCCGCTAAAAGTGGGGCAAGCGCCAGATTGGCCAAGCGGTTCGCCGATCAGTAACCGGATCTGCCTGCCGCTGCTGCGCCCTTTGAATGCAGTCTATTGTGGCGCTCAATAACAGCGCATTGCACGCCATTGCGCTCTATTTTGGCGTCCGACAACAGCTTCGACCAGATTGTCGCGCTGTCCAGATGAGCCTCCCAGCGCCCATCAGCAGCCGGCGAGGCCGACAGGCCGTCGACCTCGCCTGGGAGGTGACCAAGCTGAACTGTCGATCGCCAATCACGATCAACGCCGAGCTGATCGCCGCCTATCAGGCGGCATCCTCGCCGCATTCCCTGCGCGCGCTTGCCAGCGACATCGAGGCGTTCGACCATTGGTGCCGCCGAAACGGGCGCGTGACCTCGCCGGCGACTCCCGAGACGGTCGCCGACTATCTCGATGCCCGGGCAGGGCAGGGGGCGAAACCCGCCTCGCTCGGTCGCTACAAGGCGTCGATCGCCAAGATCCACCAGCTGCTCGACATCAAGGATCCCACCCAGGCCGAGCTGGTCAAGCTGCGGCTCCGCGCGATCCGCCGGGAGAAGGGCAGCACGCAAGCCCAGGCGCGGCCGCTGCGGTTCAAGGGGCCGGTGCGCAATGTCGAGCGGGACGCACCCCGGGGGCTTAATGTGCGGGGGCTGCTTGAGGCCTGCGCGGATGATTTGCCGGGGCTCAGGGATCGGGCTTTGCTGTCGGTCGCCTACGACACGGGCTTGCGCGCCTCCGAGCTGGTCGCGGTCGAGGTCGAGCACATTGTGGACGCCATCGATCCCGAGGCGCGGCTGCTGACGATTTCGCGCAGCAAGGGCGATCAGGAGGGAAAGGGCGCGACCGCGTTCCTCAGCCCGCGCTCGGTGCGGGCGATCGCCGCCTGGACTGCGGCTGCCGACATCGAGGAGGGACCGCTGTTTCGCCGGGTGCAGGTGCGCCGCTACAAGGCGCGGGCCGCGGTCAAGGGGCGGCGGATCGAGACGATTTCTGGCCGCGAAAGCTGGGATCTGCGCAAGACATTGCCGAAGTCGGTGGTGCCGGCGCGCACCGAATATGATGTGGGAGAGGGGGCGTTGCACGCGGGTTCGATCGGGCCGATCTGGCGGGCAATGATCCGGCGCGCCTTCGACAAGGGCGCGCTGAGCGACCTCACCGCCGATGATCTGGCGCAGTTGCTCAAGGGCGTGAGCGCGCATTCGACGCGGGTGGGCTTGAACCAGGATCTGTTTGCGAGCGGCGAGGATCTGGCGGGGATCATGGATGCGCTACGCTGGAAGAGTCCCCGGATGCCGCTCGCCTATAATCGCAATCTGGCGGCAGAGCAGGGTGCCGCCGGCCGCTTGATCGCGAAAATCGGGTGATTAGATCTTGAGCTGCGCACAATTAGGTATTTGTGACGGTGTTTGAAAATTCCGAGTGCGCCAGATCACGCGGATTAGCGTTCCAGCGAATGTCCTACGGAATCGGAAAAGAAAACCCGCCCGTCTTTTGACGGGCGGGCAAGGAAAGGTGTCTACGTCTTACCGAGACTCCTTCGGGTCGCTGGCTGATGCTATGCCTTCGTGTTTCGGATTCAAGGCTAAACTAGCGGGGCTGAGCAGTTTCTCAGGCTGTGTACATCGCCGCGACCGACGACCTGGAAATATGCGCTAGCCTTGCGTTTATGCGCAATCATGATCGATGTATTATATATACATGATTGGAGCGCGAGTCGTGGACGGTGTCTCGAAAATCAGAGAAGAAGAGCTGACTCCTTTGGTGGAGGAATTTTACGCGCGGGTCCGCGCCGATCCCGCGCTTGGGCCGATTTTCAACGATGCGATCGATGACTGGCCGGAGCATCTTGGGAAGCTGACTGCGTTCTGGTCCTCCGTCATGCTCACCAGTGGCCGATACAAGGGGCAACCGGTGCCGGCCCATTTGAAGCATAAGGCCAGGATAACGCCCGCGCTGTTCGAGCGCTGGCTCGCACTCTGGGTTCAAACGACCAATGACAGGATGACGCCCGAAGCGGCAGCGGCGCTACAAGCGAAGGCGCGGCGCATCGCCGAGAGCCTGCAACTGGCGATGTTCTTCCAACTGGAGGAACGGAGTGCTGCATCGGTCGCCAACGCGGAACGTAAGGATGCCATCGAGCGACCAGGGCAAACCCATGGCTGAAATCTTGCCTTACCGTTCCACGCCGGTGTTCAACCAGGACACTCTGCCGGCTGCCTTGCGCGCGCGACATGACACGAAGGCTGGTGTTTGGGGCGTGATCCGGGTTTTGGAGGGCGAACTCCGGCTAACCTACCTCGAGCCACCTTCGGAGATCGTCCTGACGCCTGACCAGCCTGGCTTGATTCTCCCTCAGCAACCGCATTTCGTAACGCCGACAGGGCCGATGAAGATGCAGGTGGATTTTTACGATCACATTCCCAAGCTCTGACATTCCGGGATTTTCAACGCATTCAAAAAGGAGAAGTTGATGACGCAGCCCCTCAGCGATCAGACCATTGCGCTCGTCAAGGCGACCGTCCCCGCGCTCGAAGCGCATGGCCTCGACATCGTGAACGAGATGTATTCCCGGATGTTCCAGAACCCGAACATTCGCGACCTTTTCAACCAATCGCACCATGGTGATGCCGGTTCGCAGCCGCGGGCGCTGACCGGCGCCATTCTCGCCTATGCGAGCAACATCGAAAATCTCGGTGCGCTTGCCCCGGCGGTCGAGCGGATCGCGCAGAAGCATGTTGGCCTGCAAATTCTGCCCGAACATTATCCGCACGTTGCCGAGGCGCTCCTGGGGGCGATCAAGGCGGTGCTGGGGGATGCGGCCACCGATGAGATTCTCGCTGCCTGGGGCGAAGCCTACTGGTTCCTGGCCAACATCCTGATCGCCCGCGAGCAGCGAGTCTACTCAGAACAGAAGGATGCGACCGGCGGATGGAATGGCTGGCGCGATTTTCGCGTCGAGGACGTCGTGCGTGAGAGCAGCGTCATCAATTCCTTCGTTCTGCGCCCCGTTGATGGCGGGGCCGTCATGCGGCACAAGCCCGGGCAATATCTGACCTTCTGGCTTGAAATTCCGGGACATCCGCCAGTCAAGCGCAACTATTCGATTTCAGCAGCCCCCAACGGCGAAACCTATCGCATTTCGGTCAAGCGTGAGCCGCTTGGTCTTGCGTCAGGCTGGCTTCATGATGAAGCCAAGCCGGGCACGGTGCTCAAAGTTGCCGCGCCTGCAGGCGAATTCTTCCTGGCAGCGCATGTCGAACGCCCGGTGATCCTCCTGTCGGGCGGCGTGGGGCTGACCCCGATGGTGGCCATGCTCGAAACGCTTGCTGAGGGCGAGGCGGGAGTCCCCGTGCACTATGTCCACGGAACTCATGACCGCGATACCCACGCAATGCGTGATCATGTTCGCGCTGTCGCTGGGCGGGGCAAGTCAATCACCGTCACCGATTTTCATCAGACCCCGCTCGAAGATGAAGTCGCAGGACGGGATTATGACGTCGCCGGCATCATTACCGATGAATGGCTGGTCGCCAACACGCCTGTAGGTGAGGCCGATTACTATATCTGCGGACCACGCCCGTTTCTGCGGCACGCCGTCTCGACCTTGTCGCTGGCTGGCGTCCCATCCGACCGCATTCATTACGAATTCTTCGGTCCGGCGGACGAATTGCTCGCCGCCTGACTGAGCGCGGAGAAGGGCGACATCGCCCTTCTCCGCGTCTACTCAAACCGCCATGTCGGGGGCGTCACATAAAACGGGCACAGATATACGCTCTCATGACTGCCATCCGAGACGCTGGCCGAGTTTACTCCTTCGCTGGCCTCGAGACCAGCGGTCGCATTGACCTTGGCGGGTGTGCCGCGGGCGCCTGATCGACGACGATTGATCATGCTCTCATCCGCGGGTTGATTACCGCACTATCCGTATCCGTCGCTGGGCCTATCCTCCGTATAAGTTCGGGCGTCGGACGAACCTGCCCCACCGTACACCGTGGATTGCCCATCACAGTCGGGTGCCCGCGGCACGTCGGCCAAGGCTATGCAGTTGGTGCGCTGGCGCCTCCTCTCGTTAATGTCGTGGGTGGATCAGCCGGCTATCGCCGGCGACACCCGACGGGCGATGTCCCAGGCATAGCCGAACAGTTCACGCGCGATCGCGGTGGTCACCTTGGGCTGAGGCTTGCCCGTGGCCGCCAGGCGACGGTAGCGCTGGCAATGGTTCCGTTCAGCGAGCCCGAGCTGATCGCCCAGGAGATCATGCGTCTCGTCGATCGATCCCGCGCCGAAGCAAGGACAAGCCTATGACGGATATCCAGCGGCTCCCGCTTCTTCGTCTCTGCGGTATCGCGGGCGTGATCGGCGCGATCCTCTGGACGCTTGGCGACGCGCTGATCATCGGGGCTAGGGCAAGTCCCGACGACTATCCGCTGATCCTGAAGACCTATGCCGATCGCATCCAGTTCGACGGTGTCGCGCTGATGCTTCCATCCTCCGAGGCGCGGCTCGCCGCGGGCGCGCTGGTGGCCGATGCCGGCATCGTCTTCTATCTCGCGGGCTGCTGGCATCTGCTCGAAGGGCTGCGTCCGGCGATGGGCTGGTGGCGCTGGCTGACCTTCGTCCTGCTGGTCGCCGGCAACGCCTGGTCTCCGCTCGGCCATGCGGGCTTCTACTATGTCGGCATGGCCTACAAGACGATCCTCGAAACGCCGGCCGCGGCCCATGGCGCGCTGCTCGATCTCGGCCAGCACTTCTACCATGTCCTGCTCATCGCCTGGTTGATGCCGATCGTGACGCTGGGCCTGGCGCTGCTGCTCCTCGGGATCGTCATCGCGCTGGGCCGCACCGCCTGGCCACGCTGGTTCGCAGCGCTGGCCAATCCCGTCTCGCTGGTCGCGATCGGCATGCTGATCGCGCGCATCCTGCCCGAGCCGGCGCACACCTGGCTTGACGGCGCCGCGTTCAACCTCGGCTGGCTCGTTGTCTATGCCGTCTCGACGGCGCTGCTCTGGAATGGTGGCCGTTCGCCGGTCGCATCACGGGACGAAGCAGCATGACCGAAGCTGCGACAGCGACAGGCGACGAACAAGTGGGGGAGGAAGCATCAGGCGCTTTCAGCATGAAGCCACTGATGTTCGAGACCTTCGTCTGCTCGATGGCGATGATGTCGTTCGTGGCGCTCGCGGGCCCCATCGCGCGCGTGCTTGGCCTCGAGCCATGGCAGGTCGGCGGGGCGATGACCGCGTCGGGCATCGCCTGGATGATCATGGCGCGGTTCTGGGGCGGCCTTAGCGATCGGCGCGGCGCTCGTCGCTTGACGGCTTGATTGGATCGGGGGCGCCGCGATCAAGCGTTACCGCTCGGTTAGAGAATGGGATGACCAAATTATCGCTGCAACTTTGCCATCGCTTCCACTTCGATGGTTGTAAGCTCGTCGATTGTCAGGTCGAGCGCAGAGCGCTGCGTCTTCAAGTCGACCAACCTTTCCCGGATGCGGGCAATCAATCGCTCCATTTGCTCCTTATGCTCGGGATCGGCATCGTAGAGATCGAGAAACTCCTTGATTTCCTTGATGGAGAAGCCAAGGCGTTTGCCGCGCAAAATCAGCTGTATGCGTCCGATCTCACGCCTGGAATATGCCCGGGTACTGCCTACCCGTTGAGGGGCGATAAGCCCCTCCTTTTCGTAGAAGCGTAGCGTGCGAAGTGTCAGTCCGAGTTCCTGAGCGACATCCTGGATGCCGTACACTTGTAAATCCGCATCCTTTGCGCGGGTTCTCCCCTTGTGCGTGGGGTTGTCGCGATCCGCGTCCTTAAGCGTTTCATCGTCCTCGGCGAGGTGGAGCGAGTTCCCCATGCCATCCACTCCCTGTCCTCCAATCACGGCTACCCTACCACTCAAGCGCATAAGCCTCGTAGCTTGACAGGGGATAGAGGCTCAGGCGAGCTTTTTGTTCTCCTCCTCGATCAAATCCTTCTTCGAAAGTTTGCCGATCAACGTCTTGGGCAGGCTGTCCCGGAATGCGAAGGCCTTGGGCATCTCGATCTTGCTGAGGCGATCCTGCAAAAAGACCTTGAGTTCATCGACGGTCAGGTTCGATCCCTCGTGCAGCGCGATGAACAACTTGGGAGATTGACCTCTGTAGGCGTCAGGAATCGCGATTGCGATCGCCTCCTTTACCGCCGGGTGCTGGTAGGCCGCATCCTCGATGATCCGGGGATATACATTATATCCGCCACAGAAGATGATGTCCTTGATGCGGTCGACGAGGAAGAGATAGCCATCCTCATCAAAATAGCCGATATCGCCGGTTCGTAGCGCGCCATCGACGAAGACAGCACTGGTTTCTGCAGGGCGCTGCCAATAGCCCTTCATCACCTGAGGGCCGCGGGCGCACACTTCTCCGCGTTCTCCCTGGGGAAGAACCCGCGAGGGATTCTCCGGATCTCGGATCTCGATGATGGTGCCGGGGAAACTTGGGCCGCAGCTATTGTCCTTCACCGTCCCAAACAACGGGTTGCAGGCGATGATCGGGGCGGTTTCGGAGAGCCCATATCCTTCCACGACCCTGGCACGCGTGCGTGCCTCGAACTCCTCGCGTACCTCGAGCGGGAGCGGTGCGCCGCCGGATATACAGGCGCGCACGGCCGAGAGATCGGGTATCTCGTCGTCCGGAAGCGCGTTCAGGGCAACATAGATCGTAGGCACGCCGAAGAACTGTGTCGGCGGCTTGCGCTTCATCGTGTTGAGAACCTGCTTCATCTCAAACCGTGGCAGCAGGACGATTTCGGCGCCGATTTCGACTGAGAAGTTGAGCACCGTCGTGAGTGCGAAGACGTGAAACATGGGCAGGACGCCGAGAGTTCTCTCCTGCTGCGGGCGAAGTCCTCCCACATGCACCACCATCTGGGCGCTGTTCGCCGTGAGGTTGGCGTGGGTCAGCATTGCGCCCTTGGGCACGCCGGTTGTGCCTCCGGTATATTGAAGGACCGCGACATCATCAGGGTGACGTTCTACCGCGTCAGGTTCGGCATCATGGGCGAGAAGCGCCTTGAGCCGGACATGAAGGCCTTCGTCGAGTATCCGCGCGTGGTCTTTTCGCTTGAATAGCGCAAAGCCCAGGCCTTGCAGCCAGGGCAGCATATCCCTCATGCCGCACAACACGATCTTGTCCAGCCCGGCACGTGGCGCGACGGCTTGCACTTTCTCGTGGATTATCCGGACGTCCGGTACCGCCATCATGCGCGTTCCCGAGTCCCGGATCTGATGCTCCAGTTCGCGCTCCGTGTAGAGCGGGTTGAAGTTGACCACGATCGCACCCACGCGCAGCGCCGCGAAGTACAATATCGCGAAATAGGGGCAGTTCGGCAGGCACAGGCCGAACCGATCGCCCTTGCGCAGCCCCTGATCCTGCAATCCACGTGCTGCACGGCGAACGAGTTGCCCCACCTGCGCATAAGTCCAGGTTCGCCCGAGAAAGTCGATGGCGACGCGTTCGGGATAAAGGTTCAACGCATTGTCGAGGAGGTCGGTCAGGAGCCGTGGCGGAATTGCCGGTTCCGGTATCGACGGGAAGGCGCTGATGGCGGGCTGGGGCATGGCGATCTCCAGCATCAGAAGTGGAAACGTCCGCCGAGTGACAGCACGACGGCGTGCGCGTCCTCGAGCTTGCCGTCCATCAGGATCGGCGTCTGCACGGCCGTGCCGGCATAGGCCGCTGTCGTGCGATCAATAGTCGTATCCTTGAACGTAATATACGCTGCGCCCGCATCGAGCGTGAACCGGGAAGACACGGCATAGCTTGTGCCGGCAGCGAAATTCCAACGGTTGCTGTCAGGCACTCGAGCGTCCCGATTGCCGTTGCGCGTCGGGGTCTGGGCGTGTTGAACGCCGGCACGAACGGTCCAGGCTGGTGTGACCGCGTAATCGATGCCGCCTGCGAAGCTCCAAGTGTCCCGGTAATTTTCCGGGATTGAAACGTTGAGCGGCGCGCCGAGCCGGATAGCGTCGAATTTCGACCAACCCATGCGGGTCACCTGACCGTTGAGGGTGACCTTGGGCGACACCGCCACGCGCGCTCCGAAGATCGCCTGCCAGGGGGTCTCGAACGTGGCGTTTGCATTCACTACGCTGTTTTGCCCGGCGAGCGGACCAAGAAGACCGGTCGTCGTCACCGAACCGTCGAGATTATGCTTCACGCTCGACTTGTAGCTGGCGCCCAGTTGCATGGGGCCGGCGCGATATTGCAGCCCGGCCGACCAGCCAAGATCCCAACCATTGCCTTTCAGCTCCTGGTGGCCGTCGGCGAGAAGAGGCGATAGGTTCGGCAGATAGTTGGACAATGATGCGTCGGCATATTCGATATTAAGCGCGGCGCCGATGCTGAGATTTGGCGTAACGAGGTAGGCGATCGATGGCTGGATGTCGTATGTTCGCAGCTTGGTCTTGTCGGCGCTATACCGTGCCCAGCTGTCGGCATCATAATTGGTTGTGAAGCTATAAGGGGAGGCGACGGTCAGCCCCAAAGCGAGCCGTGATGTCAGGCCGACGGCTATCGCGCCGGAGGGTAGTACGCCATTATTGATCGGATCACGAGAGCGTTGGCTCCCGCCTACAGCCGCAGCCGACTGCCCGGGACGGACAATGAGCGTGTTGACATTGTCAACCGACCCTTTGGGAAGGATTACGCTTACGGCCTGGTGGGCATCGACTCCTTCCATGCCTGCGATCGCAGCCGGATTCCACCAGAGGGACTGTACGCCCTGGTCGGCGACCTCGCCCGAAAAGGCTCGTCCGGCACCTCTGGACGATTGTTCCTGAAGGTAAAAGGCCTGCGCGCTCGCGGCTTGCGGCGCGAGCAATCCAGCCGCCACGGCCGATGTTGCGATCCCAACTTTCCAATTTTTGCCTGCCACGCCCATCTCCCCTTTCGTGATTGTCAAATTCCTCGTGCTTATCGGAGGCGCGTCCATGTCTGCGTCTTGCACAGGGGCCAGACGATGCAGCCCTTGAGGCGCAAATGATCCCGATCGGCTAACGTGACCGTCGCGCTGTATGTACCGCCATCCTCAGCGTTGTAGATGGAACCACCCGACCAACTGCCCGACTTCCACGTAAAACCCTGCAGAATCTGCAATCCACGAAGCGGACGACCGCGCAACGCAGCGGTCTTGTTCTTTTCGTCACGTAGTTCGGGGTTGGCTTTGATCCCGTCGGAACTGATCAAGGCACCGCAGATCGATTGCCCGCAGCGGGTGATTTCCACGACGCCATGACGGCTCTCGGTTTGCCAGCGACCGACAACGGTGTCGGCGGGCAATGCAGTGCTCGAAGCCAGTAGTGTCAGAATGATCGACATTGTTCCTCTCCGCGCGCCTTCAGGCGACCGTCTGTTTCACGTCTGGAGCCAATATGCGGCAAATCAGCGTCCCATAACCATCTCAATGACGTATAGGTAAGTCAATAGCTCAATGCGTCATCAAAATGCCTATTAGGTTGTGTGCGAATTGGAGGGGTCAGGCGCTGCTGGCCCCGTCGTCAGGGTTCGGGCGTGTTCGTGTGTGACGCCGTCAAGCTATTGATCTGTGCGTGCCTTCAAGCAAGGAAAGATTGCGATAATTGCCCAGTTCCTGAATGCGCTGGATGGAACGCGACACTTCGCCGTCAGCCGCCCCGTTCGCGGCAACGACCAGGCGCCCGTAGCCGCCGGCGTGAATGCGAAAGTCGCTCCAGATCCGGACGCTATCCCCGATGATGCAGGAGACGAGATGGCCCGGATGGAAGTCGGCCCGATCGACAACCGGCTCGGCGTAGCTATCGTTCGCCACAACGACGATGTGGGTTGCGCGGATGACCAGGCCCGGCAGCGTTTCCATCCACTGCAAGGTATCACTGAAGGGGCCGACGTCGGGAGCAGACCAGAACTGCGCGTCCGCGCTGACCGAGGTTGACGTTAGCGTCGTGGTGACCGCTTCACTGTGCCTTTCCCAGGCCAGCCGCCCGTTGGCGGACCACTCCGTTTCCAGGTGGCGCAGGTTGCGATCGAGTCCAGAGGCACATCGCTGCTGCAGGATCAGCCATTCCTTCTCCCGGTCATTCTCATCGACCAGGCGAACCGTCTGAAATGCCATGGCGGGCAATTCGAGTGCAGGAAAACGGCGCAGATGCATTTCGCCGACGATCTGACGCCGGAGGGGATGCTCAGAAAATCGCATGTGTGCGCCTTCGAAAACAGGTGCAGTGGCGCTTGGGGAGAGGCGCAGCCGTCGATAAGACGGGCGCGAGCATCATCGCCGGGATGAGAGTGCGCGGTTTTTCACTGGCGAGCATCCGTACGTTCCTCGGCCAAGACCTCCGATATCAAGCCTCCCGGGAACCGGTGCATGACGATTCCCTCGACGGCGTGAGAAGAGTGCCAAAGATTTTAGTTGACGTAAACGTCATTTCACGCACCATTAGGTAATCAGATGTCCGATTCCCTGGAGAGGCTATCATCGATGCGTAATGTGGTTGTTGCGGGCTATGCCCGGTCCCCCTTTCACCTGGCAGGCAAGGGCGCGCTGGCGCGCGTCCGCCCTGACGATCTGGCCGCTCAGGTCATTCGCGGACTGATTCAGCAGACCGGCGTGAAGGCCGAAGATATCGAGGATATCGTGCTGGGCTGCGCTTTTCCTGAAGGCGAGCAGGGCTTCAACATCGCGCGCCTTATCGGTCTTCTCGCCGACCTGCCGCTCTCTGTCGGCGGCATGACCGTTAATCGCTTCTGCGGATCGTCGATGAGCTCGGTCCACATCGCTGCGGGCCAGATTCAGCTTGGCGCCGGCGAGGCCTTCATCTGCGCGGGCGTGGAGTCGATGAGCCGCGTGCCGATGATGGGGTTCAATCCGCTGCCGAACCCCGAGCTCGCGAAGAAGAGCGCCGCCTATATGGGCATGGGCGACACGGCGGAGAATATCGCGACCAAATATCAGATCACCCGTGCCCAGCAGGAAGCCTTTGCGGTCGCCAGTCAGGACAAGGCGGCCGCGGCTATCGCGTCCGGCAAGCTCGAGGCCGAGATCGTGCCGATCACGACCAAGGCGGGCGTGGTCGACAAGGATGGCACGCCGCGTGCCGGCACGACGACGGAAACCCTCGCCGGGCTGAAGCCGGCCTTCAGCCAGGACGGCACGGTAACGGCGGGAACGTCCTCGCCGCTGACCGATGGCGCAAGCGCAATCCTGGTCACGAGCGAGGATTATGCGCGCGCGCATGGACTGCCGATCCTTGCCCGCATCAAGTCGGTTGCTGTCTCTGGCTGCCAGCCGGAGATCATGGGCATCGGACCGGTCGAGGCCTCGCGCAAGGCGCTGCAGCGGGCGGGGCTCAGTGTGGACCAGCTTGACGTTGTCGAGCTCAACGAAGCCTTTGCGAGCCAGTCACTGGCCTGCATCAGCGACCTGGGGCTTGACCAGTCGAAGGTCAATCTGGACGGCGGCGCCATCGCGATAGGCCACCCTCTGGGGGCGACCGGTGCGCGGATCGTGGGCAAGGCCGCGGCTCTGCTGAAGCGCGAAGGCGGCAGCTATGCGCTTGCCACCCAGTGCATCGGCGGCGGTCAGGGCATCGCCACCGTGCTGGAGGCGGCGGAATGAGCGAGCAGGCCATCAAGCCAGTCGGCGCCCCGCCGGAAACCATCAAAAAGGTCTGCGTGATCGGCGCAGGCGTCATGGGCGCCGGCATCGCAGCGCAGGTCGCCAATGCCGGCGTGCCGGTGCTGCTGCTCGATATCGTGCCCAAGGAGGGCGGCGATCGTGACGCCGTGGCGAAGGGTGCGGTCGCGAAGATGCTGAAGACCGATCCGGCGCCCTTCATGTCGAAGGCTGCGGCGAAGCTCGTTGAAACGGGCAATATCGACGACCATCTCGAGCGGGTGGCCGAATGCGACTGGATCGTCGAGGCGATCGTCGAACGGCTCGACATCAAACAGGCGCTCTACGCCAAGCTCGAGCAGCTCAAGCGTCCGGGCACGGCGGTATCGTCCAATACCTCGACGATTCCGCTTGGCCATCTGGTCGAGGGGCGGGACGATCAGTTCAAACAGGACTTCCTGATCACCCATTTCTTCAATCCGCCGCGCTACATGCGGCTCATCGAAATCGTGACCGGCCCCGACACTGATACGGCTGTGGCGAGGCGCGTCTCGGATTTCGTCGATCGAAAGCTCGGCAAGCGCATCGTGCCGGCGCGGGACACGCCGGGCTTCATCGCCAATCGCATCGGTACCTACTGGCTGGCCGTCGCGATCAATGCCGCGATGGACCAGGGGCTGACGGTGGAGGAAGCCGACCAGATCGGCGGAAAGCCGATGGGCGTGCCCAAGACCGGCATTTTCGGCCTTGTCGATCTCGTTGGCGTCGACCTCATGCCGCTGCTCACGAAGAGCCTGTCCTCGACGCTGCCGGCAGGTGACGCCTATTTCGACACGGTGAGGCCGATGCCGCTCGTCGACAGGATGATCGCGGAAGGCTTTACCGGGCGGAAGGGCAAGGGCGGTTTCTACGCGTTCGACAAGGCGACGAAGACCAAGAAAGCGCTCGATCTCGCGACCGGCGAATATCGCGTATCGGTGAAGCCGGCTTCCTTGCCGGGCCGGGCCGAGAAGGACCTGGCAGCATTGGTTGCTGCGCCCGGCAAGGTCGGCGCCTATGCCTGGGAAATTCTCGGCAAGGTTCTTTCCTATGCCGCGAGTCTGGTCGGTGAAGCTGCGGACAACATCGTCGGCATCGATGACGCGATGAAGCTCGGCTACAACTGGAAGTTCGGGCCGTTCGAACTGATCGATCGCCTTGGGCCGGGCAAGCTCGCCGAACGGCTGGCCGCCGAGGGGCGGGATGTTCCCGCGATCCTCAAGGTAGCCGGAGATCGGCCTTTCTACCGGGTGCAGGACGGCCGTCGGCAATATCTCGATGCCGCCGGCGACTATCATGATGTCGTGCGGCCCGAGGGCGTGCTGCTGCTGGAAGACATCAAGCTCCATAGCCAGCCGATCCTCAAAAATGGTTCGGCGGCACTCTGGGATGTCGGCGACGGCGTTGCCTGCCTTGAGTTCACCGGCAAGATGAACGCGCTCGACGGCGATGTGATGAAGCTGATCGGTCAGGCGATCCCGGTCGTGCAGGACAAGTTCAAGGCGCTCGTCGTCTATAATGAGGGCAGCAATTTCTCCGCCGGCGCCAATCTCGGTCTTGCTCTGTTCGCACTGAACATCGCGGCATGGGGCGAGATCGAAAAGCTCGTCGCGGGCGGGCAGCAGGCCTACAAGGCGCTCAAATATGCGCTGTTCCCGGTCGTGAGCGCTCCGGCCGGCATGGCATTGGGCGGCGGTTGCGAGATCCTGCTCAACAGTGATGCCGTGCAGGCCCATGCCGAAAGCTATGTGGGTCTGGTCGAGTGCGGCGTGGGTCTGATCCCTGGCTGGGGCGGATGCGGTGAAATGATCGATCGCTGGCGCTCCAGTCCCGGCATGCCCAAGGGGCCGATGCCGGCCGTAGCCAAGGTCTTCGAGACGGTATCGACAGCCACTGTGGCAAAGTCGGCCGCCGAGGCGAAGGAGCATGGCTTCCTGCGTCCCTCGGACGGCATTACGATGAACCGGGACCGTCTGCTGGCGGACGCCAAGGCGAAGGCACTGGAACTGGCCGACGGTTACAAACCGCCTGTGGCTCCGGAATTCCGCTTGCCTGGCGCGGGAGGCAAGTCCGCTCTTTCGATGGCTGTCGAAGGCTTCCAGGCCCGTGGCCTCGCCACATCTTACGATGGTGTCGTATCCGGCGCGCTCGCCGACGTCCTGACGGGCGGCGAGAAGGATCTCATCGACATCGTGACCGAAGAGGATCTGCTGGCGCTCGAGCGCAAGGCCTTCATGCAACTGGTGCGCGACCCGCGGACCCAGGCGCGCGTCGAGCAGATGCTCGTCACCGGCAAGCCGCTGCGTAACTGATTGGCGGCCGGCGGCCGGATGGCCGACCGGTCAGGAGATATAAATATGCAAGTCTATGACGCCCCGTTGCGCGACATGCGCTTCGTGCTCAACGAACTCCATGCCGATGACGGCTTCGGGGATATTCCCGCGCTGTCGGAGTTCACACCGGATCTGACCGATGCCATCCTCGAGGAGGCGGCGCGCTTCTGTCGCGACGTCCTGTTGCCGATCAACCGGTCGGGCGACGAGGAGGGGTGTCATCTGGAAAACGGCGTTGTGCGGACGCCGGCGGGGTTCGCGCAAGCCTATAAGCAGTTCGCCGAAGGTGGCTGGACCGCGCTCGCATCCGATCCGGAATGGGGTGGGCAGGGGCTGCCGGAAGCGGTCAACAAGCTGGTCGAGGAGATGATCTGCTCGTCCAACCTCTCCTTCGGCCTCTACCCGGGCCTCACCCATGGTGCCACCACTGCGATCGAGGGCCATGGCAGTGACGCGCTCAAGCAGGCCTACCTGCCCAAGATGGTGAGCGGCCAGTGGTCCGGCACGATGTGCCTGACCGAGCCTCATTGCGGTACCGATCTCGGGCTCCTGCGCAGCCGCGCGGTCCCGCAGGGCGATGGCAGCTACAAGGTCACCGGCTCCAAGATCTTCATCTCCGCCGGTGAGCATGACCTGACCGAGAATATCATCCATCTCGTGCTCGCCCGCCTGCCCGACGCCCCCAAGGGCGTGAAGGGCATCAGCTTGTTTCTCGTCCCCAAATATCTGCCCAGGGAGGACGGTACTCCCGGTCAATCGAACGGCGTCGCCTGCGCCGCGATCGAGCACAAGATGGGTCTCAAGGCGTCGGCGACGTGCCAGATGAACTTCGATGATTCGATCGGCTGGATCGTCGGTGAGCCTGGCAAGGGCATGGCCGCCATGTTCACGATGATGAACACGGAGCGTGTCTCCGTCGGCATCCAGGGCCTGGGTGTGGGCGAGGCGGCGTATCAGGCGGCGGCCTGGTATGCGAAAGATCGTATTCAGGGTCGGGCGCTCTCGGGACCCAAATATCCCGATCAGGCAGCCGATCCGATCATCGTTCACCCCGATGTTCGCCGCATGTTGATGACGATGCGGGCTTATAATGAGGGATGCCGGGCGCTCTCGGCCTGGGTCTCGCGCGCCCTGGACGCGGAAAAACATTCTCCCGAACCCGAAGTGCGCCAGCGTGCGAGTGACTTCATTGCGCTCATGACCCCCGTCGTCAAAGCGCTCTTCACCGACCTTGCGTTCGACAGCGCGAACCTTGCGGTCCAATGCTATGGTGGCCACGGCTACATCCGCGAAAGCGGCGTCGAGCAATATGCCCGTGATGCCCGGATCACCATGATCTATGAGGGGACGAACGGCGTTCAGGCGCTCGATCTCGTCGGCCGCAAGCTCGGCGCCCATATGGGCCGCTATCTGCGCAGCTTCTTCCATCCGGTGTCGGCTTTCATCGAGGAAAACAACGTCGACGGACCGATGAAGCCGATGATCGAGGCGCTCGCCAAGGCGTTCGGGGCGCTGCAGCTTTCGACGGCCACGGTCGCGCAGCGGGCGCTCAAGGATCCCGAAGAGGCGGGCGCGGCGTCGGCGGACTATCTGCGTCTGATGGGCCTGGTGGCCATGGGCTATTGCTTTGCCAAGGCGACCAAGATCGCAGGCTTGCAGCTCTTCTTCGGCAGCGAGGACAAGCGCTTCTACGATGCCAAGATCAAGACGGCGACGTTCTTCTTCGAGCGTATCCTGCCTCAGGCGACCGCCAGCTTCCTGGCGATCAAGGCGGGCAAGAAGTCGCTGATGGCGCTGGAAGACGACGTGTTTTGACGCTTCCGGCAAGCCTCGAAAAGCGGCTGGCCATTCCAGCCATCGTTGCGCCGATGTTCCTTGTGTCGGGACCGGACCTTGTCGTCAGTTGCTGCGAGGCGGGACTGCTTGGTACTTTCCCGGCGCTCAACCAGCGCACCAGTCAAGGTTTCGGTGAATGGCTGGATGAAATCGAGGAGCGGCTGGCTCCCATGCCGGGAGCGGCGCCCTTCGGCGTCAACCTCATCGTCCATAAGAGCAATCCGAGGCTCGACGCCGATCTGGAACTGATCGTTCGGCACCATGTGCCATTGGTCATCACCTCGCTCGGCGCCATCGCGGATCTTGTCCAGGTGGTTCAGGGCTATGGCGGGCTGGTCTTTCACGACGTGACGAACGTGCGTCATGCGGAAAAGGCGCTCGAAGCTGGCGTCGACGGTCTGATCGCGGTCGCTGCCGGCGCGGGGGGACATGCCGGCACGATGAGCCCGTTCGCACTGGTTGACGAGATACGGCGCTTCTTCCAGGGGCCGCTGGCGCTTTCCGGCGCCATCACGCGCGGCCACCAGATCGCGGCCGCGCAGATGATGGGGGCCGATCTTGCCTATATCGGATCCCACTTCATCGCGTCGGAAGAGAGTCTCGCCTCGCCGGCACAGAAAGACATGGTGATCGGGGCCGGACCAGCGGATATCGTCTATACGGACCGGGTCACCGGCGTCGGGGCCAATTTTCTCCGGCCCTCGCTGGAAGCCGCGACTCTCCCTGAGCCACATGGCGCGCTTTCGGTTTCGGAGGAGGCCAAGGCCTGGAAGACGATCTGGTCGGCAGGCCACGGTGTCGGCGCTACCACTGCCGTCCAACCGGCCCGATCCATCTGTGAGAGACTCATTGCCGAATATCAGGCGGCATTACAATCAGAGTAGGATTGATCCATGAAGGTGCTTGTGCCCGTCAAGCGGGTTATCGATTATAATGTGAAACCGCGCGTGAAGGCGGATGGGACGGGCGTCGATTTGGCGAACGTGAAGATGTCGATGAACCCGTTCGACGAGATCGCCGTCGAAGAGGCTATCCGCCTCAAGGAAAAGGGAGTCGCGACCGAAATCGTGGTGGTGTCGATCGGCGTCGCCAAGGCGCAGGAAACGCTGCGCACCGCGCTCGCCATGGGGGCCGACCGCGCGATCCTCGTCCAGACTGACGATGAGGTCGAGCCGCTCGCCGTCGCCAAGATCCTGAAGGCCATCGCCACCGAGGAGGCTCCGGGCCTGGTGATCCTCGGCAAGCAGGCCATCGACGATGATGCCAATCAGACCGGCCAGATGCTGGCAGCCCTTCTCGGTTGGGGGCAGGGCACATTCGCCAGCAAGGTCGAAGTATCGGGCGAGACTGTCGCGGTGACCCGTGAGGTGGATGGCGGTCTGGAGACCGTAAGCCTCAAACTGCCGGCGATCGTGACGACCGATCTGCGTCTCAACGAACCGCGCTATGCGAGCCTGCCCAATATCATGAAGGCCAAATCCAAGCCGCTGGCGACGAAGACGCCGGCCGATCTCGGTGTTGAGATCGCCTCGCGCCTCAAGACGCTCAAGGTGACCGAACCCCCCAAGCGCTCGGCGGGCATCAAGGTGGCCGACGTCGATGAATTGGTCGCCAGGCTCAAGGAAATGGCGATTTGATAAACTTTCAAACGCGCCGAACTTGCCGAACCTCTCCCATGCAAGTGACGGCGCACCCCGCTTCATCCTGTGCGCACAGAGATGAAGCGGGGGCGGATTTCTCGGAGAATAAGTTATGAATACGCTCGTCTGGGTTGAACATGACAATGCGTCGGTCAAGGATGCGACGCTATCGGCCGTCACCGCCGCTGCCAAACTTGGTGAGGTCCATCTGCTGGTTGCCGGTGCGGGCATCGGCGGCGTGGCCGAGGCTGCTGCGAAGGTCGCGGGTGTCGCCAAAGTCGTAACGTTCGACGATGCGGCGTTCAAACACGCTTTGCCCGAGAATGTCGCGCCGGCCGTCGCGGACCTGATGCGCGGCTATGACGCGTTCGTGGCGCCTTCCACTTCGAATGGCAAGAACATCGCGCCGCGCGTGGCGGCCTTGCTTGATGTGATGCAGGTCAGCGACATCCTGTCGGTGGAAAGCGCTGACACGTTCACGCGTCCCATCTACGCGGGAAATGCGATCGCGACGGTCCAGTCGTCTGATGCAAAGAAGGTTATCACGGTGCGTGGCACAGCCTTCGAGAAGGCGGCCCGCGAGGGTGGCTCGGCCAGTATCGAGGCTGCGACGGGCACGGATGCGGGACTTTCCAGCTTCGTGGGTGCCGAGATCGCCCAGTCCGAGCGCCCGGAACTCACCTCGGCCAAAATCATCGTCTCGGGCGGGCGAGCGCTGGGCTCGGCCGGGCAGTTTCATGGCGTGATCGATCCGCTGGCCGACAAGCTGGGCGCGGGTGTGGGCGCAAGCCGCGCGGCGGTCGATGCTGGCTATGCGCCCAACGATTTTCAGGTCGGCCAGACCGGCAAGATCGTGGCGCCGGAAGTCTATGTCGCCGTCGGCATATCGGGTGCGATTCAGCACCTTGCTGGCATGAAGGATAGCAAGACCATCATCGCGATCAACAAGGATGAGGACGCGCCCATCTTCCAGGTCGCCGATATCGGCCTGGTCGGCGACCTCTTCAAGATCGTTCCTGAACTGACCGAAAAGCTTTGAGGTAAGCGATGACCGGTCTGGAAGAGATCGAACAGTTTATGGCGGCCGGCACCCGGCCGCCCATGATGGACCTGTTCGACATCGATCTGCTTGAGGCGGAGGAGGGGAAGGTCGTCTTTGTCGCGACGCCCACCTCGCAGACCTACAATTTCATGGGCATCGCCCATGGTGGCTATGCCGCGACGCTGCTGGATTCGGCCTGCGGCATCGCGGCGAACTCCGCGGCCCAAGTGCCCATCAACTGCGTCACGCTCGAACTCAAGGTCGCCTATCATGCGCCCTTGACCGACAGGGTCGGGATGGTCCGTGCAATCGGCCAGGTGGTGTCGATGGGCAAGAGGGTGGCGCATACCGAGGCGCGTCTGATCGACATGGCCGGCAAACTCTATGCCTCCGCGACATCGACCTTGCTGCTCGTCGATCGGACGGCCTGAACAGGAAAGAAGATATGGAAGTCGTTATCCCGCACAGCCTTGGTAAAATCGAAGCGAAGAGCAGGATCGAGGCCGGCCTGCCCAAGCTGGCAGCGCATATCCCGGGAGGCGGTTCGCTCAGTTCCGAGTGGGTATCGGACTACGCACTACACTTGGTCATCGGGGCGATGGGGCAGAATATCCCGGTGCAACTCGACATTGAGGATAGCGAGATTCGCGGCGACGTCAGCGTACCGCTGTTCCTCAAAATGATGTCAGGACAGATTTCGGATTTTGTGAAAACGAGCGCCGAGAAAATGCTCAGCAAGGCATGATGAATTTACTGGCCGCAGGACAATATCGTTGCTCTGCGATGATTGAGTTTACGAGAATCTGCCCTGTTTCCTAGCCGATAGTGTCCGCGCGAGGGCTTTGTGATGGAAGAAATCGCTCCCCGAGTTTTCAGGATCATTAGCCGTCAGCTCGGCGTCTATCCGGATCAGATTGCCCTTGCTTCGTCTTTCTACGATGACATCGGCGTGGATAGTCTCGATGTGCTGGAAGTTGTGATGGCGCTTGAAGACGAATTCGGACTCACTATCCCGGATGAAGCCGCCGGTGAGGTCAAAACAGTAGAGGATGCGGTCAAGCTGGTCGAAGCATGGATAGCCAAGTGAGATAAAACCCACGATCCTCTGAAACCGCAATTCACGACGACAATGAAATCTAGACAGCTCTTTGGTCGCCTGACGTATCACTTCCATGATCAAGGCTACCGTGATCGCGCATAGCCGCCATATGCTTTGCGCCAGAAACGGGATTTCATCTATCGCTTTGCCCACTCGATGACGGAATGGTGTTTCCGAAAAGAATATAGCGAACCATGTTATCTAATGACGAATCGCTGTCTTCTCACATTTGACGAACTGGCTGGTAACGTCGGAGCGGGAAGATGCATGAAAGAGGTAGATCATGCGATACCGTTCATTAGGCCTGGCTACAGTCTTGATTGTCACGAGCACCGCTTGGGCGCAGACGCCGTCGGATAACCAACATGCGCTGATCGGACCGCCCCAACTCCACGCCCTTCCCGTCACCGCTCCGACGCTCGTCGAGGCCTATGGTCCTGATCCTCTGCAGATCGGTGAACTGCGCTTGCCTGCAGGTCCTGGCCCGTTTCCCGTCGTCATGGTCATTCACGGTGGCTGCTGGACCAAAGGCTATGAGACACTGGCAGGCACGGCGCCGTTGGCGAGCGCCTTGACGGACAAGGGCGTGGCGACATGGAATATAGAGTATCGACAGGTTGGTGACACCCGCGGCGGGTGGCCTGGGACCTTCCAGGATTGGGGAGCGGCGCTCGATCACTTGAGGGTGCTGGCACGAACCCAGCCTCTGGACCTGAAGCATGTGGTGACGGTGGGACATTCGGCCGGCGCCCACGCTGCCCTGTGGCTGGCGGCCCGTCCCAGATTGCCTGCCGACAGCGAGGTCCGCGGCGCTGATCCACTGAAGGTTTCCGCCGCGGTCGCCATCGACGGCCCAGGCGACCTGCGAACCCTGTACGGGTTCGACAAGGATATTTGCGGCCGCCCGATCTTCGTCAACCTGTTCGGGGGCGCTCCTGACGCACAGGCGGGCCGCTACCGTCAGGCAAATCCGATCGAATGGCTGCCTCTGGCCGTGCCTCAATTCATGGTCGCTTCCGTCGTGCTGGAGCCTTCAGCCGCGCAAGCCTATGCAGCAGCCGCACAGTCGGCCGGCGATAAGGCGACGGTGATCACCCTGGAGAATGCGGGCCACTTCAACATGCTTTCGCCTGCGGACCCCACCTGGGCGCCGGTAGAGGCCGCGATCCTCGCGGCGGCGAAAGCAGAGCAATAGTCGAGGCAGCCTCCGGTTTATCCCCATCTCGGTGATCTCTATCTGATGAAGCCCTGCAGAGGTCCGCTTCGAACACCTCCCCCTGGGTTGCGCCAAGGTCGCGTCGGCCGGGGCGAGAGGGTTGCACTTGGGGTGCCCCTGACGATCTCGTTCCATTGAGGCGTCAGTCAGGCTTGAGAGGCTGAAGGTCCGGCGCGGAAATCTTCGTGAAGCGCCACCAGGCCAGGCCTCCGTAGACCAGAATGAGGATGGCGAGGTTGAGCACCTCCCGCGTCTGCTCGGCAAGGCTCGCGCCCATCTGATTGAGCCCGACCATGAGATGAATGCCCGCGGTGGTTGGCAGGAGGCGCGCGAGGAGCGCCAGCCAGGCCGGCGTCGCCTCCGCCGGCCAGGAGAGACCCGCGAGGAAGAAGATGGCGAGCGACGTGCCCATCCACAGTTGCAGGGGTCGTTCCCGTGTCCGGAAGAGGCTGGCCAGCGCAAGCGCCGCCGCCACAGTCGCGCCCACGAACAAACTGCCGCCCACGATCAAGGCGCCAGGAGAGCCGGCGGCGCGGGGATAGTCCTGAAACCAGAACACAAAACCCGCATAATAGGCCACGTCGGCCCAGCCGATCACGAAGAAGGCCAGGGCAATTCCGATAAGGGTGCGCGAGGGCAGACGAAAGCGTCCCAGTGTCTCGCGCAGGGTGGCGGCGAGCATCGTCAGGCCCATCAGCAGGGTCTGGTGAATGATGAGGAAGCCGACCCCGGGGAACACCGTGCTGCCATAGCCTTCGCGCGTGTTGAACAGCGGGCGCTGAACGAGCGACAGGGCAGGGCGGGCGGGTGCGCCCTGCGCCATGGCCTGATCGCTCGCCGCCTCGCCGGCGATCGTGGTGACCGCCAGGCCGATGCCTGACAGCGCCGTGCTGCTGCGCAGCAGATAGGCGCCGTTGCCGTAGAGCGCGACCGTGCCCTGGGCGCCGTTCAGAATATGTCGCTCGAACCCCTCGGGGATGATGACCACGGCCCCTGCGCCGGTCGTCTCGAGCCAGAGCCGGGCGGCTCCTGGAGAGGCCGGGCGCGCGGCAAGATCGGCCTGCTGGAGCGCTGCGATCCGGCGCACGAGACTGCGGCTTGCGCCGCTGTCGTCGAGATCGACGACGGCCACCGGAATGCGGACCGCGACCTCCCCGGAATAGGCTGAAGGGTAGAAGAAGGAATAGAGGATCGTCGACACGACGATCAGCATGAAGGCGGAGCGGTCGGAGAGAACGGCGCGGAAGGTAGCGAGGAAGGCGCGGCCGATCATCGTCGTCCCCAGACCTCCGGGCTCATCCGCGCCGAGACATAGCGCGGCAGCCCGGCGCCCGAGCCGACGACGAGAAAGGCAAACAGCGCCAGGATCGATCCAAGAGATGCGAGCACGGGTGCGCCGATCATCCATTGCTCCGCGACCAGCCGCGCGAAGCGGGTAAAAGGCAGCAGCGCGCTCCATAGCCGGGCGAAGGCGGAGGCCGACTCGATCGGGAAGATCGCCCCGGCGAAGGCGAAGGAAGCGCCCGCATAGAGGGCGGTCATCGACAGCGCCTGCCCCATGGAAAGGGTGGCCCCGACGATGAACAAGGCCATGCCCGCATAGGCGAGATAGAGGGCGAGATAGCCGCCCATCAGCATCGCCACGCTCCCTTGCACGGGCCAGCCCCGGTAGACCGCGAGATAGCCGGTCGCAAGCGCCCCCCAGAGCAGGAAGATGAGGATATAGGGCGCGATCTTGCCGGCGACGGCGGCGACCGCCTCGCCTCGAGGCCCTGCAAGCCATGCTCCGATGGTCCCGTCCCGCAGCTCGCGACCGAGCGCGCTCACGACCGCGATCATGAACAGCAGGTGCAGGAGTGCGGGGTGGATCAGGGCGACGAGTTGCAGCTCGTAACTGGCCTGCGGGTTGTAGAGGATCCGGCTCTGCACGCTCACCGGCTGCGGCCGCACACGCGCGGGACCGGCGATCGCGGCGCTTTGCTCCCCGGCCAAGGCCTTTGCGTGGGCCTGGACCACGGTGCCGACTTCACGCAACACCGAACCCGAGGGCGTGGAATAGCTCGCATTGTAGAAGAGGAGGATCTTGCCGGTCTCGCCGCGCAGCACGGTGCGCTCGAGATCACGCGGGATCAGGACCACGGCATAGGCGGCGTTGGAGCGGACCAGATGCTCGGCCTGTGCCATGTCCGGTGGCCGCGCCGCGACCTTGAGCCCGGGTGACGCCTCCAGCTTGCGGGTGAGGTCGCGCGCGACGCCGCCGCCGTCCTCGTCGACCACGACGATCGGCAGGTTCCGCATGACGCCTGCCGACAACTGGACCGCGACGATCGCCAGCAGCAGCAGAGGCAGCCAGGTGACCAGCGCCAGATCCCAGACGCTGCCGCGCAGGAAGGCGGTTTCGCGCCGGGCGCTATCGACGAAGGCCCGGATCATTGCGGCCAGTCGAACAGGACCGTCATGCCGGGGCGCAGCCCATCGACCCGCGACACGGGCGACAGGCGCACGTCAAAGCTCTTCACGTCAAAGCCGCTCGACTGGCGGGTCGCGCGCCATGTCGCGAAATCGCCGGCGGGCGCGATGTAGAAGACCCGAAACTGGGCGCAACGATCGCCGAGCGCAGGTATGCGGCCGGTCAGGACCCGTCCCCGGCGGATCGCACTGAACTGATCTTCTCTCAGGGTGAGCGTCACCCAGGGATGATCGATGTCGGTCAGGACGAAGACGGGAAATCCCTGCGGCACGAGTTCGCCCGACTGCGCCAGCCTGCGTCCGATCTCACCGTCCGACGGCGCGAACACCCGGGTTTCCTTCTCGGCCGCCTCGACTTCGGCCAGGGCGCCGCGCGCCTGGCGCACCTGTCCGCTCGCGGCCTGCCGATCCTGTCGCCGCGCCCCGGCCAGCGCCAGATCATATTGCGCGCGCGCCGCTCGGGCCGCTTCATTGGAGGCCAGGGCGTTTGCGCGGCTCTCGTCGCGTTTCTGCCCCGCCAGCACACCCTGTTCAAAGAGGCGCTCGGTGCGCTGATAGGTGGTCTGGGCGAGGTCCGCCGCCGCCTGCGCGCGTCGCCACTGGGCCTCGGCAGCCCGGATATCCTCCGGCCGTGCGCCTTCATCGGCCTTGTCCGCATTCGCCTGCGCGGCGGCGAGCGCGCCGCCGGCCTGTTCGGAGCGGGCTTCGACCTCGGGACTGTCGAGCGTATAGAGCAGCTGTCCCGTCTTCACCGGCTGGCCTTCCTCGACATGAAAGGCCGTGATCCGAGCCGAGACCTTGCTCGTGATCCGCAGTTCGCGGGCCTCGACCATGCCCTGGAGCTGATCGGGAACCGGGCGATAGGCCAGCCAGAGACCGAGGCCGAGAATGACCACGACGAGGAAAGCAATGAGCGGCAGCAACTTGCGCTTCCGCCCGGTCGGAACCGGCGGAGCCGTCTCGTCCGGGGTGACCAGGGTTTCCGATGTGGCGGTCATGGCGTGACCCTTTCACCCTGGTCGATATAGTCCGGCAATGTGGCGATCTGACCGCTGACGTGGAGAAGCTGGGCGAGCGCGACAACGAAATCATATCCGGCCTGGGCGCGCTGGATCCGGGAGCGGGCAAGACCGAGCTGCGCATCGATCACGTCGAGCGAGGTTGTCTGCTGCTCCTGATAGCCGAGGGTCTGGACCCGCAGATTCTCCTGCGCCGCAGTGATGGCCGTGTCGGTCAGCTCAAACCGCCGTCGCGCGGCTTCCGCATCGTTCCAGGACCGCGTGACGCCGATTTCGATCTGGGTGCGGGCTTCGCGCAGGCCCGCATTGGCTTGCGTCACCGTTTCCCGCGCGGCCTGCACCGCTTGCGAGCGGCCCACACCGGAGAAGAGCGTGTAGCGCAGCCCGACGCCCACCGACCAGTCGGGATCGGTCAACAGCGTGTCGCGCCGATCGAAATTATACTGGGCGAAGCCATAGATCGTAGGCCGGAGCTTGGCGCGCTGAAGGGCCACCCCCGCTTCAGCCTGGTCTTCCAGCGCGCCGAGCCGATCCAGTTGGGGATGGGCGCGCAGGGCCGCGTCCACATAGGTGTCGAGCGAACGGAGCGGCTGACGGATCACGAAGATCGGGGAGACGGGATCGACGCCGGACGGCGCCCGCAGCGCGCCGGCAAGCGCTACCTGCGCACTCGCGAGATCGGCCTGCGCCTTTTCCAGTTCGCGCGCGGCGTCGTCGCGCGCTACCTGCGCCTGGAGGCGTTGGGCCCGGCTTATGAACCCTTCCTGTTCGAGCTTGAGGGCGTCCGCGACATGCCGCTCTAATCCCGCAAGCGCATCACGGCGAACATCGCGCACGCGCTCGAGCAACTGCTGGCCGAAATAGAGCTGGGTCATCTGCAACAGACCGTTGTCGATGACGATCTGGCGTTCGGCGCGCGACTGTCCCAGTTGCGCCGCGGCGCCCGCCTGGGCGGCGGGAATCTGGCCGCCGGAATAGAGCGGCAGCGTCGCCGTCACGATCGGCCGGGTGCTGGTGCGCTCGATCTCGAAGCGCAGGGGGTCAGAGATGGAATAATCCTGGGCCACGTCCGCCAGCGGGCCGAGCGGCAGATAGAGGGTTTTCTGATAGCGGATCATCTGTCCTTCGAACTCGACGGTCGGACGCCGCAACGTGCTCGTGGAGCCTTTCTGGGCCTCCTTGCTGCGCACATCGGCGTCGGCGCCCTGGATCGCGTCCGACCGCTCGAGCAGCCTCGCCTGGGCGCTTCGATAATCGAGATCAAGCCTGTCGATCGTTTGCGCCTGCGCGCCCTGACAGACCGCAGTCGCCAGCGCGGCAACCAGCATCGAACATCGCAAGGTCATGAAGAACGTCTCCTGCTCCCGCACGGTAACGTTGACATCCAACCGACTCAATACATATTTGTATCGAAATGCTCCCGCCCGTGATCCCGTGAGCCGCCGCCCGGCACGAACGCGCCCGACCCGGGCGCAGACCCGGGAGCGCATCCTGGATGGCGCTCTCGAGGCCTTCGCCGAACGTGGCTTCCATGGCTCCACCCAGGAAGATATTTGCGAGCGCGTCGGTCTGAGCCGGGGGGCCTATAATTCCAGCTTCCGATCCAAGGACGAATTGTTCTTCGCCCTCTATGACCGGGTGATCGAGCGCTTGCAGTCGAGGCTGGAGGAGGCGACCGCTTGCGCCCTGTCCATGCCCGGCTCGACGGCCGACAATTTCCTCAAGGCCTTTATCGCCAGCTATCCGTTCGATCGGGACTGGTATCTGCTCCAGGCCGAGTTCGGCCTCTATGCCTTGCGCCATCCTGCCATGGCGAGCCACTATGCCGAACGGCAAGGACGGATCCTCGCCATCATCGAGGGCGCGCTCGCCGACATCCTTCGCGAGGACTCCCGCATCGTTGCCCGGGGCCTCCCGCGCATCGCGCGACTGATCCTGGCTGTCCACGAGGGAAGCATGTTCCAGGGCCTGCTCGAACCGCACGAGGTCGCAAGCGGAGAGCTTCTGGACTTTCTCGTGGATCTCATGCTGGCGAGGGCGGCAACGAGAGTCGACTAAGAATGGATTGCTGATCTTGCCTTGCGGGAGGCCGCGCAACAGCATGCCTGCCTCTATTTGTGACGTGGGAGATCGTTTAGTGAAGGAGACCGCGCTGTATCGCCGTGGCGACGGCCTGGGTGCGCCTGTTGACAGCGAGACACTTGAAGATCGCGCGAAAATGCCATTTTACGCCATCTTCGCCGATACCCAATATGTTGGCGATCTCCGCGCTCGTAAGACCATCCCGCGCCAGGCCGAGGATATGGAGTTGGCGGCGAGACAGGTCGGATCCTTCGGTATGTTGTGAACTCGGCAAGTGATGTTGTGCTGCGGACCGATCAAACCTCGCCTTTACGGCCCATCCCGCGTGAATATGCTCCAGGATATTCCGGAACTCCCGCGCTGTTTCCTTCAGTCCTGTGCTGTCGCGAATTTCCGAGGCCTCTTCCGCTGACCGTATGGAAAGTTGCAGCGCCTCTTTACGTAGATGCAGCACCGAACGCAGCATGAGGGTTTTGAGTATGATATGTTGCCATCCTGCCCTGCGGATGCGGGCCAGGATACGGTCCGTCAATTGGCGCGCGAGGTGATCCTTCCCGTCGGCAAGCGCCCGCGTCGCAGACAGAAGCATGCACTCGACGTCCGCAATGGCGAGGTGAGCCGAAGTGATGGCGTCGTTCCTGGGAATATTGGGGATGGTGACCGATCGACCCGACGCGATTTCATGTTCCGCAGTCAGGATATCGGCCATGAGTTGCAGTCGCGGCATGTGGTCGCGTACGGCTTTCACGTTCAGTTCGGTCAGGATTTTTTCGCAGAGGTCCGCATCTCCGGCCAGACGAGCGGCCCGTAATATGGCCCGTGCCGTATGAATGCGGACGTCGACGATCTGGTCGCAGAAAAGCAACGGCCATTCCAGTTCTGCCAGAGGCACGCCGCTTTCGGCCAGCACAGCGAGGCGCAATGTTTTCAGCGTCTGCTCGGCGACCGGGGAGACCATATCCGTCAGATGCGCGTCGATCCTATTTCGTGCGGGAATGATCTGCCCCTGCGTCAGCAGGAGCAGCACTTCGGCAATCTTTGCCCAGTCGCGGGAAAAGCCCTGATCGGCCAGGGCACAGGCTTGATCCAGTAGGGGACGTAGTGCCGCGAACTCGGCCGCGTTCGACTGGCTCGCCACGATGCTCGCGAGGCAGGCCAGGGCGGAGGCCTTCATCATCGGATTTTCCCGGGCGTGCAGCTCGAGCCATTGCCGGCAGAGCATTTCCGCCCGGACGACATCGTCCCTCAGCGCCGCTGTCGTCGCACCGAGCAGCGTCAGCAATTCCTCATGCGCATCCGTGCGTGACAGCAACTTCAAAAGGTGCGTCGCCCCTGCATGCTGCTGCTGGAAGGAAAGGGCCCATATCTTTCCCAGGCCAGCCATGGGATTGGTCAGCAACGCTGTGTCGGGCACGCCCTCGAGCCAATGGGCCAACTCATCGATACGGCCTTGTCGCAGGGCGACATCCATGACGATCTCACCGCCCAGCCCCCGCGCCCAGGCCGGATCGCCGGCCCGCAGCGAAAGCGCTATCGTTTGCGCTGGCCGGCCGGCGCGCCAGTGATGAAAAGCCGCACGTTTTAGAAGATGGCTTGGAGAGGAACGAAGCTGCGACTGTCCGCTCAAGGCAAGATGGTGTCGCAGCGCCGGATTGAGCGCAAACATTCCGTCACTGTCCGGCCTCAATAGGAGGCATTCGCGTTGCGCACGTGCGATCCATTGCGCGCCGTCGTGGACGCGCAGGGCAAAATCGTGGCTTTCGGCATCGAGGGGAGCGATTAATGCCGCCTTTTTCAGCCATGTGCGCAGAGCGGGCGATAAGGGCGCCAACACCATCTGATCGAGATAACAGATGATCTCGGGCCATAAATGCAGTGGCTGCATCCGGTAGGATACACGGCCCGCGATGCGGCACAATGCGGGCCAACCCTGTGTGTCCGATATGATCCGGTCGAGGGCTGAAGGGACCCGGATCAATTCCTTCAGATCCTGGGCGCGGCAGGCCAGGGCATCGGGGCCGACTTCCTGCCAGTCAGCGTTGAGGACGCCAAATCCCCAGGGGGCGGAGGTTGCAAGGACCGCTCGCCAATCATCGGGAAGAGCATCCATCATGTCTCTTGTCAGCGTTTCGAGATGCGGCGCTTCCTGAACATCATCGAGGCAAATAATCCCGGGCCTGTCCTGATGCCATATCCATTGGAGAATGGACTCGATGTCCGCGGCGGTTCCGGCCTGAAAGGCGAGGCGACGCAGGGTGCCCTTCTTTGTGTCGTCGCTTGCAAGACTTGCCCAAAGCGCCGGGCGACCAGTGTCCGCCGCCTCCTTCCAACCGGCCGCGAGCGTCGCCGATTTGCCGTAGCCGCAAGGTGCGCGCAGCAGGCTGACGCGCGCGGTCAATTCCACACGGCGAAGTGCCGTTTCCGCCAGTCGCGAAAGCAGCGTTGGAGTCCATTCGGTTCCCAGGCATGTCGGGTCGATACTACATGTTCGTGTAGTTCCTTATTGCTTTTGCGCTCGTAAGACTCGCGCGAAGGTCATGTTTTCGACGAGAATGAAATGATTGAAGAGAGCCATTCGATTTCGCAGGAACCCTGTGATGGCCGCCCGGTGGAAATGCTCTTCACCGCGCAAAAGGCAATGTCGGACGAGCGCCGGATGCGCTTTGGCCTTGCTGAAAGACGCGCTGCGCTGGCGCGCCTCGCGGCTGCCATACGAAAGTTCGAAGGGGAGATCGTCCAGGCCATGGCGACCGACTTCGGCAAGCCGGAGGCCGAAGTGTTTCTGACGGAAATTCTTCCGGTCATGCAGGAAATCCGCCACAGCCGTCGTAATCTGCGCCGATGGATGCGGCCAGTCCATGTCGGACCGACATTGATCGGTTTCGGCACGGCCGGACGGATCGTGCCGCAGCCACGCGGCGTGTGCCTTATCATCGCGCCCTGGAATTACCCATTCAATCTCTGCCTGGGGCCGCTTGTGTCCTGCCTTGCTGCCGGCAACAGCGCTATCCTGAAGCCTTCGGAGATGACACCTGCTACCTCGGGCGTCATCGCGCGGCTGATCGCCGACACATTTCCGCCAGACTTGGTTACCGTCGCCCTCGGCGGGAAGGAGATGTCTCAGGCCCTGCTCGCGCTGCCCTTCGATCATATCTTCTTCACCGGCAGCCCCGAGGTCGGGAAAGTCGTAATGCAGGCAGCCTCCCGCCACCTGACCTCCGTTACGCTGGAACTGGGTGGCAAGTCGCCCACGATCGTGGGACCGGATGCCGACATAGAGACGGCCGCCAGTTGGATCGCCTTCGGCAAATTCTCCAATGCCGGTCAAACCTGCATCGCGCCCGATCATGTGTTCGTCCACGCTTCGATCCGCGACCGGTTCGTGGAAGCGCTGCGCCGCCGGATCGCCGCCGCTTATGGTTCGGGCATGACGAGCCCCTATCTCGCAAGGATCGTCAATGATCGCCATGCGGACAGACTGGGGGGCCTGATTGCGGATGCCCTGGCCAAGGGCGGGCGGATCATTGTCGGCGGCGAAAGGCAGGGAAGGGCGCTGGCGCCCACAGTGCTGGAGGCGATCGCTCCCGAGGCGGCGATCGACCATGAGGAGATATTCGGTCCCGTCCTGCCGGTCCTGACCTATGATGACATTGAAACCGTGATCGGTCGGATCAACGCAAGACCCAAGCCGCTGGCGCTTTATGTGTTCGATCGTGACCGGGCGAGAGTGGATCATATCCTGGCGGCCACGACTTCCGGCAGTGCAGGCGTCAACCTTACCATCGTCCAATACGTCCACGATCATCTGCCGTTCGGCGGTGTGAACAATTCCGGGATCGGGGCGGCACATGGCCATCACGGGTTCCGGACTTTCAGTCATGAGCGCGCCGTTCTCCAGAACCGCTTCTCCGCTCTGCCTCTCGTCTTTCCTCCCTATTCGGGCCGGGCAGCGCGTCTGATCCGACTTGCCAAACGCTTTCTGGGGTAAATCCATGTACGATTATATCACGATAACCGATAGCCTAACTATCTAAATTAACGTGGCTTTTCCTGCCTTCTGGCGGTCGCCAGCATCTCACGGCGAAGTATGGCGTTCATGCGGGCTTGGTAGCCCTTACCCTGCGATTTGAGCCAGGCGAGCACATCAGCATCAAGGCGTGCCGTCACCTGCTGCTTGATGGGCTTATAGAAGCGCCCACGCTGCCCGTTCCGCCAGAAATCCTCTGTCAGCGCCGGAGAGTCGCTATAGTCGATCCCGCTATCCGGCATCGCCTGCAGGGCATCCAGTTCGGCCTGTTGCGCTTCGGTCAACGGCGGCAGATTGTCCGGATCGAGTTGGAAACGGACGGTATCAGCGTCTTTCTTCTTCATAACGTCGCCTTTCCGTTCGATCGGCCTTTCGAGCCGAAATGATATGAATGATCTCCACATACTCGCCGTCATCGTCTTGCTCGACGACAGTGTGGGCCACGAGGAGGAGCAGATGCCCTTCCACGAGGCCCAAGGTTTGCCATCGTCGCTCGCCACCTTCGATCCGATCCTGATCGCTCAGCGCGAAAGGATCTGTGAACGCACGAGTAGCGATCGCAAAGCTGACGCCGTGCTTCTTCAGATTGCTCTCGGCTTTGGCCGGGTGCCAGGAGAAGCGCATGGATGGCATTACGGAAATATAATTATGTTTTTGTCGTTACGCAAGGCGCGGCGGTTTGAGCCATCCGGCCCGCGCGAGCGTATCTGCGAGGGTCGATCGGGGCACGTTGAACGTGCGGCTGATCGACGACTTGCTAGCGCCACCGGCAAGGGCGGCGGTGATCTGATCGAGCTTTTCCGCATCGATCGTTCGCGGGCGGCCACCGTAGCGCCCGCGCCGTCTGGCGGCCGCAAGGCCTGCCATGATGCGCTCGCGCGTCAATGCCCGTTCATACTGGGCCAGCGCGCCGAACAGCGAAAACAGCAGCTCGCCATGCGGCGTTCCCGTGTCCATCTGCTCGGTCAATGACCGGAATGACACGTCACGCTCCCTGAGATCGGTCAGGATCGACAGCAAATGCGGCAGGGAGCGGCCGAGCCGATCCAGTTTCCACACGACCAGCGTATCGCCGGCTGCGAGATATTCGAGGCAGGCCCGCAGGCTCGCCCGGTCCTCGCGAGCGCCGGATGCCTTGTCGGAATAGAGATGCCGGCTATCGACGCCGGCTGCGATCAGCGCATCGCGCTGAAGATCGACCGATTGCCGGTCATCTGTGGAAGAGACGCGCATGTAGCCTATAAGCATGTCGGAAAACCCCTGATAGCTTGTTGTGGGACAGTCCTCCTTTCCGGCAGAGTTTATCGGACGCTACGGATTTTGGGCGTGCGTAGATTGCTGGAATTTCCGGGGGGATGCCTGCTAGCGGCGGAATGTGTCGTCGGGCGCATCAGGCGGGGCGCTTATCGTGTGATTTCCATTAGGTTAATCTGTTCGTGCAGCCGCTGCCGCAGCGGACCGTCTTCTGGCCGCGACGATCAATAACGGATTATCCGCCTGCTTACGCTGACCAAGTCGCATGCCCGTCGCCGAATTGATCCCGTGGCGGCTGCACACATCGCTGTCGCCATGCCCGCTTCCTGCTCCGCGCCTCTTCAATTTATCGTAGAAGCTTTTGATGTGTCTTATTAAAATCCTTGGCTTGCCGCTCTCGGTCAGACGATGATTGGACGGATTTCAGTTCACTTTCGTCCATATCTGCGATTTGCACATGATCCGCCCTGTCAGGCACCCCTTTCCCTCCATCCGCCGATCGTCGAGCGTGGTGATTGTTCCAGAGAAGGTTTGGCCGATGTCGGGTACAAAAACACTGCCGCGCCACACGCCCTTCTTTTCAGGAACAAAATCGCGAAACAGGATCAGACCTACCAGATCGTTTGTCCCGCCGCGCCGCGCATCCGCCTTGGCTTTGTCACTTGCCCAGACCACGACCCCGCACATTCTGCTTCCGCACGGCTGGGCTCGCACATGTACGCTGTCCTGCGGATTCTTCCACACTCCGAAAGAAGCGCGCTGTGCCTCGACGGACGCAGATGCTGCAAGTAGCAGCATGGCTGCCAATACGAAACTGAACCTCATCGCCATTCTTCCTCAAGGCCGGATCATCATTTGCGCGACATTTTCCGCGATCGCCATGGTAGGCGCGTTAGTGTTGCCCGACACGATCGACGGCATGATCGATGCATCGACCACGCGCAAACCGTCAATGCCACGTACACGGGCTGCCGGATCGACCACGGATGCCGAGTCACTGCCCATGCGGCATGTTCCTACCGGATGATAGATTGTTTCAGCGCGCGCGCGGATGTCGTCGATCAGAGCCTCGTCGGTCTGGACCGCGGGTCCCGGTCGCACCTCCTCGCGCAAGTGACGGGCGAGCGCCGGCGCATGAAGGAGCTTGCGGGCTAGCTTCGCGCCATTCAGCAAGACGCCCACATCATCGGGATGACTGAGATAATTGCCCTCTATGCGCGGATGAGCCGTGGGATCGGCGATCTTGAGCCCGATCCTGCCGCGGCTCTTCGGTAGAAGGTCGCAGACATGCACGGTCATTCCGTAGCCGAAGGCTGTCTTGCGGCCATGGTCACGCAGGATCGCCGGCAGGAAATGGAATTGAAGATTGGGCCGCTCCCGGCCGGCGTCGGATTTGAGGAAAGCGCCGCCCTCCGAGGCATTTGACGTCAATTCGCCTTCATGATGAAGGAAATAGCTCCATGCGCCGCGTATCGCACGAGGCAGGAAACTGGGCGCCACCCCAAATCCTTCGCGATCGGCCGTGGTTGCCACAGCCGTATAGTCGAGGTGATCGGCGAGATTGGCTCCGACTTCGGGCGCATCCAGAACGATCTCTATGCCATGCTGCCTGAGTTCGCTCGCCGAGCCGACGCCCGACAGCATCAGAATCTGCGGCGAATTGACCGCGCCAGCCGAAAGGATCACCTCTCCACCGGGGCGCAGCAGCAGGTCCCGGCCGCCGACGCGGACCCCGATGGCGCGACGGTCCTTGAACAGTATCCGTTCGACGAGGCCGTTCGTTTCGATGGCGAGATTCTTGCGCGAGCGAGCCGGATCGAGAAACGCTCGCGCCGTGCTGAACCGTTGCCCGTCTTTCTGGGTCACCTGATAGACACCAAAGCCTTCCTGGCTCACGCCATTGAAGTCGGGATTTCGCGGGTAGTGCAGTTCCACCCCAGCTTCGACGAAGTCTTCCGTAAGTGGGTTCACTCGCCCAAGATTGGAGACGCAAAGTGGCCCGGCATTGCCATGATGCTCGTCGTGGATAGCCTGATTGTTTTCGAGCGCGATAAAAAGCTCGCGCATGCGCGGCCAGTCCCAGTCAGCTCCGGCGGCCGCCCCCCAGCCCTCATAGTCCGCCCGATCGCCGCGAATGTAGACCATTGCATTGATCGAGCTGCTGCCACCCAGCGTCTTGCCGCGCGGCCAATAGAGCCGCCGGTTGTTAAGGTGAGGCTCGACTTCGGTCTCACAGTTCCAGTTCACCCATCCCGTGCGGGCAATGACGCCGACGCCAAGCGGCATGTGAATGAAGGGATTGCGATCGCGCGGCCCCGCCTCGATGAGGCAGACAGCTTTATCCGAATCAGCAGAAAGGCGGTTGGCCATGACGCAGCCGGCCGAGCCGCCGCCAATGATGTGGTTTCCGTCAGCGCCGAACCGTAACATCTAGCTACTCCTCTTCTATCCCCATCGCTTTCAAGTCCAATCCCAATTCCTTTAAACTGGGCAGGGGAGGAGGATCGAAGGCTACCAGTGCATCGATAAAGTCATGAAAGCTGTCGTATACGGGGGTTATCGCCCTAGAAGGCAGAGCTTCATCGTGCAGTCATACGGATATCTTTCCATCAATTCTGTCAATTAACAGCATATTGCCCAGACCGATTTCCGCAAAAACCACAGATGTTTTTGGAATCTGCATGGATAATTGTTCGTTTATGCGAATTATTCCTGAGCTTCCGTCAACAGGGCCATATATAACTGAAACGCCAATTCTTCCTGAATCATCGGAATAGGCGCATTTTTCCGCAGGAAATTCAACATCCTTATTGAAAACTATCGCTGATCCGAATTCAATAAATAAATCACGAAGCTCAGACGGCAGCAATATTCCTAATGAACTCTCTATCTGGTCTAATTCGATCAAAGAATCTCCCGGCATGTGGAGTGATTCTGCATCGAATGATGGATCAAACTGAAAGGTCATATATTTTCTGCCTTACATCATTAGGGCGTCGCTATCGTGTCCGTTCCGCACCGCGCCTCAATCACGCCACCTGATTGGTATAGCCGTTAGCGGAGGGGCACGACAATCAGGTCAATCTTGGCGCGTCGATGCTTTGATTGGTGCTGCGCTCCATCTACGATTGAATATCCGCCATCCGACTAAGCCCGCGACAACGCCCAGCAGGCCGCCCACGAGATAGGCGGTTGGCGCATCATTCGGCACAAAAAAGAAGCCGCCAGCAACATAGCCGCCGATTACGGCGGTGCGTGTCACCGCACCATAGATCGCGGCGACCTTGCCATGATCGGCGGGCGGGCATTCCGACTGGAACAAGGTTCGGACAGCGACGTTGTGGATGCTGTTTGCGCCGCCGCCTAGGATGAAGGCGACGGCAACGATTGCCAGCCCGATCGGCGCAAGGCCGATCCACAGCATGGTCGCGCCCATGACAGCGGCCGTGCCGAACGCCGCCAGTCCGACCCTATGGCCAAAACCCTTTCGGCCAGCCCAGCGCCGATCAACATCCCAACCGCCCATAGTGCCGTCAGCATTCCAAACGCGGTCGGCCCGCTCCCAGCGTCACCATCACGAGAAACACGAAAGCAACGTCGGCTATGGCGGTCGCAAACACTTCGAGGCTGAGCGCACCCGTAACCACCATCAACCGTCGATTGCGGAGCAGCGGCAGGTAGTCCGCGAACAGGGTCTCTTCCTCCTGATCGTCCCGTTGTGGCTTGCGGCGAAGCCTGCTCGCCATCACGACGAGGGCCAAAAGGGCATAACTGGCGGCATCGGCTAAAAGCGCATTGCGCGATCCGATCCATCCCACCAGTACGCCCCCAGCGACTGGACCAGCGAGCATTCCAAGGCTGCGAACCATTTCCATAAGGGAATTGGCGAGTGCGAGGTCATTCCAAGCCGCTCGCCAGCACTGGAATCAACGCGAATGTTGCGGCGCTGCTGATCGTGAACAGCACGCTCAACAGCGCGGCCCCGGCGAGCGTGAACATGGGATAATAGGCGATAAATGCTATCACGCCCGCTTGCAGAACTGACACCATGACCAGAATGCGGGCCGCCTCCCGGCGGTCGATCAAGCGGCCCGCCCAGGGTGCGGCGATCAGACCGGGTAGCAGCTCCGCGGTCAGCAGCGTCGGCACCGCATAGCCGGATGCGTTCTCGGCAGTGCGGAACATCAACGTCAGCAACGTGATTTCATCGCCGGTCGTCGAAATCGTAAGCGCCACAAGGACCAACCATCCCCAGCCTTGCCGAAACTCAACTCCCACTCACTTAACCTTCCGCACAGCCCCGCACTTTCCGGGTCACTCTGCACACTTCAAATCTCAACCGACAATCAGGTGAATAGCTTTAGCGTTGTTCTGCCAACCACTTAAGCGCCGATAGGCTTGGCATGAACAGATATTCGCCTCCCTTCATGACATTGAAGGTCTGCACACCGTCGATGCGCTTGCGCGCAGGCGCCTGCGGGATCGTGAACCGGCCGTCCTCCTCATGCAGACCAACGATTGGATCGCGCTCCTCGCCGAGGTCGACGAAATTGCCGCGGTTGATCCATTCCTGCTGCATGAACTCGATCGTGTCGTAAGCGCGCGCTTATGAAGATGAAGAAGAGGCCGCGATCGCCTTTGGCATCGTCTTTCGGCGCCACATCCTCGGAATAAACCGGCCCGAAGGTCGAGGAACGGCGGATGATGCGGTGAATGTTGACGTCGGTGAGCAGCGTCAACTCGGAGTCGCGGGGATTGAGCCGGCGCATATGGCAGCCAAGCGGCACAACGCGGCCTTTGGGGTCGTCCTTGAAATTGAAGTCGTTGTTGCGCTGCGGATCGGCGCCGAGGTCCGGGTCGTCATGATCCGGCGACAACGTCAGTGGAGCGCCTGACCGCCAGCGACCGAACATCTTGGCGGCTAATAGCTCGCGTTCCTCCGGCGTCTCGCCATGCGCCTTGAGGAAGGCGTTAAAACAGCCGACCCGGCTGTTGTACTTGCGCATAACGACGAAGGTGCCGTTCTTGCCCAGCCCGGCGGGCTCGGGCATGCCAAGCGGTTGGCCGTTCTCGCTTTCATATCCAAGAATGAACTCGCCCGCCTTGATCGGGCGCTCCTCGCCCGGCAGCGGATCGACGCCGCTACCCTCGACGGCGGGCTGGGAGATCGAATCCCGGAAACCGAACGGGTTTTTCGCGCCATCCGGCGCGCCGAAACGATGCTCGCCGAGCAGGGTCACGCCGCTGCTCCGGTCGAGTTCGGTGCGCGCCGTCGCCAGCGCCTTATCGAGCGCAGCATCATCCACGGCGTAGATAGTCAGCGCGAGATGGCAGTTGCCGGGCTTGAACACCTCTTCCCAGTTTTCCGGCGCGTTGGGCCCGAAGTCGCGAAGCTGCTCCGCGCGTGCGGCCATGCCCTGCTGGAAGGGGAGCGGGAATGTCTTGAGCTGCGCTTCGGGAACGCCGAGCGCCTTCAGCCCCTCGAAGCTGAGTGCGGCCCCGATCCAGAAATCAAGATCCTCGCTCCAGTTGTCGGCAGATGCGATATGGGGCGCGAGCCGGCCGAGAAGATCGCGCGCGCCCTCCGCCTCGTCGAAATGGAGCATGGCGTGGATACCGACATAAGGCTCGGGCCGGCTTCGCAGGATCAGCGCCTGAATGTCGTGCAGATCGAGCGTAACGCTGTCGCGCCGGAAGCGCTCTTTCAGTTTCTGAAGGATCGCCATGGCTCAGCCCACCTTGTCCAGGAATTCGTTGACGGCATGTTCCATCCGCTGAAGGCGGCGCACGTCGACGACGGTCACCTGCGGGTTGGCGACGAACCAGCCGGCAGCGGTGATCTGATGCTCGGCGATGAAATCCTTGACCTTGGGGCTTGCGATGCCAGGCCAACCTTCGACCGAAGCGAAAAGCAGGTCCATCAGGTCGGGGATCTTGGTGGCGAAGTCGTTGATATAGGTGTCCCAGTCGCCGTCATAGGCGGTGGCGAACAGGATTCGTGTGTCGTTGTCGAAGAACACGAACCGCATATTGTGGAGCGTGCCGACCTTCTGTGCGCCATCGAAATTGCCGTTCACCAGCCCGAAGATGCGTTTCAGCCGGTCCGCGCCGCCTGGCTTCAAGTTTGCGATGGCTGTGAGCTCGGAGACATTGCCGGACTGGGCGCCGACACGGCCAGCCGAGCCCGCCGTGCCCTTGAGGTCGGGATTGTGCTTCGTCACCATCTGCTCAAGGGCGAGCTTGGCGAGCTGCGGCGCGTCGCCGGCCACTTCCTCGATCCGCCGCCGGATGGCTTGAAGGCGGGTTTCGTCGATCTGCGGGGTGTCTTCGGTTTCGGCCATGGCTGGCCTCCTTTCGTGATTGCGTGTGACGATCGGTGCGTCAGTCCGGGATGGCGTCGATGTTTGTCGGCTCGACACGAGGCTGGGCGTTCATCTCATGGCGGTAGCGGGTGGATCGTTCATAGGCGGCGATGCGCACGCGCATGATCGAGCCGAGTGGCTGATGATCGCGGATACCGTGCCAGGGATTGAACGACAGCACATCATCGCCGTAGACGCGCCGCGCCGGCGAATAGGCCTCCTGTGGCGGGATGCGCAGGGTCGCGATCGGCTGGTGCGGCGAAAGGTCTTCCGGCCAGAGCACGGCGGCGTCCTCGACCGGCATCCTGTCGAGATCGGCACAGAGCTGAGCACGGAGCTGATACTCTGCGCCTTGCTCGCGGAAATGTTCAACCACCAGATCGCGCATGGTGGAATCCTCAACCGCGCCGACATCCTTGCCGGTCAGTGCACGGACGTTGTCGGAGAACGGCGCGGCACTGATCTTGGCGATATGGTCGCCGAAGCGGATCGCCGCCATCGAATGATAGGTTTCGCCCAGCAGATGGTTATTGTCGCGAGCGAGCCCGCGCAGCGTGGCGCCGGGCTCGACGCCGACCGCTTCGACTGCCGCCTCCACGCCGCGCGCGACCCCAGCCATCGCTCGCTGGAGAAAGGCCGGGTTCTGGGCATTCTGCTCCAGAAGGCCGATGAGCTGGCGATATTTACCGATCGTGCCGAAGCTCAAGGTCGGGATGTTGACGAGCAGGAAATCCTGGTTGTGGCCCTGGTCTTCGGGGAGAAGCCGCTCGCCATCGACACCGATCACCTTGATCGCCATGCCGCGTGGGGCGGGAATGGTATCGGAGTGGATGTCGCCCGGCGCCGAAGAGAGGCGGATCACCACGGAATAGGTGGCCGGGCGAGCGAAAAGCCCCTGGCGCAGATGCTCCGGCAGTTCCGGGACGACGAGTTCGCCCTTCAGGAACCCGTGGCTCTTGGCATGGGCGTCGCGCACCGCATGCCGATGGCGCTCGAACGCCTTGCGGTTGGTGCTCGCCATGATTTCGAGGATTTCGGCGGTGAGCCGCTCCTCGTCTTCGCCGAGCACTTCGACGCTGGTGGAGTAGGGGATATAGGTCTCAGCCAAGGGCGATCCTTCGAACCGGATTTTCGTTGCATTCGAGATATCAGGTGATATCTGGTTTTACGGTGAACGCCGACATGGGTGAAAGGTTTCCATGCCGTGCTGAATTGGAGGTCGATCGCTCATGCGCCTCACGCGAAAGGAAACGCAGCGCCAGACGCGGGATAAGCTGCTCGCCGCAGCACATTCGTCCATTGTGGAAGAAGGGGTGGCGGCCATGTCGATCCGCAACATCTGTAGTGCAGCGGGTCATTCGCAGGGGGCCTTCTATTCGAATTTTGCAAGCAAGGACGATCTGCTGGTCGAGATTCTGCAGGCTCATATCCAGGACGAGGTCGTGCTTCTGCGCGATCTGGTCGCCCACTGCTCCGGCGATGATATCGAGGCGACTCTGCAAGTGCTTGCGGCGCGGCTGGCTAAGCTGGCTGACGAACAGCATTGGTCGCTGCTTTCGATCGAATTGCAGCTTCATGCGCGGCGGGACCCCGCGTTCGCTGAACGGCATCGCGAAGGAAAGGCCGCCTGCCACCATTTGTTCGGAGAACTTGTGGCGGATCTGACGCGGCGCTTTGCGCTTCGGCCTGCCTTGCCGCCGCTGCAGACCGGGATCGGCCTCTATGCACTGTGGATGGGACTGGCGGTCGAGGGCGATGTCGAAGGCGCTATTCCCCGAGAGCAAATGCTTGTCGGCTTCTTTCGCGCGATGGCAGGCCTCGATGCGCCATCCACCCGGTCATGAGCCTTCCTGGCGAAGGACGCCGCAGGATCGGCTGCGATGCTTCAGGCGTGCCCTTGGCTGGAAAAGTGGACGAACGTCGGCGCTTCCATATCCGTTTCCAGGCAACCGAAGAAGACATCGATGAACTCGGCCATGTCAACAATGCGGTCTGGGTGACCTGGATTCAGGATGTGTCGGTGGCGCACTGGCTGACAGCCGCGCGTCCGAGGGATGCCGACACCTATGTTGCTATGGTGCTCAGGCACGAGGTCGATTACCGCGGCAATATCCGGGCGGGCGAAGAGACCTTTGCCATAACCTGGGTCGAAGGGAAGCCGCGCGGAGCGAGATACGCCCGGTGCGTCGAGTTCAAAGACAGTAACGGTCAGACGCTCGTCGCGGCCCTGTCGCAATGGGTGCTCATCGAGAAAGCTACCGGCAAGCTGGTTCGCGTGCCCGCCGAAGTCGCTGCGCCGTTTCTCTATGAAACCCGACGCAAGGAAGAGAATGAATGAGCGACATCCTGAAAGTGACGGTGCTAGGCACCGGTGTCCTCGGCAGCCAGATCGCCTTCCAGGCCGCCTATAGTGGCTTTGACGTTACCGCTTATGAGATCAGCGACGAAGCACTCGACCAGGCGAGGCATCGGTTCGAAACGCTTGTAGAAACCTACGTGAAAGAGGTGACGGGTGCGGCTGACGGCAAGGCAGCCGAAGCTTCGAGACGCATCACGCTCACCGCCGATCTTGGGGCTGCGGTTGCGAATGCCGATCTGGTCATCGAAGCGGTTCCGGAAGTGCTCGAGATCAAGCAGGCGCTCTACGAGAAACTGGCGGGGCTCGCGCCTGACAGAACGATCTTCGCCACCAATAGCTCGACTTTGCTGCCGAGCGACCTCAAAGCCTTCACCGGCCGCCCGGACCGTTTCCTGGCGCTGCACTTCGCCAACAGCATCTGGAAGTTCAACACTGCCGAGGTGATGGGTACGGACGACACCGATCCGGCCGTGTTCGATACCCTGATCGCCTTCTCCTCCGCGATCGGCATGGTGCCGATCCCGGTGCGCAAGGAAAAAGCGGGCTACGTCCTCAACTCCCTGCTGGTGCCGTTCCTGAACGCGGCCACCGATCTGGCTGCCGGCGGCTATGCCGAGCCGGAAGATGTCGACAAGGTCTGGCGGATCGCCACCGGCGCGCCGATGGGGCCGTTCCAGATCTACGACATCATCGGATTGAACACCCCCTACAACATCCTGTCGCACGGTGATGAGCACGCACAGTCGCTCGCCGCGTGGCTGAAGGAAAACTACATCGACAAGGGCAAGCTCGGCATCGCGTCGGGCGAAGGCTTCTACAGCTACAAGCCCGCCGACTGATCCCAACAAGAAAAACAGGAGTTTGCCATGCATTATAGCAGTGGAAACTATGAAGCCTTTGTCCGTCCACGCAAGCCGGAAGGCGCCGACAAAAAGACGGCGTGGTTCGTCGGCTCGGGCCTCGCGGGGCTCGCCGGCGCCGCCTTCCTGATCCGCGACGGCGGCGTTTCGGGCGACCGCATCACCATATTGGAAGAGCTGGAAATCCCCGGCGGCGCGCTCGATGGTCTGGACGTGCCCGAAAAGGGCTTCGTCATTCGCGGCGGCCGCGAGATGGAGGAGCATTTCGAGTGCCTGTGGGACCTCTATCGCTCGATCCCCTCGCTGGAGATCGAGGATGCCAGCGTGCTCGACGAATTCTACCGGCTCAACAAGGACGATCCGAACTTTTCGCTCCAGCGTACGACGCAGAACCAGGGCCAGGACGTGCCCGACAAAGCGCTGTTGACGCTCAACGACAAGGCCCAGAAGGACCTGCTCTCGGTCTTCCTCGCGACGCGCGAGGAGATGGAGAACAAGCGTATCAACGAGGTCTTCGGCGAAGACTTCCTCAAAAGCAATTTCTGGCTCTACTGGCGCACCATGTTCGCCTTCGAGGAATGGCATTCCGCGCTGGAGATGAAGCTCTACCTGCACCGCTTCATCCATCATATCGGCAGTCTCGCCGACTTCTCCTCGCTCAAGTTCAACCGCTACAACCAGTATGAATCGATGGTCCTGCCGCTGGTGAAGTGGCTGACCGATCACGGCGTCACGTTCCGCTACGGCGTCGAGGTCACCGATGTCGATTTCGACATCCAGCCCGGCCGCAAGCAAGCGACCCGCATTCACTGGAAAGAGCGCGGCGTCGAAGGCGGCGTCGATCTCGGGCCAGACGATCTCGTCTTCATCACGATCGGGTCGCTGACCGAGAACTCGGACAATGGCGACCACAAGACGCCAGCGAAACTGAACGAGGGACCGGCGCCGGCCTGGGACCTGTGGCGGCGGATAGCTGCCAAGGATCCGGCCTTCGGTCGCCCCGATGTATTCGGGGGCCATATCCCGGAAACGAAATGGGCCTCCGCGTCGATCACTGCCCTCGATGCCCGTATTCCGGCCTATGTCGAGAAGATCACGAAGCGGAACCCCTTCACCGGCAAGATCGTCTCAGCGGGTATCGTCACGGTGAAGGACTCGGCGTGGCTGCTGAGCTGGACGGTTCATCGCCAGCCGCATTTCAAGAAGCAGCCCAAGGACCAGATGATCGCCTGGTTCTATGCGCTCTTCGTCGACAAGCCAGGCGACTATGTGAAGAAGCCGATGCAGGAATGCACCGGCGAGGAGATCACCCAGGAATGGCTCTATCACCTCGGCGTGCCGGTCGAGGACATTCCCGAACTCGCAGCCTCCGGCGCCAGCACCGTGCCCACGATGATGCCCTATATCACCGCCTTCTTCATGCCGCGCCAGGCGGGTGACCGGCCGGACGTGGTGCCGGAGGGCGCGGTCAACTTCGCCTTCATCGGCCAGTTCGCGGAATCGAAGCAGCGGGACTGCATCTTCACCACGGAATATTCGGTGAGAACCCCGATGGAGGCCGTCTATACGCTGATGAATGTCGAGCGCGGTGTGCCGGAGGTCTTCAACTCGACCTATGACATCCGTACGCTGTTGGCGGCGATCGGTCCGCTGAGGGACGGCAAGGGTATCGACCTTCCCGGACCGGCCTTTCTGCGCAAGCTGCTGATGAAGAAGCTCGAAGGCACCGAGATCGCCAAGCTGCTCGAAGAGTTCCATCTGATCGAGGAGTGAAGGCAAACCAATAGGCCCGCGGGGCGTGCGAAAGGTGATGAATGGCCGACGACGATCAGAAGAGCGAACGCGCCGCCGAGGTGACTGGGGCGCACGGCCATCATCACCATCATGAGCCGGACGGCGAAACGCCGTCCGGTCACGTCGACCATGATCCGGTCTGCGGCATGGTGGTCGATCCCGCCAGGACCGCTCACAATGCTGAGTATGAAGGCGAGCGCTACGTCTTCTGCTCGGCCGGCTGCAAGGCGAAGTTCGACGCCGACCCCGTGCATTATGCGGCACTGGCAGCGCATGCTGCACATCACCATGAGGGTGCTGCCGCCCATGGCGATCATTCCCACCATAGCCACACGCATGGACCTGATACCCATGAGCATCACCACGTTGCGGCAGTAACGGCAACCGCAACGGAAGGGACGATCTGGACATGCCCGATGCATCCGGAAATCCGCCGGGATGCGCCGGGTAGTTGCCCGATCTGCGGCATGGCGCTGGAGCCGCTGATCGCGGCGGCGGATGCCGGATCAAGCCCCGAACTCGCCGATATGACCCGACGCTTCTGGATCGGCCTCGTGCTCGCCTTGCCCGTGTTCCTGCTGGAGATGGGCGGTCACCTGATCCCGGCGCTGCACCATTTGGTGCCGATGCGCATCTCGATCTGGATCCAGTTCGCGCTGGCGACGCCGGTGGTCCTGTGGGCCGGATGGCCGTTCTTCGAACGTGGCTGGGCGTCGATCGTCAACCGCAGCCTCAACATGTTCACGCTGATCGCGATGGGCACCGGGGTCGCCTGGGGCTACAGCATCGTCGCGACATTCGCGCCGCAGCTCTACCCGCAGGCTTTCCGAGGCGCCGATGGCACGGTCGCGGTCTACTATGAGGCCGCGGCCGTGATCACCGTGCTGGTGCTGCTCGGTCAGGTCATGGAACTGCGCGCCCGGGAGCAGACCTCCGGCGCAATCCGCGCGCTTCTCAATCTCGCGCCGAAAACCGCCCGGCGGATCGGGCGGAACGATGCTGAAGAGGATATTCCTGTCGAAGCCGTCGTCATCGGTGATCGGCTCAGGGTCCGGCCCGGTGAAACCGTGCCGGTTGACGGCGTGGTCGAGCAGGGTCGCTCATCGATCGATGAATCGATGGTGACCGGCGAATCCATGCCGGTGACGCGTGTAGTCGGCGAAGCGGTCGTAGGAGGTACGCTGAACCAGACCGGCGCGCTCGTCATCCGGGCTGAAAAAGTCGGGCGCGACACCATGCTCGCCCGCATTGTCCAGATGGTCGCGGATGCCCAGCGCTCGCGCGCGCCGATCCAGCGCATGGCTGATCAGGTGTCGGGCTGGTTCGTGCCGGTCGTCATCGCCGTCGCGCTGCTCGCCTTCGCGGCCTGGGGTGTATGGGGGCCGGAGCCGCGGCTGGCGCATGGCCTGATCGCGGCCGTTTCCGTGCTGATCATTGCCTGCCCCTGCGCGCTCGGGCTCGCGACGCCGATGTCGATCATGGTGGGTATCGGCAAGGGGGCGGCCGCCGGCGTTCTGATCAAGAACGCGGAGGCGCTCGAGCGGATGGAGAAGATCGATACTCTGGTGGTCGACAAAACCGGGACGCTTACGCAAGGAAAGCCGGCGGTGACCCGGATCGTCGTGGCCCCGCGATTTGTCGAGGAGACCATCCTGCGGCTTGCAGCCGGCGTGGAGAAGGCGTCCGAGCATCCGCTTGCGCGGGCGATCGTGGCGGCTGCCGACGAGCGAAAGATCACCATCCCCGATGTCGCCGACTTCGACTCGCCGACCGGCAAGGGGGCGATCGGTCGTGTCGAGGGCCGGCATGTGGTGCTCGGCAGCACCACCTTCCTCGCCGAACATGGGGTTGATACAGCGCCGCTCGCGGCACAGGCCGATGAGCTACGCCGCGACGGCGCAACCGCCATCTATATCGGCATCGATAAAGCCATCGGCGGCATCTTCGCCATCGCCGACACGATCAAGGCGACCACGCCTGAGGCACTGAAGGCCCTGCATGCGGAAGGCATCCGCATCGTCATGCTGACCGGTGACAATCGCACCACAGCCGAAGCCGTTGCGAGAAAGCTCGGCATCGATGAGGTCGAGGCCGATGTGCTGCCGGACCAGAAAGCCGCGGTCGTCGAGCGCCTGAAGGCGCAGGGCAAGGTGGTGGCGATGGCGGGTGACGGCGTAAATGACGCGCCGGCGCTTGCCGCCGCCGATGTTGGTATCGCCATGGGATCGGGGACCGACGTTGCGATCGAAAGTGCGGGCGTGACGCTGCTCAAGGGCGATCTCACCGGCATTGTCCGCGCGCGACGCCTGTCGCAGGCGACGATGGCCAACATCCGCCAGAACCTCGCCTTCGCGTTCATCTACAATGCGGCAGGCGTACCGATTGCGGCCGGTGCGCTCTATCCCACGTTTGGGCTGCTGCTGTCGCCGATCATCGCTGCTGCCGCGATGGCGCTGTCGTCCGTCAGCGTCATCGGCAATTCGCTGCGGCTCCGGACAGTGAAGGCATGACGGACCGAGGCCCCGACCTTGTGGCGGGGTCTTGCGTGGGGTCTTAGTCGGCGCGCCTGCCGTTGGGGCGGGACCAGATCAGCGAGAAGGTGTCTTCGCCCTCGTTGTCGAAGAGGTTGGCATAGATCAGAGCGCCGATCTTCTCATGATGCCCTCGGCTGTCAGGGCGTCCGCGATCTGACGGTCGAGTGATCCCACAGCATTGAGCGTTCGCACCATCTCCTCGATGCGTGCGAAGTGAGCCAGATCGTCATAGTTGGCGGTATTGCGGATGATCACATGCTCTGTTCGCGCGCCGGTCTGCCACAGGATCGCGAACCAGATACGGCCTTGCGCACGGCTCTTGTCGACCGTCACGCTGTCGATCACGAGCCGCATCATCTCTTTGCGTTCGTCGATGCCAGCCCGCTTCGAGAACGCGGGCAACAGGGTCGGCAATGGTCAGGATACGCGTTCGCGCGGCGGCGGCCAGGGCGTTAACCTGCTCGACATGCCACCGCGCGTAATCCTGTTAGACGCGTCGGCTTCGCGTATTTTCTCTTCCCACAACGTTTCCAGCGAACGTGCGACGAGCCGCTTTTCCGACTCCACGGCATCATATTGTCGGCGTGCACGCTCCGCTTCGTAATGCGCCTTCTCCCGATTCAGCGCCCATTGACGTTCCAGCAGCCGGTTTTCGCCGTTCATCTGTTCATGAGCCGCAAGCGCAAGGTCGATGCGATCGGGTTGCAGAGCTTCGATCAACAGCCGCTCGACCTCTGCATCAACCTGGTTTGCGCGCACATTCTGGCAGTGCCCGCTCTGCTCGCTATCGATGCAGTGATAGACGGGGGTCTTCTTATGGGCAGAGTGAGTGAAGACCCATGCGGTGTCCGCATATCCCGCAGACCACGATGCCTTGAAGCATCGCTGCGCCACGCAGGGCGCTCCGCGCCGGCCAGCGCTGAAGTTGCCGATATTGTCGGCGAGCCGCCCGACGTTGCTCATATATGCCTCCCATTGGCTATGCCGATGAGCCCGCGTAGGTGGTGACGCCATAGCCATATAGACGACTGGTCTATTATTCGTTATATATGCTGATCATGAATTTGACACCCAAAGCAGAAGCGACCCGGCAAAACATCCTCGACACGGGCTACAGCCTTGTGTTGAGCAAGGGCTTCTCCGCGCTCGGCCTTCAGGAAATCTTGAAGGTTTCCGGCGTGCCGAAGGGGTCTTTCTATCATTATTTCCCGTCCAAGGAGGCGTTCGGCTGCGCACTTCTTCGTGATTACGTGGACGGTTACGGCAAGAAACTGGACTCGCTGTTATCCGCGGAAGCCATAAGCGGTCGCGAGCGGTTGATGCGCTATTGGCGAGCGTGGCTCGATGATCCCGGGGAAGGTGATCAAGCCGGAGACGGCTGGGCCGAGGATTGCCTCGCCGTCAAACTGTCCGCCGAAGTCGCGGACCTGTCGGAGGCCATGCGGGCCGTTCTGAGCGATGGCGTCGCACGATTGCTGCAACGCATCGCCTCCATGATCGCCGAGGCGCGCGAGGACGGATCGCTTCCACCGGGGGCGGAGCCGTCCGCGCTGGCGCAGGTTCTCTACCAGATGTGGCTTGGCGCTGCGCTGCTCGCCAAACTCACCCGTTCTCGTGCGCCGATGCAACGGGCGATGATCGCCACCGAGCAGATTCTGGTCTGCACGCCGCAATCCAACCATCCGTGAAAGGAACCGAAGAATGAAAATTTTCTACAAGACCCGCGCAACGGCGACCGGTGGCCGTTCAGGCCACACGGCGCTCGACGACGGCAGCCTCGGCCTCGATCTCGCCATGCCGAACTCCGGCAAGCCGGGCGCCAACCCGGAGCAGCTGTTCGCGATGGGGTATGCAGCTTGTTTCGACAGTGCGCTCAACCATGTCGCCCAGCAGAAAAAGCTGGCGCTGATGGGTAGCAAAACGTCCGCGGAGGTCGGAATCGGGCAGACGCCTGAGGGCGGCTTCAAGCTGGACATCGACATTCATGTGGAAATCGCGGGTCTCGATGAGGCCGCCGCGCAGGAACTGGTCGAGGCGACGCATCGGGCCTGCCCCTATTCCAACGCCACACGCAACAACATCGACGTGCGCCTGCACGTCATCACGGTTTAAGGAGGCGTCATGCGTAGCGCCATTCACACCACATTCGGCGAACCGGCCGACGTTCTCGCTTTGGAAGAAAGCCCGGTTCCCGAACCCGGCCCGGGCCAGGTGCGGATCAAGACGATCCTTTCGCCGATCCACAATCACGATCTTTGGACCGTGCGCGGCAGCTACGGCTACAAGCCTGAACTGCCCGCTATTGGCGGTTCGGAAGCCGTCGGTACGGTCGATGCGCTCGGTGAAGGCGTGACCGGCATCACCATCGGTCAGCGCGTCTCGGTCGCCTCGGTTCATGGCTCATGGGCTGAATATTTCCTCGCGCCCGCTGCCGGGTTGGTCCCTGTCCCGGATTCGATCTCCGATGAGGCGGCGGCGCAGCTTATCGCCATGCCGTTCAGCGCGATCACTCTTCTGGACTTCCTCGAAGTGGCAAGTGGCGACTGGGTGATCCAGAACACCGCCAATGGCGCGGTCGGCAAAACGCTGGCAATGCTGGCGGCCGCGCGCGGTGTGCATATCGTCAATCTCGTGCGCCGCGATGCCGGCGTGGAAGAGCTGGCGGCTCTCGGCATCGCCAATGCCGTCTCGACTGCGACCGATGGTTGGCAGGATCGGGTGCGTGCGATCACCGGCGATGCGCCGATACGCGCGGCTGTGGATTCGATCGGCGGACAGGCCAGCGCTGAACTCCTGTCGCTTCTGGGTGAGGATGGGCTGCTGGTGTCCTTCGGCACCATGGCCGGAGAGCCGATGCAGATTTCCTCTGGCAATCTTATTTTCAAACAGGCCGTCGTGAAGGGCTTCTGGGGCTCCAAGGTGAGTGCCGCCATGCCCGCCGAAGCCAAGCGCCGGCTGCTTGGAGAACTTATCCGCCTCGTCGCCAGTGGCGAGCTGAAACTGCCGGCAGGGGCGGTATTCGGGCTGGATCAGGTCGCTGACGCCGTTCGCGCATCGCTGACAGCGGGCAAAGCAGGCAAGGTTCTTCTCAAGCCCTGAGCGACGAAGGAAAGACCGGCGATCGCCAACATCCTGATGTTCTCCAGCCATCAGCGTTGCCAAGGGCCAGACTATCCGTGGTTTGGTCAGGCGACGGAGAGGACGATCTTGCCCTGGATATTGCCACGGGCGGCGCGTTCGTGGGCACGGGCGGCGTCGGCGAGCGGGAAGATGCTGTCGACGACGATGCGGATGGTGCCGTCGTCAAGCAGGCGGGCCGCCTCGGCCAGTTGCGCGCCACTCGAACGGACCTGTGTCGTCGAGACGGTAATGCCCAGCGTCTCGGCTTCGGCATGTCCGGTGAAGCCCAGCGGATAGACCGGGTATAGAGAACCGCCACGCTTCAGGGTGCGGAAGAAGCGGCCGGTATCCGGTCCGCCCACGGCGTCGAGCACGACGTCCACGTCGCGCACGATCTCGTCGGCCGCCGTCCTGGTGTAATCGATGAACTGATCGGCGCCGAGCTCGCGCATCAGCGCCTCGTTCCTGCCCGACGCGACCGCGATGACGCGCGCGCCCTTCCACTTCGCCAGTTGCACGGCGAGGTGCCCGACACCGCCGCCGGCGCCGTTGACAAGGACCGTTCGGCCTTCGAGCTGCGCGTGTGCATGGGTAAATGACTGGAACGGGTTGGGTTCGTCATGACCCAGATCGATCAGGAACTGCCAGGCCGTCAGCAGCGACATGGGCGCAGCCGCCGCGTGAACATGGTCGATGCCCGGTTTGCGCGCGAGGTCCGATGCCGGCACGCTGACATATTCGGCATAGGCCTTGCTGCCTTCCATGACGTTTTGCGGGAAACGGACCATCGCGTAGACCTCGTCGCCGACGCTAAATCCCTCCACGCCATCGTCGAGCGCGGCGACGACGCCGGACACGTCCGATCCGAGGATCAGCGGAAAGGCGGGATGCGGTTGCCACTCGGGGGGAAGCGAGCGGTAGCCGTCACGGAGATACCAGTCCGGCGGATTGAGGCCGACCGCGTGGACGCGGACCAGTACCTCACCAGCCGCCAAGGTGGGGCGGGGCGCATCCTCGTAGCGGAGCACGTCCGGGCCGCCGAACGCGTGCAGGCGAACCGCCTTCATTGTCTCGCTCATCATTGCCTCCTTCGGAAACTTCTAAACTGAAGGAGATGTGGCGACGCGCATTAAGATTGATAATATTGGTAGAAATCGTTTTAGTATTTCCATGAAGGAACAAATAGCATTTGAGCGCCTCACGGGGTTGATCGCCTTCGCCCGTGTCGGGTCGCTGGGCAGCTTCACGGCCGCCGCCCGGTCGCTGTCGATTTCGCCATCGGCGGTCAGCAAGAGCGTCCAGCGTCTCGAGCAGACGCTTGGGGTGCCGCTTATCACGCGCACCACCCGTTCGTTGGCTCTGACGCCCGAGGGCCGGGATTTGCATGAACGGGCGCTCCTGCTTCTTCGCGACGCGGAGGAGATCGAGCAGATGGCGATCACGGCGCGCTCGGAGCCGGCTGGCACGCTGAGGATCGCCGCCTCGCTGCCGATCGGCATCCATGTGCTTGCTCCGAAGCTGCCCGCATTCCGGGAGCGCCACCCCCAGGTGATGGTCGAGCTTCGCCTGAACGACCAGTTCGTCGACCTCGTCGAGGCCGGGATCGATATCGCGGTACGGATCGGCGATCTCGCGGACACGCGGCTCCTGGCGCGCCGGCTCGCGCCGCATCGCTTTTGCTGCTTTGCATCGCCCTCCTATCTGGCATCCCGGGGCAGGCCGTCCCATCCGGACGAACTGGTTGGCCACGATACGGTGAACCTGCGCTACCAAAGCAGCGGCCAGGTGTTGCGCTGGCCTTTCCGCGTCGGGGATCGCGAGGTCGAGATCGTGCCGTCGTCGGGTATCGTCATGGACGCCAGCGAGGCGCTGATGGCGGCGCTGGCCGCCGGTGGTGGTGTCGGCATCAGCGCGGACTTCGTCGCGGCGCCTTACGTGGCGCGCGGCGAGCTGGTGCCGGTTCTGTCGGAATTCGCTGTCGAGCGGCACAATATCACGGCCGTCTGGCCGGAGAGCCGTCGCACCAATCCGGCGGTGCGCGCTTTCCTGGCCCATCTGCAGGGCACCATGCCACGATCAAAGAATATCCACCCCTCATGATCTTCGGCCGCGATGTGATCTGCCATCGCCATCTCGGTGGCGCGGCGCAGGAAAGCCGCCGGATCGGCCCAAGGTAACGCGCTGCCACCGGAGGCCAGTTCTTCGGCTATGATGCGACGGCCACGTTCCTCGACGATTGTACGGCCGCGCGCGCTCAACTCAGCCAGAAGAGTCGATTTCCCGCCGCTTGAGCAGCCCGAAATTGCCACAAGGCCTTTGTTCAACAAGCACCATCCTTTCGTGCCACGTCGGTGGCTGCGAGACGGGCTTCCAACCGCTTCCTGGCCGAAAGTCGCGACCACCGTTTCGATAGACAGAAACAGGGTGCGGCTGTCCTGCGGATAATCGATGAGTTCGGCGCAGCGCAAATAGAAACGACGTGCAGCGTTGTCCTTCGCGTGGACCATCACCGCGCCGAAGCCGATAATCCGGGACGGCGATGCGATCCGCCTCAGCGCATCCGACAGCACGTTCTCCCCAAGCCCCTGGCCGGCGTGATCGAAGCTTACCGCCAGCCGTCCCAACGGGAGCACATTATGCGGCACACGGGGATGCTTCTCTTGATATGCCAGCGTTACGTGTCCAAAACATCAGCAAAGGCTTCCAGATCCTTGGCAACGAAGTCCCAATCCTGCTCGGCAGAAAGATCGCTCGTTTGTTTGGGGCCGTGTTCGGTAATGCGGGGCACGCAAGCAGTCCTGAAGCCGCAATTCCTCGCGGCGAGAAGATCGCTGTTGTGCGCGGCCACCAGACAGACCTCGTCAGGACGCATTCCCAGTATCTCCGCGGTCCTCAGATAGGCTTCAGGGGTCGGCTGATAGGCGCGAGCGACTTCGGCACCCAGGATGGCGTCCCATGGCAGGTTTGACCGCCTGGCAATGTCGATCATCAGGCTGATGTTGCCGTTTGAAAGCGGAGCTATGATGAAACCGGACTTCAGCCGCCGAAGACCGGAAACGACGTCGGGCCAGGGGTCGAGCTTGTGCCAGGCCATGTTCAACGCGTCAATTTCCGAGGACGGGATCGTCTCTGGATCGAGCCCGACATCCAACAACGTCAATTCCAGATTCTCCCGATGCAGAACGTCCAGCCGGGTAAAAGGCCGGCGGCCACTGCGCACTTCCTCCATCGACGGGGAATAACGGCGGCGCCAGGCATCGGCGAACTCTGCCGGATCGCAAGCTACTTCGTATCGGCGGAGGAATGGCGCCACTTCACGCGCAACGCCGCCGCGCCAATCGACAAGGGTGCCAAAAACATCGAACACGAGGGCTCGCACGCCTTTCAGGATCATGGCGCCAAATCTCCGCTGTCAGTCTGAGACAATACCCGGTCGAGAGCAGCGATGAGCGTCCTGTCCGCGTCCTTCGCTATGCTCGCGAAGATTTGGGAGGCTGCATCGAAAATGCCGGAGGCCGGATCGTTTTCTCCCAGGAAAGCGGTGATCTCGCGCATTTCCGGAACCCATCGGTAGGCTTTGCCATACATGTCCGGAATAGCATGCATCAACTGGCCCCGGAGGTTGGGGAGGCTTTCACTCATTTGCTGCGACAGGGCCTGTGCGCAGCCGGCGCGCTCCGAAGCCAGAAACATCGCGGTCCCCAAAGCAACAAGTCCTTTGTTGATCCCGGCGTAGACCATCTTCAATGCCGATGCTGCACCCACCGGACCATCGATCTGGCGCAGCTTCAGGCCAAAGCTGGCGAGGACATCGGCACGACCGTCCGGGTCGCCGCTGATGTAGAATGTCGGGCCGTCCCGGCCCTGTTGCGGAGGAAGGCCGATGATCGCTCCATCCAGCACATCGCAGCCCGTTCCGGACAGTGCCGCCGACACGTCTTGCATGGTAGCCGGATTGATCGCGTTGAAATCGATGAACGCCGGTTTCGTCGGGCTCTGGCGCAGCACGGGTGCCAGCATTTGCGCCAGACCGATCGCCGCGTCCGGCGGAACGATCGACAGGATGAGGTCGCAGCCGGGCAGATCGGACAGGTCGGCGGCGATCATGCCTGCATCGCGTGCGCGCAACGTGCTCCGCTCACTGCGGCTGTCGATGACGGTCAGAACCTGCGCGCCTCTGCCGACAAGTTCGCGTGCGACAGCACTTCCCATCGCTCCCGGCGCGATGACGGCGAGACGCGTTGTCATCTGGTCTCCCTTCAGGTTGCCATCGTTGTGCTTTGAACTGTACATTCATCAAACGAGATTGTTTATGATATCTGCGATCTCGAATCTGGATGACAAAATGAACACGCTCGATCTCGATGCGGTGAAAATCTTCCTGATGATCGTCGAATTGCGCAGCTTCACCAAGGCAGCGGCGGCAATGGATCTGGCGCAGTCGGCGGTCAGCACAAAGCTCCGGAAACTGGAAACGGAACTCGGCCACCAACTGGTCGAGCGTACCCCGCGTTCCGTGCAGCTATCGGCAGCCGGTGCAATGTTTCTCCAGCCTGCCCGCGACCTGATCACTGCCCATGATCTGGCCCTGAGCTCCTTCGGCAGCCGACAAAGAAGGCTCTCCATTGGCTTCAGCAATCATATCTTCGGTCCGCAGATCCCGGCGATGCTTTCCCGCCTGCATTCTCAGGATCCCGGCCTCGTTCTGGAAATGAAAGTCGGTACGACCCGTGAAATCATGGAAGCAATGGATTGTGGTTCGATCGGTGCGGCCTTCGTGCTCCCGCTCGATGAAACGAGACGCGGGGGAGAGGTCGTCGGACAACAGGCGTTCGGCTGGATGGCAGCACCGGGATGGACATGGGACCGTTCGACGTCCTTACCCATCGTCGTTCAGCCTAGCCCCTGCGCCGTCCGGGCGATGACAATCCGTGCGCTTGAGGATGCATCTATTCCATGGATGGAAGCCTTCGTCGGCGGCGGGGTTGCGACGATTGCGGCTGCCGCCGCCGCGGGGCTGGCTGTTGCCGCCCTTGGGCGGCAGGTCGCACCAGCGGACGTGATCGACATGGGGGCGGCGCTGCACCTGCCACCATTGCCTGCTCAGGATATCCTTCTGTATTCCAGCTTGTCTGACGGAGCTTCGAGAAAGTCGCTGCGTCTGATCGGCGCTATGTTCGGCTCGGTCCTGTGACGCGGCACAGAGGAAAAGTCGCCTGACGTCATAAAGATCAGCGATTTCACACCGTTTCCCCTCAGCTTTGGATCAGGAAGGGGAGGGGAAATCGCTGGTCGACTGCGTATCCGACGCAAACAAGGTCGAGCAGTGTCAAGGCTGCGCCATGCGAATTGTCCTGCCCCGATCGGGAGCAACGAGGCCTCCGCGCTCCATGAAGGTTGCAAAGCGCCCCGTGTCGCGCTCGCTCGTCGGCTCGCGGTCATCATGCATGCCATGCTGCGCGATGGCACTTTGTTCCAGGCGTGAGGTAGGATAGAACCAGTTTGCCAGCGGTGCAGCGTCAAAGCTGATCCGAGGGCGGTGTCCGCAGAGGGAACGCAGGGACGAACGATCTGCGAAGGCAGTCAGTTGTTTCAAAGCCCGCACCGAGTCAATGCAACGTTCGCCTCTGTGAGACCCGATACAGCACGACCAAGCTCCAGTTCGGCCAGATCCATGAGAACCTTAAACGATCGGCACCGCCTAGCAACTGCAATTACAGATCCTGACCCTGAAGCGCGGGGGCGTCGCGGCGCTCGATTGCATGCATGCCACGAAAGACTATGGGCAGGGCATTGGTCATCGGCTAGATCGGGGCTGATCCGTTGCTCCTGAAAGATAGCGCAGTCCCTCTGAAGGTCATCACCAAAGCAGCCCCAGGAGGCTGTTCGCCCACTTGACGTATTGCCATGCAACCAAGTGTACCCGCGCTATCGCTTGGGAAGGTCAGCAAGTAATGCTGGTCTCGATCAGACTGACGCCATGACGTTCGCATGTGGAACGGAGATTCGGATCGTCGATCCGATCAGTGACGAAGAAATCGATCACATCCATTCCACACACGCGCACTGGAGCCGAGCGCCCCACCTTGCTGGAATCAGCTACAAGGATCACCTTGCGCGCGTTACGGATGATCGTCTGCGAGACTTCCACTTCATCGATCGCGAAATCGAGCAGACTTCCGTCAATATCGATCGCCGAGATGCCGATGAGCGCATAGTCGACGCGAAAATTTTCGATGAAGCGCATTGCGAGCGCTCCCACCACGGCACGATCGCCGGTGCGCACCTTGCCGCCTACGCAGACAAGTTCCATCGCCTGATGATCTGAAAGGGTGTCAACGACGTTGAGATTGTTCGAGACCACCATGAGGTTGCGATGATGCACAAAATTTGCAGCCACAGCCTCGGTTGTGGTGCCGATATTCACGAACAGGGAAGCGCCATTGGGGATCAGCGCGGCAGCTGCTGCCCCAATACGAGCCTTCGCATTCGATGCGACAGTCCGACGTGCGTCATAGGCCAGGTTGTCAACGCCGGAGGTCACCAGCGCTCCGCCATGAATGCGTGAAAGCAGCGACTGTCCGGCTAGCACGTTCAGGTCCTTGCGGATCGTTTGCGGTGTTACGCCAAGCCGCTCGGCTAGATCTTCAACGGCAACGCTGCCAGCGCTGCGGGCTATCTCCAGGATATGCTCTCGACGTGCTACGACGACATCGCCTTCAGCCGCGGTTCCTCGCTCCATTGCTCCTGCTTCCTGTTTCCTTGTGATCTTGCTGATCACTAAAGCGAAGCGACGCACCGGGAAAGTGTGCTGAGATAGGCATCGATTTCAGTCTCGGTCCCAGGCGGCACATGCAAGCCCAGCTTCGAGCGTCGGTAAAGAATATCCTCTGCTGTACGCGCCCATTCGGCCGCGAACAGATATTCTATCTCGGCGGCGTGGAGCCCGGCCCCGAAGTCCTCGCCCAGGTCAGCCGGAACGCTTGCGGCGCCAAGAATCTGGATCGCTTCTGTGCCATATGCCCGAGCGAGGCGGCGAAGCAACTTTGAGGGCATGGCTGGCCACCGCGATGACAGGTCAGCCACAAACCGATCAAAGTCCTGCCCCGGCAGATTTCCACCGGGCAGCGGTTCACCTGCTGTCCAGGCCTTCCCGGCAGTTGGGAACACTTCAGCTATATGCTCCATCGCATGCTCAGCCAATTTGCGATAAGTGGTGATCTTTCCGCCGAAGATACTGAGTAGTGGCGCCCGTGTTTTCTCGGGTTTCTCGAAATCGAGCACATAGTCACGCGTTACCGCAGAGGCGTTGGCAGCATGATCGTCATAAAGCGGGCGGATGCCGGCATAGCTCCACACGATATCGGACGGTGTAATCTCCTTTTCGAAATAGCGATTCACCGTCGCGCACAGATAGTCGACTTCGCCCTGGCTGATTTCAGCCTTGCCGGGTTCGTCCGTCCAGGGCTCATCGGTGGTGCCAATCAGTGTGAATTCGCCTTCATAAGGAATCGCGAAGACGATGCGACGGTCCGGATTCTGCAGCATGAACGCATGGTCGCCATCGTAGAGGCGCGGCAATATCATATGACTGCCCTTGACGAGCCGCACGCCGCGATTGTTGTTGCTGCGCCCGATACGGCCAAGAACCTTATCGACCCATGGACCGGCGGCATTGACCAGCATCCTTGCGCGCACCTGACGGACTGTACCGGCTTTCGTTTCGAGCGTTGCAATCCACTCGCCATTTTCGTTTTGTGCTTGCGTTAGCTGTGTGCGTGTTTCGATCCGGGCGCCGCGGGCAGCCGCATCCATTGCGTTAAGTACGACGAGCCGGCTGTCTTCCACCCACCCGTCTGAATAGACGAAAGCCTTGCCCCGTTTCTTGCCCTTCTGGGGCTTGAGCCCGATCCCGCCCGGGCTCCGGTCGAGGTTTATCGTTTCGGTTCCGGGCAAGTTCTTCCGGCCACCCAGATTATCGTAAAGGAACAGGCCAAGTCGGACCATCCAGGCGGGGCGGGGGGAAAGTGATTGCGGGAGGACGAACCGCAGCGGCCACATGATGTGCGGCGCCATAGCCAGTAACCGCTCGCGTTCGATCAAAGCCTCTCGGACTAGGCGGAATTCGTAATATTCCAGATAACGCAGCCCGCCGTGGATTAGTTTTGTCGATGATGAGGAGGTATAACTGGCCAGATCGTCCTGCTCTACCAGCAGGACCGAAAGTCCGCGGCCGGCGGCGTCGCGTGCTATCCCGGCGCCATTCACGCCTCCCCCCACGATCAACAAATCATAGGTTTCGACGTGCATACCGGTAGCAGGAGAGGGGGGCGGGCATGCGGTCATTCGATCTTCTCTCGATAGGAAGGCGGCGGAAGTGTCCTGGTTCGATCCGAAGGGCATCATTCCCAGGTTTCTTTCGATAGAAAATAATATGCCGAAACCGAAAATGCAAACGAAAGAGTTGACGTTAATATGAAAGCGTGTGCAGATGGGGCAGTTTCAGATGAAAATTGTTCCAACGTGGGGAGACTTGAAGGTGGAATATCGCCGCGCCCTGATCGGCGAACTCATCTCCGAGGCCTTGGCGGTTGCGATCATAATCCTGATCGGTGATGGTGCGGCAGCCATGATCACCCTTTATGACCCGAGTCCCTACGCTCAGGCCTATTGGGGCGTTTGCATCGCCTGGGGGCTGGGCGTGACAATCGCGATCTATGTCACGGGTGCCGTTTCCGGAACACACGCCAATCCAGCGGTCACGCTGGCGCTCGCTTTTTTCCGTGGTTTCCCCAAACGCAAGATTTTGCCTTATTGGATAGCGCAGGTGATAGGTGGGTTCATCGGTGCCAGCCTGGTGCTGCAACTCTATCATCCGGTGATTGACGCTTATAATGCAGCCCATGGCTTGACGCGTGCGACAGGTGGCGCCGCTGGGGTATTCTTCACTCATCCCGGCGAACATATCACCCCGATCCACGCATTCTGGGATGAAGTGATCCTGACCGGCCTCCTGTTGCTGGGAATCTTCGCCATCACGGACGAGTTCAACGATGTTGCGCCACGGGCGAATTCGAGCGCTCTCATGATCGGTCTGCTGGTCGCGACCATTGGCGCGTCCGCAGGATATCTGGAAGCCTGGGCACTCAATCCCGCTCGCGATTTTGGGCCACGGCTTCTGGCTTGGCTCGCCGGATACGATCAGGCCGCTTTTCCAAGTCCCGAGAATTACTGGTGGGTCCCGATTGCCGCGCCGTTACTTGGTGGAACGCTCGGCGCTGGTCTCTATCAAATTGCCGTCAAGCCATATTTACCTTCGCGAAGCAAGTCAGGTGCGCCGGGCGATACGGACATGCCTGTCAAGTAAACCTTTGAAGAAAAGCCCGGAGAGCCGCCTAATGCCTCAGCCTGTGCACATTCTGGCCATCGATCAAGGCACGACATCGACGCGCGCCATCGTGTTCGACAGGCACGCGCGTCCCGTTGCAAGCGCGCAATGTGAGTTCGAACAACATTATCCCGACCTGGGGTGGGTGGAGCATGACCCGGAGGACATTTGGCGCGACACCCTCCGTCTTGCCAAAGAAGCTATCGAGAAGAGCGGGGTGGGTACCGGCGGCATTGCCGGCATCGGCATCACCAACCAGCGCGAGACAGTGGTCGTTTGGGAGCGCGGTACTGGGAAGGTGATCCATCGCGCCATCGTGTGGCAGGATCGCCGTACCGCCAGACTATGCGCCGAACTCAAGGGAGAGGAAGGATTTGAGGCGGAAGTGCGCTCGCGTACCGGCCTTCTCGTCGATCCCTATTTTTCGGGCACCAAGCTCGCCTGGATTCTTGATAATGTCGGCGGCGCCAGAGAGCGCGCTGAAAGGGGTGAGCTTGCGTTTGGCACCATCGATAGTTTCCTGATCTGGCGCCTGACGGGTGGGAAGGTTCATGCCACGGACGTGACCAATGCTGGTCGGACGATGCTCTACAACATCCGCGAGCAACGTTGGGATGAGGAAATGTGTCGTCTGCTGCGTGTGCCGATGCAGGTGCTTCCCGAGGTGCATGATAATGCGCATCATTTCGGCACGACTGACGCTGCGCTTCTGGGCGCAGCAATCCCCATTGCCGGTGTTGCCGGGGATCAGCAGGCCGCGCTGTTCGGTCAGGCTTGCTTTGGCGTGGGAATGGCGAAGTCGACCTATGGCACCGGTTGCTTCATGCTCCTCAACACGGGTACCGAGGCATTGGAATCAAATAACCGCCTCCTCACGACACCAGCCTATCGCCTGAACGGGCAGATGACCTATGCTCTTGAGGGTTCGATTTTCGTTGCTGGCGCGGCGGTGAAATGGTTGCGGGACGGGATCGGCGTCATCACGCATGCTCGTGAAACGAACGATATGGCTACGCGGGTTCCCTCCAGTCATGGTGTCTATATGGTTCCGGCTTTTGTGGGACTTGGCGCGCCTCACTGGGATCCTGATGCGCGTGGTGCGATTTTTGGCCTGACGCTTGACGCGACCCAGGCCCATCTCGCTCGCGCCGCGCTTGAGGCGGTCGCCTACCAGACTATGGATCTTGCAGAAGCGATGGTCTCAGATGGCGGCGCAGCCCCTGCCAAACTGCGCGTCGATGGCGGTATGGCCGCCAATGACTGGCTTTGCCAATTCCTTGCCGACATGCTCGAGACGAAGGTTGAGCGGCCCGTTCATCTTGAGACGACAGCGCTTGGCGCTGCTTTTCATGCGGGCCTTGCAACAGGGCTCTGGGCGGATCTCAACGCTCTGGCCGAAACCTGGACGCAGGGACAGATTTTTGAACCGAAAATGGCGAATTTTGAACGCAAAACGCTCGTTGCCGGATGGCAAGATGCAGTTCGCCGTACGTTGCGTTAGCAAGACGATCTGAGCCAGAAATGCTATAACGGCGGCATTACTAATCTGATATCGGACGTGTCGTCGTACTTCGTCGCCATGATTGCGCAGCTCAACCGTGAGCGCTTCTTGCGGAAAGTCCGGCAATGATGTGCCAAAGCGAACGGGCAAGAGCACGCTGGCCGGCGGTTCTCCGCACAATCGCGGGAACGCTGGGGGCCTACGGCGTGACATCGCTTGCAACCGTGGCCCTCTCGCTGCTGTTGGTCCGGATCGGAATGGGGCAGGCCGAGGCCCTTATAGTCGCAACTTTGGCGAGCTTCGCAATGTTTGCCTTCATTGCCATGGCGACCTTCCATTTCCGCGGTGTTGCTGGTGTGTGGGGGTGGCTGCGACGCTTTCCGTTGTGGCCGGCATTGTCATCCTGCTGACGGCGCTCGGAACAAAGGTATGACGCTTGTGATACCCCAACCGCAACCCGCGCAATGCGGCGCGGCCCTGTCCGGGACAAGCGCTGCGCCGGCTATGCCGCCCGTATATGCATCAGCGTGGCAGCCTTCGAGCCGGTATGCCGATCAACCCATGAGCCTGGGGACGCGACAGTTCGGCATTGGGGGCGTGTCGGTGATCGGGCTGCTGATCCTGTGTGCGGCGTTGTTTACCTGGCGGACCTATAGCGCACCGCCTGCATCGACTACCCTTAACGTATTCGACGTCCGGGCTCCCGCATCACCCCCAGAGATTCAGCCGGAAGAGAAGGATGCGCTCAGGCCGGTCGAGAGGACGGAAAAGTCTACGGAGCGGCCCAAGGTGCAACTGGTTGAACGCACGATCGTGCCGATCCCGCCGGTGTCGGTGCCCTTACCGCGAGTGACGCCCACGCCCACTCATCCGGCGCCAACGGAACCGGAGACGGCCGCGCCCGAGACCATGCCCGCGCCATTGGCGCCTCAGGTGGCAAGCCACGGAGCCGATAGCTGGGAAGGCCGCGTCCTTGCGGCGCTCAACAAGCATCGCCAATATCCGCGTGCGGCGATGGCGCGGGGGCAACAGGGAGCGCCCTGGATTCGTTTCGTGATGGACCGCGAAGGCAAGGTCCTATCATCCCGCCTCGAACGGTCTTCGAGCTTTCCTGACCTCGATCGCGAAGCGGTTGCGCTTGCAAAACGGGCATCACCACTTCCCAAGCCGCCCGACGACAAACCCGGCGAAACGCTGGAACTGGTCGTGCCGGTGGAGTTCTCCCTGACCCGGTGAAGGCGAGGTAACGTGATGGGCACCGTGTTACACCAGGCAGACCAAAAGTTTCTTCGATTACGCCCCTTCATCGACGATCAGGGGTGATATCATCCCATTCCATCTGATAACTGCTCCATTCTCATCGAGCTGAGGATGTGCCCGACTTCTCATGAGGAGATAATTTCCTCCCGTTTGCGCCATTCGAAATGTGGTCGAAAACGGTCGCACTGACGGCAACCAGGCAAGCCATTCCGCACGAACCCGTGCGAGATCGTCCGTGTGCATTTTGCTATACCAGCGATCAATTCTCTTTTGCATTGCTTCGCCCTCGATGTCCGTCGCTAATGGGCTGATATAATCTACGGTTCCATCAGGCCTGGCTGCCCAGGCAATCGTCGGACTCACTTCTGCAAGGTGCCGGAAATGCGCATCGCTAAGGTGAAGCTTGCGAATGATGTGCTTCTGTTCTGTGACATCGACTGTCACTAACGAAAGACCGATGACGTCGCCGCCTACATCGACAACCTTTTGTACAAATACTTGATAGTCTCGTTCGGCTATAACGACTTCCTGAGTGGGAGTATGGTCATTTTTCAGCGCTGCGTTCAATATTTCTCGGAGTTGGTCGAGAGTGGGGTCGGATAATACCTCATCAATTGTCTTACCCGTAATTTGAAATGAACTGGCTCCCAGCATCTTGGCGAAGAGATCGTTCACGCGTACGTGGCGCAAGTTCACATCCAGGAAGCATAGCCCCGCGGGGGACTGTTGGTACAGGGATCGGAGCTGATGGAGTTGCTGAAACGGCGAGGCGTCGAGTAAAGGTGGGGTATCGGTGTGAGGTGTTCCCAGTCCATCTACCATCTCGCGAGCCTCGTGGGCCGGCACTCCCGCACCAAAAAGCCAGCCTTGGCCCAGCGGACAACCAAGATCCGATAGAATCGAGGCTTCCTTCTCCGATTCTACGCCTTCTGCGACAACGGTAATTCCAAGGCTTTGTCCGAGACCAATGATGGCAGCTGCAATTCGCCGCTTCCCCGCATCCCGGTCCAGGCCACGTACAAAGCGAGCATCGATCTTGAGCTTTCTGAACGGAAAGGCTTCCAGTCTTGCGAGACTGGAATAGCCGGTCCCGAAATCATCGATCGACACTTTAACGCCCAGGGAATCCAGTTTCCGAAGCGTAGCGTATGCTGTTTCCTCCTGAGAATGGAGCGATCCTTCGGTGACTTCAATCTGAAGACGATTCAGTGGAAAACCTGCCCGAACTTCTTCCGCCATGAGCCAGTCAGGCATTTCCTCATGCAGGAGTTGACATGGGGAAATGTTGAAAGCGATGAAGAATGTGCCGGGCCAATCTCTGGCCTGCGCACATGAGGATCGTATCAAAGCCTTGGTAAGATCATCAATCAGATTATGCTTTTCCAGCAGCGGGATGAAGTGATCTGGCGGAATGTTCCTTCCCCCGGATGCCGTCCATCGAGCCAAAATCTCGAAACCTGCGAGATGTCCGGAGTCAATTGATACAATAGGCTGAAAAGCGGGCCAGATATTCCCGTTTGAGATTGCCGATTTGAGTCTGGCTTTAATATAATTATTGCTAAATCCTCTTGTTGATCTTCCTTCTACCGAGAAATTTACAGTGCGATTTGCTTTCGCAGGATTCGTTGCTATGGCCTTCTGTTTTCCATAAATCGCCATGTCATGGGCGACTCGGCTTACTCTCCGCCCCAAAGTTTAACTATCAATAAACTATAAGAGCCCGATCGGAAATTAAGTTGAGTGGTATCAGCAGGTTAGCTTGACGGCCTGACCTGTCGTTGATTCATGAGTTTCGCCAAAAACTACCATGGATACAACGATGTGGACCGATACCACT
>NZ_LYMM01000042.1 GCF_002896965.1 Novosphingobium guangzhouense
CCGCCACCGCCACGCCGGCCGCCCCGGTCGCTGCGCCGCAGGTCGTGGTCGCACCGGCGGCTACGCAGACCGCGTCGGCTGAAGCGCCTGCACAAGCCGCCAGCCCGCGCGCACAGGCACCCTCGGCGGTGCAACCGATCCCGTTCCGCCGCACCGCCAATTCCCTGTTCGACTCCGGTGCTGCCCCGTTCATCGAGGGAGACTTCGTGGCCGCGGCGCGCCAGCCTGACGGTTCATGGCTGGCCGTCGCCCCCCGAGCAGAGCCATTCCCCAATGCCTGGCAAACGCGGGTGATGCTGTGGTTTGCGCTGTCACTGGCCATCGTCAGCCCGCTCGCCTGGCTGTTCGTGCGCCGGATCGTCCTGCCGCTGCGTGATTTCGCGCAGGCGGCGGAGCAACTTGGCCGCGACCCGTCGGCGACGATCCTGCCGCTTTCGGGCCCTGCAGAGATCGGCCGCGCCGCCAACGCCTTCAACCAGATGCGCCACCGCCTGCGCGCCTTCGTCGACGACCGCACCGCGATGGTAGGCGCAATCAGCCACGACCTGCGCACGCCGCTCACCCGCCTGCGGTTCCGGATCGAGGACGTTCCCGACGATCAGCGAGACGGCTTGCTCAAGGAAGTGAGCGAGATGGAAGCGATGATCAGCCAGGTCATCGCCTTCATCCGCGATGCCTCGACCCCCGGTCCGCGTCAAAGGCTGGATTTTGCCGAACTGATCGCGGGCAGCGTCGCCGACTGGCAGTTGGTTGGCGCGAAAGTTGAGATCGAGCGCAACACCCATATTCCGGTTGAAGTGGACCCGGTCGGCATCCGCCGCCTGCTTGGCAACCTTCTGGAAAACGCGGTCAAATACGGCGACAGCGCCCGTGTTCGTGTCTCACTCATGGGAAGCGAGGCGGTTGCCGAGATCGTCGATGCCGGTCCGGGCATTCCCGAAGATGAGTTCGACCGTGCTTTCGAGCCCTTCTATCGCAGCGAGACCGCGCGCAAATCAGGGTGCGCCGGCAGCGGCCTGGGCCTTGCTGTCTGCCGCTCCATCGCACGAGCACATGGGGGCGACGTCTCCTTCGCGCACGAACAGGATGGTTTCGTGGCACGCGTGACGGTGCCCGCAGCATTCGTACCCACCTTGCGCAAAGCGGCCTGAGCCGCCCCATGCGCACACGCTATCAGACCTTGGGCAAAGCCCTGGGCGCATCTTTGGCCCTGCTGCTCCTCGTCCGGCCTGCATGGGCTCAGGAAAGTGGCCGGGCAGTATCCGGTACTGCTGCTAAAAGCACGAAGGACGCCGAAACAAGCCAGCTGGCGCCGCTTCTTTGGACAGTCTCCGCCTCTGCCGGGATCAGTGCGCGCGACGATGGTCCTGACGGCAGCTGGCAGTCGCTGAGCCTCACGCGCACCGTCGGTCGCGGCTACGTGCGCGCCAGCGCCATGCGCTATCATGGCACGCTGCTGCAGGCAGACGTGGCGCTTCCGTCCAACTACTACGTCGCGACGTTGGGCGCTGGCGGCAACTTCGACAACTGGGTCGTGGACGGCTGGGCAAGCTATGGCCGCCAGGATTACGGCAGGATCAGCACATCGTTTGGAAGTCGGCCCAGTACCGGCGCCAAGGGCAGCGGTTACTACGCGATGGGCGGCGATATCGGCCACGTCCTGCCGCTGGGCCAGCGCTTTTATCTGACACCGACAGTCGCAGCCTCGTTCGCGGATGGAAAGCTGCTGCGCCCCGCACCTGACGTCCTGGGGCTGCGCGATCAGGAAACCGACGAACCGACCTGGTCGGCAAACGCCACCATGCGCATCGACTATGCCTTTGGGAAGACAGGGGAACTTTACGCCGGCCTGTCCTTCTCCCGCAACTGGACAAGCAATGGCCTTTCAGCCCTGCGAGTACGCCCCAACAACGATCCTGACGCCCAACTGCCGTTCCGGCTCGACAGCAAGCACTACGCCGACAGCTGGTTCGAAGCGGGCGCGACGGCCAACATGAAACTGTCAGACGGGCTCTATCTCGATTTGTTCGGCACGCGCAGCTTCGGAGTGAAGGCCGGCAACGTCACGTCCGCAGGCGCCACCTTGCGCCGATCATTTTGACGCAAAGGTAGCTCGCATCATAAAAAAATGCCGACCGACTAGCTTCCCGCTGTCAATTTTTCTCTAGTGCACAGATTGCAATCGGAATGAAGCGCACAGGCGGCAGGGCATATCGTATGAGCACAGCACATGTATTCGCAGCATCCGGTTCGACCGTACTCGTAACGGGTGCCGCCGGATTCATCGGCGCAGCCGTGGCAGAAGCGCTGATGGACCGGGGCCAACCCGTCATCGGTATCGACAACCTCAACGACTATTATCCGACCTCCCTCAAGCGCGCCCGGCTTGAAGGACTGGCCGCGCGGCACGGCAATCTGTTCCACTTCCAGGAACTGGACTTTTCCGACATGCCCGCGCTCGAAAAGGCGCTGGTGCCGTTCACGTTCGATTCGATCGTTCATCTGGGTGCCCAGGCGGGCGTGCGCTATTCCCTGGAGAATCCGCATGCCTACGTAGCCTCGAACCTTGCCGGCCATGTCAACATGCTGGAAATCGCCCGTGCCCGTCAGGTCGCACACATGGTCTACGCCAGCTCCAGCTCCGTCTACGGCGGCAACGCCAAACTTCCGTTTGCTGTGGAGGACCGCGCCGACCACCCCGTTTCGCTCTACGCCGCGACCAAGAAGGCGGACGAACTGATGAGCGAGACTTACGCTCATCTTTTCCGTCTGCCGCTCACCGGGCTGCGGTTCTTCACCGTTTATGGCCCCTGGGGCCGGCCCGACATGGCGATGTGGAAGTTTGCCGAACGCATCCTGAGCGGCCGCCCGATCGACGTCTACAATCACGGTGAAATGAGCCGCGATTTTACTTACATCGACGATATCGTGGGGGGTGTGCTCGCCTGCCTTGACCGGCCGCCGGCCGATGATGGAGAGGAAAAAGCCGGGGGCAGTGTAAAGCCGCACGCGCTTTACAACATCGGCAACCACAAGTCAGAGCATCTCCTGCGCCTGATCGAAGTGCTGGAGGATGCCTGCGGCCGCAAGGCACAGCGCAACCTGCTGCCGATGCAGCCGGGCGACGTCCATGCAACTTATGCCGATATCACCGCCCTTACCCGCGACACCGGATATGCGCCCAGCACCCCTATCGAGGTCGGCGTCCCCCGCTTCGTGGACTGGTTCCGCGGCTACACCGGCCTTTGACGCAAAAGCCCGGACTTCGCGCGATCTGCACCTCAACGAACTCAGCGATATCAGGATAGCCCAACAAGTGTGCGCCTGCGGCTTTGCGCATAATTGGGCCGATGGAGCTTAAATGAATGGGCAAGCAATGTAATCGCGTGTCGCACACGTCACACCGCCGCGCCGATCACCAGATCAAAGCCACACCCGCACCGATCAGGAGCCAGAGCGCTACACTTGTGCCGAGTATCGCGGGCAAATCAAAGTGCGGAACTTCAATATAGGTATTATACTTGTTGATCATGTCAGACCTGCTTATCAGCGTCGCATGTGGCAACCTCTCATGATTGAAACGGCAATCGGGCCGCGAAGTTCCTGAAATTTAATCGAAGGTTCAGCTTCGCCGCTATCTGTCGGCCGATTGCGCGACTTTCCCCCCTTCGCTGATCATCGCGAATCCGTGGCGCAAATGATCGAGTTGCCCATCGGGAACCGGCGGAAAAGCAAGCAAGTCGCCACCTTCGCGGATGGCATCGATTTGTTCGGCAACCGCTTCAAGGCTCCATTCCGGGCGATAGACGCCTGCATTCTCGGCCACCCAGGCGCGGGCAAGACGCCCGCCCATGCCAATGTACATCTCGCCCGTCGCCCTGCACTGGTCATGGCACAGGTAAGCAACCATGGGGGCGACCATTTCCGGTTCCATCGGCGGGAACCGGCTGGTGTCGATCCCTTCGGACATGCGCGTAACCGCAGCGGGGACGATCAGGTTCGAGCGCACGTTAACGTGCTGCCCCTCGATCGCGGCCGTGTTCGACAGGCCCATGAAGGCGGCCTTGCACAGCGAATATGTGACGTTGTCCGCCTTGCCGTAGAGCCCGTTGATCGAACTGGTCAGCACAATGCGCCCATATTCCTGCGCCATCATGTGCGGAAAAGCTTCGCGCACGACGTTGTATGCGCCCTTCAGATGCACATCGAGCACCGCACTGAAGTCCTCATAAGAAAGGGTCGACAGCGATCCGCGCCGAACATTTCCTGCAGAATGGATCAGGATATCGATGCGCCCGAAGGCATCCAGCGCGGTGTCGATGATCGCTTTGCCACCTTCCGGCGTAGCGACACTGTCAAGGCTGGCCACGGCCTCACCGCCGGCCGCCCGGATTTCGGCAACCAGTGACTCGGCCGGTCCTTCGGCCGTTGCATCGCCTGCCATCGACACTCCGGGATCATTGACCACAACCTTGCAGCCCCGGCTCGCCAGCAACGATGCATGGGCGCGGCCAAGGCCACGACCACCCCCGGTGATCACCGCAACGCGGCCGTCGAAACGCAGCTGTGCCATCCCCTCTTCCCTTCAACCTCTTGGCATTGCCGCCAGCTTACCCGTGCAGACCCGTCAGGCAACGATACCTGCAGCTCTAAGGACCGCGATCCGCTCGGGCGATAGATCCAGCACGTCGCCAAGGATTGCGTCGGTATGCTGGCCCAGCACCGGCGGCGCGTCAGGCACGGGCTGTTGCGCGCCGGTAAAACGGATCGGCCGGTTGACGATGGGGATCGTCCCCAGGGCGGCATGTTCGGTCTCCACCACCATGTCGCGCGCCTGCGCCTGCGGCTGTGCCAGCGCTTCGGTCACGCCCAGGATCGGCGCATGCGGCACTTCATGCTCGGTGAAGATTTCGACCAGAGCCTCGACCGTTCGGCGCGTGGTGAAGTCCGCGACGATCGCGTTGACTTCGTCGCGCGCGTCGCGCCGCTTTTCCAGCGTGTCGTAACGCGGATCCTCGCACAATTCGGGGCGGCCGATCGCGCGGCATATCCGCGCCCAGAAGCCCGCTGTCAGGCAAGCCACCACGATTGATCCTTCCTGCGCCGGAAAGATACCATAAGGCACAAGATTCGGATGCTGCGACCCGATCCGCTGCGGGTCACTGCCGGTGAAAAAGGCCAACTGTGCGATATAGCCCAGCATGCCCATCAGTCCGTCCATCAGGCTGACGTCGATATGGCGGCCAAGACCGGTCCGCTCGCGCTCGTAAAGTGCGGACAGGATGCCGATCGGCCCGTTGATGCCCCCGACGAGATCGCCAAGCGGGATACCCAGCTTGGTCGGCAGCCCGCCTGCCTCGCCGTTCATCGACAGCGCGCCGGACATCGCCTGCAGCACGATGTCGAAGCTGGGCCGATCCTTGAGCGGCCCGGTCTGTCCATAGCCGGAAATCGAACAGTAGATCAGCCGTGGATTGATCGCGTGCAGTTCATCCCATCCAAGCCCCAGCCTTTCCATTACGCCGGGCCGGTAATTCTCGACCAGAACGTCGCAGCGAGCGGCAAGGTCCTTGACCAGCGCCATCCCTTCAGGGGTCTTGAGATCGACGACGAGCGACTTCTTTCCGCGATTGACGGCCAGGTAATAGTGGCTCTCTCCATCGCGGATGGGGGGGAACGTGCGGGTTTCGTCACCCGTGCCGGGAGGCTCGATCTTGAACACTTCGGCGCCGAGGTCTGCAAGCGCAAGGCTGGCGGCAGGACCGGCAAGAACACGGGTGAAGTCGATCACGCGGACGCCGGAAAGGGGGCCGGGCCAGGCGTCCGACGACGTGCGATGCTCGCGCTGCGTCATGCGAGGTATTCCCGGAAAAACCCGATGATGGCGTCTATCGCGTCACGCCCTTCCGGCAGGCCGATCTGGTAATGGTAGCAATGGCCCATGCCCTCGCCGACGATCAGGCTGGAGCGCACGCCCGCCTTGATCAGCTGGGAATGGGTGAAAATTGCCGGGCTGAGGTCCATCGCGCGCGTGCCGGTCAAAATCAGCGCAGGCGGGAAGCGCGCCAGCACATCCAGATGCCAGCCGGGCCAGGCGCCGGGATCGCGCGCATCGCAACCCGCAAAGTAGCCTTGCGTGATATCGATGGGCGTACTGCCATCAGCCGGAGGTGGCGGAAACGAAGCATCGGTATAGCCCGCCAGATAGGCCGAATCCCCTGCGCCAAAGGGCACCGCACCTGCGCCAAGGATACCGATCGCCCCCGCCTGTGGCAGGTCATGGGCAACCAGCCAGGCCGCCGCCTGCGCGGTCAGCGCCCCGCCCGCCGATCCGCCATAGATACCGATGTGCCGCGCATCGTACTGGGCCAGCAGCGCCCTGTAGACCGCCGCGACATCCTCGACAGCTGCCGGGTGCCGGTGCTGCGGCGCCATGCGATAATCGACGCTGACGACGCGGATACGGCCAAGCGAAGCGATGGGAATCGCCTCGACCATGGCAACGCCGTCCCAGCCGACGCAGAACGCGCCGCCGTGCAGATTGATGAGCACACGCTCAGGATCGTGCCCTCCATCCGCGGGTGTGACGTCGAGCACGCCGATCCCGCCGATCTGCCGCCGCACGACGGTGACGGCGAAGTCTGCCCGCAACCGTTCGATCTGCGGAGCCATATAGGCATTGATCTGTGCACGCCGCAGGGCAATGTCGGCCTCCTGCCCCGCCGCATCGAAGGCCGGCAGGGTAGCCCGCAACCGCTGCATCGCCGCAGCTTCTTCACTGACGAGGTCGGAGACCGGCAGGGTGAAAGCCGGAACCTGAACGCTGCCATCTGGCAGAAACGCCGGCATCGCGCGGCTGGTCATATCCACGGCCTCTCCAAACTCCGCCGACGTATCGCCCTGGCGGGGGTATGTTTCGCCGAAACCTGCGTGCGACAGGCTCAGGCTGAACCATGTCGCACGCAGGTCTGGCGCACTTTTTCACATCCGATGCTTCCATCGAACCTGAATACCCAATCTACCCGCTGCGGCGGGCAAGATAAGCCCTGCTCACCCCTTGCTGGGCAATTCCGCCACGGCGGTGCCGAACGCCGAAAGTTCGCCGCGATGCGTGGTCGCCTTCTGCGCCACTTCAACGTACTTCCTGCCGTTCTCTTCGAACTTGCGGGTCACTTCACCGGTGATGACGATGGCGTCGCCGTCGGGATTGTGGCGGCGGATCTGACAGTTCGACTTGTGGAGGAAGCCATCGTCGCCGATCCAGTCGGTCATGTGGTGGGTCAGCCACGAGCAGCGTTCCGGGCCGTAGTCGTAAGCCCCCGGCGCGCCGACCTCCAGTGCGAACGCCTCGTCCCAGTGTACCCGCTCGGGGCAGTCGGGCACATTGAAGCGGTTGCGGATGCCAAGGCCGGGATGTGCCTTCTGCATCTTGTAGGCCAGCTTGTTGGCGCGGATGTAGAGGCCGCCCCAACCTTGAGCATAACAGATGAAGCCGGTGACGGTCATCGGCCCCTTCATCATCGGCGGCAGCTTGTCGCCCACGTTCACGTCCTCGAAGTAGCGGGGACGCGCGCCGCGTGCTTCTTCCTGGTCGTAGATCTCGTAGAACTCGTCGAGCTGCTCCTGCGTGAAGGGCTCCACGCGGCCGCGCGCCTCGGTGTACTTGGTGCCGCGTTCGCGGGCCTCGTCACGGTCGGTACGGAAGACCCAGCTGTCGGCACCGGCAACGTGGTCACCGTGCTGGTTGTAGAAGTCGACATGGTAGATCTGCTGGAACGATCGGCCCGCGAACTTGGTCTGATGTTCGACAAGATCCTTCAGATAGGCTTCGACCTTGATCGTGTCATTGCGCAGCACCGGCTTGTGCCAGGTCCAGTCGGCACCCGCCCACATCGCGTGAACGCCCGACAGACCACCGCAATAGCCCGAGATGATCCGGCTGGTGGTGAACAGGAACGAGGGCAGCGCGACGATCGAACCGTACTTGGTCTTCGCCGCGTATTCCGGGTCACACCACAGCGGATTGTCGTCGCCGATGCCGTGGGCGTAGTGGCGGATGGCGTCGCGGGTGGCCTCATAGTTCCACGGTTCAACGGTGTTCTCGATCTTGACGCCGATGCGCTGGCGCAAGTCGTCGAGCCCCTCCTCGGTGATCTTGGGGAACTTGTTCTTCGGTTCTGCTGTGGTGGCCATGTCTCTCACTCTCCTGAATATGTCAGCCGACCGCTTCAGCGGCCTTCGCGGCTTCACGGTCGCGCAGCATCTTGCGGTGGACCTTGCCTGCGGGGTTCTTGGGAAGTTCATCGACGAACTCGACGATGCGCGGGAATTCATGCTGGGCGAGCCGTTCGCGGGTGAAGTCCTGAAGCTCGCGAACGAAGGCGTCATCGCCCGCGCGGTTGGCGACGACGAAGGCCTTCACCACCTGCCCGCGCTTTTCGTCCGGTACGCCGATCACGCCGCATTCAAGGACGCTGTCGTGCCGCAGCATCGTGTTCTCGATCTCGACCGCGCTCATCGTCCAGCCGGCGGAGATGATGACGTCATCGGCCCGGCCGCAATGGTAGAAATAGCCGTCCGCGTCGATCTTCGCGCGGTCCTTGGTGGTCATCCACCCGCCGCCTCTCCACAGCATCAGTTCGCCGATCTCGCCGGGATCGCAGGGGGTGCCATCGGGCCGCTGGACCTCCAGCTTCTGCCCCGGCACCGCCTTGCCGAGCGAACCCGGCTTGACCGTGAAGTCATCCGCGCCGGGGTAGTTCACCAGTACCACGCCGATTTCGGTCGTGCCGTACATCGAACAGGCCGGAACCTTGAACCACTGGTCGATCCAATCCAGCGTGGCCGGATCGATCGGCTCTCCCGTGAAGGACAGCTTGTTGAAATGAAAAGCGAAGTCGGCCGCCTTTCCGCTGTTCTTCATCATCCGGTAATGCGTCGCCGCTGCCGACATGTTGGTGATGGCAAAGTCGTCCAGCGCCTTCATCAGTCGCACCGGGTCGAAGCGCCCCGCGAACGTCCCGGTCGTTACGCCCATTGCCAGCGGCGCCAGCGTACCGTGCCACAGGCCATGACCCCAGGCGGGGCTGGAAGGGCAGAAGAACTGGTCGTCGGGGCGGATGCCGGTGCCGTAGAGCGCCGCAAACATCAGCGTCACCAGTGTGCGATGCGAATGCTTCACCGCTTCAGGAAGTTCGCGCGTGGTGCCGCTGGTGTATTGGAAAACGGCCATGTCATTGGCCCGCGTCCGGGGTGTGTAACGGGTCGGAAGATCACCCAGCGAGGCAAGAAACGCATCATCCGCAACGATCACGCGCGGCTTTCCACCGACGCTTACCGACCGCGCAAGCTCCGCCTTTTCCGCATTGGTGATCAGGATCGACGGCTCGCAATCTCCCACCCGAAGCCGCAGCGCATCAGGCCCGAACAGCGTGAACAGAGGCACTGAAATGGCGCCGGTCTGCATCGCCCCGAACAGGCAGACGTAGAACGCCAGCGACGGTTCAAGCATGAACGCGATGCGTTCTCCCGGCTGCACACCCTCTGCATCCAGCCAGTGTGCGAAACGGGCAGCGCCCTGCGCGATCGTATCGAAGCTGAGCACTTCGTCGGCGCCATCGGCATGCGCGATCCGCACTGCCGGGCGGCCGGAGCCATCGGCATGTCGGGTCACGCATTCATGGGCGATGTTGAAGTAGTCCCGATCGCCGTCGAACAGATCCCACAATGCCGCGGAGGACGCATGCGCCTGCGCATCCGCATAGTTCGTATAGTCGGTCAGCCCTGAAAAAGCCTTGGCCATGAACCGCCTCATCCCTGCCTGCCCGGACGCGGCATGGAATCGCCGCCCCGGAACTGTCCTTGTGTTCAGCATCAGGTGGCACAACTGAATTGATATTGTAAATATTGAATGTTATTCTGTATATTGAATGACAGACGTTGCAGACACTGTGAAGGCCAGCAAGGCCCCGGCCATCGCGCGGGCGGCTGCCGTGCTGCGCCTGCTAGGCAAGCGCGGCGCGCCGATGGGGGTGCAGGCCATCGCACGCGAACTCGGCCTCGTGCCCAGCACCTGCCTCTATGTGCTGAGGGCACTGACCGCCGAGAATCTCGTGGCCTTCGACCCCGACACGAAGCGCTATGCCCTTGATGCGGGGGTACTGACGCTGGCGCGCGCATGGCTGCGCAAGGATCGGTTCAGCGACCTGGCCCAGCCCGCGCTGGACCGGCTGGCGCGTGATTTCGGCACGACGACGCTGGGCGTCCAGGTGTTCGACCTTGACCACATCATCGTGACGGCGATGTCGCAGTCAGGGCACAACTTCCAGCTGTCGACCCAGGTGGGCAGCCGCTTTCCCGCGCTGGTTTCCGCCACCGGCCGCTGCATCGCGGCTTTCGGCGGGCACACTCCCGAAGAGCTGAAACCCCGGTTCGATGCACTGCGCTGGGACGATCCACCCGGCTGGGATGACTGGCTGGCACAAGTTGCGCAAGCGCGCGAAAGCGGCGTGGCGGTGGACGATGGCCACTACCTTGCCGGCGTCACCGTGATCGCGGCCCCTGTCTGGAAAGGCGGTCGCCCCAGCCACGCGCTTGTTGCGATCGGCATCGGCGCGGCGCTCCGCAGCGAACTGCCGCGTTTGAAACAGGCGCTGAAAGGCGCCGCGCACACGCTCAGCGATCAGATGGACGCCTGATCGGGATCGGCCTGCCGGTAATGCCGTCTGATCAGGCCCACGAAGGGGCTATCTTTCGCTTGCGCGGCCTGCTCCTCTCCGGCGTGCAGCAGTCCGATCTCACGCGTCAGTTCGAAGTCGCGCACAGGCACGAAATGTTCCGGGCCGCTCGCAAAGCTTTCCGGCATCATGCCCACGCCCGCGCCGCTGCGGACGACAGCCAGAACGCGCTCGTCGCTGGTGGTCTTGAGCACGAAGCGCGGGCGAACGCCGCGTTCGACGAAGAAGCGGTTGATTTCGGGCAGTGCTTCGCAATGGCGACGCAGCGCCATACGATCGCGGGCAAGCTGCTCGGCCTGAACTTCGCTCTCTCCTGCCAGCGGGTGGTCGGGAGGCAGCACCATCATGTAGCGTTCCTGCGCCAGCATTTCCGGAGCAAACCGGGCGTGATGCGGGCGCACCACCGTCAGCGCGAGGTCGATCCGGCCGCGCTCCAGCCGCTCCGCAATATCCCGCTCCGACCCATCAAGGATTTCCAGCGCCTCCCCGGACCCGAGCGCGCGGTGAGTGGCAAGCCAGCCTTCGACAAGGCGGGTCGGTATCGTGTTGAGCACTCCGATGCGCAGCAGTGTGGGATCAGCAACTTCGCTCAGTTCAACCAGCGCATGCTCGTATTCGGCCGCGATCCTGCGCGCACGGACGAGGAAGCGACTGCCGGCCGGGGTAAGCGCGACGCCTCCGCCCCGCACCCGGCTGCGATCGCGGTCGAACAGGCGCGCGCCCAGTTCACGCTCAAGCTTGGCGATCCCGGCCGAGAGCGTGGGCTGAGTAACGCTCACCCGCCGCGCCGCCCGGCTGAAGTTTCCGGTCTCCGCAACGGCAAGGAAGTAGCGCAGAAGGTACTGGTCGATCATAGACACTGTCTATGACGAGGGGCGGAAACTTTCAATTTCCGCTTCCGTTGCAGGAGTCCTAGATAGATACCGCAAATCGAAGAGGCGGCCAGCGCGTCGCCCGCAAGAAAGGAAGAGGCATGAGCGCGCCGGTCCTGCAGACCAACGTGAATTGCGAAAGCCCCGAGGCAAAGGCACGCAACGCCCACAATCGGGCGCTTGCCGAAGAGTTGCGCCGCAAGGTTGCCACAGCGGCACTTGGCGGGGACACAAGGGCACGCGAACGGCACCTGAGCCGGGGCAAGCTGCTGCCGCGCGACCGTGTGGAGCGCCTGCTGGACGCCGGATCGCCCTTTCTCGAAATCGGCCAGCTTGCCGCCGACGGTCTTTACGGAAACGAAGTGCCCGGTGCCGGGATCATCGCCGGGATCGGCCGCGTATCCGGGCGGCAGTGCATGATCTTCGCCAACGATGCGACGGTGAAGGGCGGCACCTATTTCCCGCTCACCGTCAAGAAGCACATCCGCGCGCAGGAAATCGCCCAGGCGAACCGTCTGCCCTGCGTCTACCTTGTCGACAGCGGCGGCGCAAACCTGCCCAATCAGGCCGAGGTCTTCCCCGATCGCGACCACTTCGGCCGCTTCTTCTTCAATCAGGCGCAGATGAGCGCGAAAGGCATCCCGCAGATCGCCAGCGTCATGGGCAGTTGCACGGCGGGCGGTGCCTATGTTCCGGCGATGAGCGACGAGACGGTGATCGTGAAGGAACAGGGCACCATCTTCCTTGCCGGCCCGCCCTTGGTGCAGGCCGCGACCGGCGAGGTCATCAGCGCCGAAGACCTTGGCGGCGGCGACCTGCATGCGCGCAAGTCCGGCGTCACCGACCATCTGGCGCAGGATGACGAGCATGCGCTGACCATCGTGCGCGACATCGTCAGCCATCTTGGCCCGGCGCACCGTCCCGACATCGCCTTTCGCGAATCCCGGCCGCCGAAGTACGCGGCCGAGGAACTCTATTCGATCATCCCCGAGGACGTGCGCGCGCCCTACGATGTTCACGAAGTCATCGCCCGCATCGTCGACGGCAGCGAATTCCACGAATTCAAGGCGCTTTACGGCAGCACGCTGGTCTGCGGTTTCGCGCATATCCACGGGCTGCCCGTCGCCATCCTGGCCAACAACGGCGTGCTGTTTTCCGAAAGCGCGCAGAAAGGCGCGCACTTCATCGAACTGGCCTGCCAGCGCCGCATCCCGCTGCTGTTCCTTCAGAACATTTCCGGCTTCATGGTCGGCGGCAAGTACGAGGCGGAAGGCATCGCCAAGCACGGGGCCAAGCTGGTCACCGCCGTCGCCACCGCGCAAGTACCCAAGCTGACGGTGCTGATCGGCGGATCGTTCGGCGCGGGCAACTACGGCATGTGCGGGCGCGCCTATGACCCGCGCTTCCTGTTCACCTGGCCCAATGCGCGCATCTCGGTCATGGGCGGGGAGCAGGCGGCGTCGGTCCTTGCCACCGTCCACCGCGACGCCGCCACCTGGTCGCCTGAGGATGCAGAGGCGTTCAAGGCCCCGATCCGCCAGAAGTATGAGGATGAGGGCAACCCCTATTACGCTACCGCGCGGCTGTGGGACGACGGCGTGATCGATCCCGTGCAGACCCGCGACGTGCTGGGACTGGCACTGTCCGCCTGCCTCGAAGCCCCGATAGAGGAGGCGCCCCGCTTCGGGGTGTTCCGCATGTGATGACGAAGAAAGACACCCTTTTCGTGCTCGACTTCGACTGGCCCGATCCGGCCTACGAAGGCCGCCGCTTCTACTGCAAGGACTGCGTCACGGTGGAGGGCCTGCTGGCCCTGTTCCCCGAGCGCGCTACCAACATCGAAGTCGTGCGCGTCGGCTGGCCGCGCCCCCGCGCCGCCGTTGTGGCGATGCTGGGCGAGGATAACCAGAACCTGCCCGCGCTGGCCTTTGCCGAAGGTGGCTTCGTCAACGAAATCGAGCCATTGCTAACCGCCCTCCACACCCGCCACGGCTTCCCGGAGCGCCATCCATGATCACCTCACTCCTCATCGCCAATCGTGGCGAGATCGCCTGCCGGGTCATCCGCACGGCGCGGGCGATGGGCGTTCGCACCGTGGCGGTCTATTCGGACGCCGATGCCGATGCCCTGCATGTGCAGGAAGCGGACGAGGCGGTGCATATCGGCCCCTCCGCCACGCGCGAAAGCTACCTTGTCGGTGAAAAGATCCTCGCCGCCGCGAAGGCGACGGGGGCTGAGGCGATCCACCCCGGCTATGGTTTCCTGTCCGAAAACGCCGCCTTCGCACAGGCCGTGATCGACGCCGGGCTGGTCTGGGTCGGACCGAATCCATCCTCGATCACCGCGATGGGTCTCAAGGACGCGGCCAAGCAGCTGATGCAGGATGCCGGCGTGCCGGTGACGCCCGGCTACATGGGCGAGCAGCAGGACGCGGACTTCCTTGGCGCAGAGGCGGCGAAGATCGGCTATCCGGTGCTGATCAAGGCCGTGGCAGGCGGCGGCGGCAAGGGCATGCGGCTGGTGGACAGCGCCGCCGGTTTCGCCGACGCGCTCGCCTCGTGCAAGCGCGAAGCGGCATCCTCTTTCGGCAACGACCACGTGCTGATCGAAAAGTACATCGCCTCTCCCCGCCATATCGAAGTGCAGGTCTTCGGCGACAGCCACGGCAACGTCGTCCACTTGTTCGAGCGCGACTGCTCGCTCCAGCGGCGGCACCAGAAAGTTATCGAGGAGGCGCCTGCCCCCGGCATGGATGCCGCCACCCGCGAAGCGCTGTGCGCGGCGGCCGTGCGCGCCGCAAAGGCGGTGGATTACGTCGGCGCGGGCACGATCGAATTCATCGCGGACGGATCAGGCGCGCTTTCGGCGGATCGCATCTGGTTCATGGAAATGAACACCCGCCTGCAGGTTGAGCACCCGGTTACCGAGGCGATCACCGGGGTCGATCTTGTCGAATGGCAGCTGCGCGTGGCCAGCGGCGAACCGCTCCCCCTTTCGCAGCATGACCTGACGATCGACGGCTGGGCGATGGAGGCGCGGCTTTATGCCGAAGATCCCGCCAAGGGCTTCCTGCCCAGCATCGGCCGTCTGGAATTGCTGCAGTTCGGCGAGGCCGAAGGCGGCCGCATCGATACCGGCGTCTACGAAGGCGCTGAGGTTTCACCCTTCTACGACCCGATGATCGCCAAAGTCATCGCCTGGGGCGATGACCGAGATGAAGCCCGCGAACGGCTGGGCGAAATGCTGCAGGACACCGCCGTCTGGCCGGTGCGCACGAATGCATCGTTCCTTGTCAAAGCACTGCAGCATCCCGACTTCGCGGCGGGCCGGGTCGATACCGGCCTGATCGGCCGTGACGGCGAGGAGCTGGCGCAGCCCCCGGTGCCTGATGCCGATACCTTGCGCGCGGCCGCATCTTCGCTGGTCCCTGCCACTATCGCGCCGGGCCTGCGGCTCAACGCACCCCCGCGACGCACGGCATGGTTCCTGCTCGACGGTGAGCCGGTGGAAATCGAAGTGGACGGCGGCAGCGATGAGCCGTCTACCGGCGTGCTGGTGACCGAGCAGGGGCAGGCCTGGCTGCTGACCCCCTGGCGGCGCGACGGTGCCCACGGCGCGGCCGATGCCTCTGGCGCAATCCTTGCCCCGATGCCGGGCAAGGTCATCGCGGTGGATGTGGCGCAAGGGCAGACGGTGACACGCGGCCAGAAGCTGCTCACGCTTGAGGCAATGAAGATGGAACACACCCTGACCGCGCCGTTCGACGGCACGGTGGCAAGGCTGGAGGCCGCCGCCGGCCAGCAAGTGCAGGTCGATGCCCTGCTCGTCCAGATCGAGGAGGCCGCCTGATGCCCGGACGTTTCTTCGACGAATGGCAGGTCGGTGATCGCATGACGCACCAGCCCAGCCGCACTGTGACCGAAACCGACAACCTGCTGTTTTCGGCCATGACCCACAACATGCAGCCGCTGCATCTGGATGCAGAGGCTGCCAAGGCCGGCGAATTCGGCCAGATCCTGGTCAATTCAACCTTCACCTTCAGCCTTGCCGTGGGGCTGTCCATCGCGGACACCACGGTCGGCACCCTCGTCGCCAACCTGGGCTTCGACAAGGTGGTGACCCCCAAGCCTACCTTCATCGGCGATACCCTGACCTGCTCCAGCGAAGTCGTCGAGATGCGCGAAAGCAAGTCGCGGCCCGGTCAGGGCATCGTGGTGTTCCGGCACGAACTGACCAACCAGCGCGGCGAAGTGGCACTGTCCATGCTGCGCACCGTCCTGCTGCGCAAGACGGGCGCCTAGCCCCCATTCGCCAGCGCCTGTTCGCTAGCGTCCGATAGCCTCGAGCAGCGCGGGCATCGTGGCGGCCAGCAGCTTCAGGTTCTTCCACCCCTCTTCCGGCGACAAGCCGCCAAGGAGGGGCTGGAAGCCGATGTTGCCCCCTTCCACCTCGCTGACCCGATCAAGCAGCATCTGCGGCGTCCATGCCGCGAACATGCCCGCATGGCGCAGAACGGCGGGGTCGGTCAGGCCCTTGAACGGAGAACTGGACGCATCGCCCTCCGCCTCGGCCCACTTGGCGTATTCGGTAATCACGTGGACGGCGTGGGGGGCGATCGCATCCCAGCCCTCGTCCGGGTTCTCGCATAGGTGGATCGCCATTGGCATGCCCGGCCGGGGCCGGAAATAGCGGCGCGGCGCGTGGCCCAGCCGGGCGCATTCGGCCAGATAGAGGTCTACCAGATCGCCCTTCATCGGCCCGAAGCCCACCCCGAACCTTGCCGCCCGCTTGGCGGAGGCGGGCACCCCGCCGCCGACCAGCACGATGTCTTCCGGCTCCTGCACCGGCAGCGGGCGCACGAAGATGGGCCGCGCGCCGGTGCCGTCGTCATGCTCGAAGCGTTCTCCCTTCAAGGCGCGCAGGATGATCTCCAGCCCTTCGTCCATCCGCTTCGCCCTATCCTTCAGCGACTGGCGAAACATGGCGAATTCATAAGGCACATAGCCCGCGCCGAAGATCACTCCCAGCCGGCCGTCGGACATGTTGTCGAGCACCGCGATCTGCTCGGCCAGTTCCAGCGGATCGTGCAGCGGCAGGATCACCGCGCCCAGCAGGAAGCGCACGCGGCTGGTCACAGCCGCCATGCCGCCCGCCAGCACGAAGGGCTGCGGCAGGTAGCCGTCGTCGGAGCCGTGGTGCTGCATCAGCCCGATCTGATCCACGCCGATACCGTCGGCGAACGCGGCCATGTCGATCGCCGCGCGGTAAAGCTGCGGCGTCGGGCTGGCCCACTGCGGCGATCGCATGTCGAACGAAACCGATATCGTGAAATCCTTCATCATGCGTCTCCTTGCAGGGGAAAGGCCAGCGCCGCGTAGGACGGATCGCCCCGGTCGCGGCGAGCCCGGTCGTGTCGGTACATCGGCGTCACTTCACGGACACAGTCATAGTCGGTCACGGTATCGCGATGGTCGATCCGCCAGACACCGTCGCGGCGCGACCAGCGATCGCAGTAGCGCGACCAGACCTCCATCTGCATGAGCCTGCCCTCGCGCTCCATCCGCAGCGTGGCGGTGACATAGGCCTCGCTCCCCGCCCGGTCGCCCTGCACTTCGATCAGCACATTGGTGATCTGGTGCGAATGCGCGAGGAGCCCGGCGTGCGCCGCGCAGATCCAGTCGATCGCCGCGCGCCCGCCGCCACGAAAACCACGTTCGCCATAGTCGACGGTCGCGTCTTCGTGGAACACGTCATGCCCCAGCGCCACGTCGAGCCGGTCGACACTACGGCAATAGCGGTAGAGCTGCCGGGTTATCGCCCGCCTGTCGGCCAGATCGTCCATGCCGTCAGCCCCTTGCATAAGCGGCGGAGATCGCCGCGATCCGGCGGATGCGTTCGCGGCGCTGCGCGGCAGAGGATGCGGACATGACGGCCTCGTCGTCCGCCTCGCCCCAGTTGCATACCGGCCCGAAGGGCAGACGCGACAGGCCAAGGCGGGCCACGTCGTCGGCGTCAGCCAGCCCATCGGGCACCGCCATTCCGCGCGCCGCCATCAGTTCGCGATGCGCGGGCGTGTCCGTTCGGCCGAGCACGAAACTAAGCACATCGACGCCATGCGGCTCCAGCTCCGCCCAGAGCGCTTCGCATAGCACAAGGTCGAAGGCCTTGGTCGCGGCATAGACATTGATTCCGGGCAAGCCGCCGTAACAGGCACCTGAGCCCACCACCATCAGTCCGCCGCGCCCGCGTTCGCGCATCGGCCCCGCAAAGGCGTGAAGCGCGCGAGTCACCGTTCCTACGTTGCGCGCGATCAGCGCATCCCAGTTCGCCACTTCGGTATCGAGGAACATGGAGCCATTGGGGTCGGCACCTGCATTGAGGATCAGCAGGCCCACTTCGCGCCCCGCCGCCGCTTCGCACAGCCGCTCTGCCGCGTCATGGGCGGCAAGGTCGATCATGGCGGTCACGCATTCGACGCCCGCCTGCGCCCGCAATTCCTCAGCCAGCGCTTGCAGCGGCCCGCCCCGCCGCGCGACGAGGATAAGGTTGATGCCGCTGGCGGCAAGCTGGCGCGCAAAGGCCGCTCCGGTTCCTTCTGAAGCGCCTGCGATCAGCGCCCATGGCCCGTATCGCCCGGCGAACTCCGCATGTTCCATGCCGTCCTCTCCCTCAGCGGCCTTCACGCGCATTCGCGCTGGCGCCCGTGATCTAAATTCAGTAAATCCAGAATATGTCGAACATCAAGCTGTCGCAGCAGGACGAAGCCTTTCTTGACGCCATGGCGATGTTGATGGCCCCCTGGGGCTGGCCCCGGCCGGTCGGACGCATCTATGCCTACCTGCTCCTGCGCGAAGCCCCCGCCACCCTGGACGAGATCGCCGCCGACCTGGGCATGAGCAAAAGCAACGCCAGCGTGGCCGCCCGCACCCTTGAACACTGCGGCAATGCGCGGCGTCAGGGCGAACCCGGCAGCCGCCGTATCTACTATTCGGTGCCGGACGATTTCAGCGGCCCCTTCGTGGACAAGGCGCAGTTGCTTGACCGGCAGGTGCGTCTGTTCACCGCCCAGCGCGAGCGTGACATCGCCGCCCCGGTTGCCCAGCGTTTCGCGCGGATAAGCGAATTCTACACTGCCATGCGTTCAGCGATCGAAGGCGTGACAGCCGATCAGGCAGGCTCGGTTTCCCGCCCGGTCCGGGCCGGAGAGGATGCAGAGGCCAGTCGCTCCAGCAGTTCCGCCACGCGGGCACGGTAAGCCGCCACACCTGCCTCCTTCACCGGGCCGAAGCCGACCACGACGTCCGCCGCAGCGGCCAGCTCTGCGGCCAGCCCCATGGTTTCCGGCCGGGCTGCTTCGGCAACCTGCCGCATCAAGGTGCGATACTCTCCGGCAAGGGCGCGTTCCATCCGCCGCTCTGCCGTGTACCCGAACGGGTCGAGGGCCGTACCGCGCAGCCGCCTGAACCGCGCCAGCGCCGCGAAGACGGGAAATATCCACGCACCGAACGCGATCTTGCGCGGACGCCCGGTGCGTGCGTCGCGCCGCCATGCCAGCAGCGGCGGCGCAAGATGAACCCTCAGCCGCGCGCGCCCGTCGAACGCAGCCCCCAGCCCGGCGCGAAACGCGGGATCGGCGTAAAGGCGCGCCACTTCGTATTCATCCTTGTATGCCATCAACCGGGCAAGACTGCGGGCAACGGCAACAAGGAAGCCGTCACGCTCATCGATCCCCCGTGCTTTGAGCGTACCTTCGATTTCAGCCAGAAAAGCCCGATAGTGCCCCGCATAGGCAGCATCCTGATAGGCCGTGAGAAGCAGCGCCCGGTGATCGATCACTTCGCGACAGGCGCGCGGCAACGCAGGTTCGGGCGGCAGCAGTTCCCCGTCATCCTCGCCCGCCGCCGCCAGTCGCCCCAGCGCCAGCGCGGCAAGGTTAGCGCGCACGGCAACGCCGTTCAGCTCCACCGCACGCGTCAGCGCATCCAGCGAGACCGGCAAGGCCCCGTGCTGCGCGGCGAAGCCCAGCATCATCAGGTTGGTGAAGATGGTGTCGCCAAGCACCCCGCCCGCAAGCCCGCCCGCCCGCAGCGAGGCGATCCGTGAACGTTCCACCCGCCGGGCCACGGCATCGAGAAAGCGGCTGGCGGTAATGTCGAGATCGCGGTTGCGCTGGAACTCTCCGGTCGGCACCACGTCCTCGTTCGCCAGTACGCGCGTGTCGGCGCGGGCCAGCGCGAGTATTTCCGGGCTGGATGCGACGACAAGGTCGCAGGCGATCAGCACATCCGCCTGCCCTGCACCCAGCCGCGCCGAAGGGATATCCGCAGCATCGCGCCCGATCCGCACGTGGCTGGTCACTGCACCGCCCTTTTGCGCCATGCCCGTCTGGTCCAGAACTTTGGCGGCCCTGCCTTCCAGATGCGCCGCCATGGCAAGGATCGCGCCGACCGTCAGCACGCCGGTCCCGCCGATGCCGGCCACGGCAAGTGCAACCGGGCCGCCGTCAAGCCCGCGCACGGACGGCACCGGCAGCGCGGCAGCGCGCGCCATCAGCGCGGCATGATCCACCTTGCGTCTGGCCGGAACCGCGCCCGATACCTCGACGAAGCTGGGGCAGAAGCCCTTGATGCAGGAATAGTCCTTGTTGCAGGTGGACTGGTCGATCGCCCGCTTGCGGCCAAGCGCAGTCTCTACCGGCACCACCGACAGGCAGTTGGACTGCACCGAACAGTCACCGCAGCCCTCGCAGACCGCCGGGTTGATCCAGAGCCGCCGGTCAGGGTCGGGGAACGCGCCCTTCTTGCGGCGGCGACGCTTCTCGTTCGCGCATGTCTGTTCATAGACGATGGCGGAGGTGCCCGGCCTTTCGCGCAAGTCCCGCTGCACGCCATCCAGATGATCGCGATGCAGCACGCGCACGCCGCGCGGCAGGTTTGATGCAGCAAAGCGTGCGGGATCCTCGCTCACCAGCACGACCGGATCGACCCCCTCCACCACCAGTTCGCGCACGATCTGCTCTGGCGTCAGCGCGCCTTCGGCGGGCTGTCCGCCGGTCATGGCGACCGCATCGTTGTAGAGTATCTTGAAAGTGACCCGGCTTTGCGCCGCCACCGCCGCGCGGATCGTCAGCAGCCCGGAATGCGTGTAAGTCCCGTCACCCAGGTTCTGGAACATGTGCGGCGTATCGACGAAATGCTGCGCCCCGACCCACGGCATGCCTTCCTGCCCCATCGACACGGTCTGCATCGTGCGCCGTTCCGGCATGTAGTGGGCCAGACCATGGCACCCCGTCGCCCCCATCGCCGCGCTGCCATCGGGCACCAGAGTCGATGTGTTGTGCGGGCATCCGGAGCAGAAATAGGCCGGCCGGATCGCCGTGCGCTGCAGTCTGACGGCACTGTCCTCCACAGCGCGCAAGGCGGTGTCACGCCTGCGGACCTGCTCGTCGGCAAGGCCCAGAGCCGCCAGCCGGGATACCAGCGCGCGGCGCACGGTGGCAGGATCGAGCACGCCGGTCTCGCGCAGCAGCGGCGTACCGTCAGGCGCCGTCTTTCCGCTCAGCGCAGGGGCTTCGGAACGGCCGTAGAAGGCGCGGGCCAGCTGGTCCTCGATGACGGGGCGCTTCTCCTCCACCACCATGACTTCGGCGCTGCCCTGGCAGGCATCGCGCACGAAATCGGCGGAGAGCGGCCAGACAAGCCCCAGCTTCACCACCCGCAGCCCCATCGCCCGGCATCGCGCCGCATCCAGTCCAAGGTCGGTCAGCGCCTGGCACAGATCGAGCCACGCCTTGCCCGCGCTCACCACTGTCAGGCGCGGGGTGGGGGTATCGTGGCTTACCCGGTCCAGCCGGTTTAGCGTCGCGAAGCGCCCCGCCATGGGCAGGCGTCGCTCGATCACCGCCGCCTCCTGTTCCAGCGCCGACATGCCCGGCCGCAAGCCGATCGGCAGGCCCGTTGAGGCCGCGTCACCGTCAGGCATGGCGATCGCAAAGGAGTGCCCCGGCAGCGTCACCGTGGTGGTCAGGTCCAGCGTGTCGGTCACCGCCTTTACCCCCACATACAGCCCGCTCGCCCGCGACAGCGCCCAGCCGAGCTGGCCCATCGCAAGGATCTCGTCCGTCGTGGCGGGATAAAGCACCGGGACCATCGCGGTCATCAGCACATGTTCGGACTGGTGTGCCGTCAGCGAGGACTTGGCCGCATGGTCATCGCCGCACAGCAGCAGCGCACCGCCACGCGAGTGCGTTCCCTCAAGGTTCGCCGCCCTGATCGCTTCCCCCGCCCGCTCGACGCCGACGCCCTTGGCATACCACAGCGCGAAAACCCCATCGACACGGGCCCGGCCATACCAGTCCAGCTGCTGTGTTCCGCGCAGGGACGTCGCCGCCAGTTCCTCGTTCAGCCCCGGCTCGAAGCGGATGTCATGCTCGGCCAGCAAGCCTTCTGCGGCCCACAGCTGCGCATCAAGGGTGGTGATGGGCGAGCCGCGATAGCCGGTGACATAACCCGCCGTGCGCATCCCCGCCGCGCGGTCACGCCGGGCCTGCTCGAACAGCAGCCGCACCACGCCCTGAAGCGCCGAGAGCACGACCTGCCCTTCGCTCTGCGTATACTTGTCTTCGAGGGTGACGACCGTTCTGGTCACGCGCGCTCCCGGCTTGCCTTGAAGCACCGGGCTTTCCAGACGGCCGGATCAGGCGCAAGCAAGCGCGCGCGCCACCGCCGTCCCGGTCAAGCAGGGTTGCGCATGCGGCGCTCAGCGGTGTGCCGACGCCTCTATCCGCGCTGCAAGGGCGGGCACGTCGGCCAACGCGCGCAGGGCATCGTTCAGGTGCGTGCACCCATCCGGCCCGCGCAGCTGGGCCAGCACATCGCCGCGAATCTCGGCAAGGTTGCGGCCGATCAGGCGCCGGGTATTGGCGATGGCGCCGGGGCATTCCGGAAACGGCAGAATGCGCGCCTCCGGCTCCAGCGACAGCACTTCAAGCGTGGCGGCATCAACGCGCGCAGCAAGGCGATATTCGTGGATCGCAACGCGGCTGCCGTCGCGCCGCATCGCGCTGTCCTGGAAAGCGGAATCGATCGAGATCACGCCTGCTTCCTCGTCCCGCGTCACATCGATCCGGCGGGCGCGGCGAAAGCCGGGGCCGTCATGGTCGGCCAGCCTATGCCAGCCCAGCGGATCTGCGGGGTTGCGCAAGTCTCCTGCATCCGCATTGGCGACCTTTTCCGGATCGACGTCGCCCGTTACCCCGCTGTTGCCTTCCTGCAATCCCCAGCACACGTCGACACGCTGCGCCATCATCTGCGTGTGCCGTTCTTCTCCCAGCTTCTCGCGCAGCCGGTCCGCCCAGTCCGGGTGCCACTGCGACCAAGCGAAAGAACTGACCAGCGCGGTGCCAGACAGGTCATCCAGCACGATGTAAAGCGGATGCGCGGCGGCGACCATATCGGGCATGACGTCACGCAGCAGACCGCGCAAGTGACCACCTGCACGCGCGCCGACAAGACGGGCGATCGCATCGCACGCAGGATCGGCGGTGATCGCGGTGATCGTCTTGTCCTCGGTCATGCGGGCATCGAACCGGGCATCGGCAAGGACAAGGCCGTCTTCACCCGCCAGCGGCGTCCACAAGTCCCGCGCTGCGCCGATGAAGCGCCGCTGACCATCGAGTCCATCGGGCCACGACACATCGATACTGGTCGTGCGCCGGACCGATCCCGCCGCGCGAACCGGGGCAGGATTGGCCGTGCTGCGCGGCGGCGGCGGAAGGGTGGTCGTGGTCATGGCAACCAAGGCTGCACCCTCGCGCCCGGCCGATCAACCCCGGTGGGCGACGCGTACCAGCAGCTTGCCGACATGCTCATGGCCCGAAAACACGCTGGAGAAGGCGGCGGGCGCGGCCTCTATGCCATCCACGATGGACTCGGCAAAACGAATGCGCCCCTGCTTCATCCACCCGGCGATATCCTCCAGCCCCTTCTGGCCCGCCAGCATCCCGGCAAAGCCCCTGATCTCCAGCCCCTTGTTCATGATCAGACGGTAGAAGCCGGGAAGCCGGTCAGGCCCCGGTCCTTCCATTCCGACGCCGTAATAGGCGATGAACCCGCACATCGGCATGCGCGCCCCGCGCTTGAGCAGGGGCAATACGGTCATCGTCACATCGCCGCCCACGTTGTCGAGATAGACGTCCGCCCCTTCGGGCAGCGCCGCACGAAGCTGGGCCGCAAAGTCCGGCGCCTTGTAGTCCGCCACCGCATCGAAGCCGAGGTCAAGCAGCGCCGCGCACTTGGCCAGGCCACCCGCGATGCCGACCGCGCGGCCGCCCAGCACCTTGACGATCTGCCCCGCGATCGATCCCACCGCACCCGCTGCGGCGGAAATCACCACCGTTTCGCCCGCCGTGACGCGGCCGACGTTGACGATCCCCTCGTAAGCGGTCTGCCCCGGCCCGCCCAGCGCGCCCAGTGCGGTGGAGACCGGGGCCAGCGTTGTGTCCAGCTTGCGCGGAGGGCCGCGATAGTCGCTCTGGTCAGGGGCAAGCACGGCATATTCCTGCCAGCCTGAACGCCCCTCAACCACATCGCCGGCCGCGTAATCGGGATGGTTGGACGTCACGACCTCGCTCACCACGGGGCCGATCATCGGCTGGCCAAGCTCCGCCCGGCCGCCGCCGGTCAGCACCGTCTCGTCCACCGAAAAGCGCAGCAGCGGGTCGACCGCCAGATAGAGCGTCTTGAGCAGGATCTCGCCATCGCCGGGCTGCGGGATGGGAACCTCCTCGACCCGGAAATCGCCGGGCTGCGGATTGCCTTGCGCATAGGCGGCCAGCACAACCTGTTTCATCGTCTGCGCCATTTCAGCCACCGGTCTTGCGCCCGGCGGAAAGGCCGCCGTCCACCGGCAGGTTGACGCCGGTGATGTTCCCCGCAAGGTCGGAGGCCAGGAACAGCGCCGCCGATGCGGTGTCGCGCGGGTCGATCGCCTTGCCCAGCGGATGCGCCTTGCCCATCCCTTCGAGGATGCGATCGCGATGCTCGCTGTCGGGGTTCATCCCCGCATAGTGCGTGAGCATGCCCGCCGGACAAACGGCATTGACGCGGATGCCCCTGTCCGCAACCTCGATCGCCAGTGCGCGGGTAAGCTGCACCACCGCGCCCTTGGTGGCGCCGTACAGCACGCCGCCATAGCCCATCAGCCCTGCAACCGAAGCAGTGGATACGATCACGCCGCCCCGGCCCAGCCCCGCCTCACCTTGCCTGTCGAACTGCCGGATGGCCGCCTGACAGCCATAGACGACGCCGTTGATGTTGACGTCCTCCACCCGCTTCATTTCCTCGGGATCGCATTCGACCAGCGATCGCAGCCCCTTTCCCGGCACCGGGCTGATGGTGATGCCCGCGTTGTTGTAGACCACGTCCAGCCGCCCGAAGCTTTCCACCGCCTGAGCCACCGCGGCATCTACGCTGGTCGGATCGGCAACGTTGCAGGCTACCGCCACCGCCTCTCCGCCCGCCGCACGTGCAAGCGAGGCAGTTTCCTGAGCGCTGGCGCCGTCGATATCGGCCGCGATCACTTTCGCGCCATGTTCGCAAAACAGCAGCACTGCCGCGCGCCCCACGCCCGAGCCCGCGCCGGTGATGAGGGCGACCTTGCCCTGAACCAGTCCTTGCATTGCCTTCTCTCCCCTCACCCGCCCAGGTTGAACGTGGTCATCATCTGGAACTCGCGCAGGCCCTCGACCCCGCGTTCGCGGCCAAGGCCGCTCATCTTGATGCCGCCGCCGCTGGCGTAGCTGGACATGATCGCACCGTTGACGTTCACCGCGCCGCTGCGGATTTTCAGCCCCACTTCCAGCGCCTTGACCTTGTCCGCCCCGTGGACCCAGCCCGACAGGCCGAAGCGGCTGTCGTTCGCCATCTCAACCGCATGGTCGAGATCGCGGTAGCCGATCACACCCACTACCGGCCCGAAGATCTCCTCCTGCGCGGCCGGGTTGGCGTTGTCGGGCAGGTCGAGCACGGTCGGCTCCCAGTAGAACCCCTTGTCGAAGCCCTCGGGCCGCTTGCCGCCGCACACTACGCGCCCGCCGGCCTCGACCGCCGCCTGCGTGAAATGCGCGCAGCGATCGCGCTGGCCCGCGCTGATCACCGGGCCAAGCTGCGTCGCCGGATCGGCCGCCGGGCCGATCTTCACGCCCGCCAGCAGCTTCGCCATGCCTTCGAGCACTTCGGCCTTGCTCTCCTGCGGAACGAAGACCCGCGTGCCCAGTACGCAGCCCTGCCCAGCGTGCGAGGTGCAGACCGAAAAGGCCGCTGACGGCGCCCGCGCCACCGCATCGGGCAGGTAGATCTGCGCGGACTTTCCTCCCAGTTCCAGCACCAGCCGCTTGAGCGTGGGCGCCGCCTGCTCGGCCACTTTCGCCCCCACCGCGCATGAGCCGGTGAAGGAAACCATGTCGACGCGCAGATCGGTGGTCATGGCAAGGCCGCCCGCCAGACCGGGCTCGACGATCACGTTCATGACACCGGGCGGAAGGCCCGCTTCCTCGGCCGCTTCGGCGAAAATCATGGATGAGATGGGGGTCAGCGGATTGGGCCGCAGGATCACGGAATTGCCCGCCATCAGCGCGGGCACGACCTTCCAGAACGCGGTGTAGAACGGCACGTTGTACGCCGATATCGCAGAGACAACGCCCAGCGGCGACCAGCGCTTGAGGCTTTGCACCACGAAATGCGGATTGACCCGTTCGTGGATCGGCAGGGGGTTCTCCTCCTGCTCGGGCAGACGCAGGAACAGATCGATGATCTCGTCCGTCATCCGTAGCGGGGCGTGGACCTGTGCGCCCATGACGGTGGAGGAAACCGGGCACCCGGCTTCGTTCACCGCGCAATCCTTGAGGAAAACGGCGCGTTTGCGCAGGGCTTCGCCAAAGCGGGTCATCGCCGCTGCGCGCGCCTTCATGCTCAGGCCCGACCATGCACCACCATCGAACGCCTGCCGCGCTGCACCGATCGCCGCATCCGCCTGCGCGGCCGAAACGCCGACGACTTCGGCCACGATCGTTTCGTCGGAAGGGTTCTGGACCTCGAACCGCTCGCCCTCGCCACGCACGAAGGTGCCGCCGACATACCCTGCGTATTCCAAGCCCGCTCTCCCGAATATATTCGCATTTGCGAATTATTGTTCGTTAGTGAGACTAGCCGACACGTGGAGATGCGTCAATCTTGCCACCTCGCGCTTGTCGCAGGGCGCGGCCGTGCCTTGTAACCGCTAGGGCTCATCCCTAGACCATGCCGGAACCCGCGAGCGTCCGTCCGAGACACTCCACCGGCAGAACACGAGGAACCGCACGAAATGGCCTATACCGATTTCCTGAAGCAGCAGTGCTACATCGACGGCGCCTGGATCGATGCGGATTCCGGGGCCTCGTTCGAAGTCACCGACCCCGGCACCGGCAAGGTTCTGGGCACCGTGCCGAAGATGGGAGCAGACGAAACCGCCCGCGCGATCGACGCTGCCGAAGCCGCGCTTCCCGCCTGGCGCGCCAAGACTGCGGGTGAACGCGCCAAGCTCATGCGCAAGCTGTTCGAACTGATGATCCAGCACCAGGACGATCTGGGCGAACTGCTCAGCCGCGAACAGGGCAAGCCGCTGGCCGAAGGCCGGGGCGAGATCGCCTATGGCGCCAGCTTCATCGAATGGTTCGCTGAAGAGGGCAAGCGCGCCTATGGCGACACCATCCCCGGCCACGCCGCCGACCGCCGGATCGTGGTGATCAAGCAGGGCGTCGGCGTCGTCGCCGCGATTACGCCGTGGAACTTCCCCAATGCGATGATCACGCGCAAGCTTGGCCCGGCACTGGCGGCAGGCTGCACCATCGTCATCAAGCCGGCATCGGCAACGCCCTATTCCGCCCTTGCCATCGCCCAGCTTTGCGAGATGGCGGGCATTCCCAAGGGCGTCGTCAACGTCGTCACCGGCAGCGCGGGCCAGATCGGCTCGGCCCTTACCGCCAGCCCCAAGGTCGCCAAGCTGACCTTCACCGGCTCCACCGAGATCGGCCGTGATCTGCTGCGCGAATGTGCCGAGACGATCAAGAAGTGCTCGATGGAACTGGGCGGCAACGCGCCGTTCCTGGTGTTCGACGATGCCGATGTCGATGCCGCGATCGAAGGGGCGATGATCTCCAAGTTCCGCAATGGCGGCCAGACCTGCGTATGCACCAACCGGTTCTACGTGCAGGACGGCGTCTATGACGAATTCGTCGAAAAGCTGGCCGCGCGCGTCAGCACGATGAAGGTCGGCTATGGCCTGGACGAAGGCGTGCAGGTCGGCCCGCTGATCGACGAGAAGGCGGTCGAGAAGGTGGAAGAGCACCTCAAGGACGCGGTCGACGGCGGCGCGAAGGTGCTGGCGGGCGGCCAGCGGAACCCGCTCGGCGGCAGCTTCTTCAACCCCACCGTGGTTGCAGGTGTGAAGCCCGACATGAAGCTCGCGCGTGAGGAAACCTTCGGCCCGCTGGCAGGCGTGATCCGCTTTACCGATGAAGCCGACGCGATCCGCATGGCCAACGACACCGAGTTCGGCCTTGCCAGCTACTTCTACGCCAGCGACCTGTCGCGCGTGTGGCGCGTGGCCGAAGCGCTGGAAGCAGGCATGGTTGGCATCAACACCGGCCTCATTTCCACCGAAGTCGCGCCGTTCGGCGGCGTCAAGCAGTCGGGCCTCGGCCGCGAAGGTTCGCATTACGGCCTCGATGACTACATGGAAGTGAAGTACCTGTGCATGGGTATCAAGCCCGCCTGATCAGGCGGCCCTGAACATTGCCCGGACGCTCGGGCAGGCACGGCGGACAGCCGGTGCTTGCCCGAGGGCTGCCTTCCTCGCTAGCGCCCTTTTCCGGTAACGCGGAAAAGGGATGCCATGAAGATCTGCCGATACCAGACCCATGCCGATGGCCCGGTGCTTGTCGGCGTGGTACGCGGGGATCTTGTCCATGACGTCACCGCCGTTGCACAGGCGCTGCCTGCCCTGCGCTGGCCGTTCCCGCCCGGCGACCAGTTCATCGCCCACCTTGAAGGGATGCGCCCGCAGATGGACGCGCTGGCCGATGAAAGCGCAGGCGTCCCGCTGTCACGCGTGCTGCTGAAGAGCCCTGTCGCCAACCCCGGCAAGTTCGTCTGCGGCGCGGGGAATTTCGAGGAAGTGCTGGCTGCCGGTGGTCATCCGCGCCGCCTCGGCCTGCTGTTCAAGATGACCAGCGCCGCCGCAGGCCCTGCCGACGGGGTTATCCTGCGCTGGCCCGAACGCACGACGTTCCACGAAATGGAGATCGCCATCGTCATCGGCAAGGCGGGCACCGATATCCCCGCCGCGCAGGCCATGGATCATGTCGCAGGCTATTGCATCGGCCTCGACATGACGATGCAGGGCAGCGAATTTCCCAGCTTCGGCAAAAGCTTCGATACATATGGCATGATGGGCCCATGGCTTACCACGCGCGACGAGATCGCAGACCCCGATGCGCTGGACTTTCGCCTGACCGTCAATGGCAAGGACCGCCAGGTGGACAATACCCGCCGCCTCGTGCTGGGCATCGCCGATCTTGTCGAACATGCCGCTTCGGTGATGACGCTGCATCCCGGCGACGTGATCTTCTCCGGCACCCCGCCGCGCTCGGTCGGGCCGGTGGTGCCGGGTGACACCATGCATGCGTGGATGCAGGGGCTGGGCGAAATGACCGTCGCGGTTACGGGCGGCTCCGGCCGCAAGACACCGCTGGACGGCATGGAGCCCTGAATTCCTCCCCGAGCTTTCTCGGGGAGGAATGGGTTCAGACCAGTTCCTTGAGCGGCACGCCCGCGTCGGCCAGCTGCTCCACGTCCGGCGTGGCGCCGGCTTCCACCAGCTTGCGGCCCTGCACGTAGTCCTTGACCATGTTGACGCAATCGAGCGCCAGCACCTTGCCGTCCTTGAGATAGACCACCGAGAACGACCGGGCCGCAACGTCGCCGCGGATCACGGTCCTGTCGAACCCCAGGTTGATCCCGGCCGTCTGCAGTTTCAGGTCATACTGGTTCGACCAGAACCACGGGAACGCCTTGTAGGGCCTGGCGTCTCCGCAGATGCCCTTGGCCACGCAGGTCGCCATGTCGTTGGCGTTCTGCACCGATTCCACGCGCATCACCGTGCCGCCCGCATAGTCGCAGGCGAAGGCCGCGCAGTCGCCGATCGCATAGATATCGGGCAGCGAGGTGCGGCAGAACTCGTCCACGTCCACCCCGTTCGCGCCGCTCGCGCCCGCCATGATCAGCGGGCCGACTGCGGGGACGATGCCGATGCCCACGATCACCGCCTCGGCCGGGATCACCTCGCCGTCGGCCAGCTTCACGCCGGTGACGCGGTGCCCGTCGCCCTCAAGGCAATCGACCGCGACGCCGGTGCGCAGATCGACGCCGTGATCGCGGTGTTCCTGCTGGTAGAATTCGGAAAGTTCCTCTCCGGCAACGCGCGCAAGCACGCGCGGCAGGGCTTCGAGCAGAACCACATTGAGGCCCATCTTCGAAAGCACCGCCGCCGCTTCCAGCCCGATATAGCCGCCGCCGATGACGACGATGTTCTTCGTCCCCGCATCGACTTCGGCCATCAGCGTATCGCAGTCTTCGCGCGTGCGGACCGCGTGAACGCCCGCAAGCTCCGCCCCGCCGCAGGACAGCCGACGCGGATCGCCGCCCGTCGCCCAGACCAGCTTGCCGTAGCCGAAGGTGGTCCCGTTCGACAGCGTCAGTTCCTTCGCCGCCGGGTCAACCTTCGTCACCTCGGTGGAAAGCCTGAAGGTCACGTCCTTTTCGGCCCAGAACGTCGGCGGGCGGATGTAGAGCCGGTCGAAGGTCTTTTCGCGCGCGAAGTATTCCTTCGACAGCGGCGGGCGCTCGTAAGGATGCTCCGGCTCGCGCCCGATGACGGTGATGGTCCCTTCGAACCCGTTCTGGCGCAGCGCAAGCGCACACTGCGCCCCGCCATGACCCGCACCCACGATGACGACGTCTGATTGTTCCATGGAGCGTTGAGTTCCGCAATTTAACCGCGCGGTCAATGCCTCGCTGCGAAATCTAGTTACCCTGACAGGGTGTTATCGCAGTGCCGGACTAATGTTCAGCCCACCGGCGCCTTCAGCGCATCCATGGTCAGTTCCAGCGACCGGATTTGCGCTTCGGGGTCGTAAGTGGCGATGCTGACGATCAGTTCGTCCGCCTGCGTGCGCGCGATGAAATCCTCGATCCCCTGCCGCACCGTTGCCGGGCTGCCAACCGCACTGACCGAGCGGACCTGCTCCAGCATCGCGCGCGCTGCGCCGGGCAGGCCGGCACGGTAATCGCGCACCGGCGGCTTCAACCGTCCCGGATTGCCCGAACGCAGCGCCACGAAGCTCTGGTCGGTGGAGGAGGACAGATAAACCGCCTCTTCGTCCGTATCGGCGGCGACAACGTTGATCGCGGCCATGAAGTGCGGCTTCGACAGGGTTTCGGATGGCTCGAACCGCTCACGATAGACCCTTGCCGCATCGTCCAGCGCAGCAGGCGCGAAGTGCGAGGCGAAGGCATAGGGCAGGCCCAGCATCGCCGCCAGCTGCGCGCCGAACAGGCTGGAACCGAGAATCCACATCTGCACGTCCGCGCCGGATGCCTGCGGCGATGGCACGCCGCCTGCCGCCTGCCCGCCGAAACGCGCCTGCAGTTCCACCACGTCGTTAGGGAAGCGTTCCGACGCGGCGTGAATGTCCTTGCGCAGCGCATGGGCGAGCCGTCCGTCAGCACCGGGCGCGCGGCCAAGTCCAAGATCGACACGGCCGGGGAACAGCGCCGCCAGCGTGCCGAACTGCTCGGAGATCACGTAAGGCGTATGATTGGGCAGCATGATCCCGCCCGCACCGATGCGGATCGTGCGGGTGGCGTTACCGAGATGTGCCAGCACAACCGAGGTCGCCCCGCCCGCGATCCCGTCCATCCCGTGATGCTCGGCCACCCAGTACCGCTTGTACCCGGCGCGTTCGGCCGCCTGTGCGGTGCGGACCGAGATATCGAGGGCCTGGGAAACGGTGCCGCCTTCGCGGACGGTGACAAGATCGAGGACGGAAAGCGGAACCATGGGGGAAACCTTATTTTGCCGGATCAGGAGATCCGAGCTGGGAGAGGTACTGCTTCGCGGTCACTGCCGCGTCGCTGGAAGGGGATGCCGCAACCACCGAATCCCAGCTGCGCCGCGCCGCGCCCTCGTTATGCGAAAGCATGGCGATGACGCCCGCCTCCAGCCCGATTTCAGGGTCCTGCGGGGCAAGACTGGCGGCCTTTTCGATCTGGACCTGCGCCTGCGCCAGCTTGTCCTGACGGCGCGACAGGGTGGCCGAAAGCAGCCACGCCTGCGCATTGTCCGGCTGGGCGGCGCGCGCTTCGGCAAGGGCATTGGCGGCCTCGTCCGGCTGCTTTACGGCAACCAGCGCGCGGGCGCGGTCGAGCGCGATCGAGGCCGTAAGTTCCGCATCGCCGACGATCTTGGCGTCGGTTGCCGCCGGGGCCAGCAGCGATAGCGCCTGCCCCGCCTGACCGGAAGCCAGCGCGGCGTTGCCCGCCATCGCACCAAGACGGGCACGGCTGGCATGATCGGCCACGTCAGCCGCATCGCGGGCATTGGTGAAGGCCGTGCGCGCTTCGTCCCAGCGGTCAAGATCGCTGAGCGCCACGCCAAGGCACAGGCCCGCGCGGACCCTTTCGCGCCCGATCGCATCGGCCAGCGCGCCGCGGGCCAGTTCTGCGGATTTTTCCGGGTTCGCTTCGACCGCGCTCATGCAACCCGCGCTGCCACGAGCGCTGGGAAGCGCGACGTTCTGGGCTTCGCGGGCACGACGGTCGCGATCCTGCTTGTCCTTCTTCTCGATGATTTCGAGCGGCAACTGCGAGACATAGGGGCTGGCCGCGCTCGGCAGGGTGGATGCCGGGCCGACCTGGGCCATCAGCGGAAGAAGGAGAAGCAGCGAGGACATGGGGGATCAGGACTCCGGGGTGCCCTCTGCGCGCGGCGCTGCCAACGGAAGCACCAGCTCTGCGACGGTGCGCAGCAGCAGGCGAATGTCGGCATCGCGCGAGAGGCGATGATCGCCGTCCTTGATCAGCGTGACCTGCACGTCGGCTGAACGCAGTTTCTCCGCCAGCCTCATGGACACTTCACAAGGCACGTCGGGATCACGCTGGCCGTGGAGCAGGCGCACCGGGCAATCGATGGCGATCTCGGCGTCCAGCATCAGGTTGGCCTGCCCGTCCGCCCAGAAACCGGGGTGCGTGGGGGTGGGTTCGGGGCCGTAGGGATTATCCTCGAAGATCGTCTCGCCATCGGCCAGCATGGCCTTGTCCATCTGCGGGATGCCCCATTCGGTGAAGTCCGGCGCGGGGGCGATGCCGATGAGGCCCGCCAGCCTCTCGCCCAGCGCAAGGCCCGCCATCAGCATCAGCCAGCCGCCCATCGACGAACCGACCAGCACGATCTTCTCGTCCGTCTCCAGCGCGGCGACGAGGGCGAGCACTTCCTGCTTCCAGCGGGTGAGCGTGCCATCCGCGAACTGCCCCGGCGATTCGCCGCAGCCGGAATAGTCGAACAACAGGCAGGGCAGCCCGCTGGCCCGCGCCATGTCAAACAGCGCGGCCGCCTTGGAACCCGCCATGTCGGACATGTAGCCCGGAAGGAAGACGATCACCGGACCCGTGCCGGGCGTGAAGCGGTAGGCGATCGAACGCCCGTCGGAAAGATCGAGATAACTGGTCGAGGTCATGGTGCCCTTAGTGGGAACCACTTGGCCCAAGGGCAAGACAAAGACTTGCTTCCACGGGTGTAATGCGATCTTAAACCCCCTTCGCTAACCGATCAGGCCGATATGAGCGCCAAGGTCATCCACTTTCCCACCCGTCCGTCCCGGCTTTCGCTGCGGCTTGAATGGTTCGCCACCGATCGCTCGGTTTTGCTGGGCATCTGGGCGCTGTATTTCGCCCTGCGCGCCGCCGTGCTGCTGATCGACGTTGCCCCCACTTCGGATGCCGAGTGGTACTATACCCGCGCGGCAAGTCTGGCGGTGGGGCGGGGCTACCTGGACAATGCGGGAGCGCCGACGGCGTTCTGGCCTGCGGGCTGGCCGATCGCGCTGAGCCTTGTATTCTCGCAGTTTGGCGTGTCGCAAGTGGCACTGGGCCTGTTCAACCTTGCCAGCGCCATGCTGATCGGCGCGCTGACGCTGGTGCTGGGACGGCGGCTGTTCGGCTCGGAAGGTGCAGCGCGTGCAGGGCTGCTGCTGCTGGCGGTCTATCCCAACGCCATCGGCTATGTCCCGCTGGCGCTGACCGAAGTGTTCTACACCGCGCTGCTGATGGCCGGGTGCTGGGTGATCGTGACTCGCACCAGTCGCTGGCACCTTGTCAGCGCGGGCCTTCTGTTCGGCGTCGCGACGCTGGTGAAGGCGCAGACGCTGGTGGTCGTGCCGCTGCTTTTCGCGATCGAGTGGCTGCGGATGGGGCAAATGTGGAAGCGCCTGCCGGGCCTCGTTTCAGAGGGGCTTCTAGTGCTGGCGCTTGCCGCGTTGACCGTAGCACCGTGGACGATCCGCAATGAAATGCAACTGGGCCACTGGGTCGCGGTGTCCACCAATGGCGGCTACACCCTGCTTACCGGCAACCACGACACCGCGACCGGAGACTACACGCCCGACGCGCCCGTGGTTAAGGAACTGATGGCCCGCACCGGCCTTGACGAAGTGCAGCGCGATGCCGAAGCGCGGCGGCTGGGGATGGAATGGATCACGTCCCATCCCGACCGTTTCGTGAAACTGGCGCCGAAGAAGTTCCTGCGCCTCTGGCTGCCCGATGGTGAGGCTGAATGGGCCTATCAGGGCGGCGCCGCCGGCTACCCCCGGTTCGAACTGGCCTACCGGGCGGTGCGCGTGCTCAATCAGGGGTTCTACGTCACGCTGATGGTGGCCTTTGCCGCAGCCTTTTTCGTGATGATCGCAAGGCGCCGACGCGATGGGCAGCGCTGGATCGGCTGGTGGCTGCTGCCTTACGGGATCGCGCTATACCCGACGCTGATCTGTCTGGTGTTCTCGGGCCAGTCGCGGTTTCACTACCCGGTGATGCCGTGGGTCTGCATGACGGCGGGCTGGCTGGCCATGACCGCGCTGGGCAAGCTGGGTGATCGCGGCAGCACGGCCCACACCCACACCCTGCACTGAAGCCTGCGTGGATCAGTAAAGCGCCGGAGCGAAGACCCGCAGCACCAGCTTTCCGTCCGCGCGGATGGTGCCAAGGCTGGTTTCCTCTTGCGCCTGCGCCGGTTCTTCCGAAGAGCTGAACAGGCCAAGCGACACCGCCATGGCCACGGCGATCGCCACGGCTACGCCGATCCTTGCACCCCGCCTGCGCCTGACTGGCCCGGACGCCATCACTCACCCCTTTGGAATATGTCCTCGATCGCCATACCAAAGACATCGGCTATGCGAAAGGCCAGCGGCAGCGACGGATCGTAGCGCCCGGTTTCGATCGCATTGACGCTCTGACGTGAGACTTCGAGCCGTTCGGCCAGATCCTGCTGGCTCCAGCCGCGTTCGGCGCGCAGAACCTTCAGGCGGTTCTTCACGCGCAGTTCCCGGATGCACCCTGCGTGATGCGGTTGACCAGCATGCCGACGAACAGGCCCATCGCCCACAGCGGAAACACAAGGAATACAGGCAGCCTGGGCAGGTCGGTATAGATTTCAAGCAGACCCCAGACACTGCAAACGGCAAGCGTCACGCCCGTCGCGACAAGAAACTTGCGGACTTCCAGCACCCGCAGGTATTCGTCATCCAGTTCGATGAGCAGGCGCGCCATCGCCCAGATCCAGCCCAGAACTGCAAGCCCCGGCAGCAAGGCCAGCGCGATGGCCGTCGCATTGGCCTGATCACGGTCCGGCACCAGCCACGATGCCAGCATGATGGCCCCCACGTACAGCAGGCTCAGCGGCATCATGCGGCGGGTATAGCGCCGATAGGCAGGGTTTTTCACGGACGTTCCACAAGACATGACAAGGTTCCTTGTTCATTTGTAAAGTTACCTTGTCTTTGTCGGTGTAGAAAGTCAAGCCAGCTTTACAAATAGACAAGCACCCTGCTCACCGGATTGCGCTCATGCCCGCGAATCGCTACATCGCGGCCATGCTTTCGCGTCTCACAACGACCACTACCGTCACTACCCGGCCCATCCGGGCACGGTTGGTCGCGGCCTGAGAACGCGTACCGCCGTCGCCCGGATTTCGGGCGGGACCGGCGTCTCTCTCCCGAAATAGAGCCATTTCAGCCGACGCCGCACCTTCACCCGGAGGCGCGCCTGTGCCATGGCGCCCCAAAGCTTTTCCGCCCACATGCTCTGGTATGGCATGGGGCAAACGAGAGATGAGTTCGTCCATGTCCGAAATGTTCAAGATCAGCCTGCCCGACGGTTCCATCCGCGAGATGCCCGAAGGCTCGACCCCGGCAGACGTCGCCGCCGCCATCGGTCCGGGCCTTGCGAAAGCCGCCCTTGCCGCGAAGATCGACGGTGAGCTGGTCGACCTGACCCGCCCCTTCACCGGCGACGCGGCGCTCGCGCTCGTCACCAGCCGCGACGAGGCCGAAGCGCTGGATCTTGCCCGGCATGACTTCGCGCACGTGCTGGCCGAAGCGGTCCAGGCGCTGTTTCCGGGCACGCAGATCACCTTCGGCCCTTCGACCGACGATGGCTTCTACTACGATTTCGCGCCGCCGGTGATCGATGGAAAGGCCCGCCCGTTCACTGACGAAGACCTGCCCGCGATCGAAGCGGAGATGCGCCGGATCATCGGCGCCGACAAGCCCCTGCGCCGCGAAGTGTGGAGCCGCGAACAGCTGATCAGCCGCTGGAAGCAGCAGGGTGAAAGCTTCAAGGCCGAATGGGCAGCCGAACTGCCCGGCGACGAACCGCTGACGGTCTACTGGTCTGGCGACGACTGGCTCGACATGTGCCGTGGCCCGCACCTGCCCTCCACCGGCAAGCTGGACCCGGCGGCCTTCAAGCTGACGCGCGTATCGGGTGCCTACTGGCGCGGCGACCAGAAGAACGCGATGCTCAGCCGCATCTACGGCACCGGCTGGCTCAACAAGAAGCAGCTGGCAGAGCACCTGACCCGGCTTGAAGAAGCCGCCAAGCGCGATCACCGCAAGCTGGGCAACGAGATGGACCTGTTCCACCTCCAGCACGAAGCGCACGGCTCGGTGTTCTGGCACCCCAAGGGCTACGTGATCTATCGCGCGCTGGAAGACTACATGCGCCGCGCGATCAGCAAGGCGGACTGCAAGGAAGTGAAGACCCCGCAGGTCATGGACGCGCGCCAGTGGGAGCAGTCCGGCCACTGGGGCAAGTACCGCGAAAACATGTTCGTCATCCCCGACGAAGTGCCCAACACCGAAGATGACGGCCCGATCATCTCGGACGACGCGCAGTGGATGGCCTTGAAGCCGATGAACTGCCCCGCGCACGTCCTGATCTTCAAGCAGGGCATCAAGTCCTACCGCGACCTCCCCTTACGCATCGTCGAGAACGGCTGCTGCCACCGCAACGAGCCGCACGGCGCGCTCCACGGCCTGATGCGCGTGCGCCAGTTCACGCAGGACGACGGCCACATCTTCTGCCGCGAAGACCAGATCGTGGGCGAAGTGCAGGCGTTCTGCGAAATGGCGGACCGGGTCTACAAGGACTTCGGATTTACTTACGCGATCAAACTGGCGCTGCGCCCGGACAACCGTATCGGCACCGACGAGCAGTGGGACAAGGCCGAAGCCGAACTGCGCGACGCCGTGGTCCGTGCGGGACTTGCCACCGAGGAATACGGCTGGGAGGAACTGCCGGGCGAAGGCGCGTTCTATGCGCCCAAGCTGGAATGGCACCTGACCGACGCGATCGGCCGCACCTGGCAGGTCGGCACGATTCAGTCCGACCGCATGCTGCCCGAACGCCTTGACGCCCACTACATCGGCGAAGATGGCGAAAAGCACCGCCCGGTCATGCTGCACCGCGCGATCTTCGGTTCCTATGAACGCTTCATCGGCATCCTGATCGAACACTTCGCGGGCAAGCTGCCGGTGTGGCTGGCCCCGGTTCAGGCCGTGGTCGCCACCATCGTGTCCGACGCCGACGGCTATGCCGCTGATGTCGCCGCGAAGCTGAAGGCGGCAGGCGTGCGCGTGGAAACCGATCTTCGCAACGAGAAGATCAACTACAAGGTGCGCGAACACTCGCTCAAGAAGGTTCCCCACCTCCTCGTCGTCGGCAAGCGCGAGGCGGAGGAAGGCACCGTCGCCGTGCGCACGCTGGGCGCCGAACACCAGAAGGTCATGTCGCTGGACGAAGCCATCGCGCTTCTCACCAATGAAGCTCTGGCGCCGGACCTCAAGGCATGATCCAGCGCGAACTCATCGACACCGCATGGATCCCGGACGGCGAGAAGCTTGAGCTGTTCCGGCACGACAAGGACTTCATGATCGTCATCGGCCACAACGAGCTGATGAGCACGCGCAAGTGGGGCTCGGAAGAGGCCCTTGCGACGATGGCCTACGATCGGATCAAGGGCTCTGCCAAGCGCCCCCATATCCTGATCGGCGGCTATGGCATGGGCTTTACCCTGCGCGCCGCGCTGCGGGTGCTGCCCGCCGATGCGAAGATCACCGTCGTCGAACTGGTGCCCGAGATCATCCAGTGGGCCCGCGGCCCGATGGCGCACCTGACCGGCGATTGCCTGGAAGACCCCCGCGTCAACCTGGTGATGGGCGACGTTGCGCAGGCCATCGTCGATGGCCACGGCGATTACGATGCGATCCTGCTCGACGTCGACAACGGCCCCGACGGTCTGGTCCGCGAAGACAACAACGTCATCTATTCCAAGGTTGGACTGCGTGAGGCTTACGGGGCGCTGACCCCGGACGGCGTGCTGGCGATCTGGTCGGCAGGTGCCGACCCTTCGTTCACCCGCCGCATCGAACGGGCAAGGTTCGCGGTGGACGAAGTAAAGGTCCATGCCCGCAGCAACGGCAAGGGGCCGAAGCACGTCATCTGGTTTGCGTCGAAGAGTGAATAAATAAGGGAAGCTGGGGCCATCACCCCAGACCCCTTACTGTCGGCGTGGCGCGTGCAGCAGCCTCAGCGCTAAATTGCGCCGCAGGCCATCAACAGCTCTGGCTCACAATGAGCGCGTGGCGCCCCTGCACGAACCTAGCTCGGCGGTAATGGGGATTGCAGGGGGGCTCTGTTCCCCTGCCTTCTTCTTCCTGCCCTTCGAAACCGCCACGATCACCGCGCTGCCAAGCAATATCCCGGTGACCATGGCCCCAACGGCAAGAAGCCCGAGCGGACTGTAATCCGTTCGGGCTTCTGCGCTGAAGACCTTGCCGAAGCGCACTGTGGCGCTGGTGACCTGTCTATCCTTGGTGAGCTTCATGCCCTGACGATTACCACAGTACCCCGTGCTTGTCAGGCGCGACCGGGCCGGGGGCTTCTTCGCCGATGCACTGCAGCAGATCGATCTCGATCGTGCGGCACATGGCGTTGAGCGGGAGGTCGTGGACGTCGTTCGCGAACGGATCGACAAGGTCGTCGCCGATGGCCAGAACCGCAAGGAACATAAGCCCCGCGATCGTCGAACCCAGCGGAGTCGCGAACTGCAGCGTCTCGACCAGGCCGATCGGCAGCAACACACAGAACAGGTGCGTGAACACTTCGGGGATGAAGCGGTACTGGAAGGGCAGCGGCGTGTTCTTCAGCCGCTCCATCCCGCCCTGCGAGTTGGCGATATCGACAAGAACCGCTTCCATCTGCGCCTGCTGGATCGTGTCGATCCAGCCATTGCGCCGCGCCTCGTCGATGCGGCGGCCGGTGCCGTCAAGAATGCCGTTGGCCACGTTGACGCGCTGGAGCGCCAGATCCTTTTCGTGCTTGGGCAGAAGGCGCAGGACTTCTTCGTCCTGCGGCAGCTTGCGCAACTGGCAGCGCAGTGCGTTCACATAGGCGATCTGGCGGTAGACGATCTGCCGCTTGAGATCGGAAGCCTCCGGATCGGGCATGAAGTTGCGGGTCGCGCGCGCAATGTTGCGGCTGGCGTTGATCATCAGGCCCCAAAGGCCGCGCCCTTCCCACCAGCGCTGGTAGGCGGAATTGCTGCGAAAGCCGAGGAACAGCGCCAGCGCCGAACCGAACAGCGTGATCGGCAGTTCCGGCGCCTTGAAGGGCAGGATGTAATACGTGATCGTCACGACCACGTCCCACACGAACAGAAGGGCCAGCGGCCTCCAGATTTCCTGGAAGACGCGGCGGGAACTGGGAATCTTGGCTACGATCATTGGGTCTTGGCAGGCTCCGCATTCACCGGCTGGGCCGCTGCCGGGCCAACCTTGGGTGCGCCTTCGGTCGAACGGGCCATGGCGATCGAGGTTCCGGTAGCAGGCCGGATCGAGAACCAGTCTACACGGTCCACGGCGACGAGAAAGGCCAGAACGCCGCAGCCAAACAGGAAAAGCAGGCCGTTGCCGATGAACGATTCGCGCAGGCGGGCGCGGTCGGCGTCAGTCATGTTGCGCATTGTCATCTCCATCAAACGGTGAGCCCCAAGAGTGGGCATCCGTGATTTCGATTGCATCATCACAATGCGACAAAACTTTGCTGCGACGCAATATGCAGGTGTGCGGTGCAACAGACGAGACAGGATGCAGCCACGATCCGTTACGAAGCGTTGAATTTCCTTGGAAAGATTGCTGCCCGATGAACGGCACGCGACTCAGAACGGCAACGCGTCTCGCGCCAGAATCAGCGCCAGCGCGCATCCGCCGACAATCAGCGGGCGCAGCCATTCGAACCCGGCGACGGGACGATGGGACTGCGCGAGAGCGACGATACGAGCCATGCGCGCGGCTATGCGCGCGCACTGGTTTCCAAAGCGTTAAGACAACATCAGACGGACGGCATCTGCTGGCTTGAGCAATGGAACGATCCCCCGCCCGCCAGCACCGCATCGGCCATGATTCCCACAGTGTCGCGGTCCGGGAACAGCGCAGCGATCGCGGCAACGCCCTCTTCGTCATGCGCGGTGCCGTAGATCGGCACGACCACCAGCTTCGAGGTGATCGCAAAGTTCATGTAGCTGGCCGGCTCGACCCGGCCTTCTGTCTCCACCCGGCCCGGCGAGGGCACTTCGGCAACCTTGACCCCCATCGCTTCGGCCCGCGCCTTCGCGTCGGCATAGATCGCGGCATTGGGATCGTCGGCGCCGGTGGCACGGGGAACCGCCAGCAGATTGGGAGCAACAAAGCGGGCAAGGTTATCGACATGGCCGTCGGTGTGATCGTTGATCAGGCCATCACCCAGCCACAGCACCCGGTCATAGCCCAGATCGCGCGTCAACCGCATCTCCAGGTCGGCGCGGGTCAGGTGGGGGTTGCGGTTGGGATTGAGGAAGACCTGCTCGGTCACGGCCACCAGCCCGGTACCATCCCCGTCGATCGCGCCGCCTTCGAGGATCCAGTCGGCCATTTCGACGTCGAGCCCGGCATCGCGCGCCAGTTCCTCGCCGATCTCCTGATCGCCGTCCATCAGGTACTTGCCGCCCCAGCCGTTGAAGCCGAAGCGCATGCCCTTGCGGTTGCCGTGCGCGTCCATGGTGACGAGCGGCCCGGTATCGCGCAGCCACACGTCACCATAGCGGCGGGTTTCCAGCGTGACCTTGTCCGACACCAGTTCGCTGGCGCGGGCGCGGTTGGCCTCGTCGCGCACGATCAGGCGCACGTCCTGCCCGCTTTGCGCCACGGCGCTGGCGAAGGCCGCCATCTGCTCCTGCGCGCGTTCAAGGAAGCCCGGCCATTCGACCGGATCGTGCGGAAAACCGATCCACAGCCAATCCTGCGCGGCCCACTCGGGAGGAAGTACGAAAGTCACTTGGTATTGCATCCCTTGGTTGCAGCAGCGCAGTCCTTGTCGCGGATCGCGCGGAATTCGTCGCCTGCGCGCCAGTTCGGCCACATCGTCCCGTCGGCCAGCGTACGGCCAAGGTCGTAGAACAGTTCCACGTCCTGGCTGATCCCGCTCCAGTCCCAGTTTTCCGAATATTCGTCGGCCGGGGCGTGATAGCGGTTGTCGGTATAGTCCTGCGCGGCCTTCTCGCCCGCCGCCGTCCCGCCGCTGAGCAGATCGCTGCTGCGTTCGACGTTGAACATCGGCACGCCGCGCTTGGCGAGACTGAAGTGGTCTGAACGGTAATAGCCGCCGCGTTCGGGGTGGTCTTCCGGCACGTCGGTCAGCCCGCGAGCCTGCAGCGCCCTGAGATAAAGGTCGCCAAGTTCCGACTTGTCCCCGCCGGTCTGGGTGTAGGACTTCGCGCGGCCCGCAGGCAGCAGCGCGTCCATGTTCACCCCGCCGACGGTGTGATCCAGCGGGTAGATCGGGTTGGCGCCGTAGAATTCCGAGCCGAGCAGCCCCGATTCCTCCAGCGTCAGCGCCACGAAGACCTGGCTGCGTTCGGCAGGCCCGGCCTCGGCGTTCATCTTCGCGATGGCGGTCAGCGCGGCGACGCCATCGGCATTGTCGACCGCGCCGTTGCAGATATCGTCCTTGGGGTTGCCGGCCTGCGCCGAGCAATGGCCAAGGTGATCCCAGTGCGCCGAATAGAGCACCACCTCATCCGGCCGCGACTTGCCCGGCAGCACGCCGACCACGTTGTTGGAGGTGGACCGGCGGATCGCGTTGTCAAAGCCAAGGCTGACCTTGAGGCCAAGCGGCACCGCCCTGAACCCCTTGGCCTGAGCCGCCTTCGTCAGCGCCGCCAGATCCCTGCCGCCCGTTTTCGTTCCCGCCGCCCTGAGGATCGCTTCGGCTACGGACTTCTGTATCCAGCCGTTGGCGACCGTCTGGTCCATGCCGTCGTTGGGCGACTGAACCATGTACTGCGCGCCGGTCCAGCTGGAATTGACGACGTTCCAGCCATAAGCGGCCGGGAACGTGTCATGCACGATCAGCGCAGCGGTTGCGCCCTGCCGCGCGGCTTCCTCGAACTTGTAGGTCCAGCGCCCGTAGTAAGTCATCCGGCGGCCCTTGAAGAGCCCCTGTTCGCCCTCCATCGCATAGTCCGGGTCGTTGACGAGGATCACCGCCGTCTTGCCCTTCATGTCGATGCCGGCATAGTCGTTCCAGCCGAGTTCGGGCGCGTTGATGCCGTAGCCGACGAAGACCAGCTCGCTGTCCTGCACCTGCGACCTGGGCGTCACACGATAGCTGGTGGCAACGTAATCGTCGCCCGGCATGAACGACAGTGAAGCGCCCGCGCCCGAGATCGTGAGCGGGGTGTAATCGCTTGCGGTGATCTCCACGGTCGGCACCGGCTGCAGCCACTGGCCCTTGTTGCCCGGCTGCAGGCCCGCAGCCTTGAACTGCGACACGATGTAGTCGAGCACTTTGGGCTCGATCGCGGTACTGGGCGCGCGACCTTCGAAATCGTCGGCCGAAAGGCGCTTGGTCACGGCCTTGAGGATATCCACCGGCACATCGGGCTGCGCGCCAGCATCGGCGGGCGGCGGCAGCGCGGTGCCCTTGGGGAAAGGCGGCCCTTCATCCCTCCCTTCATCCCTCCCTGCATCCCTCCCTGAATCCCGCGCCGAAACCGGGCCGGATGCGGCCAGCGCGACGCCAAGCGCGGCCAGCGCGACGAAAGGCAGGAAAGGCTTCATTGGGGGATCTCCACGCGAACGCGCGCACAGGTGCCAGACGGCGCGGATGGGGGCAAGGGTCGGCGATCTTGCCCAAACCGCATGCCACGGGCAGAACGCGAGGCATGAGTGCCGACTGGACCAGCGCGATCGACCGCGCCCGCGCCCACGCGCCGTTCCTTGCGAACGCGCTCGACCGCCTGCCCGCTGTGACGGAACTGCTCACGGCCGGGGACGGCAAGGGCGCGCTGGCGCTTGCCTGCAAGGCCGGGGAAGGCGTCCATGACACTGCCTCTGCCCTGCGCCGCGAAAAGCAGGCGCTCGCCCTTGCCCTCGCCATCGGCGACCTTGCGGGTGCATTCCCGTTGCTGGAGGTAACCGGCGCGCTCTCTTCCTTTGCCGACCGCGCGCTCGATGCGGCCATTCTCGCCGGAATCCGCCGCCGCGTGCCGGACTATGACCCGGCACAGCCCAGAGGCTTCTTCGCCCTCGCCCTTGGCAAGCATGGCGCCGGAGAGCTGAACTACAGTTCCGACATCGACCCGATCCTGCTGTTCGACCCTGCCCTGCTTCCCCGCCGGGAACGCGACGAACCCGGAGAAGCCGCGCAGCGCGTCGCCCGCGCCGTGGTCGAAATCCTCTCGCGCATGGACCACGAAGGCTACGTCTTCCGCGTAGACCTGCGCCTTCGTCCGGCGTCCGAGGTCAGCCCGCTGGCGATCCCGGTGGCGGGCGCGCTGAGCCACTACGAATCCTCCGCCCTGACCTGGGAGCGCGCGGCCTTCATCCGCGCCCGCTCCTGCGCCGGGGATATCGCGGCGGGCGAAGCGTTCCTTGCCGCGATCCGGCCCTTCGTCTGGCGCCGCAGCCTCGATTTCGGGGCAATTGCAGAGATCGGTCGCCTGACCGCACAGATCCGCGCCAGCACGCGCGGCAGCCCGCAAGTCGGCCCCGGCTTCGACCTCAAGAAGGGGCGCGGCGGCATCCGCGAGATCGAATTCTACGCGCAGACGCATCAGCTGATCCACGGCGGCCGCCACCCAGGCCTGCGCCTGCGCGGCACCCGCGCCACGCTTGACGCGCTGGCCGATGCGGGGCTGGTCCCGGCCGGTGAAGCGCGCCTGCTGGGCGACCACTACGATCGCCTGCGCACGATAGAGCATCGCCTGCAGATGCAGCACGACCAGCAAACGCACAGTCTGCCCAGGACCGCAGAAGGCATCGAGGCGGTGGCCCGGCTGGACGGCATGGCAAGCGGACAGGCCCTGCTCGACGAGTTGACCTCCATCACCGAGGCGGTCGGCGAACGCTACGACACGCTGATCATGGCCAATACCCCGACCGGGGCGGTCGCGGTGCCGGAGCAGGCAACCATGCCGGAAGATCTGGAAGCGCTGGGCTTTGCCGATCCCGCCGCCGTCGCACAGCGCATCGAAGGCTGGCTGGGCGGCAAGGTACGCGCGCTGCGTTCGGAAGCGGCGCGCACCGCCTTCGCGGCGATCGGCCCCGACCTGCTCGCCGCGCTGGCCGCCGCGCCGGAACCCGACCGGGCGCTGGCCCGGTGGGAGGAATTGCTGGGCAACCTGCCCAGCGCGATCAACCTGTTCAATCTGCTGCAGGCCCGCCCCGCGCTGATCGAGATGCTGGCCCGCATCCTTGGCCTTGCCCCGCCGCTGGCCGATGCCCTGGCCCGGCGCGCGGACCTGCTGGACCCGCTGATCGATGCCAGCGCCTTCGACCTGCCGGGCAGCGTTGTCGAACTGGTTGGGGAACTCAGCCGGTTCGAGGCCGGCGACGATTACGAGCGCAAGCTGGACGCCGTGCGCCGCAAGGTGGGCGAAATGCGCTTCAAGCTGGGCGTGCAACTGATCGAGGGCGTCAATGATCCGATCGCGGTAGGACACGCCCTCGCCCGCATTGCCGAGGCCGCGCTGGTGGTGCTGACCGACGCTGCAGTGGAGGAGTTTCGCACCGCGCACGGACGGGTCGCGGACGGCGAAATGCTGATCCTGGGGCTTGGCCGGATGGGCGGCGGAGTATTGACCCATGCCTCCGATCTTGACCTTGTATACTTGTTCAGCGGCGATTTCCGGCGCGAATCCGACGGCCGCCGCCCATTGGGCGCGACGCATTACTACAACCGCCTGTCGCAACGCGCGATCTCGGCGCTTTCGGTGGCGACCGCGCAGGGCGCGCTGTTCGAAGTGGATACCCGCCTGCGCCCCTCGGGCGAACAGGGACCGCCCGCCGCCAGCCTCGAAAGCTTCGAGACGTACCAGCGCGAACAGGCATGGACGTGGGAGCACATGGCCCTGTGCCGCGCCCGTCCGCTCTACGGTTCGGGCGCGGGACGCGATGCTCTGGCCGGGATCGTCCATGCCGTGCTCACCGCCCCGCGCGATGTGGCGAAGCTGCGCGCCGACGTGCTGGAAATGCGAGAGAAAATGGCCCGCCACAAGCCGCGCGGCGGCCCGCTTGACGTCAAGCTGATGCGCGGCGGGCTGGTCGATCTGGAATTCATCGTCCACTTCATCCAGCTGCGCGAATGCGGGCCGGGCCTGCTGCCGGACCTGGGCGATGCGGTACGAGCGCTGGCCGCCGACGGACTTGTCGACCCGGCGCTGATCGAGGCGCATGACGCGCTGACCCGGCTGCTCGTCGCCGGCCGGCTGCTGGCGCCGGATTCGCAGACGCCCGGCCCCGCAGCACGCTTGGCACTCGTGCGCGCATGCGGCTATGGGGACTGGGAAGCGCTCGAAACGGGCCTCGCAACGGCGCGCCGTCACATCGCGGACGCCTGGCGCGCGGCCTTCGACGAAACCCTGGAGACTGACGCATGACCCGCCCCCACATCGGCGACCCGTTCCCCGACATCGCCCTGGAGACGCCCGATGGCGGCAGCGTGAAGGCATCGGACTTTGCCGGGCGCAAGCTGGTGGTGTTCTTCTACCCCAAGGATTCGACGCCCGGCTGCACCACCGAAAACATCGACTTTTCAGCACTGAAAGGTGAATTCGAGGCGGCCGATACCGCGCTGCTCGGCGTCAGCAAGGACTCCGCGAAGAAGCACCAGAACTTCATCGCCAAGCATGACCTGAAAGCCCCGCTCGCCACCGACGCGGAGGAAAACGGGCTGTCCGACGCGCTTGGTATCTGGACCGAAAAGCAGAACTACGGCCGCACTTACATGGGCATGGTGCGCACCACCTACCTGATCGGCCCGGACGGCAAAATCGCGCAAGTGTGGGACAAGGTAAAGGTCAAGGACCACGCCGCCAAAGTGCTGGAAGCCGCCCGGGCCCTGTGACGAAAGGGCCCTGTGACGAAAGCGCCTTGATGCAACCCACGATTGCCGCCGCGATCCGGGGCGCGCTCATGGAGCGCGACGTCCGAACCAAGGTGATGACGACACGCAAGGTCGCGCGCGACTGGCAGCGGGGCAAGCTTGCGTTCGCCTTCGATGTGGAAATGCCGGAAACGCCCGGCCGGCCGGATGCGCCCGAACTGCTGATGCCCGGCCGGATGCCCAAGCGCCGCAAGGGCGGATCGGAGCGCGGCCGCATCGCCCTGTGGCACGCGCTGGCGCATATCGAATTCGTCGCCATCGATCTTGCGCTCGACATGGCGGGGCGCTTCGGCGCTGCGATGGGCCGACAATTCGTGTCGGACTTCCTCAAGGTCGCGGCGGACGAGGCGATGCATTTTGCATTGCTGGACAGACACCTGCGCACATCCGGAAGCCATTACGGCGCGCTTCCCGCCCATGACGGGTTGTGGAGCGCCGCCCATGAAACCCGGCATGACGTGGCTGCCCGTCTGGCCGTCGTGCCGATGGTGCTGGAGGCGCGCGGGCTCGACGTCACACCGATGACGATCGACCGTGTGCGCGCTGCCGGCGACGAGCGCGGTGCGCAAATCCTGGAACGCATCCTTGACGACGAAATCGCGCATGTTCGATTCGGCGCAAATCATTTCGCCGACTGCGCCGAACGGATGGGCGAGCAGGCCGGCGAACTGTGGAAATCCTTGGTTTCCCGCTACTTTCACGGTCAGGTAAAACCACCGTTCAACGACTCGGCGCGCCTTGCTGCCGGTTTGTCGCGCGATCTGTATACAGCGCTTGCCTGAACGGATTCTGACGGCATAACCCAAATTCGCGAGACGGCGGGGGGTTCCGACCATCTCCATACTCCTTGGCGCGTCCGGTTCGGGTGCGCTCAAAATAACGTCGCGTCCTTTGGTCGACGGCGGATAAGCAAGGTATTGCGAGTGGTCGTAACGAAGTTTTTCGCCAAGTTCCGCGCAGTGACCGGCGTCGTCGTCGCAGCGGGACTTTCCATTGCAGCCCATCCTGCAATGGCCAACAGCAGTGCTGCGGCAGCGGATATTTCCGCTACCCTGCGCACCAGCCAGTCCGCGAACCAGTCGGTCACCGGCGGTGAAGACGAACAGTTCAGCCAGCTGTTCAGCTCGTGGCAGAACTTCGAGGAAACCGGCCTTGCCGCGGCCAAGCCCAAGGCTGTCGTCGGCGGCATCGCCTCGGTTTCGATCCCTTCGCGCAACCCGCTTGCCCAGGAACGCATGACCAGCAGCTTCGGCATGCGTGACCATCCCATTCTCGGCGGCCGCCGCGCTCACAAGGGCGTCGACCTTGCCGCCCCCACCGGCACCCCGGTCTACGCGACGGCAGACGGCAAGGTCAGCCGCGCTTCGTGGTTCAGCGGCTACGGCCTGTTCGTCTCGCTGGAGCACGGCGGCGACATGCAGACCCGCTATGGCCACATGTCGCGCCTCAACGTCGCTGACGGCCAGATCGTCCACAAGGGCGACATCATCGGTTACGTCGGCTCCACCGGCAACTCGACCGGGCCGCACCTCCACTACGAAGTGCGCGTCGACGGCGAAGCCGTGAACCCGATCCCCTACATGCAGCAGCCGAGCCTCGCTTCGGCCAAGTAAGCAGACGATTTTCCCGTTTGAGAGGAGGAAGAGGCGGCTCGCAAGGCCGCCTTTTCTTTTGCCTGCATTCCGCTTCCTCCCCCCTCGTGGCCTGCCATGAAAACGCCAAAAAAAAAGGGCGGCCCGTCACGAGGGTGGGCCGCCCCTTGAAGTTGGGGAGAAGCGGTTACCGCACCGGGGGTTCCGCCAGGAGCGGAAGGGGTGGTGCGGTGGACCGGCAAAGCTGTCTTCGCACTTGCGGCAGTGCCTCACATTGATCGCGGACAATTCAGGCAAATCGGCTGAATTTCTTCACTGCAGCGCCGTTCTTCATCGGGCAATGAACACATTCCGCTTCCGGCCCACCCCGATCCTGCGCGAGCGCCGGCGCAGGCGCTGCACCCGCTTTGCGCTCACCGATTCGCTCGGCCGCAGGATTCCCGTGATCGTGCGTGACATATCCTCACGCGGGCTGAGCGCGGCGGCCAGCGGTCAGGCGCCGCGCATCAACGAAGTGGTGCGCGCCACGCTTGACGACGGCCGCGAAGTGTGGGGGCTGGTCCGCTGGCGCGACGGCAACCTGTTCGGCGTCGAGTTCGACACCCGGACCTGAATTCAGACCGCCGAACTGAACCGCCGCAGCGAATCCTTGCGATAAGGATCGAACCGCGCCGCGATGGAGCGCGCATAGGGCAGGCCGCCGGGGTTGATGACCAGATCTGCGCCGTCCATCTCGCACAGCCCTGCATCAAGGTAGGGGCGCAGCAGCGGTCCAGCTTCACGCCAAAGGTCCGACGCGATGGTTGCCCGGCCCCGGCATAGCAGCGCCTCGATCACCGCACCGCGCCGCTGGTCGTCGGCACTGCGCACGATACCGCGCGTCGCGGTCAGGCGATCCTGCGACAGCATCATGCGATAGCGCCCGGTGTTCTTCTCGTTCTGCACGAGGAGGTCCGGGAAACCGCCGATGGCCGACGCCCCCAGGCCCAGCAGGACCGGAGCTTGATCTTCCGTAAAGCCCTGGAAGTTGCGCCTCAGGTGCCCGGTCAGCGTCGCCTGCGCCAGCGCGTCGCCCGGCAGCGCGAAATGATCGAAGCCCACCGCGACATAGCCCTTGTCGAGCAGATAGGCGTATCCGAACGCAGCCATGGCGAAGCGCGCGGCGGCATCCGGAAGGTCACTTGCATCGATCTTGCGCTGGCGGGGGATCAGGTGCGGGACATGGGCATAGCCGAACAGCGCGATGCGGTCCGCGCCCATCGCGACGGTCTGCTCCAGCGAGCTTTCGAGATGCGCCATGGTCTGCCCCGGCAGCCCGTACATCAGGTCGAAGTTCACGGACCTGACGCCTGCGCCGCGCAGCATGGCCATCGAATTCTCGATCATCCGGGTCGGCTGGATGCGGCCGATCGCCTGCTGCAACTGCGGGGCGAACGTCTGCACGCCAAGGCTGGCCCGCTCGATCCCGACAGAGGCCAGCACCGCGGCCCACTCCGGCCCCAGCGTGCGCGGATCGAGTTCGATGGAGGTTACGGGCCGAGACGTGTCGAACTGCAGCGTCAGCGCATCCACCAGCCGCACGAAGTCGATCGGCGAGATGCCGTTGGGACTGCCGCCGCCGAAGGCCACGCGCGTCACCTGCGCACTCAGCGGCAGGCGTTCGGCAACCAGCACGATCTCGCGGTGAAGCGCGTCGAGGTAGCTGGCTACCCTGTCTCGCCGGTTGGCGACGCTGGTGTTGCAGCCGCAATACCAGCAGATCTTCTCGCAGAACGGGATATGGACGTAGAGCGACACCTCGCCCCCGGTCCGTTCCAGTGCGGCTTCGTAGTCGTCCGCGCCTATGCCCTCGCCAAACTCCGCAGCGGTGGGGAAGCTGGTGTAGCGCGGTACGGGAATCGCGAGAAGGTCGGGGTGATAGGTCCACATGCCCGCAGCTTCCCCCGATCCGTGCCCACCGTCATTGCGATCGATCAAGGCGCGCGGGGGAAACGCTTGCGCTTGGAATCGGTGTGGCAGCCCTTGGCGCAGCACGGCCCCTGCGACGGCCCCGGAGGCTGTCCAGGCGGTGCATCGCGCGTGGGCAAGGGCACGGTCACCGCGCCGCCCCCGCACAGGGGCACGGCGACACTGCGCGCCTCTGCAGACAGGGGGCCGACCATCGCCGGCACCAGAGCGAGGGCGCCGAACACGGCCAGCAGGCGGCGCGGCGTCACAGCGGGTCCTCGTCGATCAGGATGCGGTTGGCAGCGCCGTCCATGTCCTCGTACTGGCCCGAGCGCATCGTCCAGAAGAACGTGCCCAGCCCGAACAGGCCCATCGCCAGCGACAGCGGGATCATGAAACCAAGGATCGTCATTTCCCGTCCTTCCCGCCATCAGCCCCGGCCGCGCGCGCAAGGCGCAGCGAATTGCCCACCACCAGCAACGAACTGCCCGACATCGCCAGCGCCGCCACCAGCGGGGTCACGTGACCCATGATCGCCAGTGGAACGGCCAGCACGTTGTACAGGACTGCCATCGTGAAATTCTGACGTACCACACGCATGGTCGCCCGCGCCACCTTCACGGCGATGGCAACGGGCATCAGCCGCTCTCCCACGAAGACCGCATCGGCGGCCTGCTGCGACACGTCGCTGGCGCCGCCGGGGGCAAGGCTGACATGCGCGCCTGCAAGCGCGGGGCCATCGTTCAGACCATCGCCCACCATCAACACCTTATGCCCGATGGCGGCGCGGCGTTCGAGCAGCGCCAGCTTGTCTCCCGGCCGCATCGCGGCAGTGGCGAAAAGGCCCAGCTGCCGGGCCACCCCGGCGACCGCCTCCGCTCGATCACCCGATGCGATGGCAGCAGGCAGCCCCTGCCCTTTGAGCGCCGCCAGCGTTTCGGCCACATCGGGCCGCAGGCTGTCGGCAAAGGCGATACGCGTGCGGGTGCCGTCAACAAGAAGGTCCACCGCAAGGTCGACCGCCAGCGTGTCCGCCCTGCCGCCAGCATGAACGTCCGGGCGCAGCAGGGCGACTTCGGCCCCGTCGCAGCGCCCGACCATGCCAGAGCCCGCCGCCTCTCGTACCAGTTCGACGGTGGCGGGCTCCACGCCTTCGGCGCGCAGCGCATGGGCAAGGCCCCGGCTGAGCGGATGACGGCTTGCCTGCGCCAGTCCCAGCGCGATGGCGCGGCTGCGCGGGCCAAGCATGGCAAGGGTGATGGGGCGCGGTTCGCCCACCGTCAGCGTGCCGGTCTTGTCGAGCAGCACTTCGTCCGCCTCGGCCAGCCTTTCCAGCGCGGAGCCATCCTTGATCAGCAGCCCACGGCGCATCAGCGCGCCCGCCGCAACCACTTGCGCCGCCGGAACCGCCAGCCCCAGCGCGCAGGGGCAGGTGATGATCAATACGGCCGTGGCGATCGTCAGCGCCTTGTAGACCCCCGCCCCCGCCAGCATCCAGCCGCAGAAGCTGAGGAACGCCAGCGTATGGACGGCGGGTGCATAGAGCCGGGCCGCGCGATCGGCCACGCGCACGTAGCGCGAGCGCGACTGGCCCGCCTCGTCCATCAGCCGCGCGATGTCGGCGATGGCGGTGTCCTGCGCGGCGGCAGTCACGCGCACCCGCACCGGGTTGCCAAGGTTGATGGTGCCGGCATGGACAAGGTCGCCCGCTGCGGCGGGGCGCGGATCGCTTTCGCCGGTCAGCATCGAGGTATCGATGGTGGTGCGCCCGTCGACGACTTCGCCGTCCGCCGCCAGCGATTCGCCCGCGGCGACCAGCATCGTCATGCCGGGGCGCAGCTTGTCCGCCTCGACGTAGCGGGTGGCACCGCCTTCGCCGACGACTTGCGCGCCCCGGCCCATGCGACCCAGCAGCGCGGCGATGCCCGAACGCGCCCGCCCCCGCATCATCGCATCCAGCGTGCGGCCCGCCAGCAGGAAGAACAACAGCATCACCGCGCCGTCGAAATAGGCGTGTTCACCGCCGGTCAGTGTCTCGTAAAGGCTCATGCCCGTCGCCAGGATCACGCCGATGGAGATCGGCACGTCCATGTTGGTGCGCCGGTACTTCAGCGCCATCCACGCCGAGGCGAAGAACGGACGCCCCGAATAGAGCACCACCGGGATGCCGATAAGCGCGCTGATCCAGTGGAACATGCCGCGCGTCACCGCATCGGTGCCCGACCATACGGAGACCGAGAACAGCATGATGTTCATCATGCCGAAGCCCGCCACCGCCAGCGCACGGATCAGCCGCTTCGTTTCCGCATCGTCGCGGGCAAGCGGGTTGTCGGCGGCGCGCTCCGCCTCGAAGCCCAGCTTGCGCAGTTCGTCGATCAGCGTGTCTGCATCGAGCGTATCGGCATGGCTGACGGCGACGCGCTTGGCGGAAAGGTTCACCCGCGCGGCCGCCACGCCGGGGACAAGCGCAAGACCGCGCTCGATCTTGCCGATGCACCCGGCGCAGCGGATGCCGGGGACGGTGAAGCGGCTGTCGATGGTCGGCACGGTTTCGGCCGGGGAAGCCTTGGCGGGGACGACGGGTGGCAGCGTGATCGCGTTCATGCCCCGATCTCCCGTTCGGTGCGCCACTGGCGGCCATCCGCCTCGGCATCGAAGCGCAGGGTCCAGCGGCCTGCGGGCAGCGGCCCATCGCTTATCCAGTGCCCGCCTTCATGGCGGAAGGTCAGCGCGGTGTCAGGCAGACGGCCAAGCGGATGGCGGGCCACGGCGGTAAGGCGGGTGTGGACGGCAGGGGCTTCGGCCGGGCCGACCTGCAGGTCCACCATCACGCGCCCACCTGCCCCGCGCCGCGCATCCAGCGTCCAACCCAGCGCCTTCTCCTTCGCGGCCTCGTCCAGCCAGCGATTGAAGTCCTGGCTGGCGACGTAGGAGTTCTCCACCACGATGCCGCCGAAGGTGGTGCTGGCAAGCGTCGCCATCGTCACGTTGACGGCTACCACCACGCCGAACCCGGCGACGAGGATCGCGGTCATGTGTCTGCCATTGAAGGGCCTGCGGGTCTGCACGGTCATTGTGTCGCCTCCTGCGGCGTATCGAAGGTCGTTTCGGATTTCGCTGTCTCGCGCGCGTTGCCTTCGGCCGTGATGCGGAAGGCGAAGTCCTGCCCGGCGGTGGCTGCGGGAGCCACGACGTAGACGCGCAAGGGCTGCGTCGCATCGGCCGGAACCTTGCGGGTCAGCGTGCGCGCGGCGTCGGTGCGGGCGCTGTCGTCGGTCCACATCTTCGCGCCGGACAGCCCCTCGATGGCGATCTCCATGGTGCGCGGGCGGCTTTCCATGTTGCGCAGGCGCAAGGTGTAGGCGTTGCGCACCGAACCGTCGCTCATGAGGATGTACGGCGGATTGCGATCCTTGGCCACCGTCAGCCCGGTGTGGACGCGGGTGCCAAGCGCGAACAGCAGCGCAAGGCCGATCCCCGCCCAGACCACAAGGTAGGCGATCGTGCGTGGCCGCCATATCAGCCGCAGATGGCGCGTGGGCGGCTGTCCGGCCTTCTCGCGCTCTGCATCTTCCAGCGTGGCGTAGTCGATCAGTCCGCGCGGGCGACCGATATCCTTCATCACCCGGTCGCAGGCATCGATGCACAGGGCGCAGGTGATGCAGCCGACCTGCGGACCCTGGCGGATGTCGATGCCGGTCGGGCAGACCGCGACGCACTGGTTGCAGTCGATGCAGTCTCCAAAGGCGCCCGGTGCCTTCTGCGATTTCTTGAGACTGGCGCGCGGTTCGCCGCGAAAGTCCTTATACGTGACGGTCAGCGACTTTTCGTCCGTCATCGCGGTCTGGATGCGCGGCCAGGGGCACATGTAGACGCAGACCTGTTCGCGCATGAAGCCGCCAAGGACGAACGTGGTCGCGGTCAGCGTGGCCACGGTGGCATAAGCGACAGGGTCTGCGGTGCCGTTCCAGAACTGCGCCCACAAGGTCGGCGCATCGGCGAAGTAGTAGATCCATGCGCCCCCGGTGGCGAGGCTGATGGCAAGGTAGATGGCCCACTTGACCAGCCGCCGGACGATCTTGGCCGGCCCCCACGGCGCCTTGTAAAGCCGCATCCGGGCGTTGCGATCGCCGTCGATCAGGCGGTCGACGTGCTGGAACAGGTCGGTCCAGACGGTCTGCGGACAGGCGTAGCCGCACCACGCCCGCCCCACCGCGCTGGTGACGAGAAACAGCCCGATCCCCGCCATGATCAGCAGGCCGGCCACGAAATAGAACTCGTGCGGCCAGATCTCTATGCCGAACATGTAGAAGCGGCGGTGCGCCAGATCGATCAGCACTGCCTGATCCGGGGCATAGGCGCCGCGATCCCAGCGCAGCCAAGGGGTTACCCAGTAGACTGCAAGGCACAGGGCCATGATCGCCCACTTGATGCGACGGAACTTGCCGTCGATGCGGCGATTGAAGACCGGCTCTCGTTTTGCGTAGAGCGACATCTGGGTCATGTCGGGGGGCTTGTTCATGGATCCCGTTCCAGTTCCGCCGTCATCCCCGCATCCACAGGAATGACGGCGCGCTTTCGTCCTCAGGGTTCAGGTTGCGGTTCGGGTTGCGGTGCAGGCGGGGGCGCCTGCTCACCCCCGCCGAGCGAGTGGACATAGGCCGCCAGCATCTTGATCGTCACCGGATCGAGGCGCCCCGCCCATGCGGGCATGACGCCCATGTGCGGCTTGCTGATCTGGGCGACGACATCGTCCTTCGTGCCGCCGTCCAGCCAGATGGCATCGGTCAGGTTCGGCGCGCCGAACTGACGGCTGCCCTTGCCTGCCGGACCGTGGCAAACGGCGCAGTTGTCCGCGAACAGCTTTGCGCCCTCGGCATTGGGCCGCGCCTTGCCGGACAGCGACAGCACGTGCCCGGCCACCGCATCGATCTGCGCCGCCGTCAGCAGACCGTCGGTGCCGAAGCTGGGCATGATCGACTGGCGCGTAGCCTCGTCGCCGGGCTGGCGGATGCCGTGAAGCAGCGTCGTCTCGATCGTCCTGAGGTCGCCGCCCCACAGCCAGTCGTCGTCGTTGAGATTGGGGAAGCCCTTGAACCCGGCCGCGCCCGCGCCGTGGCACTGGACGCAGTTGATCTTGAACGCCGCCGCGCCGCCTGCCACTGCCGCACGCATCAGTTCGGGATGCCTGGGAAGCTCCTCGATCGGCATGTCGGCCAGCGCCGCCACGGTCTTCGCACGGGCAGCGGCGGCCTGTTTCATGTCCTTGTCCAGCTCGCCGCGGCTGGTCCATCCAAGCGTGCCCTGCGTCGCGCTCGAGAGCATCGGCCACGCCGGATAGACCACGCTGTAGCCCAGCGCGAAGACGATGCAGGCATAGAAGGTCCACAGCCACCAGCGCGGCAGCGGGGTGTTGAGCTCCTCGATCCCGTCCCATTCATGGCCGACGGTTTCGGTGTTGGTGGCTTCGTCGAGACGGCCTGCGCCTTTGTGATTCTCAGCCATCGTTCTCGTCCTTGAAGATCATCGTCGCGGCAGCGTCGTTCTTGGCGCGGTGGCCGGGGCGAAAGGGCCAGGCCACCAGCACGACGAACACCACCAGCATCGCCAGCAGGCCCCAGCTGTCGGCCAGATGCCGCAGCATGTCGTAAGTGGAGTGGGTGCTGAGGGAGAAGGTCATCGCCCCTTCTCCTTCGCCAGCTTCTCCTGCGCCGCCGCCGCATTGACGTCGACCATGGTGCCCAGCACCTGCAGGTAGGCGACAAGCGCATCCATCTCGGTCAGGCGCTTGGGATCACCGTCGAAGTCGCGGATCTGCGCCTTCGGATAGCGCGTGGCCAGATCACCGGGATCGGCTTCGGGATCGGCCTGCGCGGTAAGGTCCGCCAGCGCGCTGGTGATATCGCGGTCGGTATAGGGCACGCCCACCCGGCGCAGCGCGGTCAGGTTCGCGGCCGGATCGGCCACCTGCAGATCACGCTCTGCAAGGAAGCCGTATTTCGGCATCACCGATTCCGGGACCACGCTCTGCGGGTTCTTCAGGTGCTGGACGTGCCAGCTGTCCGAATACTTGTTGCCCACGCGCGCAAGGTCGGGTCCGGTGCGCTTGGAGCCCCACTGGAACGGATGGTCGTACATCGATTCCGCGGCAAGGCTGTAGTGGCCGTAGCGCTCCACTTCATCGCGGAAAGGGCGGATCATCTGGCTGTGGCAGACGTAGCACCCCTCACGCACGTAGATGTCGCGGCCCGCCTGTTCCAGCGGGGTATAGGGGCGCACGCCCTTGACTTTCTCGACCGTGTTGTCGATCCAGAACAGCGGCGCGATCTCGACGATGCCGCCGATGGCAACGACGACCAGCGCGCAGATGCCCAGCAGGGTCACGTTCTTTTCAAGCGTCTTGTGGCGTTCGACGATGGTGGTCATGGTTCTTGTCCCTGTTCGTCGGTCAGGCCGGGAGGATCGGGCGGTCGGCGGCGGCATCGTAGGCAGCGTCGCGCAGAGGCTTCTCCTCACGCAGCTTGCCAAGGATCGTCGCCCAGACATTGACCGTCATGATCACCGCACCGGCGAGGTAGAGCGTGCCGCCGAAGGCGCGCAGCGCGTACATCGGGTGAAGCGCCGCCACGCTGTCTGCGAAAGTGTTCACGAGGTAGCCGTCAGCGCCGTATTCGCGCCACATCAGCCCCTGGGTGATCCCCGCCACCCACATGCTGGCGGCGTAGAAGACGATGCCCAGCGTCGCGAGCCAGAAGTGCCAGTTCACCATCCGCAGCGAGTAGAGGCGTTCCCGGCCCCACAGGCGCGGCACGAGGTAGTAGATCGCGCCGAAGGTGATCATCCCGTTCCAGCCCAGCGCGCCGGAGTGGACGTGGCCGATCGTCCAGTCGGTATAGTGCGAGAGCGAGTTGACGCTCTTGATCGACATCATCGGGCCTTCGAACGTGCTCATGCCGTAGAAGGCCAGCGCCATCACCATCATGCGGATGATCGGGTCAGTGCGGACCTTGTCCCAGGCGCCGTTGAGCGTCATCAACCCGTTGATCATGCCGCCCCAGCTGGGCATCCACAGCATGATCGAGAACACCATGCCCAGCGTCTGCGCCCAGTCGGGCAGCGCGGTGTAGTGCAGATGGTGCGGCCCCGCCCAGATGTAGAGGAAGATCAGCGACCAGAAGTGGATGATCGACAGGCGATAGGAATAGACCGGCCGCTCGGCCTGCTTGGGCACGAAGTAGTACATCATCGCCAGGAAGCCGGCGGTCAGGAAGAAGCCCACCGCATTGTGGCCGTACCACCACTGCACCAGCGCCCCCTGCACGCCCGCGAACAGCGGATAGCTCTTGGAGCCAAGCAGGCTGACCGGCAGGTCAAGGTTGTTGACGATGTGCAGCATCGCCACGGTGACGATGAACGCCAGGTAGAACCAGTTGGCGACGTAGATGTGCGGTTCGCTGCGCTTGACGATGGTGCCCACGAAGACCGCAAGATAGGCGACCCACACGATCGTCAGCCACCAGTCGACGTACCATTCGGGCTCGGCGTATTCCTTGCCCTCGCTGATGCCCAAGAGATAGCCGGTGGCCGCCAGCACGATGAACACCTGATAGCCCCAGAATACGAAACGGGCGAGGCCGGGGAAGGCAAGACGCGCGCGGCAGGTGCGCTGGACGACGTAGAAGCTCGTCGCGATCAGGGCATTGCCGCCGAACGCGAAGATCACTGCCGAGGTATGCAGCGGGCGCACGCGGCCGAAGTTCAGGTAAGGCTCTAGGTTCAGCCAGGGCCAGGTCAGCTGCGCGGCGATGAACACGCCTGCAAGGAAGCCCGCCATGCCCCAGAACACCGTGGCGATCATGCCCCAGCGGATGGGGTCGTCGTCATAGCGCCCCTGATCGGGAAAACGCAGCACGCCGCGCGCTATGCCGTCATAGTCGGCACTGCGAAGGGTGAACCACAAGGCCGTGATCGCCGCCAGCGCGACGATGCCCATGTGGATCGCGAAGCCCTGATCGACCGCCAGGGCGGACGCCATCACGGCCAGGAAGAGCACGGCAAGCCAGACGCCTGCCCGCGCAAGGACCGAAACCATAAGCTGACTCTTTTCGAGATGAGTTGCTGATCAGCCTCGGCCTTGGGCGCACCAGGCAGGAGTCGCATTGACGGCGATCAAAAAGGTTCGCGCGGATCGAGCTTCAGCGCCCCCACCCCGGTGTGACAAAATTCGCCCCGACTTGCGCCCGATCAATTCAACCCGGTTGCAAGAGGCGCAAATGGCGGTGGCCGCTCAAGAGGGGGGACATGCATGGTGCAGCCCCGGCGGTCATTCGAAAGACACCGATATGCGCAAGATCACCCTGTTCGCCGTGCTCGCTGCCGCGACCGCCATCTCGACCCCGGCGCTTGCCGGAAGCCCGGAAGGCAAGTTTCAGGTCAAGGTGCTCGCAACAGGGGTGCTGCCGGACGGCGGGATCGACAAGGTCAAGTCGATCAGCACCGGCCTTGGCGAACAGCTTGCCGACATGGGCATCGCCGATGTCGACGCGAAGGCCAACGACAACGTGGTGCCCACGCTGGCGATCGAATACTTCTTCACCAAGAACGTCTCGGTCGAAACGATCTGCTGCTTCACCCAGCACCACGTCAACGGTGCGGCGGACCTTGCGGGCACCCGGCTGGTGGACCACGTGCTGATCCTGCCCGCCACGGTGACCGCCAAGTACCACCTCGACACCGGCAGCCCGATCAAGCCCTATGTCGGCGCCGGCCCCGCGCTGTTCTTCGTGTTCGATGAAAAGCCCGGTGCCACCGCGCAGGCGCTTGGGGTGGACAAGGTGAAGATGTCGAACTCGTTCGGCGTCGCGCTGCAGGGCGGCGTCGACATCGCACTGGGCGAAAGCGGCTACGGCATCTCGCTCGACGCCAAGAAGTATTTCATCAAGCCGACCGCCAGCTTCTACGCCGATGGCGCCAAGGTCCTGGAAACCAAGCACAACCTTGATCCCTGGGTGGTCAGCGCCGGCCTGTCTTACCGCTTCTGAGCGCTCCAGCCTTGACATTTATAACCAAATAGGCTATATGGCCCAGCATCCGGGGTGACGAGGTACACGTCGCCCCGGTGTATCGGGTCGGCGTCGTGGGCCGGGATGCGGTTTCAAAAGCCGTGATCACGCACCCCACGCGTCCGTTCGAAGACCCGAACCGTCCTCTCGGCTTCTGGAAAGGTGGCATCTGCCTGATCCTGCGACATACGGCGGGACATCGGATGTCCTATCCCGGATGACCCATGGCCGCTCAAGACGCGAACCCTGACGTCGGTCAT
>NZ_LYMM01000043.1 GCF_002896965.1 Novosphingobium guangzhouense
GTCGTCATCCTCCGCCTCGTCGTCAGCCCCAATTAGCCAACGAACAAAGATGACCCGGGGGTGGTCCCCGATTAGGCGCCGATCACCGAGTCAGGTGGGCACCACTTGCACGCCGAAACACAAGCCGCACTGACAAAGCAGCGATCAGAGGCGACCTGCAGCCTAGGTGCTTCCGCTCAAAACACCCTCGGTGCGGCGTTCTGTGTCGCTGACGATGCCCTCTACGCGGCAAAGTCTGCCGGCAAGGGGATGTGGCGTTTTCAGGTCTAGCCCGGCCTCCCCTTCTAGCGCGCGGATCCCAATGCTGTCCGTCTCCGCAAGGGCGTGGCACCGCGCAGGGCCACCACCAAAGGCACCCTGTTATTTCAACGCACCGCGGGCACAGAGGAGCCTGAGTTCACCAAGCCGCAGTGCATGTTGCTCGGGGCATCCACCAGCCGGTATGTACCCCGGCTGGCGGATAACTTGCGTCGGCGGGATGTTGGGCCGGAGGTGCGAGACTGTCCTTCCGGCCCATCGCTCGCTTACGCTGCGGTCGCCATTTCCGGAGGTTCCGATCCGTAGAGATCGCGCTTCCAACTAACGATCTGATCGCCGACGGCAGCGTGGAGAGCCTTCAAGCGCCGAATTTCGGAATGGTCGGTGCAACCCCTCGCCGAGGCTTCAGCAAGAGCGAGTTCCAGACGCTTCCGTTCCTTGCGAAACAAGTCGAACAGCTTCTCGGCCATGGTTACACCTTTCGGTCGGCGCGCCGCCGAACCACCGCGCTCACAGACTTGTGTCGGGATTGTCTTTGCGCCTGCCTTGGAGCTAGCCGATCGCCTTCCGCGGAAGCATCTGACGCCCAGGACTGCAGAATGGCGCGTTTGACCTCATGTTCGAACTGGGGGTGCGCAACCGGGTCAAGCGGGTGATGAAATTTGGAGAGGGACATTGCGTTGCCTCCTTTCTTCCAACTCTCCTCGTGCGGCAAGTGACTCGCCGCGCCCGAATAATTGCGCAAGTTGCCATCCTTTTCAAGGCGCTAGCTTTCCGCTCAGCGCAGTTCGGACTCCGTTAGGCCAAGTACGGAGCAAACAGCCCTCGCTGCTCGAAAAACGCGTGCGGGGCATCAGCGCTCGCGCGAACGTCACTGCTCGCGATGGGAACGATAGAGAGGCGAGGAAATAAGGTCCGCCTTGTGGTTATGCTGCGTCCCGATCAGACAGCGTGCAAGCGCTTCAAGGGAGCGATCGAGGTCGTGGAGTTACGGTCGATATCACGGCCACATCACGGCCACGGTCACCGATCTCGGCTGGACTGGCGTCGCCCTTGCAGGATGCATGTCTGGCGCTGATCTCCAATGACAGGCATGCTGATAGGCTGGCGCGAACAATTGTTCCGGGCGCACACGGCGTGTTTGCGCCGCCTTCCCGGCCAACGTTTCGGACAGTCATCGGCATAGGATCCGATTGCGCGCCGGCCCAGGCCTTGACGGTGGCCGAAGCCCTTGTCGGAGGGCAACGCCCTATGGTTCAATACCCTTGCGCCCTTCGACGGGCGGGCCAAGGTGAAAGGTCAAGCGACATGACGGATGCCACTTCACTCTCGCAAACGGAACAGGCGCTCGTTCGGGCCACCGGAGGTGCGATCCTGATGATCGCCACCCTGCTCCAGAGGGAAGGCCTGCTGTCGATGGAGGAACTCGGTGGCAAGCTTGGCATCTATGGCGTGATCAGCGCGGAGACCAGCAGGGAAGAAGGCCTCATTCTGGCCGCGTGGTCCGGGATGCTGTCAAGCATGGCGGGTGACCTGCCGAAGTTTCACAAGCACTGATCCCTGCAGGGCCCCGACTATGATTGCCTACGAGACGCGGTTTTGGGTATTGGCAGCGATGCTCGCGGCTCTGGCTGGCTACGTTGACGCGATCGGCTTCATCAGCCTTGGCGGCTTTTTCGTTTCATTCATGAGCGGCAATTCGACGCGCGTGGCGGTCGGGCTCATTCGGGACACCCCGGCGGCGCTCGTTGCAGGATTTCTGGTCCTGTCGTTCGTGACCGGGGTGATCGCAGGTTCTTTCGTCGCTTCGCGCGCCGCCCGACATCGTAAGCCCGCCGTGCTGGCGTTCGTGACCGGGCTTCTTACCGCCGCCGCATCCTTGAGCGAAGTGACTTCCCATCTGCCGGTTGCAATGGTTCTGGCGGCGGCCATGGGCGCGGAGAATGCCGTCTTCCAGCGTAACGGCGAAGTTTCGATCGGTGTGACCTACATGACCGGCGCGCTGGTCAAGCTGGGGCAGCATATCGCGTCGGCTTTCATGGGCGGCCCGAAGTGGAATTGGGCGCCCTATCTGATCTTGTGGGCATCGTTGGTCTGCGGGGCTTCCCTGGGTGCTTTCACTTTCATCCGGGCGGGTAACGTCGCGATCTGGGTGGCGGTATTGGCCGCGGGTGCAAGCGCTGCCTATGCTGCGATGGCGGAAGCATCCAGGCGAGCGCCATAGGATTGCCAGGTTGCGCGTGACCACCCCACGGTCAGTAGGCATCCTCGGGAAATTGTAGGCATTCCGCCACTCGGTCGAGGGTCGGAGCATATTTGGCAGCAAGGCTTTCGGGGTAGCGAAACCGCATCGCTATCAGCCGGTCGCCGACCCTGACGGCCTTTGTGCGCAGGGCCTGGTCCACCCGCGTCCCGGATACGACAAACCAGTTCTCTGCGCGCGCGACCAGGGCGACATGGGTAAGTCTTTCCGCTCCAGTTGTCAGCCATCGCCCATCTGCAAAATATACAGCACCACGCCAGAGCGCGCCCCGCAACCATCCCGGATACGGGCTGTTCTTCGACTATCGACAACCGGGAACCATCGAAAGCCCGGGCGGCGACCTAGTGGCGGATGTGATCGAGTGGCTTGATGATAAAGCGCTTTCGCTTGAGTGGCATGCTGAAGCATAGTCCGCATGGCAACTCAGCCTGTATTGAAAGGGCGCGGGTGGTATGAATTATCATTCCGGTAAGGTTTCGCCCCGAGAATAGGCCTGCAATTTCTGGAGCCTTCAGTGCGTCGCCGTCGCTCTCCACCCGTCGATGATAGACGGATCGTCCGCCAGCCGGTCGATTATCGCTTTCTCGCCGAGCATGCGAAGTTCGGTGAGATCGATATGCATATGGCAAACATATCACCGCACGGGTTCATGGTGGACCAAGAACCTGACTTGATGCCCGGTGAACGGTTGACGATCAGGCTGCCAGCGATTGGTCGGATCGAGGCGCACCTCGTTTGGCGTCATGGTGGCAGGGCTGGATTTCAATTTGAACGGCTCATTTCGCCGAATGACTTCGCGAACCTTATCGCCACGCTCGGTGCTGAGAAGCCCGGCCCGCCTTAGCATCGCGCCGTCACGAAACTTGTTGCCCGATTCATTGCCGGTACGTAAAAAAGCGCTGTCCTCTTACCGGGACAGTCTAGCGACCCACTTGCCCTGGCAAGGCTATCTTGCCGGGGCATTTTCTCGCAGGGGCGGCAACCTGGCATGCATTGCGTGGTCTGCGTTTACCTTAGGTTTGGCGTGGTCCAGCGGGCTGCCGGGTTCTTTAACTGAGAAACGCGGCCCATAGGGTCGATGCGTAGCCACCAATTTCGAGGTATGGTCGTCCTATGGAGATACCATAAAAAGTGCCTCGGCGATGACATCGCCAAGGCACGTCGAGGTTGAGCTACAGGTCCCTAGCTTTACCTTCCCGACGCTTTCCTTTCAAGGTTTGTGGGGTTCTGCGACTGGGTTGCCGGAGCAGGTTTGGCAGCATATTCTGCCCCAGGCGGTAATGACCGTAAAACCATTGTATGGGAGATGATCCTGCCGGGCGCGATAGCAGAAAGCTCTAAGGGTCAAGTATGCGTTTGTCTGTACCGTTTTGCCTGTTTGACAGGCACTCGCCAATTCGGTCCGGGGTCACTTGGGATGGGCTGAACTATGTCGGCACCTGCCGCCATTGCGGCAGCGCGATCCGCCGAAAATCACATCGCGTGTGGGCGCGTGACTGGATGGAGGGTGGCGCCGTCAAACCTCCATGAGCATAAACGTGCGCAGGTAAGTGCCGTGGATGAGGCCCGATCGAAACATACACATGCCCATCGCCGGCAGGGCGATCGAGGATGGTCATGAGGCGATCCCCGGTGAAGCGACCAAGGCTGGCATCATGAAACCGCGAAAACTCAAGCACTGTCAGCCAACCTGGCTCTGGATGCCGCCGGACTATGAATGTTGCGGGTGCAGCGAGCGGTGATAACCTGCATTCATCAAGCCAGGCCCCGCAGGTGAGCCGAATTGCTACCTGCGTGCGGCGAGTGAAGCCATTTCAAGGCTTCTTCCGGAACGGCTACCGGCCCATGACGTTGGAGATGCCGATTGAGGCAGCAATCAGAGGAGATGAGCGTGTTTCGCAAAACCGTTCTGCTCGACGGTGGTCCCTGCCACGGGATGAGTGTGGTTTGGGATGGGGGCAGTGAGCTGCGGATGGTCAGATGCTTGAAGGGCTTCGCGCCGTGGCCGCGCAACGCCGCCCCGCCTTTGGTCGCGAGTGAACTCTACCGGCCATCAATCGACTCGCCCTCGATTTTCGTTTGGGCGGATGGAGCCCATTCCACTGCCCGAAAGTGCCATGCTCTGAACAATGCGGAGGCATAGCCCCGCCCGTCCTAGGTGTATGTCACAAATCCTGCCGCGGCGCGGTGTGCCCTTCGCCATCGTGCGGCGGGCGGCACTTGCCTCGCCCGGCCGGTGGCCGTGACATCAATAAGGAAGTGGAACTCAAGCTGCGCTCAGGTCTTCTGAGCTAAGGGAGTTCACGCTGCCGTGAAACAGGGAGGTCGGATTGTCGGGACTTAACGGGAAGTATACGTCCAAAGGACGGTTCCTGGTCGCGGCAATCGCCGCGATGACGGTCGTGATTATGGTCCTGGCTGCGCGCGCTATGATGCCTGAGAGGCAAGTGGACCGCATGGTCGTGCCCCCGGCCCCTAAACACGGGCAATGACGCAAACGGATCGACCTGGATCAATTCGCAAACGGGTGATCCAAACAGTTTGATCAGCTTTTTGCGGACTTCGCCGGCAACAAATGTGCGCTGGAGCCGTTAGGCCGGCGACCCTCATCCAGTCGCTTCTTCCGGAGCCTGGATACTCGGGCCCGGCCGTTGGGCATCTCGGCCCGCTGCGACGGCCGGGCCCATCTTTCGGAGCGCTCGGAATGTGCGACGAACTGCATATCGGTCAGGAACGCAAAAGCCGAAAGCTCCGTTGATCTCTCAAACAGAACAAGCCAGTCGCAGACTTGTGGCCCAGCGACCAGTCACCCTCCCCCCGCGGCGCTGGGCCAGCACTTTCCTGAGGCAAAGAGCGCTGAAGGCCTCCTAATCCAAAATGACCGCTATGCATGTGCGGCATCCCCGGCTAAGGCCGACAAAAGATGCTGTGACCTGGCCGGTTTGCAGCATCGTGGGTGTCAGGCTTGGTTTCCACCAGTCCCTGGGTCTGGCACCCACTCGTTGTCCGCAAGATGACGCCCGTGATTGAGCATACCGACAGGAAAGTAGGTCCCGCGCGCAGAACTGTCGGTCATGTCGGGCAGCATCGCCGTGAAGGTCGATCTTCATCGGCATCGCAGCAGCGAGCGCCAACCCATGGTCGGCACTTCGGAGGCTACTTGAACTGGTCGGCGACCAGGGCTGATCGACGTGGCTTGTAGACACCGGGTATGCGATCTATGACTCAGGCCCACTAAAAAGCGCGCAGTATTGGCAGATCGGCTACGCAGTCGATCGAGAAGTGGGCGCGACCCGCTTGGCAGCGATGATCTTGCCCTGCTTCGGTATCGCCGCCGGCATGGCAAAGGCCGACGACACGGATGGCATGAATGCAGAGCGCCGAACATGGCTGCGGGATGTCGCCAACGAGAATATCGAACCCAATGCTTGGTCCAATCGGGTTCGACAGTTGGCGGCCGACCTGCTTGACGGCGCCGGCGGATTACGCGCCGATCCGCAGGGATCGGCCGTTGTGCTGGGGACTGACCTGGTATTGCGCAAGCGCCGGCCCGACGCCTTTGTGACCGTACGGGCCTCTTTCGGTGGAACAGCTAAGGGACCTGATGACGGCCCTGCTCTCTTCCCCCAGCCCCGCCGAGGGTGAGCTCGAGCGCGCGGCAATCTGGCTGTCGGCACTCGATTTGCTCGTAAATTGGATATCCGCTGAACTCGTTCCCGACTTTGACAGCCTGGCGGTGATGCTCGAAGCCACACAATCGGCTTTCCGACGCTGGGTTTGGGATGCACGACCGAACAGAAGGGAAATCGGTCCGGCGCGTTGGCTGATCGATTCCGAAGCACATGTTCAGGCCTTCCTTTGGGCGATCCTCGAGCCTCGTTTCGGGGACGACCTGGTCGACGAGCAATATCTGCCGGGCTTCGAGCAGAAACAGCCACGCTTCGATTTCGGGGTCCGGAGGCTGAAGACCATAGTGGAGGTCAAGATGGTCCGCTCCGCGAGTGACTTCAGCAAGATCGAGGAGGAGTTCGCAGGGGATTTGGGTCTTTATTTCATGGACCTGCCGCGCTGGGATCGGATGATTGTTTATATTTACGATGACAGCAACGTCGCTCACTCCGAGCGCTACGACACTTTGCGCTCTGCACTTCGTCAACGAGACTTGCGAATACGAGATGTCATCTTCGTCCAGCGGCCGGGCATGATCCCGCCGCGGAACCGACGCGCCCCGTGGTCCCCGCTTGACGGTAGTTCAGCAGATACATAGTCGTCTCGTTGTCGTCTTCCCGGTTCCGGGCGCGAGCAATGCGACGGCTGTGTCATCGGAAAGATCTTGAGGCTGGCCATTACGTAATTGGCGAACAACCGCAGCAGCCAGGCTCCTGGTCGAGCCCGTCCGCCATCGCCGAGCGACTGATCAGCGCCGAGCGAAAATGCCGTAACACGCCGGAGCGTGGACGCTTCCTTTCACAGGATCCAGGTCTTTTACAGGATCCAGGCGAGCGTATCCAGGCATCGCCGGGCGACACGCACTTCGCCATGATTTCGGCCAATCAGATTTCCGACAACCCTACGTTGCCCTTTTGCGCCTTTGGCCCGATTTCAGAGCGGAAGCAGCGAGAGCTGCATCTGGTCGTCATCCGACGAAGCGTCAGCAAAAGCGGCCTGCTTCTCCTTGCCCTTTGGCCCGGCGATCACCGTGCGGTCGGGCTCGATGAGATGCCGCGTGATCTCCACCTTCTCGCGGAGGCGCTGAAGCCTCGCGGAGGCGCTGAAGCACTGCCGGGAAGATGTCGCGGAGCTGCCCACAGTCGCCTTGCGTGGCATCGGCGCGATCGGCCTGCTCGAAGCAATGCTGTGCCAGCGCGATCAGTTCTTCGTCGGTCACCATGACACCCAATCCAGTTCGGCGGCGTCGACGGCTTCGAACATCTCCGGATCGGCGCCGGTGTCGCCCAGGCGCTTGCGCACCGCATCCGGGGTGCCGTCTCTTGGAAAACCGCGATCCGACTTTGCGATGGACGCAAGCTGACCGACGAACCGCCCCGCTCGGTTTGTTCCAGGATCCATCGACCAAAAGGCAGCGACTTCGTTCTGGTCCCGCAGGCTCCAAGGTCGAGCGGGCCATCCATTCTGGCGAGGTGGGGCATTTCAGAATCACTCCATCTTGGAATGCAAGGAAGGCGTCGATGTCGGCGTGCAATGCGCCTGCAGCCATACCGCCCGGCTCGGTCCGAAGGCCACCTCCAAAAGCTGCATTACAAAGGGCCTCGACACCCGCATGCCGGCCATCAAGGCGCGGCTGAAGTCCAGGGCGTGCGGACGTCGTGACGTCGAATGCTTGCCGGTGGAGCGCGACTGATGGCCTGCCGGATTTGCACCACGAACGACCACGAGGCGCTGACCCACGAGCTTGCGCAGGAGATGTGGGCGTCGTGCATCGACAGCGACCCCGGCAGCGAATGGGAGCCGTGGGAACTGGCCGGGCCTTATTGGCAGCGGATGTTCCGGCAATATGCCGCCGCGTTCCTGAAGGTCGCGCATCGCGACCCCGCGCACGATGGCTAAGGCGTCCATTCCGCCGCCCTCGCCCTCTCGCATGAACGACTCGCGATTGACATCCTCGACGCCGCGGCCCTAGAGGCGGACAAGGCACCGATTTCGCCGCGACCCGAAGTGCGCCTGGCGCTGGCGTGGCTGGCAATCAATGGCGTCGTCGAAGGGTCGCGGGTCGAGTGGTTCTGGACCTTCCTGACGAAACCGCCGGGTAACCACGGCATGGACCCGTACTGCAGGACCCGCGACTTTCAGATCCACCTCAATCGGTGGAAGCTTGTGGCTGGCGGGAATGCTCGACGGTGATAGATTTTCGCGGCCGGACATGGAGATCAATGGATGGTCCTGCTCGCGCACGCGGCGCGAGTGCTGGCTTACGAACGAACCGCTGAGGAGCGCGACGATCTCGCGCCGATGGCGCAAGAGTATCTGAAGCGCGATGTCCGCGCCGTGCTCACCGCCCTGCTCGATGCGACGCCCGACGTCGGCATCCCCGGCGAAAAGCTGCTCGGCGACGAACGCGGTCATTGTGTTGATCGCGCCGACATGACCGCAGCTTGGGGCGCCATGATCGATGTAATTCTGGACAAGGGTATCAGCGGCTGATTTCGTCTTTAAATTGTCGCAGCGCTGACGCATGATCCAGTTGCGACCCGAAGCGTTATGTCCTTGCAATCAACTGGCCCGGCCTGCCCCCGCAGTGCGGGGCCATCTTGCTTTATCGGGTAGCGGCAAAGAGGATGCCGCCGAGTATGGCCCAGAGCGCAATGTCGAGACCAACTATCCAATAAAACCTGCCAGAGCGGCGGCCCTGCTTTGCAGCGTAGTACTCAATTTTGGACGCGTGAGGCAGTCTGTGCTCCCCGGATAGGACAAGCAGGTAACCAGCGGGCGGCAATTTCCGTTGTTCCGAGAAAGGTTCAGTGCCTGGCTTTTGCAACCGATGCGGCGGCAATCCCGGAATGTTGACAACGGGTCTCAGCTTTCGCGGCGCGAAGGGAGATGCGTGAAAACATGGCCCTGGGTGACCCGTCAGACACTTGCAGCGGAGGTAGCTACAGGCGGGCTTGTGCCTCGTCTTTCCGTCGGATGGGACTATGTCGCCGATCCCGCCGAGAAGTGGCACCCTTGGTGGATCGCATCGCGCCTCTTGCTCCGAGCATTGCAAAAAGCGGATTTACTAGTTTGCGCGGAGAGGCGGTTTGGAACCGCGCGCGGGCGCTGAAACTGCGGGGAACACACGCTTTATGATTAAGCAGGCGGAGTGAGCTGTCGCATGGAAAGGTCGGCACCGGGCTCAGGCTGGCCCCAGATCGTGCCATCGTTGCCCACATAAGGCAGCGGGGATTGCCAGCCTCACGGCAAGGGATCCAGCTGCGACAGGATGGAGCCGCGCACAGCGACCAAGCCGTCAGCGGCCTGGTCCCGATAGTTCGTCCAGTCTTCGCCGGGCGGAGTGATACTGATCGCCAGTTCGCGGACCAGCGGCTCGTTATGATCGAACGCCACCCGCATCACCGCCTCGATCACCCGCGCCATCTTGAAACCGCTTTCGACCTGCACAAACGTGCCGTGCTGGTCGACCTGTTCACCGGTAAGGTAGCGAAGCTGATCAACGGCCGCATCGACAAGCTTTTGGCGGTATTCCAACGGTCGGTCCTTTCAGCAGATGACAATAGAGCTGGATAAGAGGGAACGAACGGCTAGGCGTGGCAACTGCAGATTCCGGGCGACGAATAGTGCAAAGAGTTCCGGGACAACTCAAGCCCAGGCTGGCCGCCTGCGATGGCGCTTCACAGCAGCGCTTGTCGGCGCCGGACAGGTCGAAGCCCTCGTCGCGCGCCATTTACCGCGCCGTCCCCCGCAGGGCGATACCTTTATGGGAGTGCGATGTTCCTTCCAGTCCCGCGAAATTCCTGCAGCTCCGGAAAAGCACGGCTCGGGCAACGAGACCCTTTTCTATAGCTCGCTCGGGAGGATCGGGCTCGGTCGATCGCACAGAGACCGAGCTGCGCTGATCGCCCGGCTGGGAGTTGCGGGACTGGTGGTTATCGAACGGATCGATCAATATCGTGCTGTCAGGCTGACGCGTTCGGCAACGAGGTCGCGCAAGCGCGGACACCGGTGGACTGGATGGCGTGAGCGAACGTGGATTGAACGGCTGTGATACGTAATGACCGCCGGGCACATCTACGGTGCGTGTGATCCTGGAGGTTGTGGGTCAGGCCGTCGATGACAACACATCAGCGAGCAGGCATGGCTTGGATCCGCGCGTTCTGCCCAGCGCTTTACATGGAAGAAGAAGCAAGTTGGCCGCGAGTTCTCAGCACCCCGTCGCTTGACCCGGTGCTCCCACCATTCTTGTTTTGTAAATGATGGCGAGTTATATCGGGGAAACGAACGCGGCCGGTGTCGCGTTATGGGAAAGTGATGAGCGACGTAGAGACCCTGGTGCTGACGACCGTGAACGCCCCTTACGGGGTGGACCTGTCCGCGCATCAACTCGCCGCCCTTATTGCCGACCCCGGCAGTGCTCACGAATTCAACGCGTCGGTTTTTGCGTTCTTTTCCGAGGTTTCTCCCGCGCTTCAGCAGCAATTCATAGCCGGCATGGGCGTGGATAGCGAGCAGGTAAGTGCCGTAGCTAGTCAGTTCGCGCAGCTTTCCGGTTATACGCTTCCTCTGGCTGCCTGAATACAATGGTAGCGCGGCGGCCCAGTGAATGGCCGGTCCTGTTCGACATCATGATTGAATTGCTGGACCGGCTGCGTGAAAGCACGGGCATCAGGCCGTCGTGGAGCTTTGGTGGCGGAACTGCGCTTATGCTGCAGATCGATCATCGCGAGAGCCATGACATCGACGTGTTCATCGACGATCCACAGCTGCTTGCCTATCTCAACCCGGAAACTCAGGAGTATGCGCTCTCGCGGCACCCGGACAGTTACGAGACGGATGGCACGCGGGCATTGAAGCTTGCTTTCGAAAGTCTCGGCGAAATCGACTTCATCTGCTGTCACCCCATCCTCGATCGCTCAGCGAACCGAAAGGACATACGGGGACAGCCCGTGGACCTTGAAACGCCGGCGGAGATCATCGCGAAGAAGGTCTATTTTCGGGGTCGGAATTTCCAACCCCGGGACATGTTCGATCTTGCCGCCGTGACGGAAAGCCATGGCATGGATTACGTTGCCGCAGCGCTTAGGGAATGCGGCGCGGATCGCTGCGAGATCGCGCTCGCGACAATAAGGCAAGTCAACCCGAAAGCGGTCGAGGCGATCACGAGCCAACTGATGTACCGTGAGCACAATCGGCACCTCATCGCCCTCGCTCACTCGATATCCCGATCGGCTCTGGAAGCTGCTCTCGCCTGAGCACGAACCTGCCCTATTTTTGCGCCATTGGCGCAGCGCGGGGCCCTACCTGACCGCCTCTTCCAGTTGGTATCGTGGCGATCATCGCGCCACAGCGCTGGCCATATCGCGAGCCTCGCCGGACCCGCGCTTTTGTGGCTAGTTTGGCGCTGCAGCCAGGTGGGAAGCGACACTTCTCCCGTGGTCCGGAGGACCGCAGGAGAAGCTGGTTGCGCTATCAGACGATCACGCGACGGGTGAGATTGGGGATGCGAACATTGTCGTAGGCACTCAAGACCGACATCTCGAGCGCGTCGCGCTGAGCGCGATACCAGTCGCTGGCCTCGACATTGTAAGTCTCCGTAGCATATGGTTCGCCGCCGCTCGAGAATTCGACGTCGACGGTGAAGCTGTGCAACTCGGTCTGGGCAGAAATGTGCATGATTTGATCCTTTCGCAACGAAAAGGGCGGCTCCGACCTGGGTCGAAGCCGCCTCGCGGTGGGTCATTGGGAAGATTGGAAGACCGTCGGTCCGGTGGTGGACACGGGCAATGCGGAGAGCCTTGGCGGAGCCCTTCCGAAAGGTGACCTCAGTTCGCCTTGGCGAAGAGCTTGCGCGCCTTTCCTTCGATTTCGAGCCTTGTGTCCTGATGGGACTTCGCGCGCGCGTGAGCGGTGATGCCCTGAACGAAGTCGAACAGGCTGGCGGGCGGGTGCCCCTCCTCGGCGATCACCGATTGGATGATCTTTGCCGTGTCGGACTTGGAGAAGCCGTTTTTGCGCAGGAAATTTTCGCGATCTTCACCAGTGCGTGCGACGATACGGCCTCGTGCTGTCCTGATGCCTTCGACGAAGCTCGATGCCGAACTGTCGGCAAAGGTCTCGAGAGCGGGTGCGGCTTCATGGGCAAAACGGTTGGCTGCGAACTTGGAATGCCGGATCGAGATCTCCTTGAAATTTTCAACGCCCCACAAGTTGCGGTTCATACACACGGCGCGGAGGTAAAAAGTCGCGATTCCCAAAGTCTTGGAGCCGACTTCTGAGTTCCAGCAATAGAAGCCTCTAAAGAAGAGATCGGGCTCACCATTGGGCAATTTGCCAGCTTCGATGGGATGCGTGTCATCGACCAGGAACAGGAAAACATCCCGATCCGATGCGTAGAGCGTAGTCGTCTCGCGGGTGACGTCCACATAGGGGTTGTATTGCATGGAACCCCAGTCGAGAACGCCGGGCACCTTCCAGCGTGTATCCGAAACGCCATTGCCAGCGATCTTCATGACGGCTGCGACCAGCTCGTGATCCCAGATGCGTCCGTAATCAGGTCCGGTAACGGCCCGCAGCTCGGCGCGGCCTTCATGGGTCTTGAGCAATTTCACTTGTTCGCCCCGGTGGCTGAGCAGGCCATGCTGGAGATTGATCCCGGCAAGAGCTGCCGGAAGATTGCGGAGATAGGAGGCGGGTGCGCCCACCAGACTGGAGAGCTGGCCGAACGACCAGTTTGTCGGCGCGATCGGTTCCGCCTCGCCCGGAACGATCAGGCTCAGGTGCTCGGGGTTATCCATGCTCGCCTCGATACGCACGTCGCGGCTTTCGACCACGCGAGTGTGAGCGCGTTCGGCGCGGCGGCGCACATTGTCGTAAAGCGCATCGAGCGACAGGAACTTCTCGTCATCGGGACGCGAAAACCATTCGGACGAGACCCGCCCGAGGTTGCGACCGCGGGAGATATCGACCTTGTATGCTCCGGAATCTCGAGGCGCATCATTTTGCTGAGCAAGCGTTGCCATGAGAGGATCTCCTTGATGTGAAGGGCCAATCCGCTTCGGACAGGCCAATTCATCCCCACCCCCTTCCCTCCACCCGCCGTTGGCGCCGAGAATTCAGTCGAAGGCGGCTTGCCTGCTCAGCCATTCGTGAAGCAGGCGCCCGTCAGGATCATATTGCGAGCCGATGGATGTCGGCATGGGTCACCCGTCATGATCTCGACGCGCTCTGAGCTGTTGGCGGGCCAGAGCCGTCCCCCAAATCAAATCCGTGTCATCGCCACGATCGCTTCGACCACCTCGTTCGACTGGTCCAGCGGCACGAATAGCCGGGTCCTGTACTGAATGACCTCGCTGAAGGCACCGCGCGCCTTCAGCCGCTCGGGATCTTCAAGCCGGTAATTGCGGATCTCGAGCCGGCGCGTGCCATTGACCAAAGCCGGCGCCAGGATTGCGCCACCAAGGCCCGGTGTCGCGATGCCCGGTCCTTTTTGAGCGGCCGCGATCATTTCAGTGCCGGTAAGTTCGAGCTTGCCATCAAGACCGAACGCCGACCGCAGGCCCGCACGGCATCAACCGGGATCAACCGCCCCAGGATCGACGTGCCCTCGCCATCATCGATCCGCCAGACACGAACGTCGTTTTTGTGGCAGCCGGTGCCAGACGGGAAGCAGGAGGCCGGTCGCGACACTGACGGTCTCGATTTCGACCCTCGCCTCGGTCTCGCTTGCCTCTGCCTCCCAAAGCTTTTGAAATTCATCGCGATCGATATCCTGCCAAAGGCTTGCCCGCATCGCGATCGCCTGCATGCGGGTCGCGCCGATGTGGTTTCAGGCTGGTGGGAAGGGACGAGCGCAAACAGAGGGTGGGACATGGGGTCAAACTCCGGGTTGAATCTGGACCATCTCGGTCCGCCAGCCCTGCTCCCCCTTCCCTCCCAGCCGGGCTGCGGCAAAAGAGGAGGGCCGTGGCACGAGGCCGAGCCAGTCGAAGGAGCGATGCGGGAACGGCTGGATGAGGCGTTTACCGCCTATGTCAGAGCGAAATAGACAAGTGCGATCGAACGCCAAAAGCCCCGGGGCCGCAGCATCGCCACGCCCCCGGAACTGTCAGGGGCGATCAGGCAGCCTGGGGCAGCTCGTCCTCAGTCGGATCATGCCCCTCGACGTTCACCGCCGACAGCTCGACTTCTTCGTCAACGATTGGCACCGCGGCGTAGCGCATGACATCGGGTACCCAGGCGAGCGCCGCATCCTGGATTCCCGCTTCGACCGGCACGGTGCCTGCGAAGATCTTCTCGGCCGAGGTCGCGAGATCGTGCTTCTTCGATGCTCCATAACGGCTCGAAAGCTCCTGCCCCCCAATCTCGTCGAGATGGGCAAGGATCGCGGCCTTGCTGCTCAGGCGGTCGAAATAGTTGTTCGCGGTCGGGCGCCACCAGGCCGCGATGTCGATGTCGAGCTTGATGCCGAGATGATTGACGAAGGTGACCGCCTTGCTGTCCGCGGTGACCGCATGCAGCGTTCGGGCAACTGCCCAGGCGAGCCACGCCGCGCGCGCCTCGTCGGGAAGCGCGCAGAACGCGTCGTAGCGCTGGCTGGTGTCGCCCGCTTCGGTCCAGCTGCGATCGAGCGCTTCGTCGATCTTGCCCCATTCCTCGGCGGCCAGCGTACCACTCTGGAAGCCGGTCAGCGGCGACGAGGGCTTGTCGGCGGTGAGCTCGGTTGCGAGGTCATAAGCGCCCGAATGCCGGGTCGCCTTGTCGACCATCCAAAAGGTACCCAGATCGAGGGCGAAGCGCGGATCGCTGGCGATATGGACGCGCAGCAACTCGCTCTTCATCTCGGCCAGTTCCTGCGACAAGCGCTGGCTGTAGGCAGGCTTGCCCGAGGCATTGACGACCCCGGTTTCGACCGCATCGTAGTCCCCGCCTTCCCCGACGTTGTGTTCGTCGGCCGCTTCCTCGACGGGCGCGATGTAGAGTTGGTCGTGCAGGCGTGGCTCTCCGTCATGACCGATGACGACATAGGCGAGCGCCCCGGCCTTCTGCTCATCGGTCAGAATCGGCGTCTGATTTTCGATGGAGCGATACTCCGCCTCGAGCAGTTCGACACGGTTCGCCAGGTCGGCCTGGCCCTCTCCATCGGCCTCGTCCCATGCCTCGTTGGCCGCTTCGATTTCAACCCCGAGTTGCTCGAGACGCGCCTGCTGTTCGGTGGTCAGCTCGGGCGTTTCGCCCTTGAGCGGGCGCAGATCCAGGTCTCGTTATAGGTGACATGAGTCGCGGGGATGATCCGGACCTCAGCCAACCCCTCGCGTTCGCGCAGCGTTTCGGCCGCGAGCGCCAGCTTGTCCGCAACAAGACGATTGAGAAGGTGACCATCGATCCAGCGCTCGGTGGTCGAGTCGGAGAAGAGGTCCAAATCTACCCGGCCGCCTGCCTCGATATACGCGTCGCGTCCGACCAGCAGCGCCTTGGGATCGCTGCCGACATAGGTGTCCTCGGCGAGCTGGCGTTTGATCTCGTTGACGTTGGTCCGGTAGTAGCCGTCCTTGAGCATCTCGAAGACTTCCGCCTGCCGGGCACGGTCACTGTTGCTGGCATAGGCTACGGCCACGTTCAGCGTGATCTCGCCGTTGCGCAGTGCCTCGAAGATTGGATCGGCAAGATCGGCGAGACGGAGCCGGCTGCGAACGAAACGTTCGGTGAGACCGAAGCGCTTGGCCACGTCCTCTGGCGCCTTGCCTTCACTCTCGATGATGTCCTGAAAGGCCCGGCAAGTATCGCCCGGATTCATGGTGAGATTGAAGAAGTTTTCCTCGAGGCTGGTCTCGATCGCATCCTTGGCATTGCCCAGAACCAGCACCGCCAGCTGATAGTCGGCATCGAACACGCCCTTCTCGATCAGACGGTGGACGGCATCCAGGCGGCGGCCGCCCGCAATGATACGGTAGTGCCCCTTCTTGCGCGAAACGGGCACACCGATGAGATTCTGGCGCACGGCCTTTGCGGCGATATTCGCTTCGAGCTGGGCATCCGCCACCGCATCGCTGACAGTGCGCACGTTGCTCGGCGACTTGGCGAGGTTCGATGCCCGAACAAGGATAGGAAGTTGGGTCATGTCGGTAGTCTCCTGGCGGTGACAGCCTGACCGTCAGCTACTTGCCGCCATCACTCCCCCACTCCCTCCCCTCCGAGCCGAAGCACGTCGTTCCAGTCCTTGAAAAATGCGGGCGGGAACGCCGTCTCGATTGTGCGGCCCGGCCTTTTATGGGATTGCACTGCCCTCATACTGCCTCGCGCACCGGCCGGATCATTGTCGGGAAACAGCACTAGCCTTGTCACGTTCGAGGGGATCGTGACTTGATGGAGGCGATCGCTACCAAGTGTCGCCCAGACTGGGATACCGAATAGCATCATGGCTGACAGCGCTGTCTCGACACCTTCGGCGAGCCCGAGCTCCGAGGTGGCCTCGGCCAGAATCACAGCGGCATTTGCCGGCCGCCCCATGGTCATGCGAGGAGCCGGTAGGTCGCGTGCGCGCCGTGCGTCTTTCCGATCGAAGAAGGTCCGCTGGATCGCATGGAAGCGCCTGCCGCCGGACGCATCGACTTCGCACAAGGCGGCTATCATCGCCGGGCGGTATTCGAGCGTGGAACCAAGCCTGATCGGGGTGCGGGGATGGAAGCGCAGCGCGCGGGGCAAGATCGTGATGTGGCGCTGCCGAAGGTAGACCTGCGCGGGGGTTCGGAAAATTTCTGTCGCCTCCTCCCACACTGCCAGGGCGCGCCGGCGGCGCCAAATTTCGGTGGTCATCCACTCGCGGCGCGTGGTTTGGTATTCGCAACGGGAGAGCGCTTCCCCGGTTAGCGAGCGCACCGCATTCATCACATCGAGCGTGTCGCAGCCGGCGAAACATTTAAAGAGCAAGGCTCGCTCACCTACCCGGACCGAGAGGCTAGGTCGCCGATCGTCGTGTACAGGGCAACGGCATAGGCCTTTCCCGGGCCGCCAGGTGCCGCCAAGGCGCGTCACGATTTCGGCGCCCAGGGCTTCGAGGTCGGGATTTCTAAAAGAGCATTGAAAGGACATGGGAACGCTCCTGTCCAGAAATGCGCCGTGCCGGCCACCTCGAGCGGCGGTCCGGTGGCGATTGAAAGGTATGGAGTATCGAGGATGACCCTCAGCGCGGTGCCCACCGACAGCTGCACAAGCGGGCATCGGCAATTGCCGGGGGCGCTTCGCCAACCCTGCTGTCGACGGTTTGCCACATGTTCGCGGACCTGGGCGCCGGTTGCGCCGATACGTGAGGTTGAATGGCGGGAGGGTCGCCGGCAGAAGCACGACCCTGCTGGCTGGAAGGGGGACGAATTATGCCGCCCTTCAGGCATCCTTTTCGCTGTCGACGCCATCAAGGGCAACCAGCGCAAGCGAGATTTCTCGCACTACGTCGCAAACGGGGATGCCGAAGCGCTGGGCAATCGTTTCGAATGTGAGTTCGTCGTGACAATACGCGATGAAGATGGCGCGTGTCATCTTCGGCAAACTGTCCAGGGTTTCTTGCATGCGGGCGATCTGCCTCGCCGTGGGGGTGACGCTAACACGTGGACCATCGCCGGATCGGTGACCCGCCCGGCCCGGCGCATGCCGTAATGGCAGTACGGTCCCGATGCGCCATTGCTGCGGCGCTTTGGGTTCAGGCTTAAGGGTGGTTACTGGGCGGGCTGAAAGTGCCCTCAGCGCGGGGAGCGCGGCCTTGACACGTGATCGCATGATCTTCCGACCTCCCCGCCGGATGATATCCAGAAGGCGTCGCGGTGGTCTGACGACCGCGCGAATGTATTTGCGCAGTATATGGTCGTGCTTGGTGGTCATGGGTGGGCTCCCGGAAAGTAATCCTACCCGTTCCGCCCCCCTTCCCTCCTGTACCACGCTCCTTCTAGAGATATGGTTTCCCGGCAAGTAAGGATACGTGAGCTACGCCGTCAGGTATTTACCTCCGCCGGATTATGGAGTTACGTTTGCATGATAAATTTTGGTGAGCGGGAGAGAAGATAGAGTTGACCTGCAACCTGCGGCTGGCCGGGGGACAGGTCCTACGCAGGAGACCGTAGTGGACAAGCACGCGATGATTTGGGTCCGTGAAAATGAGGCGCTGCTGCGGCGCCTCACTCCCCGCCAGCGAGACTGCTTGAGACTGGTCGCGAACGGCTATCGAACCAAGGAGATCGCAATCAAGCTGGGTATCTCCGTCAGCGTTGCGTACAAACATATCTCTTCTGCGTGCCAGACGCTTGGTGTGCCCGGCCGGGGACAAGCCGCTCGCTATCTCGCGCTGTGGGAGCAGCAACTTTCCGAGGATGAAGCGGGTAAGAAATTACCCCCCCAGTTTCTGGGTGTTTCCGATCCCGCCGATCTTCCCTCAGTTGCGACCGTCACCAACGACGCGGAAACACCTGCAATCGACCTCACCGAGCAGCAGCAAGATCACTTCGTTGCCTCAGCTGTTCCAGGTTTGATGGACCTCGTGCCGATGCGTATTCGCGGGAGATCGAAGAATGACCTGACGTCCGTCCATACCATGATCGTCATCGGCGCTATGACCTTCGGGACTATCGTCGGGGTCGGATCCGCCGCATCGCTGCTCACGGGACTGACCAGTCTGCTGCGTCCCTGAGCACCTTTTCATCCAATCGCATTCGCCCGTCTCCCAAAGGAGCGGAAAAGGAGAAACCATGCGTGCTCAACGCCAAGCCATTGCCCGTACGGTCGCCGAGCGACTTTTCGCCGCCGAAGACGCCCTTGATCTCGCAGTGGCCCGTATTGCCGAGTTGAACGCTGCGTTGCCTTTGGCCCGACTTGATGGCCGGATATCGGCGATCGTCGGTCAGGATGCTATCCTGAGTTCGGCATCTGCCTTGATGCTGGTGGCCGAAACGCGCAGCAAGATCGTCGCGGCCCATGCGAACCTCAAGCATGCCGGTGATGAGATCGGGTTGCCCCCGACCAGCTATGGCGATCTCATCAAACCGAATTCGGCCGAGTTGCCACAGCTGCACGTAGTCTGAAAGCACGGGCGGGCGGCGCATTGCCGCCCACCCCTATTCCTGGGGGGTTCGTGACAAGACATCTCCTGTTTTTTGGGCTGCTCACATTCAGCACGCTTTACGCGCTCATCCGAGGCGGCAGGCCGGAGCAGATCGGCGCGCTGACTCTCTTTGCGGGCGCCTGGACCAGCGCTCTCATGGTGAAGCCGGCGGGATCACGCTTCTATCAGGTCGAGACCGGCATCCTTGTGACCGATGTTGCGATATGGGGTGTTCTTCTATGGCTTTCCATCCGAAGTACCCGCTTCTGGCCGCTTTGGATCACGGCGCTTCTTGGAGCAGAAGTGCTGGTTCACATTGGCGTTCTCTTCGCGCCCGGCTCGGACTGGGCGGCCTACATGACAGCTGCGGCGATGTGGAGCTGGATCGCACAGGTTCTTCTGCTCGTGGCAACCCGGCGGCACTGCAGACGGTTGCGTCTGTGGGGTGCCGACGCGTCCTGGAAGAGCTGATCGGCATCACTGACCCCCAGCATGCCGGATTCCTTTCTTCACAGTTGCTGGGCAGGTTCGGTTCACTGGCAGGTACGCTGGCCGCGCGGCGCCGCGACCGCACGATGATCCTGGGTGATGCGAGCATGGTCGAAGAGACGTTCCAGCGCGTGTCCGCCGCCGTGCGACACCTGCTTCCAGGCGACACCCATGTGGTGAATTATTTGCGCGGTGTGATGGCGTTCGATCCCGTCGAACAATTCCGGATACTTTTTCTCAATGCAAGCAGCGAACTCATCGCGGACGAATTGATGGCCGTCGGAACTGTTTCGGCAGTGCACGTCTATCCACGCGAGGTCATGAAACGATGTATTGAGCTGGGAGCGACCGCCATCATCCTTGCGCACAACCATCCGTCGGGAAATCCGGAACCCTCGCAGATCGATCGTGACACAACGGTTCGCATCGCTCAGGCAGCAAGGTCTCTCGACATTATCATCCACGACCACTTTATCGTCGCGCGGAGCGGCGTGGTAAGTTTCCGGCGTGCTGGATATCTGAAGTGAGCGGGCCACTCTTCTCGCCTCCACCGCTTTTTTGCGGCTGCGCTGTCGCCTGGCACTTGCTGTCAGATCGCCAGGGCCAATACCCCCCGCATATCGGGACAGTGGCGTGGAAATGATGGGAGCGACGGCTTTGGCCAGCGGGGTCACGCGGGATGACCGCCTGTCGTCACAGGCGCGCGCAGCAATTTGCCGATTAATGCTGCAGTTCGAGGAGGAAGTGGGCAAGCGCATGGGTCCGGTCCTCTCCGCGAAACCATATTTCTACTCCCTGTTCAGCATCTACCTAGCTGAACTGGAAGGCCGAAAGCTCTTCCAGGCCTGCCTGACGGTCGACAAGGTTGCTTCCAAGGCGCATCGCCGTGCGGGACGGCTCGAAGAACTGGGTGCCATCAGAAGAACTGGAGATACCCTCGATCACCGACGTACTGATCTCAGTCTGACACCCCCGATGCGCCAAGCCCTGGCGCCGTTGATCGATCGGATGGCGGCAGACAGCATGCAGATTGCTAGCCTCTTGCAGGACGGCAGCGGGGCACCGAGCGCCTTGATACCGAAATGCCGTGCGTGGTATCGGTTCCACGATGCTACGGAATTTGGGCCGAGTGACATGACGATAGTACGGGGCAAGGTTATCGCGGGCGGACGCATTGCCTTGCCTGCAGAGATGCGGCGAGCGCTCGGCCTTGAAAACGGCGATACCGTGCTTTTCGAGCTTCAGGGCGACGAAGTCAGAATAAGACCCGCCAAGTCCGCATTACGACGCGTTCAGGAGCGGCTGCGCTCGTTTGCTCCCAACGACGGGCTGGTATCGCAGGAATTCATTGCAGAGCGCCGGGCCGAAGCTGCCCGTGCCTGAGCCGTTGACTATGCCGACGCCTGAGCCGGTATATGTGCTGGATGCCTCGGCGCTGCTCTGCCTGCTTTTTGGCGAGCCGGGCTGTGAGCAGGTGGAGGAGCGCCTAAGCGGCGCCTTAGTGTCAGCGGTAAGCTATCATGAAGTCTTGACAACGCTGATCGATCGCGGCGTCGAGGCGGAGGAAGCCCGATTGCTTCTCGGCGAACTCGATATCGACATCGTTGCGGTGGATCGCGAGCAGGCCGATACAGGAGCCATGCTTCGCGGCGCGACACGCGGCATTGCACTGTCGCTCGGCGATCGGTCCTGCCTCGCCTTGGCACTGTCGCGCGCAGCAGTGGCGGTCACAGTTGACAGTTCTTGGGCTGCCCTTGAAATCGGCATCGCGATCGAGGCTGTGCAGTGACGGGACGACAGCCATAATGCAAAGCCAGAGATTAACTCACCCTGCGGCGTTAGCGAAACTTTTCCGCCTCGAGCCGCGCGCCCGGGCGGGGGGCATCTGCGCCTAGTGTCTTACACCTTTCTCAGGCTGCTGCCCGCCCTGGAAGCGGATCATCATCAGGATCAAAGAATAGCACCTGTGCTTTGCCTCGCGCTTTCGAACGGTAAAGGGCCGCGTCGGCGCAGCCGATCAATTTCTCCAATTCGATCCCGCATTCCGGTACCATGGCGATCCCGATGCTGGCCGTGGCCTGCATAGTAGCACCTTCAAACTCATAAGCGTCGCTGATCTGCCTAATGACGCGGCGTCCCGTTAACTCGGCCTGATCTCGGTGGCGGACATCCGACTGGATGATGAGGAACTCGTCGCCGCCGAGCCGGCATGCCAAATCAGAGGCTCTGATCGTCGATCGCAAGCGCTGCGCCACTTCGACCAGCAGCTTGTCTCCGGCGGGATGACCAAAACGATCGTTCACCGCTTTGAAGCCGTCCAAGTCCAGGTAGTGCACCGCAAGCTGGCTTTGTGACAGGCGGGATAAGCTGTAGAGCTCGTGAAAGGCCTCGCGCACCACGAGGCGGTTTGGCAAGCCGGTCAGCGGATCATATTTTGCAAGCTTCGCCGTGTCCTGCTTGGTCGAGAGGTGCTCTACGGCCGATGCGTGGAGGTGCGCTGCAGATTGCCGGCTCATCAGCCCGACAGCAATCAGCAGGAAAGCCTCAAGGAAGAAGAATTCGGAATGGAGCCGCTCGGCATGATCGCTGGCGGCGTGGACCAGCATGGCGGTCACCGTCGGTAGCACCGCGATTGTGACGCTCACCATGCAAAGGCGCAATCTCGAGGAGGTCCGCGAGACGATGCCCGCTCCGAACGTGAAGACAAGACTAATCGTCGCCAGATGGATCAGGGGGGCGTGGGCGGTGAGCCCCCGAAAGTTGAGAGCCGGCAGCAAAATTGCGACGAGGTAGGTCAGTAGCTCATATATGGACTCCCAGCGTCGTAGGGCGGCGACCTCCTGGAAAGCACCACCAGACCGATGATAGCGACTGATGAGAACGACGCGTGCAGCTGTGACCGCGACTGCGGCAATGGTCAAACCGGCTATCACGGTGTCGGGCCATTTCAGGTAGATCAACAAACCGACAATTGCGTAGAGCGTGCCGAAACCGGCTATGGGCAATCGCATGGTGAAGAGGGTCGACACCAGGTCACGATAGACCTTGTCCGAGACCGTAACCCCGCCGCGTCCGGACCACGGCATCATACCCTCCCCTTCGCCCCCTGCGCTTCTCGTCTTCTCTCCATCGATCACCATCTCCCGCCGAGAGGTTAAGACAAACCTACTGCTGCGGCGAAACGTTCCGCCTTTTCTAACGATTTCAAGGAGTTGGAGCAGCATCACCGGCACGACCCTGCATATCCAGAAAGGGCAACCGCGCGCTGCGACGCGCTCGGCACTGAAGGCAATCACCCCGTCCACAACCTCTGTGATCACTAGAACCTACACTCATTTTTAATGGGATGGGTCTATCAGGCGATGTAAAGTCGCCAAACAGTGATGCCGCCAATGAAATTCAGTCCGCGTAACCAGATCGCGCACGGCTCCGATGCAGTGCTTCGGGCTCAGTACTCAGCTTTGCGGACACAAATTCCGCTGATGTACGCGCTCATGGGGGTCAACGCGCTCTTCCTGGCGGCCGCAACGTACGGGCAGGTTCCTTTCGCCCATAGCGTCGGGGTGCCGGGTGTGCTTTGCACGTTGATTGGGGTTCGGGCCGCGGTCTGGCTGTTTCGCCGCGGAAGAAATCCTGAGCCCGCCAGAATTCGTCGCTACCTGATGGGCACGGTCGCGGCATCCGTACTCCTCAGCTTCGCGTTCGGAGGTTGGGGGTACCTGCTTATGAGCGAAGCCGAGCCTGTCCGTTCCACTTCGATAGCGTTGTTTGTCTTCGTGGGGTCCATCAGCTGTTGCTACTGTCTGCATGCACTGCCCGTGGCAGGATGGTGTGTCCTCCTTTTCGGTGCTCTGCCCGTCACGGCGCGACTGGTGTTTTCATCCGACACCTATCTGATGGGCATCGGCCTCACGTTCTTTGTAGCATCCGGCGTCATCCTGCGATCGCTTTCCAAAAGCCACGCCGCCTTCAGGGAAACTCTGCAATCGCGTTCGGAGATGAGTGCCCTTATCAATGCACTTCAATCCAGTCAGGAACACTACCGCCACTCCGTTGAGCTCAACCCGCAGATCCCGTGGATCACTGACAAAACCGGCGCCGTCATTGAACTTAGTCCCCGCTGGACGAAGCTGACCGGTATGAGAAGTGAAGATGCTCTGGGCTGGGGTTGGACGGTCGCGGTTCACCGTGACGATCTGCCACACGTCCAGGAGATCTGGGCCGCTGCATTGCAATGCCCGGATGGGGGCGGACATGCCGACGTTCGATATCGCCTTCGGCTTGCCGCCGGCGATTTTCGCTGGTTCCGCGCCCGTGCTCTTCCCCGCGTAGATACCGACGGTCAGATCCTCTCCTGGTACGGGAACCTTGAAGACATCGACGATCAGGTTGCTGCTGAACAAGCTGTGCAGGCGAGCGAGGAGCGCTACCGCCTGGCCTCCCTCGCCACCAACGATGTGATCTGGGACGTGTCGCTCGGCCACGATCGGATCGAATGGAGCGGCGCCGCGGCAACAGTGCTTGGATATCCCGAAGCGATGCAAGGCACGTCGCGAGGTTGGTTGGTGGAGCGTGTTCACCCCGATGATCGGAACCGCGTCCTTGGGCAATTTCAGAACCTCGATGCGCTTGACCGCACGCAGTGGACGCAGGAATTCAGGTTCCTAGCCAGTGATGGAGCCTACCTGCATCTGGTCGCCCGTGGTTACGTCGTGCGCGATGCGCATGGTAAGCCCGCTCGGCTCATTGGCTCTCTCCAGGATGTAACGAGTCAAAAGCGCTACGAAGAGAAACTGCGGCAGGCGGCTCACTATGATGCTCTGACAAACCTGCCCAACCGTGTCTTGTTCAGCGAGCGTCTGGAGACGGCGCTTCATGAGGCGCGCCGTAGTGGCGGTCAGGTCCAGTTGATCGTTCTGGACGTCGATCGCTTCAAGGCCACGAACGACACGCTTGGGCATGATGCGGGAGACGCCCTGTTGTGTGAGATCGCTGCCCGGCTCTTCAAAGCCGCCCCGGTCCGCGCAACCGTCGCCCGCTTGGGCGGAGACGAATTCGCGATCATTTGCCCGGGCATACAGGAGGGCGAACTCGCGGATACTGCGGTGCAAGAGTTGCTTGCGGCAGCTAGCGAGCCGATGACCTTCAACGGTCGCCAGCTCGATGTGAGCCTCAGCGCAGGTTCAGCGACGGCCTTTCTTGATGGTCAAAGTCCCGAAGAACTTCATAAAAATGCCGATCTCGCGCTATACGCAGCGAAGAGCGAGGGCACCGGTCAGGTCTGCTCTTTCAAGCCCGCACTCAAGACCGCTGCGGAACGTCAGACGCAGATGCTGTACGACGCGCGCAAAGCGCTGCACGATGACCGTATCGTTCCCTTCTATCAACCCAAGGTCTGCCTTCGCTCCGGGGCTTGTCTGGGCTTCGAAGCCCTTCTGCGCTGGCACCACCATAGCGGCCTGCGTTCACCTGACGCCATCGGTGCTGCTCTCAATGATACCGACATCTCTTCGAAGCTTACCGATCGCATGATCGATCGGGTCATCGCCGACTTGCAACTCTGGCAAGACAGCGGCGTCCAAGTGGGACGCATCGCCATCAACGGTGCCTCGGGTGATTTTCAACGAGGCGACTTTGCGGATCGGATACTGAATCGATTAGCGCATGCGGGACTTTCACCATCTCTCCTCGAGCTGGAGGTGACGGAATCCGTGTTCTTGGGACAACTGACCGAAACGGTAAGCCAGACCCTTGCGATCCTTTCCAAGGCCGGCGTGACGGTTGCACTCGACGACTTTGGAACGGGCTATGCCTCCCTCACCCATCTCAAGCAGTTTCCGGTGGACACGCTCAAGATCGATCGCTCGTTCATTTCCCGTCTTGATGCGCGCGACCGCGAAGATACAGCCATCGTCAGCGCAGTCATACATCTGGCCAGAAACCTGGGCATCACCACGGTCGCGGAAGGCATCGAAACGCCGTTTCAGGCGGCGCACGTCGCGCGTCAGGGATGCGATATCGCGCAGGGGTTCCTCTTCGGCCGCCCCATGGCTGCCGCCCATGTCAGCGATGTCGTGTTGAACTGGAGCGCCCCGTCTGTGCTTTCCGTAATCGCCTCCGGAATGCATGCCGTACGACGGGCTCCCATCCTCACCACAGGATAATGACCGTGCTTATTCCCGAGCCGCCCAGATCGAGGGCATGACCGCCCTTGTCACAGCCGTAGCTGCGACGAGTCAGTCACTACAGATTACGCACGTGGGCGGCTGAAAATAGCCTGATGGGGACCGCCCAAGCCAGCGAAATTTCGTTGGGCCGAACCTCCGGGCTCTTTCAGGATGAGTGCTACCCGAATAAGCGCCATCAGCGTCCATCCATGGCGAGTGGGCAGGAGCCGGCGGTGACGGGCGCACTGGATCTTGGTGATCTGAGGGCCGCTACTGAAGCTGCAACCGTTTAAACAGCTTCCCGCTGATGTTTGAGCTTGCCGCGCGGGTGCGCAGGCCCGCCGCCGGTTTTCCGCCTCGGTAGCGCTCACCGAACCGTACCTGCCTGCCACCCGCTGAGACTTCACCAATTACCAAACCGCGATCTTATCGGATTCGAATCCGCGTACCGTCTGCGCTACAGTACCTCATGCTTGATTAAGTACCGATATTTCGTCATGGTACTCACGTCGATTGGGAGCAATCACGCCTGCTCATTCGAAGAGAGCTCTCTGCTTCGACGTAACCGGCTCTTGCGTAATCACCCTCAATCGGGCCGGCCGATGAGAAAGCGTACCTCGATGACAGCCGATGCCGATAATTCGCAGGTTCCCGATTTCACCGATCAACGAGATCAAAGGTCACAGCCAGCGACGGCGCCGCTCCAAGGGGACATCAGTTCGATTTACGCAACCGAAGCGCCACGACTGCAGAAGTACTTTCGTGCACGCCTGCGCGGCGGCGATGAAGCGCCCGATCTGGTACAGGAGGCATTCGCGCGGCTATTGGGCGTCATGGCGCGAGAGCGTCCGCAGCGCCCTGCTGCCTATCTCCAGCGTATCGCGCGCAACCTGCTGTTCAATCGAAGCAAGCGGCTCGAAAACCAGTTGGCGCCGGATCACGTGTTCTTCGATGACGGCTACGAGCATGCGACGGCACCCATGCAGTCCGACCATATTGAGGTTGAAGATATGATGCGGATTTACCGCCGGGCCTTGAGCGAGCTTCCGGAAAGGACGCGGCAGATATTTCTTCTTCATCGTGTCGACGAGCTGACATACAGGGAAATAGGAGAAAGGCTGGGAGTATCAATCCCGACAGTGCAGTACCATGTCGCCCGCGCCCTCGCCCACATCGATGCGGCTCTGGAGCAGGAATGATGGAAGATTCTGAAATGCGCCGCCAACACGATGAGCTCAGGCAAGAGGCAGCAGATTGGTTCGCCATCATGCGGGGGCCAGAGGCTGAGGCGCGCCGTGTCGAGTTTGAGGCCTGGCTGGCATGTAATCCGGCCCATCGTCGTTTTTACAACAGGATCGCCGAGACTTTCAGCCACGGGAAGTTGCTTAAGGGCACGGAAAATGAAAGAGCGGCCAACGACCTGCAGGCCGACCAGAAAACGCTGCTGCTCGCGCCAGCGAAAAAGTGGCTGGGTGCCGGCTGCATTGTAGCCACGGTGTTGGCGCTGGGCGGGGCGAGTCTTTACTTCCAGGCACTACCGACGGTTTCAAAGCCGCCTGCAGACTTAGCGCACTCCGCCTCCACGCCCAGCAATGGAGCAAGGACATTCGTCACCGCGCCGAATGAAGTAAAGCTATTCCAGCTTGCGGATGGTTCAAAACTGACGCTCGATGCGGGGAGCCTGGTTGAAGTCGATCTGGGCGCCAGCTCACGCACCTTGCATCTGGTTCGCGGCCACGCTCGCTTCGACGTCGCGCATGAAAAGCGACCTTTTGTCGTCCGGGCAGGCAATGGCAGCATCACAGCGCGAGGCACAATCTTCGACGTCACGATCACCCGTGAGCGCACGGTGATGGTTCATCTCCTTCGTGGGGCCGTGGATGTTTCCTCCGACTTTCAGGGCCGTCATGCGAAGAAGGCCAGCGTACGTCTGGCACCGGGCCAGCAGTTCGGTTTTGCTGCCGAGCAGGGACCGACGCCGGACGAGAAGCCGACACGAAGCTCGATAGCCTCGCAGTGGACCGACGGCTTAAGGGAATATGAAAGCGTACGGGTAGCGGACCTTCTGGCCGAGGCAAATCGCCATGCAAAGATACCGCTCCAGATCGCCTCAAGCGAAATTGGCAACATCAGGATTTCCGGAATGTTTCGTGTAACGGATCCGGAAGGCCTCGCTCGAAATGTGGCGGATTTGCTCGGATTGGGGCTTGCGAGTTCCCCCCACGCTCGCGTGCTCGTCCGTTCATGCCACGACTACGGCGAAGTAAATTGCAGGCCGCCCTCATAAAAAGGCGATCCAGGTTGTCGTTCCCCGCAAGACCGGCGGTTTCGCCGGTCAGCTGGCGCGGGGAGCATTATGGGGAACATCGGAACGAGTTTGTTGTGGTCGGCGGCAACTGTCGGCACATTTGCACTGGCGATGCCGACCGCTCATGCGGTGCAGGCGCGTCAGACGTACAACCTGCCGGAACAGGACCTTGGCGCGTCTTTGCAAGCGGTTGCGCGAGCAGCGAAGCGCGAGATCATCTTTCGCTCCGACGGGGTGAAGGACAAGCGCGCACCTGCGCTTGAGGGGGATTACACACCCAATGAGGCCTTGGACATCCTTTTGAAGGAGTCCGGACTGGTATTCGTCGAGCGCAATCAAACCATCCTGATCCGGGAACGCTCGACACGTGCCGAAGGAAACGAGCGGTCCGACGGTTCGGAAATCCTTGTGACGGGTAGCCGCCTGCGCGGTGCGCCGATTGCCTCGCCGGTCATCGCCTTGTCGCAAAGGGACATCCTGAATTCGGGCCAGAGCAATCTTGGCGATGTCGTACGTGCGATCCCACAGAATTTCGGTGGCGGACAGAACCCGGGCGCGAACATCACTACGCCCGAGAAGAAAGGGAACTACATCGGTTCGGGCTCGGCGATCGATCTTCGCGGTCTCGGTGGTGATGCCACGTTGACGCTGCTGAATGGCCACCGCCTGGCCTATAGCGGCGCATATCAGGCGATCGATATTTCGGTCATTCCGATCGCGGCGCTGGATCGCCTTGAGATCGTAGCGGACGGCTCATCCGCGCTTTACGGCTCGGATGCGGTAGGCGGCGTCGCGAACGTCATCCTCAAGCGCGACTACGACGGGGTCAATACCGCCGCCCGGTTCTACGACCGGGTGCGCAACGCCTATCAGCCGGTCGGCGATGTGCCCAACCTTCTCGTCCTGGTGGCCGGGGCGACCAACATGATGGAGCGGGCGCTGGTCGAGACGATCGACGACAACACCCTCGATCCCCGTGCCAAAATCGAATTCGGGGCGGGCGGGCACAGCTTCGATCTGTTCCTCAACGCCGTGTCGCCGCGCGGGCCGATGACGGACGTCTTTCTCGACAGCACGATCAAGGACTATGTGCGCCAGTGCTATCCGGTCGCGCGCGTCTCGCCGGCCTACGACATCGATGACGACAAGCTCCTGCGCAGCGCCAGCGACCTTCCCGCCGCCTTCGCGGCGATGGCCGGACCGGCGACATTCTCGACGGTCTATACCGAGACCGACAAGGGGGGAACGACGGTCAGCTGCACCGAGGCGTGGGCGCACATCTCGGACAGGCTTGGCGATCCGGTTCTTTTCGATGGCTATTCCAGGCAAGTTTGTGCGCGCACCGGTTACAATGTCGAGAATCCCCAGCAGATGACCCGATGCCGTCAGCAGCTCGGGGAGATGGGCCAGATGATGCTGGACCGCCCGCTCTCGGCGCAAGGCTTGATGACGCACATCCTGCTCGGCAACAGCATCGGCGATGTCCTGTTCGAGGACTCGCCTGCGAGCGCGGCCCGGGTAATGGCCAACCGGGCGGTTATTTCCAGCGGTCTCGCGACGATGTCGGTTGCGAACGAGTGGATGCCGACAATCCGCGCGACGGTCTTCGGCATCATGCTTTTCATGATCCCGGTCGCGCTGCTTTTCGTACTGACGCCGATCAACCTCAGGGTTGCGAGCTTTGCACTGGGAATGTTCGTGTTCGTGGCGCTGTGGGGTGTGATTGATGCCGGGATTCACCAGCTCACGCTCGGGCGCGCTCTGGCGACGCTTGAGGAGCTGCGCTCCAACGCGGTCGCGGCGAATGCCTGGTTCCTTGCCCCGACCGCAGCGATGAAGGCGCTCGCAATCTTCGGCAGCTTCAGGACCGCGGCTGCAGGGCTCGCGGGCGCGTTCGTCTTCACGGTCTTTCGTTTCAGCGGCAACATGTTCACGGCATTTACGTCGGGCTCGCTCGGGATCGCAGGCCAGGGAACGGCTGCTGCCTCGGCGATGGGAACGGCCGAGGGTCAAACATCGGCGCTCGAGGCCCAGGCGTCCGCCATGGGCACCCGCGCACGCGCATCTGCCGCGCCCAGCTTCGCGGATTTTGGCGAGCGCTCCGGTTTCAGCAGCAATCGCGCGTTCGGCGAGGCAGGCCACATCCTTGGGGAACGCCCTGCCCCATCCGGCACGGCCGCCTTTGCACTTGGCGATATCGAAGGCGCGCGTCAGCTTGGCAGCCTGGCCCCTGCCCTCGATGGCCGTGACCTCTCAGACCCGGAGATCGTGCGCGCAGTGAAGGCGAATGCCGCGACGACTGCAATTCACCAGTTCGCCGAAAAAGATGCGCTGCGGAACCTGGGTACGGGGTATTTCGGGACGGAAAAGGCTGGCGAGAAGGCATTCGCGGCCTTCAGCCAAAACCTTGTCCAGTGGCGCGCGTTCGGCGACAACCGGGCCTATAGCATGATGAAGCAGTCAGCCACGCGCCACTTCGAAAGAGCGGGCTACTCGCCTGCAGACGCCGAGCTCAAGGCTTCAGGCGTGATCGCGGAAGCGCAGGCGGATCCGACCTATGCCAAGCTGATCGCGAACGCATGGCAGCAGGGGCAAATGCTGGCGAACGATCTCACGTCGGCACAAGTCCAGGTTGGCGCGATGCAGGGTCGACGCGATCATGCAGGCACCAAAGTCGCAAATGTCGAGCGCGCGAACGTCGCGACCGAACAAGGCTGGCGGACCGGCGGTAACCGCGGGCAGCGCCAGGCGGCGGGAATGTTGGGCCTGTCCGTCGAGGAGACATCGCGCCGGGTCGGCTTCGTCAATGCGCTCTCGGGCGAGGCGCGCAGTACCGCGGTTTCACAGCTGGCGCGCTCGACCGGACGGAACGAAGCCCAAGTTCTTGCCGCTCTTGAGCGCTATAATACGGCTGTCCACCTCGGCACGGCGGATGGTGCCACAGCCGAGGCGGGCCGGGAGGGTACGAGTGTCTATGGCCGCACACGCGAGGCGGCGGGGTACGATTTTGCGGAACGCTCCGGCAAGCTCGACGCCCAGCGCGAAGTCGGGCCGTCGGGAACGCGCGGCGCCGCCCGCATCGGCGAGCAGCGGCGCCAGTCGGAGAATATCGGCTTTGCGCAAGGTGCTGCGGCTGCGGGCGTGTCGACCCGCGAGGCGGCCCGCCTCGACAGCTTCATACAGGCGCTGACGCGCACAGCAGGCAATCAGGTCGATGTGGCAGAGGGCGGCGCAGCTGGCATCGCCGACCGCGCCCGGAATGAGCGTCTGACATCCATCGTGGATCGCGAACGGCTGACCCGCATGCAGCGCCTGCTGGCCGACAACGGCATCGATCTCAGTAGGCGTCAGATCGCAATGGACCAGAACGGCGACCTCAGCCTCAACCTGACTCCCCAGACGGCAGCGGCAATGTGGAAGGCGGGACTTATCAATGAAAGCCAGCTTGGCGCAATCGCCAATGGCGGCAACGCGCGCTTCAGCTTTGCGCACAATGATCTGCTCGTTTCCAGCGGCACCGCGTTCAGCAAATCGGCGCGCAGCGACACTAGCACCCGGTTCGAGGCCGGCAAGCAGGCCGGTCCGGACACGATCGAGCATTTCATGGGGGGCGGAAAGGAAGGACAGGAGATGCTGGCCAACTGGCTGCGCGGCGGCTTCGAAATGGACCGCAAGGGCGAATGGCGTCTAAAGCCACAAGTCGCAGACACCCTCCAGCGCGACGTGCAGGCCATCATGTCCCAAACAGGCTGGCAGCGGAGCATTATGCGATCGGCGCAAGATCAAAACATTATGGGCACCACCATCAGCCTCGATATCGGCGGCAGTGTCAGTGAAACAAACAATGAGGCGCTTGGCGACGGTCAATCGCAGAGCCAGTCCAGACGCGGTGGTCGATCGAAGGGTCGTGGCACTTCGGGGCGAGTTGGGGGAAGCTTGGGATTTGAAAGCCGCGACGTCGGAAGCACCAGCGAAAACGCCCAGTCAATTATGGATATCGTCAACTACGATATCCGCCAATCTATTGTTGCAGCAGAACGCAAGGCTGCTCGATCAAGCGATCCTGCCACAATATTCTCCAATGACCTCTCGGAAAAAATTCTGGGACCGCGAGGGCTGCGTGACCAATATCTCAAAGACCTTAGCACTGCGCGAGCGACGTTTGATATCACGGGCCCGCTCACATCATTGGAACAGAAATCAGTTCTAACTACCGGCCGATTTTCCAACGATATCGATGGAAGTCCGGACGACGGGAAAAGCACATTCAAAAACCGGGATGAGTGATCGATGGCGAAGGCACGTATGATGGGTTGCTCGGGTTATCGCGATTACCGATCCATAGAGGTCCCGACCTCGGATCCATCGGATTGCCTCTCGCGCGACAGCTGTCCATAAAATCTAGGTCCGCGCGACGAAGCCAGTCCGTTGACAGTATTTCTTCGTCATCGATCAAGCCCGATTTACCAGGGGAATGTGCCAAGCAATCGAGCCATTCGCGGAAGAAGCCAACGGCGAGCAGAATAAAAACCACAGGTGGTAAGAAGAACACATTCATAAAGCCAGCCAAGGCGCCGCGATAGAACTGTGCCAGGATCTCAAAATGAGCGGAAACGGCCATCCCGAGCCACCAGAAGGGAATGGCAGACCACCAAAATTTTGCGTACCAGGGCGTCCAAATCCACTTTGACAGCCGCGGGTACTCCCAGCGCTCCTCAGCGTCCTGACTACCGTCGGCGATCTCCATCGTGCGATCCTTTCTCAATCATCCTATCATGATTGTGGTTTCGTGCACGCGGTATTGATCAATCAGGAAGAGCCGCGGCATCGCGGTGTCCCCATTTGTTCTGATCGAAGATTGTGCTACGGTGGCTCCGCGTTGCGCAAAGGGCAGCGCCGGGACTGGTAATCCCGAATGGAAGATGTCTCTCCGAAAACGATTGTTTTCGGGGCGCCGTCGCACATGTCCAGCCCTCGCGGGTAAAAGCGACGGCGGATGTGCTTCCGTTCATCTTACCAGCCCCGGTGACTCCCGTGCCTAGCGCGCGGGAGTTTCGGGAACGCACGCATCCTTCCTGTCACTCTCGGATCGTCCTCGCCGGATGCGCAGTGGAGGTTCGCGTGACGCGTAATCCGGTTATCGGCAACCTGCCGCCCAAGGATCATAGCATCGAGCACTTCGGCTCATCCAATCATGACCGCGTTTTGAATGCAGACACGTATTTTCGCGCTTTGGAATTCATTAATTTGATGAACCTAAACATGGTTGAACAGCGCCCCTCCCAAGTGATCAAGAACGCGGCGTATGCATTACAGTTTGCACTGAAAGCTGCACTCCTCTATTCCGGTAACGCCGAAAACTGGATTGAGCGGCATATCGGCCGCGATCTTGAAGCTGCAATGGCGCTAGCCGCATCGTTCGGGATGCCGCCGCCAACACCGGAATTTGCGGGCGTACTACCGGAGCTTTCGCGCTACCATGCTGCAGGCCGCAATTTTGGACACGCGCGCATTCTATCCGTAATGACCTCAAGGCATATCTGCGAAAACGTACTATCGCTAATTGAAGTGGTTGGTGAGATGATCGAAATAAAAACGAACGACCGCGCTGACATGTAAAGGCCAGAGGCTTACTATTATTGTTGTTGAGTTCTGCCCAACCCCGAAGCCTTCGCGGCCGTGGGAAAGTAGCGCGGCGACATAGCCTTCAATGCCGGGGGCATGGCAAATATATACATCGACGCCTCGCTGGCGCTGACGGTGGGTGCGGACCCACCAGACGATAAAAGGTCAAGTACCTTCGAGATTCCCGATTTCATTATCGCTGTCCACGGGCTGTGGACAACTGGTCTCCGGAAAGCCTGATAACCTGAGCACGCCTTGATCGGTCATCTGGTTGCGTCATGGTGAGCGCACGTCACGGGTCAAAAGCAATGATCCGGCGGCGCAACACAGACTTCGACAGGAAGAACTTCTCATGAACAACAGCGAGCTCGCAGACGTTATCGCCGCCGATCACGGCCTCGCCAAGACCGATGCCCGCAAGATCGTCGATGCCGTCTTCGACGCCATCGGCAACGCGGCGGCGAAAGGCGAGGAGGTTTCGCTCAACGGTTTCGGCAAGTTCAAGGTCAAGGACAGCCCGGAGCGCGAAGGCCGTAACCCTCGCACTGGAGACGCCATGACCATCAAGGCATCGAAGAAGCTCGGGTTCACGGCCGCCAAGGGCGTGAAGGACAAGCTCAACGCTTAAACCGAAGAGGCCTGCGGTGCTGCGCTGACAGCTGGCGCTGCAGGCCTTGTCAACACTGAAGGCGCATATCTGGGGGCGAGCGGAAATGATCGTACGCATCGAATTTGCGGGCGCCACCGACCTCGATGATTGGGCTGCCCTACGCGCCGCGCTCTGGCCGGATGGCTCAACGGCGGAGCACCGGAAGGATCTGGTCGACTTGATGGCCGAGCATCAACCTATCGTCGGCTTCCTTGCGCGCGATCTGCGGGGCACTTTGGTCGGGTTTGCCGAAGCCGCCTTGCGGATCGATTACGTCAACGGATGCGAGACATCCCCCGTCGCGTTCCTCGAAGGGCTCTTTGTTGTAAAGGAGTGTCGCCGCCAAGGCATCGGCCGCGGGCTCGTCGAAGCGGTCGAAGCATGGGCTCGGCTCAAGGGTTGTACCGAAATGGCTTCCGATGCCCTTATGGAGAACACGGTTTCGCACGCCATGCACGCGGCGCTGATTTCGAGGAAACCGAGCGGGTGGTGTTCGTTCGCAAGGTTCTCGATACTGCGCCACACTTGAGTTGATCTGCGGCACGGTGGACCTTCCACCCCCCAATCAGCTCTAGCCGCGACATATTGCTCAGCAGTATCAAAAAATTATCGGTAGCAGATCCTTAGCGAATATTGCGGCCCCCGGCACCGTTTGCACCACCGTCCGTTAAAGCCTCACCATAGATGTGGAGAGGTTGCCATGAACCCGACGTGGAGGTTTGTTCTCGCCCTGCCCTTCCTTACCCTGGCTGTCCTGCTTTCGATCCCAAGCTGCCTTTGCATGTACGCCGCTGCACGCATCGAGGGACAGAACCCAGTATAAGCGAGCCAGCGGCCGTTGCGATGGGTTGCCGCACGCGGGTTCGCTCGTCAGGCTGCGCTTGATCACGCCAATGGTCCACCGAACGCTTGGCCCGTGATGGAATTCAGACCTTGTCCGGTTCCGTTCCATGATCCTGCAGGGCGCTGCTGATCATTGCGGCCAAGGTGTCTTCCGCCCGAGCGCGGATGGCTGAATCTTTGGCCTCGAGGTCGCGCCGGACCCATTGCGGCGCCCGCTCGAGAACGTGACGGATGATGGGCGTAAGATCCTTTGTCATGCCGGGCCTATGACCTAACCATCCTGGGCTGTCCAGCAGTGCCCGCAGTGCGGAAACCGGACCGTCAGTGCTTCCATCCTTGGTTGCAAGACCGGCAATAAAGAAAATGCCGGCACGAAGGCCGGCTGTAAAGTTTGGGAGAGGATGCCTGAAAGGCAGCCGCAATGTGGGTGATGGCAGCTCCGAGGACCAGTGCAATTGACGCATGGGGCTTCCCGCGTTCTGCAACTGCGTGCTAAACATAGATCGACATTGGCTAGTGGGACGCGATGATCGAGAGGTAGGTGACGAACTGAATGGTCTTTGATATCTGCGCCTGTCTTCGGAAGGCTAGGTTTGTGCGGCACGGCTTTTGGCCCGTAATGGGGCATCTTCCCGTTCAATCTATGGTACTAGGACAATGAATGCACTTGAAAAGCGCCGTAATCGGGGCAATGCATCAAGCATTGCCATAGGGGCATAAGCGTCCTTAGGCGCCCGTAATATCGAGAGGGGCAATATCGATGCCTGATACCGAACCGACTTCTGATATCGCCGCTCTGACCGTACAGCTTCTGAGTGCATATCTGGGCAACAACACCGTCGGCGCTGACGAACTCGCCGGCCTCATTCGCTCGACGCGCGCTGCTCTCACCGAGGATACAGCGTCGTCGGCGGCGGAGCCTGAAGCACCGACGTATGAACCTGCAGTATCGGTGCGTAAAAGCCTTTCATCCGACGACCACATCATTAGCCTTATCGATGGGAAGCCTTATAAGGCCCTCAAGCGCCATTTGACAAGTCATGGGCTGACTCCTGCGGAATACCGGGAACGCTACAACCTACCCGCGACCTATCCGATGGTTGCACCGGGTTTCGCTGCCCAGCGTCGCGAGATCGCCAAGAAGATCGGTTTGGGCAATCGCAATTCCGTTGTCGCGGACACCAAGGAAAGCGCATCGTCACCGAAAGCTGCCCCGGCAGCTGCGGTCGATCTGCAAGCGTCGGAAGCGGAAGTGGCGAAAGCAAAAGCTGCTGCTGCTCCCAAGACGAACATGAAGCAGACCGCCGCTCGCAAGCAACGCAAGGCCCCGGCGCAGGAAGCGATCATTGCTTCCGACTCCATTGTCGATGCGCCTTCGAACGAACCTGCAACGGCCCCTGAAGGAGTTGTGCCGAAGAAGAAGGCTTCAGCAAAGTCCAAGGGGAGCACGGCGCCTGCGAAGGTTCCTGCGGCCAAGAAGTCGGCCGCTCGCAAACCCAAAGCGGTGCAGGAAGCAAGCGAGGTCAAACCATCTGATGCACCAGTCGAAAACCCGAAACCAGCCCCGAAACGGCGTGGGAAGCTCGGACTATTCAACCGGGAGGAAACGGAGTCCAAGAGCACTGTGGCAGACCAAACAACGCCTACCACCCCAGACAAAGCAACCGACAAAGCGGAAAAAAAGACGCCACGGGCGAAGCGCATGGCGCGCGCACCGAAAACTCGTACCCCTGCAACGGACGGTGGTAACGACGTTTGATCGTAGAGCGGGGGGCCGGCGTCAAACGGCCCCCACCATTCACTGGTCAAGGAATGTCGAAAACTATCGCTACTGATTTTCACTGCGCCTGCGATGGCAGTCGACCGGGGCAGGACGGTCAATTTCGGTACTGCTTAGCGACTGGGCTTGGGACATTCGCGACTGTCGGCTTCGGAGCGGCTCGCCCAGATAAGCTGCCACTCCCGGAGTAACCAACGGCCGGTTCTAGAGCAAACATTCGGACTTTTGCGACTGTCCGCAATCGCCTCACGATATGAAATAACTAGATGTTTGAAATGGCAAGAGTAAAGTAATCGCTCCGGTCCGATTTTTTCCTCCCGCCGCACGCCGTTCGAACTATCTCATCTTTTGACGCAAATCTTCCAATCGCGCCTGAGCCTCCGAAATGGCATCGCTGTCGCGCGCTGAATGATAGGCGGCGACCACCCTTTCCATGGCACGTACCGCCTCGAGTAGCGGTGTCTCTTTGAACGGCCCTTTTCTCTTAAGTTTAGCTAGAATTTCGAAATCGGAGGCGAGGTTTTCAAGCATGCCAGCGAGATCGGAATCCGGCTGATTATGCCATGCATGCTCGACGAGATCCCGATGGATTTGCACCGCCTCGCCCATGTCGTGGCGCATGCGTCTACGCAACGCGTCGCTGGGGTTCGAATTGGAGGCGAGCGTCTCTTCTGTAAAGGTCGCCAGCGCCTGAGCGAGCCCGTCTCGCGCCTCGGCGACTTTTTCGCCCAGCGCATTAGGGTCCTTCAGGGCTTGTTGATATTTCTCGATCGTATCTCGGCTCGGAGGCGCTCGCTCCGCTTCATCCGTGAAGGCTCGCTTTTCCTGCAGAGCCCTCGCTTCATAAAACAACAGCAGAGCCCTTGCCGATTGGCTGTTCCGTCCCGCCCCCTGACGAGCACTCACGATGACTTTCAAAATTTCATCGAGGCCAGCGACAAAATTCGGATCGGAATCAGCCAGAGTGTAGGCTTTGTCAAAAAGTGCTTCGATCAGTGATTTAGCGTGGCGAACCCGCTGTTGTCCGTGCGTGTATCGATACAGGTGTTCAAACTCAGTTATGGCTTGATCGATTAGTTCTACGTTTTCATCCGAATTCTCGTCGAATGCGTCCTGCAGGCTCTGTGCGTAAAGCATCCTGGCCGTCGTCCCGGTGTCCTTGATCGGCGAAAGCACTTCAATTGCAGCTTTGAAGTTGCCTTTGGTCCGCTGCTGTCGAGCAGCAACAAGCGCACCGCTGGCGAATGTGGGAGGCAGCAATGTCTCTCGCGGGTAAGCGCGTGTTGGTCGTGGAAGACGAGATGCTCGTGGCCATGAACATCGAGGACATGCTGACCGAACTGGGTGCCATTGTCGTCGGCCCGGCCATGCGTCTGGATACCGCGCTGGATTTGGCCGGGCGAGAAGACTTTGATCTCGCCATGCTGGACGTGAACATCCACGGTGGACGGTCTTACCCGGTTGCCACGGTTCTGAAATCGCGCGGCGTGCCTTTCATATTCGCCACCGGGTGTGGGCACGCGGACGATGCGGACGAATTCAGTGATGTCGCGACCCTGGCAAAGCCCTTTCGCTCGACCGATCTCGAATTAGCGCTTTGTCGCGCTCTTGATTCATCGACGCACTCCCCAGATTCGTCGTTGTAGCGCCTTGGAGGGCGTCGGGGCGGAAGGTGGCTTTCCGATTGCTTGGAACGAGCGCGCATCCTGCAAGTTGGTGCAGCATGAAAACGACATCGACGCTTATGGCAGCCGCAGCTTTGGCTTGTACGATTGCCGCCTGTGATGGCCCGAAGGAGAAGGCGGGTGCCGCAAGGGACGAGGCGGCCGCAAATGCTTCGGGCGTGCCCTATGATGGCAATGGCCCGGCCGAGCGCGCTGGCCGCGCTGCGGACCGCGTAGATCGCGCGGCCACCAAGGCGCGTGATTCTCAGGGGGATGCGCTCAACGACCAGGGGCGCTCTATCGAAGCGCAGGCTGATGCGGAGGCCGATAAGCTGGAGCAACAAGCACAGGAAATTCGCGACGCCGCCAAAGCAAAGGCCAGAGAGCTGGATCGGCAACCAGATAGGCTAAAGCAGACGTCCTGAGTGGGGGGCGAAAGGGGCAAAGGCCTCTCGACTAACATTTGGGCGTAAAGCCTTGGTCGATTTTACCGTCCAGACCTGATTGGCGCTGCACCGAATTGTTCCTGTCTATGACTAGACTTTGGGGAACACGCGACCGAGATTGACGCTAAAACGCGCCTGCAGGCCTTCTGGAAGGTATTCGATCAGGACATCCCGGCTACCGCATATTCCCATGGATATGAGACGAGATCCAAATCCCTTGGTGGCTGGTTTCTCTACGATTGGTCCGCCGCGCTCCTGCCACAGAAGCTGGAAGTGGCTGCCATCGTGGTGCCAACTGACCACCACCTGCCCGGTTTCGAGCGACAGCGCGCCATATTTCACGGCGTTTGTCGCCAGTTCGTGAACAATAAGCGATAGCGACATCGCCGCTTCGGCGCTGACCTGCATATCCGTTCCGCACAGCGCGATCCTGCCGCTGTCAGCGCCTAGCCAAAGGATCCGCTGAAGGAGCGCTGACATCTGCGTGGCGGTCCAACTGGTCTGGAGCAGACTGTCGTTCGCCTGACCGAGCGCGACGATCCGGCTGAGGAGAGTTTCCCGGACCTCAGAGTCTATGCCTCGCAATGTTTGCGAGGCAAGCGACTGGACCATCGTGAAGCTGTTCTTCACGCGGTGGGACATTTCCTGCATCAGAAGCTGCTTTTGCTGCTCGGCAGCCTTGCGCGCCGTCACGTCGACCGATGTCCCGGAAAATCGATAAGGATGGCCGGCTGCATCGACCACCATCCGACCCTTGCATTCGACCCAGCGGATCTGTTCGCCGGGGATGGCAAGCCTATAATCGACGAGGAAATCGGCACCACGCTCGAAGACGGCCCGGATGCTCGCGCGCAGCGCAGGGAGATCTTCGGCGACGACATACCTTTGATACTGCTCTTCTGTGAGGCCTGCGGTGCACCCGTCGACATCAAGGCCATAGAGCCGCGCGAAATTGGCATCGCCGTGGATGCGATCCGAAGACACCATCCAGTCCCACAGGCCCACAGAACCGGAAGCAGTGAGAGCCATCTGCAAGCGCTCCTCCTGGAGCGCTATCCGATCCTGCAACATGCGCGCCTGGGTCTTGTCGCGCAGGACCTTCACGAAGCCGACAATGACGTCATCGGCATCCTTGAGGGGCATCATCTCTCCGCTCGCCCAAAAACGCTCGCCGCTTTTGCGCATGTGCCAGCGCTCATCGGCCCCTCGGCCATTGGCAAGAGCCTGCCGCATCTCATGGCTTGGAACTGCGTCAGCGCGATCCTCTGGCGTGAAGAAGATAGAAAGGTCGCGACCTAGAATTTCCTCGGCTGACCACCCAAGAATGTTGGCAGCTCCGGCATTCCAATCAGTGATCGATCCTGTGCGATCCATGACGATAATCGCATAGTCGATGGCGCTATCGAATATCGATTGAAAGCGCAGCGCGGCGTTGGCGAGTTCATTCTTGATCTCCCGTTCCTGCCGCGCGACCTTGCGCAATTCCAGCTGGCTCATGACCTGCGTCGCCAGCATCTGCAAGGTGAACCGTTGCAGTTCGCTCAGCCCGTCCGGACGGGTCCGGGTATCCAGGATGCAAAGCGTACCGATTGCAAGACCTGCCTGATTTTTAAGCAATGCGCCGGCGTAGAATCGGATACCGCCCGCAGCGTCGACCAAGGGATTGGCGGCGAACCGGCTGTCCTTCGTCGCATCGCGAATTTCCAGGAAATCCTCTTCCAGGATCGCGTGAGCGCAGAAGGATGTGTCGAGCGGGGTTTCTCGAACGCCGAGACCAACTTCGGCCTTGAACCACTGGCGGTCATCTCCAACGAGATTGACGACTGCGATCGGGGCTGCGCAGATCGCCGCGGCCAGCTTCACAACGTCATCGAACTGCTGTTCGCGCGGGGTATCGAGAATATCATATTTGGCGAGCACAGAACTGCGGCCCGGGGAAGAGGCATTAGAAAAGCATAATGTTTCGTTCTGTGTGTCGCTCAAATCGAGGCTCCATGCGCGAAACCGAGGCGTCGGCTGCGGACGATCTATAGCCCTAGCTGCAGCAACATCGCCACCTATAACACGCAGCAAAAACCATGATTAGCATTCCCCGCCTGGCGATGTCCCGATCCACCCGGAAGTCGATGTTGGCAGCATAGACTTGATCGCTCGAGTGATAATCAGTTTATAGCCGAGAAAAGCCCGGCGCCTGAATTCAGGGCCGGGCAAGTTGAATAGGGCTGTTTAGCCCTTCGGGTCGCAAGGCATCACTACTGGCAGAATGTGTATATCAGAAGTCAATTCGTGGTCTTCACCCGAAATAGCCAGACGTTCCAGGGTGGTTGGAAGAATGAGATTTTTCAGAGTGGAACGTCACGCGCAGATACTGGTTAATTAAGCTATGTGCGGAGACTGGCAGGCATTATGGGGCTGGGTGCCACCGATACCTGATGCCGAGCCGTCGCCATGCATCGCATGTGTCGTGTTTTCATCGACCGCGCATGTGAGGGCCCGGCGGCAGTACCACTAGACTGCTGCTGCCGGGCCGCATCTGTACTTGATTAAACGTCTACCGTCTCAGGCGAGCCCAGCGCCGCCGGTCACGCCGAAGACTTCGCCGGTGATGTAGCTGCCCTCTTGCGAAGCGAGCAAGACGTAAACCGGTGCGATTTCCACGGGCTGACCGGGACGACCGAAGCGACTGCGCTCGCCGAAGTGGGCAACTTTCTCCTGCGGCTGACCCCCGCTTGCCTGAAGCACGGTCCAGAACGGTCCCGGAGCTACCACATTGGCGCGAATGCCCTTCTCGATGAGCTGCTTGGCCAACGCTTTGGTATAGGCAACAATGCCCGCCTTGGTGGTCGCATAGTCGAGGAGGATGTCCGATGGGTCATAAGCCTGCACCGAGGCCGTGGTGATGACCGAGGCGCCGGCCGGGAGATGGGGCACCGCCGCCTGTGTGATCCAGTGCAGGGCGTAGAGGTTGGTCTTGAGCGTCTTGTCGAAGTCGTCGGAGGTGACCTCGCCAACGTTTTCTCGCCATTGCTGGCGTCCTGCATTGATCACGAGGATGTCGAGGCTTCCGAAGCCTTTCACCGTGTCCTCGACGAGCTGCCGGCTCCAGTTTTCATCGCTGACGTCACCCGGAAGTCCAATGGCTTTGCGGCCTTCGGCTTCGATCAGGGTGAGGACTTCTTGCGCGTCCGCCTCCTCGCTTGGTAGATAGGCGATGGCTACGTCCGCGCCCTCGCGCGCGAAGGCGATCGCAGCCGCACGGCCGATTCCGGAATCGCCTCCAGTAATGAGTGCCTTACGGCCAGTGAGCTTGCCCGCGCCGACGTAGCTCTTTTCACCGTGGTCAGGTCGAGGCTCCAGCTTGCCTGCGATCCCTGGACGCGGCTGCGGCTGCTTGGGAAAGGGAGGCTTCGGGTATTGTGATCGGGGGTCCTGCATCGTCAGCCGGTCGGGCATGATCGCTCCTTGGGTCTATGGGATATACGTGCGGGGCAAGGTTCGTCAGAGGGCCTTCGCCATGTTGAGGTGAGCGGTGACTGTGGGGACCAATTCGGTTGCGAATGTCTTGAGCGATGCCTGATCTCCGCCCGCTGCGTAGCCTTTGAGCGCATCCAGCGTGGCCTGGTGAGCGCTGACCTGTGCCTTGGCATAGGCCTCATCGAACGCGGCGCCTGTTTTACTCCGGAGGTCGGCAAGCTGTGCATCCTGAGCAGCGGTCATGCGCGGGGCAAGGGTGATCGGAGGTGTGGCAGCCGCCGCGGCTGCGGTAAGCTTCTTGGTAGATTCGGTATGAGCCTTGATCATTTGTTCGGCAAACGTCTTCACCTTGGCGGACTGGGCCTTCTCGGCTGCGAGCTTCGATGTCTCGATCTCGAACATGTCGCTCGCAGCCGCTATGTTGGCAAAGACCTGCGCCGGGCTCTCCGCCGAAGTCGTCCCGGTTTCGTTCATGGCATCTGCAGCCGGCGCGGAGGTCATTTCGGTGGCGGGCTCGGCGTCCTTCTTGTTGCAGGCGCTGAGGCTGAGAACGGCCAGGGATGCTGCCATGAGCGCGTTGTTCTTGATCACGATCTGTGCTCCGCGTTGAGTGGTGGGGAATGAGGGCTGAACGATCGGCAGCACGAAGCCGTTCCGATCAACCATCGACGTGCTGACGCGTTTGAGGGTCTCACCATCGCGTTATTAACCGTGCTATTGTCGAGGAGAGGAGCATGAGCATCTTCGGAAATATCCTGAACAAGATCTTCCATCATGGGACCGAGAAGAAGGCCGATCCTGCAGCCAACGTGGGCGCGCCCAAGTCTGCTCCGGCATCTTCGCCGACGTCCCCTCATCCAGCGTCTGTGGCCCCATCGCCTGCACCCGTAGGCCCCGTTGCGGCGGCGCAACCTTCCGTCGACGTCGGCGCAGTGTTAGAAGCCATGGCTTCGATGAAGGCGGATCATGGCGGCAATTACCGCACGTCCATCGTCGATCTCCTCAAGCTTCTTGACCTCGACTCCAGTCTCGCCGCACGCAAAGAGCTTGGGCAGGAACTGGGCGTCCATGTCGGAGCGGATGGCACAGCGGAGCAGAACATCGCGCTGCATCGAGCGGTTATGGTCAAGCTGGCCAGCAATGGCGGCATCGTCCCGGATACCTTGCGTGGCTGAACATGTATAAACGGTAGCGGCCCGTTCGATGTACTCCCGTTGCAGTAAGAGGCGAATCTCTCACTTGCGATGAGTCGAGCAGCGTTGTTGGAACTGTTTCTGTCCCTCGCGCACTTTCATCCTGCAAGGATCTGCAAAACGCGGACCAGCGCAGGAGATGATCATGAGCATCGAAGGTAAGGCGAAGGAAGCAGCCGGCTACGTCAAGGAGGAGCTCAACGAGCACGGCAAGTCCCCCGAGAGCCAGAAGAAGGCGCAGGAGGGCCGCGATCTGCGCAACGAAGGGCGGATCGAAGATGGCAAGCCGCCTAAGACCTCCGAGCCCGGCGCCGGGCAGTGACCAAGGAACCCCCGCTTCGGCGGGGGTTTTCTTTCAAAAGCCATCATCGCGGCGAACATCGGCGTTTGCCTGTTCCATTGGGATATCCGGGGATTGTATGACGTGTTCTGTGGCTATCGTGGGCGCTGGCCCTACCGCCATCTACACCTTGAATGCGTTGCTCGCGCTGCAGCCCGCAGCCTTCGAACTTACTATTTTCGAGAAACAGCCGTTCATCGGCAAAGGCACACCCTATCGCCCCGGCTGGAACGATCCGGCGATGCTTTCCAACATAGCCAGCATCGAGATACCACCTCTCGCGACAAGCCTCGTCGCATGGCTGCACGCGCAGAGTTCGGAACGGCTGGCGGAAATGCACATTGACGCTGCGGCCATCGATGATCGGACATTCTATCCGCGCGTGGTCTTGGGTGAATTTTTCTCAGAACAGATGCAAATGCTGCTGGAGCAGGCCGCCACGCAGGGGACCGTCGTGACCGTGCGCACACGGTGCGAGGTGCTCGATGCCGTCAGCGGGCCTGACGGAATGATTTTGCGCGTCCAGCCCCATCGCGGTGAATGCTTCGAAGCCAGATTCGACCATGTCATTCTTGCCACCGGGCATCAATGGCCGGAGCAGCCCGAGGTCAGCCCGGGGTATTTCGCCAGTCCCTGGCCGGCGAGCGAGATCGAGAAGATCCCTGCGACTCATGTGGGTATTCGAGGCTCGTCGCTAACCGCCATCGACGCTGCCGTTGCCCTGGCCATCGCACATGGCGATTTCGTGGAGGCTGAAGACGGCGGCATCACCTATGTCCCTGCGCCAGGCACTGAAGATTTCCGGATGACGATGCTGTCACGCAAAGGCCTGCTGCCGGAGGCCGATTTCTATTTTCCGATTCCGTATGAACCTCTGTCGATCTGTACCGCAGAAGCGATCAACGAGCTCATCGCCGCCGATGATCCTTTGCTTCTGGACCGGACGTTCGAGTTGTTCAAACGGGAGCTTGCCGCAGCGGATGCATCCTACGCGCAAGAAACGCGTCTCGCATCGCTCAACCTTGAAGATTTCTGCGAAGGTTACTTCAGCCAGCGCCTGGCCACCGACCCTTTCGAATGGGCACGGCATAATCTTACAGAAGCGCAGCGCAACTACGAACGACATCATGTGGTAGCATGGCGCTATGCGATCCTGCGCATGCATGAAGTGATCGAAGGCATCGTCCCCTACCTTGGTGACGCCGATTTCCTGCGATTTTCAAAGCACTTCAAGACCGTCTTCATCGATGACTACGCGACCGTGCCGCATGAATCGATTTTGCGCATGCTCGCCCTGCATGACGCCGGAAAGCTGGAAGTGATCGCGCTCGGAGAGGATTACCAGATTGATCCGCACGGCGTCTCGAGCGGAGCGCTACTGACGCATGGCTCGACAGAATTCCATTTTCCCGTCTTCATCGAAGCGACCGGCCAGCGCGCACTTTCTGCCAAGGATTTCCCCTTTCCCTCGCTTCGCGAGCAGGGGATCGTCCATGACGTCGATGCCTCGAACGAACACGGTCCTTTGCGCGGTATTGCCATCGACGACCGGTTCCACCCCATCTCCTCGCAGATCCCGGCAGACCAGCTTTTCTGCGTCAGCCTTCCCTTCATCATGGGGCGGCACCCGTTCGTGCAGGGCATCACAAGTTCACACGAGATTGGCCAAATAGTGGCCGCTGAACTGGTCGCCGCAATTGGCCGCCGATGTAACACCGAGATAGTGAAGGAATTGAACGAGCGATGAAGCTTTTCGCAATCTACATTGGCGGCGAACACCCCAGCGCCAATATCGAGGTACACGATGTGCGCTTCGTGCTCGCCGACAGCATCGAAGGGGCGTTCCCAATCCTGCGGGAACAGTGGTGGGGCGTGCCCAGAAGCCTGCATGTCGATTGCTGGGCCGAGGTCACCGAAGCGGATGGCTTTGCGATCTCACTGAGGCCCGAGCCCTTCGAAGGGGAGGAAAAGCTCTACTTTGTTAATCTGGGCGGCTACCAACCGGAAGAATTTGCCGAGCGCCATCGCAACGTCTTCGTGGTCGCGCGCAGTGAATCAAAGGCGAAGTACCGCGCGTTGAAGATGGTGAAGGGTTGGATCGAACCGCACAAGGACGATCTCTACGAGGCCGAACATGCCTATAGCCTGAGCGACGAACCCTTTGGTGAGCGACTTTTCGTGCATCTCACGCCGATCGACCGGCACGAGCAACCAGAGTTCACCTGTCGCTACATACCGATCAGAAAGGCGAACTGAGGCAACGTTCCAGCGAACTCTCAATGGCTGTCGCCACCTTGCTCGTGGAGCCTACTCATCTTCCTCGGGAAATTTCGGATCGCGCTGCGTCCCCGACTGTACGCCGGCTTCTCTCAGAGCGCGGTCATCCGCTGGTCCTTTGTGCGCCTGAGCGGGGTTTGCCCCCATTCCCCCGCTTGCTTGAAGATCCGGGCCGGGGTCACGGCGCTCGGCCTCCAGCGAGCGTATGCCTTCGGCTGTCTCGTCCGGGGCTTGGGACGGGTCGACCCGCTTGTTGCGGGGGTCATGCTGCGTGACTTTCATGACTGTCTCCAGGTTATTTGATCCTGAAAAGCCCGATACGCACGTTGCGTTTCCAGTCCCTTGCAGATTGCCGCTGGTTCGTGGCTTCCTCGCGATAGCGCGCCGGGAACCAGCGGAGGGTTCTGGCCAGAAGGGGCACGGCATTTCTGCACTGCCTGCGGCCGCGAAAGCGACGAGCGGAGTGAACCATCGTAGGCCGTCAAGGTTAAGTCAGCAGGCGATCTACGCCAAGGAGCGTTCTGAATGGCTTTCATCGAAGCAAAAGACGGCACCAGTCTTCACGTCAAGGACATGGGTCAAGGCAAGCCGGTGGTCCTCATTCATGGCTGGCCTTTGACGGGCGACATGTTCGAGTACCAGACCCTGGCCCTTCTCGAAGCAGGGTATCGGGTTATCACTTATGACCGGCGCGGGTTCGGGCAGTCCGGGCATGGTGCTTCCGGCTACGACTACAACACCTTCGCCGACGATCTTGCAGCGGTTCTGGACGAACTCACCCTCGACAATGCCACCTTGGTCGGTTTCTCGATGGGCGGCGGCGAGATCGCGCGGTATCTGTCGCGTCATGGCACCGGCCGGATCGCGAAAGTGGCTCTGGTGAGCAGCGTGGTGCCTTATCTGCTCAAGGGCGCCGACAATCCCGACGGTGTCGACGAGAGCGTCTTCGACACCATGAAGGCGCAGATCAGGGAAGACCGGTTCGCGTTCTTGCAGGACTTTGCAACGCAGTTCTACGGGGTCGGCTTCATCTCGAGCCCTGTCAGCCAGGGTATCCTCGACTGGAGCTTCCTGTTGGGCGCGATGGCGAGCCCGAAGGCTACCGTTGATTGCATCGATGCGTTCGGGAAGACCGATTTTCGCCCTGACCTTGCCTCCTTCACCGTCCCCACCCTCATCATCCACGGGACAGCTGACAAAACGGTCCCTATCGATCCTTCCGGGAAGGCTGCGGCGGCGGGCATACCGAGCGCCGAGTTCATCGAATACGATGGCGAGCCGCATGGCCTGTTCGCGACGGCACCTACGAGGCTGAACGAGGATCTTATCCGTTTCATCGGCTGATAGCGAGGGCCGGGTTTCGACTGCGAGATCCGGCTCAACGCGGGGAAAAAAATCCAGATCGGCCAGCAGCGCGAGGTTTCGGTCCGCCATTTAGCCCCAACACCATTGGGGTTATGAACGGTCGGCGCTATAGTTCGTTCGGACGGTCCCACCCCTGCAAGGCTTCGTCCCTCCGCCTGCTGGTCATCGGAACGAAGATCGATGCAGACGCTTGAACTGCCATGCCCCAACTCATCCTCGAGCAGCAAAGAGCAGCCCAGGCATGAAACACCTTGCCGAGAGCTTCTGGAATTTCCGCGGCTCCTTCAAGGTCGCGAAGGTTTTCGACGTTGGGACGCACATGTCCCTCGTTCGCAAGGCCGACGGTCAGTTCACCTTGATCGACAGCTATGCGGTGTCGGGTGATGAGCGCGAAGCGCTGATGAGCCTCACGAACAACGGTCTGGCCATAGACACCATCATCAATGTGCACCCTTTTCATACTCTGCATTGCACCGCTGCCCATGAAATCGCTCCGCACGCACGCCTCTATGGCACGCAGCGACACCGGGAACAGGCGCCCGAGCTGCCCTGGGAGCGGGACGTCATGGAAGACCCGGCAACCCAGGAACGGTTCGACGATCTGGATTTTTCCGTGCCGGCGGGCCTCGATCTGGTGACGGCTGACGACAGCGTGCATGCCTCCTCGGTTCTCGTGCGTCACCGCCCCAGCGGTATTGTCCATGTCGACGATACCTTGATGGTCCTCGCCGCCCCCGGCATGCTGGGTCACATCCTGCCGCAGTCGCGCCTACGCTTTCATCCGATGCTCGCCAAGGCGCTGCAGCAGCGCTCAAGAGCTGCCGACGATTTCGCGGCATGGGCCCAGGCCTTGGCGCGCGAATGGGCTTCGACACGCATCGTCTGCGCGGCGCATTCGGCGGTGCGACAACTTGAACCTGGCGGATGGCATGCGGAGCTGACCCATGCGCTTTCAGCCATCCGCAAGACACTCGACCATCACCGTGCGCAGCACGGCTGATGTGGGCACTTATCCTTCCCTTGCCGAAAGAATCCAAACTATGAGCGACAAGCAAATCCGCACGATCAATCCGCTGACCGAGGACGTCATTGCGACGTATTCCCTCATGTCGGACGAGGAAGCTGCGGCGACCGTCTCGGCGTGCCACAAGGCGTTTCTCAAATGGCGTCTGCGCAGTCTCGAAGACCGGGCCGGCGTGATTGCCGCCATCGGCCAAGAACTGCGCGATTCCAAGGAGGAATTCGCCGCGCTGATGACCCGCGAGGTCGGCAAGCTGATCGGTGACAGCCGCAGCGAAGTCGATCTCGTCGCTGCGATCTGCGACTATACCGCCAAGCAGGGGCCCACGGTCCTCGCTGACGAGGAGCGATCCGCCGACGGCGCGACAGCTTATGTCGCTCATGCCCCTGTCGGCGTCGTCTACGGCATCCAGCCCTGGAATTTTCCCGCCTATCAGGCGGTACGCTATTCGATCGCCAGTCTTATGGCGGGTAACGGGGTGCTGCTAAAGCATGCCGAAAGCTGCACTGGCAGCGGCCTGTTCCTGCGCGATCTCTATGAGCGTGCGGGTCTGCCCAAGGGCCTATTTGGTGTGCTGCTGATCTCTCACGAGCAGTCGGACACGGTGATCGAAAACGATCTCGTGCGCGCGGTCACGCTGACTGGCAGCGACAAAGCTGGACGGGCGGTCGCCGCCAAGGCCGGTGCACTCGTCAAGAAGACCGTATTGGAGCTGGGATCGAATGACGCCTACCTCGTCCTCGACGATGCAGACATCGATCTCGCGGTTGAGACATGTGTCGCGGGCCGGATCTACAATAACGGGCAGACCTGTGTGAACGCCAAGCGTTTCATTGTCACTGACAGGAACCATGACGCATTCGTCGACGCCTATGTCGAGAAATTCCGCGCCATTGCCATGGGCGACCCGGCAGACGGGAAGACCGCGCTGGGCCCCCTCGTCAGCAAGGCCCAGCGCGACAAGTTGCACGAGCAGGTCGAGGAAAGTGTTGCCCGGGGTGCGCGCGTGCTCGTGGGCGGTCAGATTCCCGATCGAACGGGATGGTTCTATCCCGCCACCGTCCTAGTCGATGTTGCGCCCGGGCAACCTGCCTACGACGACGAACTGTTCGGGCCTGCCGCTTCGATCATTCGGGCGAGGGACGACGAGGATGCAATGCGGATCGCCAATGACAGCCGCTATGGCCTTGGCGGGGGTATCTTCAGCCGCAATGTCGAGCGTGCCCGGGAACTGGCTGCAAAGCACTTCGACACCGGCATGATCTTCATCAACACCTTCGACGTGGCTTCTCCCGATCTCCCGTTCGGCGGGGTCAAGACATCAGGCTACGGCCGTGAGCACGGTCCTGAAGGGCTCAAGGAATTCGTCAACGTCAAGTCCATCAAGATCGGCACCAGCGCAAAGTGAGGGGCATCATGACCAGACATTCCAATCTGTTCGAACCTTTGCGGCTCGGCGCGTTCGAGTTGCCCAACCGCGTCCTCATGGCCCCGCTGACGCGCAGCCGGGCCCATGCGGACGGGACGCCCGGGGAGCTTGCCGTCACCTATTATCGCCAGCGTGCGTCGGCGGGTCTCATCATTTCAGAGGCCACCCAGATTTCGCCGATGGGTAAGGGGTACATAGACACGCCCGGCATTCACAGCGAAGCCCATGTCGAAGGGTGGAAGCCTATCATCGAAGCAGTTCATGCTGCTGGGGGACGAATCTTCTGCCAGCTTTGGCACGTTGGAAGGATCAGCCATACGTCCCTGCTGCCGGGTGGGGCGCAACCGGTTTCCGCCAGCGCAGTCCGCGGCAAGGCCCAGACCTTCACGGCCGATGGCCTCACCGACACCTCCGAGCCGGTCGCGCTCGATGGCGACGGGATCGCAGCCACCCTCGATGATTACGAGACTGCGGCGCGCTATGCCAAAGCGGCCGGGTTCGATGGCGCTGAAGTGCACTCGGCCAATGGCTACCTGCTCGACCAGTTCCTGCAGGATGGAACAAACCAGCGCGAAGATGACTATGGCGGCTCGGTCGAGAACCGCCAGCGTCTCCTGCGCGAGGTGATGGAGCGCGTCCTTTCCGTGTTCCCTGCCGATCGCGTCGGAGTGCGCCTTTCACCGCTTGGACAGGCGAACGACATGAGCGACAGCGACCCTGAAGCCACCTTCTCTTCGGCGTATCATATGCTGGCCGGGCACGGGCTGGCATATCTGCATGCGATCGAGCAATTTACCGGGCAGGATACCGACGAGGATCAGCGCGCGCTGCTGAAGCGACTGCGAGCCCTTTTTGACGGGGTCTATATCGGCAATGGCGATTACGATGCCGACCGGGCCAGCGCGGCGATCGCCGCAAAAGAGGCTGATGCCATAAGTTTCGGACGGCCATTTCTCGCCAACCCGGACCTGCCCGAGCGTTTGCGCGTGGGTGCGGAACTCAATGCTCCCGATAAGGATACGTTCTACGGCGGCGGCGCGGAGGGGTACATCGACTACCCGGCTCTGCCTCAAATCCATTGATAGACTGCTGATTTTGCAGAGTGTGAGCGGCGTTGGACTGTTCATTCGGACCAGTTCTCGGCAGTCGCAGTCCGTCACCAGATAAGGGAGGATAAATATGCCTCAAGGAGACAAGAGTAGCTACACTGACAAGCAGAAGCGCCGGGCCGAGCATATCGAGGAAAGCTATGAGAAGCGCGGCACTCCCAAGAAAGAAGCTGAAAGCAGGGCTTGGGCGACCGTCAACAAGGAAAGCGGTGGCGGCAAGAAGTCCGGCTCGGGCCGAGGCAAGCCGGAAAACCGCAGCGCATCTTCCCGCGGCGGCAAGGCGCACAAGTCAGGCTCTTCGGAGCACCGATCGGCAGCGGCCCGCAAGGGCTGGGAGACCCGGCGCCGCAACGGCAACGCGTGACTGTTCGCCATGAAAGATGGCATCGGTGACCTATGATGGTTGAGAAACAGGATCTGCCCGTACACCGGGCACGCGCCTTTCTCGAACCCGGCCCGATCTTGCTGGTGACATCTTGTCATGACGGCGAGCGTAATGTGATGACCATGGGTTGGCACATGGTGCTGGAATTTACGCCTTCCCTTGTCGGCTGCATGATCTCCGTTGGCAATCATAGTTTCGAGCTGATACGCCAAAGCGCAGAATGTGTGCTGAACCTGCCGACCCTCGACATGCTCGACGCTGTCGTCGCGATCGGCAATTGTTCGGGCCGGGACAAAGACAAGTTCGCTGGGTTTAACCTTGATGTGCAGGCCGCCGACCACATCAGAGCTCCGTTGCTCACCGCGTGTCACGCGAACTTCGAGCGCCGACTGCCGGACGACCGGATGGTCAAGGACTACAATCTCTTCATATTCGAAATCGTAAAGGCGCACGTCGCTCCTCAGCCCAAGCACCCCAGAACGCTGCATTACACCGGGGACGGGGTGTTCGTTGTCGCGGGAAAAACAGTGAGCCGGCGCAGTGATTTTCGTCTAGGACTGCTTGGCAACGGCCGCTAAGAGCCCCAGCCTTGTTTCCGGAAAGATTTAGGCGTGCGCACTTCCATTGGTGTAAGCGCCGGTTGTACCTTTCAATTACCCACAAGTGCGCCCGGCGAGATCAATTCCAAGTTTCATGTCCATAAGGCGGGACCAGCCACGCCATATGACGGTATTGCCGGGAGGCGGGTCGCGCTGGCGAGCGAGAT